>CAVQJI010000039.1:0-5316 GCA_963712715.1 uncultured Pseudomonadota bacterium | reverse complement strand
TTAATTGCTACCAGCTCGCCCCAAATCGCCTCCGCAACCGTAGTGCCACTGTGGAGCGGCCTGGCGCTGCCTGCAGGTATCACGGTTCGGTCTAATATCATGCTCGATTTTGACAGCTGACGATACGTATCGCCGCTGACTCGCGTCGCCAGAACGATATATGTGCGTCCAACGGCAAATGCGTAGCTTGGTACGCACATCATCATCGGCGTTGTCCCCGAAGACGGGGCATAGTGTCGAAACTCAATGACGTTCGAAGCCGTTCCCTTAATAATCGACACGACGCGCATCTCGGTCTCGTGGACCTCGGAGCCGGGAATCTGCTCGAAGGAGTGATCAGTTACATGGCGATCGGTGATGACGGTAGCCTTGATGGCGAGATCGGCACTACGCGCAAGCTCTTTCAGCGGTACCTGTCCTCGTCACCAAACAACCGCTTGCCGGCGGCGCGGCGAATACAACGATAGCCAGCCCTAACGCGAAACCCAAGCTCGATTTGACTCTCATATCGGAAAAGCTTATTGCGGGTCGCACAGTCAGCGAGCGCCACCCGGGTACCTGAGCGGTTTCGCAGTTCACGGAGGCCTTGTTGACGAAGAAGTCAACTGGCTTAGTAGACCTAGGGATAAGCGCCATTGTCATGGGGAACGTCAGCTCCTGGGCTGTGGCGCAGTCGGGGCCCGGCATCAATTCGATTATGCCGACCACGATGCTGTTGGGTGGTGTAGTCGGCGAACCGCTTATGCCGAGCAATGGGGGATCCCGTCCCGCCCTGTTGATTTTTATGATGTAAAAGGCGATATCGAGGCGCTCCTGACATTATCCGGTCAATCCGATCGTTATTCCTGGCAGCCCGGCTTTCATCCCGCACTGCACCCAGGTCAAAACGCTGATTTATTGTTGGATAACCGCGTGGTTGGACGGCTTGGGGCCCTTCATCCCGCTTTGACTGAAAAATGTGGAGTCTCGGGCCCGGTTTATCTCTTTGAATTGAACTTAAACATGATAAAGTTCCATCAACTTAATGAATTTAAAAATATTTCTAAGTTTCCCGGCGTGCGCAGGGATATTGCCCTGACCGTTATCCAGACGACGCCGGCGCAAACCATTAAAAAATTTATCGTTGAAAAGGCTGGAAAACTATTGAATAGTGTGCAAATATTTGATGTCTATCAGGGGCAAAATATTGAAAAAGGACAAAAAAGCATCGCATTGGGTTTGACCTTTCAGGATGCTTCGCGTACTTTAAAGGATGATGAGATTCAGGCTGTTGTTGATTATTTAATCAAAGGCTTGGAGCAGGAATTTAACGCAAAACTGAGGGTGTGAACATGGCTGCACTCACCAAGGCGGATTTGGCGGAGCATTTGTTTAATGTCATGGGTCTGAACAAACGCGAAGCCAAAGAGCTGATTGAGTTATTTTTTGAAGAGATTCGCCAGGCTCTGGAGCATGGCGAATCTGTTAAATTGTCGGGTTTTGGCAATTTTAATTTACGGGATAAAAAGCAGCGTCCTGGACGTAATCCCAAGACGGGGGAAGAGATCCCGATTACTGCCCGGCGGGTCGTTACTTTTCATGCGGGACACAAACTTCGTTCAAAGGTAGAGCATTATGCTGGCTCAGAAACGCAAGGCGAGTCTGACCAAAAGTGATCAGTTGCCCGCTATTCCGGAAAAACTATATTTCACTATTGGTGAAGTGGCGGATTTGTGCCAACTGAAACCGCACGTATTGCGGTACTGGGAACAGGAATTTGATCAGTTAAGTCCGGCGAAGAGACGCGGCAACCGGCGTTATTATCAACGATCTGAAGTTCTCCTGGTGCGCCGCATTCGGGAATTGCTTTATGAACGCGGTTATACCATTGAAGGAGCCCGGCAATCCTTGGTAGAGCCTCCGGGGATAGAATCGCAGAAGGTTGTTCATGTTCAGGAAACGCTTCAGCAGGCGATTCGCGATCTGGAAATGATTGCGCATGAATTATTAAATTGATTTCGGGGCGTGGCGCAGCCTGGTAGCGCGCTTGCTTGGGGTGCAAGAGGTCGCAGGTTCAAATCCTGTCGTCCCGAAAAAAATGCCCGGTGATCTTCCGCAGGAAGATCATCACCGGGCATTTTTTTTCTCCTTGTTTTGATCGCTCCGCTCGACAAGTTCTCGGCGGGCCACCAAAGGGGAGAGCTGCGCTTCTCCCCTTTGGAAACCCCATCGCGGGGGCACGCGCGCTGCGCGCGGCGTGGAGGACTTTCTTTTTTTTAAATAATTTTTTTCCTTTGGGGAGTAGGGTCAGGCCTGAAAAATTGACATTTATGTCATGTAATTTTTTCAGGCCTGACCCCTTTGGTACCTGAGCGACTCTCTTTCATTTCGAGCATCGGCGCGGCGTGCATGCTTTAGGCTCTTATCGCAAGGCTGGAATGTTTTCCGATGGTTTGGATTGCTCCCATAATTTAAATTCTTCCCACAATAATTTAAATTCAGCAGATAATTTTCTGGCTAGTTGCTGATCACTTTCATCACAAGAGTATTTAATTAAAAATTGCTCAAATACGTTATTCCCATGTTCCTTAAACCACGCTGATTCAAAACAGATTGTTCCTATGTCTTTTACCGTCGCTATTCTCGGATGGATGAAATGTTCAATAAAATATTTAATAGGTCCAGGATATAACTTTTCACTTTTTGAAAGACTATCAATGACCTGGCGAAGTTCTTTTAAAGCCATATTACTTTTATGGAACGACCCCCTTGGACCAGTGTAATAAATGTCCATATATTCAAGGAATGGTTTTAATTTTTCAATACAGAAATCTTTTAGGTTTTCCTCAGGGTTCGAATAATAATCAATGATCAGCTTTGTCGTATCCGCGCATGTCAGATTTAACTCAGTGTGGAGTTTACCAAACAAAGTAAGTTTATGGCGCGCAGCAAAAGGTGATTCCTGATGGAGTTCTTGCTGCTTTATGGTGTCCCAGCACGTTATCATTTTCTCTGACTTTTCAATCTCTTTAATTTGCCGCCATAATGATCGAAATTCCTCAAATATTTTTTGGCCGAGCTGCCCATCACGCTCATCGTCAAAATCTCCAATTAAAAATTCCTCAAAGAAGTCGGACTGTACGTCGCGTACAGGAGTGTAATATGTATTTTCCGGCCATTCTGATTCAAAACATATTTTTCCTATGTCCTCTGCCGTTATTATTCTTGAAGTTGGGAAAAATTTACAAAGTATTTAATATCTTTTTGGTTCCAGATCTTCATTCTTTAGGAAACTTTCAAGGATCCGGCACAGATCCCTTTCAATGCTATCCCAGCAATGGTACGAATACTCGAGATTTTTAGTAGTTATCTTATACTCAAGAAATGGTTTTAATTTTCCCTGACAGAAGTCTTTAAAAGATATTTCAGGGTCCAAAGCATAATCAATGATCAGCTTTGTCGTATTGCCACATGCCAGTTTTAACTCTCTGTGGATTTTATTAAATAAAGTGACAGGATGAATAGTAAAATAGAGTTCTGTATGGAGTTCCTGTTTCTTTAATTTTGAAATTTGTTTGCTTTCAAGCGTTATCAAATTGTCAAGCTTTGTTAAAGCGTTATTCCCTTTTTTATTGTTCTCAATATAATATTTAATCTCGGAAAAGCATATTTGAGCCTCAAATATGGGTCGTGGAGATAATATTAATGTATTTGCTACAGCTTTAATTGGAGCTATCAAATTAAATAATTGGCCCAGGGACAGGATTGCCAGATAGCTCTCTTTGATATCAGCAAGATTTTTTAAAATTAATTTAGAATCGCCTAAAGATTCCTCTTTATAATCAGCTTGAGCTTTGCCATCCTGCTCCATAACCCTTGAAATTTTTTCTATTTCACTGATTATTTTCTGAAAAACCGGATGAATATGAGAATATATTGCATCATTTATATATTTATTGCAACTGTTTCTGGCATTACTGATGGTTTCTTTAGTTAATTCTTTATGTATGAGCCCACTAATTCCTGCTGATCCCCACCCACTACGCCCGGCTCTTAATAGAGAGTATAAGGATCCTATATAGCTCAGAGATTCTATAATAAGTGCTTTTTCTGGATGCATGTGACATATCTTTCAGATAGTTAATTAAATTAGGCCCATTCTGCCTACGCCAGGCCGCCGCATTAAATAATATTGTGGAATTATTATGGAAATATTAAAAGACCGTTAGGTGTTCTGACTTGAATCCTCTTGATTATTATTTAAATCGTGTTAAATTGAGCGGCATGTTCTGGTTTTCATATGAGGAGGAGAGTTCTTTTGGACAAAAAATTGCTTGATATTTTGGCTTGCCCGCTGTGTAAGAGCAGACTTATTTTTGATCCCAAACATCAGGAACTTATTTGCCGCATCGATAAACTCGCTTATCCGATTCGGGATGATATCCCCATTATGTTGGTTGACGAAGCCAGGCGCTTAACAGCTGAGGAGAATGGCTAATGGAATTTAGAGTCATCATTCCGGCCCGATACGATTCTACAAGGTTGCCAGGAAAAGTATTGGCGAATATTAAAGGCAAAACCATGCTTCAACATGTCTATGAGCGTGCGATGGAAAGCGGCGCCGATAGCGTGGTAATTGCTACCGATAGCCCCAGGGTTAGCAAGGCGGCACAGGGTTTTGGCGCTAAAGTCTGTATGACCTCTTCCGAACACCAATCAGGGACGGAACGAATCGCCGAAGCAGCGCTGGCGCTGGATTACGCGCCCGACGAAATCATCGTGAATGTTCAGGGCGATCAGCCGTTTATTTTTCCCCAGGCAATTCGGCAGGTGGCGGAAGACCTTGAAAAACACGATAATGTGAAAATCAGTTCTATCTGCGAGCGGATTACTCACGGCGAGGATCTTTTTAATCCGGCAATTGTTAAAGTCGTGTTGAACTGGCGTAATTACGCCGTTTATTTTAGTCGTGCGCCAATTCCCTGGGATGTTGAGCAATTTAAAAATCCCGCCAAAGCAGTCCCCAATGATCAACATTACAAACATGTGGGTCTGTATGCTTACCGCGTCAGTTTTTTGCAGGAATATATCCAATGGCCGTCGTCGCCGCTGGAACGGCTGGAATCCCTGGAGCAGTTGCGCATTCTTTGGAATGGTAGCCGGATGCACATGGTAATCTCCAAAGACCGCTTTCCCCCCGAAGTGAACACTCCCGAGGATTTGGAAAAAGCCCAAGGTCACGCCGGTTAATGCTTTGAATGCTTTGCCCATAAAAGGATTTAAAAGCTATGGCATATCAGGTTCCACATTATATCAACGGTCAGCCTTTTTTCACTA
>CAVQJI010000038.1:0-13369 GCA_963712715.1 uncultured Pseudomonadota bacterium | reverse complement strand
CCCTTCTCATTGTTCACCTTGCTGTACTCCAACCTGGATCCCTTCCTGAATCCTTCCTGTCTGTGTAATTGTGCAAGTGTCATGGTTTTGGCTCCTATGTCTTTCGGTAACTCTCTGGCGATTAATTCCTGAAATTGGTTTTCATCGCTGATGTCACCCCGTTTGTACAGATAATACAATAAATTCACCACATAATCATCCAGGTAGTATAGTATTTGACAGCTTATTATTGGATGGGTACAATTTTTTGCCATTATATTATAAAGAGGTTTAATTATGCGTAAGAGCTATCATTCTGAATTGTTTCCTGTTTTGTCTTTTTTCTCCCAATGCGTAGATATCGGCCAAATTATAGTTTTTAACAAGATTTATCAGCTTTTTTTAAAAAAGAAACCTTTCCAGGGAAGACTCTCTTATGAAGGAAAACATGAAGCTAAACATCAGCCGCCATTCTCCAACTTTTTCCAATATCCTGGCTTTATATTGATGATTAGCCGCTATTTAGATCTTCACCAGGTTTTTATACTGAAAGAAATAAATCGGGCTTTTAGACAGGAGTTATCTTCTCATCTGATAGGCAGGCGGTTTCTTGAAGAAAAACCTGAACCACTTCAGCATCTCAACAACTGCTTGCGCAACCTCCCCGGCAACGCACCGAATTTACAAAGATATTTCCAGAGGATAAAAAATTAACAGACATGAAAGCGCCAGATATTGATTTCTCCCGTCTCACTGCCAGTCAGGTATCCACCCTGATAAAGGATTGTGGGGAGGTAAAAAAAATCCATCGTGAGTATAAAGCACTGGTTCCGTTGCGCACAATCAGAGAAATTGTATCGAATATTTATACAGGAATTGCAGGCAGTAGAACGTGCCGGTGTGGGTTAAGCGCCATCTTCGTGTTATGTTTGGGTGTCCCTATTTACCTCGAGATGCAGGAGCGTTTTATGCGGGAGAAACCAATTCGTAAAATCAATAATAATCCTCCAGAAAGTTTTACTGGAATGATCAATGTGATGATTCCAGACATATTTACTATAATGATGACTTTTGCTATTGTGAATCATTACTATGATCAATCATCGAACTTTTGTCAAAGTCTTCCGGGACATTGTAATGAATTGCTGGACGTTATCTCTTTACCCGTTCGATTATATCGAGAATATAAGTTTCCAGACACATTGGCAAGGGTCAGTCAGCTCGAAGGAAAGCAATTTTCTGGGCGGCACTTCCTCGCCAGGAAAGCACGGATTCAAATTTTTTACAGGAACAGGATCCAATTTTAGGGCTGCCAATTCGTGACATCAAGGCTCTAAAATTTCTTTTTCATCTTGATGTGACGGTAACATAAATTTTATTGCTCATAGTTGGAGAGATATTTTCCGAGTCCCTGCTGATTTAGAATTTTTTCAGACTCTTCCCAGGAGATATTCTTACCCTG
Source organism: uncultured Pseudomonadota bacterium (assembly GCA_963712715.1). Classification (GTDB taxonomy): domain Bacteria; phylum Pseudomonadota; class Gammaproteobacteria; order Coxiellales; family Coxiellaceae; genus JAFEDN01. The sequence goes on along the minus strand of CAVQJI010000038.1, from coordinate 11,928 downwards.
CTTTAAAATTCAGAATTCGCACAATGGCAAGGGCCACCTCGGGCGCCTCTGTCGCTTTTCCCGTTTTTTCAACGTAAGAAATAGCGTCAAACAACACCGCGTTGGCCTCCGCATAGCTGACAGGCTGTTTTTTTCCATAGGATTTTATCCATTCAGAACTCTGCAACACCGTATTCACATGGGTCTGAATCAGGTATGTCGCTCTTCCAATTAATTTTAAATTGCTGGGTTGCACATCGACCATGGTGTTGCCCACAACCCGTCCGATTATCGCCATGACTGCCGTTGAATGCGCATTCAGCATCATTTTCAGACCAATGATCTGGCTCAAATTAAAAGGATCCTCACTGGGAATTAATGTTTGCACAAAAACAGTTTTGGTTTTCAGTTCTTTAAAAAATTTAATTTGTGATTCTTCTAAACTCTTTGCCTTAACCGCGAGTAGAACCAAATCCGCTTTCGCTTTGGAAAATAATTGTAAAAATTCAGAAAAACGGGGAGTAATGGTTTCATCATTCAATAAAATCATGACGCCCAAATCCCCGGCAACGGGACCATTTTTATCCCTGTTATTCCGGGAAAAAGATAAATCATAATTTTTTTGCTGCCCGGTGTCTGCTTTTTGCAGGCTTTTTAAAGCAACTTCCCTTAAATAAGGGTCATCAATATTTTGTTGAAAAGACGTTTGATAAAACGATGCATCGAGTCCGTGAAAAGGACGGTGCAGCAACATATCCCAGGCTTGCTGCGGAGTGTTTGCCGTGGACCACACCTGTATCCAGGCAACCCTTTGCGTGGCGGTGATGGGATCCAGTGGCGCCAGTCTGAAGGTGGGTGAACGCTCGGTGACATCGACAAATACCGGCAAAAGCGCCTGCTGGGCAATATATGTCACGTGATGATGCGTCAAATAAGTGTTTGCTTCCAGTTCTGTCCAAAAAGCGATTTTGTGTGCGGAATCATAAACCAGCTTTTGAATTTTTGAAAAATTATTTAGCTGGTTTTTAATGGTGAGAGATCATTTAAAACCCAGTTGTTCCAGTTCAGCGGAAGAAAGATATTTTTGTAATATATGGTAAATAGCATCTTCCAGAATAATTCCACTGACATATAAACTCGTGGTGGTGGCCTGCATTCTTGTGGACCCGGCGATTCCCTGAGGACCGGTGGGCAAACTTATTTTTTTAATCTGCGGATTATCGAGAACCACTCTGCTACGCTCGAATGGACGAAGAACATTATCCGGGTTATTGTACATAAAATACAAATTTTGAGTCGGTTTATTTCCATAAAGTTCCGCCGCGGCGCGAATTGTGCCGATAACCGCAGACGTTTCTCCGCCTTCGGTGACGGCGAAAACGACATCCCCTTCTTGAATTTTATGGTCCTGTAATTGCAATTTGCCTATTAACTGGATATCTTCAAAACCTTCCAGTGAACTGATTAACGCCCGGTCTCCTCCGGTAATTTCGCCTATCACCCGGTTCTCTATATCCGGCAACGGTTTTTTTAATTTAGACCCGGCGGGAGTAGGCGCCACCCTTTCCCAAAAAGGTCTCCACAAGGCACTTTCCACCGCTTCGGCTAATCGTCCCGTGGAACCGGTTCCATAAAAATAAATTTTGTGACCATTTAAAAGGGCCGTCTGCACAGCCTCTGATGCGCCTTCCAGTAACCTGAGTTCTTCGGGATTATTGGCTATTTCTTCAAATTTTTTAGAGATATCCTGATCAACGCTTAACAATGATTGCAGGCCCCCGATAACGTCATGTTGAATCTGATAACTCAGGCGCCAGGTTTTCGGATGTCTCTGCTCCGTCAAAAGAGTATGCAGTTGAAATTGTTTCTTATTATTGACGTAATCGATAGATTGCGCCGAGGGTTTGATATTTAATAGCTGCAAAATAGAACCATTATTATTTTGGGCCAACGCAAAAGAACCCGAAGTGAAAAAAAGCCCCAGAGCCAGTTTGTTTAGTAATTTAGATAATCGTATCACAAAAACTCCTTTTCTATGATGGGAAATTATACAGACAGGATATTGCTTATTAATTTCCTCCCTGAAACACGAATTTTAACCCAAATCATTCTTATTGACATTATTTATTTTTTCCCTATAATTAATACTATAGTCATATAACTATGGTCATAATATCGGAGTACAAATGTTTAAAAAAATAGCAGCGGCACAATTTAAGGCACAATGCTTGCAATTGATGGATATTGTCAAAGAGAAACATATTTCTTTAGTCATTACTAAACATGGCGTTCCCATTGCACAATTGGTTCCCATCGAAGAGACAAAAATTGATTTATTTGGCGCACTTAAAGGCACAGTCAACATTAAAGGTGATATCGTCTCCCCTATTGATGAATCCTGGGACGCTGAATCATGAAGGGATTGCTGTTAGATACTCACGTCTGGATTTGGTTAATGGAGGGCGCGGCGGATTTAAGCCGCAAGCATCAAAAAATAGTCAATGAAGCCGCGCAAAATAGTTACGTAGGAATTGCAGCCATCTCGGTATGGGAAGTGGGAATGCTGGCAATGAAAGGACGCATCCGCCTGGAAAAACCGGTTTTATCCTGGATAAAAGATGCTCTGGCATTACCAGGCATTGAATTACTACCTCTGACCCCAGAAATCGCAGTAGAAAGCACGCAACTTCCCAATGATTTTCACGGCGACCCCGCAGACCGGCTGATTATCGCCACAGCACGTCTGCACCAATTAACTCTATTAACTCATGATGGAAAAATTATAGACTATGCAAAAAAAGATTATATCTCAGCGATCGCAACGTAAAAAAATCGACTGATCCTTTATTTCTTCCGCCGGCTTTGGCGCATAGACCCCCTTATATTTTACCGCCGCGTTTGCGATCGTTTTCTTTTAGCTCTTTTTTACGCAGGCGAATGTTAGCGGGGTGATTTCGACCAGCTCATCGTCGTTGATAAACGCCAGGGCCTGCTCCAGGGATTGCCGGATCGGTGGAGTGAGAATAATATTTTCATCAGAACCTGCGGCGCGAATGTTGGTAAGCTGCTTGGCTTTGGTCGGATTCACCACTAAATCATTTTCACGTGAATGAATGCCAATAATCATCCCTTCGTAGACTTCTACCTGCGGGCCAATAAATAATTGCCCCCGTTCCTGCAGATTAAATAACGAAAATCCTGTGGCTTTGCCAAGACCGTTCGCGATCAACACTCCGCGGTTGCGATGTTGGATCGCCACCGTCACCACCGGACCGTAATGGTCAAATACGTGATACATCACGCCTGAACCGGAAGTCATCATTAAAAATTGCGCATGAAAACCAATTAATCCGCGCGTCGGAATCATGTAAGTTAAGCGCACACGGCCTTTGCCGTCCGGCATCATGTCCTGGATTTGTCCGCGGCGCTCGGCCAGATGCTGCATGATGGTGCCCTGATGAGTTTCTTCAACGTCCACCACCAGTTGTTCGTAAGGCTCCTTCTCCTCGCCGTCGATTATTTTGGTAATCACCGCTGGCCGCGAAACCGGCTAATTCATAACCTTCACGACGCATATTCTCAATTAAAATACCTAAATGCAATTCCCCACGGCCGGAAACGATGAATTGATCCGTATCCTCCCCTGGCGCCACTCGCAGTGCGACATTGGAAATTAATTCGCGGTCTAAACGATCATTAATTTGACGGCTGGTCACAAATTTTCCTTCACGACCCGCGAAAGGTGAATCATTGACCTGGAAAGTCATACTCACCGTAGGCTCGTCCACAATCAAGGGCGGCAACGCTTCTACTTTATTCGGGTCGCATAAGGTATCAGAAATATGAATATTGCTAATGCCGGTCACGGCGATGATATCGCCCGCATCCGCGGAAGGCACCTCATCCCGTTTTAAGCCCATGAAACCCAGCACCTGTAAAACGCGGCCGGAACGCGATTTACCCTCGGCGTCCACAATAACGACCGGCGAGTTGGTTTTAATGCGTCCACGGGAAATCCGGCCAATGCCGATGGCGCCCACGTAACTGGAATAATCGAGGGCGCTGATCTGCATCTGGAAAGGGCCGTTCGGATCCACTTTCGGGGGCGGCACCACTTCCAGAATCATATCCAGTAAAACGTTCATATTGGTTTCGGGTTTGTCTAAATCCTTCATGGCGTAACCCTGAAGGGCGGAGGCGAAAATGACGGGAAAATCGAGCTGTTCGTCGGTGGCTCCCAAACGGACAAATAAATCAAAGACCTGATCGACGACCCAATGCGGTCTGGCGCCGGGACGATCGACCTTATTCACCACCACGATGGGTTTCAAACCCCATGAAAAGGCTTTTTGAGTGACGAACCGGGTTTGCGGCATCGGCCCATCCACCGCGTCGACCAGCAAAAGGACGGAATCGACCATGGATAAAATACGCTCCACTTCTCCGCCAAAATCCGCATGACCGGGGGTATCCACGATGTTGATTCGGGAACCGCGCCAGGAAATGGCTGTATTTTTGGCCAAAATCGTAATGCCGCGCTCTTTTTCAAGGTCGTTGGAGTCCATGACCCGTTCCACCATGACACTACGGTCACCGAAGGTACCCGATTGCCTCAACAGTTGATCGACCAAAGTCGTTTTACCATGATCAACGTGGGCGATAATTGCGACATTGCGAATTTTAGCTGACATTGTTAACCTATTATTATTCAAGTAAAAACGATAATTATATCACAAATGTTAAGGACTATGCACATGTGAACTACTTAATTCGGAGCATATTCTTGGGCATCTTCACCCGGAAGCGCGCGCCCAACTGGACGAACTGGTTATCCTGGAAACTGTCGACTCTACCAATGATTATTTATTGAGGCTGGCTCATCGCCAACAAGTCATCGCCTGCTTTGCGGAACAGCAGACTGCCGGAAAAGGTCAGCGCGGCAAACGCTGGCTATCTCCGCCCAATGGGCAAATTTACTTTTCCATATTGTGGCCATTCCATAATTCCCCCGCCGCCATCATGGGATTAAGCCTGGCCGCGGGTGTGGCCGCCGCTCGCGCCCTGCGCAATTACGGGGTCACCAGTGGAATCGCCGTTAAATGGCCGAATGATGTGTATTATCAAAACCGGAAACTGGTAGGTATATTAGTGGAAACCGCGCCTGGAACCCGGGGATCTATAATGCCGTGACAGGGATAGGGATCAATTTATTTTTAAGTCCCGAACAGGCTACGGAGATAGACCAGCCATGGGCCAGCCTTCACCAGATTCTCCAGCAGGACATTGAACGCAACCGCTTCGCAGGGATTTTACTGAATGAAACACTGTCGGTTTTAAGGAAATTTTCAGGGGAAGGCTTAACACCGTTTTTGGCGGAATGGCGAACTCTGGATTACTTATACGGCAAACAGGTAACACTCACCTCCGCACAGCAAACCCTGACTGGAATGATGAATGGCATTTCCGCAAATGGAGAGCTGTTGCTGATTGATGATCAACAGCGGCGGCATATCTGCCTAAACGGTACTGTTCGGCTTGCTACCGCAGTACCGTGTCCGCAATAAATGAATAATCGGGGGCAATGCCGAAATAACAATAATTGCCAGCACTATCGGTAAGATATATTTATCAATATTAGGAATGACGGCCCCTAAATAATATCCCGCCAAAGTGACACCCCCACACCACATTAAAGCGCCGATCACATTAAACAGCGTAAACCGGCGATGGGTCATCTCCGCCATTCCAGCTACGATGGGTAAAAAAGTACGGACAACCGGGATTAACCGGCCAATAATCAGCGCCTTACCACCGTGTTTTTCATAAAATGCGTGCGCTTCAGTTAAATAACGCCGCTTGAACCAAAAAGTATCCGGACGCTTAAGAAGCCAATGACCGATTTTGTCCCCGAACCAGTAAGCGATGGCGTAACCCACAATCGCGGCGGCAATGAGCAAGGGCGTTAGAAGGAAAATATTAAAAATCTGTTGAGAAGCCAACAATCCTGCCGAGAACAGCAGGCTGTCGCCCGGTAAAAAAAACCCCAGGAACAATCCGGTTTCACACAGGATAATAGCCGTCAAACCGATATAACCAGCGGCTCTGGTAAGTTGAATAATATCTATGTGTTGTAAAAAATCCAGCATGAGGCCCCCATTCATTCAAATAGATGAACTATACAGGATTTACTTCTTCATGTCATTCGGAACTATATGCTTATTTGGCAAAGCGCGGCGAACTCATCGGCGCACATGACTTAATTATTGCGGCAACAGCCCTCTCGCATGGACATTCAGTCCTTACGATTAATCATCAGCAGCAATTCCCGTTGGGAATAAAATGGATTTAAGTGATGAAATATATGATTAATTTTTCATAAAGAAAAATAATTTTCGTAGAAAATTCTCTGCGCGATGGGGGTTCGCAAGGGGGAGCAGCGCGCAGCACTCCCCCTTCATTCCGAGCATCGGCTTCGCCGAGCGCAGGATATAAATAGGAAGCAATTGCCGCTGTACCCAGCGAGAATTGCTGAATCATCAGGAATTCAGTCGCATTCCCGGTCTTGATGTAAAAACATTGACTTAACAAATGCTAAGAAGGTTTGGCGGGATTTTTAAATGCGCTGCCCGGCTCTTTTTCAACGCGATAAATTCGGTCATCCGGGCCATAGTAAACATGATAAATAATCAGATTAGTGCGTTGATAGGCCAGGCGCGCCTGTCGAATGGCTACGGAAGTGCCCGCGGTGGCGGCCGCTAACGCCACATTGCGCGCGCGCGGTGAAGGATTCACATATTTAGAACCGTCTTCCAGAAAAATGTAGACATCTTCGGTTCTACCCGGCTCAATATCAGTGCCATTCGGGGGACCGTAAGCGGCAATAACCTTATATCTCGGCGCACCCACGACTAATAACCCATTCTGGAATCTGATAGTGGGATCTTTATGGGTAAAAGATTCTTTCTCAGCCTGTGGGCTGTAGCGATTCTCGACAGTTTGACAGCCGGCAATTAAAAAACCCGCCAAAAAAATGATCAGTGTTTTCACACTCTGTTTTTTTAATTTGCTCACATTGACCTCGATTTCTAAACTACCAATCAGTATACTAGCTCACGAGGGAATATTGAAGATGTCATTTTATTTATTATTCAGCGCGTTTTTACCCACGGCGGCAATTGTGGTGCTGGGGATCTATCATCATTTACGTTGGAAGCAATTGAGTCAACAGCAAACCACCGCGCAGGAACACTGGCAACAAATAAATCTGCAACGTCAGGAAATTCAACAACTACTCAAAACCCAGGAAAAAGAACAATATGAACAACGTCAGCGGTTTGATCAGCATCAAATTCACAGTCTGACCGTTATTCAGGACAGCCTGCAAAAAGCCCTGCAGGAAGTGCGCGGCCAAATCACCGAAAGTCTCAGTCAATACGCGCAACATTTGGGAAAGCGCGTCGATGAATTGACTAAAGAAGTGCAACAACGCTTAAAAGAAATCAGTGGTGAAGTGGATCGCCAGCTCGCCAGCGGTTTTGAAAAAACCACCGCCACATTTGGCGATGTTATGAAACGTCTCACCATCATTGATGAGGCACAAAAGAAAATCACCGAACTTTCCAGCAACGTGGTAAATCTCCAGGAAATTCTTGCCGATAAACGCTCACGCGGAGCGTTTGGAGAAGTGCAACTGGCGACCTTAATCCGCAACGTCATTCCCGAAACCCATTTTTCGTTACAACATACTCTCGCAAACGGCAAGCGCGTGGATTGTTTATTGATACTGCCGCCGCCTTCGGGAAACATAGCCATCGACGCCAAATTTCCCCTGGAAAGTTATCAGCAAATGACTGCTGTCGGCACGGCCGCCGCTGCTAAAAATCAGGCAGAACAGCAGTTTCGTTTGGATATTCGTAAGCACATTGAAGATATTGCCGAAAAATACATCGCACCACCGGAAACTACCGAAGGCGCGGTTATGTTTATTCCCGCTGAGGCGATTTTTGCGGAAATTCATGCTCATTATCCCGATCTGGTGGAAATGGCGCATCGGCGCAAAGTATGGCTGGTATCGCCCACCACCATGATGGCCGTGCTGACCACTGCCCGGGCGGTTCTAAAAGATGCGGCAACGCGCAAGCAGGTGCATCTGATTCAACAACATTTAACTTTACTCAGTAAGGATTTTTCCCGCTTCGAGGAGCGCATGAATCATCTGGCCAGACACATTCAGCAGGCGCAGCAAGACGTGGAAGAAGTTCATCAATCCTCTAAAAAAATTACCAGCCGGTTTAGTAAAATTGAGAAAGTGGAACTGCAGGAGCCGACGGATACTCCAACATTGACTGGTGAAGCCATATTATGAAAAAAAGCACCCTGACACCTCCGAATTACGTCAAATATTTTTTTATCCTCGCCAGTATCGTGTTAACGCTCTATGTGCTCATAATGACTCAATCTCTCGTCAAACCTTTATTGGCCGCTTTTATTTTCGCGCTACTTTTAAAACCCGTCAGCGCTTATATGGAAAAAATAAAAATTCCCAGATTGTTCAGCGCCCTGTTAACGATATTATTAATGTTGGTGTTCTTATTACTGGTTGCATTTTTTCTTGCCGTTCAAATTAAATCTATAACCGCGGATGTGGATATATTTATTACCAGCTTTAATACCACTCTCAATAAAATTCAGCAGTGGGCCGCCGACCGATTCGGTATAGCGCCCAGCCAACAGATTACGTATATCAAAAACACATCGACCTCACTGTTAAAGAGCAGCGTGAGTTTTTTTCAAAATACCCTGATGTTCACCGCGGATTTTTTTATGGGATTTTTCCTGTTTTTAATCTCGGTTTTCTTTTTTCTCTATTATCGGACGTTCCTGGTCACTTTTTTAATGAAGTGTTTTAGTAGTTCCGTTCATGCCGAGGTAAGAACTACGTTAAGAGCTATTCAGGTCATGGTTCGGAAATATATTGTCGGATTGTTTTTGGTTATTCTGACTATTGCTATTTTAAATACCCTGGGACTTCTGGCGCTTGGGATAAAACACGCGGTTTTTTTTGGAGCAGTGGGAGGCATTCTAACCATAATTCCCTATATCGGCATCACCGTGGGAGCGCTATTACCGTTTTTATTCGCATTGGCGACGACCAATTCGATATGGTATCCGCTGGGTGTCATTATGGTATTTGCCACAGTGCAGTTTCTCGAAGGCAATTTCATTACCCCGAAAATTATCGGCAGTCAAATCAGTCTGAATCCCTTTGCGTCGTTATTGATTTTATTTTTTGGCGGCATGTTCTTTGGCCTGATGGGAATCGTTTTATCTTTACCCTTATTAGCCATGATTAAAATTATTTTCGATCATATCGATTCTTTAAAACCCCTGGGTTATCTGCTCGGCAATCCTGAAGTCTCCCATAAATCGATTGTTAAAAACCATTTTAAAAAACTGCTGAAAAAAATATTTCGATTACACTGACCAACCCTCTCCCACACCCGAGCCCGGAGGGGGAATAATGATCCAATCATCAAAAGTGGCGAAAAGTATATTGGGTTTCGGCACTCCTTTCTTAAGCAATGCATTAATGACTTGCTGCAGCTTAATCGGCTTTAATCATTTTGATAATGGCGGAAAAATCGAGGGCGGCGTGATCGCTGTCGGCAAAACGTTGATACAGGGCGGTGGCTTTGGCGGCCAGTTCGGTAGCTATACCGGCGGTTTTCGCGGCGTCCTGGCTCAACTTTAAATCTTTGAGCATCATCGCGCTGGTGAAACCGGGACGGTACTGGTTGTTGGCGGGAACATTTTCCAGGACGCCAGGCATCGGATTGTAATGAGTCATCGCCCAGCATTCTCCTGAAGAGTGTGAGCTAATTTCAAAGAAGGTTTTCGGGTCTAATCCCAATTTTTCAGCTAACGTAAACCCTTCACTGACGGCGATCATCGAAATTCCGAGAATCAAATTATTGCAAATTTTTGCCGCCTGACCGTTGCCAGCGGCTCCGGCGTGAAATACGAACTTTCCTAATAATTGCAACAGGGGTTTGCCACGCAGAAAATCGGAAGTCTCGCCGCCGGCCATAATGGTGAGAGTCGCTGCGGCGGCTCCGGTTACGCCACCCGAAACGGGCGCGTCCAGCATGGCGATGTGATGCTGCTGGGCCTGGTCATGCAGAAATCGGGTCGATTCGATGTCGATGGAAGAACAATCGATATAGAGCGCTCCCGGTTTTAATCGCTTAAAAATCCCATGGACCCCCAGACAAACTTCCCGCACCTGTTCTCCGGTCTGTAACATGGTAAAGACGGCCTCGGCATTGTTCACCGCGTCGCTTGCAGATGCGGCGGGCGCTGCGCCCATTGCCTCACAATGCCGGACCGCTTCAGGCGCCACATCATAAACCCGCAGGGTATGCCCATGCCGCAATAAATTTTGCATCATCGGCGCTCCCATATTTCCTAAACCGATAAAGGCAATTATCGTCATTTTTTTCCGTCCTCCCGATGCACAGGCATATGATAGCGGGAGCCTTCAGGCTGATCAGGCCAGCGCAGGATGATCGTTTTGGCATGAGTATAAAAGGCCACACTCTCCGAATGCATGCGGATGTCGCCGAACCACGAACGTTTCCAGCCACCAAAGCCCATATAAGCCGCGGGAACGGGAATCGGCACGTTAATGCCAACCATTCCTGCTTTCACTTGCGCGGCAAAAGTGCGCGCGCTGCCTCCGTCGCGGGTAAAAATGGCCACGCCGTTGCCGAATTCATGCTCATTCACTAACTTCAAAGCGCCGGCGAAATCCGCTGCGCGTAGCACCACTAATACCGGCCCAAAAATTTCTTCCCGGTAAATTCGCATATCGGCGGTGACATGATCAAACAGCGAGGGACTCATAAAAAAACCCCGCTCATGGTTAGGCGCCACGCATTCCCTGCCATCAATCACTAATTGCGCTCCTTCCCGGATTCCCAAATCAATATAATCCCGCACCCGTTGCCAATGTTCACGCGTGATTAAAGGCCCGATTTGCGATTTTTCCTCTGTGCCCGGGCCGACTCTAATCGCGCCGGTTTCGCGCTGCAGATGCGAAATTAATTCATCAGCCACCGGGTCGGTCACTGCCACTACCGCTGAAATCGCCATGCAGCGTTCCCCGGCCGCGCCATAGGCTGCGCCGGCAATGGATTGGGCCGCTGCCTTCAGATCGGCGTCGGGCATCACTATCGCATGATTTTTTGCACCGCCAAATGTTTGGGCCCGCTTGCCATGACTGACTGCCGTCCGGTAAATGGATTCAGCGACGGGAGTGGAACCTACGCAACTCACTGCGTCCACGTCCGGATGGGTAATCAGCTGTTCCACCACCGTTTTGTCGCCATGAATAACGTTGGCGACTCCATCCGGCAATCCTGACAATTTTAATAATTCCAGCAATTTTATCGAAGCGGAGGGATCTTTTTCAGAAGGCTTTAAAATAAAAGTGTTTCCACAGGCAATCGCGGGAATCATCATCCATACCGGCACCATCACCGGAAAATTAAAAGGAGTGATGCCCACGCAAACGCCCAGAGGTTGGCGCAGTGTATAACTGTCTATGCCGGTGCTGATATTTTCGCAGTAGTCGCCCTTCAGCAAACCCGGGATGCCGCAATAATATTCCACTAACTCCAGAGCACGCAGTACCGATCCTCTGGAATCTTCCAGAATTTTACCCTGTTCGCGAGTGACGATGCCGGCGATTTCGTCAATATGTTTTTCTAATAATTCTTTGAACCTGAACAAAACGCGCGCACGGCGCATGGGCGGCGTTGCGGCCCAGTCTGGAAATGCCGCACGCGCGGCGGCGGCAGCCTGATTGATTTCCTGAGGACCCGCAAAGTTGACCACACCGATAATATCACCGGTGGCGGGATTAAAAACCGGTTGATGAGAAGAATTTTT
>CAVQJI010000037.1:0-321623 GCA_963712715.1 uncultured Pseudomonadota bacterium | reverse complement strand
AATGCCATCCGGTCGAGGATAAGCCTGAATCGTAACGTCGTGAGTTTTACGATTGCATTTGTTTGAAGTCACCGGCACAGTGTTTTTTGGACTCCGGCGTCGCTCAACTCCTGGGCTATGAGCGGACCCGCAATTCTCAATATCTTTGAGACCGCACGACTCATCCTTTTAGCTCGCTGAGGGACGGTTGTAGTCGGGTCGCGAGGGTGAGCACGAATCCTCAAGCCAGCGGCTGATATAGACACCGGCATGAGCTTCTCCGCAATAATGTCGCGTGCCAGGAATTGAGGCCTCCTCGAAGTTCCACTTGAGCACTTTGAGCTCGTTGGAATTGCATCGAATCATGAACCAATGCAGTGGGTTTGAGCTTTCCGTACCGCAAATCTCGCATCGATACTGTGTCACTGCAGACATGGTGAAGCCTTTCTGCACAGCAAGCCGATCCGCTGCCGTGTGATTGTCATTGGACGAGACCAAGAATAACTGAAAGGGATGACTGGAAGAGGGCCCGCGGAGGTCCAGAAGATTGCAGCGTCCTTTGCCGCTGACGGGAAGTCCGAGATCGCGGATTTCATGATCAAATCCCAAGTTCATGTCTAGGCGAGGTTGCTCAAAGGTCGAACGCTCTTGGTAGGCAAACAGTCAAGTCCTTTGCAAAAGCTAGTATGCGGCCGAACGACGCCCCTGAACCATCGAAACCCACGAGTTCGCTTCGGTTGGAGGAGGTGCCACGAGGCCATGCGCTTGCCCCTGTCCGAACATTAGACTTATCTCGCATGAAGAAAATAGGCTTCCTCTCGTTCGGTCATTGGACACCTTCGCCACAGTCAGGAACGCAGTCGGCGGCTGATGCCCTCCTGCAATCCATTGATCTCGCCGTAGAGGCCGAGTGCCTGGGAATGGACGGGGCCTACTTCCGGGTTCATCATTTCGCGCGGCAGCTGGCATCGCCGTTTCCACTGCTCGCGGCGGTCGGTGCTAAGACGCGACAAATTGAAATTGGCACTGCAGTAATCGACATGCGGTATGAAAACTCTCACTACATGGCGGAGGATGCTGGCGCTGCGGATCTCATCGCTGGTGGGCGCCTGCAGTTAGGAATCAGTCGCGGTTCCCCGGAGCAGGTAATTGACGGGTGGCGCTATTTTGGCCATAGCCCGGTAGAGGGCGAGAATGATGCAGACATGGGGCGGCGACACGCCGAAGAATTTCTCGAGCTGTTAGGAGGGAAGGGCTTCGCGCGGCCTAATCCGCGTCCGATGTTCCCTAATCCGCCAGGGCTTCTGCGCCTTGAGCCGTACTCCGAAGGATTGCGTGATCGGATCTGGTGGGGATCTGCTTCCAACGCGACTGCCGCTTGGACTGCCAAGCTGGGAATGAATCTACAGACCTCAACCCTCAAATTCGACGAGACCGGCGAACCGCTCCACCTCCAACAAGCCGCACAGATTCGCTCCTTCCGCGCAGCCTGGAAGGAAGCTGGTCACACTCGCGCTCCTCGCGTCTCCGTCAGCCGCAGCATCTTCGCGTTGATCGACGACCGTGATCGTGCCTATTTCGGTCGCAGCGGTCAGGAAGAGGACAAAATCGGATTCCTTGACAAAACTACACGGGCGATCTTCGGCCGCGGCTATGCTGCTGAACCGGAGACCCTCATCGAGCAGTTAAGGAAGGACGAGGCCATCGCGGAGGCCGACACCCTATTGCTAACCGTCCCAAACCAACTAGGTGTTGCCTACAATGCGCATGTCATGGAGGCAATTCTGACGACCGTTGCCCCAGCCCTAGGTTGGCGCTAAACGGCCGACCATCGCGGAACAAATCACTGACGATAGGCCGACTTCGCGGTACATATCTCTCTGTCGGCGAGTAACTCGGCGATGATACACTTTCCCAGCCCTCGAACTTACTCTCTTCTGTTGCATGACGCGAGCTGCGGTATCCCTCCTGCACTCGAACCGCATCGCCATCTGTTGGCGACAGACAAGATGACGTTCGCGTGAAAAGACATTTGTCGACGATCAGGGGAATGCTTACGACGTCAGCTTCTGTGCTGGGCTGGAACCGATCCCAATCTCGATGAGCCATTCCTTGATGTTGGCGCCGATGACATCCGGATGATCCTCCTGCAGGTAGTGAAGGCCGGAACTAAGCTGCACGAACCTGCAGTTCTTCAATCCCTTCGCAAATTTCTCCGCGACGACGGGCGAGATCAGAGCGCCTGGATCGCCTGCGAAGAGCAGCTTCGGGTAAGTCGATTCCGCAAGAGCGCGCTGGGCGTGCTCCATGGCTGCGTACACATCGGCCGGCTTACCTTCGATGGGTATTTCGTTCGGGAATCGCCAGGTTGGCCGCCTCGACTCGGGAGTAACAAAAGGAGCTCTGTAAACCGACATCTCCTCTTCCGAAAGCCTTCGTACGGTCGCTCCAGGAAGGACGCCCTCGACAAACACGTTGTTCTGAAGAATCATCTCTTCGCCTACGCCGGGCGTCCGGAATTTTTGGAAGGTGTCGATTGCATCGCCGTGAAAATCGGACCAGGCAGGCATGGGGCGGATGAACTCCATAAAAGCAAGTCCACGGATAAACTCCGGTCTGCGGGCAGCCAGATGAAACGCCAGCGCCGATCCCCAATCTTGTGCAATGACGAACGCCGACGAAATTCCAGCGTTGTCGAGGAACGCGTCGAGGTATTGAACATGATCCGCAAACCGATATTCGATGCCTGGCTTCCCCGATTGGCCGAACCCAATCAGATCCGGCGCGATGCAATGCGCTACTGATGCGACCAGCGGAAGGATATTCCTCCATATGTAGGACGACGTCGGGTTACCGTGCAAAAAGAGCGCCACTGGTGCTTCGGAGTCTCCCGCTTCCCGATAGGCCATCGTGGAACCAAGAACATCTACCTGGGATAACGCGACATCAGACAGTACAGTCATTTCAGCTCCTTGAATACTGTGTGGAAGATGATGTTCTTGAAGCGGTCGAGCGCGGCTGGGCCGCGTTCAACCCTCATACGGAGAATTGTTCCCTCCCAGGAAGCGAGGAGGAATTCAGCCAGATCCATCGAATCGAACGTTGCTTCGATCTCACCTGCGGTTTGAGCCGCTGCGATGCACGAGGCAAACGGAGCGCGCCATTCCTGGAAGATTGCCTCCAGCCTCTCGCGCAAGAGTTCGCTCTCAGATGAAGCCTGAAGACTGAAATCGCCGATCAGGCAACCACGATTCCATTTGTCGGCTTCCAGTACGCCGCTGATGATGTCCAAATACCGTTTCAGTCGCTGCCGCGGAGTAAGTGACTCGTCGTCCAAAGCCTCTTTGACATATCCCCGGAGATTGGCAAAATAGCGGTCCAGTACCTCTTGGGCAAATGCTTCTTTGGAGCGGAAGTGGTTGGTGAAGGAGCCGTGCGGGGCACCGGCGGCTGCGCAGATGTCTCGTACAGTAGCTCCCTGGTATCCCGATCGAAACATCACCTTGAGACCAGCATTGAGAATGTCTTCGCGAAGGGAGGCTTTGCTCATACGACTAATAATACGTACGTACGTATTATCGTGTCCAGCTGGTGCCGGAGTTCGCCGTAGACAGGTCGATCGCGATCTGAGCGGGACCGGGGACTGAAGGCCGCTGGCCGCTGGCATCATGCCGGCGATGCCATTGTGTACATGACCGAGATGCCAGCTTCTGCATTGCTGGAAGTCTGCGTTCACACCAGCGCGAATGACGTGCCACCGAAACTTGCGTTGCTGAAGATCGAAGGACCGGATATAGAAGTTCCATCCATCAAAGCCGACGATCTGCCGAAGAACTGGCAGGCGCAACTGGAAGTGACGCGCGATTTAGGCACCGCTTGGCTCGAAAAGAACGAGAGCGTGCTGCTCCGGGTGCCGAGTGTGATCGTTCCTGAGACGGTCAACTTTCTGCTCAATCCATCCCACAAGCTAGCGGAGAAGTTTCGTATCACGGACGTGTTCCCCTATCCATTCGATCTTCGCCTCAAGAGGTAGACGGTCTCTTGGGAGATCTGGTGCGGCAGGCGGTCGCCTCGGCAGCCGCTGCAGGAACCAAAAGCGCGCAACGAGGGCGGAGTCCTGATTCGCCGGCTTGAAACAATCGCCTGCTAGGCTGGCGACGCCCAACCCTTTTTGAGGAGTGCAGGAAATGGCAACAAACGTACTCGCGTCGATTGGCGACCACGGATTCCTGAATGAGCGGCTGCCGGCTGCACTGGCGGGAGTTTGGATCGACCGCGATCTGAGCTGGCTGGATTTCAACGACAGGGTTCTGGCGGAAGCACTGGATGAGCGCACGCCGCTACTGGAGCGGGCCAAGTTTCTCGCAATCTTTACCTCGAATCTCGACGAGTTCTTCATGAAGCGCGTAGCCCTGCTGCGGGAGGGATGGACGGAAAAGCAGCGCGCGCGCTTGCGGCAATTGCGGGAGAAACTCCTTCCCATGCTGCGCAGGCAGGTGGAGTGTTATCGCAGGTCGGTGATCTCGGAGCTGGCGGATCACGGAATCTTGCTCCGCCGCTGGGATGAGCTAACCGAAGTGCAACGGGAAGAGGCGAGCGTATTTCGACAGCAACGTCTCTGCCGCCATGACGCCGCTGGTGATCAATCCCGAGCATCCGTTCCCGTTTCTATCCAATCTCTCCACGTCGCTGACCTGCCGCCTGAAGGATCCCGAGCGGACCGAGCCGATCGTGGCGCGAATGAAAATTCCTGTCGGGGTGAAGCAGTGGGTACCGCTGACTGCGGGGCTGGACCCTGGGCAGCGGCTGCTGATCCCGCTGCACGAGCTCGTGCGCGGCAACATCGGAAAGCTGTATACAGGAATCGCCATCTCGGGAATAACGCTGGTGCGCATCACGCGCGACGCGGAAGTGGACCTGGACGAAGACCCATCGGCGGAAATCCGCGTGCTTGTCCGGGAACAGGTTCGGCAGCGGCGCTATGAGCCGGTGGTGCGGCTGGAGTTTGGGCCGGAAGCCGATCCCGGCATTCGCGAGATGCTCCGCGAACGATTCGATCTAGCCTCCGAAGATGTGTACGAGCTGGATGAGGAGGCGGATTACACGACGCTCTTCGAGATCGCGGGACTGCCGGTGGCCGAGCTACGCGACGCGCCATGGACTTCGTTTCCGCCGCCGTTCGTAGCGGAAGGTTCGATCTTTTCCGCGGAGAATGTTCGCGTGCGTTCCATCATCGGTCGGTTTCTGGAGCACTCCCGCATCTTCCACTTCGCCAACGGAAGCGAGAATCCGGCAGACGGGGAATTCTTCATCGGCTCGGCAGACTGGATGTCCAGGAATCTGTCGAAGCGGATCGAGGTGGCGACGCCAGTCCTGGCGGCCGCCGGAAAGCAGAAGCTGTGGGAGATTCTGGATGCATGCTTGCGGGACCGGAGGCAGGCATGGACGCTCGACACACATGGTCGCTACACACGCCTTCATCCCGAAGGAGATGGCCAGGGGCCGGAGACACTGGGAGCCCAGCAGATCCTGATGAATCTGACCCGGGAACGAATGAGCGCGTAAGCCGTTCCGGCCGCCGGTGGCGTTGCGCCAGCTGGAAGCCTGGTCTGCCGTCGCTCGAAAGTGCGCCTGGTCGCTTCCGCCAGGAATCCAGGGACAGATCCTAGATGTTACCTGACGGTGCTCCACGCGTGTGACCAGGAAACCATCGTCAACGTCTGAATCAGCTTGTCTTGCAATTCTTGGCGCCGCGAATCTCCTCGATTCTTTTCATGAAGGCATCAGTCCACTCGTCCAGAGCGGCCTCATCCACATTGGGTGCACCCTTCGACCGGAGCCGCTTTACCTGTTGTTGGTCCGCCATGTTAAAGCGCGCGACGCGGAAGATCGACTTCACCGTGTGGCGGTCGAGTTTGGCGAGGCGTTGGATCATGATGTCCTGCGCCTCCTTGAGGACTTGCTTATCTCCCAAAAGCGGGTCGCGAAGCTGGCAATTGCCGGCGTCTGTAAACACGGTCTGTGGTTCATATGCGCTGAAAATGCCGCGCGGGTTGGTGCCCAGCAGGTCGATCACGCTGCGTTTCTTGCCAAATGTAGAACCAAGGTCATGCACATAAAAAACTGGCTTCATGCAGGTTTTCCCTTTTCCAGAATCCGCTTTGGCCCACTCCGCGCAATCCAGGCGATTCTGTTGCGGCAAGGCATTGAAGTAATGAAGCAGACCCAGAGCGAGACGATACGCGTCGTACTGTACCTTCTGCTCATGCGTCCATTCACCGTCGGAATAAAAATGAGCCGCATCCTTCCATGACCAGGTTTCATCATCATCTGGGTTAATCTCATCCCAGGCTAGCTCTCGCTCCGCGCTTACGATCTTGAGGACTGTTGGAGGGTCCGCCAGAGAAGCCTTATTATCGGTGAGCTTCTTTCCAAATGGATCATCCGTGCAGCCAATGCAGCTGGCCGCTCCGGCCGGATAAATATGATCCGCGGGGAAACCTAGCACCCACATAAACCGGGTGGTGGCAACGCCGGTGAACACTTCGTTGAACCGCGGATTGTGAGCGGGAAACGGAGGCTTAAGGTATTTGATCTTGAAGTGGTCTGCTTTAATCTCGTGCTGGTTGTCAGTATCATCCTTGGGAAACAGTGATGCTGATTTCTCCCCGTATTTATCCTTTTCAATAACGACCTTGACAGCATCGACCTTAAGTACGTTGCCATTCTTGCTATAAAACCCGCCCTGTGGAGTCATGTGCCAGCATTGGAATTTCATGCTGTCGCCGGGCACCTTCGAAAATGCATAGTGTGGGCGAAAATAGCACCCGATCGTATCGTCGGCCGTGAAGTATAAGAAGCGGTTGTCCTCCGGCTGCGCGGGATCGAAGTCCGGGCCATTCTGAATCTGGGTGGGGGTTAGTGTTGGCTGGTCCAGCATCATGCTGCCGGCTCGAATACAGGGCAGTTTCTGGTCCTTGGTCATATTGTCGGGCGCCGCGCAGCCGGGGTTTTCTGCAAGGCCGCTGGACAATGCCGATGCAAACAAAAGTAGCGTGAAGAAAGGTCGGCGTTTCATAGGATCTCCTTTGTTCATGCAGGGACCCGAGCTGAAAAACCAGGTACTAGAACGGCTTTGACGAACAGTAGTTCGGCACCGTGGGCAGGCTCATCGGATTCTCGATAACCGAAAGGTCCGCGGGCTTGTCCTTCCACTCGCAGCGTGCTTGTGCGAGTTCTTCACGTTTCTTCTTGAAGGCGGTCACCCACTGCTGCACGACCGAAGCTTCGTCCACACCGGATTTGAAGCTGCCGTCGCTATTGTGGTACTTCGGCATCTCAGCAGCCCTCGAGATCTTGAAGAGAGCCTCGATCTGCTGATCAGAGAGCTGACACATCAGGCCGGCGTCGAAACGGCGTCCGTCTTCGCTGATCGCCGGATCGCTCAACCCGTCTTTCGCAGCAAGGCTTTTGCGGAGGACAGCCTGGCACGCTTGCGGCGCAGCTTCAGTGCCAGCTTTGCTCCAAAGTTTCTTGCCGGCCCAGATATCGATGTTCATTTTCGCTGAGCTATTCGAGGTGAACCATCCTCCTCCGCCGAAGGTTGCACCGACATCCTGAACGAGCATCACAGATTTGTCGCACGTCGCTGTGGGCGGCTGTGTCTTCGTATCCACATCCACCTTATGGCAGGTCAGGCGCTGCTGCGGAGGCTTGTTGTCGCTATGCTGCATGAAGGCTGCCAGCAGCTTAAGGCCATCGCGTTCATAGGCAGGACGGCTGTTTGCGGTATCCAGTTCCTTCCAACTCCAGCCCTCGTCGTCCTTACCGTTTTCGGTCATCTTCTGCCAGGAAAACTTACGGACGATGTTAGCCAGCGCATACGTGCGCACATCTGGAGTACCTGAGCCGGAGACCGGGTTCGCCGGGCAGCCGTGGCATTCCACATGAACCGGGAACCAGGCATCGGCGTAGTAGCCCAGCGCCCACATCAGCCGCGTGGCTACAATCTCGGCAAACACTTCATTGTCGCTCCCGCCGAATTTGACCTTGACTGGCTCCTTCTCCTCGATATCCGGTGTGAGCGTCTGCTTCTGCCCATCGGCGCTCTCAACTGCTGTAATCTTGCAACCAAATTTCGGCGTCTTCCCGCCCATCTTATTGCCCGGAGTCGCGAAGTCGCAGATGACCTTATCGTCATAGTGAAGCAGGAAGAGATGCTTTTCCTGCGGAGGACCTTTGCTGATGTCGACTTCGCTTACTTGTGTCGGGACAAAGAGGGCTGCCGAGTGCATAGCATTCAAGCGGTCTTTAGATGTATAGAAGGCCTTCTTGACCTTTTGATCGTCCGACTTGGCAACCGTATCCTGCGCCCAGTTGTTATGCAATGAGACGGAAAGCAGGATTGCAAGAAGCAGGATGCTTCGCCACGGAGTGGTCCGGGTTGCATGAACGTTGTCGGAAGAACGACGGGCCAGCGCAGCAGCCTCGCCGCCGAAGACTGTCAGGCCGGGATTGGTGCGCAGGCGTGTTGCTGGAGTTTGGGTCGGGAAATCGCTGGAATGCAAGGTGTTCCTCCTAGGCGACGCAATCGGAGACCCATGATTTGATCCGCGGGACGCTACGCCGCAGCAATTAGTGTTGTCAAGTAAATCGAGACTGTCGATTAAGTTGTAAATACGTTTCCAAGTATACGAAACAGGACTTATGCGTGAGATAGTGACAGGCGCGCCTGAAATGTTTC
This sequence comes from uncultured Pseudomonadota bacterium, assembly GCA_963712715.1. Classification (GTDB taxonomy): domain Bacteria; phylum Pseudomonadota; class Gammaproteobacteria; order Coxiellales; family Coxiellaceae; genus JAFEDN01. The sequence continues at coordinate 312,901 of CAVQJI010000037.1, read as the reverse complement.
ACCGTGGAGTCGCACTATAGAAATAGTCCATCAAGGACCGCATCAATCGCGGAAGACTGGTCACGTCAGAAGGCTTCCGCACAGAGGTGATGGCGATGCTCTTTGTTACCTTTCACGGTGGTAAGCCGGGCAGACACCCACACAAGAATAATGTGCATGCCTACGATAAGAACGGAAAGCTCATTACTCCCTCCGTCCTCGAAGACACCGATGGAGTCGTCCTGGATGAGCTGCGCGGAATTCAGTCGGTCGGGCCATATCTCTATGTAGCTGTCGCGAACAGGACGCAGAATAGCCTGCTTTGCTATGAAGGCTCCAAGACGAGGTATCGCTTTGTGGGGAAGTTTGCATCACGAGAGACGACCAAGGGGATTCTGCATCCGTTCGATTTCACGTTCGACGATGACAATTGCTACCTATCGAGTCAGGACACGAACGTAGTCACCCGTCTTGCGGTCGCCAAGGCGGGCAAAGTCGGCAAGCCGGCTCCGATTCCTTCGGCTCTTCCCGCCCATGGAAAATTTCTTCCCGGCACCTTTGTTGCGTCCAGCGTTGGGTCATTGAGCCGGCCAGCTACGACGACGGTTCCATTGCCAGCCGGACTGCATTACTCCGGTGCAGGATTGAAAAAACATTCCGTACGTGGAGTCCTATGGACGAACAAAGCACTCTATGTCGTCGACCAGCCCGCCGGCAGGATCAAGGTGTACGACCGGAACGGGAAATTCCTCGGCCAGAGCAATGTAGTCGAAACGCCGGTACATCTGGTGGCTTTCCAGCAAAAGCTATATGTCAGCGGTGCCAACCACATCCTCCGCGCCGATATCTCTCGGCCTCCGGGCAATCTGCGCCTAATGCCAATTCCTGGCCTGCGAATTAAGAATGGGGGAGCGATGGCCTTTTCGAAGAAGGGCAACCTCTACATCGCGAGCCGTACGCAGAACAAGATCTTCAAATTCGACCGGGATTTTAAGCCGCTGCCGTTTCTCTGTAAGTTGACTGACAATCCAGAGTTCCTGATGCACGTGTAGGATGCGCAACGCTAGCAGTGCGTTCGCAACCGTGGAGTTGAAAAATGAGGATTGTGGCTCCCCTAGCGTAAAGTCCTTCGGAGATTACCGTGCCAGCGCAGATCAATCATTTCTTCGTCTTGATGATGGAAAACCGGAGCCTGGATCACATGCTGGGCTTCATGAAGAGCCCGGACTATGACATTGAAGGCTTGGACCCGGCCGCGCTTCCCTTTAACGAAGATTCCACTGAAAAGAAGATCTTTGCTTCGCGCGACGCGAGGCCCACAGGCGATCTGAAAGCAGATCCGAACCACCACTTCCCCGACGTGGTTCAGCAGCTTTACGGTACCCAAAACCCCGTTTCGGGGCAGCAGCCCGATATGTCCGGCTTCGTTAACAACTATGAAGCCAAGAGCGGCAGCGCGGCGGCCGGCGCGAACATTATGAAGTGCTTCAACCCGAAGTCGCTCCCGGTGCTGACGACTCTGGCTCGCAGCTATGCAGTCTGCGACCACTGGTTTTCATCGATTCCCGGTCCAACACTGCCGAACCGGCTCTATGTCCACTGCGGCACATCGCGGGGGCGGCTGGATATGGCGCCCGAGTTCTACCAGGGCTTCTATACCGTGTATGAGGAGTTGTGGAAGCATCAAGTTCCCTCCTGCATATTCTGGTCGGACTGGTCGGAAACGCTCAGCTTCTCCGGCCTCATGGCGCACGAGAACCTCTTCTACCAGGACTACAGCAACTTCGCCGCTATGTGTGCGGGCCCGGCGGATCATATGCCCGCATACTGCTTCATAGAACCTCGCTATCACCCGGCCGACATATCGACCGGTGGAGTGCTTCCTGAGACCGACCAGCATCCTGACAGCGATGTCCGCGACGGCGAGACGCTGATCCATAACGTCTATAATGCGATTCGCCAGAACGATGACCTGTGGCACAGCAGTGTCTTACTGATCGTCTACGACGAGCACGGCGGCCTCTACGATCATGTGAAACCGGTGCCGCTTCCCTCACCTGATGGGCTAAGCTCCGTGAATCCGCAATTCGACTTCAAAATGAGTGGCGTTCGCGTCCCTGCAGTTGTGATATCGCCATATATTCGGCCAGGTACGATCTCGAAAACAATCTTCGATCACACGTCGATCATAGCGACGGCCCTCAAACTCCTCACCAACACATGGCCGACGGACGCGCAGTATGCGCGAGCGCAGGCCGCGAACACTCTCGACAGCCTACTGGATCTTGCGATGGCGCCTCGCGATGACTGGCCGGTGTTTGCCGCGCCAGCCTACGGCGGGGTCATTCCACGAATTCAGGCGGCAGCGGCGGCACAAGCGCCGCTCTCGGACCTGCAGCATCAAGCCGTGCAAACTGCGCGCAGCGTAAATGCATCATTGCCGCAATCGCGACAGGTGGCGGAGCCCGCAGAGGTTCTGCATCAGGCGAGCACCGCCGGCGCGTTCGTGCAGGCAGTCGGAAAAGCAGCGGTCGCGGCGCATCAAGGTTTGAAGGTATGAGATGCGTAGCCGTTTTGCTGTTGGGGTTGCTCGCAACCGCGAGCGTGCATGCGGAGAGCTGGACGACGACCAAATCTGTGTGCCGCGCCGGTTTCGGCACACCGCCGGCCACGCCTCCACCTTCGCAAGCTGAGCCGGCCTGGAGATTTCATACCCTTGAGGAGTGTGCGATCGACCTTTTCACTTTGGACCCCGTGGGCCCAACGATGGGAAATATCGGTACTGGCAGCGGGTTTGGAGGCGGCGTTCACGTGGTGTATGCACCGGATGCCAATCACAAGTTCACTCTCAAAGGCTTGTATTCGATGAACTCGTCCTATGTGGCCAGCGGACAATATCGCATAGTCTTCAGGCCGATACGGCCAATCGAGATCAAAGGTAAAAACGGGCGCCCGGGGCAGACCGATGACACCAAGGGCAACCTAGATCTTAATCTGGTTCGATTCGACCTGCGGACCCAGGACTTCTACGGCCTAGGGCCCTCGAGCACTCTTGCAGGTCACGCCGTGTATCGCCAACAGGAAACTTGGGTCGGAGCCAACGGCTACATGCCGCTGCCTTATGTAAGCGGCCGAGCGGGAATCGTAGGAGGCCTAGGCGAGCTGAAGTATTTGCGGCCGGTGACAAAAGGTGTGACTGACACATCGCTGCCATCAGTGAATACCTTTTACGGTGAGCCGGGAGCACCGGCTTCCACCACGCAGCCGGACTTCCTAGAAGTCGGAGTAGGCTTAAGCATCCGCACGCCAACGGCCAGGCCGATCCTCTGGGAAAGACATGAAGCCGAGGTGATGTACCGGCACTACTTTGATCAAGGCTCTAATCAATACTCGTTCGACCGCCTCGATGGCTGGGCCGACGTGAGCGTGGATCTATTGAAGCGGGCCAAAGGAAACGGCCGATGGAGCAACCCAGACTTCGCCAATCGACCGTGGTGGAAAGATGCCTTGTGCATGCAGCAGGTGACCGGCTCATGCCTGGCGGGAACCGTCACCGTCGCCGGACGAGTCACTGCTTCTTACACCGGAACGGAAAGTCGTGTTCCATTCTATCTGCAGCCTACGCTCGGCGGTGCGGATTTCGAGGGCATTGATACCCTGCGCGGACTGGTCGATTATCGGTTGCGCGCACCAAATCAATTGCTCGCGCAGGTGGACTTCGATAAGCCCATTGCGCAGATCGGCCTGAAGAAGCACCCGTTGGGCCAGTACGGGCTTTATACCTTCTTTGATGCCGGCAATGTTGCCTTAGCCCCCGGCCAGCTGGCTTCGAATGGAATGCGAACCGATATAGGCGTCGGCGTTTCGGTCGCTGTGCAGAACAAGATCGTTCTGCGCGGCTACATTGCCTTCGGAGCGGGCGAAGGAAGCCATCCCAACGTCAAGATGGCGAATGCTTTCTGATGTTGATCCGAAGATGTGCTGGCAGGTTCATCAGCTGCGCCAAGGAGAGTTCCCTGTTGAGCCGGAGGTCCATCCGGCGCAGTTACCAACGTCGAGATAAAGACTTTGATAATCCGGACATCAATATTCGTCGTATATAGCTCATTGCTAAGGTGACTGGTTACGAACGTACCAAGCACATTTTTTCACTCCTCGGTCGAGCCGAAGCGGCGACGACGAAACCGAAGGTTTCGTCGTATCAAACGGCATAAGTCCCTGCGGCGGCTTTGCTCCAAATTGACCTAAGACTCCAAATTGACCTAAGACTTGCTTGCCCGCCATCACCGTAATCGGCGAGCATTGCGCCGTTTGGACTGGCGGGAATGCCTGGCATCTGGAAATGATCAGGGTCTGGGAATGTCTTCCAATCGCCTCCCCAGACGAGCCCTTGGGCTTCAAGGGCGGCGACCATAGCTCTAAATTGGGGTGTATTCGAATCCCAGTTAAGCTGCCCCGACTTTCCAGACAGATACTGCACAACGTCAGCTGCTAGACCATAGTTATGCATTGAGTGACCAGCTTTAGTGTTTGTCACAATGTGGCCCGGCGCGCCATTCCGTCCCTGCGCATACAGTGCATTCTGTTCTGCCGCTGTGCGCAGACCCGAAACAACAAGGAGATATGTTCCTAACGTGGCGAGCTGATTTGCCGCTGCACGAACCTTGTCTGCTAAGCCGGAATCCACATTTGCCAGAACCGCCTCACTTCTCTTATCCATGTGTCCTCCTTATACGGCATTGACAGTGTAGATATTCGGGGGAGTTTAGAGCTTATAAATGACGATTACAACGTGCTTCATCTTCGGAAGCGCCTTTGGCTTGAGGCAGGCTGTAGCACGTCGATGAGTGAGCTTTTCGAGAGGGACCCGCGCAGATCTCTTCAACCCCTCGCTGAAGCCGCTCGGAGATAGAACCATACCTTTCCAGCGCCTCATCTGAGAAAGGTCTTTTCGTGACAGTGTGATCAGCAGTATCATTGCTGTCCGCGGAAAACTGGTCACATTTGCCGGGCCCAGGAGTCGAGCTCTATTTGTTGAGCCATTCCCTGTCGGAGGTTTTGCAAATGATAAGTTGGCGGAAATTCTGGCGCAGGCTGGGTATCGTTCTCAATCTAAGAGACCCACCGAATCTACCACACTATGGATGGTCCTACTTTGACCATCTCATTGCTGTATATGTCACCCTAGACGCTGCCGACCCCCGCGCAAATGCGGTGATCACGAAGTCCAGCGAAAGGCCTGATGACCTTACCTGGGGTGATGTGTTCCTGCTGGAGAATATCGTTTTCTCATTGCAGCCGCCTGAGGTGGTCAACCGAAACACCTGGATCATCCGGGAACGTTTTCGGGAGATTGCCTGTCCATCGGTGTACGAAAAATACACTAACTCGAACCCTCCGAGTGAGACTGACACTCCAGCGAAATTGGCGATGGTTAAGGCTGACCTGACTCGTATCCTTGATGTCCTTCATTGGCATTACTCACTTATACCAATGCGGGAGAGAATGCGAAGGTCGCTAACGAAGCGCTGCATTTTATCTGTCGTTATATACACGATCCTGCTTGGTGCTTTCCTGCTTTTCGTTTGTGGTCGCTATCGTTTTGAATTTGCCGCAATGCTGGCTTGTGTGATTTATTGGGGCATCCTTGGGGGTTTTGTCAGCTCACAACGGCGAATGGAGAGCATTCCGAATGACGGTGATCCGTTGATCAGTGTCTTCGGCCTCGATAGCGCAGACTACTATCTGTGGCTGTCGCCTCTACTTGGCGCCATCTTCGCTACCGTCCTGTTGTTCATGTTCATCGGTGGCATCTTGACAGGCACTGTCTTCCCAGCTTTCTATGCTCCGCAAGCTGGCAAGGAAGTCTTGTCACACTTTTGGTTTGCCTGGGAGACGGTGCCCACAACAGCCGTAGAGTATGGAAAGCTTTTCTTGTGGGCCTTTCTCGCGGGATTTGCCGAGCGGCTTGTCCCCGACAGCCTAGATAGACTCGCCTCGAAGCTCTCGCCAAGTGATAGGGTACCTGCTGCTAGAAGTACTGCAATTGATTCGAAGACGCCCCAACAATCTGGTGAAGGAGCTAGCGAGGCAAGTACGAAGATTAGCCCAGAGACTTTACAGAATGTGATGCATACGGGCGAGACACCTATAGGGTCGGAGAAAAAGGAGGACAACAAGCCGTAGGCGAAAAGTCTCACCGTCTCTCATTGACGTCCTCCAAGAATTAAGTCAGGGGAGCGGAAGCTACGTGACTTCTGGATCAGATCTGGGTCCTGCGCTGAGCGCCCCCGCGAGGCTTTACGGATCTGACGGGAGTGGCGCGTGCCCAAACATGTCTTCGTCCGACGGGAAACGTGTCGCGGTTTCTTCGTGAATCGGTGCGAGAGCATGGGGGGAAGATGCCGGCGACTTCGCGGGGCTACCGACTAGGCTCGTGCGCGAAGACGACAAACCCGTTCGCGGGAATCACGATGGGAGCCGACGCCGGAAAGCCGTGAAGCGGCGGACCGGAGACTGAGATCGATCCTCCGTTGCCAGCAACGATGGGGTTGACCCAGTTGTCGTAGACATCGCTGTTGAACATTTCGGCCCAGCGGCCGGCGAACGGGAAGCCGATGGCGTAGTTGTACCAGGTGCTCTCCGAGAGAGTTGCGACGATGACGACGTCCTGGCCGCTCCCGTCGAGCCACCGGTGATATGCGAGGACGCGGTTCTCGTTGTGGATATGAAAGGGATTGACGTTGTCTCCGCGCAATGCGGGCTGATTCCAGCGCAGGCGAATCAGTTCCTGTGTGAAGCGGAGATGGTTCACCATCGCAGAATCGATCCCGCTCTCGAGGCCGTCCCACCAGATCAGAGAAGAGGGATCGGGCGGCGTGTTCCACTGTTTGTCTTCCAGGAACTCCTGTCCCATAAAGAGCTGCGGGATGCCGGGAGATGTGAGCAGAATGCCGGTCGCAAAGCGCGAGCGACTGCGTGCGTACCACGATCGCCGATTGGAGGAATCGGAAACAGCAGGAACGCGTTGTTCTCTTCCTGTGAAGACCACATCGTGATTTTCGATACAGGTGACAGCCTGCCATCCATGAGCAAATCCCGGAGGGTAGAGCGCCTGTGCGAGGCTGTCGAAGTCGACTGCGGCTTGCTGGCCGGCCGCCGCTGACTGGAGCACACTGCGGAGGGCTTTGCGCAGTGCGTCGTGTTGGACCACATCGAACCCGCTTCCGCCGTCTGCGACCGGAGCGAGGATCTGCGGCCAGGTTTTTGGATAGTCGTCGAATTCACTAGGCCAGTACTCAGCATTCTGCAGAAGCCGCGGCTTGATGTAGCGGAAGGTGCTGGTGAGATCGCAGCAGAAGCTCCAGCCCGAGTCGCGATTGGTAGAGAGCAGGATGCTGATTTCGTCGTAGCGGAAACCGTCGGCATGAAACTCGTTGATGTAGTAACAGGCGTTGTTCAGGAGGAACTGGCGAACGTCGTTATTCCAGAGGGCGAAGGCGAGTCCGCCGGTACCCCGGTCCTGATCCGTAAAGTACAGGCTGTCGTTATTGTTTCCCCGGTCCGGCACTCTGTCGAAGTAGTAGAGACACTGATCGTCGAGCGCGTTGTTCACGCTGAATCCGCCAGCGTGGTTATAGACCACGTCGAACGCCACTGCTATTCCGTAGACGTGACAGAGGTCGACCAGCGCTTTCAGTTGATTGTGTCCGGAAGTGACATCCTGCACACCGAGTGGGGACAGGCCCTTTGCGCCAAGAAGGCCATTGATGGTTGCGAGATGACTTGTGAGTGCTACTGGATCGGTGACTCCGTAGGGGAAGTCCGGCGAGAACAAGTCGGCGCCGTTATAGCCCATGGACGGGTTCGCTTCGACTTCATCCACGGGCAACGGCTGGAGCACATTCACTCCCAGGCTGACCAGGTAAGGGATCTTGCCGATCACGTCCAGGAAAGTCGAATTCACACCGGCGGTTCGAACGGCGTAGGTGCCGATGTGCACCTGGTACACGATCATGTTGCTGAAGTCAGGCGTCACAAAGGCAGCATCGTGCCAGTGATAGCTTGTGGCGGAGCGAAGGATAGAACTGCTCGCGGGAAATGGTGCGTCGGTCGCAAGCTCGCGCGCATAGGGATCTCGCTTGTTACCGGTGGAACCAGTACCAACTACCAGAAAGCGATAGAGATCCCCTTCGGCGGCGTGGGGAAAGAGGCCGGTCCAATAACCTTTGCCGTCGTTCGCCAGCAGAAGGTCAGGGCTCTGTCCGGTGCAGGCTGCGCCTCCCAGAGTGCCGTTGAGAAACACGCCTGATGCACGAGGCGCCCAGACGCGAAAGGTGGCTCCGCCAGGAACCAGCGTTCCCCCCATGGGTGTGGAAGCAGAGATATTTTGCTGCGACATCATGCGCTCTTCCTCACACGGCTTTGCCAGGGGTTCACGATGCGGCCGCGCCGCAAACACTGCGAATCGCAGGCTGAGGGACTAGTTTGACGGACTTCGCCATACCTCTGCGAGATAGTGGCGAGAAGTCACAGCGCGTTTCGCCATCAGCCACAGAATCCCCTGGCGAAAGCGCCGGCAGGAGCGAAAATCCGCGTCCGGCGTTATCAAAGCACTGTCGCGATGGCAGCCAAGACTGATTGCCATGAACGGGCAATAGGGGCCCGCGTTTGAGATTCGTCTGCCTCCACAGGCGTGAGCCTCCTGCTGGAACGAGGGGTATCTTCAGGAACTTGTTCTGCTCAGCGGGAATGGAGAGGTGAGCCCCGCGAAGTCGCGCTTTGGGCGTAACGCTGCGGGTCATTTTGTCACCATGACAGATATAAAAGCCGTGCTGTCAGGGTGCTCCTTCGCCGGAGGATCGGCGGCGACGGCGCACCGGATGCGTGGTGGGGGAGGTGCCCCATGGAGAAGCGAGGCGGGTCTGCCGTTGCGGCTCTCCTTGTAGGAGCGGGGCTCATGCTGCACTCCTCGGCTGGACATGGTCCGGCTCCGAAGCCTGCGCCGGGAGCAGCGGCGACATCTCGGGAGGCGGCAAGCGATCGGGGCCCATGGCTGGCCTCCTGCGAATACTGGGCGTCGAGTCTGCGGGAACCGCCGAAGGCAGCTCCCGCTCCGGAAGCGAGAGTCGCGGAGAGTGCCAACGCGGATGGTGAGTCACTGGACTGGCACGTTGTCGTCAAAACCCAAACCAATTCGGAATGCAATTCCGCGACCGGGACGGGTTGGGGATTGCCGGACAATCTGCGTGCTATGCCCGGCATCCAGATGCACGCGGTGATTGCCACTGTGCCCGATCCGGTGCATAGCCACCTTGCCCCTGAGTTTGATCGCGCGATCGATGCTCTCATTGGGGCGGCTTCGGATAATCACTACCTCATCAGCTATTCCTGGCTGCCCTGGCGGGTGCCAAAGAGCGACTCCCCCGGCTCAGGACTCACCGAGCAGCACATGAGCGAAGAGCCGGGTTTGCTGATTTTTGACCAACGCTCCAGTTCAGGAGAAACGCCGAACATCCTCTACATGTTTCTAGTGGCCGAGATGCCGGCCGATGGATTGAACTCTGAGCAGTTGAAGAAGGCGCTTACGTACGAGTTGCAGCTAAGCCCGCGGATGCCTCAATCCTTCGTTACCGATGAGGAAGGGAAGTTCCGCGTGATCGGGCCGCAATACTCGGGATCGGCCATGTCTCTGGTGAAGACACTCGATACCGTCCTGACGAACCGATCAGTGAACCCGAGATCGCCCGTGAAACGCGTAGAGATGGCGGGCACTACCGAAACGGAAGAGGCGTATCGCACCCTGAACCGTTGTTTACTTTGGCAGGGAGTTGCCTGCGTGCCCGATACGAAGCGGGCCTTTAACTTTAACTATGTCTCATTTGCTTCTGGAAACGCGATCGCGGGCATGCTTTCACTTCCCAATCAATATGAGTACCAGGTCACCCATGTGGTGCTATTACACGAGGACGGCACCGCGTATGGAACGGAAAAAGTTGCGACCGCAGGCGACATGCGGGCAGAGGTGTTCTCTGTGCCATTTCCGCGGGACATTTCGCTGTTGCGGAACTCGCAGAAAGGCGGCGAGGATTCGAACTCCGACAGCGGCACACCCAGACCGTACCTTCCACTGACGACCCGCGACGAAGGATCCCAGGACACGCTGCCAGACTTCTCGACAGACATCACGCCGCTCTCGCAGGAAGCGCAGGTCATGTCGATTTCCCACACGCTGACGCAACTTCATGCTGATTTTGCGTATATTACAGCGACCAATCCGATGGACGGGCTCTTTCTGGCCAAATGGCTGCATCGATCGAATCCGGATACAAGGCTGGTGATGGAGCCGGACCTACTGTTGCAGCGCGAGGGAGAAGACACGGCCTACATCGGTTCGCTGAGCATTACACCATATCCCCTGGTGTGGCTGGCCCGCTCGCCGGAGTTGCCGGGGCAGCTACGAACCTTTGCCAGTGCGGAAATGGAGGCCTACTTCAACGCCGCCAGCTACACGATCGGACAGGTCAATCGAAGCCGCTCCGCGCCGCCGATTTTGTATGGGTATGGAAGTAGACCAGGGAATGAAGGTTGTGTCGGCTCGGCATGCCCAAACTATCCACGATTGTGGCTGACTGCAGTGGGCAGCGATGGCTACTATCCCGTAGCCACCCTGACGACGTCCAGCGGCTTGGCCGGGGAACCACAAGAGAAAAACGCGACAATCATCCCGGTCTATCCCTCGCATGTGTGGCAGGCGCTGTGTGTGCTGCTATCGCTCGCTGCTTTGCTGCATATCGCGGCATTGTGCTCCGCGAGCTACGCTTCGCCCCTGACGTGCGACCTGGACATCCGGGAGAATAGTATGCCGCACCGGCGTGCCTTATACGCGCAGGTTGGCGGTGGGGCGCTCTTTCTGATGAGCGTCGTGGTCGCAGTTCCCGTGTCGACTTTTTTGAATGCACCGACCATTCACCTGGATCGGCAAAATCTGGGATTGGGTATCGTGACCCTGGTGCTGGGACTCCTAGCCTGGATCATCGCGATAGGCAAGACGTTCCGGCCCGTGCGACTGAGGTCGCACGATGTGCCCAGTCTCTTCGCGTGGAAAGAGTCGAGGCTATGCCTAGTTCTCTATTGGAGCTCGATTCCGGCAACTGTTGCTCTGGCGGCGATGTGGGTCAGGCTGTGTATGCGCTCCTGGGAAGGACAGCAACTGGGAACCTTCTTTAGCTATCGCTGCCTGCACCCGACAAGCGGCGTCTCGCCATTGACGCCAGCGCTGTTGGTGCTGTGGGGGTGGTTTTTCTGGGCGCTTCTGCACGCGCGGCGGCTGCGGCTGACCATGGACTCGCGACCGCTTATGCCAGACGCGGCGACTCTCGAGAGCGACAACTGCACCAGCTATCGGCGGACGCAGCCAGACATGTTCGTATCTGACACGCGGCTGCAGATCGGATTGCTCGAAGACACGACCTGTCTTATGATCGCGCGGCGGCTTCTGCACCAGATCTTTCGCGTGCGGGCTGAGGGATGGAAATCGAAGTTGCTGGATGTGGCACTCATGCTATTCCTGGCGGCGCTGGCCGCTCTATGGATCGGCCTTTGCCCGATGCGGGCACTCGACCATTTCGGATGGGGACTCGGACCAACCACACTCTACGAGTTCTTCATCGGCCTACTGCTGGTGCCGCTGTTGCTGGTCGCGCTGTGCGCCGCGGCGCGGCTCTTCCTGATGTCGGCGGCGCTGCGCGCTCACCTGCTGGAGCCACTCGAGCGCGTGCCGCTGCGGCAGGCGTTTACGCGCCTGAAGGGTTTTCACTGGGTCGGCATGCTGCGCGAGAGCGGCCAACTGGAACGCTGGCGCGATATGTCGCGCTCGACCGAAGGCATCCGGCAGATCCTCAATGACCCGGGGATGCCTGCGGACTGTCTGAGCGGCGAATTAGCGCAGAAGAAAGTGGAACTGGAAGAAGAGATAGCCCAGCTGCAGCAACACGTTAAGGCATTACGTGATGCAGTCGAACCGCCGAATCCCGGCAAACGGGGATGGATGTATATGAAGACGATCGAGCAAATGTATGCCGCCTGTTCGGAGATCATCCTGTGTTGCATCCTGCTGCCGCACTGGCTGCAGGAGAGACATACCCTTATGCAAAGCGTGACCAGGGATGCCGAACCGGAAAAGGAGCCGAACGTTGTGCTGCTGGCTGAGGAGCTCTTGGCCATCCGCTATGTAGCCTTCATCCGTGCGGTCCTGGCACAAATGCGCTATCTGCTCCTGTTTATCACGGTGGCCCTGGTGCTGATCATGCTCGCAATCAATAGCTATCCCTTCCAGCCGAAGCAGGAGATTGATTGGTGCGTGACGGGACTGTTTCTATCCTTCAGCGCAGGCATCGTGCTGGTGCTTGCGCAGATGCATCGCAACCCCCTGCTGAGCCGTATCACCAACAAGAATGCGAAATCGCTGGGGCTGGACTTCTATCTCCGGGTAGCCGGCTTCGGTGCGGTGCCGCTGATCACCTGGCTGGCCACGGAGTATCCAAGCATTGGCGGTGCGCTCTATGGTCTCGTGAAACCCGGGCTTGAGGTGATGAAATAAACCGGGCCGGCCGTCTCGGGAAGCTATTCGCGATGGCAACTCGCAGGCAGGCTCGAACGAAAGGATATATATCCCGTTGGGCAGAAGACGACAGATACCGGACAATTCCTTAATCCACTAGAGCGTTCCCGCAACGAGCGGATCGATCTTCGAATCTTCCCGCGATGTGGCGCAGAGAACCATGGGCGCCTTTCGAGTAGGCCTGCCCCCTTCAGATAGGTCAAGGCAACACTACAGCGCGGCGCTTCTCAAGCAGGTTTCGTCTATTGGGAGCTTACTGAACCGCCAGCTACGAAGAAGAAGGTGGCCGCTTGGACGCCTAAGGACATTGAAATGAAGAGCCTGTTTTGAGTGTATGCTGTGTCCTCACCACCCCAGCGCAGCGCCTTATTTCCAGGAGAAGGCCATGGATCTGGTTGAATACCATTTGAAGCTGGTCATCAATCTTTGGTGCGGGGCTGTCCCTGCACAATATACTGCCGACTCTCAGTTGCGTGACATATGGCAGGAACAAGTTCCTAACCTCGACTACGACACTTATGGCGTGCCGCGTTTTATGAAGCAGATGTATCAGGACTCGCTGTTCTCGTCCTGCACGTCGGCCCACGACATTACTTCCGGAGAACTCATCACAGGTGGAGGGCTCCAGACGTTCAGTTCTGTGTATATGCAGCTGGCGCCCTGCGCCAACTCTCCTATGCTTGCGAAAGCAACGCTACCATTTGCGGTCGCCGCTTCGATGAATGAACCTGTGAGGAAATCCGCAGCGAAGAAGTCTGCAGCCAAGAAGCTGGCGAACGGGAAAGGGTAGAACCTTGAGCCGTTCTCGCACCCGAGTACTGCGCGCAATGGGTTTGGTGGGCGTTTGCCTGCTGATGACAAATGCCAGTGGCTCCGCACAGACCCTTAAGGCAACCTCGATTTCCGTGATCCCCTATCAGGGCGATGACCACCATCTTTGGTTATTGCTCGCGGGTGTCGGAGCACCCGTTCCTGCGGGATGGTTTACCGATTCGAGTTCGCCCGGTGAAATCATTCAGAACTATAAGATCTACGAGGTGACAAACGCAAACTCCTCTATCGAGAGTCTCAATGATGTTTCTTCTCAATTTCTAAATCTATCCGGCCAGATTCAGATAAGGCTAAAAAGCAGGATGACCGTCCCTCTCAAGCAGCCCCTGCATTCGGATCGAACGTATTTGATTGAGGCCAAGGACGCACACGGAAACGTCCTCGACGCAACAATTGTTGCCTCGCCTACCCTCGCATCTTCCGACACGAAGCACCTACGGAATGCGTTGTATGTGAATGCGAATGTCCAACTCAAGGCGACGTATTCAGCGAACGCGGTCACGGTCACATATGATCCTGGGCAAGGCAAGAAGACTGTTTACCCAGCGCGTGTACTGGGTGCAAGGCAGAATTTAGGCCTCGAGATCTGGCTGGATGAGCCCTTGCCTGCCGGGCTGTCAAACTCTCTCCAACTGACAATCAATGGAATTACCGATTTCTACGGCGTCGCCGTCCCAATTTCAGGTCCCCTGGCAAGTGCCCCCAGCGCCCCCGCAGATGCAACGAAAGACTTCATTTCAATTCAGCTTTCCGCAATCGCCGCAGTCCATAACGCTCCAACCTTTGGTGCCACAGGAGCTTTCGCTCCACTTCACATTGCAAAGAACGTGGTCGTCTTGCCCGGTCTGATTCACGTAGATCCGGCCATCACGTTTGACACCGGTTCGGCAAATGCCAAGACCACGAACACGGTGACCCTACCCTCTCAGTTCGTACGTCCGTTCCTCTTGGGACTCCCAAAGCCTCCACAAAACCTCGCAGACCTCGATTCGCGAAAACCCTCGAAGATCTCCGTTCTTAATGCAATGGGAGGTGTGAGAGCAGAGTTCGATACGCAGTATGGAGGCACCAATCTCATGGGAGAGGGACGCGCCGAATTCTATCTATCGAAGCTCTACGCAACCGCAAATGCACGGACTGCCGCGGTCTCTGCAGCGAACCCCTCCATTCGCAGCACGCTCAATCTTCCCGCCAACGGGTGGTCGATCACTCCCTATGTTCAATACGATGGCGGCGGACACGTAACCTCCCAATCGATTTCGAATGCTACGGCCGGTCTGCCGAATGTACATATCCCGACGTATTCCATCTCCCGGATTTACTTCGGCTCCCAAACAACCGTCCAATACGGGATAAGTTCAGTTACCTTCGACGGTTCCTGGTGTGAGCTCTTCTTTGTTGAAACGGCACCTTTTACCACCAACAATGTCGTGTCGTCACGAACTGTCTCGGGTCTTCAGCCACATGCAAAAAGCACTTACAACATCAGCCTTGACCAGGAAAAGCACTTCTCCGGTTCGATCTCATGGGAGAATGGCCGTTCCGCCCCCTCGTTCGAATACCTGAATAAAGTGACTGTGGGGATTCAGGTCGTTTACTGAGTATCGACCCCTTTTCCCGGATCAGAAGCGATCCTGATACCTCGACTTGTCGCGAGTAATGGCCGTTTAAACGACAGGCGGCTTCGCGGAGCACCCCCGTCAATCGGCCTATGAACTTGATCGCAGCGGTCCGCTACAAGCGATCTTGCGATGCACGTGATGATCGGAAGGTGCTGACGTTGGGCGAGCTACTCGATCGCCTCACTAAAAACGTCGGGGTTCTTCAGTGCGTCAAAGCTCATCCCATTCACGAGTGAAACTATGACCACTCGGGGTCAGTTATTCGGAAAGAACATGGATCTCGTAGTTCTGCCGTTCGAAGGCGGCCAACTTTTTGGATATAGGCGACTGAATCTATCGGGGCCTATGATTTTTTGTGCTAAGTCTTGACCTGGAGGTCGACAGATGAAATTCGCAGTTGCAGCCCTGATGAAACGCGGGAGTGACAAAGATCGCGCGCGCCTTCGAGGTCTTCAGTTTGGCGAGCAACCTTCTCTATACAGTTGCCGGACCGCCGAGTTGTTATCGTCAGTTGCAAAAGCCAGTTCGCTGAGCGCATGAGGTCCAGAGGACAATCATCTGAGTTGCAGAATGCCGCTCGTGGATGAAATCGAGGCCGATTTCCATGGTGACAAGGCCAAGCTGGAATGGGCCGTCAGCCTGGATGGTAAGAAGAAGCAGTCAGCGACCTATAAGGTCTTGGCAATCCTGGATAACCCGAAGGATACTGTCCCAGCGGCTAGCTAGTTGATGTCGATTGGCACTGTGCGAGCGGGAAGTCTTCTCTCTAGGGACGCTTCCGCCAGGGCAATAGGCGCTTTGTCGCTAAGCCATCCTATTTCGGCATGCATTCACACGCCTCTCGGAACAACACGCCGGTCGGCCTCGCAACCGAGACCTTCGCTCTCCATGAACTTCATACCGACGTTAGCGCTGTGCTGAAACCTCCAAAAGGGAAGCAGTCTGAAACGCTCGCCACCCGACTTTCACTATCCCATCTGGGCCAACTTCAGCTAAGCTACACGCCGATCGGCAGAGTCTGACCACATTAGTACCTCTGATAGAGGTTTCGTATGGATACTCCGAGTACCTTGCCCACGAGCGGGCAACTCGCGGCACACGAAACGGCGGAAACAAACGAGATGCCAGAATGGCATAACCTCTGGTGGTGTATCCGCAACGTTCCAGGTGACCTTTGCCGCTATCTCTACTTCATGCGCTTTAGTCTGTTGCTGTGGCTGTTTTTGCCCACCCTGGCGCTCCTTGATATTAACCCGGAAGTCGCTTCCATCACCCGCGGCATTCTTACGCCCTCCGACTGGGTGCAATGGATCTTAGCCGGCTTCACCGTGGTGCTTCCCGGATGGTTCGCTTTGCTCGCCGCCCGCATCGTCTGTTCCTACGGACCGGAGCGCTTTGGCAGCCCGGTACCCCCGTGTTTCATCGTCTACGACAAGATGGAGACCTTTGTTTTCTTCGGTGCCCAACTGCCTGGCCTGGTTCTGCTTTATCGCATCGCCTTCAACATAGTGCATGAAGGGGAGGGCAATCGCCCGCTGGCAATCGCCTCGCTATTGTGCGGAGCGTTTCTGGCGCTCGCGTTTTGGCACATCATCGCCATCCTTTATTATTGGAGCTACGATCCCTCTAACCTGGACCGCGCGCGCGCGTTCCTGGTGCCCAAGTGGCTCTGGTTGCCCCTCGATGAGATCAAGCAAATTCCGCCTGCGGGCTTGCTGAAGGCCTTACATACGCTGCTGGGTGCGCTGTGCTTTTTGGGTCCCGGCTATCAGCGGTGTCATAAGGTTCGCCCAGGCCATGTGGTGGCGACGCTGACTCTTCTTTGTGCGGTAATTCTCTATATCCTCGCCATGCCGGTGTCGGCCCCGGTTACTCTTCCTGTCGCTTCGCTCTGCGTCGGCATCTTTTCCACCATGCTTGCACTGGCCGTAATGTTCTTTTTGCTCATACCTGCGATCCGGGATTTCCGCAACCGCAAAGAAAACTTCAGGGTTCGCTTCCTGCCAATCGTGGTCTCGTTCGTTCTTTTCCTGGTATTTCTTCTTGGTTCGATGCACCTGCGATTTCCACGTGCTTTCCCGGTAATTGCCTACGTAGCCATTCTGCTGATTGTGGTCTTCTGGACCATGGCTGGCATCGCCTTCTTCGCTGATCATTTTCGAATTCCAGTTCTGACCCTAGCGATCTCCGCGATCTTGTTGATCAATACCTTCCCTGCTGAGCATGTTTTTCCGGTGCGCCCGCTGAACCCGACCGAAGTGGCAGCCAATCTTCCAACCCCCGCTTACTACGTGCAGCATCTGGCCTATGACACCTCCGGTAACCCACAACCCGTGATTATCATCACCGCCACGGGTGGCGGAATCCATGCGGCCGCCTGGACAGCCACCGTGCTGGGCGAGCTGGAAAAATCCTTTGGTCCGAAGTTTCATCGGCATATCTTGCTGATAAGTTCGGTTTCCGGAGGAAGCGTGGCGGCCATGGCGTTCCTGCATGAGTATTTCGCCGACCGACCGTTCGACCCGGAGGGTCATTTCCGGCGGCGCGTTCTGCAGTCGTCCGAGTGCTCGTCGCTGCAAGCGGTGGCATGGGGCCTGGCTTATCCGGATACACTTCGCACCCTGTTTCCTTGGTTTTACAATCTCTTCTCGTCGCTGGACCGCTTCGACCGCGGCTGGGCGCTGGAAATGGCGTTTCAGCGTAACCTGAACGACGAAGCCTGTTTCCAGGACAAATCCGACCTGCAAGCAGCGTTTCCCGATCCATCGAGCTTTCGGCTGAATTCGCTGGCCATGCTGCCCCAGACCTTGCCCGCCAGCGCCGCTCCGGAAGATCCTCGCGCCCACTTTCCCGCGTTCACGTTCAACACTACGGTAGTAGAAACAGGGGATCGCTTCCTGCTCTCGAACTACAGTGCCTTTTCGGAAAGAGTAGGAAGGGAACAAATACTGCCGGCCGGGTCATTTCTCGGCGTTTACGGTCGTGAAACCTTGCTCCATCCACCGATCACAGGTCGAGGCGGCTACGCGGACATCTCCCTCTTTACTGCGGCTCGCCTTTCGGCCAGCTTCACCTACGTTTCCCCGCCCGCGAGGCTGCCGTTTGAGATGAGCCAGGGTAAAGCGCAGAATGCTTACCACTTCGTCGACGGGGGCTATTACGATAACGACGGAACTAACTCCGTAATCGAGTTCCTCAGATCCGCCAAAGACGCCCTTCCGAAAAGTCGGGTCTTACCGGTGTTACTAATTGAGATCCGCAATAGTGACGACATTGACGATACAGACAGCCCAGACTCCTATGCCCATCAGGCAAATCTCGTCTTCCAGCCCTACGCTCCGGGAGACCCGCGGCAACCTGGGTCTCCATTAGACGGGGCATGGAAAGCTCCGCGTAAGGCCCCCGGCCGCTGGGGCCCCATCGCCCAACTGCTTGCGCCTCCGGAGGCTGCCATTCACTCAGGCTTCGATTCCACCACTCGACGCAACCGCCGGGAGCTAGATCTGCTGGAGTGCGCTTTCGATTCGCGGCTCTCCATCAATCACGTGGTTTTGGGCTACCAGCAGCACATCTCCTACAAAAAGGGCCATGACGCGCACACCGCAACACCGCAGATCGATACCGGAGAGAGCGAAGTAGACCAACCCCTCTCCTGGCATCTGACCAAGCGTCAGAAACTCTGGATCAGCGGGAATGAGAAGAATTCGAATGGTCAGCCGATCATTGGAGCACTCGACCGAAATACGACTCCCTCCGATCGGCAAAAAATTAAGGAGGCGCTTGATTGGTTCGATAACCCGCGAGCAAATGCTGCCCCGACGCGAGGATGTGTAGATACAGTAGCGCCGCAGAACGCCCCTTGACCACAACTCGCAGACAGAGCGACGCACTACGCATATCCTTCTTTTCCGTGCGCAATGAAGATTTGGGCGTAATCTCAGTCCAATCCCACCCTTTTCGCTCTATTGCCGGGTACCACCTAGGGCCAGGATTAAAAGGAACGAGGACATAAGGCGGGCAAAAGAGGGAGCCCGACAAGTCCGCATGGACTAGTTCTTTTAAGGCAATCGCCGCTCGCATTGCGCCGAGGCACGCTTTTAGGTGTTGGAACTCACGAGCGTGCTCGGGCACCTTGATCCAGACCCAAGGCTGTTGCTATCTGGCGTCGCGTGGTTTCGAAAGCGCTCTTCCCGCTCTGGCGAGAGAACCGCCAGGAAGGAATCTGCTGGCCTGTGGGCCTCAGTTTCCCCTCGAGATCGGGACGATTTGATCCATTTCGAGCGCAAATTTGGTCGAACTTTGCAGCTGAACGGCAGATGTCGTGGGACCCAAAAATCGAAGACCAAACACGGTGATTGCCATAACTTTTTGTGATGTGGGCAACAGTGACAGGGCACAATTAACTAAACGCCTTGTTTTTGTTGGCGTTCCCCGACGGGATTCGAACCCGTGTTACCGTCGTGAGTTGGTCAAGGTGCGTGCCATCCTGGACACTTTGAAAGCCGTATCTTCCTCTGACTAGACGTAGCGTCCGCCTATCTCCCGAAGTGGCCAAATAATCCTAGTCGCCCTCGCGCGGCACATTACGTCAAGCAGTCAATCCATCGCGGTCCATCGCAAACACTGACCTCTTCTTAACCGGTCTAGTCGTATAACGAGATAGACCGACCTTCGAGATCCTCCTTGATGTCGTTAGAGCACTGCGAAGTGTGACAACTAATCGCAGATGGAAGCTATCGCCAGAATGGTACTTTCCCGCACTAAGGCGAGCAGTAGACCCTGGAACTCAGCCAAGGTTTCGACGCTATGCGACTCGGCGAATTCTACCCTTGGTGCCATCGCTGTGGTAAAACCAAACCCAGAATGGCCGGTGGCCCCGCACAAACCAGCCCCTGCCGGGTGTGGGGTAAGCGCTAACTCCGCGCCACGCAGCGTGGTATCCAGGTCTACTCGGCGAATGCGCTTCAGAACTTTCTGTTCGAGGAACCATTCCTTCGCCCAGACGCATGCATCGTCCTCATCCTTGACGGAGACGGTCATCGTGGTTTGCGCGACAAGCCACACCCAGAGCCGCTGCGGCAAAGCGCGCAGAAAGACTCCGATGCTACCCAGGATCATGAGCAGCAAGCCGCCAGATGCAAACTGATTCTGACCGCCCAACACATGTTTTATAAACTCGAGCATTGTTGCGTTTTCTAACCGGCGCAATGCCGGAGTTGATAGCTCTGCTTCAGAGCGTAGAGATTCCCGGGCACAGCAACTGGTTTCGCTGCGCGAAGACACGTGTGGTCTACCGCATCACTGCTGATAAGCAGTGAGCCATGTCGCAGCTGGACAGTGCTGCGCGATCAAAGACAGCAATCATGCCGAATAAAGCTCAGCACGATCGTAATCATCTGATCAGCATTGAGTTGTGCAGGAGGCGCCGAGGATCGGCTAGCGCGGCCGAAGAGACGCCCGGCCACGCAGCCAATTTATTGGTCGCTGTTGCCCGCTTAGCGTGTTCTGTTTGAAATCCGCCAATGGGCGCGTCCTTTCGTAGAAATCTGTTAGAAGATGCCACGGTTTCAAGGATTATGCAACATTAAAAAGCGGATGCCCTTTGGGTAATCGCTCGAATCGTAACTCACAACTATGGGTATTCATCTGCGTGACCTGTACTACAGGAAAGCGGGGACGGCCGAAGCAGTCCCCTGTTAGTGGTTAGTCCTTGTAAGGGCCGAACTCATGGGCTCCCGCCATGGCTACTCCGACCGGAGTGAGCGTGTGCAGAATCCGCACGGTGCTGCCGTGGGCTTCCAGTACCCGATCAAGTCGCTTGTAGCAGTGAGACGATTCATCGACGCCAGCTCCACGAAGCTCTACGCAAGCCTCGGTCACTTTCGAGTCCATCATCTCGCGCGTGATCTTCGGTGCGCGCTTCACTTCGCCGGTCTTCCGATCGATGTGACCAGTTGCTTCGCGACGCGGCAGAGACAACGTGCGTTGCAAAAGTACATTTCTCCCTGCTCTTCTGCCAGCACATATCCCTACGGCGGCACTTCCGCCATATCAAAGGAACAGACTCGGCGTTTGCTCGCCGCGCACATTATGAGTCTGTCTCAATCCTCATCCGAGCTGTCTCGATAGCTCTGTGCAACTTTTCCCGGAGAACTGCAGGGGGAGGTAGAACCGTGAGGTATTCAGCAACGTGGATGCCCGCCGACCCAAGTTCGAGCAGCTCGATCTGCTCAGTATTCTTCCCGGCGCACAGGATTATCCCCATAGGGCTCTGCTCCTCCGGTTCTGCTTCGTTCTTCGCCAGCCAACGAAGATAGAGCTCCATTTGCCCCTTGTATTCGGGCTTAAAGCTTCCCTGCTTCAGCTCCACGACGATCAATCGGTTCAGTTTGCGGTTGTAAAACAGCAGATCAATGTAGAAGTCTTCCCCGTCCAGCTGAATACGCTTCTGCCGAGCTACAAACGAAAATCCCGAACCCAGTTCAAGGAGAAAGGTCTCCAGTTCGCGCAGAATGGCATCCTCAAGATCGCGCTCTAGAAATCGATCGGAGAGGCCCAGGAAGTCCAGAATGTAAGGGTCTTTCAGCAACATTGCCGGGGTCACATCACCGCGGCTGCGTAACGCGGCTAACTGCTGCTTACGAGCTCCTCGGGCTGCTTGGAGAGCGCGGTGCGCTCATAAAGCATTGAATCTATCCGTTCGCGGAGCGTTCTTACGCTCCAACCTTCGATACGGCACATCTCGGCATAGAATTCGCGCTGATGCGGTCGGCCGAGGGGCAACAGTTCTTTGAGGTGCGACCAGCTCAATTGTCGCGACAGTGTAGCGACAATTTGCTCCCCGTAGGTTGCCCGCTCGCTCCCCAGGACCTCTCGCAGGATTCGGTTCCCAATCCGCCAATACAGCAAAGTCAACCCGACGTTGACGGCTGCGGCCGTCTGTCGGCGAGCCTCTTCGATCAGCCTCCGGATCTCGTTCAGTAGATCCCGGGAGTCACCCCGTTTTAGGTCCAGCGCCGCTTTTGCCATCCCTATCCTTTTACTATGCCGATCTTCCCGGCAAGCGATTCGCTTACAGGATCCGGGATGGCTTCACAGGCCCAAAGAGTCATTCACCGCAATCGCGATCTCCTGCTCAGAACCCAAATAGCGTTCGGTGGTCTGAATCGAGCTATGCCCCAGCAGGAACTTGATCTGTTCCAGGTCCCCGCCGCTCTTTCGGCAGAGCTTGGCGCAGGTACGCCGCAGATCGTGGGCTCCGAACTGCTCGATTCCAATCTCCTTGGCCGATTGCTCGACGACGGACCAAACCGCCCAGTCGCTCAGGCTCTTGCCTACTTTGCCGCCCTTCGCGATCGACCGTAACAGCCGGCCGTCTTCGATGCCGGCGGCGGTCATCCAGGCGTTGATTCCCTGCTTAACCCAGACCGGGACCGCTACGGTCCGAATCCGTCTTCCCTTCCCTTCGAGATCAGCCAACACCCAGCGCCCCTCTCGTAGCTGGATGGTTTCGACATCGAGGATGGCCAGCTCCTGCCGGCGCAGCGCGCAGCCGACCAAGAGCGCCAGAATCACGTAATCCCGCTTTCCCTTCAACGTCGACCGATCGGGAACGGTGAGAAGCTCCTTCGCCTGCTCCCGCGTCAGCCAGTTCCCTAACCGGGTTCCCTTCTGGCGGATGTTCGGGACTTCGGAGAGGCTCGCCGCATCCTCGACCCCGATCAGGCCGTTTTGCCGCGCCTCGGCGATGAGCTTCCGGACCGCGGAGAGGCGGACGTTGACGGTGGAGGGCGCCAGGGCCTCCATCGACGCCCGGTACTCCATAAATAGGGCGCGGGTGAGCGGTCGCCCGGCCGAGAGCGCAAAGAGGTCATCGAGGGCTTTGCCATAGTTGCGGCGGGAATTTGGGGTGGGTACGGAGTCCAGCACCATCCGGCGAAGCCTCTGCTGGGCTTCTACGAGGCCGTTTTCTGGCGTTTCAGTGCCCCCAGCGTCAGGCGCCCCGGAAATGAGCGAAATCTCCACCAGCCGATTATACCTACGACAATTGACATTGTCGTGGGCAATAGAGTTTACGAGGAGCTCCCGAGCGGCCAGTGAGAAGCCCCGCGCACATTCTCAGTGTCAATACGCGGAGATTCCGAGCAATCACTGTATTTTGACGGGCCGCAATTGTGATTTGAGGACTTCTTCGAATGCCAATAGTTTCGCTGCACGCGGGATTGGCATTTGTTCGACTGGTGATCCCAACCGTTGCGCCATGGGCTGCCGAGGTGATACGCAGGCAACGGCGGAAGTCCCGACGCGGGCGGCTCCCTCGCCTTCGCGAGTGAGCCCATCATCAATGATGGTGCTCGACAACTGAGGCATCCCCGGAACTGCGAACCCAGCTTATCCAATACTTCTTGCTGAGGAAACATGCTCTTCACTATGAAATGCATCGAGTGCGGCGAACTGCCCCGCTGCCCAATGGCGGCAATCTCATGCGCGAGCAAACTTGCTCCAAATCCGAACTGATAATCCGTGTCCATAGCACGAAACGCGGCTGGACCTTCGGCATCTTACGTGCCGGATATGCCGCGAAGAAACGGCCCTTGGTCCGGACGTTTGCTTTGCATCTGCCGATCGTCACCTGCAGATTGGTACGTTGTAGGCGCGCAAGCCGTCGCATCACTCTTGACGGAGCCGATCACGTGTCTCTGTGCCGAAATACCGCGAAAAATCCACCAATGCACGTTTCATCGTGCCCATCATCCGGGAGTCCGGAGCTCCGGTTGACTGCGACGCCGAAAGCGCTTGCCTGAAGAAATCGGTATTGCTGAGAAGAACGGAATGAGCCGGTACGACAAAGCGCTCCACACCCAACCAGCGAGTTCCACCGGGCAACTTACTTCCTCTTCGAATTAGACACAGAAGTCTTGCTGGCTTCCGAATGACAACTATATATTCTGTCCTGGACTGTTAAACAAGTCGGGGAAGATTTCTGGTGGTCTGGCCAGATCACCGAGTCAGTTCTCAACCGCCGATTGTCGCGCTGCAATGTGGGCGTCATCTTCCGCCGCGGGATGGGACTTCCTCGCACTTCCCCTGGCACAACCAAGGCGCAAGCCAGCGAAACTGAATAGGGCTTGCTCAATTGTTTGGCCCCAGCGCCGAGTGAACTTAAAGGAATGTCCTTCGTTTCTAGCAGCATGGGCAAGCTGCGGACAGAGTAGGAAAGCTTGGAAGTGGAGCAATCTTGATCGGTCGAATTCGTAATTCTCTCGTCCTATTTGGTGCAACCGTCTTCATCGTCGGTTGCGCCAAACCGGCTAGCGATCCAGCTGCCGCTGCTCGCGGGCAGGCAATGCCCGTACAGACCATCACTGTGAAGGCCGCCCCTGTCCCGCAGAGTGACCAGTATGTGGCGACCATCAAATCTCGTCGCTCCGGCACTCTGACCCCTCAGGTGGACGGCAACCTTACCAAAATCCTCGCGCGGTCTGGCGATCGGGTAATGGCAGGCCAGGTCCTGATGGTGATCGACCCGCTGAAGCAGCAGGCTACTTTTGACGCACAAGCAGCCACCGAGAAGCAGAAGCTGGCGGTATATCAATACAACGAGGTAGAGGTGGAACGTCAGCGCAAGCTGTTCAACGCGGGCGTGACCAGCCGTGACGCTCTCGATCAGGCGGAGCAGGCTTATCGAAACTCCAAAGCAGACTACGAATCGTCCGTCGCGTCACGGCAGACTCAGGCCAGCCAGCTTGGCTATTACCAAATCCGCGCGCCGTTTAACGGCGTCGTGGGCGACATCCCGGTTCACATCGGCGATTACGTGTCTCCCACGACCCCTCTGACGACGGTGGACGAAAACCGCGATTTTGAAGCATACATCTATATTCCCTCGGAGCGTGCCGCCCAGGTGAAACGCGGTCTCCCCGTCGACATCCTCGACAATAGCGGCAAGCTTATCGAGCGTGCCCGTATCGACTTTGTTTCTCCGCAAGTAGATAACGGTCTTCAGGGCATTCTGGCAAAGGCCTCGCTCCGCTCCGGGGCCGATGCGGTACGCAACGCGCAGCTTGTCAAGGCCAGCGTGATCTGGAGCACGGTGGCTACCCCGACAGTTCCGGTGCTCGCCATTTCGCGCCTCGGTGGCCAGGCTTTTGTCTACATCGTGCAACATGAGCAGGGCAAAGCAGTAGCCAGGCAGCGCCCTGTCCAATTAGGCGACACCGTCGGCAACGATTATGCCGTTCTGTCAGGACTGAACAATGGAGATCAGGTCATCGTCTCCGGTACGCAACTCCTGATTGACGGGGCACCGGTGCAGCCCGCCGGCTAAGTTCGGAGCGGCAGTCTGCGCGTCTGCCACAACAGGATGTTTCACGAGAGGATTGCTCCCCTTGTTTGTTAACTTCTTTATCCGCCGGCCGGTCTTCGCTACCGTTTGCGCCCTCCTCATTATCCTTGCGGGCGCAGTCGTGATTCCCAGCCTGCCAATTTCGCTGTATCCCCAGCTCGCTCCACCGCAGGTGACGGTAACCAGTAACTACGTGGGCGCCAACGCGCAGGTGGTTGAATCCGCCGTCACCATTCCCCTCGAGCAGCAGATCAACGGCGTGCCGGGGATGCGCTATATCCAGTCCACCAGCGGAAGCGATGGCACCAGCCAGATCACCACCACGTTTGACACTAACTACAATCTGGATATCGCTGCGGTGGACGTGCAGAACCGAGTATCGACCGCGAGTGGACAGCTACCAGCCGAAGTCAACTCCACCGGCATCACCATTACCAAAGCCAACAGCAACTTCGTTTTTGCGGCGGGCTTCTACTCGGACAACGCCGAATACTCGAATCTGTTCATCAGCAACTACCTCGACGTTTACGTAAAAGACGCGCTCAAACGTATTCCCGGCGTGGGCGACGTCCAGATATTCGGCGAGCGCAAATATGCCATGCGCATCTGGTTGGATCCCACGCGCCTGGCCGCCCGCGTTCTCACGGCCACCGATGTGGTCAATGCACTTCGGGAGCAGAATGTCGTCGTAGCAGCCGGTCAACTCGGGCAGCCTCCCTCGAACGGCAAACAGGATTTCCAGATCACCGTGAGCGCCGCGGGACGACTGAGTACGCCGGACGAATTCAACCGGATCATCATCAAGAACACGCCGAACGGCATCGTGCAACTCAAAGATGTGGGCCACGCCGAACTTGGCGCAGAGACCTACGGCGGGCAGTTGAAGTTCAATGGAATCGAAACGGTTGGTATCGGTGTACAGCAGCTCAGCAATGCCAATGCGCTTGAGGTAGATCGTCAGGCCAAAGCTGCCCTCGCCAAGGTATCGAAGACTTTCCCGCCCGGTATGAAGTATGTGATCGCCTTCGACACTACCACCGTGGTCGGCGATTCCATTCGCGAAGTCGTCCGGACGCTGGGCGAAGCCATCGTCATCGTGATCGTCGTCATCTTCCTGTTTCTGCAGGATTGGCGCGCTACCATCATCCCGGCTGTCACGATCCCTGTCTCGCTGGTGGGGACCTTCGCCTTTATCAAGATCTTCGGCTTCTCTATCAATTCGCTCACCCTCTTTGGCATCACGCTCGCTACTGGTCTGGTGGTCGACGACGCCATTGTCGTGATCGAAAATGTGCAGCGGCATATCACGGAGGGTGATAGCGACCCCCATCACGCCACTTCAAGCGCCATGGCCGAGGTGACCGGCGCAGTCATCGCAACCTCGCTGGTACTCATCTCCGTGTTCATTCCGGTCTCGTTCTTTCCCGGAACTACGGGCATTCTCTACAAGCAGTTCTCGCTGACCATCGCCTTTTCGATCGCGATCTCCGCCTTCAATGCGCTCACGCTCTCCCCGGCATTGGCCGCATTGCTGCTGCGGAAGCCCGTATTGTCGCACGGACTTCTCCATGCCATCGACCGCGGCATCAAAGGCATGTCCAGTGGTTATGCGCGCGCGATCCACGTGGTACTTCGTCTTCGCTACCTTATGCTGCTCATCTTCTTTGCTGGGCTCGCGGCCACTGCTTATATGTATACGCACGTGCCCACGGCCTTTGTGCCGCAGGAGGATCAGGGCTACTTCATCATCCAGGTACAGGCTCCGCAGGGCGCTTCACTCTCCTACACCGGTCGCCTCGTGGATCAGGCGCAGGCGGTACTTCGCGACACCCACGACGTCCAGGGCTCCTTCGCAATTACCGGTTTCAGCTTCGCGGGCAGCGCCCCCAATTACGGCATCATCTTCTCTAATCTCAAACCTGTGGACAGCCGCAAGGGTAAAGGTCACTCCGCGGCAGAGATCGTCGGCGACCTTCGCGGCAAATTGATGATGATTCCCGGCGGCCTCATCATTCCCTTCGAGCCCCCGGCAATTCAGGGCATCGGCAGCTTTGGCGGTTTTCAGTTCGAACTGCAGGACCTCGGCGGCAATACTTTGCAGGATATTGACCGCGTGGCACACACGATTGCGGCAAAGGGCAACCAGGATCCCAAACTCGCCGGACTCTTCACCAGCTTCACGTCGACCGACCCGCAGTTGATCGTCGATATCGATCGTGAGAAAGCGAAAGCGCTCGGCGTCTCCTTCGGGCAGATCACAGATGCTCTGCAGGTCTACATGGGATCGGAGTACGTCAACAACTTCGACTTCAACAACCGGTCCTACCGAGTTTATGTGCAGGCAGATCAGGATTTCCGGCAGACTGCCAAGGATATCCGCCAGTTCTACGTGCGCTCCGACACCAATCAGATGATCCCACTCGACAACCTGGTCTCCCTCCGCAATGCATCCGCGCCGCAGGTCATCAGCCACTACAACCTTTTCCGCTCCGCGGAGATCAACGGCTCGGCCGCGCCTGGTCTCTCCTCCAGTCAAGGCCTTTCCGAGATGGAGCACCTCGCCAGGCAGAACATGCTGCAAGGTATGACCTTTTCCTGGACAGGACTGGCACTTGAAGAAATTGAGTCGAGCGGAAAGGCTCTCATCATCTTTGGGCTGGGTATTCTGGTCGTCTATCTCACGCTATCAGCTCAATATGAGAGCTTTGCTCTTCCCTTCATCATCCTGCTTGCCGTTCCCATGGCGGTTCTGGGCGCTCTGCTCGCACAGACGCTGCGCGGTCTTCCAAATGACATCTACTGCCAGATCGGACTGGTGATGCTGATCGGCTTGTCCGCAAAGAACTCGATTTTGATTGTCGAATTTGCGGAGCAACTACGACGGCAAGGTCGATCGATTGTCGATGCGGCGATTGAAGCTGCGGAACTCCGGCTTCGGCCCATCCTCATGACCTCATTCGCGTTTATCCTCGGCGTGCTTCCCTTGGTCTTTGCGCAGGGTGCAGGCAAGATGGGAAGACATTCCGTCGGAACCTCAATCGTCGGCGGCATGTTGCTCTCGACCGTGCTAAACCTGTTTTTCATACCAGCCCTCTACGTCATTCTGGGCACCCTGCTGCGAAAGGCACATCGCAGGCAGCTCATAAGAGGTGCAAACGAGTCGGTCCATATCGCCACGTCGTAGCTCAGCGAACTCGAGACACTCAAGTCACCAGGCGGTACCCTTGAAGCTCAGCATACGGGGAGTCAATCGAAAAGATGTACGTGGACGATGCCAGGAACGAACATTAGAA
Source organism: uncultured Pseudomonadota bacterium (assembly GCA_963712715.1). Taxonomy (GTDB): domain Bacteria; phylum Pseudomonadota; class Gammaproteobacteria; order Coxiellales; family Coxiellaceae; genus JAFEDN01. The sequence goes on along the minus strand of CAVQJI010000037.1, from coordinate 284,209 downwards.
AAACATATTTGGCGGAAAGCTGTACCGTCCGCGACGAGCTCCCGGAGATAAGCCAACACCTCCTGCCCGGAATTGGGCACACAACTCGCACACAGGACGTGGCGAGGGTTAGGTTTTATCGGGGGTTTGAGAGGGGTGCACTGACAGGCATGTCAGTGGCCGCCAAATTCAAGGAAGGACTTGATTAGGAGCGAGAAGCCGGCCTGTCAGCAGTGATTCCGGTTGATGAGTGCCTCGGCGATTTTGTGTCAATCGAGGATTTAACCTACAGTGAGTGCGGTCACTCCCAAAGTTGCTGGAGAATCACCTGGTCCTTGATCGCACCGTCCTCGGCAAGCAGGGATGTCCTGCTTAAGATGATCGATAGAATTGCATCGCCCTCAAACGGAAGATACCCGTGGCATATTGGCGCGCCTTCGCATCCGGCACGATGCATAGGTACTGGTCACTCGGTTCCATCAAAATGCTCCCCGAGCCGAGGTGAATCTTGTATCGCCGTCGTGTCCCTTGGATCATCAGAAACCGATCGCTCAGGCGTTGGCGTAAGCAGTGCCGGTACTCATTGCGCAATCCGGGCCAGCCGGAGGAGTGTTTTTCAATCGAGATACGCACTAGCACCACCAGGCGCTCCTGCTGCTCCTGGAACTGGCTGCGCGTTCATCCCGCACCTCGCCAAATCGTATTCCATGCGGACGAATTACGGGCTCACCAATAGCACACTGGCTCAATTCCCTGTAAGGGTGTTGCAATGTGAGTTTGGGCTCCTGCTAAATCCTCGTTCCGGTGCAATCGTAAACGTGCCATTGCCGTTCCCGAGCATCACATCAAATGTTGGATCGTCATCGTCACCATACACAACGACAAGATCGGGAATGCCATCGTCATTGAAGTCTGCAGTCGTAATCTGCGGCGCAGTACCTCGCACGCGTAGAGGGAACGACCATGTGTGGTCAAAGGAGCCATTACCTGATCCAAAATAAACGGTGACGTTGCTTGCCCGCCGATCAGACACAGCAATATCTGCAATGCCATCCTTATTGAAATCAGCCACTGCAATGGATGTAATCGACTCTAGGTGAGCAATCGTCCGGCCCGGGGCAAAGCGCCCGGTTCCGTCGCTTAGAAACAGCATCACCGTGCCATCTTCGTTACCAATCAGAAGATCCGGAATATTATCGCGATTGAAGTCATCCGCAATCAGGGCTCGGGGCTTGCGCTCTGACACGGGCATGGATGCTGTTTCCAGGAACGTGCCGTCCGACCGGCCAAGCCGAACGGTCAGCCTGCCATTTGCAGCGACACTCGCGATGTCTGCGATACCGTCGCGATTGAAATCCGCTGTAGCTACCAGCGGGGCTTCCTCCTGGTCCTCATCATGTTGCGCGTAGAGGTGCGCCGCGGACAGCAAGCTCCCCGCAAGCAGTACCATCAAACCGACCCTGGAAGCGAAAGGAGGCATCTGGCTCCTTCTATTCTATTTGTGCCGCGCAGCCGCCGTCCTGATCGCAGCATCGGGGAGTGCCCACGCAAAAAGGACCCCGCCACTGCTGGTCAACACGTACTGACGGCCATCCAATTCATAGGTAATGGGTGAGCTGGACATCCCAACGCCGGTACCGGCATGCCATAGGGTCTTGCCGTTTCTTGTATCCAGCGCCATGACGTTTCCGTATCCATCGCCGGTGAATGTCAGGCCGGAGTCAGTTGTCAGCACGCCAGCCCCGGAACCATCTTCACCCAGATCATGGGTCCAGCGCAGCTTGCCCGTCTGGTAATCGATCGCCTCCAGGAGACCTCTGCCCCACAATCCGTAATCTGCACCTGCCCAGCCATAGGCGCCATCAGTTGGCTTCGCGAAATAGAGGCTGTAACTCGGATGCGCATCCACCAGAAAGAGCCCCGTCTTCGGATCAAAGCTAGGCGAGCGGAAGTTCGTAAGACCGCCTTCATCCGGCGCAATCAGGCGTCCATCGGGTGCCGGCTCCTTTGCCGGATTCGGGATGGGATGGCCATCCTTGTCCACACCGAGGGTCCAGTTCACGGGGCCAAATGGCACAGTCAGCAGACTCTTACCATTAGTGCGATCCAATACAAAAAAGTAGCCATTACGCGAGGCCTGCATAAGCATCTTCTGCGGACGGCCATGAAAATTTCCATCTACAAGAACAGGCACTTCCACTGCATCCCAGTCATGGGTATCGTGCGGTGAAACTGAGAAACCCCACGCAAGCTTTCCTGTATCTGGATTTATGGCCACAATACTGCAGGTATAGAGGTTCTCTCCCGGACGGGTTTTTCCATTGAGTACAGGCGTCGGATTGCCGGTTCCCCAATAAATCAGGTTCAACTCCTGATCATAGGTGCCTGTAATCCATGTCATGCCGCCGGTTGCGGTATTCAGAGTTCCGGCAGGCGGCGTGCTGTCCCATTGCCATTGCGCGTTGCCGTTCACAGGGTCAACCGCGCGAAGATAGCCGGGAAGATTATCCAGGTCGCCGGAGACACCAACGATCACGTGATTGCCCACCACGAGTGGAGCCATGGTTGTCCAGTAGCCCTTGTTGACGTCTGCCACGACTACATCCCACCGAACGCTTCCATCTCTGGCATCCAGCGAGACGAGATGACCATTGGGCGTAAGGAAGTAGAGCCACTCCTTATACATGGCGACGCCACGCTGTCCGATATGATCTCCATCCTCCGTCGGCTTGTTGTAGTGCCAAAGCATGTGTCCGGAGCGCGCGTCCACAGCCCAGATATTGTCCGGAACCGTGAAATAAAGAATGCCGTCAACCAGCAGAGGCGTGGATTTGATCTCAGCATTCTGATTGGTCTGGAACGCCCATGAAAGCGCGAGATATCCGACATTCTGCGTTGTAATCTGCGTGAGCGCGCTATGTCGTCTGCCGGAATAATCACCATGATACGTAGGCCAGCTATCCGGAGCAGGATGCTCAATGGCAGCAGGGTTCAGCGACTGCGCAATCCCAGGATGAGGCAACCCACCAAGAGCCGCGGCAACCACAACCAGGGCGTATTTCCAGAACTTCATAAGACTCAACCTCATTAGCGCAGAGTTTGTACGTAGGCCATCAGGTTGTGAATATCGTCGTCCGTATATTTACTGAATAGATCGACATGGGCATCCACTGGGGAGTCCACGGTGAACTGAATCCGTCTGACTGGCCACGAGTGATACACGCGGTTACTGTCACGCAACCCGATCGTGAATTCATCGCGGTAGGCGAGTAAGCCCGTAATCTGCTGACCGGTTGGAAGAGTAACGGTCACATGGCTCTTTGCGTGGTCCGGATACAGCATTCGCTCTTCCAGCTTCAAGCCCTGGAAGCGTGAAGCGACACCAGCAAGATCACCTGTCGGTGAATGGCACTTTGCACATCCACCGGTTCCATTGAAGTACGCTTTGCCCGCCGCAACATCTCCCGTCTGCAGATCTCTGACATCAACTCCGCGCCGCCCACCAGGACGGGAAGAGCCCCCCTCATGATGAATAAACGCGGCAACGCTGCGCATCTCCTCATTGGATAAACGAAATGCCGGCATCTTTGTGCCCGGGCGCCCATTTCGGATCACATCCGAGATCTGATTCCCGTTCACATCCGCAAGCACAAGCTTCGAGCGAGTCAGATCGGGGCCAGTTTCTCCACCCGCAGCATCGCGCCCATGGCAGAATGCGCAGTTGCGCTGGAAGAGATGCCGCCCAACCTCAGCAAGGCTGGCAGAAGCATTTGACTCGCCGGCGGAAGGCTCGCTGGCCGTGATAAATCGCAACAGGGGCACCATCTCCTGTTGCGATAGCTTCGGAAATGCCGGCATGCGGCCCTTTCCTGTACGGACCAGGCTCTCAATCTGTTGCGGCGTCAACTGACGGCTTAAATCCAGCAGTGGCGGGAACCCAGGAATATTCCCTTCTCTCTGGTCACCATGGCAAATGGAGCAGTGCTTTGCATAGGATGCAGCGCCTTCCTGGTTCTGCGACGCCTGAGCATGAACGCGAATCGAAGCCGGAAGAGTTACAACGGCGGCGACGAAAAAGGTAAAAGCATATATTCGCTTCATCATTCCCACAGCGACTCTGTCCTTTTACACACTCATCCCGAATATCGAATAAGCTGCATAAATCCATAATCCATGTGTAACTGCTGGTGGCAGTGCCAGAGCGTATCGCCCGGATTGTCCGCCGTGAAATCGACTTCGACCGTATCCAACGGCATTACATTGATCACATCCTTCTTCAGTCCGCTGATCTGCTTCTCGCCGATACGGGTAACCTCAAACGTATGCCGGTGCAGATGAATGGGATGCTGATCTCCGCTGCCATTGCGCAAGACAAGTCGGTAGCGTTTGCCCCGTTGAACCATAAGCGGATCGATCTTCGGCCAGGACTTATTGTTGATGGTCCAGGTATCGAACTTCGATTTACCTGTCGGACCGATATCACGGAATGTGAGCGTAAATGTTTCGTCCGGCTTCGTGGCCGCGGCCGTATCGGCAAATTGCGTGTAATCCCATTCGGTCGAAGCGGGAGCATTCCAGACAGGGTCTCCCTTCTTCCCCGCGTATTCCACCACGATCCCTAGGCCCATTCGGCGTTCTTTTTCGAGTACTGAGCCGAGAACCCATACGCCGGGAGAGTTCATCTTCACGATGGCATCCACGCGTTCTGCGACTGCAAGCGAGATGGTCTCCACGGACCGTGGGTTCGGGACCGGGTTGCCATCCATCGCGATGATCTGGAAGGTGTGACCCGGCAGCGCCAGAACAACATTTTCCGTGGCGCTGGCATTGAGCAGGCGCATCAGCACCCGCTGTCCCTTTTTCACGCGCACCGGCTCGCCCGCTCCCAACATATGCGCATTGATCGTTGCGTACTTGTAACCGACATCCGACCCGCTTGTCAGGGGCATATTGGATGATTGCTCGCGCATCGTTTCCACCATCGGGACAAAGGATGGCTCCCAGTGATGGATCGCCAGGTTAATTTCCTGGTCATACTTTTCGGGCCGGTCGTGTCCTTCAATCAACAAAAAGCCGAACTGACCCGTATAAGTGCTGACTGAAAGATCGCCATACGAAGAAGCATGCGTGTGATACCAGCGAGTCCCGGCCGGATTGGGAGTAAACGAATAGCGATGCGTTGCGCCGGCCGGAATCATCGGCGAGCCTTCTTCCATGGCGCCGTCGTTGAGCGAATCGATCGCGAGCCCATGCCAATGAACGATATCGCTATTGGCGGTTGCGTTCGTTACATCAATGGAAATCGGAACACCCTGGCGCATCCGGAGCAGTGGGCCTGGGACCTGCCCGTTATACGCCACAGTTTTGATCGAGACACCCGGCCCAATGTCGAGCGTGCATGGCTCAATGCGGAGGCTGTAATCAGGCTTCCCTGCCGGACCACCCTCGGATGCGAACATGCGGGGCATCAGCGCATGCAATGAACTGCCGGCAACCAGGCTTCCTGTCGCTGAAAGAAAGCTTCTACGATTCATGAAAATATTTGCCACCCTCCGGACGTCCTCATTTCATCACATTTTCAGAGCCGGGCACGGCAATCCATCGCCAATGTGCTCCTGCTCGATCATTTACTGTTCGAATCATTTACAAGATATGCGCCGTTACACCCACCACGCTGCCGCGGGCTTCTCCTTCAGAATGACCTCGCTCAGAAAGTGCGTTGCGCGCGCCAGTCCCTCCCCCGGGGAGAGCAGACTGTCCTCGTGCTCAATCGAAAGCGCACCGTCGTAGCCATACATGCGCAGCGTGGAAACGAACTCCTTCCACCACTCCGCGCCGTGTCCATAGCCGCAGGTGCGGAAGATCCATCCCCGATTGCGCTCATCTGTATACGGCTTGGTATCCAGAACTCCCGTCAGGGAAAGATTCGCCGAATACATCTGCGTGTCCTTTGCGTGGACATGGAAGATGGCCTCGCCAAGCAGCCGCACCGCGGCAATGGGATCAATGCCCTGCCAGAACATGTGGCTCGGGTCATAATTGCAGCCAATCGACGGGCCCGCAATCGTACGCAACCGAAGCAGGGTTTCCGGGCTGTAGACCACAAAGCCGGGGTGCATCTCAATGGCGATCTTCACGCCGTGATCGGCCGCGAACTTCGCATGCTGTGTCCAATAGGGAGTAACCACCTCGTCCCATTGCCATCGCAGCAGGTCCAGATACTCCGGCGGCCATGGACATGTCACCCAATTCGGCGACTGCGCCGCATGGGAATCACCGGGGCACCCTGAGAAATCGACAACCGTGGAAACACCCAGCTTTTCCGCCAGCAGAATGGTTTTCCGGCTGACCTCCCGTGCTTTTTCCGCCAGCGCCTGCTGCGGGTGTAACGCGTTGCCATGGCAACTGAGCGCGCTGATGGTCATGCCATGGTCCTTTAGCTTCTGCTGGAATTCCTTGAGCGCGGATGCATCCTCCAGCATCGACAGCTTGCAGTGAGCATCACCTGGATAGTTCCCAGTCCCCAGCTCCACTGCATCGATCTGGAGTGACTTCAATTTCGCCAATACATCTTCCAGGGGAAGATGCGACAGCAACGGCGTAAATACTCCGAGCCTCATCCGGTCTCCTCAGTTATTGCTGTACCTGTTCCCATCGTCCGCCTGCCGCATGGCTTCGCAACATGGTCTCCACGAGACAAGTCGAACGATAGCCATCCTCAAAGGTCGGTAATGCCGCGGGCTTTGCTTCCGGACGCCCATCCTCCCGTATCCATTGATAGGCATCGCGCAGCAGATTGCGGAACGCGTCCGCCCATGACTCCTGGTGCCCTCCGGGCAGGTGAACATACGGAAGCACGTCCCGGCACACCAGCGATGGGTCTTTTGCCAGATTCAGATTGGCCTGGTCGTGCCGCCCGATCCACAGCTCGTTCTGCTGCTCCTGCCGCCACTTGAGCGAAAGCGCTCTGCCGTTGACTTCAAGCTCAAGATCGTTTTTATGCCCAGGCAGCACCTGGCCGACGGAAAAACAGCCTCTTGCGCCGTTGTCAAAACGGAGCAGCACACTTGCCAGATCTTCCGCGTTTACCTGCATAGGCTGCCGGTCGCCGCCGCTCGTGACCGCAAACGCCTCCGCCGATGCCCCTGAGGAATAGCGCACCGGAATGACCGTCGCCAGGTCGGCCAGCACCGAAACGATCTTCGCTCCGGCAACATGCTCAGCAAGATCACACCAATGGGAACCAATATCACCCAGCGCGGATGTGACTCCGCCTTTGGCAGGATCAGAACGCCACGAATAGACGTTCGGATCGCTCATCCAGTCCTGCAGATAATAGCCGCGTACGAAGCTCAAGGGGCCTGTTTCGCCACGCGCCACCATTCCGCGTGCCTGCTGCACCAGCGGGTTGCCGCGGTAATTGAAGGTGACAACATGCGCGACCTTGGCGGCCACCGCTGCATCGCGTAACTTGCGGCCCTCCTCAGCATTCAAGGCAAGCGGTTTATCAGAGATGACGTGCTTACCCGCCTGGAGTGCTGCCAGCGTAACAGGCAAATGCAGGTGGTTCGGCGTCGTATTGTGAATCACCTGGATATCAGGATCCGCTATCAGCGCCTTGTAATCGCCATACGCGCGATCCACCTTATACTCGCGCGCTTTTCTCTCCGCCGACTGCTGCGACGATCCGGCAATCGCCACTACATCCACATCTCCAAGCCGTCGAACCGCATCGATATGGTGTCCTGCAACAAAGCCCGGCCCCACCAGCCCCATTCCGATCTTCTTCATGCCTGCCGAATCACTCCCTTTCAAAGCTCAACGTGCCACGCGCGGATGTGGCACCGTGCTGCCTTCCGTCATGCCAAGCACCCACCGGATCGCCTCAAAATACATCTTGCGAATGTCCGGGTCCTGCCACGCCTCTTCCGTATGACCGAGGGTGGAGTAAAAGACACGCCCCTTGCCGTACATCTTGCTCCATGCCACGGCAAAATCGTGATCGGTGCGATGAATGCGTGGATTGTTTGCGTAATCCAGCTTGGTTGGATCAAGGCTCAGGAGCACATGCACCTTGTCGCGCGACCAATCTCACGCATGCTATAGCGGATTGTAATTTCTTAAAATTGCAGCAAACTAAGATATTATTTTCTATAATTGAATTAATTTCTTCGGGAAGATTTGTTTTTTTATTTATAAATACACCACTACTTGAATGAGAAATGATACATTTCATATCATTGTTTTGTTGTTGGATATTTTTTATTTCAGTTGTTGATAAAATGTTTTCTAAAAAAATCACTGCACAAGCTCTCCATAAAGATATATTATAATCATTTTTTTCATGGAATCAATCCATAGCGCCATTAGTATGCAAGATGTGAATGATAATCAACTACTACATGAAAAAATAACATTACTCTACTTCTTTCTGGCATAAAATGTCAAATGATATAATCTGCTTATAATTCGCTAGAAATTGAGCTTGAATATTAAGTATAACTTAAAAAAATTTAAGCAAGATTCATATACCATCGCCATTTTTATTAATAAATAGATTGAAAATTTGCCTTTACAGTTTGAATTGTTATTGGGGGATCCCAAAAGTTGAGAATGGCGTGAAAATTATATTATTTAAACTGACAATGGTTTTATATTTCACATCCAGGAGAATTCATGAGCGACAATATGATTTTACCAAAAATTATCTATGGAACTGCCTGGAAGGGAGAGGCTACTGATGCATTGGTTAAAATGGCGGTATCGGCAGGATTTTTAGCAATTGACACCGCAAACCAACCGCAACATTATTCCGAATCTTTAGTGGGTGAGGCCTTACTTCAACTAAATAAACAAGGAATTTTTCGCAGCTCCTTATTTTTACAGACTAAATTTACTCATGTGGGTGGTCACGGCCATCGTATTCCTTACGATCCTGCGAAAAATATAGCGAATCAGGTCGAGACTTCATTCCAATCGTCTTTAAAACATTTGCATACAGAGTACGTGGATTCCTATCTTTTGCATGCTCCTTATTCGCGGAATGGCCTTGATCAAAAAGATTGGGAAGCTTGGAAAGCTTTTGAAGAAATATATGAGACAGGTAAGGCAAAGTTAATTGGAATTAGTAACGTCAATATTGGTCAGTTGCGAATATTGGAGCGTGAGTCAAAAATAAAACCAATGGTCGTGCAAAATCGATGCTATGCCAAGCTTGGTTGGGATAAAGATATTCGTGAATTTTGCAAATCTCATCAAATCATATATCAAGGATTTTCATTATTAACTGCAAACCATGAAATATTGAACAATAAAAAAATTAAAGAAATAGCTGAACACTTAAACAAAACCCCTGAGCAAGTCATTTTACGATTTGCTACTCTGGAAGGAATGGTGCCGCTTTCCGGTACAATGAGCATAGTGCATATGCAGCAAGACTTACAAATATTTGAATTCAATTTGACTGTTGAAGAAATAGCTGAGATTGAAATAATTGGTGTTTAAACGCGATATTATAGCTATTAACTCATTGATAAATTCTCAGTACCGCTAATTATTTTGTTAATTAATTTTTTTGATTAATTCATAACCAATTTTCACCACTAAAAAGCTGATAGGTAAGCATGGGATGATTTACTGTGATTCAGACAGTGAAAAAAATAACATAAAACCCCCTTACCCCCATGATTAACGTGGATATTTAGCAAAGTTTCGAAAATTTTCCACTATAAAAATTGCATTTTGTGACGCATTTCTTGCAATTTTTTTTGAGCGTTGCTCTACAAGATTACGTATCTTTATGATAATGTTTGATTTTCTCCACTATTTTTTGTGATGTCAAGCACGAAAATGAGCAAAATCAGTGATTTTACGCTCCAGGAATTGTGTTACCTTTTTTTCACTGTCTGAATCACAGGGGATGATTTAAGTGGGCATTGTTATATTAAAAAATAAAGAGTATAATTGAAGGTGAACTAGTATTTTGTTTAATATAGAGAATCTGAGTATTGTCGTTATTTATTAGGGAGACTGAATAATGAGTAATAAAGCACAGCTACCAACGGCTTCTGTAAAAATTTCTGAGAGAGAAAATGATGTCTTTAGAAATTGGAATAACTAAAGTAGAGAAAAACGTATTTGTTGATCAGGGCGAAGGCATGATAGACGGCGTCGGTTGTTTTAATAACCCTGATGGTCCGACTTGCTAATTTAGAATTTCGTTCCAGGATGGACTGGGTGAACATTCACCCAGTCTGAATTTACTCTACACGGAGGGCTGTGTCATGAAATTTCCTATACCTGTAGTTACTGAAAGCGCAAATAATAAGCAGGGTGGTTGCGGTACATGTAGCTTTAGAGCAACCGGATGAGCAGCTATCATCTAAGCTGAAAAAACAAAGTGATCTTAATCTTGAAATTGCCTCCATACTCAAGAAAGTCCATTCAGTAAATAAACCTTCCAGTAATACGCTACTAGCAGATGCAAATGACTCAAGCATAAGAATTTCAAGCGAAAATGGTAATAATCTGGGTTATACGCTTAATATGAATTCAAGCTTACCTTTAGCCGATAAGTTAGCTCATCGTTTAGTCGATGAAACAAATCTTTGGGTAGCTGTTCATGAAGGAACAGTGGCTGTTCTGGATAATACCGAACATGATGCTATGCTTTTATTAAAAGCAGGCAAATCAATTAAATCAGTTATTAATGAGCAACCGGCAAATAAAGACTCAATTCTAAAGCTGGTTGGTAAATTGGCTACTGCTGGTTTTATCAAAGGAATTGAAGGTTATAGAGAAAGAATTAAAGTCTTGCCGCATCGCTTTGCACGTTTTCACTTAACTCAATTTTGTCAATTAGAGTGTATTCATTGCTATGCCGATTCCAGTCCCCATATTGATAGAAGTCGAGATAAGCCAACTGAATGGTGGCAAAAGTTAATTACTAATTTTGCTTCTTATGGCGGAGAAAGAATTCTGTTTACAGGGGGTGAGGCCCTTACCCATAAGGGCTGTATAGACTTGATACAGCACAGTAAAGATTTAAATTTATTCGTGACTTTATTTTCCAATGGCCTGATGATGAAGCGTGCGGCTCCTAAGTTAAAAGGTTTGTGTGATGAAGTCCAAATCAGTTTAGATGGTCCAGATGTCGAAACAAACGATCCTATTCGTGGCAAAGGATCCTATAAAAGGATCATTAGCGCAATTGAAACTCTTTTAGCTCAGGGTGGCACTAGAGTACGAGTAGGTATGTGTGTTATGGAAGAAAACTGGGACTCATGGCAAGAAAAATTTCTCAATTTTGCTGAAAAATTCGCCAATACTGGGTTAGAGTTTAAATTAAGTTATGGACTAATACCGCATGGTCGAGGAGCTGGAAAGAATGACCGTCTTGGTGCTAAGGATACCCAAACGAAAGTTGAAGAGTTATTGAAAGACTTGCCAGGCCCAAGTAACAGCAATGGCCCCAGAGTAACTAGAGCTAAAAGTAGCTGTGGTTATGCAGAACAATTGGTGGTGGGGCCTGATGGTACCGTCTACCCCTGTCATCTATTGGATGCTGCTCTCTGTAATGTAGATGATAAACCGTATGAAGAAATAATAAAAATATTAGAAAGATTTACCACCCTGTTTGAAGTTGATCACATTGAGGGATGTAAGTATTGCGATATTCGATATTTATGTGGAGGAACATGTCGGGTTGTTAATGGCACACAAAATGGTTCTAGATTCATAAATACTTGTAATCCTGCAGAAAAATACAGAAAAATGCAAAATTTGGTAAGGTATTACGCATAAATTATTATTAAATATTTCTGCAACAATAAGGGGATCACAGTGAAGAATTTGTTATACCCTCTGTCGGAGAATGATTTTTTTTTAGAATATTGGCAACAAAAGCCTTATTTTTCTTTAGATGGTGAGTATAGAAATAATGATTTACCCGCATTAATGTCGTTAAAAGACATGGAGTTTCTGGTATCTTCTTTAAGCTCTGTACAAGATGGCTGGATTGAATTGGTTAAGTCTTCTTCGATACTGGATAAAAAAAAATATATAAATGAAAGTTCTTTTATTGATCTAGCTCGTGTGTGTCAGGCATATGCCCAAGGATATTCATTACTATTAACAAAAGTTAATAAAAGATTGCCAAGCATTTCTGTTCTTTGCCGTGAATATGAAAAATTGTTTTTTAGAAATCATATTTTATTGTCTTCCCAAGTCAGAGCTAGTGTTGTTCTTACTCCAAAATTGGCGAAGGGATTTCCTATTCATTATGACGATTGTGAGGTTTTTGCATTACAAGTTACAGGGGAAAAACTCTGGACTGTTTATAATGCGCCGAATCGCTATCCTTCTACTAAGAGAGTGCCGCAAAGCTTACTGCAGATCAAGAAGCAAAACTCAAAGTACTCGGAGAGTTTGTAATGAGGCCGGGAGATTGGATTTATATTCCCAGGGGATTTTATCATAAAGCAGAAACAGCTGATAAACATTCCTTGCATGCTGCTGTTAGTGTTAACACGCATACATGGATGGATGCCTGTAATCGACTAATCAATGAGATTCCAGAATTTCGTCAGTCTTTGCCAGTTGGTGTTCTTGATATTAATAATAAAGAAGAATGGGAGAAAAATTATTTGCAGCGAGTAAATTCATTATTACAAAAGAAAAACGAATTTATGCAAATATTAAATTCTCTTTTTTGAATATCAGTTTAGACAAATGGATGTTTTACCGAGTGATAGTTTTGAGAGCATAAATAAATTGGATGAAATAAAGCCAGATACTATAGTTTGTTTAGAAAAGGAACGGTTTTAGTATGTGTAGCAAGAGCAGGATTTGAATAAATTGCTGTGCAGTGGTATGACTCCGTATCATTTTAATAGTAAAAGCAGCATATTACTTGATTTTATAATGAGTAGGGGGTAATTTTAAAGTTGCTGAATTACCGGACATATTTCTTATTAAGAAAAAGTAGATTTGATTCGTAATTTTGTCTCGGATGGTTTGTTAACGGTGGCTGAAATTTAGTCGTATCGTTTTTGGTATGAGAGGTTAAAAATATGAGTTACTTTCTAGATCCTGTTCCTGAGGATGTATTCTTTCAAGAGCATTGGCAAAAAAATTCTTGCCTGTCTTTGCAATCTCCAAACAAAGAACTCTTTTCTAAACTGGTTACTCTCAACGATATAGAAAACTTTATTTCATCGATAGGCGGGTCAAAAAATGATTGGATTGATCTAGTCAAACCTTCGTCCTTTTTAAAAAAAGACATCTACTCAAATTCCAATAGCATTAGTTTGCCTCAGGTTTATCAAGCTTATAATCAGGGATATACCTTGCTATTAACTAAGGTTCACAAAAAAATACCATTAGTAGCTGATTTGTGTAGAGAGTATGAGAAAATTTTCTTTAAATATAAAGTTCTCTATCTTCGCAAGTCAAGGCTAATAGATATTAACCCTCAAGGAATCATCTGGTTTTCCTATTCACTATGACAATCATGATGTTTTTATTTTACAGGTTTCTGGTAAAAAGAAATGGTTTTTATATATTCCAGCGGAGCCACCTCTTCTCAAAAAGCGCCCTGCGCCCTTATCTAGGGCACAAGAAGAACAACTAGAGATACAGCATCAGTTTACAATGGAGCCTGGTAATTGGATTTATATCCCAAGAGGAGTTTATCATAATGCAATAACTTTAGATGAACATTCCTTACATATTACAATCAGTGTTAATACACACACTTGGGCTGACATATTTAAACATATATTTACCGAAATACAAGATTTCTGCCAACCATTACCAAAAGGAATTTTAGATAAGGCTAATCAAGATAATAGCAAAGAAGAGTACAAAAAAAGAATTGAAAAATTATCGAAATATTTAGATAATAAAAAAATCCTTGATCAGCTATTTGAAAAACAGTTTAGTGATATGGATATATTACCAGATAATGGTTTTATGGGTATTAATAATTTAAATAATATTAAACTTGATACAACTGTATCATTAAGAAGAGGTATTATTCTAGATTTGCAGAAAAAAGACGAAATTAATAAATTGTTTTGCAGTGGATTATCAAGTTATTCTTTAGATCATGATAGCGAAACAATTATCAATTTTATTATAAATAAAGAAACATTTAAAATTTCAGACCTACCCGGATCAATTTCTGCTGAAAATAAGATAAAACTTGTGCAACGATTTATTTTAGATGGTGTCGTGGTGAGATGTCAATTTTAGATCAAATTGAAGCGTTAGCATGCTCTGTTAAGAGTGAATGGAAAAAATCTAATTTTGAAGTATCTCATTTTTCGCCTGTCGCAACTAAATATTTGAAAGAATTTATCTCAAATAATAATTTAGCATACATAGATGTTATCAAATGGCTTGTAAACGCGAGCCAAATTGGTAAGCAAAGTAGTTTGGGAGCTTCTTTTGGGCAACCTCCTATTACTGTTTATTATGATGAAAATTTTAGAATTGAGCTTTTATTATGGCATGTTGGTGTAGCTGCAGTTCATCATCATGTATTTAGTGGCGCATTTGCTATGGTCCATGGCGAATGTTTACATAGTATTTATGAATTTATAGAAAATGAAAAATTATGTAATCAGTTGAGAATTGGTGAAATAAATATTAAATACGTGGAGTTGTTGCAGGTCGGTGATATAAGAGAAATTATACCTGGTCCATCTTTAATTCATTCTACTTTTCATTTAGATATGCCTTCCGTAACAATGGTGGTGAGAACTCATATTATTGAAGAATTTAAACCTGAGTTAGAGTATAGGGTTCCATACATTGCTTTTGATTCATGCTATGTCGATCCATTAATTGTTAAAAAAATTCAAGTTTTAGACTTTTTGGCAAAAATAAGATCGACAGAATATCAGGAAATGTTATTTGCTTGTCTTGATAGTACAGATATTTTTGGTTGTTATTTAATATTACGACAATTATATCTACAGCATGAGCAGGCCGATAAAATAGAAAACACTATAAAATATGCTATTAACATTTATGGTTCTCGCATTTCTTATATAATAAGCTCCATCAAGGAAGAAAAGCGGCGATTATCAATTTATAGACTAAGAAATAGAGTAACTGATCCTGGGCAGAGATATTATTTGGCTCTCTTACTGTACTTACCAACTATTGATTCCATAATTAAACATATATCTATTAAATTTCCAAATCATGATACTTTAGCACTTATTTATAAATGGTCAACGGATTTGATATGTGAATCTACTGATACTAACTCTCAGGAGTTATTTTTAATACTATTGAAATCAATAATTGAAAAAAAACATTTCTCGGAATTTATTTTAGATTTTTCAAAAAATAATAAATATAATAGGTTAGAAATAGAAGAGTATTATCATTCGATTAAATCTTCAGAAATATTAAAGCCTCTTTTTTATGAATATAAAATCTAAAATGAAAAAGCAGATATTCTCTTTTTATTTTAAAGTATTTAAAATTTATAAATATAAAATTTTTATGGCTTCGGTATTTTCTATTCTCGGGGCTTCATTTTATGCATTGCAGCCATTTGCTATAAAGTACATTATTGATCATGTATCGCCGTCTACAGGGGTATCACCAAAATTTAATTTGGGAATCCCTCTTTTTTTTCTGGGTATCGTTTTGATTGGCCGAGAGATATCGCTGAAACTACAGAGTCTTATAGATATAAGACTTTTGACAAATTTAAAACACTCAATACGAGAAAAGAGTTATGAATATGTATTGAATAAAGATTTAAATTTTTTTTCGGATAGACTAAAAGGATCTATTGGAAATAAAATAAATGACTGGGTCAATGCTTTCGAAAGGTTATATGAAATCTTTTTTTATAATTTTATTCCGATAGCGGTATTATTCATACTAACCGTTTTTTTATTATATGGCAAGCAGCCACTTTTTGCAGGGATTTTGTTTATATGGTGGATTCTTTTTAGCCTGGCTTCTGTTATTTATACAAAAAAATGTTTATTTTTATCTAATGAGGCTTGTGAAGCTAATAGTGATGTGGTTGGAAATATTGTGGACTCTCTCAATAACATAAATGTTATTAAATCATTTAATAGGAAAGATTTTGAAATAAAAAGACTCATTAAGTTGCATAAAGAAGAGGGAAAATTGCAAATTCGTCTGCGGTATCATATTTTAAATTTGCAAATAGTTCAGGGTACTATGACGGCGATCTTTATTATAGTAACTGTATATATATTATCATCCAATTTGCAATTTCATAAAATAACTTATGGTGATTTTATATTTAGCATACAATCTAGTTTTTTGCTTATATATTATACTTGGTGGATTGGCGCACAAATTATAAATTTTCAAAAAAATTTGGGAATATTTAGTCAAGTAAATGAATTGCTGGACGACCACGTATTTAATGATTTAAGGAAAAATGAAAAAAACATATCCATATCTAAAGTTAATATTAAATTTGATAATGTTATTTTTAAATATCCGGGAAATAATACAATTTTTGAATTTTCTAATTTATATATATCTGAAAATGAAAAAATTGGTATTGTGGGATATTCAGGAAGTGGTAAATCTACATTTGCAAGCCTATTGTTAAAAAAGAATGTTTGTTTATCGGGAAATATTTTATTTAATGACCATAATATAAATGATTTTACCGATGAATCATTATTAAACTTTATTACTTTTATTCAGCAGGATTCTACTCTTTTTCACAGAAGTATTATGGATAATATACGGTATGGAAATTTACAGCTTCCGATGATGAAGTGTTTCTGGCGGCAGAATCAGCTGGATGTAAGGAGTTTATTGATGCACTTCCCGGCAAATATGAGACGATTATTGGAGATAATGGTGCTCATATATCTGGCGGCCAACGCCAAATGATTAGTATAGCACGTGCTTTTCTTAAACCTGGTAAAATTATTATTTTGGATGAAATCACGTCTCAGTTGGATGCTCTCGCGGAAGTCAAATTGAAAGCTGCTATAAAGCGTCTAATTGAACACAAAACAGCATTTATTATTACACATAGAATTTCTACTATTTCTATTGTTGATAGAATTTTGGTGTTTTCAAATGGATGTATTGTGGAAGAAGGATCTCATCAGACTTTAATTAAAAAAAATAGCTTATATAAGAAACTTTGGGATCCCAACCGAGGGGATGCTTCCTGAATCCTTTACTAAACTTTCTTCTTTAAAAAATCACTCTCAAAAAAATGTTGAAGTCTTGCTGCCTTAATTACAGGGTATGCTTATATGATTATTGGGTTTTATACTACGATTTAAAGAATCAATGTCAAATATTTTCTTTTTTAAAAAATATTCCTTTTCTTGAAATTCGAGTGTTAGCATCTTACATTCTGGGGTTATAATAAATGATTTATTTAATTTGTTATCCTGAATAAATAGGCCATTACAAAATTGATTATAAAACTCACATGGCCCGCGGTTAATCTGTTTCATGATATAATATCCAAAGGATTTTTTTAATATCATTAAGCTTTGATGTGAAATGGGGATACAGTTGATTATAAAAAAATAAAATTTGCTAACATTTTCATATCCCAACCCAATATCATAAGGGTGAGGAATAGAATAATCTGCGCAAAAAAAATAATCGGATGATAAAAATTCTTTAAAAAGTTTTAAATTTAAAATTTCATCAAGGTTAATATTGGATTTGTTTACGTAACAGGAAAAGAAAACTTTATATCTTTCAAATATTTCCACGGCCACATTCATTTTTCTTCCATGGGATTCAATCTGAAAAGATTCACTTTCGATATCTGGGAAAAAACGAATGGCTGACTTGTCAAGAGAGCAGTCTACCAATAATTGATGGAGATTATTTTTGTAAGAGTTGAGAGTAGATTCACAGAAAAAGAGTTTGATATAAAGTTTTTGAATTCTGCATTCTTTATTGAAAATCGCGGTAGTCTTATCATCGTCCATTAACTATTCCCTTGAGAATTTCGGCGCATCTAAACAGCTCTTTTTCATCTCCCTTCATTGAGTGTTCTATAGTAATAGCTTTAATATTTGGCATTTTTTCAAGAAGAAAAGGTAATATATCGTATATTTCAGAGGAAGGAGGAATTTCATGACCGTCGTACCAATAATTTGTGCGTCCACTTTTTCGCATACCAGCAACGTGTAGTTCAATAACTCTATCAAATTCTATATCGTCTAATCCATAGTATTTTTCTCGACGTATGTTTTTATTGGAAATTAACCAGTGAGCAAGATCAAAGATAATGTAACTATCTGATCGGCGAGCAACTTCAGAAGTAAAATCCAGTTCGTTTTTAAAATCTCCTTTATAATAATAAAGAGGGGCAAGCTCAACGGCTATGGGTCGTTGGTAAAGTTTCTTCAGACATGAAATATTTGCTACCGTTACTTCCATGAATTCATAAGAAAAAATTGGATTAATAACATAGCCCAGCGCGCCCTCTTTCTCGTATCCCACAAATGATAAGTGTTCGCCAATCCATGGTGAGTTAAATAAATCGGCATTTTCTTTTACCTGTCCTGAAATTGAGTAATTTAGTCCAGCGGCAGAACAAAGTGCATTATGACTTGTATGGGCCAAAATGGGAATATTAAGTTTCTTAAGGTCATCAAGTGGGGAGACAGGATAATTTACTTCAATATAATCTATAAGATTTTTATTTTTGCCTTCGATTACTCTCGGATTTTGACTATTATCATCCCACCGATATCCGATCCGGATTTTCTGGTTAAAATTTTTGCTCATAGACAGCTTTAAGAAGCTGAGTAAGTCTGAGATTGGGTGAGTTCACTTCCCTCAGTCCTACGTTGTTTGAAGCAATCAAAAATATATTCTACCGCCTGTCCTGGGGCTTGGCACGCCAGGGTTTAGTGTACTAGTTAATCCCGTTCTTTCCCCCATTCCGGCCTCATATCCACTCTTATAAGCTTTTTTAATTGCCATATAGCCTCCAATTACAATAAATGTAAGGCCTCCCAAAACACCCCCCACTATGGCGCCCACATTAACATTACTGATTACCTTTTCTGTGTTTGCGCATGCCTGGGTAGCGATACGCTCGTAATTTTGAGTGATATTGATGATGCCATTTAGAAAACATTGAACAATACGGGTCTTACAGTTTGATTTTTCTCTCCTGAAACAACTACCGCATCGCCGCACGGAGATGAATTACCATCCTGATCAGATTGTGATAGAGGAATGTCTCCCCAAAAAGGCTGCATAGATTGACTGCAGTTTTTTCCTCCAGAAAATACAGTTCCTTCGCAAACTTCGCCGCTTCTAACTTGGGATGTAAAATTTTGGAGTGGGTTGTAAAGATACTGATTCTGATCTACATCTCCGCACGATTTAAAAAAATGTCATGGCCACCCCAAGACCTGCCATTGGATTTTTGCTATCGGTCACTGGAGGAAAGCAAATGTAATCTGAATGACAAAAGAAGGGGTCTGATTCTGTCTTTTGTAAAGTACGTCCAGTCATCTGTATCATGCCACCAGCGGCTTCTGCTGGGCTACTCAATATTACTAAGGGTAAAATGAATAGACTTTTGAGTTGGACTTGTCTTTGACGTTTGCTCATAAAACTTCCTTATTTTATTTTTGTGTACTCCCTCAGTATTTGCTGAAGGCTAGTAATGGAGAATCTTTATTTAGAATTTTACCAATTTGATTTTAATTTGAACAGATTCTCTCGGCGGTTAAACAACTTCTCAGTGCATATACCACGATTCTTACTGTATCATACCTAAAATAAATTTAAAATATATATTTGTATAATCTTAGTATGGTAAACGTTTGGCAAAGTACGTCTTTTAAACCTTGAAGATTTTGTTCAAGCTATTTTTTTAAAAATCAGAAAAAATGGCTATGAACACCCCGCAAAACCACGACGCGTATTTAAAATCGTTACATTGATGAACAGGCGGTAAGTGGATTATCCCGCCAGGAATTTTGTCAACAGCATAACGTTTTTTATTGCAATTTACATGTTATCACCTAATCAAAAAAGAAAAAGCGGAAAGAATTATTGCAGCAATTCTCGCTGAATACAGCGAGAATTGCTTCCTGGTATATATCCTGTGCTTGGCGGAGCTGATGCTGGCAATGAAGGGGAAGTATCGCGATTCACCCCTTGCGATCCTCCATCGCGGGAATAAAAAAGTTAAAAGTAACTTAGAATCTTTAGTATAAGGATTCTATTTAAATCCATAAAAGAGGGGTTAAGTCTGAGGCTTGCATAAACGGTCGGCGCTTTGCCAGAAAACAGTTATTATAGGAATGTTAATATGAGTCTCATCATAATAAAGTTTCCATTCCAATAATACCTTTATGAATTGTTTCATGATAAAGTAGTCCTTTAGATACTCTATCCCGCATTTCCTCAAAATCATATGTCCATAAAATCTGTCCTGCTTCATTTACCACTCCCTTATTGATGGGGTTATAACTCTTTTGTCAGTACATAAACAATGGATTCCTCAATAGAATAATAACGATCAAAAAAATCTGGTTTCATAGCAAGGTTATAAGTCGTCTTATTGGAGATAAATTTTGATTCTACACTTGGATACGCTATTCCTGCATAAGAATATTTGTCTTTTTCAATTATAAGAGGTTTAGTCAAGAAGTGTTGTCCTATTAATATTGTCATATTGTAACCATCCTTTGCATGTATCTTCTTGGTTATTTCTGAATTTAAAAAATTAATAATGATTTTTTGTTTATTTTTAGTAGGGGTAGTATCTTTAAAGCCAATAGGAAAAAAATATGGTAATTCATTTGAAGATAAACTAAATCTTGAGATAGTAAAAAATTTATTAATATCGGGTCTGATCTCTATAATTGTTCCCAGCTCACAAATAGCTGCATAAAAAAACTTTGACCATCATTATTAAATCTATTCTTTTTCGCAAATTCTTTTTTCGGATAGATCAGTTCATGCGTATTCGTAAACAGGCGTCCTTTTTCATTCCATCTGGCTCTATAAATTTTCTTATTTTCTAATGTTAAAGCTTTATGAACCGTTCCTGTAAAAATGTTGTTCATAAGTGTAGGCTGGCACTCAGGGTAAAGATTTTTTTCTACCAGTTTTTTCAAATGGTTGATTTTTGTTTTTATTTCAAAAAAACTTAGGGTCTGTTTTCTTCATATATTTAGTAATAACTTTAAAACAGAATTGTTTTTATAATGATATAGTAAGTAATGATATTTTGTCAGTAATGCCTATAAAATATCTACAGATTACTGTTCAAGTTTTTTCTTTTTCGAAAGGAATATTATCTGACTCAACCCAAACAACTTTTCCTTCACGCCAAGTGCAGACAGAGTTGCCAGCTTGTTTATGTTTTAACAATGCGAGTCTGATTCCGGCATGTAAGGTTTTAGTGACCTCTCCGTTATTTTTGAAAAACTCAGAGATGGTATCATTTTCTAAGGATTTATTTTCCATGGTGGGCCTTCAATAAGTTTTTCCATATATTAGAATCAATAATTTTTTGAGATTGTATTCCTGCTCCTGAAGCAATTAATCTTGGGGAATTCAATGCTGAATTATTATAAAATTGCCAGGAATCGGTGATAGGCTGATATAAATTGAAAAAATTATTTAAGCTTCCTTGATACCGCCTTCGGATAGTGTTTTCTGGCACGGCATGTCCGCCTAACTTTACTCTCTCGGCAACCCGAGAGATAGCAAGTTCAGGACTTTCCAACCATAAGTAAACTAAATGAAAATAGTAACCTTGTTCCTTCAGGGGGTTAATCCAAGCCACGAAAGTTTTACTTGCTAAAGTCGTTTCAAAAGCAAAATTCATTTTTTCATTAGCGAGATGATGCAGGTGTGCCAGCATAATTCGGCCAGCCTTAAAAGCCTCCTGCTCAGGAGCAAATCCACAAAGTCCTTGAGCAAGGATATCTGCATTCACGTAATGATCCACTTTCAGTGCATCTCGCAATAATGAAGGTGCGACGCTGGTCTTCCCGGCTCCGTTCGCTCCTGCAATAATCATTAAATGAGGCATGGCTGAGTGTCTACTCCTGGTTAGCTGAAGAAGCATCTTAGCTAATTAGGTATGAGGAGGCAAGAATTTATTATACAATTTTTTATTACTAATAAATTGAAGATAATCACTAATAAAATAATCTTTTTGTAATCACATAAAGAACCATGAGGCCATATGATATAAACAACTAGCAAAATTAGAGAATCGAAGATTTGCAGGACTCAACTAGGACTTACTAGGCTTCAATTAGGTTTTTTACTAGCAGGCAACTTGGTTTGGGTTAAAATTATACAGAAAAATTGATGATGAATAAAAGAGTCAATGAGAACCAAGCATTTAATTATTAGAGTTTTGGCTTTGTAATCAGCAAGCCTAATGGAAAAAAGTTTAATTTAAGCGGTAATTTTATTATTATTTAAACGCGCTCTTATGCTCGCTAACTCAATATCTGTCGCATGTTTAGCAGTCTGCAAAGCTTTGAGTTCTTGCTCGCAGCGTTAATAACGATCCTGACAATCTGTCGCTTGTTTTTCAATCATTCTCTTTTCTGTCAAAGATCGTTCATGCGTGATCAATAAAGTTTGATATTGGTCTTCCATATTTTTTAAGCGCTTATCATCCTCAGCAAGTTGTCGTTCATGCAATTTGATATGGGCATTCTGTTCTACCAGCTTAGTTTGTGTCTCAGTCAATTCATTTTAAAGCTGTTGTTTTTGTTGCTTGGCCTCCTGTAAGAGCACCTGCATCTCCTGCCATTGCTGATGAGATTCAGTGATTTTTTTCGCATAGTGGGTTTTAACCGCCGCTACTTTACGCCCGCATTCAGCGAGGATTACTTGCTTCACTGACGGCAATAGTTCCTCTATTGGCGTGCAAGGTTGCTCCCCCACAATATAGACCTGAAAGGTCGTTATATCAATGAGAAATAAAGATAAATATTTATATTTAAAAAAATCAATTTAATAATAAAATAAAGATAAATTTATAATTTAAATATACCTGTTATAGTCTCGCCGTTTTATTCCGCTCCGATTTAAGTCCGAGTTTAAATTTTTTTGACCAGTTGACAAATATAAATAAAACGCATAAAATGTGTTTTATAAGTTAAACCTTATTTAGGAGTACTGAATTGAAATCTAGTTATGAAGAATTTGGCTCCAAGCTTCTTAAGCTTCGGGAGCAGGCAGGGATTGAGCAGGTCGATTTAGCAAAATTAATAGGATCTTCTCAGCAAAACATTAGTCGCTGGGAATCAGGCAAATCAAGACCACGCAATAAATTAATACCTGTCATTGCTGATGCTTTGAATGCTGATCTTAATGATCTTTTGGCGGCTGCAGGGTACATTCCTACCCCTCAATTAGTAATAACTTCTTTTGACCAGCCTTTTCCTTTTTATGCTTTAAGCCCTCGCACTTTTGAGCGCTTTTGTGAGTATTTTTTGGAGGCTATACATAAAAAACAAGGCGGGAAAGTACATGGAGCCGGAACCTTGGGGCATAACCAAGATGGCATTGATATTGATGTTATTTTTCCTGATGGAACTATTTATAATTTTCAATGCAAACGCGTCAATCAATTTGGTCCTCAAAAAGTGGATGCAGCAGTGGCGAAAAATAAAAAGGAAGCAAAGGAAAAATTTTTAATTCTTGGTTGCGTCGCAAGCCCACAAGCACGAGAAGCAATTCGCGCACACCATGGTTGGGAAATATGGGATAGAGAGGATGTATCAAAAAAAATCCGCCTAGATCTAACTAAAGACGAGCAGATAAAGTTAGTAGATATATTTTTTCGTGGCCAGCGACTGGCTTTACTAGGAGAAATGGAACCGGGCCCCTGGCAAACAGACAAAATATTTTGGGAACCTTTCAAAGATTCTGACCATTTATTTAATCATGCATGGGATCTTGTTGGAAGAGGCGAGGAAATTCAGAAAATCATCGATATTCTATATAATCCACAAGAAAGGCTTATTTTTTTAGTTGGGAAAGGAGGAGTAGGAAAATCGCGAATATTAAAGGCATTGACTGAGAAGTATCAAGAAGTATATTCCGATGTGATGATTCGTTTTCTTTCGCCAAGACAAGTGATAACTCCAAAAAGTCTTGAGGATCTAGGGACAGGAAAAAAACTATTAGTAATTGATGATGCGCACGAAGAAGACAATCTTCAATTCCTTTTTCAATATGTGGAGGCACCTTCTAATAATGCCACGCTACTTCTTTCTCTTCGTCCATATGGAGTGGATAAGATTAAGACTCAAATTTCTCACGTTGAAAATTTTCATGAAGTTTATATTGAACCACTTAATTTAGAGTACGCTACGGAGCTTGCTAGGCAAGTACTTAAAATTTCAGGTGGTGTTGAAGAGGATGCTGAAACAATTGCAGCCCTTACTATAGATTGTCCATTAGCAACGGTAATAACTGCGAAAATTATTTCAAAAAAAAGAGGTCAATTAGACCTAATAAAAAATGAGCATCTTTTTCGGGACCAATTCTTCAAAAAATTTAGGGAAATTTTTTTGGGTGAAATAGGTAGAGGAACCGACAAGGAATCCACAAAAAAAATCCTTAAAGTTGTTTCTCTCATACAACCTTTTTATCCTGAAGACCCTTCAGTTTCAGCAATCATTGAGCAGCAGGAAGGCACTAAAACTTATGATACTGTTCGTATAATTAATTTTTTAGAAAAATCTGGAATACTTTTCAAAAGAGCAGGTAAATATCGAATATCACCAGATATGTTGGCTGATTTCCTAATTGAAGAGGCTTGTATTGGACCAAATGGTTCCTCGACAGGATATGCAGAATCATTATTTAATACAGTAAAAAAAGAATATCAACAATATATAGAAAATATTCTTTTAAATTTCGGAAAACTGGATTGGCGTTTGGAAAATGGCATTACGAGTAGTAGTAATTTATTAAATGATATGTGGAATAGACTTGATGTCTCTAATAAAACTCATATTTCTGCTGTTACCTCATTAGCATACTATCAGCCAGAGAAAAGTTTAGACTTTGCTAAACGCATTATGCAAGAAAACAAAGAGACAAATATGCTGCCTGAGCTTATTAAATATGCTGCTTATAATATTGATCATTTGCCCGAAGCATGCAGGTTGTTATGGGATCTTGGGAAGGAGGACGAGCGACAACCACGACAATATCCTCATCATGCAATTCGCGTATTGTCAGATTTTTGCGCAATAAAACCAAATAAACCGATAGATTACAACAGAAAAATAGTTGATTTTGGGCTATTTTTGCTAAAAAAAGATGGTTCTTGGAATTATTGTTATACCCCATTCGATATACTCAAGCCAATCCTACAGGCTGAAGGTAGAGATACTTATTCAAAAGGAGTTAATTTTTATATACGTCCGTTTTCTGTAAGATTAAATGCTGATATTGTTGAATTACGCCGCACTGTGATTGATAATGCTATTGATTTTTTATCTCATCCGATAGTTAAAAGAGCAGTATTGGCTGCTCGTTTTCTTGAAGCTGCACTCCGTTATCCTTTTTATATAAATAATATAAGCGACCATGAGGCTTGGACACAAGAGTTTATCATCACTCTTGAGAAAATTAATCAGGCCACTCTTACTAAAAACATTGACTCTATTGTGTTAGTTGAAATTGCTCGTTCGATATCATGGCATGCAAATTATAATACTGGAGAGATTAAATCACTCGCAGAGAAAATTATTAGGTCTTTACCCAACACCTTAGAGTTTAGAACGACACTGGCTTTAATTGACAGGTTGGATCATATAAAAGGTATGCATGGAGTGGAAGGAGATTTGATTTGGAAACAGTATCTAGATTCGCTCATCTCTGATCTTTTAAAGACTTACCTAGATGTGGCTAATCTGTACTCTTTCATAGAAAATATTTTAGAAAAGATAGAACATAACTTTAATAGTAGCAATAAGCATCCCATATTACTATATGAACCTCTTCTGCAGTCATCATTACCTCTTGTACGGCTGACTTTAGAAAATGTATTGTTAAATTCGAACTCACAAATGGTTCAATTTTGTGCTGCGGCACTTTTTCAGCTATTGCAGAAAGATCACGATGGTGCCATAAAAATTATTCATCAATTTCTTGATTCTGGAAATAAAAATCTGCATGTTGCCGTAGCTAGAGGTTATTTTAATTTTGATATTGATGGGTTACAAAACCAAGAAGTTGATATCAATATACTAAGTAGACTCCTCTCTGGTGATGATTTCCATACTATTTTGTCGGCTGTTTCTTCAGTGCGATGCCTTGTAAACAAGAACCCATCCATAGGATTTAATCTTTTGAAAAAAGCGAATATTGGGAACTCATCAAGAATTGCTGACTGTGTCTTAAGTATTTTTACAGATAATAAGGAAGTACCTTTTAATATTTTGACTGAACAAGAGGTTGATTTTTTCCTCACTCGGCTCATCCATCTCCCGGAACTAGAAGGGCATTGGGTTGAAATTTTTTTAGCTAATGCATCAAAATATTATCCTGTACGGACTGCCCAATTTTTTATGGATCGCGTTGAAATAGCTGAGAATAAAAAGAACTGGCGTTATCGCCCCTCCAATTATGGGCCTTATCTTCATGTTCCTTTACGTTTTCGAGAGTCACCTGAATTTAGAGATATTTTCGAGCAGCTCATGAGATGGATGAGTTCACACAAAAATAGCAATACCATTTTTTATCAGAATGCTAGTGAGCTTTTTAATGTAATAGTTGGTGTACTGGATCATGAAGTGATAGGTTTATTAAATGAATGGTTAAACAAAATATCAAGTCCTACTGACTTTAAGGTTATTTCATACATACTCAGTAAAGCATCTAATGATCTGATTTACGATCATACGGATTTTGTTATTCATTACCTGGAAAGCACTAATCTCTATAGAAAACAGTGCTATGAAGAGGCTTGTCTTGCTTTATTTTCTTCGGCTATTTCAGGAGGTCGCTCTGGGAAATTAGGAGAGCCTTTTCCTGAAGATATTCGGTTAAAGAAAGAGTCTGAAAGAGTTATGCAGGAAATTTCTCCATTTTCTTCAGCGTATCAGTTTTTTAAGGACTTAAAAAAATACGCCGATGAAAATATTTCTCGATCAATCAGGGATGGTGAATTTTTTGAGCAATAAATTGAAAACGTTTTTTACTAATCATTGTTACATTTAAATTTCAGGAGAATTGATTATGGCAAGTAAGCTTATCGAGCATATGAAAAGGAAATCTCAAGATCACGAACAGCTAAGATTATTAGTTAGCCAATGGGAATTTGATGAAAAACTAATTCCAAAGGCATTACAAAACATTGGTCAGCTTTTTCCTCACTATACCCGCCATGATGCTTCACATTCATTACAAATTTTGGTTAATATTGAACGCTTGTTGGGAGAAAATATTAATAAGCTTACCGTTACAGATACTTGGCTTATTTTAGAGGCTGCTTATTGGCACGATATTGGAATGGTAGTTCCCGCTGATAAAATAGCATCTGACTTTGAAACAGATGAATTTAAGTATTTTTTGTCAGAAATCATAGAAAATAAAGGACATGAACTACAAGGTTTTGCAAAAAAATTTAACCATCAAAGCGCTTCTTCTTGTTTCTCAGGAATTGAGTCTCCTTTTGATGCAGCAGAAAAATTTCGATTATTGTTGGCGGAATATTACCGTTCTCAGCACTCAAAAAGATCAGAATCCATAGTTGTAGATCCATGGGCGGAGGCATCAATTAGCTCGCCGAGAACTGAATTACTTCCTAAACGCTTATTTTCAATGCTGGGGCATATTTGTCATCTGCACGCTAAAGATTTTTCTTGTATTTCTAAGGAATTAGAATTCCGGCAAGTTGGCATGGGTACCGAAGATTGTCATCCTCGTTTTGTAGCTTGTTTACTTCGTTTGGGTGATTTATTGGACCTAGATAGTAACCGATTTTGCCCAGTCATGCGACGTATGATTGGTAGCATGCCTAAGTCAAGTCAGTCTCACATCGACAAACATAATGCTATACAAGAATTACGTCTAGATCGCGAGCGCATTGAAGTAACAGCCATCTGTGGTAATGCATCTGCATATGAAGAAACTGAGCGCTGGTTTAGCATGTTAAGGCGAGAAATGCAGCAACAAATGGCATGTTGGCGAGATATTGTGCCTGCACGATCTTTCAGCCTATTACCAACTCTTGGGAAATTACAAGTTACTCTTGAGGGTGATGAACAATTGTTAGATTCCGGGTCTAGAGAGAGGCCACGTTTTGATATAGATGCCGAAAAAACTATCGAATTACTGCAAGGCGCAGGCTTGTATGAAAATCCAGAGCAAAGTTTGCGTGAACTTTTACAGAATGCAGTTGACGCAACTTTACAAAGAATTTGGTTAGATTTTTTTTCTGGCTCGGAAGGTACGCCATTTTACGAAAATTTAAAAATCAGTCCAACAGATTGGGAAAACCCATATAATGAAAAAATTGAAAAATTGCTTAATAATTTTACTATTGAAATAAAATTTGAACCTGCTCTAGAGAATTCTGAAAATAATAAAAATATCTGGCGTTTTAGTATTCGTGATCATGGTATTGGAATCAGTAGGGATGATTTAAAACGATTGCGATATATTGGTAGTTCAAATCGAAATTATGAAAGAAAAGAAAGGATACGAAAAATGCCCTCCTGGATGCGTCCATCAGGTGCTTTTGGTATTGGACTTCAAAGCGCTTTTATGTTAAGCGAAACAATAAATTTTCAGACTAGATCTTATCAAACCGGGGAGTCGCAAATAATTACGATGTATTCACCATTTAGTTCTCAGCAAGGCTTAATTACCGTTAAAAAATATGACTCCTCTCTACGGATTCCTTATGGTAGCCTTTTAACACTTTCTTGTGAGTTTGAGAAAGTACCAAGGAATTTTTCATATAGTTCGTATGATGATTCTAAATCCAAACAAGCACTATATAGCTTTGATCCGGTTGCGCATCAAGAATTGCATATTGAACCTAGCAAATGGCTGGATGAAATAGAGAAATTTTCACAAGAATCTCTCGTGCCAATCCGTTGTCATTTTAATGGAAAAGTTTATGAATTTTCTCGTGGCATAGAAAATCTGAATATCTATTTTGATTCTGATACTAATATTGGCCTGGAAGTATATCCGATCGTAGGGAATAGAAGAGAAATACTGTATTTTAGAGGGCAGTTTGTTGGCAAATATCAATATTCAAATCTTCCTTTTCTGGCGGTTACTTATCATTTATGGGGAGAAGATGCTGCCGAATCTTTAACCATAAATCGTAATGACATAAATTCAAAAAGCATAATAAAACTGCAAGATAAGCAGATGAAAGCTCTTACTAATTATTTGAAAAAATCTACTCCTGCTGAAGAAGGAGATAAGGCATATTGGAGTGCATTTATTAAGATAAATAACTTCAACTTAAATGACTTTCCTAATTTGGGCGATGAATGGAAAAATCTGACACTACAACGGAGCCATACTGAAAAAAAACGTTTGGAGGATTTGCTTAATCTAAATGAATTCAACATCATACGCGTACGCCCAGATCTGAAAAATTTACAAAATCCAGCTAAATATAATACAGACTCCCTGTACGCTGAGGAATTTTTTGATAATAGTTACGACAATTATTGTTTAAAGTTACTTGCTCATGAATGGCAGAAATTAGGTTTTTATTTCCACATATCAGAAAAAACTGAGCAATATATTAAATTTACTTTCCAAAGGGAACCTCATTCTTCACATATTCCCTATACCGATAAAGCTCTAAAAGGAATCTTGCTTGAACAAGCCAGAGTATGTGCGCCGTATACAAGAATTTTGGTGCCAATATATCCAGACTATCAGCGGCTTTCTCTCAAAAAAACGACTGATTTCTATCTCATTAGTGGAATTGAAGATCTTGAGTACTTTAATTGTCAATTAATGTTATTCCCTTTTTATTTCTCCCGGCCATCTAGGTCAGCCAACAAAGTAAGGATTACAGAGGAGGGACTAGAGGATTTATGCAAATGGACAGTAAGAAATGCGGAAAATAATATGCTGACTGTTACCGAAGCTCTTAATTTATATAAAAAATATATCAATTGGATTGATACACATATTATGAGAGACGATGAAGCGTGGATGAAACTACGTAATATCTCTTCTATTAATTCTGGTTATCCTTCTCCTTCACTATTGACAAATGATGTAGAAAACTAATCTAAAATATAAAGCTCCGTTCGTTACTGGTTAGTTTTAACGAACCCACCTGCCGTGGAAGATAAGGATATAATCGTGGATAATACTTACGTGACTATAGACTGTAGTCTCATTGAGCCATTAAGACTGGGGCTTTAGCTATTAAAAATAAAATTTTTTTGGGAAATTTACCTCATCAACTCACTCAAAAGGATTTTTGGTGAAATTACTAAAATACTAATCGTTCAAGATTGCGAAACACAATGCTCTTGATATTTTGGGTTTGTCACTTTTGGAGGTACGGCAACTAACCATCAATCTGGCGGGTACTTTTGTTAAAAAATTCTCCAAGCTGGATCAATCCAGATGATTGGCATTAAATAGTATGATATATTGCTTTAAACTCTAATTAACTTCACATTAAATCTTTCCAACGAGTGGTATAACAAAGCGGTAACAGTTTATCAGTATCATTCCACCCGAAGCAGGTGCTTGACGGCAATCTTTCCTTAAGATAGAATTAAAATTCGGTTGATAATAAGCTGTAGAAAGCTTGAGATCTAACCTATCTTCTCTAAAGGATTCTGAGAAAGTATAAAAAGGAATAGCTGTCCCAAGTAATGCTTTTGGTAGAGTTCTTTTCTTTCTCATTTTAACTTTAGACATCTACTATCAACGTGTTATCTGCAAGGCAAAGCAATTTTTCATAGAGGGATTTTTTATGCCTATAATCAAGCCACCTCCGGATGATATATTTGAGACCAAATTGTTACAGATTTTGCGCAATAAGTGCTGTGAAGATGGTGGATTATTCGAAAAGGTACGTGACTTTATTGAGGTCGCTACGCCGCTAGTTGATCTTATTATAAGTGGCCCTTTTAGTCATTATACTTTACATAACCGTGACCATGCTAAAAAACTTATACATTTGACTGAATATACCATTTCTCCATATACACTTGAAAAGTTATCTCCCTTAGAGAGCGTTATAATTATTTATTCGGCTTTTTTACATGATATGGGGATGGCTCTGACTTCTACTGAACGTGATCGAATTATTCGGCTTCCTGAATTTGATGATACTATCCGTGGTTTGCCGCAGTTATGGGGATCAATTCAAGAGGCAAGGAAAAATTTACAAAGCGCTACCTCAGATGATGAGCGTCGTTTATTAGAGCTTCAATTATTTCAATTAAATGAAGTCGGGTTAGCTGCTTATTTGCGACCAAAACATGCAACGAATGAAAGATATCAAAGTCTAATTGGAAAAATAAAAAAAGCAGCTAAAAGGGATGATTTATTTGAGGTGCGGGGTGATTCATTCGAAAATTATCTCATAAAAATATGTGTCAGCCATAATTCTGATGCTGGAGTTCTTAGCGAGGTCAAAGATATTAATCATGAAAATTTTCCACGTGGCATGGTTATAGGCGGCCAGAAATTGAATACACAATTCTGCGCAGGAGTTCTTCGATTAATTGATATCCTTGATTTCGACAGAGAGCGCACACCTTCGATATTATTTGAAAGTTTGGGAATTGCAGAAAGCTCAATTCCTGGAGCGGAAGTTTCATTACGCGAATGGTCTAAACATATGGCGGTACATACGTTAGAAAAAAAAGAGGATGAAATCATCGTTTTTGCAAGTTGTAATCATCCTGTTATCGAAAAAACTGTTAAAGATTTTTGCCAAGAGATTGAAAGAGAAATACGTGATACTTGTTTTATTATAAAAAATAATCGTGCGGAAATTTCCGATACATATTCTTTAGACATTCCGATTAAAGTTCGGCCACAAATCACATCTATAGGATATACATATACCGACATGTCCTTAAAATTAAATCAGACTGCAATAGTTTCATTGTTAATGGGTGATAGACTATATTCAAATAGTATGGCTGCAGCAAGAGAATTAATACAGAACGCAATAGATGCATGCAGTGCAAGAGCTTCAATTTCTGATGAAAAAAATTATCTACCAAAAATTAAATTGAATTTATCTGTAAATAATGACATATACTGGCTTGAGGTAATTGATAATGGTATTGGAATGGACGAGCATGTTTTAAGTGAATATTTTTTGACGCTGGGGAATAGTTACTATGGTTCTGCGGAATTTCAAAGAACTGTGAGTCGGACGATAAATGTTAATAACTTTCACTCTATTGCCAGGTTTGGTATAGGTATAGCTTCAATATTTTTATTAGCAAATTTTGTTGAAATAAAAACAAAGAGATTTCTTTCTCCAAGAAAAGATGATAAATGTAGAATCGTTCGTATTGAAAAATTTGGTTCTCTAGCATATGTTTGTGAAAGTGATGCTGATGATTCTGGAACAACCATAAAAATTAAACTATTACCTGAAGTAAGTAATAGTATAAAACAATTTTCGAGTCTACTCATGACTTATTTATCTGATATTATATTGCATCCACAGTATGATATAGATGTTTCTTTATTAGATAAGGTTTACAAAATTAGTAAGAGAAAATTATTTTATTTAAGAACTTCAGCCAAAGATATATTAAAAAAAATAGGTTTAGAAGCATTTGAATTTGATTTAGAGCGTTGGAGTGATAACCTTACTGGAAAAATTGTACTCATCCTTTGTCAATCACCTAATGGTAAATATTCATATTTACAAGATAAGCATTACATTCGTATTGGACATACAGGGGTTGATCCGGTGGAGATATCGGAATCATATGGAGGTAATATACTTACTGTTAATGGTTTTAAGATGAAAGTACCAAAAATACATCATTTGGTAACCGGGAAGAGTAATCGTGGACAAAGTAGGTTGGCTTTATTATTTGAAATTGACGCTAGAGGGAATAAAGACATTAATTATGATATTGCCAGGAATAAAATTATAGGTGAAGGACGCATGAATTTAGCGCTTTGGATTTTGGAGGCTTTAAAGAAAGGTCTGATTGAAACAGGGGTATGGGATAAAATGGATCAACTAACTCAAGAAGTTTTTTTAAACAGAATGAGGTCATTACGATCGGGAAATGTTAGAAAAAAACTTATTGATGACAAAGAACTTTTAAATAAAATTCAGTCTATTTTGCCTTCCTTTGCAGGAGAAGATGATTTACCGAAGAAGGTGGCTAATTTTTTAAAAATAAATATAAATTTAACTGCAGCAGTCATAAATATATTGCGTGAAAAAAATGAAATAAATGTTTAAAATATGTGTAAAAATGAGATTTTTACTCGTAGTTAATTATGTATTACAGGGGGTAACATGCTCTGTAATCTACAGGAAAACCGCGCCTGACCGCTTGTCTCAGAGTCGCTTGGGAACTCTAGTTAGCCAATTTTTTCAGGCAGGAATAATTAATCTATTCATCGGCTAAAATGTGGGTTTTAATCTATCAGCAGCCAATACTTGGTAAGTGTAGGGAAAAACTAATACATTATTGCTAATGAAAAAAGTTTAATTTAAGCAGTAATTTCATTATTATTTAAACGTGCTCTTATGCTCGCTAACTCAATATCTGTTGCATGTTTAGCAGCCTGCAAAGTTTTGAGTTCTTGCTCATAGCGACGGTAGTGATCCTGCCAATCTGTGGCTTGTTTTTCAATCATTATTTTTTCGGCTAATGATCGTTCATAAGTAATCAGCATAGTCTGATACTGGCTTTCCATCTCTTTTAAGCGCTTATCCGCTTTAATCAATTGTTGTTCATGGAAACTAATGCGGGCATTCTGTTCTATCAGCTTAGTTTGTGTCTCAGTCAGTTCCCTTTGGAGCTGTTGCTTTTGTTCTTCGATTTCCTGTACTAGTGTCTGCATCTCTCGCCATTGCTGATGAGATTCAGTGATTTTTTTGCATAGTGGGTTTTAATCGCCGCTACTTTACGTCCGCATTCGGCGAGGATTACTTGCTTCACTGACGGCGATAATTCCTCGTCTAGAGCGGCCAAGGTAATATCTTCTTGTTCTTTTTGCCACTGCTTCCAGAGCTGCAAGACCGCATTGGGGGATCCCCCACTTCTAGCGACGATAGCTCTCAGAGTAATTTTCTGACCTTCGCCGATTAGCGCCTGGCAGACTTCGGCGACCTGGGCATAAGTAATGCTGCTTTTAGGCATATCAAACTCCCTTTTTCCTGATAAAATATCAAATAATATCATTTTAAAATGATATTATTTGATATTTTATAGACGCGTTGAAGCGGAGTCAATCACCTGGAAGGTTTATAGCGCTCCCTGCTCACCCCCTCGCCACTTCGAGCAAACATCAGCAATGCCGCCGCCTTAACTGTTGAGCAGCGACGGCAGGGTAATCCCTACCGCAACCGCCAAAAGCAATACTCTTTCTCTTCGGGGTAAATTTTCGAATAAGGCTCATGCAAGCACCACTTGCAGCAAAACCGCACCGTGAATACTAGTCACGAGCTCGCGGGACAAATGGGACAAAGGGGATTTTTATACTTGTCCCGCGCATTTAAGATAAAAGTAAATTATTTTCAATGCCTTAGAATTAACAGGACAAAAAGGACAAGAGGGACAAGCAAAAATAGCAATCTCAAAAAAACTCTTTCCTCAATAGCTTGGGGAAAACTTTATGGCTGTGGCGAGATGAAATCGTCAGAATGTGGCGATTTACTAAAAATAATGGCATCACTGAAGGATTCCACCGCAAGATGAAACTCATTCAAAGACGCGCCTATGGCTTCCGTAATTTTGAAAATTATAGAATACGGGTTAAAGTATTATGTGCTTGATGAAATGCCCCCTAAAGTGGGAAAGACCCAAAAACTCTGGGTCGGCAGAGTCAAAGAAGAAGTTTCAACCCTTAATTGCCCTTAAATGTGTTACCCAATCCTTCTACATAGCTTCTACATGAAATTTTCTGGATTTTTTGATAATCATTTAACTCTTTGATTTTATTGAAGCTGGCGATCTGAATCGAACAGACGACCGGCTGATTACAAATCAGCTGCTCTACCAACTGAGCTACGCCAGCTTTAGTGGTATATTTTAGACAGGAAATAGTTACGAATCAATCCCTAATTTTTCGACAAGTTCGGCTATTACTTCCTGCATAGTCGCTTCGTCGTGGACCCGATGAGTGGCCAGCGCTGCCGAAGGCTCGATAAAACGTGAATGCATGGGCCTAACGTGATTATTGAACTGGTAAAGAATCCCTTCCATGGTCCGCCCGCGCTCGGTCAGGTCCCTTGTTATGCGACGCTCTAAACGGATGGATTCAGGCGTCTCCAAAAAAATGCTCTCCGTTAGCAATTCTACGATCAGCGGCTGAGTTAAAATTAATGCTCCCTCCACCAAAACAATATCCGTGGGAAACATTTGCATATGTTCAGAAAGACGCGTATGCGTCAGAAAATCATAAACAGGCACGGCCACAGGATCGCCACGCTGTAATTGCAACAAATGTTGGCGCAACAACCCAAAATCTATACTCGCCGGGTCGTCGAAGTTAACAATGCCTCCCTCACGATCAAACCGGAGGTGCTGGTCGTAATAATAAGAGTCCTGACTCAAAATACTGCAATATTCCAGCCCCAGCGCATCACGCAAACGTTGCGCAAATGTCGATTTTCCCGCGCAACTACCACCCGCCACGCCAATTAAAAATACCGATTCAGGTTTGCTGTCAGATCGCATTGGCCTCTCTCACCCAGCCGTATAAACGGCTACTCACATCACCCATTCCCGGGATTAAATAACCCTGGTGATCCACGCTCTCCTCAATTCCAAGGGTATATATCATCACTTCGGGATAAAAATGCTCAATCCGCTCCAGGGCGATGCGTGAGACCAACAAACACAATATCGAAATCCTGCCAACTCCAAATTGTTGAAGCCTCTCCACGGCAGCCAACACGGTGTCTCCTGTGGCTACCAACGGATCAATCAGGAAAACTTCTTTATCCTCGACATGATTTTTGTCCGGCAAACGAAAATAATACTCCACCGTATTTCGGGTTAATTTATCGCGATATATGCCAATATGCCCAACTTTTGCTTCCGATAAAATGGCCAACACACCATCCAGCATGCTATTACCGGCTCGTAAAATCGAAACCACTAACGGTGTTTCCACAATTTGACGGACCATGCTTGTTCCCACAGGGGTCGTCACTTCAACGTTTTGTAAAGACAAATGACGCGTCGCTTCGTAGGTTATCAATGTTGAAATTTCGCTTATAATAAGCCTTATTTCCGCAGAAGACGTTCGTTTATCGCGTAAAATACCCAATTTATGCTGTAACGCGGGGTGATCTAATACCTGTAAGGAATACTCACTCATTTTGCCTCTCTACGGTGTTTCGTCCGCCTGAAAAAACCGTACCACCACTATTATATCGCAATGGCGGTTCTCCAGCGGGACTTCTTAAGTACGCCAACTGACGACCTGCCTGCCAGGTCCCACCCTGCAAGATATTTACCAGGGGCAATGCCCGGGCATCCACATTCAGTTTGTCCCTGATTAAGGGCGCCAGCCTTTCAAGCAACGCTATCGTCAGTGCTCTCCATTCCACAATTAATGTATCAGACGGGACAAGGACCTTTGCCATCAAGTTTCGGTCTTTTAAAACGATAACTTCTCCGTCAATAAATAACCCACCGTTACGATATTCGGCTAATCCTGGCAAGTCTTCCAGTCCCGAGACTTCAAGTCCCGCATTTTGCAACGGCTCAACCAACGATAAGGCTAGCCATAGCGATAGTTTGTGAAACGGCACCCATCCCAGCCGCGGGTATTCCCACACATCCCCCAGGGCATAGCCATCGACCATTCGTCCGGGCCAAACAGAATTCAGGTGTAATAATAACACATTGACTAAATCCGTTGCAGCCACTACAGCTCCAAATTCTTTCGTCAGATAATGATATAATCCCCCCGGGCGTTTTTCCGGAAACGCTACCTGATCTTTTGCGAGTAAATCGCCTAAACGCTGCAAAATACACAATCGGCCTGCTAACCCGGTTAAGGGACGTTCCTCGCTCACCTGCAAATCCGCTGCCAGTTTTTCAGGGGTTAACTGCCGCAAGGCTTCGGCGTCTACCCGCCATAAATCGTGCGGGTCCGCGGAAAATCTTCCCGCTCGAAACATTTCCAGACTAGCCTGCGCCAATCCCTCGGAACGAGACCATCTGCGGCCTTCGTCATCAAGATAAAACCAGTCAGGGCCTGCGCCGGCATCCATTAGAACAGATACCGTCGCTAAATCAATTTGCGCTTTAACTCGAATCAGCGGCGGCAACTCTTGCAAAAAACCTGCGCGGTCCCGATTGTTAATTTCAAAATGACGCCAGCGCGAATGTAACGGAATTTTTCCCGATGGATAATGGCTGCGGATAATACGGGTAGTGAATTCAGCGATATCATTTAATTTATCTAAACGTAAACTAAAATGAGTGTTATCTTCGAAAGCGAGCTGCAAAATTTGTTCGGCGCGCTCACGAATGGCCATGACAGAAAGTAAGT
The DNA here is from genome assembly GCA_963712715.1 of uncultured Pseudomonadota bacterium. Classification (GTDB taxonomy): domain Bacteria; phylum Pseudomonadota; class Gammaproteobacteria; order Coxiellales; family Coxiellaceae; genus JAFEDN01. The sequence goes on along the minus strand of CAVQJI010000037.1, from coordinate 246,508 downwards.
AATGATATTCATTTAAACTCATCATGTATATTGTGTCCCGATCCCGTTATCCTCAGGAAATAACTCCCCACGTATCATTCCAGCGAAAGGCTGGAATGATCGTGGAGAGTTTGCTCGCTGCCTGTTACGTATTTCCCGAAAAATATCCTGAGGATTTTTTGGCCTGGATTTCTACCTGCGCCTCAGCAGGAATTAAATGCTCGGGAATGGTAACCCTCTCCTTGACAGTAATACCACTCTCACAAATCGCCCGATATTTCATATCACTCATTGAAATTAAATGATCTATTTTAGTGATTCCAAACCAATGCAGTACGTCGGGCATCAATTCCTGAAATCGAGCATCCGCGACACCTGCCACACATTCGGTTCGATAAAAATAATGATCAGCCGTATCGCCCCCTTCCTGCTTTTTCCGCGCGTTGTAGACCAGAAACTTGGTCACTTCGCCTAACGCCCGGCCTTCTTTGCGAAAATAAACAATTAAACCCACGCCACCGTTTTGCGCCGTACGAATCGTTGCTTCGAAAGCATGGACTAAATAAGGCCGACAGGTGCATATATCAGAGCCAAATACATCAGACCCGTTGCACTCGTCGTGGATACGACAGGTTAATTCAATAGCGGGTTTAGCCAGATGGAGCGGATCACCCAAAATATATGCAGTAGTACCGCCAATCGGTGGCAGTAAAACTTTTAAATCAGGACGGGTGACTAATTCAGGAAACATGCCACCTGTTTCCTCAAATATCGTTTTGCGTAAAATAGATTCGGTCGTGTTTAAACGTTTAGCTATCCCGGGTAAATACCAAACCGGCTCAATCGCCACTTTGGTGACCACTACTTCGTGGGAAGGTAATACAATTCGCCCGTCTACCGCCAAACGTTTTTGCTCAATGGCTTGCGAAACCTCCGGTATACTCAAGTGTCCCTGCGTCATGGCAATGGTCGGGTAGATATCATAACCTTGCGCAATTTCTTCGCTAAAACATTCGGTGACGACAGCGCCCCACGGGTCTAAGGAAACAATTTTTTCCGGCAGAGACCAGGCGGGATAAGGGCCGATTTTAATGAGAAACTGTGTGTGACTTAAATCAGCCCGGTGCGCAACCGGATATTTTCCAGAAGCAATTGACAAGGCTCGATAAACTGAATAGCTGCCGCTATGCGCTCCGATCACATTACGAGCGGTTTTATCGGTAAAGGTTGCAATAATCGGCCCGCGACTATGTGGATTCTCACTTCCCCAGTGAATCGGAAATACCAGTTTCGGCATCTGATCCGGATGAGAAGTTAAAATGATGTGCGGATTCCTTTTGAATTTTTCCACAATTAAATATCCCTATTGTGTCTAAGCCGTCATTGCGACTGCGAGCATGCGGCAGGAAGCAATCCAGTACAATGCCTGGTATAATTGATTTTACACATGCATCGAACTGGATTGCTTCCTGCCGCACTTTGCTCGCAGTCGCAATGACCTAATGTTTCTGGTTTTTTACGCCTCGACGTGAACCAGTAATTGATTCAGACGTTTGACAAAATCCGCCGGGTTTTGCAGTTGCTCGCCTTCCGCCAACAATGCCTGACTTAGCAAAATATTCGCCCAATCAGCCACTTTTTGTGAATCCTGAATATGTTGTAATTTAAGTAATAACCGATGATCGGGATTTAATTCCAGAATAGGTTTACTTTCCGGTATCGTCTGACCCGCCGCTTTCAATAGCCGTTGCATGTGACCGGTCAATTCGTTTTCATCAAAGACTACACAGGCGGGAGAATCCACTAAACGGTGAGTTAAGCGCACATCTTTAACGCGATCACTCAAGGCTGTTTTAATTCGCTGCACGACATCCGCGAACGTGGCGGCCTTTTCCTGCTGTTGCTGCTCTTCGACCTTATCTTCAGTTTTATCCAGGTCCAGTTTGCCTTTGGAAACTGATTGAAATTTTTTGCCCTCAAATTCAGTCAAATGGGTCATCAACCATTCGTCGACACGGTCCGATAATAATAATACTTCTATTCCTTTTTTGCGGAAAACTTCCAATAATGGGCTGTTTTTGGCGCTTAAATAAGAATCCGCAGTCAGGTAATAAATTTTATCCTGACCTTCCTGCAGACGTGAAATGTAGTCCGTTAATGACACGTTTTGCACGTCATCCGCCTGATGGGTGGAAGCAAATCTCAATAGTTTTGCAATGCGATCTTTATTAGCATAATCTTCCGCAGGACCTTCTTTAAGAACCGCTCCGAATTCCTTCCAAAATTTCGTGTATGTGGCGGGTTCATCGGCTACTAATTTTTCTAAAAGATCCAGTACCCGTTTCACAGAGCCCGAGCGCATTTTTTCAATCAACTGATTAGATTGCAATAACTCGCGGGAAATATTGAGCGGCAAATCATTACTGTCGATAACACCTTTGATGAAACGCAGATACATGGGCATGAAATGCTCGGCGTCATCCATAATGAACACCCGTTTCACATATAGCTTCAAACCCCGCTGATATTCACGATTCCACAAATCAAAGGGCGCGCGCGCCGGGATATATAATAAGCTGGTATATTCCAGTTTGCCTTCTAATTTATTATGAGTCCATGCCAATGGGTCTTCAAAATCATGGGCAATGTGTTTATAAAGATCTTTGTATTGTTCATCGGTGATTTCACTTTTAGGCAGCGTCCACAACGCATTGGCGCGATTGACCACTTCTTCTTCCGGGATGACGGTTTCATTTTTTTCGTCCATCGCTTCTTTGGAAGTTTTCAGCGCACCTTTGTCCTCTGCCAGCTCGGGTTTTTTCATGATGATCGGCAGAACGATATGATCTGAATATTTGGTAATGATATTGCGTAAACGGTGTTCATCTAAAAATTCTTCACATTCTTTTTTAACGTGCAAAACAACTTCAGTGCCTCTCGCGGGATGATGAATATTTTTAACGGTGTATTGTCCCTGTCCATCCGATTCCCACACTACGCCCTGATCCGCTTGCATACCCGCTCGACGGGTTTTCACCACGACCCGATCCGCTACTACAAACGCCGAATAAAATCCAACGCCAAACTGGCCAATCAATTGTGAATTTGCCGCGGACTGTTTATTTTCCAGCATTTCCCGAAACGCTCGAGTACCCGATTTGGCAATGGTGCCTAAATTCTCAATCACTTCCTGCCGGGTCATGCCAATACCATTATCCCGAACGGTGATGGTTTTTTGCTGCTTGTCCACATCCACCCAAATTTTTAAGTCCGAATCACCTTCATTAAGGGCTGCGTCAGACAAAGTTGCGTAACGTAATTTATCTCCGGCATCGGAAGCGTTGGAGATTAATTCGCGAAGGAAAATTTCAGAATTACTATAAAGCGAATGGGCAAACAGGCTTAAAATCTGCTTCACTTCCGCTTCAAATGATAAAGTTTCTGCCTGGGCTGAAAAAGTCATAAAATACTCCTCTCTTTAAATTTTAAATTTAACCTGGACAGGAGCATAAGTGGGGACGAACCCATAAAAAATCAAGTCGGGCCAGGCCTCTGACTATACCGCGAAATGCAGGGAAATCGTCCCAACAACCACCTGGGCGGCGGGAGCCGCGTTCTTGTTGATGATATCATCCATGTCATTATCATTATTTAAGTTACTGGTTTTAAAGAAAGAATCTTCCGAACCCGGTATGTAGTAATAGTCAACGCCGAGAGCTATCGGTAAATGATAGCCAGCCAGGTCATACTCCAGGGTAGCTCCAAAAATGACTGTGGCATAGTTGCCATTACCGACGTTTTCGTAGAGTTCGCCGCTATGATTGAGGGCCCGATAAACACCGCCCACTTTACCCATAACGTAAAAAAACGGGTCAACAAATGGCACGTTGGACCGTATTGTCGCTGCGCCATACGCGAACCAGGAATCCACTTCACCGCTTATGGTAAAGCCGGGGAAAGGAGGATTTGCCGCGAAAAAGACATTCTGGTCTGAGTCCGGCAATATAAAACCGCCGCCTTCAATTCCGAAATTATCCAGAAATTGATAACCAATTTTTCCACCGGCACTGAAACCATTGGTATCCGTATCGCTGCCGGCGCCACTTAAAATAAAACTATTCCAGTTAGAGTAAGCCCAGCCTGCGCTGACTCCGAGATAAGCAAAAGGTACAAAACCGGTAATACAAACTGGACAAGCCGGCTGCGCTATGACATCCGGACCTCCGGCGCAAGCAACTCCAGTTAATAGAGACGCACTGACAACGCTATAGGTTAAAATCTTTTTTAGGCTCACAAAAAACCTCCTTAATTATATAGTTTATAAGTACTCATGGTACCAACCGGATTCCCGAGGGTCAATACCGTGTCAGCGGGTAGCGCTGGCGCCCGCCTGACAAGATTGTATTGTAAAACCGAAAATAGTATCCTCTTTGATCATGATAGTGGTAGCAACCCGTAAACCAGGAGCTGGAGATGCAGGGTAATAAAAATTTTAATTTAAAATTGGATGGATTGTGTGAGAGCGCTAAACTTAAGAGAAGTTCAGGTCACTTCACCGATGAGGTGGTAGCTGATATCTGTGGCTATTTATTAGAACATCCTGAAGTGACTCAGCTAACTCTGACCGGGAACGCTTTCAAAAAGTTTGGTTTTGGCAATCACGCCGCCTCTTTCCTGGCAAATAATCGGACCTTAATCAGTCTCGCTTTATTGTTTATCCGCATCAGAGTTGAAGACGTGAAAGCTTTGGCGTCGAATTTAATTTTAAAAAAACTGATGTTTAGTCATTTTCCGACAGAAAGTGAAGCGTTCTCTTGTCTGGCGGACCATAAAACTCTCACCAGTCTCACACTCAACGGTTGCAAGGTTAATCATCAGATGGCGAGTATATTGGCAAAAAGTACCCATCTGATTATGCTTGATTTAAATCACAATAATATTGGGAATCTGGGAGCGAAAGCCTTTAAAGATAATAAAACACTCACCTATCTCCGCTTAAGCGACTGTAGCATTGGAAGTCAAGGGGCGATCGAACTCGCTGAGAATAAATACCTGACTAAACTAAACATATCCTGCAATAGTATAGGCGATCAGAGTATGACGGCTTTCAAAGACAATCGGGTCCTTGCCTGGCTTGACTTAACTCTTTGTAAGATTAGCAGTCAGGGCGCCGTCCAAATAGCCCAAAATAAATTCCTGACCAGTCTGATAATGAATGACAATCGAAAAATAGGGAATACCGGGGCAGTCGCTTTTAAAGACAATCAAACGCTCACTCGCCTCGATTTAAGAGACTGCGGTATCGGTGAGGAAGGAGCTATTGCGCTGGCAGGCAATAAATACATGACTTATCTGAATTTGAGTCTTAATGAGGACATTGGAGATATCGGAGCAGAGGAGTTCAAAAATAATAAAACCCTAACTCGCCTTGAATTATCTGCGTGTGGGCTTACTGCTCAGGGCGCTAACTATCTCACGCAAAACAAATATATTGTACATCTTAGTTTGAATGCCAATGGGATTGGAAATGGCGATGCATTGACTTTCCAAAATAATAAAACGCTCACTTATCTCAATTTAAATAACTGTAGTATAGGCGATCAGGAAGCCATCAGACTGGCAGAGAATGGAAGTATTACCCATCTTCATTTAGGATCTAACGCCATTGGAAATAAGGGAGCAGCGGCTTTTAGAGACAATCGAACCCTCACCCGCCTCTACTTAAATGGGTGTTGTGATATTGGTAACGAGGGCGCCATCGCGTTAGCCCAAAATAAAAACCTGATTAAACTGAATTTAAGTGGAAACCAGATTGAAGACTCCGGTGCGGCCGGGTTCGTGGATAATACCTCCCTGATCAAACTTGATTTGGATGGCAATCCAATCAGTTATAAAGGAGTAATTGCCCTGGCGTTTAATCAAAGCCTGAGGGATTTAAGCATTAATGGGATGAATGATTTTCAAATGCCGCTTTTAGTAGCGTCTGTTTTACTGGCTAATCAAGCGCTATTATCCACTCCTCCACTTCATTATTTTAATGGTATAGATCCCACTTTAATGAACGGCTTAAAAGAATTGCCCAGTAGAAATCGTCTATTTCAAAATAAATATCCTGCAGAGGCGAAAGCTGAATTGTTGAAATATATAGGAGTGAACTGTTTGGTTGATATCATTCAGGAATATTCCAAAGGCGAATTTCCATACCGGTTTGGACTGTTTAATCGCAATCTGAAGCCGGTGGAAGTGATACATCAATTATGTGAAGCTTATCCCCAACTCAACAAACGTTTTGAATCGGCTTTCCAGACCTGCTCATAGTGGCGCGCATGGCGAAGCCCAGCGAAAGATCAGCGCCCCGGACTCGAGAGAGAATTTTTCAATGGGATGAAACGTTGCGGGACAAAATCCAGAAGAGTATAATATACTCAAAGCAATTGGGTTTTCGGTGCAGATCGTCATTGCGAGCGCCAGCGAAGTAATCCAGTTCGCACTTTGGCCAACGCTCCGTACTGGATTGCTTCGCTGGCGCTCGCAATGACGGCCTGAATCTAAAATTCAGGATGGAATGATTATATAATCAAATATTGAAAAGGAGATCGTCATGCGCTGGCCGATTGGAGGTTCTGATTTTGCGGAAATGGTGGATAAGCGACTCGATTTTGTTGATAAGACCCTATTTATCAAAGAAATCTTCGATAATCCAGGAATTAAGGTGACCGTGATTACCCGTCCCCGGCGGTTTGGCAAGACTTTAAATTTGTCCATGCTGCGCTGCTTTCTCGCTGCCGAGGTTGACGGTCATTCCACCCAACATTTGTTTAAAGGCTTAAAAATTGCTGAATTGGGTGACTCATACCTACAATATCAAGGGAAATATCCGGTTATTTTTATATCATTTAAAGATGTAAAAGATCATGACTATGAAAGTACCTACGAAAACTTGTGCCATCTAATCGCAAATGTTTATAATGAACACTACTATCTCCTATCCAGTCTTCAGCTAACCGCCAGTGAAAAAAAAGTATTTCTATCCATTGCAGAAAGCAGCGCCAGCCCGGCCATGATACGCGATTCTTTAGCTGATTTAAGTCGTTATCTTTACAAACATCACGGAGTCAAACCCTGGTTATTAATTGATGAATATGATTCACCTATTCAGGCAGGTTATCTGCATGGGTATTACCACTCTATCATTCAAGTCATGCGGGGATTATTTGGCTCGGTTTTAAAAGATAACCGTTTCGTGGAAAAAGTAATCATCACCGGCATTTTGCGGGTATCCAAAGAAAGCTTATTTTCAGGCGTCAATAACATTAAAGTTTATTCGACTTTTAATACCGAATACAGCGAACACTTCGGATTCACCGAGCCAGAAGTGGAAGGTTTGTTACAGAAAGCCAATCTCAAACAGTGTTATACCCAAATTCGACAATGGTATAACGGCTATCAAATGGGAAATTCCATTATTTACAATCCCTGGTCTGTCATCAATTGTCTTCAGGAAAAAGGTCTGATCAGACTGTACTGGGCCAATACCAGCGGTAACGATCTGGTCAAACATTTATTGGCGCACGGAGACGAAACTATCAAAAAGGAACTGGAAACCATTATTCAGGGCGATTCCATTACCGCCTTGATAGACGAAAACCTGGTATTTAGCGATCTGGAAAAAAATCGGGATGGACTGTGGAGCATGCTGTTTTTTTGCGGATATCTAAAGGCCACGCATACGGAATTTAAAGAAGGAAAAATCCAGTGCGAGCTCGCTTCTCCCAATCAGGAAATCACCGCGTTATATCGCGATATCATTCGAGGCTGGTTGTCGGAACCTCTGGGTTATACGCAATATCTGGAATTCCTGTTAAGCTTGACGGAAGGCCGGGTCGAAGAATTTGCCGATCGTTTGCAACGATACTTAATCCAAACCCTCAGTATTTTTGATACCACCGGACGCGAACCCGGAAAATTCTATCACGGTTTCGTATTGGGAATGATGGTCACCTTAAGCGAAACACACGAAATAAAATCCAACTACGAAAGCGGTTACGGCCGTTACGATGTGATGCTCATTCCTAAAGATCGTGAGCAACTCGGTATTATTTTAGAATTCAAAACCGTGCGCGAGAAAAAAACCCCGCTGAAGAAAGCTGCACAAGATGCTCTGCAACAAATTATCCAGCGTCAGTACGCCGCGCAACTGCACCAACAGGGTATTCACAATATCCTGCAAATGAGCCTGGCATTCCGTGGCAAGCAGGTTTTTGTCTTACCCGAATTACCAGTACCCGCCTGACACGATTGCATATAATTCCCCAAAAACAGGCATCGTTTTTGAATTCATTTGCGGAGTCAATATTTTAAAGATTCGCCAAGGCGCTAACGAGGCGGACGGGTGGCAGAGGAAAAAAATTTTGCGCGCACAGCGCGTACTCGCGCGAGCACGGAAAATTTTTTTCCTCTGACAGGCCCCGTCGAGTGCTTACCCGCTATCCCTTGGCGAATCTTTAAAATATTGACGGGGCTTGGCTCAGAGCGGATACCCGCATTAAACCTGCTCATACCGGCGAGCATGGCGAAGCCAGCGGAAAATCAGCGCTTCGGACTGGCGGGGGAATTTTTCAATCAGTAATTCACTGGCTAATTGCGCCTGTGGGAGCAAATGCTGATCCCGCGTTAAATCCGCCATTTTTAACCGGGCTAATCCTGACTGACGGGTCCCCAACACCTCACCGGGACCGCGAATCGCCAAATCTTCGCGGGCGATGATAAATCCATCACTGGTGCTGCGCATAACCTGCAAGCGTTGCCGGGCTAACGCCGATAAGGGTTCCTGATACAACAGCACGCAAAAACTTTCCGCGGCGCCGCGGCCCACACGGCCACGTAATTGATGGAGTTGCGATAAACCTAAACGCTCGGGATTTTCGATAATCATTAAGCTGGCATTCGGCACGTCAACCCCTACTTCAATCACTGTGGTCGCTACCAGCAGGTTAATCACGCCGCTTTTAAACGCCTGCATTTGTGCGATTTTTTCTTCCGGAGGCAAACGGCTATGCACCAAACCCACCGTAAATTCACTCAAGGATTTTTGTAATTCACGCGTGGTTTCTTCCGCCGCCTGACATTGCAGCAATTCAGAATCCTCGATTAACGTACAAACCCAATAAACCTGTTTTTGTTGACGACAGGCCTCCCGCACACGCTCAATCACCTGTTGGCGCCGGGTATTCGCAACCAACGCGGTAGTGACCGGTTTACGTCCGGGCGGTAACTCATCAATCACGGAAATATCCAGGTCAGCATAGGCCGCCATCGCTAAAGTCCGGGGGATGGGCGTCGCGCTCATAATCAATTGATGAGGATAAAAGCCATTTATCCGGCCTTTTTCCCGCAATGCCAAACGCTGGTTGACTCCAAAGCGATGCTGCTCGTCGATCACCAGCAGCGTTAAACGGGCGTATTGAACTTTTTCCTGAAACAACGCGTGAGTGCCGATAATCACCAGACTCTCGCCGGCAGCTATTTTTTCGAGTGATTTTGCGCGCACCACTGCCGGTTGCTTGCCTCCTAAATAAATGACCGGAATTCCCAGCTGCTCGAACCAGCGGGAAAAATTCTCAAAATGCTGAAGAGCCAGTAATTCTGTGGGGGCGGTCAATACCGCCTGGGAGCGATTCGCAACCGCCTGCAACATCGCCATGGCGGCCACCGCTGTTTTTCCGGAGCCCACGTCTCCCTGCAATAACCGCAGCATGGGGCAAGAATGCGATAAATCCCTATCAATTTCGGCAATGACGCGCCGCTGCGCCGACGTCAGTTCAAAACCAAAATGGGTGAGTAACTGCCGCCTTAAATCATCCGCGCCCGTCAGCACCAATGCCGGTTGATTTCGTATCTGCTGTCGCGAGGTTTGCAAACCGAGTTGATGCGCTATCAGTTCTTCAAACGCCAACCGTTCCTGCATCGGGTGTTTTCCCTGCAATAACAGATCCACATCGGCGCCCGGCGGCGGGCGATGCACGTAATTTAAAGCCGAGACCAGATCAGTGAACTGAAATTTTGTTAATAACTCCTCGGGTAATAATTCACAGGACTGCAAACTACCCTGCAAATTTTGTAACGCCTGATCAATTAAACGCCGTAATAAAGGCTGCGACACCCCCTGAGTGGTGGGATAAACAGGCGTGAGATTTTTGTCCAGAGGCATTTCATGAGCTTCCCGAATCTGGCGATATTCAGGATGGATAATTTCGAAGCCGTACATTCTAAACGCGCGGCGGACTTCGCCAAAACAGCGGAACCGCGCCCCGGCCGCCAGCTGCTGTTTTTGCGCGGCGGTAAAGTGAAAGAAACGTAAATAAATGCTGCCCGTTTCATCGCTAAATTGACACAACAATGTCACTCGACGGCCGGGGCTGATGGTGGCTTCGCGAACTTCGCCTTCAATTAAAGCGTAATCGCCTTCGCGTAAAGCCGCTATTGGGGTGACGCGGGTGCGGTCCTGATAACGGCTCGGCAGATGGAAGAGTAAATCCTGAATAGTTTCTAAACCCAGTTGCTTCAATAATTCCTGACTGCGCGGCCCCACACCGGATAAGGTACTGATTGAGTTATTGATATCCACACAAATTTCGCAAGCGGTTACTATTCGTTGAGTATCATGATCGCGTCGATTTCAATATCAACGTCCTTGGGCAATGCGGCCACGGCAATAACCGCACGCGCGGGATAAGGCTCGGAAAAATATTCCCGCATCACTTCATTGACCATGTTGAAATTATTCATGCTGGTCAAATAAATAGTTAATTTGACGATCTGCGCCAGATTGGCGCCGGTTTCTTCGCCAATCGCTTTTATGTTTTCAAAAACCCGCCGTACTCGCGCCTTAAAATCGCCCTGGACAATTTCCATGGTTCCCGGCGCCAGAGGAATTTGCCCGGATAAATACACAAAACTACCCGATCTAATCGCCTGCGAATAAACTCCGATTGCCGCCGGAGCATGCGGGGTGTTAATCATTTGTTTCATATTCTTTTTCCTTATTTTCAACGCCGCGGGAAATGCGACTGACGGCGGGAATGCGACGCAAATGCCGTAAAACCCGCGCTAAATGAATCCGATCCCGTATGGCCAGTTTAAAAATAAATTGATAATGCTGGCCGCCCTGATTCTGCACGCGCACATCCGAAATGTCCGCTTCGGCGTCGGCTATCGCCGCCGCCATTTTTGCCAGTAGCCGCGGTTCGTCCACGGCTTCTATGCGAATAATGAGTGGGAAAGTTTGCTGAATATGTTCACTCCAGCGCAGCGTCATATAAGTATCGGGACGTCGACGCAGCTTATGCAATCGTGAGCATTGTTCCGCATGCACTATAATACCCTCGCCCCCACCCAGCAAGCCAATAATAGGATCGCCAGGAATCGGCGAACAACACTCGGCAAAAGTAACGACCATGCCTTCGGTGCCTTTAATCACTAAAGACGGTTTAGACATCAGTTCTGATTGTTCTCCGCCGTGTGAACCAGGTTGTAAAGTCACATCCGCGAGGCGTTTGCTCACGAGCGCAGGCAGACGGTTGCCCAGACCAATATCCGTGAACAATTCGGCTAAACTATTTAATTGCGCCTCCTGAAGCACAAAACGCACCGCTTCATCGGGAATTTTTTTCAGAGAAAGATTATGCTGGCGCAAAGCCTGTTTTAGCAATCTTTCTCCCAACGCCATGGATTCAGTATGACGCTGATTTTTTAGAAATTGCCGGATACTGTTTCGCGCCTGGCGGGTCACCACAAAGTCCAGCCACGCGGGGTTGGGATGACTGCGCGAATTAGTGATTATTTCGACGGTTTGGCCGCTCATTAAACGCGAAGACAATGGCGCTAATTGCCGGTTGATTTTCGCCGCGATGCAATTGTTGCCAATGTCGGTATGAACCGCGTAGGCAAAATCCACTACCGTAGCGTCGGCCGGCAATCGCATTATTTTACCTTGTGGAGTGAAGACATACACCTCGTCGGGGAACAAATCCAGTTTAACGTTTTCAATGAATTCCAAAGAACTTCCCGCGTCACGCTGCAATTCCAGCAGATTTTTAACCCATTGTTGGGCGCGCACCTGGGCATGATCGGTTTTTTCATCATTCACTTTGTAGAGCCAGTGCGCAGCGATGCCGCTCGTCGCATGATGGTCCATTTCGGTCGTGCGAATTTGCACTTCAATCGGGTACCCGTATGGACCAAATAAAACCGTGTGCAGGGATTGATAACCATTGGCTTTGGGAATAGCAATGTAATCTTTCACTTTTTCCGGCACCGGCTTGAATAAGCGGTGAACCAAACCCAGGACGCGGTAACAGGTATCGACATCATCAACAATAATTCTGAACGCATACACATCCATGATTTCGTTAAAAGGCCGGCGTTTTACACGCATTTTTTGGTAAATACTGTATAACGGCTTTTCACGCCCCACCACCGTGCAGGAAGGTAGCCGGGCTTTTTCCAGGCCTTCCTGAAGAGTTTTACTGACCAGATTCAGGACCTTTCTTCTTTCACCGCGCGCCTCCTCCACCGCTTTCCGCAATACACTGTAACGGTGTGGGTTAGCCGCCATAAAACTGAGTTCATCCAATTCTACCGACAGATCGTGCATTCCCAGGCGTTTAGCGATGGGGGCGAATATTTCCAGAGTTTCCGTAGCGACGCGGCGGCGCTTCTCGGGAGGCAATGAGGCCAGGGTACGCATGTTGTGTAGACGGTCGGCCAGTTTGATAATAATGACGCGAATATCTCGCGCCATCGCCAGCACCATTTTACGAAAATTTTCAGCCTGCGCTTCGGCCCGGGAAAAAAATTCAATTTGAGTCAGCTTACTGACACCATCAACCAGTTCGGCGACAGCGTCACCAAACCGGCTAGCCAGATCTTCTTTCTTGAGCGAGGTATCTTCGATGACGTCGTGCAATAAAGCCGCCATAATGGTGTGATGGTCCAGTTTCATGTCAGCCAGAATGCAGGCGACCGCAACCGGATGCGAGATATAAAGTTCACCGGTTTGACGCTTTTGACCCTGGTGCGCGGTCAAAGCGATGAGATAGGCTTCGTGAATCTGCGTGATTTGAGCCGCATCAAGATAATCTAATTTACGTCTTAATTTTTTAAATAACCGCATTATACCGGAGGAACATCTTTTTGCTGGCGAGAGATTTCGCCATGAATAACCATATGCACATTGATCGCAGGCGTAAACAGGTTATCTTTATCAGCATATTCTGTACGCGTTGGAGCGTTTTCAATGTCATAGCCAGAGGCTATTTCCCGCAAGGCAATGACGGTGGGTTTGTCATTATCAATGGGAACTAATGGATCGGCTGCTCCCATTTCCAATAAATGCGCGCGTTTGGCCGCTTTTATCACCAGGGCAAAACGGTTTTCCACATGTTCTAAACAGTCTTCAATTGTGACACGGGCCATAAAATTCTCCAAAAGTTACAGCCATTCCCGCTGAGTACAGCGTCCATGGCTTTATTGTTTATATCCTGCGCATCGGCGGAGCCGATTGCTCGGAATGAAGGGAGAGAATCGCGATTCTCCCCCTTGCGATCCCCCATCGCGTAAAGAGAGTTCCCTTCAGCGGGAACTCCCGCAAAAGTTAATACATTATACTATTTTTCCAGTAATTTGGCTAGCAATTCGTGATAGCGTTGCGTCTGTTCCTGACGCCGCAAACGTTCTGCCAGGATAATATGCTGCAAATCGGCCAGAGCCTGCTCGAATTTATCGTTGACAACGAGATAATCAAATTCATGGTAATGCCTGATTTCCTGACGCGCCCCCGCCATGCGCTCGGCGATGACTTCGAGAGGGTCCTGGCGTCGATTTTGCAGGCGCTGCCGCAAACTGTCCAGAGAAGGCGGTAAAATAAAAATTAAAATAGTACCCGGAAATTGACGCCGGACCTGCTGGGCCCCCTGCCAATCAATCTCCAATAACACGTCAATACCGGCCGCCAGTTTTTTCATAACCCATTCGCTAGACGTGCCATAAAAATGATTATAGATATTCGCATGCTCTAAAAATTCATTATTTTCAATCATTTGAGAAAATTCAGGCGGTGTCACAAAATGATAATCTTTTCCCTCGACGTCCCCCGGACGGGGCGGACGGGTAGTGTAGGAAATGGAAATTTGCAGGTCGTTAATATTATTAACCAGCGCACGCACCAGGCTGGTTTTACCCGTACCCGAAGGGGCTGCGACCACAAAAAAATGACCGATCTCACTCAATTTAATAATTCCACCATTTTAAACCGGAAACCCTCTGTACATGACAAAAAGAGGTGAGAAGTGTCATGTACTGAGATGGAAACCCTTTCAGAATCAGTATAACATTCAAAAATACCGAGTAACAGTTACTGGGGGGATAGTAAATTTAAAGAAACGATTTCAATAACGTCTGAACTGGCATGATTTTTTAGGGATAGCCTGCATTGGCCAAAGCTTATGGAAGTTATATCGTTGGAAAATTTACGAATACCGTGTTCTACGAAAGTTTCAGAATTGACTTTACCCGAGCGATTGCGAAAACCAAGCGCTGTTAATAATCGCCGGCGAAGAGTTCTTAAAGGTATTTGAATGCATCGGTAAAGATTTAGAAACCATGGACGCTTTTGGGCTTTTTGCAATTCTGAAGGGGTAAATAAATCCGGCCTAAGCCGTGTAAAATGTTTCATGAGATGATAATCATCGGATCGTTGTAAAAGCTGCAATAGAAAACGCATAGGGGCCGAGTTGCCAGGCCAGTGATGTGAGAGATGGAAACAAATCTGAAAATCGATTAAACAGGGTTTGCCATCTTCGGTAACCAGTATATTTTCCTGTTTATTCAGATCCATATAAGAAATTTGATGTGTATGAATAATTTTAAGAACATTTTGTAATTGAGGAAAAAAATCATCGCTCACTTTATGCGGGTAGCGACGTAAAGGAGTTCCCTCAACATAAATATGGGCAGAAGCATAGGGAAGCGTTTCCCCGTAAGCAACCACTTCCCCGCAATAAGAGGGAATGTTAGGTAAATCAGCAAACATTTGCAAAAATTTATTTTCGCGATGAGCGAGTCGTCGTCCCAGCCAGCGCATGGGTATACCAAAAATGGATTGTTGACGGTTAAATTTGCAGACAATTTTTCCAGACTTCCCGGCATAAATCGCAGTCGCTGCCCAGGAATCATGTTTATAAATCTCTTGTAAACGATAGCTTTGGCGATTGATTTGAACTTCATCCGGTGGTTCCTGCTCACCTAAAGCTCGAAATAATTTTGACCGGGGACGCACATTTTTTTTTGATGGCGGTGAATTTTCAATTTTGGTTTTTAGATTTATTAAAAAATCAGCAATCAGTTTTTGGTTGCCTGGTTCAAGATGTGCGAAAATTTCCGCAGTTTGAGTAGACATCAAAATTTTGCTGGCTGGTTTATGACCGCCCAGTAAGTTTTTTATTTCTTCTTCCTTAAGCCATTCTGTCATCACATTACTTCTTTCTGGTTTCTGCATGGGTTCTTATCACTCAATGTTTTGTACCTGTTCGCGAATTTGTTCAATCAGGACTTTCATTTCGACACTGGCATGGGTCAGTGAAACAGACAGGGCTTTGCTGCTGAGGGTGTTGGCTTCACGATTTAATTCCTGAGAGAGAAAATCCAGACGACGGCCCACTGGACCGCGCTGAGATAAGGTTTCGGTCATGGCTTCGCAATGGCTGCGCAGCCGCTGAATTTCCTCGGCCACATCCGTTTTTTGAATGAGGATCGTCATTTCCTGTTCCAGACGCTGGCTATTCATTTCAATATCATTAAATTCTGCCATCCTGTTGGCCATCCGCTCGCGCTCGCTAGCTAACAATGTGGGAATTTGCAGCGAAATATCGGCAACAATTGTCATGATGGTGGCCAATCGCTCCTCTATAAAAACCTGAATTTTTGAACCTTCGCGCTGGCGCATCAGTACCAGATCATCAATCGATTGCTGCAGTAATTCCAGAGCGGCTGACTTCATCGTGTCGGGTTGGAGGATTTCTGTGGTTTCCAATATTCCCGGCCATGCCAGAATGGCCAGCAAATCTGTTTGCGCTTCCGGAAAATATTGTCGCGCACTGCTGGCGGCAATGGCCAGTTGTTGAGCCATTTTATCGTTAAAATTGAGCTGGATGTGTGGTTGGGCTCCGATAGTATGGCGTAAAACCGCTTCCACTTTGCCGCGGTTAATATTTTCACCCAGACGTTCGCGCACCACGGTTTCAAGCGCGCGCAAAGACTCCGGGAGCCGGATACTCAAATCCAGGAACCTGTGATTGACGGAACGTAATTCCCAAACCAGTATCCCCCACTCGTTTTGACTGGACTGACGGGAAAAAGCTGTCATACTGGTTACCATACCACGATGATAACATAGGAAAATATTTATGACCAAGAGCATTCGTCCCAATGGCCGCGCCGCCGATGAACTCCGGCCCATTTCATTCACAAGAGGTTTCACCCAATATGCCGAAGGCTCAGTGCTGGTATGCTTCGGACAAACCAAAGTCATCTGTACCGCCAGTGTCTCTGAAACCCTGCCCCGCTTTTTGCGCGATGGCAATCAGGGCTGGATCACCGCCGAATACGGCATGCTTCCCCGATCTACTCACGAGCGTATTGATCGCGAAGCTTCTCATGGCCGCCAACAAGGGCGAACTGTCGAAATTCAACGGTTAATTGGCCGTTCGTTGCGTGCCGCTGTCGATCTCAAAGCATTGGGGCCGCGGGCAATCACTATTGATTGCGATGTGATTCAGGCAGACGGCGGCACTCGCACCGCGGCAATCAGCGGCGCCTGCGTGGCGCTCGCGGATGCATTGAAGCATTTGCAAAAAACCGGAAAAATAAGCGTAAATCCATTGAAACATTACATTGCGGCAGTGTCGGTCGGCATTTACCGGCAAACTCCGATTCTGGATTTGGAATACAGCGAAGACAGTAAAGCCCACACGGACATGAATGTGGTCATGACTGACGCCGGTAAATTTATCGAATTGCAGGGAACCGCCGAGGGTGAAGCATTCGCCTTTGAAGAACTCAATACGTTATTAACGCTGGCGAAAAAAGGCATCGAAGAAATTATCACCGCGCAAAAAGAAGCGTTAGGGCAATGAAATTCCCCCTTCTCCCATCAAGGGCATAGGCGTCAAGTTAAGCGGTTGAGCACCGAAAAGCATAGTCATTGCGAGCGTGAGCGAAGCAATCCAGTTCGAATTTTGTGGAAATTCTGTACTGGATTGCTTCGCTCGCGCTCGCAATGACTGCGTCCTTGAGGAAAAAAACTCTTAGCTTGACGCCTATGCCCATCAAGGGAGAGGGAAAAATGCAAAAAATTCACCCCGTGAATGATCACGGGGTGATAAAGATACTCAACGTTCTATCCGGTTGCTAATGATGGCCTTTGCCTCCATGGCCACCGCCACCATGGCCGCCACCACCCTGTGGAGCACCCATCATGCCGCCACCGTGAGGAGTACCACCACCATGTGGAGCACCCATCATCATATTGTTGCCGCCACCATGCTGCGGGGAACCCATCATATTGTTGCCGCCACCCGGCGCTCCATGGCCATAGCCGCCATAATAACCATGAGGATTTCCATAATAACCATGGCCATAGTAGCCATGTGATTTCCATAATAACCATGGCCATAGTAGCCATTGTTATATCCATGGCTATAGTACCCGTTATTATAGTAATTATTATTGTAGTAATTATTACCGCCATATCCATATCCGTAATATCCATAAAATCCAAACGGATAATAAGAATACGGATAGTAACCGTTATAATTATTATAATAGCCATAACCATAAGAACGAATTACATAGCATCGAGTGTAGGGATAATACCCGGAGTGATAGCATCGGTAACATTGGTATCCATTACAAGACGTCCACGAAGCATAGGCAGCGCTTGTAACGATCATCGGCAATCCCAAAGCCGCAACCACCGCCAATGCCTTTATTAATCTATTTTCCATACTTCACCCCCTATTTTTATCGAGAATCTATAATAATAGTAGCATATTTAATGCTTGTTTTTAAAAAATATAAATATTCAATGACTAACGGCTAAAATTAAAGGGCTTGTAATCAATGATCAGAGGGGCGTGGTCGGAGAAACGTTCTTCTTTGTAAATGGCAGTGGATTTCACCAGATTCTTGAAATGGGGTGTGACAATCTGGTAATCGATGCGCCACCCGACGTTTTTAGCCCAGGCCTGGCCGCGACGAGACCACCATGTATATTGATCTGCTTCCTGATTAATAACTCGAAACGCATCCACAAATCCGACCCGTTCAAACAACTCATCCAGCCAGGCGCGCTCTTCTGGCAAAAAGCCGGAATGTTTTTGATTGCCCCGCCAGTTTTTTAAATCAATTTTCCGGTGGGCGATATTCCAGTCTCCGCAAATAATAAAAGGCCGTCCCGATTGGATAATGCGCTGAAGAAGCGGCATATACTGCTCCATAAAATCAAATTTAATTTTTTGCCGGATTTCACCGCTGGTTCCTGAAGGCATGTACAGAGAAGCGATGCTAAAATCGGTAAAATCCGCCTGAATATACCGTCCTTCCTGGTCTGCATGCGACCAGCCTAAACCGGTGGTAATTTTATCCGGCTTTTGTCGACAAAAAATTCCCACACCGCTGTAACCCGGTTTAATCGCATCGAAATAATAACAGTGATAACCTTCCGGCCGATGGACTTCGCTCAGATTTTTTTCCTGAGACTTGGTTTCCTGAACACAAACCACATCCGCGTCCTGTTGACTCACCCAGGTAAAAAAACCTTTTTTTGCAGCGCTACGAATGCCGTTGGCGTTAAATGTGATAATTCTTGGCATAAAATAACCTTACCTTAAAAAGGTAATGTTAAATTTTTGTCGATCGCCAGCATTTGTTGACGGAATAAATTTTTAATTTTTTCCAGATTTTCCGGCGTATCCGCTTCAAACCGCAGCGTAAGGTATGGGGATGTGTTAGATGGACGCACCAATCCCCATCCATACGGAAGATCAACGCGCAAACCATCGAGTGTAATTTTTTGCGCATCTGCTCCAAAATAACCCTGGCTCAATAATTGGGTTATGAATCCCGCCTTTTTCTCATCCGCCATCGGCAGCTTTAATTCCGGTGTGTTCACACTATTGGGTAATGCGGCAAAAATCGCTGAAGCAGATTTATTTTGTCGCGCTAAAATTTCCAGCAAACGAACGCCGACATACAATCCGTCATCAAAGCCAAACCAGTCGTCTTTGAAAAAAATATGACCGCTCATTTCGCCCGCCAAAATAGCTCCCACTTCCAGCATTTTATTTTTAATGATCGAATGTCCGGTGCGCCACATTAACGGCTGTCCACCCGCCTGCTCGATGACAATAGGTAAAAAACGCGAACACTTCACGTCAAAAATAACTTTGGCGCCTGGATGTTGGGCCAATACTTCCTGCGAAAATAACATCATTTGCCTGTCCGGCCAGATAATTTCGCCCTCATTAGTGACGATACCTAAACGGTCGCCGTCGCCATCAAAAGCTAAACCCAAATCCGCTTTCTCTCGCGCAACGCTCTGAATCAAATCCTCTAAATTTTCCGGGACTAATGGATCGGGATGATGATTGGGGAAACAGCCGTCAAGATCGCAATAGAGCTCGATCACTTCACAACCTAACGCACGATATAAAGCCGGCGCCACCAAGCCCGGTACGCCGTTACCGCAATCTATCACTATTTTCAGCGGACGTTTTAAAGAGACGCGCTCGGTCACGTAGCGTATATAATCCTCAATAACACAGGCTATTGTGCTTTTATGACCGGCCATTCCCGCTGAGTACAGCGGCAATGGCCTCCTATCTGTATCCTGCGCATCGGCGGAGCCGATTGCTCGGAATGAAGGGGAAGAATCGCGATTCTCCCCCTTACGATCCCCCGTCGCGTAAGGAGAGTTCCCTTCAGCGGGAACTTCTATCCCGCTGACAAAACGACGGTCGACAATTCGCTGATAAAGGTCGGTAATATCCGATGTGGTTAATGTCTTGCCCTGCAAAACAATTTTGAAACCATTGTGATTGCCCGGATTGTGGCTGGCAGTAATCATCACGCCTGCTCCAATTCCAAATCGAAACGTGGCGTAATAAACCAGGGGGGTGGGTACAACGCCAATATCGGCGATATTGAGGCCAGTGGCTAACAGCCCGGCACACAGCGCTTCATGCAGTGCCGGCCCCGATAATCGCCCGTCGCGCCCCACAATGATGCTGGTTTCATTGTTCTCCCTGGCTTCTGAACCCACCGCGAGCCCAATCGCATAAGCCAGTTCCGGTGTAATATTTTCCCCATCAACCGGGCCGCGAATATCATAGGCGCGAAAAACTCCCGGGGGAATCCGCTGCGGAATTTGCCAGGATTTATTTACCCGAGCTTCCAAACCCGCCGGCTCCGCGATCACTTTCTTCAAATTCATCAACTACCTCAAAATGTGCTCTTAAAATGGGTACCATGATCAGTTGGGCAATCCGCTCTCCGGGTTCAAAGGTATAAGGAGTCAAACTTCTGTTCCAGCAAGAAATCATCAGCGGCCCCTGATAATCCGGATCGATTAAACCCACGAGATTTCCCAGCACTATGCCGTGTTTGTGGCCCAAGCCTGACCGCGGCAAAATGAGGGCGGCGATATTTTTATCCTCAATATGGATTGCTAAACCAGTGGGTATTAATTGCGTCTGTCCCGGTTTAAGTTCCATAGCCTTATCCACACAGGCGCACAGGTCAAGACCCGCAGACCCCTCGGTTGCGTAGCGAGGTAAAGGAATGGTGTCGCCAATCCGGGAGTCTAAAATTTTCAACTGAACTCTGTGCATATCCATCTCCACTCTGTTTTTACGGTATTCCGATCGTCCGGGATTTACTCTAACATGCGTTATGTCGATTAACCAATGGCCCGCCAGGGAACGTCCGCGCGAACGTTTAACACAATATGGCGCCAGCGCGCTATCAGATGCCGAACTGCTGGCTATTCTAATCCGTCATGGCGGCAAAGGCTACAGCGCAGTCGATGTCGCCCGCAAACTGCTTCATCATTTTAATGGCTTGCGCGGCATTTTGACGGCTGGATCTGCTATTTTCTGCGCGGAACCCGGACTTGGTCCGGCAAAATATTGCCAACTCCAGGCCGCTGCGGAATTGGGAAAACGTTGCCTGCGTGAAAACCTGCACAACCGGCAGTCTATCCAGCACAGTAAGGACGCGGAAGAATTCATCATCGCCAGCCTGCGGGATTATCAGCAGGAAGTTTTCGCGGCTTTATTTTTAGATAATAAGCATCGGGTTATCCAGTTCGAGCACCTTTTCTATGGCACCATTCATTCAGCCAGCGTCTACCCGCGGGAAGTGATTAAACGCGCGCTTTACCATAACGCAGCGGCGATGATTGTGGCCCACAATCATCCTTCGGGGGTAGCCGAACCCAGCGAAAGCGATAAAGACATCACCCAATGGCTAAAAAAAGCGCTCGCATTGGTGGATGTGAATCTGCTCGACCATCTGGTCATCGGTGACAACCGGGCGGTATCACTGGCTGAGCGCGGCTTCCTCATTGGCTCAAGTTGACAAATATTCATTTTCTGTAATAAAATTTAAAAATGACATTTATTTCAGGAATGACACAATGAATGAGTACAGAACAAAATTAGGAGAAGACGGACGGGTCATTATTCCCGCAGCCTGCCGTCGGCAGTTGCATTTAGAACCTGGAGAAGAATTAATTATTCGGGTCGAAAATAGCGAAATGCATCTGTTTAAATTAAAGCATTCTTTGGAAAAAGCTCAATCATTGGTAAAGCATTACGCCAAAAATCGCAGCCTTGTAAAAAAGCTTACCGATATGCGTGAAGAAGATAATTCTCATGACTAAAATAGTATTGGATGCTTCGGCAGTCCTTGCGCTGTTAAATCAGGAGCCCGGTCATGAAGTGGTAGAAAAATATTTACCGCAGGGAATAATTTCTACCGTGAATTTGTCAGAAGTGGTGGCCGTGCTGACAGAGATAGGAATGTCTATGGATGAAGCAGAAAACATTACGAGGGAATTGATTAAAGAAATCATAGACTTTGATCATCCTCAAGCGTTAACGGCGGCTTCGCTAAAAAAAACAACCCGATCTAAAGGTCTCTCTTTAGGAGATCGAGCTTGTCTGGCGCTGGCTAAAGCCACCAATCTCCCGGCGCTGACCGCCGACAAAGCCTGGGATAGCATTCACTCCGACATCAAGATTTTGTTAGTCCGCTAATCACTATGGCTTTCTCCAAATCGCCTGCTATGGCAGACGCAGCTTGCCATCTGTGTTAAACTTTGGTATAAAGGTTAACCCTCTAACATCAGTTTTTCGGAGCAATTAAAATGAGTAGAATATGCAAATTGACGGGAAAACGCCCTCAAACAGGGTTTAACGTGTCGCATGCTAACAATAAAACCAGACGTCGTTTTTTACCGAACCTACAAAAGCGGCGGCTGTGGCTGCCCACCCAAAAACGTCATATTACCCTCCGAATCTCCATGCGCGGTCTGAAATTAATTGACAAAATTGGCATTGAAGCCGCGCTTGAAAAGTTAAAAGCTTTAAAGACTAAAGAAGTATAGGAGTAATTACTAATGGCCAGTAACGTTCGCGAAAAAATTATGCTTGAGTCCACCGGCACCGATAAAAAAGGCAAGCCGACCCGTTATAACTACACCAAATATAAAAACAAACGCAATACCACCGAAAAGCTTGAGCTCAAAAAATATGACCCATGGGCATGGGATGCCGCGACTGGCAAATACGGCAAGCACGTGGTTTTCAAAGAAAAGAAACTGCCTAAATAATCTTTGATTCTTCAGATAGCGGGAAAATTCAGCCAGACTGGTGATGGGCTCGCGACAAACTGAACCCTGACAAACATAAGCGGTGACATCGCTTTCGGGCGCTGGTTTTCGTAGCGCCTCGGGCAAATTTTCTGCGGAGCCTGGCACAGCATAGCAATGGTGATCAGGCAAATAATGTGTTGAAAATTCCTGTTGCCAGGCAGACATTAAGGAAGATTCGCCGCGCAGTATAATGACCACGGGAGAGTGAAAATAACTGCGCAGCCCCGCTAATAAGCTATCGTGGGCCGCGGGCCGCTGATTAATTTGCTCCCAGCCGGCCTGCAAGGTTTTTTCCGCCGCAGCCAAATATCGGGATTCACCCAACCAATGTCCTAGCCGTAACAAACAGGATACAGCCACTCCATTTCCTGAGGGCAGCGCCTCATCTCCAAAAATTTTTGGCCTCTGAATTAAGGGTTCGTGATCTGTCGCGGTATAAAAAAATCCGCCGTTTTCAGCGTCATAAAAATATTTCAGCATTTGATCCGTTAAAGTTATCGCCCATTGAAAATATTCATCCTGCCAGCGAATTTGCAAAAACTCCAATAACGCATCCAGTAAAAAAGCGTAATCATCCAGATATGCCGGCAGATGAGCATGACCCTCAGTCCATACCGCCAATAATCGCTGATTTTGCCATGAATTTTTAATAATAAATTCTAATGCCGACTGAGCTGCGTCGGCAAAATCCGGACGAGCTAGCGCCATTGAAGCGATCACCAGCGCTTTAATCATTAGCGCGTTCCAGCTGGTAAGAATTTTTTTATCGCAACTGGGATGAATACGATTTTCACGAATAACCAATAATTTCTGTTTCACGCCAGGTAGCCATTCGGCATGAATCGATTCATCCCTTTCAGCGATGTAAAGATGCCAGTGTCCCTCAAAATTCGGCGATTTGTTCAGGCCAAAATAACCGGCAATGGCAGAATACTCGAGAAAAGTTAACGCCTGGCGAACTTCATCCCGATCCCAATAATAGTATTTTCCTTCGATCCCTTCGGAATCTGCGTTCAGACTGGCGTAAAAACCGCCTTGTGGAGCGCGCATTTCCCGCAAAACCCAAGTGACTGCGTTTAAAGCGGTGTTCCTGAATAAATCGTCTTCCTTGAACAAGGCGCGCCGAGCATAAAGCGGAATCAGTTGCGCATTGTCGTAGAGCATCTTTTCAAAATGCGGAATCATCCAATTGGAATCGATACAGTAACGAAAAAAACCGCCGCCCAATTGGTCGCACAATCCACCCTGCGCCATTCGTGTTAAAGAGTGGTCAAGCATTTTTAAGGCGTCCGGGTCACCTTCCGGCAAAAAATAAGCGTTTTGCAATAAACTATCCAGGTGCGTCGGTAAAGGAAATTTGGGAGCGCGGCCAAATCCGCCGTGAATAAAATCAAAGCTTTTTTCCAGCTCTTCTCGAGCTATTTTCAAAGGTTCTTGTGTTAATTCCACGCCCTCTGAGGATGCCGCCGCAATTTTAGTCAGCGCTGTGGTGATCGCGTTACCAATTCGGGTAATGGCGTCGCGGCGCTCATAATAGAAATGCGCCACCTCGGTGAGCACTGACTTAAATCCGGGACGCCCGAAACTATCGGTCAAAGGAAAATAAGTACCTGCGTAAAAAGGTATTTGCCTATCCGGGGTTAAAAAAACGGTTAATGGCCAGCCACCTGCGCGCCCCGTCAATAGTTGATGTGCGGTTTGATAAATCTTATCCAGGTCTGGGCGCTCTTCGCGGTCCACTTTAATATTTATGAACCATTGATTCATTAAATCCGCAGTTGTCTGATCGGTAAAAGATTCACGAGCCATGACATGACACCAATGGCACGCCGCATAACCAATAGATAATAATATCGGTTTGTTCTCCTGACGCGCTTTTTCTAAAGCTTCTTCGCACCACGGATACCAATCGACTGGATTATTCGCATGCTGCAACAAATAAGGACTGGTTGTCTGACCCAGATGATTAGCGTAAATCATATTACTGTTTCTTATTCTCCTTTAGGCGGTGGTATTTGGCCAATAGTTCCGCCGGCGTTTCTAAAAATGCGAGGGGGATACAATCGACCGGGCAAACCTGACGGCATTGCGGTTCGTTAAAATGACCCACGCATTCGGTACAACGGTTCGGGTCGATTTCGTAAATGGATTCGCCCTGAAAAATGGCATCGTTTGGACATTCCGGTGCACACACGTCGCAATTGATGCATTCATCGGTAATTCGTAATGCCATTACACTTTTTTCCATTCACGCAATTGCCGCAGCACGGAATCGGGAACGAAGCTGGAAATATCACCTCCCAGTAAAGCAATTTCTCTGACTAAAGTTGCCGATATAAACACATATTCATTGCTGGCAGGTAAAAAGATTGACGCGATCTCGGGAGCCATTTGCCGATTCATGCCCGCCAACTGGAATTCATTTTCGTAATCAGCCGCGGTGCGTAATCCCCGGACGATAGCCGTAACCTGATGTTGTTTAGCAAACTCGACAATAACACCGGGGCATGGCAATACCTGCACCGTAGGATATTCGGTTAACGCTTCTTTAACTAGAGAAACTCTCTGATCAACGTCGAGCCAGGTAGCCTTACGGGTATTGGTCGCCACGCTGACAATAACCCGATCGAATAATTGTGTGGTGCGATGAATCAAATCCAGGTGACCACGAGTAATGGGATCAAAACTACCCGGGTATATAGCTACTCTACTCATTCGCATTCTCCGCATTACCAACATTAACGATCCCGTTATGGGGACAGTCCTCTTTCAGGGCTGAAATTTTTTCGCCACCGGGCAAAATTAAATGCGGCGCAATCTCAGCGAGGGGATATAAAACAAACTCGCGATCTTTGATGCCCTTATGGGGAATGATTAAACGCTTCGTATTCATGGTGTGTTCGCCGTACAACAAAATATCCAGATCAATGACTCGCGGACCCCAGTGGTCTGAACGAACACGGCCCTGTTCGTTTTCAATATCCTGCAGGCAATCCAGAAGTTGTTCAGGAGATAACATAGTTTTCACCGACACCACCCTGTTTATATAATCCGGCTGACTGTCCGGACCTAGCGGACGGCTACGGTAACAGGAAGAAGCCCGGCAAAAAACTGAATCGGGTAATTGACGCAGACGAACGGTGGCGCGGGTAATCTGCCTTAAAGGTTCCTCTAGATTACTACCGAGGCCAATAAATGTGAGTACGGCATCACGTTGACGTTGTATTGGGGTCATATTTGTCTTCATTTTTTTTTGATTTTGATTTCGGTAATTGCTCCAGCATTTGTTGGCGCAAATCCGTATCGGCTTCACGGAATTTTCGCCACCATTCTAATTTATCATGCTGCTCTTCACCGGTTTTGACCCGCAAATCCAGAAAATCGAACGCCGCGCGAAAGTACCGATGAAATAATGTCCGGTAAACCCTCTGACCACGCGGCTTGATCAAATAAAATTGTAACAACCAGATGTTTCGCATCATCGCCGTTAAACGATTAGGAATCACCAGTACTTCAGCCTGAGTTTGCAAGACTTCGTCGATAGCCGCACGCAATGCCATGTGAAATTTTTTCTGTGGATTACTCGCCAGTTTTTTCTGCACTGCCGGCCATAAAAGTACTGCAAATAAAAAACCAGGATTTAATGAGCTTTGTTCGTGATAACGCCGATCGGTTTCGTGCATGGAAAGCTCGATGAAGGCCCGGATATTTTCAGCGCCTGGGGTATTCATGGCGGCAAATGTTTGGGGAAATAACACCTGAAAATATCCATACTCACACAATTTCTGATAGGTCAATTGCGCATGACCGGTAAAAAATAATTTCAGCACTTCATCAAACAGGCGCGATTTGGCAACGTGTTTGAGTAAGTCCGGCAACAGTCGAAGCTGTATTTCGGTTTCCTGGTGAACGGAGAACTGTAATTTAGCGGCTAAACGAATCGCACGTAGTAAACGGACAGGATCCTCATGAAAGCGTTGCGCCGGATCGCCAATAATACGGATGAGTTTTTTTTGCAGATCTTCCATCCCGCCGGTATAATCGATCACCTGACATTTCCTGCCGTTATAGTAAAGCGCATTAATGGTAAAATCGCGCCGCCAGGCATCTTCCTCGACCGTGCCAAAGGTATTATCGGTAACGCGGGAATGCCGGTCCGCCGCCATCACCGGTTCACTGACCTGGGCGCGGAAAGTGGTGACTTCAATTATTTCCTGACGGTAAAAGACATGTACAATACGGAAACGCCGGCCAATAATCCGGCTGTTACGAAATATCCGCCTGATCTGTTCCGGCGATGCGTTCGTGGAAATATCAAAATCTTTGGGTATTTTATCCACCAACAAATCGCGCACGCCACCGCCGACGAGGTAGGCGACAAAACCGGCTTCGTGTAGTCCTGCCAATACCTTTAGAGCATTGGGGCTGATGTGCTGTTCTGGAAGGGGCTTATCCCAATGTCGGGGTAAACCGTTTTTATCGGTTTTTTTCCGCCGTAAGCGCGACAATAACCGTCGATAAATCAAAATACTCACCCTCGAGGCCTAAAAACCTGAATTCTTATCATTAACTCGCCACCGATTCCATTGTAATTGACTGATTTTTTACCTATAATGCCGGTTTGCCTGCTAAAGTCGCTCTTTTGCTCCCTTCGTCTAGTGGCCCAGGACACCGCCCTCTCACGGCGAGAACAGGGGTTCAAATCCCCTAGGGGGAGTGAAGTTTAAAAATGATTAAGTGATTTCTCTTCTTGTCCGGCATGAATCATTAAGTCTTTTAAACGTTTAGCGATAGAGAGCTCCGGGCTGCCCGCTAAAGCGGGCTGGTTTTTGATTAAATTGAATTTGCCTGTGGTACGACCATGCAGTTTTTCAAAATGATCTAAAATAAAAACAATTTTACCTTCTTTTTCCACGATTTCTTTAGTTGAAAATAATCTGAGCTCCGATAGTTTGGATAAAGTAAGTTTTAAATAGATATCCTTTTTTCCCAATCGCTCATTTCCGCGTATAAACCCTGTTTGTTTATGCCCGGCACCACGCTGCACCAGTATTGGCTCACGAAGATGACGCAAAACAGTATCCGAAATTTTTGAATCCGCGGATATTATTTTAGCGAAAGCCTCATCGGTTACCATGATAAACCAGTTCGTATTTAATCCATGATTTTTTAATCTTCTAATTCCAATTTTTTGATCATCACTCTTAATTTCAACATACGTCCCATATTCTTTAAATCAAATCTTTCCAGGGGAGGTGGGGAAAAAAGTTTGTGTTTGTTAAATGTTTTTGTTTTTTGAAGGGCGTGCCTTGAGTTTTAATCTTTTGTTTTGATACTTTTTTATTTTCAGATTCTTCCAGTTTGGTTAAGTTTTGAGGAGATAATAATTCCTGCATAGCAGTATAGTTTTTCTCCTTTGCTATTAAAAGCGCAGTTTGACCACTGACAACACGAATATTAGTATCTGCCCTGGATTTCACCAATAAGGCCACTATATCCAGAAAATTAAAGGATACGGCAAGATGCAGCGGCGTGGCGCCTGTAGAACTTAATTGAGGATCCAGCTCCGCATTAAATTGAACCAACAATTTAGCAATTTCCGTAAAACCAAGCCTTGCGGCAAAATGCAAGGGCGTTTCTTTTTCTAAAGCAGTTTGCGCATTCACATTGACAGAGCATTCCAATAAATTTTGACGAATCCTGGTTTATTAAAATTGACAGCCAGGTGTAAAGCCGTATTACACGCAGGATTAAGAGGCGCATCCGGACTTAATTGTATTAAATACCTTAAAGTTTCCCAATGATTTTGACCATGTCCACCCAGATTTGGGAAAAAAATATTGTTTAAAACCACTAACAAGGGGATAAATTTTTTTGAACCACGTGTGGTATGATCAGCCTTGGCATCTAACAATAATTTTACTATTCGATCTCTCCCCTCTTTCTGCCGCGAAGCACAAAGGGGGGTAGTCTCGTTATTACTCAGATTAAGATCCGCTTTTCTGTCGATTAATAAGCGAACGGCCTCTTCGTTGCCTGTTTGAGCAGCGAGGCATAACGGAGTACCCGCGAGTTTTGAACATATATTTATTTCTATGTTTTTTTCGTTTAAAATTGTTGACAGTAACGTTATCCGCTTTCGATAAATGGCCACATGCAAAGGGGAAATATTATCTCCGCCAGCATAATTTATGTCCGCTTTATTCTCTATCAATGCTAAAGCCATCGCATCATATCCCTCATAGAGGCTGTACACTAATGCAGTGCATCCTACTTTATCAGGGAGGTCCGGACTAACGGCTTTGCTTTCTAAGAATCTTACAAAGTCAACATAATTATTCACCACAGCAACATGAAAAGGAGTATCACCATGCTTGAATTTGAAAAAAGGTCCTTGCTCTATCGATTTAACTGAATTTTCCATTTTTTTATCTAATTTAAAATTATCACTTTTAGTTGAATTTTCTTTTTCCTTTGCTTTTGAATCACATTGATCTTTTAAAACAAATTTTCCTGCTGAAACATCCCCAGCCTTCAGTAAACATTTACCAATAGGCACCTTGCCACTGCAAGCAGCCCAATAAAAAGCTGTTCTATCTTCATGATCACTAATACTCAAGTCATATTTGATTTTAGATGATGTCATTATGAGATTGACTATTTTTTCACGACCAAAAGCACAGGCTGTCATCAGCAGGGTTACGCCTTTAAAATTTCGAATGTTAGGATCGGCCTTATTTTCCAGGAGAAGATGCGTCATTTCTGGATTTTCTAATGCAAAATAAGAATGTAAACCAGTTTGACCAAATCCATCTGTCAAATTGATCATTCCGGGATTAGTGGTCAATAAGAATTTAAGCATTTCTATTTGATTACTGCTGGCAGCTGTTTGGACCGGTAATAATTCCTTTTGAGCGAGGCTGGAAATAAAATCTTTTGCTATTATCCTGGAATCTAATAAAAATTTTAAAAATTCTATACTTCCATGTTCGATAGCGACAGTCGTAGCAGAGTAACCAATTTTATTTAAAATGCAAGGTTCCGCGTTTGAGTTTAATAAGATCCTGGCTGCTGCAATTTTATTATAATGCGCAGCAACCATAAAAGGTGTTTGGCCGATATCACCAGAAAATTTATTTACTTCTGCTTTTTTCTCAATTAAGAATTTAATGATTGTTCCATTTTCATCAGCGGTTGCCGCGTAGTGCAGCGCAGTGAAGCCATCACGGTCTGGCCTATTGATCGTTTGTGGCGCATTTAAAAGAAGAGAATTCAAAACCAATAAATGATTAAAGCTTGCCGCTCTGTGTAATGGGATATAGCCCTTGTTATCTGTAATGTACGGATCCGCTTTCCTGGACAATAAAACCTCGACCAACTTAAAATGACCGCATTCTGCCGCCATCATTAAAGGAGAGGTTTCGGTCTTTAAAGTAACATTAGGATTTGCTTTCATTTCCAATAAAAAAACAGTAGCCGCCAAATGTCCCTTTTGGATAGCTAAATGTATGGGAGCATGGCCTAACTCATTTATATGATTTACCATTTCTTTAGTTACGACAGATGTAAACCTGTTTTTTGAATCAGAAAAAATGGAATCTATCGTTTTTACATCCTTCTCCAGGACAACATGTAAAAGATTGTTTTTAGTTTTAGGATCAAGCATTTTAAAAATTTTATGCTTTTTAGAATACAAAAGCTTAAGAAAGTTTTCAGGAGATGACAGGGAATCAATTAACTTTTTCATATTTCACCTTTTATATGCTGACATAACATTAAAGCTAGCCGGTAAGCCGGGTTCTGTCGGGGACAGTCATTCATCTGGGATAAGCGTCACCGCTTACCTCAAGCAGCCTACCCGGATCCAAAATGCGGGCCGCAGTGTGATGGATTCCTATTTGGCCTTGCTCCGAGTGGGGTTTACCCTGCCGCCGCTGTTGCCAGCGACGCGGTGCGCTCTTACCGCACCATTTCACCCTTACCGGTCTAAACCGGCGGTATATTTTCTGTGGCACTTTCCGTCGGCTCGCGCCGCCCAGACGTTATCTGGCACTCTGCCCTGTGGAGCCCGGACTTTCCTCTGCGACAGGATTCACCCTGTCACAGCGACTGCCTGGCTAGCTTGATCCGTATATTATCCTATTCAACCATGGTGTTTCAATTTTCTGGAAATAACCAGCTCCAAAGACAGAATCGTAAAGCTATTCTGGGTGTGAAATATTACGGGCAGAACATCAGTGACTAAAAAAAATCAAATGCCGAATCGCCTGCTCGACGTCTTTGTGCGATAAATTTTTCATAACTGACCTCGCCTCAAATGCTCAACATTTTTTGTCTGTAAATTTAGTTTTAAAGCCAGGGCGTAAAGGCGATTGCGTTTGGCGCCGGTGATGTCGGCTGCTAATGCGACCGCCTGCTTGAGAGGTAATTCCGCTAGTAACAAGCGTAAAATGCGCTGTAATTCGTCCTGCCCGGCATCTTCGTCGCCGCGGACAGGGGCGCCCTGAAGAACGAGGACAAATTCGCCTTTGCGTTGATTGCTGTCGTCTCTCACCCATTGCTGCAAATCAGCTAAGGGAGCATGGCGAATGGTTTCAAAAATTTTAGTCATCTCCCGTGCCAGTGTTGCCAAACGCTCACCACCGCAGGCTGCCATCAACTGCGAGATTAAATCCAGAATTCGATGCGGAGATTCGTAAAAAATAATGGTGCGTGATTCTGTCGCGAGTTCTTTCAGACGCTGCTCGCGCGCAGCGCCTTTGGCAGGTAAAAAACCTTCAAAGACAAAATGCGTGGAGGGTAATCCCGAAACCGCTAATGCACTAATAGCGGCGCAGGGGCCCGGAATGGGGACGACCGGTATTTTTTCATGATGCAAGGCCTGCACCAGGCGGGAACCTGGGTCACTAATCAATGGTGTACCGGCGTCGGTGATTAATGCAATGCGTTTTCCTGCCTGTAATTGCGGCAATAAATCCGTAATCCGCTGCTGCTCGTTATGCGCGTGCAAGGAAATGAGCGGAGTGTTTATCGCGTAGAAGTTTAATAGCCGCTGACTGTGACGCGTGTCCTCCGCGGCGATTAAATCCGCGCTCTTTAAAATATCCAGAGCGCGCAGAGTGATGTCAGCCAGATTGCCTATCGGCGTCGCCACAATATATAAACAACCGTTTTTTTTTGAAAATTCTTCCATGGTTATTCGCTAAAAATGAGCGGTAATTGTTTGGCGAGAGCGAGCTTGTCGCGAATTTTATCACCCGCGAGGGCGAAGCCGCGTAGCTGGCCATTCTGATCGTGGAATAACGCGCGTAAATGATGCTCCTCTCCTTCGATATGCCATTCACCAATAATGCCGGCCGCGGGAGGATATACTACCAGCGGTAAAACAGGCGTTTTAACCACCACCGGCATGATCGGGAAGTGCACGGGATCGCGTCCACCCGCTAAAATTTTTGCTAAAGCGCGCGCGCTTTGCAACAGCGGCGCCACATACATTTGGACCAGGCCATCCACCTCCGCACAATCGCCTAATGCAAAAATATTCGAAACACTCGTATGGTGCCAGCGGTTGACCACAATGCCGCGATTAACAGCGATTCCGGCGCTTCTGGCCAACTCAATCCGCGGACGTAAACCGGCGGCGGATAAAACCACATCGGCCAAAATTTCCTGACCATCTGCCAGCGTAATTGCCCGCTCCTCATTCCGGCAATTTATCGCCGTGGCGAAATGACCCAATCGCCATTCTACGCCCGCTTCCGCCAGTTTTTCCTCGAGTAATTTTCCCACCACCGGCGGCAATAACGTGATTAATGGCGATCGCTCGGGAGCAATGATGGTCACCGTATATCCGCCGTTGATAAGATCATTTCCAAATTCACAGCCGACTAAACCCGCCCCCAAAATCGCTATTCGTTTTCTGCCGCTCAATGATTGACGAAAAATATCGTAATCATTAAGGCTATTCACGGTTTGCAGTGTTTGCAGCGCGTCACCCGTCAGTGGCGGCAATACCGGCGCCGCACCGCAGGCCAGCACCAGTTGTGAATATCCCAGGATTTTCTGATCTGCGAGAGTCACTGTTTGCGCAATCGGGTCAATCGCCATCACCCAGGATTGGCAGATTATTTTTGCATTTAATTCTTCAGCCATGATGTTCGCGCTTGTCACGACCAATTGTTCCGGCGTTTTCCGTTGAGTGAAAGCCGTCGATAACAGGGGTTTGGAATAAAACGCGCCATTATCCGCAGTGATGATAATGAGCGGGGTCTGCGCATCGAGCTTGCGCCATTCTTTTGCCAGCATGTAACCGGCCAGGCCGGAACCGATCATCACTAAAGGCAAAGAAGAAGCCATCAGAGTCCAATTGATTTAAAGTCAGGCTGTTTCCCACATTCCTCGTTGTTATGAGCATATTCAGTCACAATTGATGCCAGCTTATTAGGGAGAGGAGTGAAAAGAGAAACAGCACCAAAAATGCGATTGGCTGGGCATGAAATAGGTCCAGGGCAAAATACCTGTAAATTAAGGTCAAAATCCCCTTGAGGGTTTTCTCTAAATAATTCTCTAGATATTTTTAATAATTTTAGATCTGAAACGCCTGAATCGGATGTATCACTCACATCCGTAAAAAAATTCAAATTTTTCCTGGATCCAAATAAAATCTTAAATCGTTCTAGATATTGATTACCTGGAAGCGGTATGAACACATAGCCTTCCTGAATATATGCGGTTATTTCATATGTTGGTTGGTTGAGTATGGCAACCGCACAGCTAGCCTCTTCATTGGAGAAAAAGAGGTATGGTGATTGCTCCTCCAAAAATTCCTTTTGTTTTTCATTGAAGCGTATTCCTTCCAGACCTAAATTAACAATAAACAAATTCCTACGATAGAGAGTGGGAAATACAATGCTAAGCCTGCGATTAAGATTATCTTTCTCAAGACGTAATGTTCCTATACAGCTATGGGAAGGATTACTTAAATCTTGCAGCATTTGTCTATAATTATCCAAGTCTCTTACCAAATTTAGATGATCTGCTGGCAAATCATTTGGGTGTCCTATGAATTGCGGCTGAAATCGAAACATTATTTTTGAGTTGACATCATGGATAAAATTGCATTCTGCTGTATCTAATCTGGCTGCTATATCTGGCAAATCCATTTCTAAACCTTTAAGTATCAGTGAACCAAAATATCCCTCCTTGTGTTCAATACGAGTTCTGTGCGCTTGTAACAATTCAGAAAAATATTCTTTTAATTCTGCCAAATTTTTCATATCAACCTCTTCAAATTAATTGTATCGTATAGTATATAGGACGGCTTTTATTCAAAAAAGCCTATCATAAAAATCTGTTCAATGCAAATAATAATTCCGCGCCGTGCATAGTGAGACTTGATAATTGCAGGAAAATCACGGTACTGAAATCGGTGCTCCAAATCGTATAGGTCCTGCTGTAATGAATAGCAAAAGTATAGCAAGAGGCGATACTACCCACAAGGTATAAGCTTGAAAACTCAGGCGCGATGACTATATGCCTGGTCATTTAAATCCGATAGTATTCCTTGGAATACCTGGATTTAAAGAGCGTGACGATACCGGCAGTCGAAACAAATTGTGATTGGACAGTCTGACTTCAAGAATAGATTGGGTCACATTTTTTGAAAAATAAGAAGAAAATATAAGATTTTTCTTTAAGGCATCAGAACAAGAACTGAATATTTCTTCAAAAAAAGGGCTATACGCCAGGCGGATAAATAGATAAGCCAGCAGGGGAATTTCTTCCACTTTATTTGCCCATTGATATAAGAGAGTTTCGCCTTTTTTATTGCGCCTTAGTAAAAGATCACAAAGTATTTCTGAATGATAATCACTTTTTGTTAAAGACAGCTTTAAAACATCTAGTAAATAAATAAAAAATCCAATAGAAGGTAACTCCAAAGATTGAAGAGATAAATAGAATTGAGTTTTAGCTCCTCTACGAATTTTGTGGATATCTGCACCCTGGCTAATTAAGTACCTTGCCATAGGATAGTCGGCATTACTGACTGCTCTATTCAACGGCACCCCGAACCAGGAAGGGTTATAATGCAAAGCTGCCCCAGATTCCACTAAAAATTTCACCAAATCTAAATTGCCAAGTTGAACGGCAAGATGCAAGATTGTGCCCCCAGCATCCAAATTATTTACATTGGCCCCCCCCGCCACCAATAATGCTAACGCAGCATGATTTTTAGCTTCTACACATTGGGTTAAAGGGTCTATGGGGGTAGATTCACTATCTCCTGTATCAGAGAAAAAAACATTCTCAGGTTCTTGATTAGGTTCTTGCGGATCAGGAGGAAAAAAACTACGGATATCAGCACCTGATATAATAAGATCTTCAAGGATATTCGATCTCTCAAGAGAAACAGCATGAAAGACCAATGGCAGTCTTCTTTCATTCCATTCATCAATGCTCACGTAGCCTTTGTATATAAGCAGTTTATATAACCAAAAATCATCGGTTTTGATTGCCTTATAGAAAATAGCTTCTTTATCTTCCGCAGAATTGATTTCTTTTAAAGCATTTATTAATCTTTTTCTAGTAGAATCTGCGATTTTTTCAGGCGAAGGCTCTTCTAATTCCTGCCATTGTGACTCAATATATTTATTTAACTGATGAATAGGCATACCGAAGCCTAATAACATAATTTTCAATTCCTTCTCGCTCGCAAAATCAAAGATATCCAAATAGGGAAGCATGATATTCAAAATTAAATCTTTAGACAAAATTTCTTCCATAAAACCACCCTCTCTCTTGAAGGGGATAGGATATTCTAGAAGCTGACGAGCAGCGAGTTGCACTAAGGCTGTACTTAAACCCTCTACTTCGACTTGATAAATATTTTCGAATTGTTTTTCAATTGATATATGAACTGGATAACCCAGGAAAGCAATTTTTAAATCATAAGCCAATTGATTACTTTCTTCTTTTTTTAAGTTACCTATTTTATAAACAGGGCCCAATCCTTTTCTTTCCCATGGAAGAGTAGGCATTAAAATAAGCAAATATTGCAGTAAAACATCATCACTAAAATTGTCTGTATCCGGCAGGATAAAAGGGATGATCGATTCAGGTTTTTCATCCTTCAATTTCATATAGTCAGCATATTTTTTATATGCGATCGTTGACCTATCCCAAATAGAAATGGGTATATTTTGTTTTTTTACATTTAAATAAATAGGTTGAGGAGTTAATTCTAATATTTTTGCAATTCTTTTCTCTTCCTTCTTATAATCTGATTTGAGCAGATAATCGATCAATTGAAATATGCGGTAGTCATTTGACTTTAACTCCGTAAATATATTATTAAAATCACTCGCAAAACTATCAATTGGCATTTCTCCACTTGAATCTTTCCAAAGCAAACATTGCGGGGCATGATCTATTAAATATTTCACTAAAGGTGAATAGCCCCGTACAACAGCGTTATGTAAAGGTGTATTTCCTGAACTACTCTTTTGTAGGACAATTAAGGGGAAGTGATTAACCATACATTCCATTAAATCGAGAGAGTGAGCCAAGATTGCAAAATCTAACCAGTTAAAACCCGTATTTAATTGTGTGGAAATTGCTCCATTGCTAATTAAAAGTTTTGCTATCTCACGCTTGTCGCCTCTCTCCGGGTATCCCAGAAATATTTCTAGCAGTGATGGGCTGCTATTGCTCCATCTTACTGGAACAGAGAAAGATAGGCAGGGTTGAGAAGAAGCAATCAGAAATCTCCAGGTTTTGTA
The DNA here is from genome assembly GCA_963712715.1 of uncultured Pseudomonadota bacterium. Lineage (GTDB taxonomy): Bacteria > Pseudomonadota > Gammaproteobacteria > Coxiellales > Coxiellaceae > JAFEDN01. The sequence goes on along the minus strand of CAVQJI010000037.1, from coordinate 209,761 downwards.
ACAAAATATATTCGGCAATGCTAAAAAATCATCACATGGAGCCCCGGACGTTAAAAAATTCACATCAGCTCTTGAAGTAAGTAAAAGTTTAAAGATATCCATATCTTGTTTAGAAGCTATAAGCACGGGAGTAGGAGCTAAAAACTCAAACTCACATAGATCAATTCCTGCTAGTTCTATTTCTCCCTTTTTTAGGATACTCCCCTTACCACGAACATTCCAATTGACCCCATAGCCGATAAGATCTCGTACAATTTCAATGTTATTGCTAGCTGCTGCACACAGAAGAAGGTTTTTATCTATCCTATAGTTATTGGCTCTGAAATACCAATGAAATAGCCAATAATTACCTTGGCAGGTGTATTTCAACAGACAATCCTTAATTTTCTTTTTTTTCTCTCTATCATTTAGAATGGCCATTTTGAGTATGGTGTGATCTCCTTCTAATTTAGCTGCTTTGATAATATCTTTAATGACGATTTTAGCTTCAGGAACGGAATAAGCTATAGTTTTTCTCAGATTTCTTATTTTCTCTTCTGCATCACATTCCGATTTGAGTAAATTCCATTCACTTTTAATTTTCTCCATTGATAGAGATTTATTCATTCCTAGATTTATTAATACTTTCAGATAAGCTGTTAAGCTCGGGTATCCAAACATACTGCCAGGACCGAGTATTTTCTTTAAATCTTCTACTGGTATGTTCTCAGGTATCCAAATACGATTTTTATGTAAAGAAATAGACATTTCTTGCAAATATTTTATATTAACCCCGGAGAGTAAAACTCGATAATTTTGCTCCTGAATTTTCTCGATAGAGACAATAGCTTGCTTTAAAATAAGAGACAGTTGATTTGCTATGCTTTTGGCTTGCCGTTGGGTAAGATCGACAACTTCATACCGAGTGGGTATTTGGGCTGTATTAGTGTGCCATTTTAAAGGAGGAATTAAGATATTTAAATATTCACAGAGAACATCATACGATTCATCTTTGATTCCATCGAGGCTTGCTTCAAAATTTTTTGAATCAGATGGAAGCGAAAAGCACAAGTGCTGTCGTTTTGTATTCAAATTATTGGGGCTATATTGATCTACATGTTTACGTTTTAAGGATAATGAAGTTTCTTCGAAGTTTTGATTTTGATACATTTATAAAATCTCCCAGTAAAAAATTTATCGCTTATGAATATCGGGAAATATACACTATTCACTACTATTTTTGAACACAAATACCTATGGCGAATATTATTTAATGTACGATACGCACATGTTCTTAAATTTTGTTTAAGTCAGCATATACTCAAAAGGAAAAATGATGAACGCTGTCTACCAATATTTTGACGTTTTCGGGGGGGGTTTGGGGCAAAACGCCGTGGCCCAGGTTAAAGATATGGCCGGGTCCGGAACCGTAGTCGGCGCAAATGGATTGAACAGCCTGCTCTATTCGCGCCGGGTTGGACAGTAACAGGCAGGGGTCCAGATTTCCCTGTAAGGCGACTTTATCACCGACCAGGCGGCGCGCATCTCGCAGCGAAGTGGTCCAGTCCAAGCCCAGCGCGTCGCAACCGCTGCGGGCCATGAGGTCTAACCATTGACCGCCGCCTTTGGTAAAAAAAATAATCGGCACGGGACTGCCGTTAGAATGCCGCGTCAAACGCGCTGCGATTCGCTGCAAATACTGGAGAGAAAACACCGGATAATCGGTATGAGACAAGACGCCCCCCCAGGTATCAAACAGCATCACAGTCTGCACGCCCGCCGCAATCTGCGCGTTTAAATAGTCGGTGGTGACGGCTGTCACCCGCTCCAGTAAATCGTGTAACACCCGCGGTTCCCGGTACAGCAGCTCCTTGATGATTGCAAAATTCTTACTGCCGCCGCCTTCCACCATGTAAGTGGCGCAGGTCCAGGGGCTGCCCGCAAAACCAATCAGGGGTATCGGGCGCGGCATATGACGCCGGATCAGTGGAATGGTGTCAAAAACATACTGTAATCGATCAAGGGCCTGAGCCCCCGTTTGTAACTGTTTCACATCCTGATGAGAACGGAGGGGCTGCGGGAAATGCGGACCGTCCCCTTTAATAAATTGCACGGTCATTCCCATCGCGCACGGCACGACTAAAATATCGGAAAATAAAATCGCAGCGTCTAAATCAAATCGCGCCAACGGTTGTAAGGTGGCTTGCGCGGTTAATTCCGGCGTGCGGCAAAACTCCATAAAATTGGGAGTTTTTTCGCGTAAAGCACGATATTCGGGCAAATACCGTCCCGCCTGACGCATTAACCACACCGGTGTTTTATCCACCGGCTGGCGCAACAGGGCATTGATAAAACGGGACTGCATTATTCTGAACCTTTGGGTTGATAATTTTTTAAAATGTCTTCAATCAGATTTTCAACGACGCTACGCCGGAGGTCTTCATCGATTAATCCACCTTCTTCTTTGATTTCCGCTAAACGATCTTCCAAAGCTTTGGTGATGGTGCCATTGGGGTATTGCGCAGCCAACAATTTTCTCGCTTCTCGAGGGCCAACCCGGTGGTACAGCCGGTTGCGCACGTTCACGTCTTCGGAGGTGGTGTTCAAGGCCCACAACTCTACCGGGCCCAGTGTGGCAGTCAATAATTGCGTGTGCGACCCCTGCTTTGTCGCAAACTGCGCCAGAAAAGTAGCGCCGCCTTCACGCGGGCCGTGCACGCGGTTGCGCAACGCTGTTTGCGCGGTGGGAGATAAACCGAATATCTTCGCGGTTTTTTGCACAGCCTGTTCGGGTCCCGCTTCCATAATAAAAATAGAAGTCGCAAATTCCACCATGACAGGATCGAAATCTTCAATGGATTGCGAAATTAATGCTACCTGGACTTTCCATTTTCGGCCTTCACGCATGTCCTGAACAACCTGATCGCGCACTGCCTGGACTTTCGCGGTGCGGTGAAATTCATCAAATACAATCCGTTTAGGATCTTCGCGAATTTCTAAAATGCGCGCGCGATGGTATTCACGATACGGCCCCGGCATGTCGCCGATATTATCTTCCGATAAATAATAATGCCGGGCCAGTACATAACGCGCAAGCATATACATGACGCCGGTTTGCCGGTTGGCGGCGTCCCCACCGCTGCGCGCGACTTCGTCCAGGTCTAACGCGACTACCCGCGCATCTCCCAAATCAAAGCGCGTAACCTGGGAAATAATGGGGTATTCGCGCACCGCGCTGGAAATCATTCGGGAATAGGCCTGAATTAATGACTCACCCGTGGGCGTGGTAATTTTATTATACAAATCGGTAATGGCGGGAAGGCGGCAAATTCCCGCGACATCTGCCAACACCGGCTCGGCGTGGCGTTGGGCTAACAGGGCATGGTGGCTAAATCCGGCGATAAATAAGGCATCCGTCACTTCCCACCACGTGGTTTGCGGATCATAGACAAATCCAATTTCTTCGAGGCCGCCATCGACTTCCGCGTCGACATTGGGCGCATAAACGTTTGGGTTACCCTCGTCGGCAAACGCCTTGTAGAGTTCATCCACTACCAGCCCTGACATGTCCGCCGCACCGTCGTAAGCTTTTTCCGATCCCACCGGGGTGACCAATAAAATCAGGAAATTAACCAGAAAACTACGCTCCTGGGGGGTGGGGAAACGGCAACCCAATTGGACGTCGAAAGGGTTAATCGCGTAATCCGCTCGCATTCGCAGACGGTGATAAGCCGCCAGATGTTTTTGATTAGCCGGCAACGCGTCTTTGATCAGGGAAATTAAACCACTGCTGGAAGGCCCGATGTCGACAATGGCGATGCGCGGCAAACGGCTAATGCCGGGCGACAGACACACCGCTAAATTAATTGCGTTTGACAGCACGGATTTACCGGAGCCAGGCCGCGCGTAGAATAAATCGATCCAGGTCGTTTGATAATGGGAGCCTGGATGATAGGGCCACGGCTTGCCATCTGGCGAACGGAATAAAATCGCGCCGTGGCTCCAGGGCGACGCCGGTCGAAACATGGGCAGCATGAACAACACATCGGATAAAGGCGCGATAGAAGGAGTCGCGACTGAGTGCGAGGAAACCGCCAGCATGCTGGAAACCACTCCTTCGTAACTATCTCCGGAAATTTCCGAGACATCACAGGAACCCCAGCCCTGTATAGCGCGGGACAACATCGACGCCCGGGAGCGTAATAAACGCATATCGCCTTCGGGCGCCCAGGTAGCCGCGGTGACTCTCAGGCGCACGACGGCGTCATCGGCGCTGAGGTTAATATAACTCAATAACTTCATTGAATCGCTGATTAAACGATTTTGCCGGGAGGTAATCGTCAGCACGGAGGCGATGGCCGAACGTATGCCGGCATGTCCTAAACCATGGCTCTCCACCAGAAAGGAAATTCTCCAGGGTATATGGGTCTGAAGCGTGCGGGCAAATAAACGCACGAAACTTTGGACCTCCTTGGGAAATAAATCGATAAATACCGATGCGTAAATACGGTCGCCGACCCTCGCGGTGCGCAGGTCGATATTTTCAGCATCGCGCGGTAAAATCTGGCGGGCCAGAGAGGGCCACATGATATCGGAAATTTCACCACGCATGACTTTATATTCCTTGATGGTGATTTTGTCGCCTGGCAATAAGGGACGCCAGTTTCTATCCGTAAATTCAGGATCAGCGCTGCGGCGCATGACATAAACGGCTTCATGCACTTCCAGAGTCTGCGTGACGATGCCCCAGGTGTTAAAATCGTTTTCCACCGAACGGACAAATGAATCATGGCTTTCGCGTAAATCCGGCACGGCTGCGAGTATATTCTGAGTCTGAAAAAAGGGCGGGATTTTATTTTTCTTAATGTCTCTGGTTTTCTCGCCGCGCGCGCGTTTACCCTGCTCGGACGTGAGCGAACCTAATCGCGTCCACAAAGCGATGTAGACCTCCTCATGGGCGCAGTATTTACTGAGGTAATTAATTCGTTCGCTGAAAAGGTCATCCAGACGTAACCCCAAGCGCGAGGCCGTTTCTTCCGCTGGGGACAAAATTTCGGTGATGGCGCCCTGCACTTCGTCTTTGTTATAGCTAAAAAACACCTGAATCATGTAGCCAGGATGCGACATCGTGGTTTGCAACGATTGCTTCAGTCCATTCAGAATGCGCTCAAATTCTTCCCGCCCGATCAGCATCTGCACGCCTTCAATCCGCAGGATAGTGACTAACGACCCGTCATTGGCGACCAGCGTTGTACGGCTATCGGCAGTTTGAATTTCACAATAAGACAGGGTGGTTTGTTTGAGCAGGGTACTTAGCCATGCCCAAAAGGTGTTAATCCCGCGGAAAATACTGATCAGTAATTTAAACATAGTGAGGTAAATGGTATAAAAAAACCGATTATAACAGATTACCGTCCTGTGATGCCAGATGCATGGACGGGGATGTTATAATGATATTGACTATAACTTGTTCTGGTTATAACATGTAAAGATAATTTATTAACAACGAGCAGGTATATGCAAAGAGTAACAAAAGAAGACAAAGACTTTAATTTATCAGCCGAGACCTATGACCATATTTACTCTTATTTATCGCTCGAAGATGTGGTAAATCTCCAAAATACTTCTAAGGCTGCTCACGAATCAATTAATCCTGGTTTACAGAATAGAAATGAATATAAATTGGTGACGTCAGTTAATTCTATCATTAAATCCAATAAAAGAAGCTCTACGATATGTCGTTGGTTTGGAGGCATCCTCGGCGGTTTATCGTTATCAGGGGGATGTACATATTTAATAACCCAACTTCCAGCATTGGCGTCACGCTGGGAATTTCTTGCCCATGAGTGGATGTACGGAATTTGTGGGGACGATAATCCTAACATTTTCATTCCTCAAAATATTAGGCAATGCGGTCAACGTCCTGTACTTGCTAAAACAAGCTCAAGCTATTGCAATGATCTCTACAAACTTTTGGGTCAAGAATGCGCTTTTTATGCTTTAGATATTACCAGTATAATTCTATTAGGAGGTCTCTCAATCGGTTTGCTGCGTTGCGCTTTTAAAAAGAAATCCTGTTGTATAGCAGTTGTGGATGAATTACCTAAAGATTTAATTAATGAGTTTAAAACTCAGGAAACAAAAGGTACTGATGAACTCACTGACTTTAAAACGAGTCTATCAAATCCGTTAGATCGACCCTATAAAACAGCAGTGATAGATCTGAAAAATATTAAAAGCTTTAACACGCAACCTTTTTTTCGACGCAGCCCGCCGGCGGATACACCAGAGTCGCATACTATTGTCAATATACAAGGGAATTTGACACAACCCCTTCTTGGTTCATTCACCGACCCGCAATGAGCTTAGGAATGTACCTATATTTTCCTAATTATTTTTCAATATAAATGAAAATACCTTACGCCATGGGGGATCGTAAGGGGGAGTTGCGCGTAGCGACTCCCCCTTCATTCCGAGCATCGGCTCCGCCGAGCGCAGGATATAAATAGGAAGCGGGTACCGCTGTACTTTTTAGGGATATTTCTCTAAATTATTCCCCATGACTCCATTAAACCTGGCCGGGGCTGAAAACATATCTGCTAAATATCGTTGGAATATTCTGTTCACGGTATTAGCGATCTTTGTTCTAATATATTCCTGTCTGGGATCTCTTCAAAAATTGCTGTCGCATAGGACAATTTTTCACGCATACTTTGATTTTGGAGTTCTTTATCAAGCGGCAAGAGCGGTGGCTTCAGGCGCCAACCTCTATCAATCAGCCAGCCATTATATTTACCCTCCGCTGTTGGCTTTTATGCTAGCGCCGCTGTCGCAACTTAACTGGTTTCCCGCCGCCTTGATATGGATGGGAATGACTATCGCTTTGGTAGTGATCATTCTGGTGGTGGGGTTTCGCACTTTGTCATCTTCATTTCAGTTAAATTGTAAATGGGCGGATTCTCTGGCGATCTGCTCTTTAGCAATATTATTATCCTATGATCAGGTACGCTCAGTCATACGCTCGGGTGAGTGCGATGCGATATCTTTAGCCGGAATCGCCCTCGGGCTTTATTGGTTAAAACGCAGACCCTCACTTGCGGGCCCCTTCTGGGAATTACCGTCCTCATTAAATATCAGTCGATTTGTTTTTTACCTCTGCTGCTGGTCAGGGGGCGATGGCGCGCAGCGCTCGCTATGATCGCCGGGATTATCGCCGCTTCCCTGTTACCGGCGTTATGGGTAGGCTGGGAGCGCAATCTTGATTACCTAAATATGGCGTTCCACGGAATGACGATGACGGACACTGCGTTACTTACGCATGCTATCAGGCTTCCACCTTTAGGTTGGGGGCTGAATACTTCAATCACTAACGGTTTAGTGCGTGCTTTTCAGGGTCACGGTTTACCGGTCAGTGACGCTTTGATCATGGCAGCTACTATCGCCTTCCTGGCTTTTCTGTTTTTGTGGTGGATCTTTCAACATTACGGAATTCCACTGCTTTGGCGTACGCCTCTGACATTGCAAAACCCCCAAAAAGAGTCCGCTATTTTTTATCTGGAGTGCGCAGCACTTTTGACGGGGATGTTGGCCTTCAGTCCGCAGTTACTAAACCGTCATTTATTTGTTTTATTAAATGTCCAACTCTTTACGGGAATGATGCTATTATTACCCACTCAAAATGTTAAACGCTGGTCCCTCATTCTCGTTTTGGCCATTGAGCCAGTCATGTTACCGAATTTTTTTCCATGGTCTTTGGAGTGGAAACACATCGGCGGAACAGGCTGGGCTTTATTGCTATTTCTGGTAGTGATGGTGTGGAACGGCCTGGCTTACTACGGTGATAAGTATGAGTAAATTAAACCTGACCGGCGACGTCTCTACTTTGCCTGTCCTGACGGTTGACAATATCTCTGCTAAATTTCGATGGAATTACCTGTTTATTTCATTAGCAACACTGATTATGGTCTATTGTGTCATTGGGGCTGTTCACAAGGTGTTTCCGTACCCACAAGATCACAGCGATTTCTGGGTTGCGTATGAAGCTGCATCTGCTGTAGCCTCCGGCGCAGATCTCTATCAATCCGTTTACCGCTATATCTATCCCCCTCTTTTCGCCTGCCTGCTGTCGCCACTGGCGCATCTTACTTATGAATCTGCCTTTCTGATTTGGTTGGGAATTAATCTGACCCTGTTAGCTGTTATTCTGGTGGCAGGGATTCGTGCCTTATCGTCTGCATTTCAATTCACTCCTCTGTTCCGGCAAGCGCTGGGGATATGTTCTTTGGCGATAATTTTATCTTATGACCCGATCCGCCAGAATCTTCTCCAGGGAGAATGTGATGCGGTAACACTGGCGGGCATTGCGTTGGGGCTTCTCTGGATAGACCGCAGGCCTTCGCTGGCGGGTGTGGTTCTGGGAATGACCGTTCTGATAAAATACCAATCCATTTTTTTTCTGCCATTTTTACTGTTGAGGGGCCGCTGGCGGGCAGCCATCGCCATGATAGCCGGCTTTATAGCCGCCAGTCTCTTGCCGGCCATTGTGGTGGGCTGGAAGCGCAACCTTGAATACCTGGATTTCGCGCTGCGGGGATTGATGCATTTAGGTTCATCGTCTTCCCACGCAGCCCATGTGCCCGACATCACCTGGCATCGCAACATTTCAATCACCAATGGGCTAATGCGCTCTTTTAGGGATCACGGCTTATCAGGAAATGAAGCTCTGATTATGGTAATGACTATTGTTTTCCTCACTTTTCTGTTGTTGTGGTGGATGTTTCAGCACTTCAACATTCCACTGCTTTGGCGTTCTCAGAGGACGCTGGGAAGCCCGCAGAAAGAGTCTTCCATATTTCAACTGGAATGCGCGGCGCTTCTCATCGGCCTGTTAGCCTTTAGCCCGCAGTCCACTGGGCGTCATCAGTTTATTCTATTAACCGTCAAATTACTGGCTTCGATGATGCTGCTCTTTCCCACTCCAAATTTTAAACGCTGGCCGCTCATTATTGTGATTATCATGATGCAGTTAGTACTGCCGATACTGTTACATTTCCCGCGATTTTATGTCTGGAACCACATCGGTGGCCCCGGCTGGACATTATGGGTGTTTCTGGGAGTGTTCACCTGGAGTGGCCTGACTTACGTTAACCCACACTCCTTTAAAGCATCCAGCAGCCAGGTTTCCAGATGAACGGTGAAACGGGTGATGTCGGGCAGCAGGCGCAGCATAGTGGATAGTTCCCTGTTAACACTTTTTTTATGGTCGGGATTCACCTGGGCATCAATCAATAAATGACCGTACAACGAAGGGCTGCTGAAACCCTCGCCCAATTCCTGTTCCACCACCTGTGAACGTAATCGTAAACTGCGATAGGTGTTTTTAGCGTTGTTATCGTCGGTAGTGTTGCCACTGGCCATGACTGTAAATAGAACATGACACAGCGCATTTAATTCCATCTGGCTAATTTCCGGCAGATAAATCAAAAGGCCGCCACCAAAATCACTCTTGCCTACCGCTTCGAGAAAAAAACATTGAGCGCAAAAATTACAGGCGGTCACTAAATTTTCTAAACGGTTGTTATGATAATTGCCGTCAGCGTTCACAACCTCCTGCAATTGCCGGGCCTGAAAACCACAATATTGACAGGTGTAATCATCGCGCTTAAAAACGCGCAGAGCGAAACCTTTAAAGGCGGGGTCGCCTCTTCGCGTCATAAATAAACGCCAATTATTTTCGGTGGCGGTTAAATGAATGGGTAAGGAACCTGCCATACTAACCACTGCCAATTAAGTTATGGATATCCGCACCGCCAATCTGCGCCGGTTTTTTTGCGGCGGTACCCAATACTGAAACCGAGGCGGTGGGCAGTAATAACGGAATAAGGGTAAGGCCACAGCCAATTAACAACAGGCTCACCCCTTGACTCATTTGCACCTGCTGCGGATTTTGTTTGTGTTGATGGAATTTAAAAAAAGAGGCCATAATAAAGCCAATACCCGAAATCAGGGCGACGTCGATTAAAACCGTCGCTAATTCCCCGACTGTGTTATCCACCGAACTTGCGATAGCGCTCATCGTTACCATCGGTGGGTCCCCGCCTACAGCAAACGCCATCCCGGTGAATATAATAGTTGAGGTGGTCAGAATACCGACTATGATGTTCTTTACTGGACTCATCATAAGACTCCCATATTGAGTTGAGTTACTGATGAGATCATCCTGACATAAAGCTCGCGATTTGTCCAGCGAAACCTTAAGGAAGCATTAAATAAAAAGACCGGGACTAGCCCGGTCTTTTGGAAACTCTCAAGGGGAGAGAGTTTTATGTGCCTGAACCAATCAGGTTATGGATACTGTCACCGCCGATTTTCGCCGGAGTTTTGGCGTTAGTGCCTAACACAGCGACGGACGCGGTCGGGATTAACAGAGGAATCAGGGTTAATCCGCAGCCAATCAACAATAAACTGATACCCTGACTCATTTGTACCTGTTGGGGGTTTTGCTTATGTTGATGGAACTTGAAGAAAGACGCCATGATAAACCCAATACCGGCGATCAATGAAATGTCCACCAGCACGGTGGCCAATTGTCCAACGGTGCCGTCCACTGACTTCGCGACAGTGCCCAGCGTTACGTAGGTGGAGTCAGCCAGCGCCATATCAGCCGCAAAGAACGATCCGCCCAGAATGGCCAGCGTGGCGATTATCTTAGCTATCTTTTTCATCTTAAACATATTTACCTCTTTATTTATCAAATCTGTATTAACTAATTATTTAACTATTGTACAGCCTAAACCTTAAGGAACCATTAAAATTCCATCCCTGGAACCATTTATTTTATTAATTACCGCCACCAATCAAATTATGGATATCAGCGCCGCCGATTTTCGCCGGGCTTTTAGCCGCGGTACCTAAAATCGACACGGACGCGGTTGGGATTAACAACGGTATAAGCGTCAATCCACATCCAATCAGTAATAAGCTGATACCCTGACTCATTTGCACCTGTTGCGGGTTTTGCTTATGTTGATGGAATTTAAAGAAGGAAGCCATGATAAAACCGATACCTGAAATCAGCGATACGTCCACCAGGACAGTGGCCAGTTGCCCGACCGTATTGTCCACGGAAGCCGCCACTGTCGTCAAAGTGACGTAATCGGCCGCATGAGCCGCTACCACGCCCAGACCCAGGGTCATCAATCCGGTTAAAGCGGTGACTATGCTCTTAATTTTTAAATGCTTTTTCATTTTTCGACCTCTGTTATCTATGTTCAATAGTACCTATTGTACAGAACAATCCTTAAGGAAACATTAAATTTCCTTAGAGCGGAAAATCAATGCCTATGATACTCCCAATTAACTGGACTGTCCCCACAATATGCACGCAGAGGATACCCGCGAAAATATGCACCAGACACTTCCCTATGGTTCCCGGGGGTGCGTGACCACTGCCGGTCTTGGCCGCCATCACAAAACCCCGCATCAGCGCATAGACGCCGACGATGCGCACCAGCATCAATACCGGTTTAATATATTGGGTCCAGCTGGTCGTGACATCGCCATCATAAGGCAAATCGTTGGCGCCGCCCACACCCCAAAAGGATACCAGCGCGGTGCCGATCATCAAGGGCGCGCAGAGCATGGCTACCCCGGATATTATCGTCATCAATGGACCGGCGATACTCATCTGCGAAGACATCATGGTGCGCATTTCCCCATAGCGTTTCAGCTGGAACATGCCGCCGACGAATAAAGTCAACCCAATGAGAACCGCAAGGGTTTGCATAATATCGGCGATGATATTCAAATTAGAAATGAGAATATCGGGCAAGTTACCGATAGTGCCGCTGCCGTTGCCCGCCCATGCGGGCAGGCTGGCCACCGCGAGGGCGGCGGCGATTGCGAATACAGGTAGTTTAGTCTTCATTATGTTCTCTCTAAAATCATATTTTTAGAATTTAATGGTCTTGCCGCTGGTCGTCAGCACCACACCGGCGTCGGCGTCAATGCTTTGCACGGCGCCGTATTGCGGCACGTGGTCGCCCACAGCCACTGATTCCGATTGGCCATCAGAACCCACAATCCAGGCGCGTCCTGGCACCACGGCTCGTATCTGAAAAGTAATGACCGGCGCCGGCTTGGCTTTTGGCGCGGCAACGGCTACTTTGACCGGCTTGGGCTGCGCCAATACTTTGACTTCGGTGGTCAACTGTTGCACCTGACCCACCAGAATCATCAGGCTCTGATTTAACTGCTGTTGAGAGGCGCGGGTCTGATTTAAACTGTTATTCAGGTCCTGCACCTGCCCCTGCAATTGACGAACCACGGCGCTGTTGGTGACAGCATCCTGTTTCAGACTGGTCAATTGGTCGATGACCTGCCGGTCCGCCACGGTCTGCACCGCTACTGGCGCGGCGGCAGCGGGTGCTGTCTGCGCAGGCGCGGCCGGCGATTCCGCGGATTTGTGCAGGGAACGCATGACGGTAAATGTCAGCGAGACGGCTACCAGCACTCCCACAATAATAATAATCCGCTTATGGCTGGACCAGATATTCGTTAAACCACCGCGGACAGCGTCGGAGGCTTCGGCCATTAACGGCTGTTCTTCCTGCGCTTCTTCAGGGGCAGCCGATGGCTCGGCGTGCATATCGTCGACGTATTCATCCTGTGGGAACTGATATTCTTCGTCATGGAATTTATTTTTCGTAGTCATGGTTTTTTCCTCTTATGTTAAATTATTGATTGGCCGTGGGTATGTTAGCGTCACTCATAAACAGTAAACCCATCCCGGTGCCGGACTGTATGGTCACAGTCGGCGCCATATTAAAAGTGGGCGCTAATGCATCTCCCAGTTTTCGTCCGACGTCACCCGCTCCAACCACTGCTAATTGCGTCGAATTTAAGGGTTTGGTGGTGGTGACCGTACCTATCGCCGTCGTTTGTGTGGTCGAGCCGGCGGTTTGTAGCGCACTGCCCACACCCGATATGAACGAAGAAGCAAACAGCGTGCCGTAGCGTAATAAGTAATGGTTATCAACCTCTCCAGACATCGCCGTGCGTGCGGTTTCGGGGTCGATGGCAACCGCGTTGATCGGCACGGATTTACCGCGATCCGGCAGGTTCAGTAAATTGAAGGATAACATCACGCGTTTATCGGTCAGAGTGAAGCGGCCAATCAGTTTACCGCCTTTGTAAGGTCCGCCGACGATACGCGCCATCACGGGCGTGTTTTTCTCATCGGTGTTGATGGAGGTGTCCAGCACGGCGAACATAATATCGCCCGCCTTCACCACATCGCCACCCTGCGCTCCGGCTCCGCTCATGCCCATAGCGCCGCCCATACCCATGCCGCCACCCGCGGGAACTACATCCGGTATCGCTGCCTGTGAGTTCTGCACGTTGAAATTACTCCAGCCAACCATCAATTTCTGTGCCTGCATGGCCATGGCGCCCTGCTGTTGCAGGATCATGTCCTGGCGCTGCTGTCTGGACATTCTTAACGCCTGTTGACGTTCCAGTTCAGCCAACTGATCGCTGGGGGAATTATTGTTAATTTTCGGCATAAACGCGCTGGCTGCGGTGGCCGGATCGACGACTTGCGCAACAGCCGGAGCAGGAGCCGCGGGTGGCGCGGTCACGTAACCGGCTTCAATCGGGGTAAAGCCCGCGCGTAATAAATCACCTTTGGTATAACCGGCTAATGCCAGGGCGGAAGGATCCACACCCGCTTCCTTCAACTGCTCGGCGCTGAAACCGGCGGCGCGCAGTGCGTCGTCGCTGAAGCCAGCGGCTTTTAATTCGGCAGCGCTAAATCCGGCGTCTTTTAACTGGCCTGCGCTAAATCCGGCGGCTTTTAATTCCGCGGCGCTAAATCCGGCGTCTTTTAAAGCTTTGGCGCTAAAACCGGCGTCTTTCAGCTCTTTGGCGCTGAAACCCGCGTCTTTTAAGGCTTTGGCGCTGAAGCCGGCGTCTTTTAATTCGGCGGCGCTAAAACCGGCAGCCTTTAATTCGGCGGCGCCAAATCCAGCATCTTTTAATGCCTTGGCGCTGAAGCCGGCGTCTTTTAATTCTTTGGCGCTGAAACCCGCGGCGCGTAATTCAGCGGCGGAATAGCCGGCCGCCTTTAATGCCGCGACGCCACAGCCTCGTGCTTTTAAAGCCTGCGCGGAAACACCCGCCTGGCGCGCCTTTTTCAATTCTTCCGGGTTACAGACACTGCTGGACAGGGCGGCTCTAAGACCTGCTTTTTGAATCTCCTGATCGGAAAAACCAGCCGCCTTGAGCTCATCGCCACTGTATCCGGCGGCGGCCAAGTCAGCCGGGGTAAAACCGGCGGCTTTCAGGTCTGCGGCGCTGAAGCCGGCGTCTTTTAATTGTCTGGCGGAAAATCCTGCGTCTTTTAACTCGGCGGCGGTGAAGCCGGCGTCTTTCAATTCTTTGGCGCTAAATCCCGCGTCTTTTAATTCCGCGGCGGTGAATCCGGCGTCTTTTAATTCCGCAGCGGTGAATCCGGCGGCTTTCAATTCGGCGGCGGTAAATCCTGCCGCTTTTAAATCCGCGGCGGAAAATCCCGCTGCCTTTAATTCAGCAAGGCCAAATCCGCAATCGCGCAAGGACTTCGCATCAAGGCCGGCTTCTTTTAAGTCACCGACCGTATAACCCGCCATTTTTAATGATGGGCAGGTGCAGCCCTTGCAACGTAATTCCAGAGCTCTCACGCCGGAATCGCGCGCACGCGCTAAACTGTCTACGGTGCAGTTTTTGGGATCGACTGCCGGTAAGGTGCTGGGATCGATGGGACATTGAGAAGGCGCCGCTCCTAACTGACCAAAAGTGTCGATGGAACCAACAAAACTACCGCGATTAATGGTGGGAACCGAGCTGGTGACATCATCACGCGCCTTCTGGGCGTTTATGGCATTATCGCGATCCTGTTGCTTTACGTATTCCATCGTGGGATTGCCTGCGCCGGGAATGGATTGAATATCCGGGGCGCGGCCAACGTTCATGGAACTCACCAGCGATTCACGCTTAATACTGGCTTGCCACAGCGAGACGCCAGCGGCGGCAATGCCGACCACGGCGGCAGCGGCGATCACTAACCGGACTTTGGCGTTACGGAAAAAACTGATTTTTATCTTTTGGTTTTTCATCACTTATAACCCTTTAATATTTAATTGAACTATTCTGCCGCGCGCGGAAGCCAGGACGACGGGCGCTTTCATCATCTCATACACATTGGTGCCGTCGGGGCTGCGCATGGTCGATAACCAGCTTGGCGATAACACGGTTAACTGCGTCCGTAACACTAAACGGTCTCCCGATATCCAGGCCTGACAGGCGCCGCCGCTGACCATCAATTCCTGACTGCCTGCCGGCGGCACGCCGTCGAGGAAGCTCAAGAGTTGTGAATTGCCAGTGTCGGGTAAGCCGTTGACACTGGGCGCGGCATTCGGCCCTAATCCGGGTATCCGTAAATCAACCCGGTAATCCACTTCCTGCTGACCAGGCATTAAGGTAATCATGACCGGAGTGTTATGATCTTTTAACATCACCGCCAGGTTACCGCCCTGATAAGCGTCCATGGCCTGTACCATTAACGTATTGCTTTTTTGGTCCCAACGGATATTAAAACTTTTCGGATTGCCTAAATCATAAGCCTGAATGGGCCAGGGCGTGCCGGTGGAATCTAAAAATACCAGGGAAGTCACATAGCCCGCGCGCAGACGGACGATGGGAGGCGCCGAGCCGGGTGAGAGATTCACCATCACGGAACTGGACGTCGGTTTCGGCGGTTTGTCGCCGGGATCCGATGCCGCCGCCTTTTGGCTTTGGTCGAACAAATACCGCAGGGTTTTAATCTGATCAGGGGTCAACGGCATCATTTGCCGGGCGGTTTTTGCAAACGCTTCCTGGCTGACGTCGGATTCGCCCAGGCTGCTGGACGGAGCAGTTGGCTGCGCCTGAACAGGAACCGGTTGCTTTGGCGCCGCACTCGCGCCAAATAAGGCCGCCATGTCCTGATCATTCGGAGAGGCCGCCAGGGCGCTGAAACTCACGACAGTCAAGCCTGTCATCAACATCGTTATTATTTTTTTCATTCTTTTATTACCTCTCGTCAACCGATTACTGTATCTGCGACTTCTGCACCACAGGCAAGAAATTGTTTATTGCGATTCTTTCCGGATTTTCTTCTACCGGCGTCCTGACCACGATCACCGTCACGTCCATCGGCAAAGGGATGACCTGTGTGCCATTGGTTAATGTGACTAAAATCGGCAGCTGCACTTTCCACACAAAATGGCCGCCCAGTACCGCTTTTTGCATTAAACGGGGTGCGCCGGTTATTTCAGCGTTGGAGACCATTTTCAATTTGGTGAGCGTCTCCAGGTTATTACTGCTTTTCAGCGCCTTGAGAAATTCTCGCCAGCCCGGTGCGGTGAACTTGTTGGAAGCGGTTTGCAACTGGTCCGACCAATGCATGAAATCCTGGCTGAATGTTTGGCGTATCGCGTCGGCGGTCCATTGCAAAACCTGGTCATCCGGAAATACCGGGTCGTCTAATCCATAGTTCTTAATGATTCTGCCGTCCGGCAGCATCGCAAAATATTGCGGTTGCGGCGGATTTTTAAATTGATAAAACAGTATTCCGGCTAATCCACAATTAACAATCAGCAGTATAAATAAAGCCAATACCGCCCAGCGGTAGCTATCGCGATAAAATACGTTGCGCAGCAATACGAATGTTAATGCGTCATTTTTCATGTTATTTAGCCTCAAAATCTGTAATCTGGATACCTTCGGGGGTATCTAAAACCGGCACGCGGGATACGATCAGGGTCACATTCATTCTCCGCTGACGTTCATCACTGGCGCTGCCGAAAGTAACCAGTACCGGCATCGAAATCCGCCAGATATAACGGCCATGGACCATGCCGTTAAACCGGATCACCGGCGTCGCCGGTACGACGGCGCTCATCAATAGTTTTTTACTTTGCACCGTTTTTAATAGCTCCGATTTATCCAGTGCGTCTGAAAAAGCGCTCCAGCCGCTGCTGGTAAAATAAACCGAAGCTGCTTTTAATTGTTTAGAGTAATTCACGAAATCCAGGTTCAGCGCGGCGCGAGTCGCTAAAGTCGCCCACTCCAATATGTACTTATTCGTCACCACGGGTTCGTTCAGCGATGGCAATGGAATCACTTCGCCGGTGGTCATGGAACCGTAATACTTTGCCTGGCCGGGGAAAATCGCCTTGTAACCCACACCGGCGGTTAAAATCGCGCAGAGGATCATCATGGCGACCAGTCCTGTCAGCACCCAGCGAAAGCTATCGCGGTACTCATAATTTTTTTGCTGTTCGATTTTGTTCGATAATGATTTCATAATAATTAAACCTGGTCCTGATGGATTTGAAATTTAATTTCTATGCGCCGGTTAAAATAGCCCTTGGCTTTGTCCAGAGTTACCGGATATAAATCTCCGTAACCTTTGGCATAAATCAGCCGGGTATCCACGCCGCTTTTTTGTAAATAATTCAGTATTTTCTGCGCTTGCTTTTCCGTCAAAGCACGCGCCACATCACCCGATTGATCGGTATAAGCGGTCACTGCGACGCTGGTGGCGTCTTCGGTATTGATTAGTTGCGCCACGATTTTAAGATTTTTAGCATAAGCGGCATCCAGATTCGCTGAATCCGCGGTAAACAAACGGTCGCTGGCAATCACTATGGTCCGGGTTTCCCCGATTTTGACCACGTTGATGCCCTGTTCATTTAATAAATAGTCATATAATTTTTGTTTTTGGGCGTTATTCTGGGGGGCAGTGATCTGCAATTTAGGCTGATCCGCCTCAAAATCCGCAGCACAGCCGGCCAAATTGACCGCCGCCAGGCTTACCGTCGCCAACAAAATTAAATTTTTCAAACAGTTACGCATATAAATTGTTTTACCTTACTCATTTTTCATGTTTACAGATGACTAATTTAACAGATTTTCCTTAAGGGAGCATTAAAAATATGTTCGGAAAGGGTACTTTTTGTACAATTGCCCGTAGATGAGGAGTCGGAGAAGCTCAGTAGGCAATTGATTTTTAAAGATTCTAGCAACGAAACCTTAAGGAAACATTAATTCAAACCAGTCATAGCGAGGCTACCTCTGTACACGACAATTTTCACCTCTCCCCAACCCTTTCCCACAAGGGGAGAGGGAGTTTGACCTCATTCACGAATTTTTGGCGATAATGTCACGAGAAATATACAATTTCGGATCTGACACTAATGCTCTAAAAAACCCGGGGTTGAATGGATGATTCTTTTTATTCTATCCTGCCTACTATTCAAAGAGGTTATCTATGAAATATTTACAAACACTGTGTGAAAAGGCAGGGGTGTCACTGGAATTGAAATATTATTTATTATATTTAAATGCACTGGAAGTAGCGTTATTAAAGGAAGCCGTTAATAAAAATTCCGGGATATATGCTCTGACCATACTCAAAGCGTTCGCCTTAAAGATATTATTCCTGCTGCGGCATTCGGCATGTTTATGGGGAGAGGCGGATTGGCAATGGCGACTAAATCAAAGTCAAGCGGCATTAGCTGCTTCAAAAAATAAAGATGATCTTCGAATAGCGTTGCGTCAGGCCGATGATGTGATTGCAACCGCCAATGTCACAGAATCAGTGCGTCAAAAAATTGGAGATAAAGCCAGGCATCGTGGTGTATTAACTCATGAGCAGGTCCAGTGTTATGAATCCATTCGCCAGGAGTACATAACCCGACACGAATCTCTGAGTAATTTAGAAAATACCGTGGAAACGACCCTCCAGGAAACGGCTCCATTCGACCGGGAATTACCATCACTATCTCAGGTAATGGCTCCCTTTCGGTCTAATTCTCCCCAGTTTTCTTATCCATTGCGACCTTATGATGTGAAAATGACTCACGCAAGATTTTCAAAAGAAAATATTCATCATCAGATCCAGTGTGAAGGCAATGCCCGTATTGTTTATTATGCTTTAGCAAAAGAATTGGGGCAAAAACCGATGGCTGAGAAAGTAGCTGAAGAGGTTCAAAGAGCCAAAGCCAGTTTGCAAAGCCGGGCTGAACGGTTAGAACAAAAAATAAAAGATCATCGCCAGAAAATCATCCAGCAGGCACAATTCGCCATTGAGCATCGAACTCAGGTTAACCTGGCGCACGCGAATAGAATAGAACACATTGCTCTGACACTGGCTGCCATCATCCATTCTTTGCAATCGCATTGCGCCAGTCACTGTCAACCGTTATTACATTTAATATCGGAAACGCAATCTTTGCAGAAAAGTTTGAATCAGCAGGAAGAGGGTCAGCTCCTGCGGGAAAAGTTACTGGCTATGAATTCCCATCGCTGCACTTATGAAAAATCAATTACTTCCATTCGGGCAACCTTATTTACCAGCCACCATCAGTTACAGCGCCAACAGCAATTGAATCGGGATTTACAAACTCAACTGGCTGAATTAGTCATTCCGATCTGCGGCTTTAACGATAAAAATACCGTGGCGACCCCCGAAACGGTCATACAGCTTAAAGCGATTTCAGGTAAGTTAACGATACACCAGGAACATTTGGCGCAGGAACAGGAAAAAATTAATCAGATCAAAAATAGTTATCACCCCTAAACTAACTGGGATAAGAAACTGCGTCGTTCAACCCCTCACCCGCCGCGCTTCACGCGTCGACCTCTCCCACAAGGGGAGAGGTGAAAAATGTCGTGCACAGAGCAGAATATGTTAAATCCGTCCTGATTTAATATTGTCTTAATATTTTTTGTATAAATTATTGTTTCAGAAAAAATCCGGGTGGATAAATATGAATAGAGATGAAAATAAATATGAAGATGGAATTCCCAGGCAGGATGCGTTAAGAAAAAAAAATCTGAAGTTTCTCCCATATTTTACGTTCCAGAACCAGCACAAAAGGTACATCACAGCGCTAATGGCGTTGGCAGTACAGGGATTGACTTTAACAAACATTTAAGGGATGCAAAGGGATGGAAATTCAATTCTCTGGTGCATAACCAAGGCACTACCTTTAAAAAAATCATATTTAGCGCCGCTTTGGTTTTTCCTGGTAAAACAAAATGGGTGATTCCCAGTCCGTTATACCATTCACTTTGGGAAAATGGTATCCAGGAAATTTATGGATTAGATGATAAAACCGGAAAACCGATTGCTTATCATTTAAGTGATTTTAAAAATTTTACTGGGAACTTCATCCTGGAAACAAAAACACTTCACTCCACTGAACCCGAAGCAAAGATTCTACGTCGTTTAGGGGAAAATTCAAATAATTGGTTCATTATAGATTCTTATCATTTTTTATGTCTGAATTTTGGATTAACAGAAAATTTAATAATAAATAATGATCAGCAAAGGTTTGTCCTGTTTCACCAGCTAATTTATGAAAAAGTTTCTCGTGAATATGATTATGAATATTTAAAAAGCTATAGTACAGAAAATTTCAAACGTATTAAAATTCTTGGAATAAATGATAATTTAAACACGAGAATTTTTTTGAAAAATTGTATTAATTTAGAGACTTTCTCTATACTAAAGCTCTCAAGTGATATTTTGGAAAGTGAAATTATTTCTCCCCATATTAAAGAGTTAATCATTATCGAGAGCACCATTCCAATAGATTTATCTTATATTTTTTCAAAATTTCCTGCTCTTGAAAGTATTAATATCATAAATTCAAGGGTAGAAAATATTCCAGATTTAACTAAAACAGGTCTAAAAAGCGTTTCCCTGTATAATACAAATCTTAACATCATGCCTAAACTGCCGCCGGGATGTCATTCGCATATAACAAATAGTCCAGACCAACAGGAAATTAAAGAAAATAATCCGGTACAGAATGTGGGTATTCATCAGCAGCGAGTTTTTCATCCACACAAAACTATCGATTCACTCACCTATACCAGCCCGGATACTAAAATCTCTTGCCCCGTGCAGTTATTTTTCGCAAAATCAGGAAATTTAATTGAAGGAGACATTCCACATCTGGCAACCCTAAGACAGGATATTTATGATTCTGTTGTTATGGCGGATGGAAAAATTAATTTATCCACTGAGAATCCTCGGGCTATTCCAATTTTAGATAATAAAATAGAGATTAGTGATAGTATTTCGTTGGCAGATTTAAAATCCATGACTGCCAAACAATATTATATCTCTTCGCCCTGTCAGGTCGATGAAGAAGGCTGGATGCCTCTACCTCTGCGTTATGCATATGATGGTATCATCAGGTTAACAGCCAGCAGCGCTGACATTGAAAAAATAGTTTATAGTGATCAGACCCAGCGTTATTTTATTAAGTTTCATGTTCCGATAGCGCCTGAAGCCAGTATCGAATACCTTGTTGAAGAGAAATGCTTACCCGTTAATTCAAACATCGTTTTTCCTGTCATATCAGAGCAGGCGAAACAAATTATCAATAACTTCATAGATGTACAACTGCGGCTTCCTCAAGAAAATGAATCTTTCAAAGAAATATTAAACATATTACAATTAATTCAAAATAACTCCGATCAACTTTTCAAACAGGAATTTGTAAAAAAACTACGGGAATATTTAAGGAAATTTAAAAATGAGCCGCTTACCCAGGAAAATGATTTTGATAATAATTTCCAGATAGATCCCATTTTAAAGATTTTTAAACAACAAAAAGGCGCCTGCCGGCACCGCAGTTTCCTGTTTGTGATCCTGTGTCAATTAATTGGAATACAGGCGCGCGAATACAGCAATTCTTTGCATGCGGCGGCTGAAATAATTGATGAACGGGGGAACGTCTGCGTTTATGATTTTGATGGCGCCCGGATCGATGATATCCAGCTTACCCATCGGAATCCATTACTCTTGCAGACAACGCGCCAGAAGGCGAAAATCAGTAGTATCCGGGCAAAATATGACTCATTATTGTCACCCTTCATTGCCTTTCCTGAATCAAAGACCCTGAATTATTTGATAACAAAAATAATCGCTCTACCGAAATTATTTATAAAGGTTAATTCTATTAAAGAATCCAGAGGTATTTATCAATCGGTATATCATGATGCGGGTCGGCGCTCCGTTTATTATGTAGAGTCTTACGAGCAATTGATTCAGGGTCTCAAAACATTTAATGTCGCCAATGGAAAAATAACCGAGACGCCAGGATTGTTAACCCAGGTGCTGCAAAACGGCGGCATTTTAATGATTAATTTGCAAGAATTCAGTCAAAATGAAATGCTTAAATGCGCCAGTTTGTTGGATGAGCCTGCTAAATTTGGCGAACAGCACGTGCATGAAAAATTAACCGTTATCTGTTTAATCAGTGATGAAACAATAAAGGCTTGCCAGGCTTTAACCCGTAGAGCGCCGCATTTAATTTGGCCCTCCGGTATCGAAAGACCCCGATTCGAGATTCCTTTTAGCAATGATGAAAGCACAGAAAACGGTTTAATTGAAATCGATTTATTCAATAATGTCAGTCGTTGGGACGCTGAAACCAAAGGCAAGGTTTTTTTTACGAATAAGGGCCCGGTTTTTCAGCCTGGTATTCTAACAGCGGATTTATCGAAGGAAAAAAAACATATAATTTTTCAAAACCCACCCCAGGAAGATTCTAATTTCCAGTATGAAGCCACTGTGTGGCAGATACAAAAAAAGAGTATGGTTAACGGCGAATTAACCACCCTGCCCAATCATTTTCAATGGGAATGGCGTCGAAGCATTATTAATGAGATCACCGCATCTCCTAAAATTAGTTTTTTAAATCCTTTGGTGGCCTCACTTTTTGCTCTGAGTTTGAGGCAGGATTTGGATATTTTTTATCTTTCCAAAGCTAATTTTTCTCAATTGACAGAGGATTATTACATTGATAAAAGCAATTGCTACCAAACCACCGGCGGATGGTTAAATCAAAACAATAATCGCCAAAAATTGATTATTGCCACTGAAGCTTTAAATAAAGACCAGGAATGCGAATTACATCATCATATTGAAAGGGCAAAGCTATCCAAAATAGATTATCTCGATCTAACGCAGGTTCCTGAAAAGAAAATTTCAACCCAGCCGCTTGCGCTATTTGGTAATGGCGCCACTATCTTTGAAACAGAAGACCCTGATTTTATTGCGAAACACTTTCAGAGGACTATTCAACCAAAACCTCTTTATCATCTTATTGATAAAGGTATGGGTGCTGAACTATTCGCCAGCGCCACCTGCGAGATTGATGATAAAAGTATGGACTGCCAATTTCATTGCCAACTTTCAGAGATTACCCTGGCGTTAATGAAAGGAAAAACGGTTATTTTAAAAGGTGAATTATCTCTTTATGCTTATGCAGCCATACAAAATTTATTTAATAAGAACGCTCAAATAAAATTACCCAACGCGGCAGAGCCTCAATCTCTGTCCGGCCGTTTAATTATTGTGACGCCAAAATTAAATTATCCTACCCTGGTTGCCGATCAGACTGGCCGCCGGAAATCCTTATCGATTCAGCAATTGTGGGAACAGTACGAAAATATCCTATTAGATCCTGATGATAAACAGAGTACTCTCTATAAAAATTTCACTAAACTCAAGCGCCTGGCTAATTTCATTCAATCTCTTCCCCACAATGGTCTGGACACGCCGCCTAACGGGGATTTTACTTTTGATCAATTGAAGGAAATGTTAATAATTTTAGAAAATGGAGATGAAAAGCGGGACAACCCCGTTAAATCGGTATTCTTAAATCGATACGAAAAATCCAGTGAGACGTATGCCCTGATCAATGTGGTTTGCAAACTTCTGTTTTCCACCAAAGCAGAGGGCGGTATACGCTATGAAAAAATGCAGAAATATCCGAATGATTTACCCTATTTATGGAGACGGTTAAATTGTCTTAGCGCAGTCGAATTAAGAAAATTTTTTCAGTATGATAGCTCTAAATTTACTTTGAGAAGACTTAAAACTTCCCCTGAAAAAATAAATATAAAATTTTCCAAATACCTTAAAAATAATCCAAATATAAATAATATTTCAGGAAGCGGCCCACATCGGAATAAAATACAGCAACGAGTGGTTGCTGATTTAAAATATCACCACGCCGCCTTATTATTAGGACCGGCAGGATCAGGAAAAACACATTTAGCGAAACAAATTGCCAGTGAGCGCGGACAATATTTTTTCGGTGTCGCCAATCTAAAGAAATGGGCAGAATCCCGTTCAACAGATGATAGTAAACTCACAGCAATCATTGACGAAGCCACTTTATCTCTCCACCAGGAACATTTGGATCAATTAGCGGATGCCGTACCCACTTTTGGAAAGGAGATAGGCCGTAGTTATCAGGGCATTCCCTTAACCGATGCTCATGAGATTAGTTTTACCGGCAATCCTTTCTCGTTTGCCGGACGCAAGCACCATGCATTATGGAAAAAAATTCCAGTCGAGTATCTAAAACAATGGCCGGATTCAGAACTCAAGGAAAAAATCATTGCGCCAGGATGCTCTCGAATTGCTGACATCTTAAAAGATTGTAAATTGTTGATAACCGATAAACATCAGCAAAGTATTCTGGACATATATCATTTAGCCGTCGAATATTTGGGAGGAGAACGGGTTAGCAATCGCAATTTAATACAGCTTATGCAGCGCTGTTTTTTTTATTGTGAAAAATTTAAAACCGTTAATGTGAATCAGGCGCTAATTGAAGCTTCCTGGCAGGAATTTCTCGGACTCATTCCATTAGATAAACACAGCGAATTTATAAACAGGCTGGCCAAAATCTGTGATTATTCCGAAGGCGAAAATTTCTTTGCCGCAGATTATAAAGAATTTGTATCAAAATTCAAAAATGCTCTGTGGAAAGATGAACCGTTCCTGTTATCATCCAGCCGAATTGAAATTTTATACCGATTAAACGAACAGCTCGAATTAGGACAATTCTCACCGGAAGCGAAATCAGCCATATTACTGGAAGGGCCATCCGGTAAAGGTAAAAGCGCTTTAGCCTGCTTTTTACTGCAGCAACGGGGTTATCAACAATTTGACAGTCCTCAGAGCTTATTGGATTCCAAAGCGGATGATTTACGGAATACCTTTATAGAGGTGACATTGACCGAGCAACTGGTTTTAAATCCTGCCTGGTTATTGAAAGCTTTTGAACTTGGCTGCACCGTTGTATTGAATGAATCGAATTCGCAGGTCAGTTTTCCGTTATTGAACGATCTGTTGACAGGCGTCACTCCTGATGGCCGTGCGCCGAAAAACCCAGGATTTTGTTTGATCGCCGCACAAAATCCAGCAACCGATGGCGGCAGATTTGAATTATCTTCGGATTTAATGAATCGTTTTCATGTTATTCCGGTGCCTGAAGACACTCCAGAAGAACTTTTAGAGATGGCGCAGCAGCTTTTATCTTCAAATACTCAGGAAAAGACCGATGAAATCGTTGCCAGCTTTCTGCATCAGCAAAAATGCGCTCTCAATCTTTGTACCACAGCCAGTTTTTTTAAACTGATTAAAGATCTTAAAAAATCCGAAATATCTAACTCCAAGCCGTTATCCTTTTATCCTGAAAGTTAGTGGGTCTCGGATGGTTTGTCTATAAATAAACAGTATTTTCGATCCGGCAGGAATGTCAAGATGGATTTTAATATACTCAAAACGATTGGGTTTAGGTTCAACTCGTCATTGCGAGCGCCAGCGAAGCAATCCAGCACGTACTTCAGACAACGCTCTGTACTGGATTGCTTCGCTGGCGCTCGCAATGACGATATCGAAAATTCAATCGCGATGGATTTCAGTAGATAAATCCAAACAGCCATAGCGGTATTTTTCCCGAACCGCCAATTTCGATATCGTCTGCGGCGATGAAGGCATTAGGGGATGATTTGATTTGTGAATTTTTTTTGTTGCGTCCGCCGACTTCAAATAAATACTGATTATTCACTAAAAAATCACCCTGGTGCGGCAAACGTATAGTATGCCCAGGCTCTAGCATGTCTAAAAAGAAAGTTTCACGGATAGTGCCCGTATTAGCATTGGCGGCAGCAATCGCAAACATCTGATTGGGATTATCCAAATATACTTTTTCCGGGTGTTCTATTTGTCGTAATTGATCCGAACTTTTTTCTATTGTTTTGATAAGACCAGCCTGTTCCAGGTATTTAAAATAGTTTTTTAAAGTACGCTGATCGCCAATTTCCAAAAGCGATTGTAGCTTATTCCAGTTAGGGGTGAATGGTACGGACTGAGCTATAAAAACCAGTAATTTTTTAATTTTGTTGATGCTACTGCCAGTCAGCTGTGGATAAATAGCCGCTAAATCCACCTCGATAGTCGCGTGTAAATTTTGTTCCAGTGTGAGATAAAAAACAGCTTCATCTTTGAACTCGAAACTATAAGGATAATATCCACGACGAAGATAATTGGCGAAAATCGGCAAAATTTTCTGATCCAGTTTGCTAATTTTCTGGTTGATTTGATCAGCAATAGACAAATGATTTTTGAGAATGGTTTCTAAATCTAAAACTTCAAATTGAGTGTCTAATGTCAGTTCCAAATATTCGCGGAAAGAAAGCCCGACAATTGAGTAAGTGACAGCGCGCCGGGATAGATCGTGACTGCCATGGTAGATCGACAGCGCTGAACTACCTGATGCAAGGATTTGTAAATCTGGAAAGGTGTCGAAAATACTTTTTAACTCTCGTGACCACTGAGGATATTTGTGAATTTCATCAATCGCTATTACTTTTCCACCTGTCAGATGAAACTGCTCGGCGATTTCGTATAGCGATAAATTCCCCATTAAAAAATGATCCGCCTGTACGTATAAAATTTTGGGACTGAAGCGATCCCCTTCTGCATATGCTAACAAATACTGAACCAGGAGGGTGGTTTTACCAACACCCCGCTGTCCCAACAGGATAGCCATTCTAGGCAACGACGACATGAATCGATAAAAATATCGATGGTAGGTAACCTGCTTAATCTGCAAAAAGCGCTGACTGAGTTCACGTAAGACTTCAAGCATAAACTTCCTCGGGAATGGACTACAGATATTTTAGCATATTATATGGAATGTGTTCCAGGATCTTAATGGATTGACAATACGCATTAATTTGTCATAATTAAATCATGGATGTGAATAAAGAACATTTCGATATAGAAAAACACGAAGAAGAAGTTCTGGAAGATTTTGAAAAGGGCGAATTTGTTTCTGTAGAAAACCCTCAGGAAGAAAAACGGATAGCGAAACAGGCAGCCAGGAATTATATGAAAAGAAGCAGCCGCATTAACATTCGGGTTTCTGATGCTGAAAGGCTTTATTAAATACAATCCTTTTAAATATTGTTATATTGCATTATAACAGAAATTAAAAATTTGTTATATTCGACTATAAGATAAAACCACTACTTATTTTTTAGCAGCGGCGGCTTCCTGTTTTTTGACGGTGATGGCGTCGATTAACTGGCGGACGACACCGGTGGTCTGAACGCTGCTGAGGCCGCCTTTGCGCGCGGGCGGATAATGGGTGCCCTGCTCCATGTCTCGCATCAGTTCGGAAGCGATATTCAGGGACTGCTGGCTGTTTTTACCGCATAAACGCTGTAAATATTCAATCTGGTCCCGGGTACCGGCGCGAGGCAGCAGGGGCTGTTTGAAGCCGTCGCTTTTATCCAGTAGTTGCGCACGCAGATGTTCGTTGGCGCGCATCGGCACAAATATATTGAGTTCTTCGGCGCTAACCTCCACGGGCTCTTCGGCGAAACTCGCAAAATTAGGCATTTCCGCGGCAAAACCTTGCCGAAGCTTTTTCAAAGCAGTCATCGAGCGCTCAATCGGTGGCAGCTCCTGATGACGCTGCAGCAATTGCGTGACGTTATCAATCTCCTGCTCGGGAAGCACTTCCGGTTTAAAAATAATCGTGCCTTCGCCGACCAGTTTATTAAAATGGTCAAAACTCTTGCGTAATTTCTTCACGTCATTGTCGTCCGGCGCGCCCACTTTCAGAAAATGCGTCAAACGCATGCGTTTGACAGGTGGCGGCGCGGCATAAAAGAAACGGCCGCGGACAATCTTCGATTTAAACAGAAAATGCGCTTCGCCGGGTTGCTGTTCCTTTAAATCCAGCAAATCAACGCGGTTACGTTTTTCCAGTTTGGCGCCTTTGGCGTCGGCGTAAGTGCCCATCACATTGCCGGAATCCACCTGAAAACTATCGACGTGAGTGACATAAGATTCGCCGGCGGATTTCATGAAGAAATCCCAGGTTTCCGTCGGATCTTCCAGTTTCATACAGACTTTAATGTTACAGTTCGCGCCGATGGACGCCGCTTCTTCTTTCGAAGCCTTCTGGAAAGCCGGTAAATCCTGACCCGCGAATACTACGGAAAAACCCAATGAACGCGCCTGCGCGGGAACCACAGCGAAACCTTTTACCGCGTAATAACCGTATTCGTCCAAAATACAGAGAAATGGCGTTTCTGACGTCGTCGGTTTACTGGTGATTAAATCTGCGTAAGTACCTTCTACGGCGTCGCCTAAACCGCTGGCCATCATCACCCGCAGGGTCGCGATGATCACTTTACCCAGGTTTGATAATTCTTCAGGAGATTTTTCCAGCGCCGGTAATAATACGCATAAAATCCGGCGATTTAACACCACGTCTTTTAAATCCACTTCCGCCAGATTAGTACGCAGAATGTGGCCGTAAGTGTCCGCCAGAGATGAGAAAATACGGGTTAATTGCATGGTAATAAAGCCGTGTTGCTCAAGTACCTGTGAAACCTGTTGGCCTTTTTTATCTTTATTGTAGCCTGGTAAGTTAAATACATAGTTATTAATAGGCTCTAAAATCGACGGCGGAAGATTCGCCAGGCTGATCGCTTCGAGACCGTCACGAATAAATAATTTATCGATCACAATCGCTTCTAATCGCGGTAACAGGAAATAATTACGGATGGTATTGGCGTCTAATAAAATATGGCCGGCGTCGCGCATCACCACCAGTACTTTCATGATGGCTTCCACGAAACCCATGGCGCGGCCTTTCCACATGTCGCCGTCGGAACTGGCGGAACTGGATTCCATCATGCTGATGACCAGCTGTGACAACATGCTCGAAGAACCTGTGGCAAACGGATTCAGGGTATTGGATAAACGCTTTTCCTGCGGTCCCACCACGTCGCGGGCGCCGGTCATGAAGTTAATTAACAACATGTCGTCTTCGCGGCCCATGGAACGCACCATCGAAAATATTTTGCGCGTACAGAGAGTTATCGCCTTTACCGTCGACGTAAATAAAGCCGCTGGCCTGTAACAAAGCGTTGTACGCCATGGAAATGAGCGCTTGGGTTTTACCGCTACCGGTTGAACCGAAAATCAGCACGTGGGTACGCATGTCGTCGTTGTTAAACCATAATTCGTCCTGGGTGGAAAGCTCATTGCCGAGGAAATAAATCCCCCGCGCCGGATTCGGCTTACCGTGTTTGGGATGGAGATCATTATGATCTTTGGCCGGAAAATTGAGGCATACGAAACGGTAGTTTGGTTTTTTGCAGGAACGAATACAGGAAAATCGCCACGCCGGCAAATAAAATGGGTTCGCTTAAATAACTCAGATAGTAAATCACTACGGCGGACATCATCAAAGTGATCGCAGCGCCTTTCGGGGTTCGCCAAAAATCGATGACACGACGACTGACGGTTCGCGTGTCGCGAATAATACTTTTATAATCCTGTTCCTGATGCGAGTCTAAACCGCGTTGAGTGCGTTTTCTTAGTGCCATTTTTCAGTCTCCGGAATATAGAGGATTTTCTGCACTTCTTCGTCCAGGGCATTCACCGCCTCTTTAACCATGGGGTTTTTCAGTGATCTTTTTAATTTCTTTTCAGCATGCCAGTGGGCGAATAATCCCGCCACTTCGACAACCGCGGTTTGGCGGCCGACGCTGTTGAGCATGTACCACATGCGCCGGTCCACGGGTTTTAACCATAAAAATTCTGCGGAAGCCAGCACGCCGTCGATACGCGCCATTTCCAGTAAGGACGCCATGAGCGTGCTCACGTAAGCATGACGGCTTTCCAGCCATTTTAAAGGCTTGCCGTCGTGATACAACTGCAACTGCTCGTCGACGCCGGTAAAATCTAATTTTCCGTGTCCGGCAGAAGCCGCGATCTGTTTTAAAAACCGGCTCGCGATATCACGCTGACGCAAAGCCCGGGCTAAAAAAATCACCATCAGCGCTTTGGTATGGATGGGCAATGCCTGCAGTGCCGCGCCAGGGCGCGCCGAGCTGCAAGGAAAATACCCGGTAGGCAGGTTCGGCCTTCAATTTCCAGACCATTTTGTTATCTTCACCTTCGCCCACCAGCAACATATCGTGTTGCTTACAAAAATCCAGCGGCACCTGCGCCATCGCCCAGGGGCCTATGTCTAAATCTTCTTTCAATAAATCTAACGATAAAACGGGCGTAATTTGCGGCCAGTTCTGGCTTTCCTGCTTCCTTAACTGGTCCATCGAATATTCTTTTTGAAAGCGGTGGCTGTTGTGACGGAAATACACAAATATCGACAGGAACGCCAGGATGGCCATCGCCGGAAAACGCGTCCAGTCGCCAAGCTGTTCATTGATGTAGGCAAATACGGGGAAACGCACGCTGGAAACCGGTTCGCTGACCATGTAATTGCGAATATTAGATATTTCTTTGACGTTGGGTTGCGGCAGGGGTAGCCACGGAACCAGATGGGTAAACTCAATCCAGCCTTTCGCAATAAATTCGAGTAAATAAGATTCGTAAATGCGCAGCTGAAACACGGGTACGACAATCCAGTCCCGCTTTAACCACCAGGTGAGTAAAATAGCGCCCGCGAGAAGACAAATTATCCAGAAAAAACTGGAAATTTGATCACCGGGTTGTTGACCACCACCACCGCCGCCTTTCATAATTTCTTACCTACTTTATGTTTTTTCAATTAATTTTCCATCGATAAAATAATAACGCTGATCCTGATACACAAATTCTAAAATGTTTTCGCTCCGTACCGAGCCTGGCGCTAACTGCACTAACGCATTGCCCTGTTTATCCATTTGCGAGGGATGAAATTCACCCGTTTGGATAGCAGTTTCCGGGACGCCTATACAGACGTAAGCATCGGAAGTCTGCACTAATTTGGTGCGCAACGCCTGCTGCGCCGCGGCCTCGTGCCGGTAAATGGGCCGTCCAAAGACGTATTGCGGCAAGGCCTGCAATTGCGATTCCCAATCCTTCGCGTTGTGAGCTTTATACTGAAAAATCGCGATATAGACCTTTATCATGTCAGCCGCCAGCACCGGCGCGTTGACCTTTTCGCGTGTCACATTACCCATTAACTGTTCCCGTAATTGCCGGGCGTCTTCGCACAGAACTACCAATGGCTTTATGGTATTGCGTAAAAACAGTGAACTGTTCCAGTCACCGGCGGCAATCACGCGGTCTATCGCCGCGAGCATGTCTTCTAAAGCCAGTAAAGCGCCGGGCGCCTGCCGGTCCTGCTGCGAAGAAAATTTTTCCACAGCGGCCATAATGCGTGGCTTTTCGGCCTTCAGCTGCACCAGCAAATGCTTGCGGGTTTGGTGTTCGGCTAAATCAGTTTGGATATTGCTCATTATTTTCATCCGCTAATTACCGGGAAGGTCCCCTTGGCTGCCGCTCCTGCTGGGAGGCAGAATCAGGGATAATTTCGCGGGCGCACTGAACTATCGCCACTATAATCTGGGTTAATTCAATGGCATCCTGCAGCCGTTCAGTTCGCTGATTTGCTAAAAAACTGTCATTTGTCATAGTATTGCACCCTTTCTAATGATAATCCCGGTAATTTATGGTGTACAAATCGTACCCATTGAAGAACCATTCTAACGCATGAACCTTAAGAAATCATTAAAAATGTACGTATCTACCCGTCTGCGGATCCTAAGGCACAGTATTCATTCAGGAATTGACTCGCAAAGCTAAGAGTTTCTCCCTAAGGTCATATAACGAGGAAAAAGTTCTATTTAAAATCAATATGTTACTTGAAAGTCATTGGGCAAGATAAATGCTTTATGATTCACGAGATGCAATAGCCTGTATTTTTTCTATCAACCGGTAAACGGTGGTGTGACTATCCATATACCAATCCTGGCACTGACTGTGTCTGGCTTTGGCGTTATTTACTGCTTCGTCTATTCTTAATAATATTTTTTCATTGAGATTAGTTTTTTTATAATCTGACCAATATCTTTGCAATCGTTCATAGCACTCTCTTTTAGAAGAAATACCATCCCCTTTATCAAAGTGGTGTAATAACCAAAACTCAAAGTTAGGATTGCTTATCGCCAGGATAAAGCGAGCATCTTCCCTGCTCCAGTCAATTAAAGTTTGGATATCTTCTTTTTTATTGTTATCTATATCCACTACTATGCAAACATGATCATTCTTTTTTAAATTTTCATTTTCTATTAATTTTCTGGCTCTTTCTAATATTTGCAAAGGATGATTTTGGGTACGGTGCGACAGGGGACGAATTACAATAGTCTCATATTTTTTTCTCAAAAAACGAAAATATTGAGGCTCAGTTTCTTTGCCTTCCATCAATATAAAGAAAATATTCCGATACGGCCTAATCGAACATGGCCGCGCAAATCGTCCTTTTGGTCTTTCCATACCATCCTTATTTATTTCTCAGTTAAGTTCAACCCCTGTAAAAAAATTTTAGGGATACCTCCAAACCGACCTTGTAAATAACTTTTTCGAATATCTTTATCGTTTCTGACATCTTTATATTCAGCAAGAGAAAATAAAGAAGAATTTCCCTGCATATCACGCTCATTTATCCAAATTTCATCTCTTCTCAATAATTTTTGATCCATCAAAAGCACGTCATGAGTGGTAAATAGTAACTGGGAACGAGTATCTTTCGAACAGGAAGAAAGATATCGCTCCAGAAGTGCTTTCGTCGCTAAGGTATGAAGGCAACGATCTAACTCATCAACGACATATAGCTTTGGCTTCTTGTTTTGAATCAAATCCAGGAAATAAGGAGCTAAATTGATAATTCGTTGAGTACCTGTGGATTCATCACGATTAATTTCAAAGGGAATTTTTTCTCCCTGCATGGACTGATGATATGAAACTAATTTTTTTACAGAAATATCACCATTTTCCTTTTTAAATATCCATCCGTTTGCTACGCGGGCCGACATTCCTTCCATTAAATTCTGAAGTAGATTTTTTTTCACACTTTCATGTATTTGAAAAGAAATATCCTCTAAACCAACACTATCAATTCCCGTGTCAAATTCAGATAAGAAACTACTTAATTCTTCATAATCTACTTCCGAATCAAAAAATTCAAAAGAAGAAAAAGGATTTAACAAAACAAGTTCATGCTTAAACCAATCATAGATTGGTTTAAAATACTTAAATTTTTGGTCGACTGTAGTACTTAAAAATAGTATATTTTCCCTTACACCATCAGCAACAAATTGTAATCGCTGATCTTTTTGCAATTCTATATCATCCGGGAAATTTATTTTTTTACCCGGTTCTCTGTGATAAAGTATCTTTTCGCCGCGTGGCAAGATTTTTATTAACTTCTCTTCAACAACAACGCGATCATTAACAGAAAAACTAAATTCATAACAAGTACTTTTTTTTTCTGTGTCTTTAATTAAAAACTCGAATGTAAATGTAGACGGTTTAATCGCGCATTGAGGATCCAGTCGAAAATGGTCGCGAGGAATAGAATTTTCAGGTTGGGTAATGATGGTAACAAACCTCTGGGCAAATTCAAAAGCGTTAAAAAATTTTGTCTTTCCAGAAGCATTGCCGCCGTAAATAGCAGCGGCAGGTAACAAAGTCTTTCCATTAATACTGGGAAGGCGCTCGCCATGTTGTTGCTCCGCGGTTTTCACCATGGACAAAGTAACTTTGTCACGAAAGCATTGCCAATTTTCAATTGAAAAACTAATAAGCATGACCACTCCCCAAGATTTTTTCTGGTAAAATGCCACATTTTATTCAAAAAATCAATGAATTCATCTGAAACAAGAGAAATTTTCTCTTAAATGCTCATTTTTGAAATAGTATTGATCATTATATGATCTAAAATAGATTAAATGACCATTTACTTTATCCCAACACCTGGCAAAGAAATTGTTTCCAGGTGATAATCTGGTCATTCCGAATGAATTTTAGGTGTAAAATTATAAGTTTCGCTATTATTCCTCCCTTTAAAAACACCCAAAGGGTGCAGGCGGGAGGTTAGGAGGGATTTATATATAAAAATCCCCCTCAATCCCCCTTTTTCAAAGGGGGAAGTAGAGGAATTAATTCAAAAAATCATTCGCGATGAGTATATTATATATCGAGGAAAAGATGATCCGCGGCAAAGCCTCCCAGCCATCAGCCCAATCGACGAAACGGTCTAATCCCGGGAAAATCGCCCGAGATAAGAATGGCCGCTTTCGCTTTATCGACCTTTTCGCCGGCATCGGCGGTATGCGCATGGGGTTTGAAAATCAGGGCGGTGAATGTGTGTTCACCAGTGAGTGGAACGATTTTTCAAAAAAAACTTACCTTGAGAACTATGGCAACCACCATCTGTTCATCGGCGATATCGTGCCTGTGGCTGCCGAAAGGATTCCTGAGCACGATGTGCTGTTGGCTGGATTTCCCTGCCAGCCTTTCAGCATCGCCGGGGTCAGTAAAAAAAATTCTCTCGGGCGCCCTCACGGTTTCGAATGTGCGACGCAGGGGACGCTCTTCTTTGATGTGGCGCGTATCATCGCCGCAAAACGTCCGGAGGCTTTTCTGTTGGAAAATGTAAAAAACCTACTTTCGCACGACGGCGGTAACACATTTACTGTCATCCTGAAGACATTGCGGGATGAATTAAAATACGATGTCCACTACAAAATTATCGATGGCAAACACTTCACTCCGCAACACCGGGAACGGATTATTATCGTTGGTTTCCGCGAAAAAAAGGATTTTTTGTGGAGCGATATGCGCCTGCCAGCCGAAGGTCCGCGTTTATCATCAATCCTTCACAAAACAGATGGCAGCGAACCTGCACTGCCATGGGACGGAGAACGGTTTTTTGACCATAAAAAAAATGTCCCTCAAACAAAATATACGCTGACGCCTAATTTATGGAATTACCTTCAGGCCTATGCGGAAAAACACCGTGCCGCCGGAAATGGTTTTGGCTTTGGGATGGTTTATCCCGAGAGCATCACCCGCACCCTGTCAGCCCGCTATTATAAAGACGGCTCAGAAATTCTCGTCTGCCAGGGACGCGGAAAACGCCCGCGCCGCTTAACTCCGCGAGAATGCGCTCGCCTGATGGGATTTCCGGATAGTTTTCGAATACCGGTAAGTGACACCCAGGCTTATCGTCAGTTCGGAAATAGCGTGGTGGCGCCGGTCATGCAGGAAGTGGCGCGAATCATGACTCCTCACCTTAGCCGGTCAGCCTGATGACCGATATAGTTAACGCCAAAACCCGCAGCCGGATGATGTCCGGGATCCGGGGCCGCAACACCAGACCCGAAATGCTGATCTCCCGGCTGTTGCGGGAACAGGGCTTCCAGTTTCACCTCCAGGCAACCGGCCTCCGCGGTAAACCCGATATCGTTTTGCCGCATTATCAGGCAGTCATCTTCGTCCATGGGTGTTTCTGGCACGGTCACGACTGCGCCTTATTTAGACTACCCGGAACCCGGCAAGAATTCTGGCGGAAGAAAATCGCCGGTAATCGGACCAACGATGCTAAAGTGATGAAAATTTTGCAGCGCGAAGGCTGGCGCATAGGAATAGTCTGGGAATGCGCCATTCGCGGCGCCAAAAAAGATATTAGCAGGGTGGCCCGTCATCTGCGCGAATGGCTGCACAGTGGCAAACCCTTCATGGAGGAAAAAGCTAGTTGACAGAGTACTATTTTGTGATATAGTTATCAACAGATGATACTAATATGACTTACAACAATAATCTTGACACACTTCTCGACCTGAATGGAGTAGTGATAGAACAGCCGGGAGGCCATTGGGTGAAATTTGAGGTTCGTCGTGTGGATGCGAGGGAAGAGATTCCCCATGGTATCCGATATAGTCTAACGCTTCATGATCATCAGGGTACACGTATCATGGGTTTTGATAATGCTCATCCCGTAAAGAAAAGGAACATTGGCAGACACCAGGGTCGAAAAACTTATGATCATCGACATCGACATTCCCAAGATGAAGGAGTGCCCTATGAGTTTATTGATGCAAGTCAATTAATTACAGATTTCTGGTCAGAGGTTGATAGAATTTTAAGTATCAATGGACTAAATATAGAGGATAAAATATGAAACGTGTAAAAATTGGGATCATGCCTCAAAAAGAAATTCGCGAACGAACAATCGCAATAGCTCGTGGCGAATACAAACCTTCGTCGGATGAGCCTAAAATTTGGTTTACGTCAATCAGATCTCTTGCTGAAATACTTAGTGATGAAAATCAAATATTATTACAAATTATCAATGAAAAAAAACCTAATTCCATAAGGGAATTAGCCGATATCACGGGAAGACAGCCCAGCAACTTATCAAGAACATTAAAAACACTATCTGCTTATGGTTTTGTAAAACTTGAGAAATTTAAAAAAACAATACACCCTATCGCAAGGTTTACTCAATTCAATGTAATTTTTGGGATTCATAATAAAAAAATGCAAAAAAATCACGCATGATGCCGCGCGAAAATTCCGGGAATTGCCGCAGAAATGTCAATAAATGCAAGCGTGCCGCTCCCGGATAGGGCATAGGCGTCAAGCTAAGAGTTTTTTTCCTCAAGGACGCCGTCATTGCGAGCGCGAGCGAAGCAATCCAGTACAGAATTTCTACAAAGTTCGAACTGGATTGCTTCGCTCACGCTCGCAATGACTATGCTTTTTGGCGCTCAACCGCTTAACTTGACGCGTATGCCCGGATAGGGTTAAGGCAAGAAAATCATTAAAGAAATTGAAAAAATATGGACCATTGTATTGACGGGAGTGGAATATATGTACTGATTAATGTAACCAAACTCCCAAAAAGTGTTTTTCCATACGGGCGTGTCCACCCCAATGAAAACCCGGTTTTGGTCAATAAACCTTTGTTTGATCCAGACGGGTTGATTGAAATTGACGAAAATTTCATCATAAAGAACGGGGGTGAGTTTTCTTCCCAATCTTTCGGGGAAAGCGACCCTCCAGCGTTCGCGGCCCCGCAATAGCCATTCCGGCTGCCCTTCGCGTTTCTGTTCTTCCACACGGGTGCGGGTCTGGAACAGGATAATCGGATTCTTATCAAATAACTCCCATATTAGCTGCTGATATGCCCGGTAAGTCTGCGCGGTACCGTTGTTGGGAGAAATCCATGAAAAACCATTCCAGACGCTCACCAGGGGCGAAAATCGATAACCCGTGGAAAAATCAAGGCGGGTTTCCTGATTACGGCTTTCCACAAATGCTTCGTATCTAAAATCCGGCCAGTCGCTCCGCAACGGTCCGGTCACGTCTATTTTTGACCATACGCGGAAAAATTCCTGGGGATCATCCGTGGCAAGCGCCGGAGGAATAAACAATAAAAGTAAAATAAAGAGCCATTTTTTCATGCGATTTCAGGTTTAATCATACATAAGTTCGTCGAGTGCGACCAGTTCACGGTTGGAGCTGTTTTTTAGCAATTCATTGACCACGTCCGTGATACACAAAAGGCGCAAGACATCGGGGGTAAATTCGTCAAAAATCACTTTATTTCCGAGCAAAGAACCCTCTGTTTCCTCGAAAGAAGCGCCCAGACCGTATCCCAGGCATAAAGAGGCCAGCTGGTTCGCTCTTTTGGTAAGGCCTGGCAGTAACCCTGTTTCCGAAAACACATCCTCCAGGGCAATTGGACGGTCTTTAAACGTAAAGTTAACCCGCAGTTTTTTGGCGATCGCCACCAGTTTCTTACCCAAATCTAACATATAATAAACACCTGATAAAAAATAATTTTTGTAAAAAATTATCCCCGCGATGGGGGATCGCAAGGGGGAGAATCGCGATTCTCCCACGCAATGAAGAGCAGAGGCTTTGCCTCGCGCAGGATATAAAAGCTGTCACTCCATCCACCAGGGAATAACGATTTTACGGCGGCCAGCGATAGAAGAACGCAGCCAGCGCAAAAAAACCAAAGGGGTAAACCCATAGCGGTTGAGGACGGTAAAAAAAATCATGGCCACAAAGGCCACGATAAAAGTCCAGATCCGAATATGCAACAAAAAAATCACGAAAGGAAATGCAGCTTTGCCGTCCCAGATAAAGAAACGAATCGACCGGGCCGAATCCCGCCAATGAGCATCCGCTGGTGGTTTCATATTATTGAGTATCAGTGTAGACTAATTATTTAATGTTCTCTTAAGGTTCATCCTATACAATATCTGTACATTACGTAAACAAATAATGGAAAAGAAACCTTATTAATTATTAATTTAACACGGTAAGCCTATGAAAATCAAGAACATCATATTTTTAACGGCAAGCGCTTTATTACTGGCGGGTTGTGGATCGACCGTCAAGAATGAGGTCAATTTGCATTACGTGCCCACCAATCAGGCCCCTGCGGAACTGAATAATCAGGACGCGCAGGTGCAATTAGCCGAAGCCGCGAGTTCGGTAGGCAAGTCTCTGCAACAATTATCAGCTATGCAGATGGCCGTGACCCCTAAAACCGACGTACCGGAAATTGACGCTAAAACTACGGGCATGACCCAGATGGCCTCTTTGGACTGGTATGGTCCGGTGTTGCCTGTGGTGGAACAGATTGCCAAATCAACCGGTTATCAGGTACGGGTATTAGGCGATGCTCCAGCCATCCCGGTGATCATATCCATCTCGGTTCAGAACCAGCCGATGGCGGATATATTACGCAATGTCGCTTACCAGGCGCATAATAAAGCCGACATTACCGTGCTTCCGGCCAGGAAAATTATAGAATTACGTTACTTTCGCACATGAAAAAAATAAACAGATAAAAAACTGAGGTTACCCTGGTGATGAGAATAATTAGCCGTTCTAAAAACGCTTTGGCAGTGAGCACAACGTTACTGTTACTGCTGATTGGCTGTGCACACGCCGACGCACCCGCTACCAACAGCGACGACGCGCCCCCGCTCTACACCACATCGAAAACAGAAGTTTCTGATGCCGATATCGGCTACGTAAAAGTAGATCAATTCCCAAGCGGTCAGGGGCAAATTAACCCGGTGCGCTGGCAGGCTTTATACGAAACGGCCTTATCTCTGGGCGCCACCGGCGCTTTAGCGTGGCGCAGCGAACAGATTGATATGTCTTTGACAAAAAATACCGGTGAACTGAATCAGATCTTTGATTTTAATCAATTGTTGTTACAGGATAACATACTGCCG
This sequence comes from uncultured Pseudomonadota bacterium, assembly GCA_963712715.1. Classification (GTDB taxonomy): domain Bacteria; phylum Pseudomonadota; class Gammaproteobacteria; order Coxiellales; family Coxiellaceae; genus JAFEDN01. The sequence goes on along the minus strand of CAVQJI010000037.1, from coordinate 170,314 downwards.
CCGGTACTGGTGGAATCCGACAATAGTTTAAATCTGGCAGACAGCGACTCCATTCGTCTGGCGGCTAAAACCTTTAAAATTATAAGCCCAGCGCGTTTCGTCACCGCCGCTCCTTCGTGGCGCGCCTATTTATGGATGAGTTATCCAAAGCCCCCCGTGCCTGATCGCACTTTATTGCCTAAAAATCAGGTTGAAGCCGAGATATGGAACCGTTTTATCCGTGAAGGCTGGCAAAACGGCATCCAGCAGGCTAATGCGATTTTTTCAGCGAATTTAAACCGTTTACGTCGTGACTATAACGGCATGGTGTTGTATCGTAAGATGCTGGCTCAGGGAATGGTGAGCGCGCCTTACGTCGCCAAAGCGGACCTGGGTGTCACCGGCGATAGTAACGAGATACGCGTTGATGACCGTATCTTAAGAATTACCGCGCACTCGCAGCTGCAAACAGATAGTTCGAAGTGGCAGCCTATCTTAACGAATCCCCAACAGGATTTAAAACCATGAGTAGTTATTTGTATCCGCAGGAACCTACCCGGTTTGAGCCAAAGCACATTGATGAATTATTGGTGTTTGGGCATCAAATCGGCGCTTCGGATATTACTATTCAAACCAATGAGCCGATTATCGCTGAAATATACGGGCGATTATATAAAATCACCAACCGGAAATTATCGAACGCGGAGGTCGGCGATTTGTTAAACGCTATTTACGGCCCAAACGGCACCACGCAAATTATGCGCGGCGAAGATTTGGATACGCATTACGAAGTGCGCCCCAATCGCCAGCAAAGGTTCCGGCATCGCGTCAATGGCACCGGCTGTCATGTCGATGGGCACGAAGGCATTCAGATTACTATCCGCACGATTCCCGCTGCTCCACCGTCGCTATCGTCCCTGGAATTGCCACAAAAAATTCTTAACGCCATTGCTCCGCAGGAAGGCGTTATTTATGTCACCGGCGCTACCGGCTCCGGTAAAAGCACGTTATTGGCGGCGATTATTAAGCAGCTCGCGGAAGATCCCGACAGTCATCGCAAAATCCTCACTTACGAAGCGCCGATTGAATTTGTTTATGACAGCGTATTCAAACCGACTTCTATTGTCAGTCAGGCGGAAATTCCGCGGCATTTACCCAGTTTCGCCGCTGGCGTGCGTAACGCCCTGCGCCGCAAACCACGGCTTATTTTAGTGGGTGAAGCGCGCGATACGGAAACGATCAGCGCGGTACTGGAAGCAGCTTTAACCGGCCATCCGGTTTATACCACTTTGCACAGCAACGGCGTGGCTGAAACCATTCGCCGTCTGGTCGGCGGTTTCGCTCACGAAGAACGACTCGGGCGCACTATTGATATTATCGAAACGGCGCGGTTAATTATTTGTCAACGTTTGGTCCCTTCGGTAGACGGCAAACGCATCGCCTTACGCGAATATTTAGTGTTCAACGAAGCGGTACGCGACAAACTTCTCGACAGCGATCCGGAAAAAGTCACCGCCGTGACCCGTCAACTCGTCGAAACCGACGGTCAGCCGCTGCAGGTAGACGTCGAACAGAAATATCAACAGGGTTTAATTACCGAACGTCTCTACAAAGTGCTTTCTGCGCAGGCGAAAAATCGCGATTAAGTGAGCAATTTATAGGTCATTTGTCTCTGATTGTGTTTAAACCTAACCAGTTCAGTGCGCCGTGACCGGCACTTGCGCCTGTCGCAAAACAGGCGGTGAGCAGATAGCCACCGGTGGGCGCTTCCCAATCCAGCATTTCACCAGCGCAAAAAACTCCGGGCATTTTGCGAAGCATTAAATTATCATCCAGTTCTTCAAAGTCGACGCCACCTGCGCTACTAATGGCTGATGCTATTGGAAATGGCGCAGAAAGCGGGACGCGTATCCCCTTAATGGCGTCTGCCAGCTTTTCGATATCTCCAAAATCATTTTTGGAAAAAAATTCATACAACAACCCTGTTTTTGCACCCTGGATGCCGGTTGTCTTTTTGATATGACTGGTCATTGAGCGCGAGCCGCGCGGACGCGCCAGAGCCTTAATCAACTTTTCTCTGGATGAATCAGGCGCGAGGTCCAATGTCAGTACAGCAACGCCTGCTGATTCTATTTCATCCCGCAGCATTGCTGAAGCGGTGTAGATGAGGCTGCCTTCCACGCCGGTTTTGGTCACGATGAATTCGCCCTGTTGTTTAAAATCTTTAAAAGATAACACGACAGGCTTAATCGGTTGGCCATGAAATTTTTCACTAAAATGTTTTGACCAATTCACTGTGAAACCGCAGTTGGCGGGACGAAAAGTTTTAACCTCCACGCCGCCCGATGCTAACCAGGACGCCCACTCGCCACGCGAGCCGAGCTTTGGCCAACTGGCGCCACCCAACGCAAGAATGGTAGCGTCAGGCCTAATCTTTACAACGCCATTGGGCGAATCGAAAACGAGTTGATGGTTTTGCCAACCCATCCAGCGGTGACGCAGATGAAAAGTAACGCCGCTGTTTTTCAACCGCTGTAACCACGCCCGTAGCAACGGGCTCGCTTTCATCTCTTTTGGAAAGACGCGGCCGGATGTGCCGATGAAGGTTTCAATCTTCAGCTCTTTTGCCCATGCCAGTAAATCACCAGGCTTGAAATGTTTGAGATGTGCTTCAATTTCTTTTTGTTTACTGCCGTACCGGGTGATAAAAGTTTGCCAAGGTTCGGAATGCGTGAGGTTAAGTCCACTCTTGCCGGCCATTAAAAATTTTCGTCCAAGCGAAGGCATGGAATCATAAAGGTCTACCTTCGCGCCGCTATGACTTAATACTTCCGCGGCCATTAACCCCGCGGGACCAGCTCCGATAACTACAATTGTTTTTTTCATAATGAGACGTCATTAACATTATTGCGTAAAAGTAGCCAACACTATATTAAATTTCCGGAAGAATAGGGAGTGATTTATTATTGACAGATACCGCGTCAGCTTAAGGACTGTTTACAATTCATTGATTATCCATATTTATGCACAGATTTAGTCATTGCGAGCGCCAGCGAAGCAATCCAGTTCGAACTTTGTAGAAACTCTGTACTGGATTGCTTCACTGGCGTTCGCAATGACAGTATTCTTGTGGAAAATTCTATTTGAAATAACTAATTAATGAATTGTAAACAGACCCTAATATTTACAAACAGTTAAGTTGTGCTACATTACGGTTTATGAAAATTATGAAATCTTACCGGCAGTTAATCCCGGTAGTGGCGATCCCGCTGCTGGCGATTAGTGGAGTTATCGTTTATTTTTCCAGTGCGGCAATCCAGCTTTTCAAAATTCATTGGCTGGCGCTGTTGCTGATTCTGATCCTCGCCATGGGTCCCTGGGGAAAGCAAAGGTTGGCGCCACCCGGCGAAGAAACGCCGCGATATTCGTTCTGGGTCTGGTTGGGGCGAATAGTGAGTCTGCAATTGTGTCTCGGGGCGGTTTTTTTAGGCGTCAGCGCAGCATGCGCGCACACTTCTTCACCATTCACTCCGCCGCAGCCAGCGCTTTTTCAACAGACGTTGAAGCAATTACTGGTTTATGAAGGTTTATCCCCTTGGGCTTTTTTCACGCTGATAGCCATCGGCATGGGTTATCGCAGCTATCGCCGGCGGGAAGATGCTTATTTGGCCGACACCGTGGGCACGCTGGCGCGCAATCCCGCGGTGCGGGTAGTCATTAATTTTCTGGGGCGGATGGCGACAGCGATCGCTTATGGCAGCGCTTTTTGCATGATCAGCCTGCTGGGAGCCAGCGTCGTCACGGTTTTTCCCACCGTCAGCGGATTTACCCTGACGCCCGTACTAGTCACGGCCATTTTACTGCTGATCACTCTCACCAAAGTTTACCGGCGGCTTTTAAACAAATTGCTGGGGAAAGAAATTCCGCTCATTCCCGGGCTGTTTCTTTGGGTGGTTTTTTTAGGCGTGGCGATCTGGCTGCTGAATGGATTTTTGGCGCCGTGGACAAATATACCGATGGCCCCGCCCAGTCTGTTAAAGCACTGGCTGGATGAACCCTGGCGACATTTATGGCTTATATTCGCGAATAGCTGGTGGATACTGTGGACGCCGTTGGCCGGCATCACTTTGGCCCGATTTTCCCGAGGTTATCGAATTCGGGAACTGGTCGCAGGAGTATTAGCATTGCCGCTGATCATCAGCCTTGCTCTGGAATTTACGCCACATTTGAGCTGGGAAATCCCACCGGTAACGGCGGTCTTTATCGCAGGAGCCGGGCTACTCGGACTGTTTCTGATCACTTTGAATAAAAAAGCTTTGCCGTCTTTTATTCTGATCTACCTACCGCGGGAGGATCATTACAAATTTCGTTCCTTTCGCCGGTTATTCATTAAAATCGCGCAAACCGCCATTGTCTTCCTGTTCCTTTACCTACCAAGTGGATTGACCATCACCCACTGGCTTGCCTTTGCGGCGGCATGGCCGATAGTCGCTATCACTCTCCTCGGTTCGCTTAATTCCGCTGCACTGCCTTACACGGAATCGGGTACTTCATAATATTAATTTCCATTGTGACCATCAGGTGGGTTCAGAGCCGGGTATGGCGCCTGATCAGCACTCGTGCTACCTGAATTATCTTTGGCCTTCGGCTTAATCTTAGAGTGGCCCACAGCCTCACCCATTTTACTAGTCATACCAGACATACCCTGCTTGATATGATCCGCCATAGTTTGGGGACTCTCGCCATGCATTTGCGGTCCACCAATCCATTGCATCACATAAGCAGGCAAATGATGGATCAGCGAAAAGCAGGTTACGGTCGTAGTGTAAACCAGTAAGGCGAATATTCCTAAAAATAGTGGAAACACCAAAAATGCGGTCATGACCATGCCCAAACCAGCGCCACGTCCTTCCGAGAGCACATTGAATATGGCCTTTCCTGATGACTGCAAAACCGGGTCCCCGGTAGTTTGGCCAGTGATCGGATGTATCAGATAAAAAAGATCGGTCACAAAACCCGAAAAAGTATAGATAATAATACTCAATGATACCTGACATAAAATCATTGACGCGAATAGCCCTATCAACATCAATACCGGACGTATAAACAGGCCGACTAACATCATTACCGCGTGCGTACTCTTACCCACGAAATCATGGCCATCGGGATGGGTAACTCCCAAAGCTACTAATGGGGCCGCCACCATCGCTTCAATAACGCCGATAATCCAGCCGATAACGCCAAAAGTAAATATCATGTACGGGTATAAAGGTATATAAAAGCCCAGACTAAAGCCAACCAATATAAATGCGGCTGCCATGCCCATAATCATAGGCTGTATCCAGCTTGACGCCGTCTGGATGGCACTACCCGCCGGGTTAACGGCCGACAATAACCCACTAGAGTTATTGCGCTGAACATGCCTACGGCAAAAGTGAGCCAAAGATTAAACCCCAAGCTAATGCAGGTCAGTCCCAATTTATGCAGCCATAAAATCGGTTCTGCACCTAATCCTACGGGACCTGCAGAAGACCAAAGGTGGTTAACAATTCCGTTAAATCACTGATTATCGCAGCAAAAGGTAGAAATGCTAAAAGCACCTTAAGACTCCGAAAGACGAACGACGCCAGGCGTTGAGGCCATCTTTGCCTGACCGGATTTGGCCGCATCCTGTATACTGGACCGATGGAAGTCCTGCGCCTGATCATATAGCCGCCGCTTATTGCGGTTGCTGTTATCAAAGTGGAAGCTTTTGCCAGATTATCACGAGCTGGGCATGGCGCCGACGGCGGCTGAATAGCCGGGAGCGACGTAACTGTCACTGTCCGGGATATAATTAGCATAGCTCGCATTCTTACTCATCAGCATGTCGTATGACATCTTCAACCCGTAATAAATCCCAATAATAACGGCCTGCCATCATCCAACCCTCTTTTCTGGCTTGAATAAAAATTAAGCGCACTGCGCCGCCACCCATTTGCCAATTTTGCTGTTCCATCGGCCATTTTTAGCGTCACTTCTAACCATTGGATCGATTAAATTTTTAAAACTTAAAGTAGCGCTCATCATCCCATCCACCATGTAGCTGGGATCCGCGTCGGTAGAGTCAAACCGTTGCAGACGGAGGATTGATCAGCATTTCCCGCAGTCAGACAAACATATTTTTTAACCGCCGGTAATAAACTATAAATCGTTTCCCGTAAGGCCAAATGACTAAAACCACAAGTCGTGTTATCAGTGCTGCCACCGGCATCGGTGGCGGTACAATCCATGTTGGGCTTATTCGCTAAAGAATTCCAATAGACAACGCCACATCCGGTGCTGCGCTGGTTAGCTGATCGCATTTCCGGCAGGAAACTCAAATTTATAATTATCCAAATCTTCATAAATACCAAGGGAAGAAGTTTGGCTGGAAACGCTGTCACTGTCCGCGCTGGAATTATTGCTTTCCAGATCAATAGAAGCCCGCACCATGCACGCTTCCATCGCCATGATTTTCTGCACCATGCTGAGGTTGCTGAAATTGCCTGGTAATACTCTTGTCACGGCGCTGGTACTTCCCAGTACTCTGCTCAGGTCGCGTCACTCATGATAGCATTCGCACTTTTGGCCTATTACCGCCGATCCGCCTTCGTTTGCACCGGACGGCTCCATAACGCGCCGCCGTTGTACATATAATCCAGACCATATTCCCACACCTGGTCGGCTAATTTAACGCCCTGCACGGTGACCTGCATCACGATGGTCTGCAATACGGTATAACCCGTGGAAGGATTGGGAATTAATAAACCAAATCCGAGGGCGATACGTAATACCACCATCGGGACTTTATATTCTTGAGACATGAAAGAACCGGTCAACCCGGTTTTAAGTACAATGGAAAGTACGCTATAGGCTAACCAGCATCCCGCGACGACGAGCATGCCCTGGTTAAATTGATACATCAGTTTGCCGAGCATTTGCCCGGACGTGCCGGTTAATACGCCACTGACCGTGCCGAAGACGGAAGATAAGTAAGCGATGGAAAGATCGGTTTTATTAGCGACCGCGCTGCTGGCGATCACCGGATTGGCGGAATCCGCCAGCGCCGCGCCGCAAAACAGCGTCAACAATATAATTAAAGGCCATACCCATTTTTTCATTATTTTTTCCCCGGTGAACTTAAACGCAATGTGTCTTTAGCCCACTCGGCGAAAGAACAGCCCAGCCGCCGCCGGCGCATCTGGTAACGGTTAAAATGCTCGCGAAACGTATAAGCACCCAATAAAGAGGTCAACATCAGGCACACAAAACTGGATAAATAGAACCCGGACATAAACATATAAATGGTATAGGTCAGCATGGGAATCGTCAGCACGCCACAAAAGTAAATAACCTGACCGCTGGCGCGGATGCGTTTTTTCAAACCGGCTTCATTGATATTGAGGCGCTTCATGGCTTGGGCAAAAGTTTCTTTTTTGGGTGCGGAATCGGCTTCAGCCTTACCCGGCTTAAACGCCGACTGGGATAAGTCTTTAATCAACAGAGCATTATTTTTAATATTTTTAGTACCCAACCAGGCGGAAAAGTTCCAGCCAGCGGCTACGCCCTTTTTAATAACCTGAAATGCGCCCATATTCTTTACTCCAACTCTTTGATTTACTTAACCTGCTTCTCGTGTTTACAATAAAACAGGTCAATTTTTCTAACGATTGACTGCTATCTTAACAGTTGAACCTTAAGGAACAATTAAATCAGAAGGTGTTTTTCTTAATTATTCCTTAAGGTTCAACAGGTAAACTATACCTCAATGCAAGGAGAAGACAATGCCTGATTTAAGCCATGAAGCGGTCCACCAGTTTTGGCGGAGCTATCAAGACCCGACGATTTATCGGGTTATCAGTTTTATGGAAGGCGTCGAGGACTGGACCCACGACAATGACCCGGAACTGGAGAAAGCCATCCAGGCTTTAGGCAAGACTCTGGATAACATTGAAAATATTGAACTCCAGCAGGAAGCGCTGGTGATCGAGCTGGTCACTCATATCAAGACCGGGCGCGGATTGCGATTGCTGATGTGTTTAGACAACGCCTACCCAGGCGCCGCCGCGAAAGTGCTGATGCACGCGGAAGAGAACACTAAATCGGAAGAGGACAATCCAGGTATCTTCCTTCGCCGCAATATTGTGTTTGAGCGGCTGCGATTATTGGGACGGGTGTTTGCCCCGGACCGGTTAAAATTAGTATTAAAAGCTTTAGAGGATCGAGATTATGCGTAAATGGCCATTGTTGCTAGCCCTCAGTCTCAGCGGACTGGGCCTGTATACTTTCGCGTTTGCCGCCGATGAAAACGTCATGTCGGCCCAAACGGCGGCGCTGGTGTGCATGCCTCTGGTCCAGCAGGGCGACGCCATTCCGCCAAGGCCAACCACTCATCTCGACACTTTAAAAATATGTATGAATAACTGCGACGCGATTTATCAGACTTTAGGCGATCAGGGCCATTTCGAGGAAATGTTGCGAGGCGCGAATAACTGCCGAAAATCGCTTAACAATTTATATTTTGCCAGTGTGGGACAGACCATCACCGATCAGTTAAACCAGGAAACCCGGCAGAAACAGACCACTGAAAAACAGTCCGCGTTCGAGCTATTGTCCGCCACCCTGCTGATGAAGCAACAGGCGCAGCAGCCGCAGGCTCATCCGGCCGTGGAGGATACCCAGCCGGTGGATGATGATGCATCCACCCATACGAATGCGCCGGCCACGCCGGTCAATACTCAACCATCGCCGGGGTCTTCCGACAATATTAATTGGTAATAAAAAAAGAGATTAACGCCATGATGAAAAAACCTATTCTGTTCGCCACATCGCTGACCATGCTCATCGGAAGCGGCCTGGCCTTCGCCGATACCGCGCCTGCCCTCACTCCCGCATCCCCCCCGCTTCAGCCTGTGGTGGATCACCGGGTGGTGCTCGCCATTCAGGAACTGGGTAATCGAATCGAAGGACTCAGCAAGGCCAGCGTTAAGACCGTGAATGAATTGGCTTATCAACTGGATAAAAGCTTTACTTCTTCCATGCAATTGAACAATAAACAGGACGACATTCAAAACCGCACGCGCGAACAGGTGAGCCTGGAAACGGATCGCGCCGTGAAGCGTAATCTGCAGCCCTTTTCTTCCTCGACTCTGACTTACACCAACAAAAGCCAGCCGGAAGTGAAAAAAGTAAATGCGGAAACCACAGCGCGCACCACATACATTAACCAGTTAAAAAATCTGGAAGCCAGCGACAGTATTTATTCTTTAGTGCAGGGGATAGAAGTCAGTTCTTACTGGACGAAAAAGAATCTCGGCGCTCCGGGCCGCAATGACGATGCCTTTAACTTTTCCGTGCTGGTTGAGCCGGAAGCCTACACACCCGAACAGATGAAAAACAGCGAGAATTTTATCGGCTACGCCACCAAACAATATCAATCCTATGCCGACGGCATTAATCTCAGCCAGTTGCGAAGCGCGCTGTTACAATATCAGAAACAGGGCGTCAAAGTATTGTCTCAGCAGATTGACCAGTTTCGCAATAATGAAGCGTATAAAAATTATCAGATGACCATTCGTTCGTCGATGGCTGCCAAATCCGTCGCCACCAATATTTTTACGGGCCTTGCCGCGGAACGCAAACCGCTGATGACGACCGTCGCGGATCCGCAGCTGGACGCCATTAGCCGCGCCATTGGCGTGGAACCTCAGGTGATCAACCTGAAAAACGATGACGGTGAGTCTGTGGTCATGTATCGCTACGCAAGCCCCATGCAAATTGCCAGATACCGGGCCAATTACCGCCTGAGCGATCCTAAATGGTACCAGGAAATCGCGGGGGATTCATCCGAAAATTTACTCCGAAAAAACACGATATTATTAGCGGAAATTTCCAGCCAGCTTCATCAAAACCATCTCGACAACGAAAAAATGATGGGCGCTTTAGCGATGCTGAATCTGCAAGCCGGCGAGACCGCGGGCATGTTGCTGAAAACGCAGGTGAATGATGTTAACTCTGCTATCGCTGCTTTCTCCAGCGGCGCAAATCCCAGCAATAATCAGGACAATCCGCCGTCGTCGAACACAGCCACATCCAGTAATACCACTTATGACACCAACAATATCAGCAATGATGATATTAACTCCGCCGCTGCCGCCGCCGGGACCACTCCCCCAGCGACGACTAATACCACGACTACCCCATAGGTCCCCAGCGTTACAAGCTCAAAAATCCCCCCCCGTCCCCCGACGCATCATAGGCGTCAAGCTAAGAGTTTTTTTCCTTAAGGACGCCGTCATTGCGAGCGCGAGCGAAGCAATCCAGTACAGAATTTCTACAAAGTTCGAACTGGATTGCTTCGCTCACGCTTGCAATGACTAGCTTTTTGGTGCTCAACCGCTTAACTTGACGCCTATGCCCCGACGCATAGCCTAGCCCTCCCTCGTCTTTCCCCCTAAATTCTTGCTATTTGGTTATTCAACATATATACTTATCGTATATACATTGAGAGGCATCTATGAAAATCACTAAAGTGTTCAAATCCGGCAACTCCCAAGCGGTAAGGCTACCTAAAGAATTTCAAATTAAGAGTGAAGAGGTGGAAATTTTTAGAAGGAAAGGCGATATTGTTATTCGGGAAATACCAAAAACTTTGGAACGAGCTTTCACTTTGCTGACAGAATTGCCGGAAGATTTTTTTATTGACGGCAGGAAAGATGCCCCTCCTCAAGATCGGGACTTTTAGTATATGCCGTTACGTTATTTACTAGATACCAATATATGCATTTATATAGCGAAGCAAAAACCCGTTAATGTATTCAATAAATTTCAGCAAGTGGCTGTCGGCGAAATTGGAATGTCGATAATTACTTTTGGCGAACTGTCATTTGGAGCCAAAAGAAGTCATCATCCTAAAAAAGCACTTGAAGTATTGGAAGATTTAACCAGCCTGATCCCTCCACTGCCTTTGCCGGTCCATGCAGCGAGATGTTATGGAGATGTTCGTAGCGACCTTGAGAAAAAAGGTAAACCGATCGGGAACAATGATATCTGGATTGCCGCGCATGCCTTAGCTTTAGATTTAATCATTGTGACTAATAACATGAAAGAATTCTCCAGAGTGTCTCGTCTTAAACTGGAAAACTGGACTGATGAACCATGAAATTAACGCTACCGACGACGACGATCAACAACACAACGCCATAAGTTTGGTGAAATATCCGGGTTAAAACTCAAATATCTGATTTTGACCCGGTTGTCGTAGCTCGGGCATACGAACCGGGATTTCCACAGGTAAATGTGTTTGTGTTCTGTGATGATGCAGACCACCCTCCAGATAGTACACGGCAAGAATCAAAACCCCTCTTTGCTCTTTTGGTTTATCAACCGGAACGGTGATACATAAAACCCTGTCTGCCCCAGGCCAGATGATTTCATGAGAGAATTCTGTTTTATACTCGATAAATTGGTTATCGTTAAACTGGAGGGTGACTGTGACCGAAGGCATTCCTTTGAGGGACTTTAATCCATTATCAGGATGAAAACGCCACCGGCTTCTTATGGGAACTATTTTTTTAAATGAACCAGGAATTAATAAAAAAGTATTGGGAATTTTGGCGTTTTCGATGGGCATCAAATAATCATGCGAAGATAATATTTGGCCTCCAAACCATGCACATGGCAAAAACTGATTATTTTTAGTTTGCCTTGAGTCCATAAAGGATAACCTGGGAATTATTTTACGCTCTCTATTTTCCTGCAAGATTAATTGGATTTTACTGTCTGATAAACCCTGGCGCCTTAAGAAAGAAAAAGCAGTTAACGCTTTAGATTTAGAATCGGTGACGGGCGGAACATAGACCGGATTAGCCGGTTGACTGGAATAAAAAAACCGCACCCAATGGTGAGGATTTTTCTGATCTGGAATGTAATCGATCATTCCAGGCACACAATTTAATACACTGGATAAAATTTTTTTCCTGGAACAAATGGGATCAAATATGAAAGAATTATTTTCTATACCCTTTTCATTCTTAAGCCGTAAGGACACACCCGCTATCCCTTGTAAATACGAAATAGTAGACAACAAGACATCTTTAGAGAATTCTCGAAATAAATGAGAACTCATAAAAAATTTTAGTGTGGGCTGGAATTCTATAGCGAGATCAAGCCAATTTTTAAAAATACATATACAGGCAAGAGCGTCTCTATAAGCGTAATATTCAACTTCCGAATCTTTCTTTATCGCCTCAAAAAATCTAAAACTTAAATTAGACAGCAATAAAACTATCGTTTTGGAAGAATGATTAATGCTGTAGATCAGGGAAGTTATCATAAGCGTTTTGGTTATCTTCTCCGATTGAGTTTCGAAAAACCATTTAATTAAACTGGTTTTTTTCAATCGACAACAGATATTCAAAGGGTTATCAGGATAATTGTAAAAATTTAATTCCTGTGCAACCATAAATTTGAAATGTGATTCTTTCTCTAAAGAAATAGCAAATTCATAAAGCCTGAGAATTAATTCTGCTTCATAATCAGGGTCAATAAAAGAGCGTACAATCTGAAATATTTTCCCAAATATAACAGGATCACAAAATTCTATCGCCAGATTGAGACATTCGATTTTTCTCAAGAATTTTGACATATCAAATGCCGGATGATTAATAATAAATTGAATGACATTGACTTTATTAAGAGCGATGGCGCTATGAAGCGCCGTGTATCGATTTTTATTTTCTCCATTAATATCCGCTTTTCTTTCCAGGAGTGGCTCTATAAATTTTGAATTTTTTTCTATGGCAATCTGCAATGGACTGAGTAGACCAAAGCCGCCGATTTTGTTAACCAGTTTTTCATCAGAGCCGGCAATCGCAGTAAAAATCTTATCGTCTCCTGCGCGAATACTATGCATCAATGCATTCCACCCCTGGTAATCTTCAATAGTAATATCAGCTTTATTTTCTATTAAATAGTTTACCACTTCGAGTTGTTTGGCATTAACAGCGGCTATCACGGCTGTGCGTTGATTGAAAGGATGTGTTGAATTTATATTGACAGGCAGTTTCCATTCCTTCGCTTTTTTTTGGAGATGTCGCATATGCATCAGCATTCCATTTTCCGCCAACTCTAATAAAAAATTCCCCGCCGTTAACTGAAACTTTTTCAAACCCAGAAAAACAGAGATTTGTCGATACGTTTGATAATCAGAAAATGCAAGAGTGATGTCTAAAATATTAAGGCCATCCGGTGTGCTAACGGTAAGATCCGCACCCGCGTCACACAAGGATCGCACGGCTTCTGTATGTTTTAACTGAAGCGCCAAAAAAATTGGCGGTAGAAAAACGTTGTTGATATGATTGAGGTCCACACCTTTCTTTGCCAAAGGAGCAATGTAACGGACCAGCTCCCATTTTTTTGGCGCAAGAATAATCGCATGAATGAGATTTTCACCCCGCTGGTTTTTGTATGTCAGCAGCGGTTCGTTTACCTTCCACTCATTTATTTTTTGTAAAAATTCCGCTAATTTTTGCGGATTGGTAAACGATTCGGCATAATTATCCTGATTGGTTACAGCGCTTTTTTTGTTTTTTTTCTTTGGCATTTCCCGTTCTCGTTTTTGTATTCATTTCAACGGCAATAATACTAAATAATGAAAAATTTTCCAAGCCGCCCTAGCCTCCCTCGCCTCCCTCCTGACGACATGGTAGTATTTAAAGGATGAGTAAAGAATTCCCTCTCACCAAAACGCTGGGTGTGCTGGTTTTTCCAGGCTTCGAGCTTTTGGATGTTTTTGGGCCTTTGGAAATATTCGGCAATCTGCCGGATGAATTTAACATTCTCCTGATCGCCGAAAAAAAAGGTTTGATTAAATCTATCCAGGGGCCTTCAGTTTTAGCAGAAGCCGGTTTTGCGGATAACTCTTCACCTATCCATTTATTATTGATTCCAGGCGGATTAGGCACGCGCGAGGAAGTCAATAATCAGAATATCCTCAACTGGATCAAAAAAACTTCTGCAACAGCAGAGCTGACTTTAACCGTCTGCACCGGCGCGGCTCTTCTGGCCCGGACCGGACTGTTAGATAAACGCAGTGCGACTTCAAATAAAATGGCCTTCCCATGGGTGATGCAGCAGGGCCCGCAGGTGAACTGGATAAAACAGGCCCGGTGGGTGGACGATGGCGATATTATTACTTCCTCAGGAATAGCCGCCGGAATGGATATGAGCCTTTATGTTATCAGACGCTTTCACGGCCAGCAAAAAGCTCAGGAAGTCGCCCATAAAATGGAATACGTTTGGAATCCCGACCCAAACAATGATACGTTTTTTAACACCCTTAACATAGACACATAGAGATAGTCATGGAAATAAACAGGGAGTTACGAAAAAATTCTCAAATGAAAAGTGATGAGTCAGAAATTTTTAAAGATCACCTTATTATTAATGAAACACCCAAAACTCTGGAAAGAGCTTTTGAGTTACTGACAGAACTGCCCGATGATTTTTTTGAAGAAGGGAGAAAAGATACTTACCCTGCGCCAATCAAGAAGAAAATCTCAAGACGGAAACAGGCACTTTATAAGTGCGCAGCAGTCATCGAAAAAGACGCCGCACTGAACGCTGAAATGTGGGAATGGAATACCACACTGACAGATGGGCTCAACGATGAACCATGATTTGACCTGAATCCTACCCGAAGCTCAAAAATAAATAAGTTAAGACCATGCATTCCAGTATGGGCGATATCTAAAATTTTCTTATAACGAATGCTTATGAGTTACAGAATGATGTATGGGACGTATTTTTTTTCCTTTCCACAGAGGCTCAACCTCTATATTTCCTTTTTTCTGTTTTGCTTCCCATAAATCATAATTCATTTGTTGACTTAACCAACTCTCTGGTGTTGTATTAAATGCTTTGGCTAATCGCAGCGCCATTTCAGTGCTTATTCCTGTTTTTCCATTAATCAACTCAGAAAGAGCCTTTCTTGTTACGCCTAATTTACGCGCAGCTTCAGTTACGGTTATATCTAATGGTTCTAAACAAATTTCCCGGATAAATTCACCGGGATGTGGTACATAGTGCATCATAAGCAACTCCTTTCAACTAGCGCATCTTACGTGGATAACGCTTAATATTTTTTATCTATTGCAACTGCTTATAAATTTAATGATAATCTATATAATCAACATTATAAGCATCCTTGCCATCAAATTGGAAAACAACACGCCAATTTTTATTAACGCTTACAGCATAACAGCCCTTCATATCGCCGCTTAATTTGTGAAAATCTAACCCAGGCAAATTCATATCCTCAGGTTTATGAATGGCATCTAATCGCGCTAATATTAGCACCAATTTTCGTTGGTGAATCGTTTGTATTCTATTTGTTTTTCCAGTTTCATAAAATACTCTTAAACCCTTATGTAAAAAGTTTTTTATCATAAATAATCAATCCCTAATTAGTAAGTTACAACATAGTCTTCTTTATCCTCCTTGCTGGTTCTATAATCGTAACCTATAACGTGCCAGGTGTCAAATGCCTGGTAACAGGCATAACAAACAAACCTCCTATTGACCTGAATAATTAAAGTCGTCTTTGAAAAACCGGACTTATTTTGGGAAAAAATTTTCTTTCAAAGCTTCTTTCAGAGAAAAAGGGCAGGATTCCGGAAAAGCGTCGTGATTTAAACCCGTTTCTTTTTCAGCGATAATTAATGCTCTTTCATAAGCATGATTTAATTGCGCATCTAATTCATGTCTTAAACTGGGGCTTTCATTTAAAAGGTCCTGAACCTCAAAACGTTGCTCTTTAATAGTGAGTTCCCAACTTTTTCCTCTACGACTGGGTTGGAATTGCCAGTTTAGAAGATGAGCCAACAAAATGGATAATCGACCGATTAGCTCGCGTCTATTTCCTTTTCCGATACTCTCAATCTCTTCCGCCACATTTTTCAGATCAACTTTCGACAACTGACCTTCCCGAATCAACGCAGCATTATGCAAAGACCAGGCATAAAAGTCTTTGTCATATTCACTTTGTGATGGTTTATAACTCATAGATTCAAGTAACAGGCTGACGGGAGCGTGCGCCGTGGAAATGATGGTAATACCGCTCTAAACCTTCTTCCAGGCGGGTGAAGGGTTCCTGATAGCCGATGCGGCGCAGGGAACTGATATGCGCCTGGAAGAAGCTTTGATAAGCGTCTTTCAGGCGCTCCGTTACACAGAGCCTAACCATTAGAGTTAAATTTTAAGGCTGGAGCAGCGCCGATAGATTCATAAGGAGATTTGGCCCATTCGCTAATCAGCCGAAATGATTGACTTTTCGCCACAGAAGGCGGCAGCCGATATCCCTGTTTCCTGGCAAAATTTAAATAATCGGTACTCGCCTGGAAGTCTTTCTTTGCTTTATGGTAATGCTGCTCAGCCTTTTTTGCATCCTGCTCTTGGGCGCACAATAAACCAAGCGCCATATTCGCAGATGCACTCACATAGCTGTTCTTGTGTTTAGTATACTGAGTTAAGTTTTCCCTGGCGCGATCCTGGCTATAAGTTAGAGCACCATCTGAATATAGACCCAAGATCCATTTTAGAGATTGCTGGGCTGCAAAGAAAATTCTAAACAGTAGCCCTTGGGCAGGTTCTTCGAGTGGATTTTTAGTGAGATCCACTTCCCAGTCAGATACTAAAGCATCAGGAGTAGGCGCTTCGCTATTTACAAAAATATTGAATCGCCAAACCGCCTCTGGTAATCCAGCTACAATACCTTGCCAAAAGTATTCCAGTGTCACTATCCTTCCGATAAATTTTGTCTGGATTTATTAATTGTTCTGATAAACCTTCAGCCATATAATTAGCCAAGCGCAAGTAACAGTAACGCAATAAACCAGGTCTTATTGGAATTTCGAGCTTGACGGAGCTTAATAAAATCTCTTGAAATTCCTCATATTCGTCGTGATACCCTTTGAGACAAAAATCAAAACCACCTTTTTGAACGCAGGCATTGATTCGTTCATTCAGTTTTTGCTCAGGTAACTCTGGAAACAAATGTCGCTTTGAATAAATCCGTATCAGCCCTGCAGCCATGTGACTGGCTAAAACAGGGTCCCTAGTTTCACTCATTTGGCCTTGTAGCCCCTCAAAATATTGCAATTGACTTTTACTCTCAGTCATTGCTGTTATAAACTCTGCTCCTTCAATGATAATTCTCTCATAGAAAAAATTTCTTTCAAGAAACTGGAAATGTTCCTTGCTTTGCAGTGGATATAGTGCTAATAAATTTCTGCCTCTTTCGCTATATACTTTTCAACCTGCTTTAAATGGAAAAGAATAAAATCATCAAATATCGTAACCGGCGGCAATGGATGTTCTTTTATATCACTCAATAGACGCAACTTTTGCAATCCCCTGCGCTCTGACTCTGAATAGGCATAAGTTCGAGCCAATAAAATCTTAGCGATAGGCAACGGCGGCTCTGCATGAATCGCCATTTCAAAGTATTTAACCGCTTCTTCTTTTTCCTTTACCCGCATTAAATTACCCATTATTACTGCCGCCCATGGAAAATCCTTAATAGATTGCGTCTTCTGGTTGTAAGAAAAACATCCAAGGCTTGCTCTATTAAATTGAGGTAATAAGGCGTATTGTGCAAATGAATACCCGAAGTGAAACGGCGATGCATAATCATTATTAATAATATCCGGGTAATATCCCGACTATGATATGACTCAATTTCATTAGGACGAAAATACTGAGAAAATTCGTTAGCCAACCTTTTGCGATTGCCGCCCGCGCTTCGCGTCAACTCTAAAGAATGTCGGTAAATGTGGGGGATTATAAAAAAAACTCTTCAGATGTCAGAAACTCATAAATCATTAATTCAATCGGCGTGGGTAAATTCTTCTTCATCGTTTTGCTCCTTATTATTACGAAATTAGCCAGTTACGCATCAGTATAATCAAAACCTGCAAAATACTTACGGCTCCAATTTACAAGTCTTATTGCACATTTTCAACTTGCGCTAGTTAATTGTCAATTCAAGTATAAAGAATATCAACGCAGCGTTGTCAGATTTATTAACCAGGATATTGAGCGATAAACAATTAATGCTCTTCCTGGCCCGGTAGATGCTACGACAAAAATCCGGGACTATTTTAGGAAAAAATTTTCTTTCAAAGCTTCTTTCAGAGAAAAAGGGCAGGATTCTGGAAAAGCTTCATGTTTTAAACCCGTTTCTTTTTCAGCAATAATTAATGCTTTTTCATAAGCATGATTTAATTGCGCATCTAATTCATGTCTTAAACTGGGGCTTTCATTTAAAAGGTCCTGAACCTCAAAACGTTGCTCTTTAATAGTGAGTTCCCAACTTTTTCCTCTACGACCGGGTTGGAATTGCCATTTTAGAAGATGAGCCAATAAGATGGATAATCGACCGATTAGCTCGCGTCTATTTCCTTTTCCGATACTCTCAATCTCTTCCGCCACATTTTTCAGATCAACTTTCGACAACTGACCTTCCCGAATCAACGCAGCATTATGCAAAGACCAAGCATAAAAGTCTTTGTCATATTCACTTTGCGATGGTTTATAACTTATAGATTCAAGTAACAAGCTGACGGAAGCATGCGCCGTGGAAATGATGGTAATACCGCTCTAAACCTTCTTCCAGACTGGTGAAGGGTTCCTGATAGCCGATGCGGCGCAGGGAGCTGATATCGGCCT
Organism: uncultured Pseudomonadota bacterium; assembly: GCA_963712715.1. Taxonomy (GTDB): domain Bacteria; phylum Pseudomonadota; class Gammaproteobacteria; order Coxiellales; family Coxiellaceae; genus JAFEDN01. The sequence continues at coordinate 151,588 of CAVQJI010000037.1, read as the reverse complement.
GGGTATAACTTCTGATAGGCGCCTTTCAGGTGCTCCGGGAAAGGCACATAACGGATTTGACCCCTGCCTTTTAGCCGGATGAGGGTTTTGGCGATATCGTTAAACGTCCGCGCTTTACCAGTGCCAACATTAAAAATTCCACGCGCCTGTGGCAGATGGCTGTTGCGCAGAAACCATAAATTGACCTTCACGACATCGTCGACAAAAATAAAATCCCGCAGTTGTCCGCCGTCAGGATAACCGTCCGTGCCTGCGAATAACTTTACTTCGTCCCCGACGTTTAACTGATTCATAAAATGAAAAGCGACCGAAGCCATGGAGCCTTTGTGCTGTTCCTGAGGACCATAGACATTAAAATAACGCAATCCCACCACCTGTGACTGGATTTGCTGCCGCCGCACATAGCAATCAAATTGCCACTTCGAGTAACCGTAAACATTGATGGGTAATTGCGCAAGTGCGCGGTCGTCAAATACGGTACTGCCGCCATAGACCGCGGCGCTGGAAGCATAAATAAAGGGAATTCCACCGTCCAGGCAATAATGCAATAAATATTTGGAGTAATCGTAATTATTGCGCATCATGTAACGGCCGTTCCATTCCGTCGTCACCGAGCAGGCGCCCAGATGAAAAATAGCCTCGATTTTTTCCGCAAAAGCCGTTTTAGCCTTGATTTTAGCGAGGAAATCTTCACAATCCTGATAATCCAGATAACTAAGCGCTGCCAGATTCTGAAATTTATGCCCATCGGTGAGTTCATCCACCGCCAGTATATTATCGCAGCCCGCGGCATTCAGACCCTTCACCAGATTGCTGCCAATAAAACCTGCGGCGCCGGTGACAATAATCATACCATCGTCTCCTGTATTCTATTAATTAATCCGGTGGTGGAACATCCCGGGCGAAAATCCAGAATTTTAACTTCGCCACCGTGCGCAATCACCTGATCGGCCCCGGCGATTTGTTCGGGAAGATAATCGCCGCCCTTGACTAAAATATCAGGCAATATTCGCCCAATTAATCGCGCCGGAGTATCTTCGCTAAACGGCACCACCCAATCCACCGCGCGCAAACCAGCCAATACCGTCATGCGCTCTATTAACGGATTGAGTGGTCGGGCCGGACCTTTCAGCCGGGCGACGGAAGCGTCGTCATTAACGGCCACAATGAGGCGCTTGCCTAATGCTTTGGCCTGCAGTAAATATTGAATATGCCCGGCATGCAAAATGTCAAAACAACCATTGGTCATCACAATTTTTTCTTCGTGAGCGCGGGCGTCGGCAATGGCTATTAATAATTCTTCTTCATTCAAAATTCCTTCCAACAAACCGCCCTGGCGTAATACGGCGCGACGCAGCTCCGGTAAGCTGACCGTTGCCGCGCCCAATTTCATAACCACTAAACCTGCGGCAATATTGGCTATCCGCACCGCGTCATGCAGATCACATCCGGCTCCCAACATGGCGGCGATCACGCCAATGACCGTATCGCCGGCGCCCGTCACATCATAGACTTCACGAGCTTTCGCGCTAAAATTCTGGACAGGATGGTCGGCGGCAATCAGGGTCATGCCTTCTTTGCCCCGCGTAACAAGAATTCCTCCCAGATTATACGTCCGAATTAATTCCCTGGCCTTAGACACTAACTCCTCTTCATTAGCGCAGGAACCCGCCATATTTTCAAATTCAGTTTTATTGGGGGTAATCAGTGTGGCCCCGCGATAACGGTTTAGGTCCCGGCTTTTGGGGTCCACCAATACCGGAATGCCCTGTTGCCGGGCAATTTTTATGAGCTGTTCAGAGTGATGTAAAGCGCCCTTGGCATAATCCGATAATACCACCACGTGCGCACGCTGCAGCTCCCGTTGGTATGTTCCCACCAGGCAGGCATCCTCGACTTGCTGAAAAGGTTGTTCAAAGTCCATGCGAATCAATTGTTGTTGCTGACCGATGACTGGAGCTTGGTAACCGTGGGGTGACCCGGCACCGCCAGCAATTCATATTCAACGCGCTGATCAAACGCGCCGCGCGCAATTGCCGGGCTTCGGGGTCTTCTCAACCAGTCCAAGGACCATCACCTGCCCTCCCAAACTGGCCACGTTCAGGGCTACGTTCGCCGCCCCACCAGGACGTATTTCCTGGCTGCCGACATGAACTATCGGGACCGGCGCCTCCGGTGAAATGCGGGTGGTCTGGCCATACCAGTAACGGTCCAGCATTAAATCGCCATAAACCAGTACGCGGGTAGCCTCAAAATTGGGGATATGAGTTTGATCGGACATGGCGTATAGTATAGTCGCAAGTTTATTCAACTTCTACTATAGAGGAATCAAATTGCTCACTAACAGTGCAAAGAAAATACTGGTCGTCGGGCCGGCCTGGGTCGGCGATATGGTGATGACTCAGTCGCTGTTTAAAATATTAAAAGAGCAGAACCCCGCGACGATTATTGACGTTCTGGCGCCCTCCTGGAGTTTAGGGCTTCTGGAACGGATGCCGGAGGTGGCGCGCCCCCTGGTTTCACCCTTTGGGCATGGTCGGCTTCGGCTTCGAGAGCGTTTTAAGCTGGGGAAACAATTAGCCGCCGGGCAATACGATCAGGTTATTTTTATTCCAAATTCCTTAAAGTCGGCGTTGCCGGCCTGGTGGGCGCGCATTCCTCTGCGAACAGGATGGCTTGGGGAATGGCCAAGACGGCTTTTGCTTAATGATGCGCGCCGACTGGACAAACGGCGCTGGCCTTTGATGTTCCAGCGTTTCGCTGCCCTGGGCCTGCCTCCCAATGCGACACTCCCTGATCCCATGCCTAAACCCCGGTTGACCATCGACCCGGCGAAACGGGCCGCGGCCCTGGAAAAATATACTCTAACCATTCCAGAGCGCCCTCTCCTGATCATCGCCCCCGGTGCGGAATTCGGGCCCAGTAAGCGCTGGCCGGCGCGGCATTTTGCGCAAGTCGCCAATGCGAAGCTCCGCCAGGGGTGGGAAGTCTGGTTATTTGGTTCCCCCCGCGACCAGGATATCACCATTGAGGTAAACGCTCTGACCCGGCAAAGCTGTCGGGACTTGAGTGGCAAAACTACTCTCGCTGAAGCAGTGGACCTGTTATCGCTGGCCACGATCGTCATTGGTAATGATTCGGGACTGATGCATATCGCCGCGGCCCTGGAGAGGCCAGTCGTCGCAATTTACGGACCTACGCCCGATGACCTTGCTCCTCCTCTGGTGGATCGTCATGAATCAGTGTCATTAGATTTACCATGCCGACCCTGCATGAAACGCCAATGTCCCCTCGGCCACGGACGATGTATGCAGGATTTGCAGCCTGCCACCGTCCTCGCCAGCGTGGAGCGCTTATGCCTAAAATCGCATTTTTAATTTTGGACGATGTTCATCACGTTCATCATCTGGCGCCCATCGCATTTGAGTTGTCCCGGCGCGAGGAATATGAATGCGTCATATTCCTCCAGGCGCATAGCCGTTCGCTTATCAAAAAACTGGCGGCGCTGTATCCCGATCACCGTTGCCGTTTGCGAATATTGTCTACCTCGTTCATCACCCAAATCAAATATCGGCTTCGCCAAAAACGCCTGCACTCGCGGCGCATTATTGAATGCCATACCCGGAAACTATTGCGTTACGACGCGATTATTAGCGCAGATTCAGATATGGATCAGTTAATCGTTAACAGTGAACATAGCGCTAAAAAACCGCTATTTTTTAGTACCCGGCACGGCGCCGGCGATAGACCTATGGATACCTTCGATAGTATGAAATTGATGGACCTGGTGTTTTTTCCCGGCAAAAAATATTTAAAACGTTTTGCAGGAATTCCTGCTGAAGGGAACTCACCCGAGATCAGTAAATGCATGGTGATCGGTTATCCCAAATTTGACGTAGTCCCTGTTCACTATAAACCCCGGCTTTTTTCCGATGATAAACCGGTTGTTATTTACAATCCGCATTTTGTAGCTGAACTGTCATCGTGGGCGCGATGGGGTACGGAAATATTGGAATATTTTCTTCAGCAAAAAACTTATAATTTTATATTTGCGCCGCATACTAATTTATTTAACCGAACATTGAAGTCGCACGATTTCCCTAAAAAATATCGCGAGGCGAAGCATATTCTCGTGGACTTAGGCAGCGAAAAATCAGTGGATATGACTTACACTCAGGCTGCGGATATTTATCTGGGTGATGTCAGCAGCCAGGTCTATGAATTTATCCGCACCCCTCGGCCGTGCTTATTCCTGAATGCACATACCGTTGATTGGCGCAAAGCAATCGGCTCCGCCGATGCGCAGGATATAAACAGAAAGCCATGCACGCTGTACTCAGCGGGAGTCTCAATACTCTTTATTTATTCTGGCAAATGGGGCCGGTGATTGATCAGCTCCCGGATTTATGGGAACAATTGCGCACGAACCCTTTACCGAATCCTTATGTTGCGATTCAGGAAAAATTATTCCATGAAACTTTTTCCATGACCGCCGAACCCGCGGGTTTACGCGCCGCCGAAGCCATTCATCATTATTTAACGAAGGGGAAAAAATGAGTGATAAGTTATCTTTTTACATGCTTGTGAAAAATAGCGAGCAATATCTGGATACTATTTTAAGCCGCATCCACGCTATCGCGGACGAAATTATTTTGCTCGACAGCGGCAGTCAGGATCAAACTCGCTCTATCGCGGAAAAATGGCATGCACAATGGCATTTTCGTCCGTTAGACAACTTTAAAAATCAAAGGAGTTTCGCCTTATCGTTGTGCCGTCATCCACACGTTTTATTTTTGGATGCGGACGAAATTCCCGATGATGAACTCATCAAACAGATTAAGCTCCTCAAACAAAACGGTTTCGCCGCGCAAGCGTATCGGCTGCGACGAGAATGGATTGCGCTGGGCAAACCTGTCCACAGCATTTATCCGGTAGAATCGCCGGATTTCCCCATCAGACTGGTTAACAAAAATAAAGTTTCTTTCGCCGGCAGCACTTTGGTGCATGAAAGTTATTCGGGTTATCAAAGTATCGAGATTTTGCCAGGAAAAATTTCGCATTTTACTTTTCATTCCCGGGATGAAATTCGCCGTAAATTAAATTTTTATACAGCAATGGCCTCACAGGATTTGGCGGGCAAAGGCAAAAAATTCAATCTTTACAGAATCATTTTCAACCCGGTGTGGGCCTGGGTGAAATGGTATTTCACCAAACAGGGCTACAGAGACGGCATGACCGGCATCATCCTCGCTAATTATGCCTTCCGCTATACCTTTTTGAAATATTGGAAACTCAGAAGCAACAATTCCCGCTGAAGGGAAATGCTGTAGTCAGCGCATAGGCGTCAACCGCCGTCATTGCGAGCGCGAGCGAAGCAATCCAGTACACAGTTTCTACAAAGTCCGAACTGGATTGCTTCGCTCGCGCTCGCAATGACTATACTCCCTGCACTCAACCGTTCAGCGGGAATGGCGTCCGGAGACTCCGGGCTTCCAGGAAAAATCGTGGCGATATTGCCCAAAAAACAGCGAAGTGAATAATACAAAAAAATGACCGCTGACGCTTGAGTAAAGAAATGCATTATAAAAAGCGCTCACCATAAACACTAACACCAATCCCTGCGCGAAATATTTCGTTTCACCGAGGCGAAAACTGGCGGCCCACTGCGAGCCAAACAGCGTCAATAATGATAATAAACCCACTAAACCAAACTCGACCGTCACCAGAAGATACTCGTTATGCGGAGTCTGAATTACTTTCCAACCCGGAACTCCTCCCAATTCTTTGGAGGCCGCCGCAAAACTGCCCGCTCCATAGCCCAGCCAGGGCCTTTTTTTCACCAGGCGCCAACCCAGGGAATTAAAACTCAGACGGTATCCGAGCGAGGTCTGTTGCTGTCCCTGATAGTACAGGGTGATTTCCCGTCTGGATTTTTCCAGTATGGGTTTTAAAGTGGGAGATGTATAATAAAAAGCGCCACTCAATAGCACCGCCACTGCGATTCCAGCAAACAATCCCTTCCAGCCGCCCCACTGTATGGCAAATAATAATATTAAAATCAGATAAGCGACCCAACCCGTCCTGCCGTCATTGATAAAAAATTCCTGATAAGTAAAAATCACCAGAAGGATCAAACAGGGTACTCGCCAACGCGGTTTTTTCCAGGCGGTCAGGGCTAACAGGTATGACGCGAACGCCACTAAAAACCCGGTTTCTATGTGCGTATAAAAAATAAAAGCCGGATTTGGATTGCGCCCGACATGTAATCCCGTCCACGCTTTCAAATAAGATAATACCACGATGATCAAAACACCCACCAAAAAAGCAACCACTGTACGTTCGCGCCATTTAGGATCTGTGCAGACGGCTAGCAGGAAAGGGATATATAATAATTTACCGTATTTATGCAAAGCAGAGAGACGCGCATGCCAGCCCGCGATGCTCCATAACATCGACAGCACGACAAGAACCACAATCCATACGGCACACCAGACTATGGCATTGCGTTTTATACTATCGAATTCATGAAAAAAACGCCCAGAAAGTATACCCAGAATTGCGGTTGTCGCCATACAAATGTCTGTGGCGGTAATGGATAAGGGCACAAAAAAACCGGTAAGAAGTAAAAAATAACAGGTCACTTGATCAAGTAGGGTGCTTAAATTTTTAAACCGGTAAGCAGTGATCTCGATCGGCATCCTCTATTTTCCCGGCTTTAATCTTCTATTTTGAGATGGAATTCAGCGCCGCAATATGGACATTCAATCACACCTGTTTCCGTTTCCTCTATCGGTAGATAAACACGTGGATGCGCATCCCACAAACGTTGATTAGGCAGCGGGCAGCATAAGGGTAGTTGATCCTGCTGAATCTCGTAACGCGTGCGCGTGCAGGCTTGTTTTAATTCAGACATAAAAACCTTTAAAATTAATTAATAAGGCCGTTATTGTACCCCCAAATTTCCGCCGGGTCGAGTACACGACAAATTCGTCATTGCGAGCGTGAGCGAAGCAATCCAGTGCAGAGTTTCTACAAAGATCGAACTGGATTGCTTCGCTCGCGCTCGCAATGACAAAATTGTCATGTACGGAGTTAAACTATAACCCGCCGTGTTCATCGGTGTGGTCGGCTTCTTTGATCATTTCTTTGAGTTTTTTTAAAGTATCTATTTGTAATTGACGCACACGCTCACGGGTCAATCCCACTGCCTTGCCGACGTCTTCGAGAGTAGCCGGTTCATGCCCGGCTAAGCCAAAGCGGCGTACGATAATCTCGCGTTGACGTTTACCCAAACTTTCCAGCCATTCATCCACGTGATGCTTGAGGTCGTCATCCTGAATTAAAATCGCCGGATCTAAAATATGTTCGTCCGCCAGGGTTTCTGCGAGGGAAGGTTTATGCTGGTCCTGACTGGATTCATCATCGTCCAGGGAAGTCGTTTCGGTCGCCAGAGCCATCACCCGCTGAATTTCTTCAATGGGTTGATCAATCAATTCGGCGATTTCTTCGGGAGTAGGGTCATGATCCAGTGTTTTGGTGAGCTCCTTGGCAGCCCGCAAATAAATATTCAACTCTTTTTGCACATGGATTGGCAAACGCACCGTTCGGCCCTGATTCATGATGCCACGCTCGATGGTTTGGCGAATCCACCACGTCGCATACGTGGAAAAACGAAACCCACGCTCGGGATCAAATTTTTCTACGGCCGTCATCAAACCCAGATTACCTTCCTCGATTAAATCCAGCAGGTCCAAACCACGGTAACAGTAATGCCGGGCGATTTTTACTACCAGACGCAGATTGGATTCAATCATTTTGGTTCGGGCGGCAGCGTCTCCCTGCTTTATACGGCGAGCCACCGCGAGCTCATCTGCCGCGGTCAGTAACGGTTTATAGCCTAATTCATGGAGATACAGACGAGTGGGATCGTGTTCAAGACCCGAGGGAGCGCTGTCTTCCTGATGAACCTTGGGTTTCTCATCCGCATTTTCATGATCACTGCCTTCATTAGAGGTCATGGAAGAAGGACGGCTAAACAGAACCTGATTATCCTGCGATGAAGATTTTTTCTTTCTGTCAGAAGTGGGCGTTATCGCCAGTTCCAGCAATAATGACTCATCAGGTTCGTCTGTGATTTCACGTCTGACTGATTTGCCTTTAGATTTAATTTTACCGGGCATGACTATTTCCTCCCTGAAAAAGATCATTAGGTTTATTTTAGCTCAAAAAACGCGTTGGATCAACCGGCCGGCCATCGTAGCGAATTTCAAAATGCAACATAATTTGGCCAGCGTCGTCACGGCCCATGGTCGCAATCGGCTCACCGGTTTGCACATGCTGTCCTAACTTCACAAGGATCGTTTGATTATAAGCATAGGCACTCAGATAATGACTGTTGTGTTTGATAATAATTAAATTTCCATAACCGCGAATACCGCTGCCGCTGTAGACTATCTCTCCGGATAAGCTGGCACGCACGGGAGATCCCAAACGACCGGCGATATTAATTCCGGCATTACCGGTCAAAGAGGGGGAGTAGCCGCGCACCAGTTTTCCCACCGCGGGCCATTGCCATGTCGTTGGCGTCGCAGGAGCCCCTGTTAAGACTCTGACAGGCGCAGCCCCGGGCAACACTTCCGGATTTGGCGCAAGCGGCTTCAAAGCCCCGCGCGCCGTGGTAGTCATCTTTAAACGTTGCCCCTGATAAATTGAGTAAGGAGGCTTTAAGTGATTGGCTCGCGCCAGAATTTTGTAATCCAAACCAAATTGCCACGCAATGGAATAAATAGTATCGCCTTTGGAAACAATGTAATCCGCGGTTTGTGCTTCTGGCTGCAGCCAGGCATTGATGACAGGCGCCGGAGCATGGGAGTTTCCGCATCCGCAGAGCATTCCGATCAGAAAGGCCAACAACAGCCATCTCACAAATTATTTACCCATGCGGTCAGCTGATCAAAAGCTTCATAATGGGTTAAATCAATGCGGATGGGCGTAATGGAAACCCGTCTCTCCAAAATAGCGGCGAAATCCGTGCCGGGACCTGCATCCGCTGCCGCGCCGGCGGGTCCTACCCAATAAACGGGGTGACCACGGGGATCCAGCTGGCGAATAGTGGGTTCCGCGCCATGACGGGTTCCCAAACGGGTGACCGCATAGCCCTGCAGATCTCCATACGGCACATCCGGTACGTTCACATTCAGGATAGTGCCCACGGGCAGTGGCTCTATCTGTAGCCTTTCAACAATTTTGTAGACTACCATCGCAGCAGTAGAATAATGTTGTTGATGGTCTCCCGTTAAAGAAATCGCAATAGCCGGCAAACCCAGAAACCGGCCCTCCATCGCCGCGGCGACAGTGCCTGAATACCAGACGTCATCCCCCAGATTAGCTCCGGCGTTGATACCCGACACCACCATGTCCGGAGGGCGCGGCAATAATCCGGTCACGGCAATGTGGACGCAATCGGTAGGCGTGCCTTCGACGCTGATCATCTCATTTTCCAGATATTTTACGCGCATGGGCGCAGTGAGGGTTAATGAATTGCTGGCGCCGCTGCGGTTACGGTCCGGTGCGACGACATTAATTTGGGCAATGCCGTTCAGGGTATCTGCTAAAACAGCTAATCCTTTGGCGAATACGCCATCGTCGTTTGTCAATAATATTCTTAACATTTATGTATTTTCACAGCTCCAGGGAGTTTGTGCACAACCCGGTTTGTCGCTCCAGACAGATATAACTAAAGAATTTTTTTTTAATTCATAACAGTGGCGCGAATGGGGAATGGGTTTTTCACAACCTTCGATGGTATATCCGTGTGGATTGGCTCCTAACCATCGCATCTGATCTTTTTGAGTGCGAACAATAGGCAAATCTTTTGGCAGACGGCCTAAAAAATCCAAAGTGGGTTCCCAAAATTTTGGCCCAAATAAAGCCACGGGATTTCCTTCTAATTGTAAAGATTTAACTTCTGCGGCCAAACCCGCCAGGGTATCATACGATTTGGCCATGCTTCCAAAGTGCTCTATGACGCCATCCATTATCATCACACCACTCATTAACATCGCAAGCAGTATGATTGGTTTATCACGGCAGTAAAACTGATCCACGAAATAAGCAATGACTAAAGCTATCAAAGGACAAACAGGTATGAAATATCGTGTAAAATGAAAAAGAACCCCAAAAGAAAAAAATACCAAAGTAAAAAAAATCTGAACCATCAATATTAAAATGCGCTTGTCGAATTTAGGTTTTTTGAAACGAAAAAAAATCATCCATGGTGAAAAAAATAAAATTAACATCATTAAGTCTGCGATATGATAAACGTGTCCGACGCGCGAGGAAATCTGTCCAAACAATAAAATATGAACACTCTGGGATCCCAATGAAAAATAGATATAAACAAGATAAAGGACCGAGGGGATCAGCGCCATTCCAATGACTGCGCTGAAGGCGAAGAGCCAACGAATATTCCAATGCCGGTTCAGTAAATAAGGCATTAAAATAGCCAACGGCAGGAAATAAATAAACCCAACTCCTCCTTTTGAAAATAAACAGAGTCCAAAGGCGATTCCCGCGGCATATAATGACCAGACTGTTTTATCACGAAGGTATTTTGATAACGAAATCAAAAACAATAAACCCAATAATGTGACCAGCCCCTCAAACCGAATGGCTGCGCCAAAATAATGCGGCCAAAGAAAATTACACAGTAGAACGGCTGCGGATAACCAGGCTATTCTGTTATTTTCAGGAAAGATTTGCCGGGCCAAAACGGTCGTCAGACAAATATTCGCAGTTCCCAACAGAAAAATCAGGACTTTTGGCCAGGTGTCATTCACTCCAAATACATGCCATCCTGCTAAAATAAACCAGTACAATAAGGGTGTTTTTTCTAAATCTACGTGGTGGATATCGGCCATAGAGTAAGTCAGCAGCCAGCTATGAGCCTTAAACATATTCCAGGCTATTCCCAGATAATGCAAATCATCGCCAGGAGATACGGGTATTAAATAGATGCAGGATAAGCCGCCTATCAGCCATAAAATCAGAATTAAATTAAATGGAGCTATTCGGGTAATCATCTTCCAGCGCAGACCCCGAACGAATGGCCCAGAACACTCACGCAATATTTTAATGGTTTATCGCCCCAAACAGATAAAATTAACGAATCTTTCTTTATCTGATAACAATGGTGCAAATGATTAACATTTTTTTCACAGATGCTGATGATATATCCGTGTGGATGAGCGCTTAACCATCGGGATTGATCTTCCTGACTGCCAATAATAGGTAAATCTTTTGGGAGGCGCCCTAAAAAATCCAGAAAGGGAGCCATCAATTTTGATTCGAATATTGCCACCGGATATCCTGCAAGCTGCAAAGATTTAACTTCAGCGGCCAGCAGAGTAACGTTTTCATAGAAATGACTCCTTTTTCCGAAATGCTCTGTGATATTGATTAATGTCAGCAGGCAACTAAATAGAATAGCGAAAAGCATAATGGGTTTATCACGGTGGTAACATTGATCAACGAACCAGGCGATTACCAAAGCAATCAGAGGACAGACAGGAAGGAGGTATCTTTTCGACCTGAAAAGAACCGCAAAGGAAAAAAACAAAAAAGTAAAAAAAATCTGCACCATCAATATTAAAACTCGTTTATCGAACCTTACCTTCCTGAATCGAAAAAAAAGCATCAAAGGTGAAAAACATAATGTGAGCGCGACTGCATCGACCATATTAAATTTTAGTCCCACTCGCTGGGAAACTTGACCAAACAATAAATAATGTAAGTCACTGTATCCCAAGGAAAAATAAACATAAATAAGATAAAGTATCGAGGGAATCAGGGCCATACCAACGACTGCCATTGCTGGAAGGAGCCAGCGTATATCCCAAGTCCTGTTCAATAAATAAGGCATTAAAATGGTCAAAGGCAGGTAATAAATAAATCCAACTCCTCCTTTTGAAAACAAACAGAGTCCCAAGGCTATTCCCGCGGCATATAATGACCAGAGTGTTTTATCACGAAGATATTTCAACATGGCGAGCAAAAACAATAACCCAAAAAATGTTATCAAACCTTCAAACCGGATGGTTGATCCAAAATAGCGTGGCCAAAAAAAATTACACAATAAAACGGCCGAAGATAACCAGGCTATCCGGATATTTTCAGGAAAAATTTTCCGTGCCAGCACAACCGTCAGACAAATATTCGCAGTTCCTAATAGAAAGATCAGTACTTTGGGCCAGGTTTCATTCACTCCGAATAACTTCCAACCCGCTAAAATAAACCAGTACAATAAAGGTGTTTTTTCCAAATCAACCTGTCGGAGGTCAGCCATAGAGTATGTGAGCAGCCAATTATGGGCCTTAAGCATATTCCAGGCTATCCCCAGATAGCATAATTCATCACGAGGGTAGACAGGTATTAAATAAATGCAGGTTATGCCCAATATCAGCCATAAAATCATAATTAAATTAAACGGAGAAATCCGAATAATTTTATTAATCATTCCATCTTCTTTTCCGGAAATATTCAAAAAAATTTTGCTCCATCCAGCTTCCAACAATAATAATATGAGAGAATCAAATCGACATGATTTGTGAATGTTCCTATATTATCACTTAATTTTTCACACATTGAAATAATACGCCCTGCCAGGGTGTTAACACTGGGCTAGCGTGGGTAAAATTGATCTGCTAAATTAGCCTGATAAACACCACCCGAACAGGCGATAATATGACTAATGTTGTTACAAGACTGGCCGCGCTTAGGCGATTAATGGAAAAAAATCATCTGGATTTTTACTTCGTGCCCGCTCGTGACGCGCACAATAACGAATATGTGCCGTCGTGTTGGCAACGCCGTGCCTGGATTAGCGATTTTACCGGCTCCGCTGGGGATGTACTGGTGGGCCGTGAACAAGCCTGGCTGTGGACTGATGCGCGTTATTTTTTGCAGGCGGAGCAGCAACTCAATTCAGCCTGTTATCACCTGATGAAACAGGCCCAGGGGGCCCCTCCACTCCATCAATGGTTTTTAAACAACGCCAGACAAAAAACCTGCGGAGTGGATCCGCGACTACTCACTATCACGCAAGCGCATCAATGGCAAAAATCGCTGGAAACTGTGCAGGGCAAACTGCTACCGTTGGAAAGTAATTTAATTGATGAACTTTGGAAGGATCAGCCGGCCGTGCCGGTTAACCCTTTGCGTCAATATCCCCTAAAACATGCGGGAATCAGCGCTAAAGATAAAATAAAAGAATTACGGCAAATCCTGTCTCTGCAAAATGCGCAAGCGCACATTCTGACTTTACTGGACGCTTTCGCCTGGTTGTTTAACATTCGCGGCGCCGATGTGGAATTTAATCCGGTAGTCATTGGCTACGCCATTATCACTCCGGAAAAGGCTACACTGTTTATTAACCCTGTAAAAGTCAATGAAGGCGACAAATTATATTTAGAGTCGCAGGGGATTGATCTGCAACCTTACGATGCTTTTCAAACTTCGCTTAATCAAATGCAGGGCCGGGTTTGGGTAGATCCTAACAGCGCCAGCTGGTGGGTTGAACAACAGTTAAACCAGGCAACATTGCTTCTGGAGGCTTCTCCCGTGCAAATGATGAAAGCGATTAAAAATCCGGTGGAAGCCGCCGGTATGCACGAAGCACACCGGCGTGATGCGTTGGCCATGGTGAAATTTTTCGACTGGCTGGAAAATACCTGGCCTACCGGAGTCACAGAAATATCCGCAGCCGACGAGCTGGAAAAATTTCGCCGTCAGGACCCCGATTGTCTGGACCTCAGTTTCGCCACCATCAGTGGTTTTGCCGGCAATGGCGCAATCGTGCATTATCGCTCGACTGAAGCCACTGATCGGCGCATCGATGACAGTAATCTCTATTTAATAGATTCCGGCGGCCAATATTGGTACGGGACTACGGATATCACGCGGATTGTGCATTTAGGATTACCGACTGCGGAACAAAGAACTCACTATACCCTGGTTTTGAAGGGTCACCTGGCATTACGTCACACGCGGTTTCCGGCGGGAACCTGCGGTGAACATTTAGACGCACTGGCCCGTCACCCTTTGTGGCAGGCGGGTTTAAACTACGGTCACGGTACCGGTCATGGCGTCGGCTGTTATTTATGCGTGCACGAAGGGCCGCAGCGCATTTCGCAAGGTTATAGTAAAGTTCCGCTGGAACCTAACATGGTTGTCAGTAACGAACCGGGTGTTTATTTCGAGGAACAATATGGCATTCGCATCGAAAATTTGTGCCTGATTATTGAAGATATACAGGGATTTTACGTGTTTGAAGACCTGACCAAAGTCCCTTACGCCCAGAACCTGATCGATAAAACGTTATTAACTCCATCGGAAGTGAAGTGGATCGACGATTATCACCGCGAAATTTACGATCTGCTCATTGACGATCTAAACGAAAGCCAGCGCCTTTGGCTAAGCTCAGCGACTGCTCCGCTTTAAAAATAAAATTCTGTACATTTCCCCTGCAATATGGTACAATATAGTGTTTTTTGATAATAACCGTAGAGGTAACCTGCCAATGACCCATTAAAATTTTTAGGGGATTTTCAACTTAATATTCGTTGGAAATTAAGATTTTCTTAAACCTTGAGAATTTTATATGTCAGTCATTTCTCGCATTATTCTAAATAAAGTCAGCTACCATTCAGAGGATAGGCAAATCATCCCGGAAGTGGATTTGAGTTTTTCATCGGCAAAATACGGCATCGTTGGCCGCAATGGCATCGGAAAATCCACATTATTAAAGTTAATCACTGGCGAAATTCACCCTACAACGGGCGCCGTGCAAATCGATGGAAAAATAGCTTATTTTTCACAGGAAATCATTAACGACGCCCGTGCCAGTGTCGCTGAAGCGCTTGGGGTCGCCGAAAGATTGCAGGCTCTGCACCGGATTGCGCAAGGCGGTATCGATGAAAATGACTACGCTTTAGCCGCGCAAGACTGGCGCCTGGAAGAAAAAATCCAGCGGCAATTATCCAATTTCTCACTGGACGGCATTGATGTTGAACGCGAATTACAAAGCCAGAGCGGCGGCGAGCAAACCCGGATATTCCTCGCTAAAGCCTTCCTGGCAGAAGCGGATTATCTCATCCTTGACGAACCTACCAATAATTTAGATACCACCTCCCGGCAAATGCTTTATCAGGCTATTAGCACTTGGAAAAAGGGTATGATCATTGTGTCTCATGACCGGGAACTTTTAAATTTAATGGAAAATATTGTCGAAATGTCTGCACTGGGCATGCAAATTTATGGCGGGAATTATAACGATTATACCGAACAAAAACAGATAGAACAGGCGGCCGCCAGGCAAACTCTGCAGACGGCGGAACAATTGCGAAGGCAGGCAAAAGCCTTGACCCAGGAACGTAAAGAACGCCACGAACAGGCTAAAGCGAAAGGTCGTCTTGCGCGTAAAACCGAAATTGCCAAAGTCGGAATACTCAAAAGCCGAATGGCTTTCAACTCCGCCCAGGGGCGTAGTGAGCGCACGCAGAAAAAAATTAATGCGCAAGCGGAACGTAAATTAGCGAAGATAAACGAAAGTGTTTTGGAGGCTCGTGAGAAAATCGCCCCCAACCAGGAGATCCACATCGATATTCCCCGCACCCGAGTGCCGAACGGCAAAATGATTTTAGAAATAAAAAATATCTATTTTAATTATCCACAACAGAAAAATTTTATCTTCGAAAATTTCTCCCTTTCGATTCAGGGACCGCAACGGCTGGCAATTTCAGGCGATAACGGTAGTGGTAAAACCACATTAATCAAATTAATTCTGGGTGAATTATCGCCGTGCTTTGGCGAGATACAGGTAGGAACCGATCGGGTCAATTATTTAGACCAGAAAATACAATTGATTAATCCCAAACTTTCAGTTCTGGATAATTTTTTATACCTCAATCCCGATATTCGCGAACTGGAGCGCCCGCTATTTTCTGGCTGATTTTCTGTTTCGCAATGACGCAGCCCTGAAACCCGGCGCTCATTTGAGTAGTGGAGAGCGTTTGAGAGCAGCGTTAGCCTGTATTCTTATGTCGTCAAATCCCCCGCAATTGTTAATTCTGGATGAACCGACGAATCATTTGGACTTGTATACTATTGCCTGCGTTGAATCTGCCCTGCAAAAATATCAGGGCGCTTTAGTGGTCATTAGTCACGACAATAGTTTCATTAAAAATATTCAAATCGAAACAGGTATTCAACTTTAATTTCCATACGTTCGTGGGATGTGTTAATATTGGGCTCTATAGATTATGACAGAAGGAGAGATCATGAAAGATTTTTACCGGCGACTTTTGTTTGTATGCATCGGCAGCATTCTCGCCCTGAACATCACTGTTAGCTATAGCGGCAATCTTCACTCCGGTTTTGTTTACCTGCGGGATATAGACCCCTCTATTCGCCAGGACATTCGGTACGCTACGTCACATAATTTTATCGGCAGACCCATTCGCGGTTATCAGGCCGGGGAATGTATTTTGACACGTCCGGCGGCAATGGCGCTCTCAAAAGTGCAAAAAGAATTACTGCAATCGGGCTTATCCTTAAAAGTTTACGATTGCTATCGTCCAAAAATGGCGGTGGATGAATTTATCGCCTGGAGCAAAACCAATGATCAAAAGATGAAGGCTGAATTTTATCCCCGCGTCAATAAAGCCGATTTTTTTAAGCTCGGATATGTCGCCGAAAAATCAGGCCACTCCCGCGGCAGCACGATGGATTTAACAATTGTACCGTTGCGATCCCCTCCTCCCCTTCCCTACCATGAGGGTCAGACTCTGGTTTCCTGCATCGCCCCTTATCCCCAACGTTTTCCTGATTCCGGCCTGGATATGGGCACAGGTTTTGATTGCATGGACGAATGGTCTCATCCTGACAGCCGGGCCGTTAATACGGTCGCCTATTATAATCGATTTATTTTAAAAACAATCATGGAAAAATATGGCTTCGAACCTTTAGTCACCGAATGGTGGCATTTTACATTAAAAAATGAGCCTTACCCCGAAACATATTTTAATTTCCCGGTCTCACATTGACGGCATTCGCCGGGCATGGGCATAATATCAGTCTATGAAAGAGCATTTAACTTCTTTATTACAACAATCTTTGGCCACGTTATGTGATCAACAACTAATTTCCTCTGAATCCTGCAAAATACCGGTTCAAATCGAGGCCTCCCGCGATCCAGAACACGGTGAATTTGCCAGTAATGTGGCGATGATTTTAGCCAAAAAAGCCGGTAAACCGCCACGAGCGCTGGCAGAATTACTGGTAAATCATTTACCCCGATCCCCGCAAATCGCCAAGGTAGAGATTGCCGGACCGGGATTTATCAACTTCACTCTGACTCCTGCCGCTCTTGAACAAACCGTCTCAGCGATTCTGCTGGCTGAAAATCATTATGGGTGGAGAACTCTGGGGGCTGGAGCGCGTATACATCTCGAATATGTTTCCGCTAATCCCACCGGTCCCCTGCACGTCGGCCACGGACGCAGCGCCGCTTATGCTGCCTGTGTCGCCAATTTATTAAAAGCCATGGGTTTTCAGGTCCATCAGGAATATTATGTGAACGAGCCGGCAGGCAAATGCGAATTTTGGGATTCAGCACCTGGCTCAGATATTTGCAAACGTTCGGCGAAAGCGCCGACTTCCCCAAAAATGCCTATCAGGGCGATTATATTACGGATATCGCCAATTTACTTCGCGAACAGTACAATTCCCGGTTTCAAAAAAGCGCGCTGGTGGCGGCAAAAACGGCGGCCAAAAAATACGACCCGGAAACAGACGCCGACCGTTATATCGACGCCTATATCGAAGAAGCGATGACTCTGCTGGGCAAGGAAGATTTTAATCTCATTCAAAAATTTACCCTGCGGGAAATTTTAGCGGATATTAAAGACGATTTAATTGAATTCGGCGTGGTCTATGATGACTGGTTCTTTGAAACCCAGCTGTTTGAAACCGGTCTCGTCCAGTCAGGAATAGATTTATTGCAAAAACACGATCATGTTTACCAGCGTGATGGCGCAACCTGGTTTCGCGCAACAAGTTTCAACGATGAAAAAGACCGTGTCCTGATCCGCGAGAATGGAATCACCACTTATTTTGCTTCTGACGTGGCCTATCAATTACACAAATACCGGCAGGACTATACTAAAATCATTAATGTGTTTGGGGCGGATCATCACGGCTATGTGGCGAGAATCCGCGCTTTTTTACAGGGTGTGGGTGAAGACCCGGATAAACTGACGGTTTTATTAGTACAATTCGCCAATCTGTACCGTGGCAAGGTGAAATTGCCCATGTCGACTCGCAGCGGCTCTTTTGTGACGCTTCGTGAACTTCGCAATGAAGTGGGCAACGATGCCGCGCGATATTTTTATATTATGCGCAAACCGGATCAACACCTTGATTTTGATCTCGAGCTGGCAAAATCGCAGTCGACCGATAATCCGGTTTATTATATACAGTACGCACACGCGCGAATTTGTAGCGTCTGGAAGCAATTAACGGCTGCAAACGAGCGATGGTCAAAAGACGACGGACTGCGGCAACTCCATTTATTGACAACTCCTATCGAGCGGCAGCTGTTGCGTCATCTCGCCAACTATCCAGATTTGTTGCAAAACGCCGCCTTGCGTTATGAACCACACCTGTTAGCTCACTATCTTCAGGAATTAGCCGGCCTGCTTCATGGTTACTATAACAGCGAAAAATTTTTAGTGCTGGATTTAGATCTTCGGCAATCGCGCTTATGTTTAGTACGGGCCGTGCAAATTGTTTTGGCGAGCGGTTTGAATCTTTTAGGTATCTCGGCTCCCGAACAAATGTAACATTTATAGCGGTGATTTATTATGCGTAAACTCTGGATTGCATTATCGACAGTTGTCATCGTTCTGATCGCTGTGATTTTAGCGGCGCCGCTCACTATGGGGTTTTGGGTACAGAAAAATTATCCGCAAATAATTTCTCAATTCAATACTCCTCACGTCTCTTTTGAATTAATTAATTTTAATCGGGGCTGGTTTCATTCGCGCGCAGAACTTCAGGTCACTTTTCATAGCGCGGAGACAACTTTAAGCGGCGAATCTGTTCCTTTAGCGCAATTCACCGTTTTCCAAGGTATTCAGCACGGTCCTTTGGTCAGGCAAAACACCGTCAGCGGCGCAACTCACTGGACGATAGCGCGAGCCGCGCTGCAAAATGAAAGCCATGACGACAACTTAAATTTTAAGGCCAACACTCTATGGACCCTGGCAAACAGTTTAAACACCGAACTCAGTATCACGCATCTGTTACTGGGTAACGAACGGCAAAGAATCGAAATCAATCAGCTTGACGGAAATATTAATTTCACCCCCAGCGACCACCATTTTCAGTCGCAACTCAGATTAGGCGCGGGTACATTATATGAGAATAACCCCGAAAAAGTCGGCAATAATATTATTGATTTAGTGAAGGTTCTGGAATTAAATAATTTTAATTCGCACCTCGATATTCGTAAAATTCAGACCTTATGGTACGGCAACCGTCATTTTGAGGCCGACAAAGTCATAATTTTTCCTTACGGAGGCAACGCCATCCTCGTCAATAATTTCGCAGCAAATCTTGATCAGGGTCAGCATGATCAGCTGACAGATTTCAATCTCAGCAACCATATCCAGACCATTAGCGACGGTCAATTTAAAATAGACCAGCTTCACGTAGCGCTGGCGCTAAAAGATATGAACACGACTTTATTAGAAAATTTTGCCCATGTCTTTTTGTATGACTCCAATTTTCAACGTTTTAAATTATATTCTTTATTGATAGATCTTTTTGCAAAAGGGATGACTGTGGATCTCAAGCAATGTCAGTTCAACACTGAAGAGGGCCCTGTTACTTTACAGGTTCAAATTAACTCGCCGCTCACCGAGCCGGCAAATTCCGGGCTTTTGCATCTGTTAGAAAATTTGAATATCCAGGCTATCGCCAATGTTCCTCAGGCATGGTTGAAAAAAAATCTAACCACGTATTATCAAACCAGGCAAACAGAAAATCCAGGATTGAAGGGCAATCCGGAAAACACCGCAGAGGAATATATAGATCACTGGTTGTCACACCATTTGCTGACTCCCCAAGAAGGACAGGTGAGTATGACGCTCAATTACAAAGAAGGAAAGTTACTGATTAATGGTGAAAAGCCCGTTCTGGATAATTTTATTTTCAACGACAGTTCACCCAGACCGCAATGACGCAGTTTCGATCCGCTATTCGAAAACGTCCAAAAGCAGCCTTTGGCTGGAAACGCTGGGCGGCATTGCCCCTGGCTCTGGCGGGAATATTATTACTGACGCAACTGTGGTTATCTCACCACCACACCCCTCCGGCGGCGGATACTGTAACGAATAATCCGCTGAGCACGGTGGTTCCATTACAATTCGACTTCTACACCAAACTGCCCAAAATGGCCGTCGATTCTCCTGCTCCACCCCCGGAGGGATGTTCCCGGTCATCCAAATGCTCACAACCAGCCATTAAGACTTCTCACTAATCACAGGGGAAGACAGAGCCATTACTTTTGATAACCATGCCGACAGCATCATCCTTTTCAGGGATAGTTAAAATCTATTAATGCCATAAAAACAAGTGATTTTAAAAATCCGCCATTCCTCAATAGGCTAATGGGTATGTTCCTTAACCATTAACTACGAGGAGATCAATATGAGATTATTTGGTAAATTTTTTTCTGGTGCTCAATCTAAACTGAAACAGCCATTGTTATCCATCAATTCTGATGAGTCTATCGAAATCAAGATTGATAGGGAAACAAAGACACAGGATGTAGAGATTATATTGGAGCAATTAGACGCGATTGAAATTAAATTAATTAAAGCCAAAGAAAGTGATGAACCAGAACTTACTGATTCGAAAATCCAATCCAATATTTCATTTTCGCAATTCAATTTTAGCTTATCAGCATTAACAAGTTACGGATTTTATCAGATGATTCCAATAATCAAAAATTTGAAAGCTTTAACCAACGAGGCTTTTGAGAATTATTACTATCATCCGATTAATAACCAAACTTGTGGTCAACTTCCGATTCCGAAAGATGATAATTGCAATGGCGGCCCACCCATCAATGGAGAGACATTAATCAATATACTGATAGAGCAGGCACACTACATGCTGACTAATTCAGCTCAAGTCTGCCACGAGTTGGCCACGATTTATTGTGATTCAAGGAGGACTAAAAATTGGGCCATCACAGGAACTGCCGTTATTGGTATCATCGCTCTAGGCACGCTCATTATGGGTTTCCGTTCTGCTTATTACCGGGAGAAGACCCCTTGCTACCTGTTTCTTGCCAAACCTGTAAAAACTGCAAGCCTGTATTTGGATTCGGCAGAGAAGGACTTTCTAGAAGAGTGTGGCATCTTTGTTAAGAATCAAAAAATCATTGATCAGGTCATTGATGAAATTTCGGAAAAGAGAATAGATCTGCGAATTAGAGAACGAAAATATTATGAACCCGGGATTTTTAAAATTGTGGTCAGAGAATATTTAAATGAAAATGACGCTAATGACACCCCTGCCCGTGATTATTTGAGAAATTCGTTTTGATGATTCAGTTTAGTTGAGTGAGAGGGGTCAAGTCTTTAATCCTTTAACGGTTGGTGATGTTCTGTGTCCAATTAAGGTTTAAGGACTTGACCCCTTCTTTTTATGACCCCTTCTTTTTAAAAGGATTACCATACATCTCAAAAATGTCCTATGTCCCTTTCCATTTTTTAATGTATTGGATTGAAAATTTAAATGAATCAATTCTTTAAGGGGTTATTTCAATAATCCAGAGCTGAGCGTAGAAATTGACAAATAATAAGGCCACATTTAACCTGTTTTTTTGAAACGAACGACAATGTCTTAATCACAAATGCAGTTGTATATGTTTAAGATCTCTAAAGTATTCTTCGATCTGCATACGAGATTTATAAATATCAATCATTTGCTTTGCATTAAACTGTTCTATGGATAGAGATGTTACCAGCAACCAGGGCTCCTTGGCAGCTTTAGCATGTTTTTTACTAGAACTACATTGAACTTTTTTCCCACGCAAGTTTTTTTTGGTACGATTTTTGTTTTTGCCTTTGTAAATAAAGAAATAGCATTTTAACGGATTGTCTTTTGCAAGCCAGGCTTCAAACAAATAGGAGGGAATCGTTGTTGCCAATGGATATAATGATTTGATGGGTTTCCATGCCGCCGTATTCATATTTCATATTGAGGGTGTTATAACAAACTATACCACAAACGTTGCAGACCTAAATCGTTAAAAACTTAACACCATCCGTTTTACGCTCTTCGTACTATGATGGGTCGACAAATATAGTGGGGATCAGAATTGATGTAAATGAAAATATTAATAGGTTTTTTGTTTTTCCATATTCACATTCCCGATAAGTTTTTGTCAGAATGGGTAAGGCTCGACCACCCACACAAATGTTGGCTGAAAGCAGATGAAACTCACCACAAGGAGTTAATCCAGACCAATCAATAATGATCAGAGGCTGTTTGTTACCATTTAAAATATATTGAGACGATCTTTCGAAATAAATTTATGATGTGGTTTATTTGAAAATAACCCAAAAGTCGTTTGACATATTTTCTGCTGTCGTTGCTGAGCGCAGGGGTCTTCGGTAGTTGTTCTGATGGACGGAATATAAGGTGGTGTTTCGCAGTTAATA
Organism: uncultured Pseudomonadota bacterium; assembly: GCA_963712715.1. Classification (GTDB taxonomy): domain Bacteria; phylum Pseudomonadota; class Gammaproteobacteria; order Coxiellales; family Coxiellaceae; genus JAFEDN01. The sequence continues at coordinate 128,798 of CAVQJI010000037.1, read as the reverse complement.
ATTAATAAAAGAGTATGGATTCGCCTTTTAATAATATTATCTGACCTTCTCAAATAATGTGATGCAATAATCCTTGCAAGTGCATGGTTAACTCCTTTTATTTTATCACATCGGAAATGCTAAAACACAAAAAGAACACAGTAAGCCATGCAATGTCAATCAAATATCTCTGCATCTTAATGATTTTTATCGAATATCTCTGGGGAGTCACCAGGGATGGAGCCTTCATATCTTAAGCAATCGCAAAGAATAAAGGTTATATCTTGTGAGAGGGTCAAGTAAGTCGGCCGCTACTTCTTCCTTCCACTTTTTTTTGCTCTTGCTGCATAAGTACCTCGGTTTTATTTTTAAGAAGATTCAGGAAAAAAGGAAACTCTCACTTTGACAAAGTGTACCGAAGACCGGTTTGAATTTCCATCATTAAAATCTTGGCTCTGGCTCCTACTCTTCACAATAGAGAGCGCATTTGCATAGGAAATATGAGTTAAGCCGAGGCATAAACGATAAGAGTCACAGCGGAACTGGCTTTGGGGCTGGCGGGGGTAGCCTTTTCTGGGAAACCGGTCAGAGAGAAACCGGTCTACGAACGTTTAGCGATTTTTTTTTCTAATAACAGTCCCCCGTCAGCCCCAAAGACAGTGCAGCGTCTGGCACTTTGAGTGACTCCCTGCGATTCCTCGGCTTAACTCATATTTCCGGAGTGCAGACACGCGCGGGGTCTAACCCCGCTTTGTCCGTTGAAATCCCGCCCGACCGCCCCCCAATTGATAAGTATTTAAGCCGGAGAATAAAAGTGAAACAGTTTCATGGTACGACGATCCTTTCGATTCGCCGCAATGGCAAGGTCGTTATTGGGGGGACGGTCAGGTGTCTATGGGCAATATGGTGATGAAAAGTAACGCCCGGAAAGTTCGCCGTTTGTTTAATAATCAGGTTATTGCGGGCTTTGCCGGGGGGACTGCTGACGCTTTCACCTTGTTTGAGCGCTTTGAAGCAAAACTGGAAAAACATCAGGGGCAGCTCGTCCGGGCAGCCGTGGAGATGGCCAAAGATTGGCGAACAGATAAAATGCTCAGACGCCTCGAAGCATTACTGTGCGTCGCAGACAGGAAAGCCTCGCTGATCCTGACCGGAAATGGCGACGTGATTGAGCCTGAACACAGCCTGATGGCTATCGGCTCCGGCGGGTTTTACGCTCAGGCCGCCGCCAAAGCTCTGCTGGATAATACTGAACTAGGCGCCTTGGACATCGTCAAAAAAGCCCTTGGGATCGCCGCGGATATTTGCGTGATGACTAATCATAATTTTACTATTGAAGAACTAGAGAGTGAGAATTAAATGAAAAATACATTATCGTTGACGGAGTCCAGCATGACTCCGCGAGAAATTGTTTTTGAACTGGATAAACATATTATCGGTCAGAAAGAAGCGAAACGCGCCGTGGCCATCGCTCTGCGTAATCGCTGGCGCCGTCGACAACTGCCTGAGGAACTTCAGAAAGAGATTACTCCGAAAAATATTTTAATGATCGGCCCTACCGGCGTTGGCAAAACTGAAATCGCCCGCCGCCTCGCCGCGCTGGCCCGAGCGCCGTTTATCAAGGTAGAAGCCACTAAATTTACCGAAGTCGGATACGTTGGGCGCGACGTAGACTCGATAGTCCGCGATCTGGTGGATATTTCTATTAAAATGACGCGCGAGCACGCCATGGAAAAAGTTCAGGCCCAGGCCGTGGAACTCGCCGAAGAAAAAATACTGGATATTTTGGTAACGCCCTCCAGCCCGCAAAAATCTGCTGAAAAACCCGCCGTCAGCGAGAGCAAGGAGTCGGCTGCGCGGCAATTATTCCGTAAAAAACTGCGTGAAGGGGATCTCGACGACCGAGAAATCGAAATTGAAGTTTCCAGCGGCGCTTCGCTGGAAATCATGGGTCCGCCGGGCATGGAAGAAATGATTGGCCAACTCCAAAGCATGATGGAAAATATCGCCAGCAAAAAAACCAAAATCAGGCGCATGACCGTTAAAGCTGCTTTAAAATATTTGCAGGAAGAAGAAGCCTCGAAGCTGGTCAATGAAGATGAAATTAAAACCCAAGCGGTTGAAAACGCCGAACAAAATGGCATTGTTTTTATCGATGAAATCGATAAAATCGTCCGCCGTACCGAAGGTTATGGCGGCGATGTCTCGCGTGAAGGTGTGCAGCGGGATTTATTGCCTTTAGTCGAAGGTTGTACGGTCGTCACTAAATATGGCGTCGTTAAAACCGATTACGTTTTATTTATCGCCTCCGGCGCCTTCCATCTCACCAAACCCGCGGATTTAATTCCCGAATTACAGGGACGTTTTCCCATCCGCGTTGAATTAAAAGCGCTGACTACTCAGTGATTTTGTGCGAATTTTAACGGAACCGCGCGCTTCACTGACGCAGCAATATACCGCCTTGATGGGCACTGAAGGCTTCAATCTCACGTTTTCCGAAGAAGGAATTCAGCGGTTGGCGGAAATAGCGCAACAGGTGAATGACAAAGCGGAAAATATTGGCGCGCGGCGTTTGCACACCGTGCTGGAACGGCTCCTGGAAAAAATTTCTTTTGAAGCGACCGACAGCGCCGGCCAGGCGGTGATTATCGACGCGGTATACGTCGACAATCAGTTAGCCGAACTGGCAAAAGACGAAGATTTAAGCCGTTCCATTTTATAACCGAAGGAAGTAAAGATGAGTGAGGATTCGGAAACTTCAGGAGTTCCCGCTGAAGGGAATTCTCCTTACGCGATGGGGGATCGCAAGGGGGAGAATCGCGATTCTTCCCCTTCATTCCGAGCAATCGGCTCTGCCGATGCGCAGGATATAAAAAGGAAGCCATGGACGCTGCACTCAGCGGAAATGGCTGCGCAAACTCATTTTGGCTTTCAACAGATAGCGCCTAAAGAAAAAACCCGGCGAGTCGGTGAGGTATTTTCCAGCGTCGCTGAAAAATACGATTTAATGAATGATTTAATGTCGTTAGGCATTCACCGATTGTGGAAACGCCTCGCAATTAATGGTTGCGCATTAAAGCGCGGACATAGCGTACTGGATATCGCCGGCGGCAGTGGGGACTTAAGCAGGCTGATCAGCCCATTGGTGGGAGATCAAGGAGAGGTGTTTTTAGCCGACATCAACGCAGCCATGCTACGAGTCGGCCGCCAGCGCCTGCTCGACGCAGGCCTGCATAAAAATATAACCTGCGTTCTGGCCAATGCCGAATCATTACCGTTCACTGACAATTATTTTGACCGGATCACGATGGGATTTGGATTACGCAATGTCACCGATAAAGCCGCGGCGTTGGCCTCACTGTATCGCGTATTAAAACCAGGCGGACGCCTCATGATATTGGAATTTTCCAAACCGGTGATTGCTGTTTTACAACCGGTGTATGACGCGTATTCATTTAAAATACTGCCCTGGCTGGGTGAACTGGTGGCCAATGACGCAGCCAGTTATCAATATCTGGCTGAATCAATCCGAATGCACCCGGACCAGGAAACGCTGAAAAATATGCTATTAACGGCTGGATTTGACCGCTGCGATTATCATAATTTAAGTGGAGGCATTGTCGCTATCCATCAGGGAGTAAAATATTAATGCTATACGTCATTCTGGAAAAGGCCATTAACCATCTTTTAAAATTAGACCCCGATACTTTGCATCGGCTGAATAAACTGGAAGGCAGGGTTGTCAAAGTGACCGTCACCGATTGGCAAATGGATTGTTATATTCTGATTCAGGAACAGGGCGTCCGTCTGACCGGAGATTGGCAAGGATTAGTGGACACCACAATCAGTGGAAAATTAGCCGGGCTGATTCGCGTGGGTTATTCCAGGGCCAGCGGGCCGACTCTATTTGATCAGGGTATTGAAATTACTGGCGATGTGGATTTAGGTGAAACCATTCGCGATATTTTGCACCGGACTGATATCGATGGCGAAGAATATTTATCGCGCTTTCTCGGCGACGCGGCCGCTCATGAAATCACCTGGCGGGCGAAAAAGGTTGTCGATTTCGGTCTGCAAACATGCCGGGGGATCAGCGAAAATATTCGTGAATTCTGTCAGGACGAGGCGCAGTATTTACCCACCCGGGCCCAGGTTGAAGATTTCTATCGTCAAATAGCCGGATTGCGCGAACGCGTTGACCGCGCCGGCGCCTTGATGTTGCGCCTGGAAAAAAAGATCTCTGGAGTAAGACGACAATGAAAAAAGTGCAAATTTCCGCATCCATTTTATCCGCTAATTTTTCACAGCTGGGTAAAGAAATTGAATCCGTCATGGCGGCCGGCGTCGACTGGATTCATTTTGACGTGATGGATCATCATTTCGTGCCCAATTTAAGTTTTGGCCCCGTGGTGTGCCAGTCTTTGCGAAAGGCTGGCATTACAGCTCCGGTGGATGCGCATTTGATGGTGGAAGAACCGGAAGAATATATTGAAGCGTTCGCCAAAGCGGGAGCCAATATGCTGACCTTTCATCCCGAAACCACCGCTGACGTTAACGGCTGTATACGGCACATTCACTCCCATGGCATGAAGGCGGGCCTCGCGCTCAATCCCGATAAATCCATGTGTCTGGCGCAGGACTATCTGGAATCTATCGATTTTTTACTTTTGATGTCGGTTTTTCCAGGTTTTGGCGGCCAATCGTTTATAGAATCGAGTGTAGAAAAACTCAGCGAAGCCCGGGAACTCATTAACAGCATTAATCCCCGTGTCATTTTAGGCATTGACGGCGGCATTAAAGCCTCCAATATTTCTAAAGTGGTAGCAGCGGGAGCCGATTTTTGTATTGTCGGCTCCGGATTATTTCAGGCCGACAGTTACGAGAAAGAAATTCAGGAACTTCGCGCACAAATTCAACTGGCTGGAAAAGATGCTGCTGCTGATAGATAACTATGATTCTTTTACGTATAACCTCGTGCAATATCTGCGGGAATTAGCTTTCGAAGTCATAGTTTATCATCACGATAAAATCAGTATCGCCGAGGTGGTTGCCGCCAGGCCCAGCCACATTATCATTTCGCCTGGTCCGGGCCGGCCTGAAGACGCGGGTATAACTCTGCCTTTAATTCGCGCGTTATGCGGACGGATTCCCATATTGGGAGTGTGCCTGGGTCACCAGGCGATCGCCGCGGCATTCGGCGGAAAAATCGTGTGCGCTCCGGAAATTATGCACGGTAAAACTTCATTAATTTACCATCGTCAACAGGGTATTTTTGCCGACATCCCGCAACCTTTTACGGCGATGCGTTATCACTCTCTGATCGTTGATCCCGCCACCCTCCCCAACGAATTTATCGTGACCGCATGGACATTTAACGCAAACGAAGGAGAACCTTCAAGAGTTCCCGCTGAAGGGAACTCTCCTTACCCGATGGGGGATCGCAAGGGGGAGAGAGCTTCGCTCCTCCCCCTGCATTCCGAGCAGAGGCTTTGCCTCGCGCAGGATATAAAAATGGCTGGCGAACGTCAGATAATGGGGATTCAACATCGAAATTTACCGCTGGTTGGCGTGCAATTTCATCCCGAATCAATCGCTACCCAGGAGGGACATCGGTTATTAGCGAATTTTTTACATCATTTTACTGTGACACGTGATCATGTCAGCGTCCAGCCTTAACATAATCGTCGCATTACCCTGTGAAGCCCGTTTTTTCCTGGATAAATACCGTCTGTCCCGGCTGAATAATCACAGTACTTATTCCATATACACAAATGTCGAACGCAGCATTCACTTAATCGTCTCTGGAGTCGGCAGGGTAAAATCAGCGGCAGCGTTGGGTTATTTACACGCTCTCTGCAACTCCGGTTCACACACCTGTTACCTGAACGCCGGCATTGCCGGAGCAAAAAAGGCTGACATCGGTCAATGTTTCACGATCCATAAAATTTTTGACGCCGTGAGCGGCAAAGTTTTTTATCCTCTGCCGATTCTGATGGGAAGCCTGCCTGGTTCGGCGATAATCACCGTGGAAAAACCCACTTCGCTATACCCGGATGACAAATTGGTAGATATGGAAGCGTCGGGTTTTCATCAGGCCGCTTTGGGATTCGTGACTCAGGAACAGATTCAGACTTTAAAAATAGTTTCAGACAATTCCACCAGCTCCCTGCATCAGGTGAGCAGCTCGCAAGTGACAGAGCTCTTTCGAAATAATGCGATGGCCATTGCGCAAATTGTGGGTTATTTATTGGATCTATCGGCGCAGGAATATTTGCAATCAAAGCCTCCCGCGCATTACGAGGATTTCATCGCACGCTTTCATTTTACGCAATACCAACGGCATCAATTGCACGAACTATTACGCCGCTGGCAAATTAATTTTCCTGCTAATAATCCGCTGACAGCATTTTCTGTCGAAAATACACCCGCAGGAATATTAACTGCTCTCGACAATCAGCTGTCCGGGGTATTTCTGTGCAAATAGTTTATTATGAATCCGCCATTAAAAATCATCCGCGCACGCGGCAAATCCTGCAAAAGACAGGTCGAGGCGCAGTCCTGATTGAATGTGATAATTATCAGGAAATATTTAACCTGAAATCTCAAAATTTTCGGTTACAAAAACGCCGTCCGGCGCTGATTTTGGCCAATAAAACAGGAAAATTAGTGATCCCCACGCCGGAAAGTTTTGGAATTGGCGGACATGAAAATTATTATTTTTCGCACATGCTCAATTGTTTGTATGATTGCCGTTATTGTTTTCTGCAAGGTATGTATCCCAGCGCTCATTATGTCGTGTTCATCAATTACGAAGATTTTGCCGATGAAATAACTAAAATTATAAGCGCCAGCCCGGAGCGGACTATTTATTTTTTTTCAGGATATGATTGCGATTCTTTAGCCTTCGACGAGGTTACGAATTTCCTCGAATTTTTTCTGGCATTTTTTTCCAGACATCCTCGCGCCTTTTTAGAATTACGCACCAAAAGCGCGCATGTTCAGCCATTACTTGCGCAGCCGGCCATTGCCAACTGCGTCGTCGCTTTCAGTTTTACGCCGGAGGCAATTTCCAGTCAGGTGGAACATAAAGTACCGCCGCTGAAAAAAAGACTGTTGGCTATGAGCCAGTTAGCGCGAGCAGGCTGGCGAATCGGTCTGCGTTTTGATCCTCTGATCAATGCTGAAAATTTTGAAGAAATATATCGGGAGCTTATTTTTCAGATATTTCAGCATATTCCACCAGAATCCGTTCATTCCGTCAGCATCGGGCCTTTACGTTTTCCACAAAAAATGTATCAGAAAATTATTAAACTTTATCCATCGGATAAATTAATGGCGCAACCCTTGTTGAAACGGGAACAGCATTATTCATATTCACCCGCTTTGGAGCAACGAATGAAAACCATTGTCGAAACACACTTACAAAAGTATATCTCATCCAATTTATTCTTTGCGTGCAACGCCTTATGAAAATTATAATCTCGGGTTCTTCCAGCGGCATTGGTCGCGCGATTACATTAAAATTACTGGAATTGGGTCATGAGGTTATTGGATTAGCCAGAAATCATCAAAAATTTAATCCGCGGAATTCACGATACCTGACCTATACTGTGGATTTTAGTGATATCAGGAACACGGAGAAAATCCTTAAACAAATTCATAGTGAGCATCCAAAACTGGATGCCATTATCAGCAACGCTGGTTATGGACGCTTCGGGGCATTGGAACAATTTTCCACTGCGCAAATCAGTGATTTGGTCAACGTTAATTTTCTGGGACAGGTTTTACTGGTGAAAACTTGGGTTTCCGGGCTTAAGCGCCAAAAACACGGTAGAATTATCCTCATGGGTTCCGAATCCGCACTTAACGGCGCCAAACAGGGAAGCATTTATTGCGCCACTAAATTTGCCGTGCGTGGTTTCGCGCAAAGTTTACGCGCTGAATGCCGCGCTAATGGCGTCAGTGTTACCCTGGTAAATCCTGGTCTGGTCAGTACACCTTTTTTCGATAACCTGCACTTTATCCCGGGGAGCGATCCTCAAAATGTCATACAGCCCGAAGATATCGCCAGCGCCATTGCTTATATTCTGGAATCAGAAAACCGTTTTGTCGTCGAGGAGATTAATTTACAACCTTTACGCCCCACCATTTTGGCGCAATGATGTCATAAAATCAGGCAGCAGCAGGGCTTCTCGGTGTTTTGTGCCGAAGAAGAATTAACAGCCAGCCGCGGTTTGGGTGGACTCTGTTGTCCAACCAGCGGAAGGGTTGACATCGAATTACTTTTTTGGAATTTAACGCTATCAAAAGTAAATCTATGCGGGTTTTCTTCGCTTGTTTGCAAAGAAATCGGGCTGAGTTGATTTCTGCTGGGATCGCGGATGAGTGGGAGTGGGCTGCTTCCTGGCTCGGAGACAGTAGATAGCGGTTGTTCAATACTATCCATACTGGAGGATATGGTCAGAGGACTGAACGATGTATTGGCGTTTGGAATGGTATTCTTGTAAATTTTCTGGTTTAAATTCTCTTCACTGGTCGAGTCGGATAGGGTATCTGTAGAACTGCCGGGTAATGATGTTTCCGCAGGAAAGAAATTGATAGATTGACCGAATTTTTTAGTGTCCCCTGGAGATATCGCTTGAGAAAACAGCGGCGGAAGATAGAGGGGTGGTAGTTCAAAAGATATCTTTCGCATGGAACTCACTTGCGCCTGTTCGTCGTCGTGAGTCTTCAACTGGTCCCCGCCGGTGGATAAATTTAAATATTTTAACTGGGGGGTATGGCTTTGTTCAACGATATCTAAAATGCATGCGTCGGAATCGTAAGAATTATCTAAATCCTGATGATACTGTTTCGATTCGAGGTCCGCGCCACCTTTAATATAATTTTTCAACATTTCCAGATGCTGCCCACAGTCATAATTGCCATTCACGACGCGCAGATTAGACCATTTTAGTTGAGCCGCTTGCGTATGTTGATCATCGGCAAAAATATACTGACAGTGAACCAGTTTGAATTCCTCGCTGCAGATTCTTTTCGCTTCGTTAATAAATTCATTTTTATTTAAGGTTTGGTTTTCCTGTGGTAACGGGTAAATATAAATTCCATCTTCGTGACAGGTTGTTATACCGGAGTCCAGGCAAATAATTTTAATTTTGGATGCTGCTTCAATTGGCAACCCTTTTTTTACCAAAGACTGGCGAATCGTAAAGGGAGCATAAATATTAAAAGTTAATACCATGACAACGCCATTTTTTTCCATCACCATTTTGAAAATGTCCAGAGCAGTGAGAGAAGTATTCATGCATTTAACCAGAGGAAAAAATTCGGCGACACTTTGCTGGATTTCATATAATTCTTCGTTGGGAATCTCCCATGGAACCTGAAAATCTTCCTGTGTTTTAAGCCATATTTTCAATAAGTCCATGGTTTCTACCGGAAGATCGTTAGTACCCAATTTCCTGCAAAATTCTTCGATACTGTTGCGTTCCCCAAGCGGTGTTTTTAAAAAACTGATCACCGCGCTAATTATTTTTTTCATATTTCCAGAAAAAATAGTTCCGTCAGAGTCAATGAGCAATACCGGAGTCGGCGAAATTATTTCATCTGAAAGTTGATCTTGGGAACCAGAAAACGCAAAAGCCTTAGACATTGTTTTCTCCAATTAAATATTTATAAAAATTAAAGTGATAACATTATTTTATAGTCTAACATTTATTCAATTTCTTTAACAATATTATTTACAACTAAATCTCTGTACACGACATTTTTCACCTCTCCCTTTGTGGGAGAGGTCGATGCGTGAAGCGCGGAGGGTGAGGGGTTGAGCGAGGCAGTTTATTATTACTAACTGCTTAATTTTTATTGCATCCTACAAGTTTCAACTTCGTGGTCTGATGTGGAAGCCACCAGTACCGCATCTTTCAACAATTTGCTTATTGAATCAATTAGCATTGGGGCAGCTTGTAAAGTTAAGGTCCAATCATCCCAATCGACTTGAAACTCAGGTTTTTCTGCAGTGATGCCGTTTTCAATGATCAACGTTTGTAGTGTCTCAAAGGTATCTACCAATTCATCGATAATCTTCTCTTTCTTTCCCCATACAGTCTTCCTATTAAATTGCAGTAATAATTGATCTCCTTTCTCTCTTTTTAAAGTAAAAGTATATTTTTGTTTTTTGAGTTCCTGCAGTTTTTTTTGGAATGCTTGCCAGGCTTTTGGAGCAAGTATATTCACTGGATTGGGCGGCTGAGACGAAAACAAACCTGCACTATAGGCCCCGTTTGATGAAGAAGATGCCTGACTTTTGTCGTCTTTTTTTTCATCTCCCTGTTTTGTAGTTTGAGTAATATGGGCAGTAAAGAATGAAGATGAAGAGGAATGTTGACTCATTTCAAAAGTTTTAGAATTTTTCCTGGTTGATGGAAATATTAGAATAGGAGAACGAGGAGGAGGAGAAGGGGGAGGAGAAGCTGACAACGTACCAACATCCGGCGAAGTGAAAATAAAACTCAATGAACTCTCTAAGGACGTAGAAGACGAAGCAGGAGGATCAAGTAAAAAACTCAAACTCTGATTAGAATCCAGCTTTTTATCAGGAGTTGCGCTCTGTGAATTTTTTTCAGTAGATTTGAATTCGGTGGATGATTTAGGATACCTGGCTGGTTTAAACTGGGGCTTTTTGGCAGCGGGATAAAGTGCTGTTTTACCCTGCTGGCAATTCTCCAAAGTAAGAGTTTTGGAGAAGAAAGTAGTGGACATAGCTAATAGGGGTTGCATGACTTTCATATCCGATACAGGCACAATCTCGACCTTAGTACCTGCAATTAATTGTAGATGGGTAGGATGATGTAACACGATCCCTGGGTATTTTGCCCCGACCATGAGATATGTAACTATCCAATTAATCCATAGCGAGTCTATTTTCTGAGCCTGCTTAGAAAAATGAAAATGCACAGAAAAAAGTGTGGGCAATCGGTCAAAAATTTTGTACAATACCCTTTTAATATATGACCCCAAGCTGTAATCAATACCCGAATCCGACGACGTTTTCAACCGCAGCAGACCAATAATTAAACCTTCTGTCAAAGGTTCTATTACTCCAATTTGACCCAATGCACTCACAGCAGCTTTCTGGATATCATTTTTTTTAGACTGTAACGCCTGAAGTAAACCTTGTATTAATTCTTTATTGGATGGGACTTGCATACCTATCCTACCTAAAGTAATGATAGCTTCATACTGTCCGATTACATTCTTCTTCTTAACTCGCAGATGTTGAAGCAGGTCCGACACCACTTTATTTGTCATTGAAGTTTCTGATCCAATTCTCCATAAAGCAAATCCCGCTTCCTGTCGAATCTCTGGGATTTTTGACTGCAGTGCCTGCATCAGAGCAATGACCACCTGCTCTATCAATGGATAATTCACTCCAATTGAACCCAAAATAGAAATGGCCGCTTTACAAATTTCTTTATCTTTCTCTTCCTTGGCTATCTTTATAAGATCGGAGGCTAAACTTTTAGTAGTCTGAATCCTGCAGATTTTGCCCAAGGTCATTACGATAGTGTGCTTTATCGAATTATCTTCATCATCTTGCAACGCTCGTAACAGCCCATTTATTAACTTGTCTGTAGGCAAAGCAACTGCGCTGATTTGATTTAAAGCGTTAGCCGCTTGCCTCCTGATATTATGGTTTTTCCCGTGCAACGCCTGTAGCAATCCATCTAGTAGACCTTCCATTTGTGGGGCTACCACACCACATTTTCCTAAAGTAATCATAATTTCTTCACTAAGAGGAGTGGTTCTTCCAAAATTAAAATTTTCTCCTTCCTCTTGATCTTCTTCTTCCTGATCTTCTTCTTCCTCATCTTGACAATCCTGTAAGGCCCGTAATAGTCCTTTTATCAATTCTTCCATTACTGCATTAGAGAGGGTTGTTACTTCAATTTTGCTCAAAGCAATGGCAGCCGCATGCCTAACACGATCCTCCTCATCTTGTAACATTGTTAGAAGGCTAGATGCCAAATCGTCTTTCGGGATGGGGATTTCGTTACTGATTTGACCCACGGCATAGGTAGCCTTTTGACGGATATCATCATCCTCTTCACTTTCCAATGCCGTTGATAGACCGGATGCGATTTTGCGTCCCATAGGTGGTGTCATTTTGCAGATTTTTTTTAAAGCCCTGACAATAGGTTTCAGAGTATCCCATGTACTTTCCTTGTACAGAGCTTGAAGTAAACAATTTACCAATTTTTCTGTCGCTGGGATGATTTCACTGACTTTACCCAAACTATCTGCAACTGCTGCTCTTACATCGGCATCATTATCCTGCAAAAACTGAATCAACTTTTCAACCAGACCATTCACTGGAGAAACTGACCCAATATCACCCAAAATTTCAGCTGCGTTTCTCCTAATCTGTTTATCTTTATTTTGTAGTCCTTGTAATAAACCTGATAGTAATCCTTTTGTTTCTGGAACTAAAACACCCATTTTGGATAATCCCTTAGAAACCTCATAAGAAACCGTATATCCAAAATCCTCCTTTAAAGCTTGTAGTAGTCCTAGTATCAATCCTTCCGTTTCCGGAGCTGATATCCCTATCCGGATTAAAGCAATGGCAGCTTTTTCAGGAACATGTGAAGCGTAACGTCCTTTAGCTCTCTTTTCAGATCGCAATTCCAGTAGGAGATCGGCTACTATTTCCTTTGAAGGATAATTGACTCCGATTATGCCTAAAGTGGTAACCGCTTTTGTGCAAACAGCGTCCTCTTTGTCATTTTGGACTACCCGCAATAAACCTTGTATTAACTCTTTTTCCTGTGACGCTACAATGCGGATTTGACCCAATGCTTCAGCGGCGGCTGTTCTAACATTGGAATCCTCGTCTTTTAGCAACCCCAGCAAATTAGTCATCAGGCTTTCTGTTGGAGCTACCATTCCAATTTGACCCAATGCGTTGACTGCACAATATCGGGAACAATTTTCTTTTTCGTCAATGAACTCCAATAGTCCCGCTATTATTTCTTCTGCTTCCAAAGCTACTTTTCCAATATGACTCAAAATATTAATAGTTTCATACTCATGTTCTTCCTCGTGTAATACCCGCAGTAATCCTTTTATCAATCCTTTCGTTTCTGGAGCTACTTCGCCAATTTGCCCCAAAGCTTCAGCAGCCTTCTTCCGAATACCGTATGCTTTATTTTCCAAAGCTTTGAGCAGAAAAGTGACTATTTCAGCGGATGGAGCTATTCTTCCAATCTTACCCAATGCCGCAATGCTTGATTCTTGTTCATAATCCTTTGTTCTCATTAATGACTCTATTATTCCCCCCTGATGAATTAATATTGGATATGCACATAAACAATGTACAAACCATTTCATGGAGTCATACTTGATACGTCCAGCCCCTTTTTTTACCGAATCGAGCAATTTATCTTTCTCTGGAACTCTGTCGTCTAACCGTGCTTCATGCAAGCAACGCATCACGAGTTGCACATGTAAACCACCAATAATATCATGGGGTGGTGATAAAATTGCATACCAAAAAGCCTCTAGCGCTTGATCATATCCCTTCATTACTGTCAATCCAGCTAAAAATCCCATCACCCTGGCATTACGAGGTTCATATTTATGTTGGGCAATCCAGGTAATATTTTCCTCATAAACCACCTTACTATAATACCCTTGTAAATTTTGTAACAAATGATAGGCGGCAAAATATTCCTGAAAGGTAGAATGAACAAAACAATAAGACAGATGCCGTGAACTTTTATGCTCATTGGGCTCGACATGCAAAAATCCCATTCCTTTGGCATTAGCAAAACAAACTTCTATATTCCTATCAACAAAATGTCCACGTAATTGTTCCAAGGTAGTATTGATAGTGTCCTCAGAAAAAATGATCTCATTCGCCTGAAAACTTTGCCAGGCCAAGATGCCTAATGCTTCCATTTCAACAAAGCAAGGTGCTCTAAGGGTTTTAAATTCATAAAAATCAATCAAATGCTTCTGATGGTTTTGCCAATATCTCTTCAGAAAACTCTCTGCTATTTTGTTGCAGAAGGAAGTAAGAGAGAGGTCAATTAATGGCGAAATATGATGAGATGACAGAAATTCAGGTCCATAAATATCGCAAAAAAAAGCTAACATCAAAGGATCAGATACCACTTCCAATATTTGCGGATTTTCTTTTACAGCTTTTGTGAATTGCCGCCTCATGCTTTGGCTTGTTAATAGTGACTTTTCTTCTTTGTCCTGGTATTTTTTTTCTTTTTCTTCTTGACTCAACAACGGAATGCTTCCAAAGCCTACCTGCGTCACTTGCCAATCAAAGTAATTTTGAAAAAATATCTCGATCTGGTCTTCCTGAAAACCCACAATCCTTAATTCATTGTCAAAGTTGCCAATATCTTGAGATGGTTTATGTTGATCGCTTGTAGTCACTATCACCTGCTTGAAACTCAAAGCATCTCTCAATAATTGAGCACGGAACGAACTTTCATCATCCAAGAGATGAAAGACTTCATGATAACCATCCAGGATCAGTAGAGTAGATTTATCTTCACCAAAACTTAATACAGTTTGCAAAGTTTCCAACAGGCCAATATCTTCTTTTTCTACAGCTTGTGATAGGTAATTTTTATAAATGAATTTAGCCAAATGCGCTGATAATGTTGTCTTCGCAGTAACTTTTTCGGATAACCACAGACGCATAGGCACCAAAATCACATATTTAAATTCCTTCATTTTAAAATAATCAGGCCTGCTCGCCCACAACCATGTCAAACCCTGGGTTAAGACAGACATATTACCCAATGGAACTTCAATTAAAATACGATTAAACGGTTCATCATATAAAATATGATTAAACGATTCATCATAAGTATAAGTTTTTTTTACAAGAATATTTTCAAGGGTAATAGAAGTCTCAACTTTCTCAATGAATTTTTCTTCAGTCTTTTCTAATTCGAAATTCCATGATTTTGCATCCTGACTATCATCGCCATCAGATTTTTTTTTATCTTCTAAATCTTCTTTTTTTTGGCGCTGCGATTGTTGAAAGTTTTCATTGACAATTAAACTCACCATGGCTTTGGTAGGAATTGAATATCCTGATATAGGCAATCTGACCATATTGCCCTGTTTTTTGTAATGTGTCTGTAAGGCACTGACCAATTCTTGGGGTTTATATGAAGGCGCTTGCTTTATTTCTTCTGACAGTGATGTTGAAATGGAAGGAGAGGAATCTGGTATTGGCATCTCTGTACCACCAAAATTAAAGTCACCATCAAAAGAAAAGCTTGATGCTGATGGTTCAGAGGGTAATTCAAAAGAAGAATTTCCTCCGAAGTCGAATCCTGAAAAACTCTCACTGAACGAAGAAGTTGATGTTTCTGATCCGAATGCAAATCCAAACGAAAAATCATCAGTGGCTGCCTGAGTTTTTCTTTCTTTATCCTTTTTTTTCATATTAATACCATCCAGTATTTTAAGAGACTGATCTTGTCCCGCTTCCGTGGACATCCTGACCTTAAAGATTTGAGAAGTACTCAAAATAATAAAACTGTACAGCATAGTTCCACATAATGGAGGAGAGATCAAGTTTTTTGTGCAATTATTTACAACTAAAATTAATGATTTTTGCGCTGATACTTGAAAAAAGATCATAGTGATTGACAAATTTTCTAAAAATGAATATATATAATAGTCATTGCGCCTGAATTTTAGGAGTCGTACTCAATGGCAAGAGTACGTCATACCGTGGCATGACCGCGGTATCCAGAGTGAATTTGCCCGCTCATTGGATCCCCGCGATCAAGTCGCGGGATGACGAATCACGAAAGAAGGCCTAAAAATCATTCGGAATGACTGTATTTCCATAAAAATAATTTGATTCTGATTCAATATCGAAAATTCATGATGAGCAACAAATGTCCCTGTAATTCCCAACGCGCAGTCAGCGATTGTTGTGGACGTTATTTATCAGGACAATTTTTTCCTGAAACTCCCGAAGCTTTAATGCGCTCACGCTATACGGCGTATTCCCTATCCAATATTGCTTATATTCAGCAAACAATGCGCGGCGCTGCGGCAAAAAATTTCAATCCTGATGCAGCGCGGCAATGGGCTTCAGAGGTGCAATGGCTGGGTCTGAAAATAATTGCAGCGCCTCCGGTTGTGGAAGGCGCCGATATTGGATTCGTTAAATTTGTCGCCAGTTACCGGCAACTGAATCACAATCATATCATTCACGAACTGAGTGAATTTCAACGACTGGACGGTCGCTGGTATTATATAAAAGGGACGACTCCCAAAGTAAATCGCAATCAACCCTGTCCCTGCCGCAGCGGCAAAAAGTTCAAGCGTTGCTGTGGCTCCGAATCATAATCAGTTTGCAAGCCCATCCAAAAGCCTTCTGATGTTCCCAGCGCCCGGGAAAGTCGCAAATCAGTATCGGCAGTAATATTTCGTTTAGCATGAACTATTTCATTAATTCGCCGCAGAGATATTTGCATATCTGCAGCCAGTCTGTTTTGGCTAATTCCCAGAGGAATCAAAAATTCTTCAAGTAATATTTCACCCGGATGTATATTTTTTAATCTATTCATAATAAATCTCTTTGAAATGGGTTAAGTAATGGTATCTAGAGTTGGAGAAAAAACAACTTTTAGAAAATTAGATACGGTAACGCAGTCAGGAACATTCAACAACCTTTGGATAAGTTCGTCCATATTTGTCCACGGATTGCGATTATTTATATCCGAATTTTCTCTGGATTTTTTGGCACGTTCCATTGCTTTCAATAACCTGGTTTCATCGATTATTTGAGAAAAAATTTTATCCGGCCTTTTCTCATATTCGTCTCCCCAAAGCTTCCTCCATTCTTTCTTTAATTGGAAAGATGAAGAAAAAGGTTTGGTAGTTTCTTTGCAATGTAGCATTAACCAATATTCAAAACAAGGAATAGCTATAGATGGATAAACTGCAACTATTTCACCATCCCGAGTACGAAGCCTCAGTTTATCAATTCGCCTTTGAACTTCTTCAAAATCAGGGTGAGTATCTTTATCGAAAACGATATGGATTTCTGAATATTTTTTATCTAATCTTTTGTGTTCCTCAATAGCCCATCCAAGTAGTTCGCTTAAAGATATTCCTTCGCCTTTCCTTGAAGGAATATCCACATGCTTTAATAAATATTTTTCCCTTATACACTTAAAATATTTTTGAGAAATATTACTGTCTTCACAAACTATTAGAATAGGAGATTTTTGAACCCGCTTTGGCCGTCTAAAATTAGGATCCCAGATTTTAACTGAGATTTTTCTTTTTTTATTCATCAAATTTCCACTCACCGATAAATGGTAAAGCGCCGTAGCGTCCTTCCAGGTATCCTTTACCAAAGGCTTCATACTTACGGGGGCTAAAATCGGCAAGGGAATATAAGTCAGTAGATTGATCTGGTTTTTTTTCTACAAACCATATCTGATCGCGACGAAATAATGTAGGGTTAAGTAAATTGACGTCATGGGTGGAACAGATCAATTGCGCGTTGGATTGTTTAGTATCTGTGTTTTGAAAAAATCGAAAGATATCTTGCATTAACAAAGGATGAAAACTATTACCAATTTCATCAACAATAAGAATTTTTTCTTCCTTTAAAATTTTAAATAGAAATGGAATGAGGGCAAGTAATTTTCGAGTACCTTCCGACTCTTCTTTTACCCCAAATGCTACTCTTTGGTTTTTTTCATTTAAGTGAAAGAAAAAAATTTCTATAGAATCACCTGGCCTCTGCCCCACTCTGATATCAGTAATTCCTAAATCAAAATTTTTAATAAAATTTACAGTCTTTTCTCTTCCTCCTTCAGCCTCAAATAACTCGACAAGCAAAGAAGAATCATTCAAATTTTCTAAATAAAATTGAGGTTGAAAATTCATAAAGATAACTAAATTTTCTTTGAACCAAGTATATAAGGGGGCTAATTGCTCGTTATTCAACTGGGTGGCTGTAGATAAAAAAAGAGTATCAGAGCGTGTCATTTCTTTCCAAAGCTCAATTTTTCTGCCGCCAAGCATTTTAGAACCAAATTTCCATTCTTCTTTATTAAGTTCAGTATTATATTCACGTATAAACCATTGTTGCGGTCTTTTTTCTGGAAAAGCGGTTAACCATTCTTTATAAACGCGGGTATCTGTCACTGCGAATCCATACTGATACAGCACACCTTCGCTAATAAAAATGATTTCAAATTCGCTTGCCATCTTTTCTGTCCGGGAATCGAGGAAAAAAGACGGGCAATCAATAGGAAACGGTCCCTTATTTAAATCTGTGGAATTTACAATAAATTGCTGCATGAAATATAAGGCTCTAAGCAAATTACTTTTCCCCGCAGCATTTGGCCCATAGATCACGGCTGATTTAAGTAAAGAAAGATTTTGTTCATTCGGTAATAAGATGGTGTTTTCCGTAGTCAACTCTTTGCCGGAATTTGCAATAAGACTTAGTCGTTTTTGCTCTTTATATGAGCGGTAGTTTTTAACAGAAAATTCAATTAACATATTTTTTTCCCTTATTTAAGGCTATAATTTGCAGATAGTTCGCAAAAACTAACACTTAATTAATAATTTGTCAAATCTTCCTTAATTTTTTTCTGTTTCTATAAAAAAATGCCCAAACAGTTGACAAACATTTTGTAATCATGTAACATTACAAAAACTGATTCGACTTTTAATTTCACCCCGGAGAATTACCGTGAAAAAATTTATATTATTGATAATAAGTAGTTTATTAGTGCTGACCACCGCTGTTTTTGCCGCTGATAAGACTCCAAAACCGGCTGCCAGACCAGTCACCATCGGTATTGTCCTTCCTATGGATCATGTGGCTCTGCGCGAAATTGTAAAAAGCTTTGAAGAAACCATTTCTGGCGATTATCCCGGAAAGGTGCGATTTGAAGTAGAAAATGCCCAACACGATTTAAATATCCAGCGGGCAATTATTCAAAAATTTATAAACCAGAAAGTGGATTTGATTGTACCGGTGGCGACATCCACTACCCAAATGGCCATTAGCATGGTTAAAAACCAGCCCATCCTCGGCCTTGCGGCGATGATTACCGATTCCGACCGCGATAAAAACGGGCTCGCGGATCGCCTCACGGGCATACGCGATGAAATCGACAGCGCAAAACAGGTGGCGTTTATCCATGCCATTTTACCCAACCTGAAAAAAATGACCCTTATCTACAGCGCGGACGATAAAGTGATCCCTGAAGCCAAAACGACTATCGACGTCGCCAAACAGCAAGGTATCGCCGTTCAACCGCTGATGATTCAAAATCTCAGCGATCTCTACGCAACCAGCCAGAGAATCGATAAAGACAGTCAGGCGATATTTATCCTCAAAGATAATCTGGTGGTCAGCGGCATCAACACCCTGGTTTATAACGCCAATAAAAGACATTTGCCGTTGATCACTTCCGACGAAGGTTCTGTCGCCGGCGGCGCAGGGGCAGCGCTTGGCGTGCGGGAAAAACAGATTGGCCAGGACGGCGGCGAATTAGCCGTCAAAATTTTAAGCGGCCAGCCGGTTAGTCAGTTGCCGATCCAATCCATAAAAAAACTGGTAATTTTTATCAATACCAGGGCGGCGGAGCAGCAAGGTTTGAATATCGACGCCATTCAAAATTACGCGCATCAACAACATTTCAGGGTAGAATTGAACCCGGCCCTTAGTCCGTAAACTATGGATATCCTCTTAACCGCCCTCAGCCAAAGTATTTTATTTTTTCCTTTGGCTTTGGGTATTTATATCAGTTATGTGATTTTGCGGGCTACCGACTTAACGGTGGACGGCAGTTTTGTTCTGGGAGCCGCTATTTTTGCGAGGTTACTGGTCGCCGGCGTTCCGGCCGGTCTGGCTTTTTTGGCGGCAGGAGCGGGCGGAGCCTTGGCCGGCATCGGCGTCAGCCTCATTCAATACAAAGGCCGTATTAACTCATTGCTCGCAGGAATTTTAGCCTTATTTATGCTGTATAGCATTAACTTCGACGTCATGAACCGGCCCAACATCAGCCTATACAACAGCGCCACTTTAGGTAGTCTTCTGGGTATCGACAATATGAACGGTAATTGGGTATTCGTGATTGTTTTTGCCGTCATCATTACCCTTTTATTAGGCCTCTTAATCATTAGCCGTTATGGTCTGGTGTTACGGGCATTCGGCGATCATCAACAATTACTGCATCGCCTCGGCCATCGTATCGAGCTTTGCCGGTTTGCAGGCTTTGCATTAAGTAATGCACTGGTAGCCTGGTGTGGCGCGATGACTGCAGAGGTTAACGGCTATTCGGATTTGAACATGGGATTCGGGATGGCTTTAACCGGCATCGGCACTGTCGTGATTGGACGGCAAATCCTGAAACCCCTTTATAAACAGCATCGTTTCCACTTGCCCATAGAATTTGGCGGCTGCATTATCGGCGTATGCCTGTATTTTCTCGCGATCAATGAGTTTCTGGCCTGGGGCGTCAATCCTGTTAATCTGAAACTGCTGCTGGGAATTATTTTAGTTTTTTTCCTGAGATTAACCACCAAAAGTGGCCATTCCGGCCGGCCAGAGCTTTAACATGACTACCGAAAACCATTTATGTCTGATCCGCAATGTCGGCTTAAAATTCCCCGGGGCCGACCGGCCCATTCTTGACGATATTAATTATTCAATTAATCCCGGCGATCGCATTATTCTACTGGGCAGCAATGGTTCCGGTAAAAGCTCATTGTTGAAATTACTGAATCGTACTTACCACCCCACCACCGGAGAAATTTTGCTTAAGGGAAAAAATCTGGACGCCATTCCCATGCGGCGACTGAGTCAGCAAGTCGTCACCGTCACTCAGGACCTCCGTGATTCCCTGTTTTATAATTTAACGGTATTTGAAAATTGTTTACTGTGGGCAACCCGGTTTCAAAAGATTTCTTTTAAAATCAGCAGTCGTGAAGAAAAAAAATTTTATGCGGACTACCTGGTCGCCTTCCATGGACAGTTACCCAAAAAATTAGACGTCAGTGTGGCGGCGTTATCGGGGGGTGAGCGACAAAGTCTGGTGCTGGCGTTATGTTTGCAACATCCCCCGCAATTATTATTACTGGACGAACACACCAGCGCCCTCGATCCCAAGATCGCCACCAGTTTAATCCGGTATACCGAACGATTGCTTCAGGAAAAATCGATTACCTGCGTTCTCACCACCCATAACCTTGAAATAGCCTTAAAATACGGCAACCGCCTGCTGGCTCTGGCAGAAGGCAGGATCCGCCTGCAGGCCGATGGAGCTGAAAAAACCCAGCTCAGTCCCGAAGAAGTGCTGGAGCGTTGCTATCTTTAACTTCACGGTAATCTATGCTAAAATTTGATCAGAATATTCAGAGGAGTCAAAAGATTATATTTAAATGACCAACTTACAAGTCCCTGAAAAGGCTAAAAAAACTCTCCTGCGGATTATTTCAGTCATCCTGTTAATGGAAATGCTCGATGCCACGGTTCTTAATACCTCTCTCCCCCAGATCGCCACAAGTCTCAACGTTAATCCCATCCAGCTCAAAGAAATCCTGACCGTTTACTTTTTGTCATTAGGCGTGTTCATTCCGGTCAGTGGCTGGGCGGCCGACCGGTTCGGAGAGAAAAATTCGCTGTTATTCGCCATTAGCCTTTTTACCCTCAGTTCAATTGCCTGCGGATTGTCAGTGAATTTACCGATGTTAACGGTTTTCCGGTTATTGCAGGGAATTGGTGGCGCGTTTTTGATGCCGGTGGGCCGGCAAATTATTATTCGCTGTTATACCGGAATTGCCCGGTCGCAGGCGATGGCCGCAATCAATATCCTTGCTCTTTTAGGCCTGTTATTAGGTCCGCTGATAGGCGGCGCGCTCACAACTTATGCCAACTGGCGCTGGATTTTCTTTATCAACGCTCCCATGGGAATCCTTGGGGGTTACTTAATATATAAATATTTACCGGAAATTCGCGAAAAAATTAAAACCCGTTTCGATGTGTATGGTTTTGTGCTAATCGGCACAGCCCTCGCCTCGACTTTATTTTTAATAGATATTCTCATCGACACCCGCACTTCCCTGTTGATTAAAACAGCACTGCTGGCAATCGCTGTCGGTAGTTTTTTAATTTATATTATCTATGCCCGACAAGCAAACTGATCCCATTCTTAACCTAAGGCTGTTTCATAATCATGAATTCAGTATCGCGGCTATTGGCAGTATGCTGGCAAGGCTAACCATGACCGCACATCCTTTCCTGATCCCTTTATTATTGCAGGCTGGATTTGGATTTAGCGCCGTAAAATCAGGATTATTCACCCTGCCCGCTGTCGCAGGTTCTCTCGTGTTGATGCTGGTTCTGACGAGACTGCTAAATCGGTTTAACCATCGTCGGCTGTTGATCCTGAATTCGATATTGTTACTGGTATTTTTTTGCAGTTTTTACTGGCAGGCGTTTCAGTTAATTATCCCATTATTACTTCTGCAGCAGATCACCATGGGATTTTTATCCAGCTTACAAACGGCTGCTGATGAATTCCCATACTTATGAAACCCTCAGGGATAAGCAGACCAGTCAGGGAGTGACTGTCAACAGCGGCATTATTCAGATAAGCGGAAGTTTTGGCATTGCCCTCTCAGCACTGACGATGATCGCAGTCATTGGCCCCAATGATTTAGCGCATTCCATCCCGCTCATCGCTTTTAAAACCGTCTTTATTGTCCAGGGAGTTTATTTACTGATCGCTATATGGTTTTTCAACCGCCTGAAAATCCCCCAATCAGCAGCCAGGTTCGAGAAAGACGGGCCTGCGGCCATTCCTGAAAATCACTAATTGGATAGTGTTGATGACTATAGTCTCGTGAATGATTTTTAGGTTCAACCGTCATTGCGAGCGTCAGCGAAGCAATCCAGTTCGTACTCCAGCCAACGCTCTGTACTGGATTGCTTCGCTAACGCTCGCAATGACGATATCGAAAATTCATTCGGAATGAGTATATTGTAGCGACCACCCACCCCGTAAATATTGTTTAGTCTTGCCTTCATTGAGTATTGCGCTCAAATTTAGTAGAATATAACTCATAAATCTTAGGCAGATTTTAACTTTAATCGATTAAAATAAAATTAGGGAAAGTTATGAAGAATAATGATGGTATTTTAGATACTTCGTTGAGTGTAAACATAATTAAGTTACGAGATTTCACTGGCCTGCCTTTCAAGGGCATCCGAGATAGCAAAGATGAATATAAACTCA
Source organism: uncultured Pseudomonadota bacterium (assembly GCA_963712715.1). Taxonomy (GTDB): domain Bacteria; phylum Pseudomonadota; class Gammaproteobacteria; order Coxiellales; family Coxiellaceae; genus JAFEDN01. The sequence goes on along the minus strand of CAVQJI010000037.1, from coordinate 105,501 downwards.
ACGCTGTCCTAAGTTATGATGAAGAATTACATCCTTTTGTGCTAATGCGATTATGGAATTTAAATATAAAATCTATAAAAGAAAATCCTGAGCGTTATGTGACTAATCTTTGGTTAAGTGGCGAGCTTGAAAAATTCGAAAAAAATTCGAAAAAAATTATTTTTCGCCTTACTTTACATGGCGTGGATTTTTCTGAAAAATATCTCAATGATCACACAGATGGAAAAATTATTTCTCTTCCTGAAAATTCTGAAAATATTAGATTATTAGATATATTAAAAGAGACCATTGAAGAACAAATCGCCGAAGAAGTTATGACAATTTATTCAAAAATTAATTCGATTTCTGAGGAATTAGAATTAAAAGCCATATTACAATCCAAGGCCAGCGTAGGAAATCTTACAGAAACTTCAGCAGTTTTTCTAGCAACTATTGAAAACCTTTTTAAAAATTACACTTGTCTAATTTTTCTAGCTTATCCCCCTAAAAAATACGTAGAAATTAATAATCAAATTCTTAAAAAAATATTTTTTATCATACAATTTTTCTCTCAGAAATTTCTTGCAGAAGTTGTGGCAATACCAGAAAAAACTATGTTTGTAGCCTTTTTTATAAAAAGGCTCAGTGAGATAGGAAAAATTTTCCAAAAAAGTTTTGTCAATATACAATCGAATTTTGAAATTAATATTCCTATGCTTAACGATCCCCTTTTCTGGGAATTACAATTAGATAACTATCATTCAGAATTTGACTCTATTGATTCCATTAACCTTCAGGACCTTGAAGAACTATTATTTAATATAGAATATTATGTAGGAAATTTTGATTTAAAAATAGAAAGGCATTTATTAATATGTGCCAAGCTACAATATGCAAAATTTTTGTTGTTTCTAAAAAATAAAAATTATCAGCTTGCCTTACGATGCTATGATAAATTGACTTCTTTAAGTAAAAACAATCTCTTAATTCCTGTTAATATCATTAACACTATGGAATTATTAGTAGAATTTTTTCAGAATTTATCCAAGGTCTCGTCTCAAGAAGAAATAGATGCGAGAATAAATGAATTAAGAAAACTTTTCAACAGAAGCTATCAATCAAGAATAGATTTTACTAGAAAATATAATACTACTCTTATGCGTGATGATTGGTTTGAATACAGTCAAGGAACGATTCAATCTTATAAGAATGATCTGGATTATATTAATCAAAAACTCGATTCTCTTTGTCTTTCCTCTAATAAAAAGAAAAAGAAGAAAGAAAAATAAATCAAAAAGTTTAGCTAGTTCTTTTAAAGCGACTGAACAATCTTTACCAGATTGCTCTCATTCAGATTTAAAAGAGCATCCCCTCCCACGAACACCCGTAACTTTGGTGACTGCTCCTCCGTTCGTCACAATTCGTATTTCTCAAGAAGAAAGGGATAGAAATAAAGAACAGAAAAAGAATCAATATCATAGCGCCCATCAAAGTCATCAAAGAAGGAAATCTTGTGATGATTATACAGAGGATAAAAAATCAAACGATAATCATCCTTGCATTTTTACTTTAGAAAGCCCATTAACAGGAGAAATAAGAGCAATCATTAGTGATCAATTAAGAGAAAATCTGTCTCCATCTAAACTGCACACTATTATAGAAGTATTAAAAAAAGGTAAAATTGGTTTTAAAGATAATGTAGTAAAACCAGTTTTTCCAATGGAAAAAATCAATAAAAATATACCTGCTCAAGTCACTCATAAAATTAAAGCTACGGTGAAGGAAGGTGAGGAGAAAGGCCAATTAATTAGAATTTATGGAGAATGGGGTGCTAACTCTTACCTGGTCTTTAAACATGAATTAAAAAATCCTCACCAGGGTAATGAAAAGTTTAAGTCAATGGAAAAGGAGAAGTTACTCTGCAATGATAATGACCTATTGGGGTTTGGAACGAATTGATTACCCGTAACAACTCATGCGGCTAAACCTGCAAACGCAGAAAGGATGATATCTATTGTAACCGTTCACGCCTGCCGGTGAACGGTTACTATCTGTTCGACCAAACATTTCAAACTAATTTGCGCTTGTGTTAATTCTCCATCACATCAGCAGACAAAGATCGCTGGACGAAGCCGGAGGTGTGGGCTTCAGCTCAATTTGGGGGTTGGAACATACCATAATCAATTTATTCGTGTCCTTGAAAGTGCTCCTGGCTTTCGGGAAAGACTTGGCGGGAACGTGACGCAAAACATATTCCACGGCATGGAGTTGGCCAGGCTTCACACCTTCTTGCGATCTTAACAGCGGGTTGCACGCGGCTTTTAGCAAATGCTGTGCAATTACGGCAACCGGGCGTTTGTTCCGTGGCAATTTCACCAATGCCTCTAACCAGCGAAAATAATGCCGTGGATTGGCGACTGGCAGTTGATACTGGGTTTGATAGTCGCGTAGCGCCAGAAACATATCCGCCAGCAGGGCGCCTTCTTGCAGATTTCGATTCCTGGCGAACCAGATCAATTGATGACGATTGTAGTCTTTCAGATAGAAAACCTGTAAACGATTTTTGATCGCCGGGAGAAGAGGTTGGCGGCCGCTGCCGGCCAGGCTGGAATTCCCTGTACCGATCAAACATAATCCGGCGTCCAGTAATTTCATCAACAACTCGATTGTTTCAGATTTTAGTAAGTTCAGTTCATTGCACACCACGATCCACCTGGCGAAGTGGGCGATCCGTAGCTGTTTTTCCATCAGCGCGGGCTTGCCGGCGACCAGGTTGAAATAATGCGCCTTTCCAGCCATTCCCGCTGAGTACAGCGGCAATGGCTTCCTGTTTATATCCTGCGCATCGGCGGAGCCGATTGCTCGGAATGACACCCGCCTCATGGGTGCAGGCGGGGGAGACGCTCCGCTCTCTCCCCCTTCGACCCCCATCGGGTAAGGAGAATTCCCTTCAGGGGCCACAGGAGCTGTGGTGACGCCATGCGCTTCCAGCACCGCGATACTCAATTCGGTTTTTAAAATGCCGGGCGGCCCTTCGAATAATAATCCGCATTTGCCGTGGGAATTTTTCTGGCCAGCCCGTTCGCGCATCTGTAACAGGCGCTGAATCATAGCCACCATCTGGTCGCCCTGTTCTGTCAGTTGCAGGCCCTGTTTTTGCAGGGTTTCTTTTAATATCGGGTCTACAGTAATTGGCAGCCGCTCTGACTCGCCTGTCAGGTTGATGGATTCTCGCAGCGATTCCCAAAATGCATGGCGTTGACTTTCTTCCCGGAATAAACCGAAAAATTCTTCGTAACAGGCGTGGGCACAGACCTGCACCGGATTTTCTTCGGGATAAATTCGCAGCAGTACCGCCAGTCGATGGCAGACGGTCTTCAATTCTCGTGAAGAAATACACGCATAGGACAGAGTTTTGGCGACATACTGATAAGCGAATAAGATCAATTTACTGAATGGCGCGAGCTTACCGCTGATCGCTTTGATTTCCCTGAGCAATGGCTGAAGGATGTATTCGTCCAGTTCCGCCGGGGTAAATGGTGTAAACGATAAGGATGGGATGGATAGATCATGAAACAGCGGGTGTTTTTCATGACGAGGGTCGGATTCGGGATTATTGGTCATAATCACTTTTAATTTGGGATACCAGGCGCCTTTCCAGTAGAATTGATTTTTACGGGCGATATCGCGCAGGAATTCCAGATGTCCGGGCGGGGACAATCGACAATCGTCTAACTGCAGAACGCACAAGGTTTTTTCATCGTCTGCCTCAGCGTTGCACCACTGGATGTAATCGTCGACAGATAAGAAGTGCTGAACGGATTGACCGCTGCTGCGGATACCCTTAATCGCCTGAGTGACACTGGTGGTTTTGCCGGAACCGGGCGGGCCGAGAAGTTCTAAAAAAACCGCAGTCCCTTCGTGTTTAGCCTGGAGAAAGACGCGGATCTGGTTGACTTTTTCACGATAAGACGATGCGTCTATGCTCTGCGCTGTCTTTTCTTCCGGTGTGATTTTCAGTTCCTCGCCATATTGGTAGCAGGAAACCGTGCCGGGCAACGGCCTGTGTTCAGCTCTGGTTATCCAGAACAATCGCCCAGGAAAAGTCTTCCCGGCCTTTGTTGGTATAAAGATACGATGGCGGGGAAAATAAAGATTCCAGGGCGTTAAAGAGTGAAGTCGGCATATCGCCCATTAATATCGTAATGGTTTTTTCGGTGCGCAATCGCGATAAGAGCCAACCGGGTTTGTAGTTTAGTAGAAAATTATCTCCTTTGCGGCTAATCAGCTCCAGCAGTTCCAGACCCACGTTCGGTGTGAGGGTGAGTATGTCGTCTGCACAGATATCATGGTGCTTTTGCAGTTCGGCCAGAGTTCTTTCCGGCTCAATTGATTCGATCACGCTACTGTAGTTCGGCAGAGTTTTAAATTCTTCGCTGATGTTGATCTCCTCTGGCAGTGGTGTCGCATATTCGGTACCAGAAATCTGGACGCCGGGGCACAGATACAGTGAGACGGGTTTTTTGCGTTGGTTGACAACATCGATCAGCCGGCACCACCTGGAATACAATAGCGAACGCGTCACCACGATGACCTCGGGCAGATCGTCTGTCAATAACAACGCCGAACTTGAATAACTGTAACCGGTCTCGGGATCAATGCGGCGTTTGCCTTTCACCAGGAGTGGGTAATAGTGTGAATTCAGGTAGAACCGGCTAAAGATGCTTTCAATATTGTCGACGAACCGGATATAGGGACTTTCGGGTTGTGCGTGATGTTCATGCATAAATTTTGATGTCCGGGAATTCTTGCGAGATGCCGTTAACCATAGTTTGCCTGCAAAAAGCAGCGAGAAATAACAAAGAATGGAGTTTTTCCGGCACATCGGTTAATAGCAGGTTGTGTTTTTCCGTCATGGCGCGCGCTAATGGCCCCGGGGAAAATGTTGGGCGATCGCCTTCCAGTACAGGAACACCCAGGCAATTGGAGGTATGCCGTGAATCGTCATATAAATGCATGACGTCTGACACCCGTGTTTTTTCTTCCGCAGGCATTGGCCATAAATACGGAATGGGTTCGGCTGCTGAAAATAAATCCTCGCGACAGGCAACCTCGGTGAATCGGGATAAAAAGATATCTTCGCGAGCCAGTTCCTGCGGAGCGAAACAAATCACTTTAATATGCAGAGGTAAAATCAGATTTTGGAGGGTGCGTTGTTTATCACCGATCCCTTGATTAGAAGCTAAATCATAGGGTTTAAATTTATCCAGATTGAGCACCAGAATCCTGGGAGTTTTCTCCAGTAGAAACTGTCGCAGCCAGCCCGGAACGATTTCCAGTTGATGACCGCTGATGTGAACGGTTTCCCACCAGGTGGATAGCTGTTCGGGATCGTTGATATAGAATAATTGCCGGGGCGCGAAGCCGAGTTGTTCCAGAGCATATAGCCGCAAAGCGGCCAGCGCTTTTTGTGTATCGGCGGATTTGGGAAAATAAATCAGCGGATTGGGACAGGACAAGACGAGTCGCCAATATTCAGTCAGATTGCGAGAATCTTCGCCGTCTAAAATAACGGATTTAAATTCAACCAGCGCCTGTGCGATAACTTGTGCTTTATGTTTTTCCAATTCGCTCTGATATTTGGCTTCTAAATCCGCGGTGTATTTTTCTGTTTCTTTCTGATTTTTGGATTCCAGGTTTGCAATGCATTCTTCTGCTCTGCTCTGATGTTTGGATTCCAGGTCTAGAGTGTATTCTTCTGCCGGGCTTATGCTGGTTTTGATTTCCGCGGTAAGAGGAGCGAGTGGCTGGAGAGTAACTTGCGCCTCTCCGCCGCCCAGGTCGGTAGTGCTGGTGATGAATTTATCCTTTTCCTGATATGACCAATTCAGGAAGGCATGCGTTTTACTGATTCCAATATGGCAGGGTATTCCACCGTAGTATCCGCACAATAATTTAGCGCAGCGGGTGATATCTGCACACACACCTTTTTGTTGCAGCAAGGTATTGAAGAACGAGTACAGGTCAGTCCTGGTGTTGACGTCTTTCAGTCGTAACGTGCCTATGAACTCGAGCACGTCTGTAGAGATTTTATTGTCTAATGGAGCGTCGGTAAAACCGGATACGGAATCCATTTGACAATATCGTTTGATGCGAGCGTATCGGGTCTGATCGTTTCCTGTCGATTGCATATCCGTGATGAACCGCCGGAATTTGGGAAAGTTCGCGAGTATTTTTTCATTTTTACTTAACGCGGTGAACGCATCCTGAATGAGGATGGGTAAATTCTGGTGACGCCGGGTTTGTAAATGGCTGGTTACCTTCGTTGCCGCGAATGCGTATCTGAGCAGAATTTTTTGAGTGCGGTGTTGCCGGGTTTGCAGGCGGACAAACAACTCGCCGGTGACGGCGGATCGCGCCCAGATTAAAGGTTGCGAACTGGCAATAGGCCGACTGAATACTTCGCGCGAAGGGATGTGCGTCCATTGATCAGCGATTACCATCACTGTCAGTTGGCCGGCGTAATAATCGCAGGGAATTTCCGATACCGGGCTTTTCAATTCGCAGTCGCGCAATAGCGGGACGTCAATTTTCTCAAACGGTATGAGCAGGACGTCCGGACAGATCTTTAAATCGAGTTGATCGACAAATGAGGCGGAGAAAACGATATGACCGTCATCATTTATTTTGAGTTGATCGAGCGTCGACCATCGGTCTAGCCGGTGGTCGGGCCAGTGGCCCTTGCTGTCCCAGAAGATTTGCGAAACTGTGTGCTGTCTTTCCGAGGGATCCAAATATGAAAAGCCGCAAGTCATTTCTCTGGAACTTGCGTTAGAGTCTGGTATATCTGTTTCACACGGCGAACTTAGAAAATTGTCACCTATCCTTGCTCCGGGTGTAATAGTATTCACGACTGTTCCCGACGTAGAAATATGGGTACGGGGTAAACATTGATAAATGAGTTTAAGGAGTTGGCTGTCGGCGGAATATTGGCATTCGTGAAGCGCCAAAAGAGTCAGGCCTTTCAATTGGCCTAGTTGCTGGATTAAGCTTTTGAAGTCAACGAGGATCATTTTTTCAAACCAGATTTCTTGTAAATTCGGGCAATACTTTAAACCAGTCAAATCGGTTAGATTGGTGCAGCCGGATAGTTTCAGAAGAGTCACGCGGTCGCCGCAATCCTTTAGAAAATTCAAATTCCGCAATTGCAGATTACCGGATAAATCCAGATATAAACGCCGCAGATAGCGGAATTGCGAGAGCATTTCTAAAGGCGCCGCAGTGTCAATACAAATTTCCAGTTCTTCCAGATAAGGGCAGGTTTGAGTGAGAGTTTTTAATTCGACGCCCCAGGGTTTGCCCTGGCGCAAGCCTAAAAATTGTAAGCGTGGGAATTGACGAAACACCTGACAGAGGGTGGCGGGGCTTAAATGCCGACAGCTTGCTAACTCAATTTGAGTGGTGATATTGGATATTCCCTGCGCTATTTTCCGGAAGAGATCGTCGGTCATATAAAAGGCGAAAGGACTTAAGTCAACTTCTTTTTTGGCATAAAAAAAATCGAAATCATTCAGGCTGCTACTATCAGCGGCAACCAACGTTTCACGCCATCTTTTCTCGTCGATAACCCAATACCGATGCGCTTCCGCAGGCCGTACACGTTCTAATAATTCTTCCACGTCTGCCGCCTTCGCGGGGGTAAATTTATCGTCAAAGACTGCGCCGAAATGGTGAGGATCGCCCTGCCAATACAATATTCCCGGCACAAATCGGGAAGAAAATATGAAATTATGTAAAGTCGCGCTGAAGGCGCAGATCACGATCTCCTTATATATTTTAGGGGTCGATTTATCTTCGTGTTCATTTTCACAGGGTATTTCCCATAGTTTCGGGTCAGCAATGAGTAATTGTTGCAAAGATAACTGTTGAGTAGGGGATTCAGAAAACTCCAATTCGCCTGATTGTGCCTCTTTATACTGACGTTCGGGCGCTGACAATAAAATTTCGGCCAAGTATTTCTGTCTGCCAGACATTGTGTTTTTTGCAATCCGTGGTTGCTTAAAAAGCTGATACTCTTCGTTATAACGATTTAAAAAATGTGTATGTTGCCCACGCTTTTGAAGCTGTTGTTGGCCGGATGACGTTATTTGATTGGCTTGTGCCCTAACGTAGCATGACCGTGGTGCGGCAATTATCGCACTTATCGATCGATCAGTCAGATTATTCAAACTAAAATCAACAGTTGATAAATATCGACTATTGTAATGAGCGGCCTCGATTATTTGAGCCGCACCTTTATCGCCGATGGCATTTTCCTGAAGAAATAAGTATGTCATACATGGCATCTTTTTAACGAAATTGGCTATCATTTCAGCGCCCTTATCAGATACCAATCCATGAAGTTCAAGCTTTGATAATTGTTCACTGCGGGCCAGGCCCTTGCAAATACAATCAACGACAGCATCATTAATTTTAAGTGATTTTTGCGTCAGTGAGAATTTACTCAGTTGAAGATTTTTCAGAGCTTCGGAAAAATCAGACAACCGCTCTGCAAAATCAGATTGTTCTGAATCACAATAATGGTGAACCGTTAATGATATTTCATTCAGCGGCCGGCCTTCATTTAAAATTTCTTTGAGGAGGTAAGTAACCGGAGCAAACGAAAAATTAACAATTTCTAAATCTATGCTGTCGTCGTGACCACTGCAATAAGCATCAATCACGATATTTGCATCTGCTTCTTTCATATAATCGTATTTATAACCGTTCATTCTTGACCCTAATTTTACATTCTGTACCTAAATATTTCGAAGATTTTAACCCGTATTGTAGCACAAGAATTGCTGTGGCGATGCTCTGTACACGACAAAAATTCGTGAATGAGGTCAAACCCCCTCTCCCCTTGTGGGAGAGGGTTGGGGTGAGGGGTAAAATCAAGCAGTTATTAATAAGAAACTGCTTCGTTCAACCCCTCACCCGCCGCGCTTCACGCGTCGACCTCTCCCACAAAGGGAGAGGTGAAAAATCTCGTGTATAGAGGTGGCGACGTCCAATTTATTGATAAATTTTGTCAATTGATGTTATTATTTTAATTTACAAAATCTATCGGAAAATTTATGAATATACAAAGTATCAAATATTTGGCTGCTTTAGCCAAATACTCTCATTTTGGTAAAGCAGCCAAAGCTTGTTTCGTGAGCCAACCCACCCTGAGCATGCAAATCAAAAAACTGGAAGACACGCTGGAAGTACAGCTACTGGAAAGAACCAATAAATCGGTAAAATTAACTGAAATGGGCGCCCTGATGGCTGCTCATGCCAGAACTATTTTACTGGAAATGGACGCCATGAAAGAAAAGGCGCTGGCGGCAAAAGATCCGTACAGCGGTAAAGTTAAAATAGGGATCATCCCAACGGTCGCCCCTTATTTATTGCCGCTACTGATTCCCCAATTAACCCAAACTTTCCCAAAAATAACCTACCACCTGCTGGAAGCCCAAACACATTCTTTGCTGGAGGCGTTAAATCTGGGAACATTAGATACCGCCATATTAGCGCTGCCGGTGACTGACACTCATTTGATAACATCCGCTTTTTTTACCGAGGAATTTCTCCTGGCAACGCCGCCCGGTCATACTCTGTCAAAGAAAAAAATCGTTAAAATGGCTGATTTAAAAGATGAAGATTTATTATTACTGGATGACGGCCACTGCCTCCGTGAACAGGCTCTGACCGTGTGCCATCAGGCCCGGGCGCAGGAGATGAAGGAATTCCGCGCCACCAGCCTGGAAACCCTGCGCCACATGGTAGCCGCCGGAGTGGGTGTAACCCTGATACCCCAATTAGCCAGCCGTCAAAGCGATGGCGTTGCCTATATCCCTTTTGCCAACCCTAAACCCTCGCGGACGCTGGGACTGGTGTGGAGAAAATCTACGGGAAGGTCGTTACTGTTTAATGACCTGGCTCAACAAATAAAAAAAATAATGTCTGAGATTGCTGCCTAAAACTTGGGTGAATTTGATAAATCATCAAGACTTTAATGCAATCTGGGCAATAAGGTATCCAGAGGGTCCAGTGAACAGGATTTACGTTTTGGGTTAATTAATGTCGATAATTTTTTCAGGAAAGGACGGTAGCCTTCCGGCGGGTTATCGCCCGATTTTACTTCTGCGATGACAGTCTTTTCATTCATATCCAATAATGGATATTTGCTAAAAAAATGCGGATCTTTTCGGATTTCATGAACGGATAAACAAAGTCCATACCAGAGATCCAGCACCATGCAATCAGGGTTCCAGCTTTCAATATCCGTTATTTTACCCTGGGTGCGATTGACGATTATAAAGCAATGCGTAAACATCGTACGTAAAGATTCATTTCTCACTTTCTCTATTCGAGCGCCGATCTTTTTTTCCAGAAGAAGAAGCATTGCTAATGCGGCGATGCCGACGCAATCGAAAACACCATTTTGTAATCCAAAAAGAGCTCGCATGATAGAGTCTTTCTCATAAAAAGCAATTTTCTGATCACTAAAAGCGGGAATCAGATCACAATTAATAAACCATAAAGCGCCACATGGGCCTGCCAGTTCCGCTTGCCGTGTTGTTTTGCTGAATTTTTGTTCCAAAATAACCTGTTTAGCCTGGCTGGAATCCAGCAGACAAGACACTCCGATAGTCTCTAAAGGCATAGCGGCAAATGCACGCCGATACACCAGTGATAAAACCGTGGCAATCATCAGGATTAAAAACGGATGCAGACAGCGCGGTTTCTCATTAAATGCTTCGAATAAAACAGCGCAGACATAAACGGCAAATAAAAGCCAGCATTTCGCAAATACTATTTTGGGTCGGCAGCTTTCATCCAAATATTCATTCAGCCTGCATAGGTAAGCCTTTTTGGCATCGAGATAGTTCTGGTCACTAAGGGGCAAAGATAATTTGTGATTGACAATTTTGTTTTGAATAATTGCCGACACTTCTTCCTGTACGTCTTTACATATTTTCATGCTATATTTTCGCCGCTGTGAGGGTCATGACTTTGGCTTGCCATGACATCAACCGTCTGATCAATCCAGGCAAAGGCGCACCATTCGCCGATCTTGCAGTTTGGGCATGGCGCTGCTCGTCTTCGCGCATTTGCGCGATAATTTTGCGGCTTTTGTCATCTTTGACCGGCAACCGGTTTAAATGGCCGTCCAGATGACGGGTGACCTGCTGCTCGGTTTCTTCTATAAATCCCAGGCTCCAGCGATCTCCGGCGATTCCCGCGATAAGACCTAATAAATAAGCCTGACTATACCAAAAAAAATTCAGATAACTGCGGTGACTGGATAATTCCTGCAATCGCTGCGCCGTCCATGCGAGATGATCGGTTTCTTCCGACGCAGCCTGCTCGAGTATCTGACGAATCAACGGCGAACGCGCCATGGTCATTTGCCCATAATAAAGAGCCTGCGCGCAAATTTCTCCGGTATGATTCACCCGCATCATTTCACTGCTGGCGCGTTTCTCCGTCTGCGTCAGCGGCGGTTCACTCATGCCCGCGGCGGGATTAGGCCGCGTGGGCGGCAAATTCGCGCAGACCGTACTTAAACCGCGCTCGATCTGGATCAGTAGCTGATCCAGCTTTGAATAACTTCGCTTGTCCATGCCTTCAATTTATCATAAAATTAACAAATTTTCATCGTTAAGAAGGTTCATCATTATGCCCTCAACCCATTTAGCGGAAATTGAACGGCAACCGCTCGGCGAATTTACCGAAAAAGCCTACTTAAATTATTCCATGTACGTTATCCTGGATCGCGCGCTGCCTCATATTGGCGACGGTCTGAAGCCGGTACAAAGGCGCATTATCTATGCGATGTCTGAACTTGGACTGAAAAGCAGCGCAAAGTATAAAAAATCTGCCCGAACGATCGGCGATGTGTTAGGTAAATATCATCCGCATGGCGACACCGCCTGCTACGAAGCCATGGTATTGATGGCTCAGGATTTTGCTTACCGTTATCCACTGGTGGATGGTCAAGGTAACTGGGGCTCCGCCGACGATCCAAAGTCTTTCGCAGCCATGCGCTATACCGAAGCGCGAATGACTCCCTTCGCGCAGGTGCTGCTCGAAGAACTGGAACTGGGCACGGTGGAATGGAAACCCAATTTTGACGGCACGTTAGAAGAACCCATCCTGTTGCCCGCAAGGTTGCCCAGCGTGCTGCTAAATGGCACTACGGGCATTGCCGTCGGTATGGCTACCGATATTCCTCCGCATAATTTGCGCGAAGTCGCCGATGCCTGCGTACATTTATTAGATCATCCCCGCGCCGGCATCGCCGATCTCATGAATTTTATTAAAGGTCCCGACTACCCGACCGAAGCAGAAATTATCACTTCTCCTGAGGAAATTCAGGCGATCTATAACAGTGGCAACGGCAGTATTCGCATGCGCGCGGTTTATACCGAAGAAAATGGCGATATTATTATTACTTCACTGCCTTATCAGGTTTCCGGTGCAAAAGTACTGGAACAGATCGCCGCGCAAATGATGGCAAAAAAACTGCCGAATGTGAGCGATTTACGCGACGAATCCGATCATGAATGCCCCACGCGTCTGGTGATCACGCCACGTTCCAACCGGGTCGACATAGAAACTTTAATGGCTCATTTATTCGCCACCACCGATTTGGAGCGCAATTACCGCGTTAATCTGAACATGATCGGTTTGGATGGCCGCCCCCAGGTCAAGGATTTAGTCACTATCCTCACCGAATGGCTATCTTTTCGATTACAGACTGTCAGGCGCCGGCTGCAATTTCGTTTGGAACAGGTTCTGGCGCGTTTACATATTTTGGATGGATTGCTTATCGCATTTTTAAATATCGATGAAGTAATAGCCATTATCCGCCGTGAAGACGAACCCAAGCCTGTCCTGATGCAACGATTTTCCCTGAGCGAAATACAGGCTGAATCGATTCTGGAAATTAAATTACGTCATTTGGCTAAATTGGAAGAAATAAAAATTCGCGGTGAGCAAAAAGATTTGAGCGAAGAGCGCGACCGGATAGAAAACACTTTGCAATCGGAGTCTCGCCTGAAAACTCTGGTGAAAAAAGAAATTCAGGAAGATAAAAAGCGTTACGGTGACGATCGACGTTCTCCCATCGTATCGCGCCCCGAGGCCAAGGCTTTACGGGAAGAAGAAATGATTGCCGCAGAACCCGTCACCGTTGTGTTGTCAAAACAGGGGTGGATCAGAGCGGCCAAAGGCCATGATGTCGACGGAGCAGGTTTGAGTTACCGCGCCGGCGATGAATTTTTGAAGCAGGTCATGGGCCGCAGTAACCTGCCAATCGTCGTGATCGACAGCGAAGGCAAGAGTTATTCTCTATTACCGCATACACTGCCATCCGCGCGCGGGCAGGGAGAACCGCTCACTAAATATCTGCAACCGTCGTCGGGAGTGACTTTTCAGGCTTTATTATCGGGAGAACCTGAAACCGAGTTTGTCATCGCTTCTGATTTTGGTTACGGATTTATTGTGAAGCTGCAGGATTTATATTCCAAAACTCGCACCGGTAAGGCCGCGTTGAAATTGCCCGAAGGCGCCAAAGTGTTGACTTCGGCGACAATCACCGATAAATCCAGTCAATATTTGGCAGCGGCGACCAATGAAGGCAGGCTGCTCGTATTTCCAATTGCGGATCTTCCGGAGTTGGCTCGAGGAAAAGGCAATAAAATAATACAAATTCCCAATACGCGCGCCGTTAAACGGGAAGAATATTGTGCGGTTATTGCCGTGCTTGGAAAAAAGGATACTTTAATTTTGAATTCGGGGAAGCGTTCCTTGCGTTTACCCCCAAAAGATTTGGTTAATTTTCACGGTGAACGCGGACAACGTGGTAGCCTGCTACCCCGCGGATTGCGCCAAATAGATAGTTATGAAGTGGAGTAAGTATCGTGAGTTATATACAGACAAATTTATTAAAAAACGAAAAAGTATTTTATTTAACGCGCATGCATTGGATCGTGTTTACCTTTCCCGTCGTTTTATTAGTGTCCACTTTCATTTTGGCAAGTGTATCGCCGGTTTTATTTCGCGGTTACGTGCCGTTTCTAAACATACGCATGGCTTCCGCGGTGATTTTGCTGTGCCTGATCGCCACTTTATTTTCCGTCATCAGCGCACTGATCCGTTATGCGACTTCTGAATACGGCATTACGAACAAACGCATCATGCTAAAAACCGGCTGGATAAATACCAATTCCCTGGAATTATTTATCGATAAAATCGAGGCTATTTACGTCGATCAAACTATTCTAGGCCGCATCCTGAACTACGGCACGCTGCGCATAGTCGGCACCGGCGGCACCCAGGACCCCTTCCCCTTCATCCCCAGCCCTCTGGCGTTTAGAAAAATGGCCCTGGAACAGGTTGATGAGGGTCTCAATCCCCGCACTCGCCTCAAATAATGACATCTTTTAAAGACGGAACAGGGGATTTGGCAGTTTCGCCCGCAAGTTCATACACCAGTTTGGGCACCAGGTAGCCTGGCAAACGCGCTGTTATCTGCTGGATTAGGTGACGGCCTTCTTCAGCGCTGACGGCAAAATGCTCGGCGCCCTGCACGGGATCGAGTAAATGCAAATAGTAAGGGAGAACGCCGTAACTAAATAATTGCTGGCACAGGTCTGTAAGAACATCTGCGTTGTCATTGATGTCGCGCAGTAAAACAAATTGATTAAGCAGTGTAATGCCAGCCTCACGAAGTGCGGATAAAGCGTTCTGTACGTTTTGGTCTATTTCGCGTGGGTGGTTGCAGTGTATGACCACCACCGGTTTTAATCGCGAAGCCGTTAATACGTGGATCAATGCCGGCGTGATTCTTTCCGGCAGCACTACCGGCAAGCGTGTATGTAAACGCAAAATCCTGACATGACTAATCGCTGCCAACTTTGTAATTAAATAATTCAGTGAAGTATCTTTTAAAATCAGCGGATCTCCACCGCTTAAAATGACTTCCGAGATCGTGTCGTCTTTAGCAATATATTCCAGAACCGGTTGCCAGCCGGATTGCCCAGGGGTATTATCTTCGTAAGGAAAATAGCGGCGAAAACAGTAGCGGCAGTGTATCGCGCAGCCGCTGGCAGCGATTAAAAGCACGCGCCCATGATATTTATGCAATAACCCCGGGACAGGATTTGCCTGTTTTTCCTGTAATGGATCCTGGCAAAAACCCTGGGCCGTTTCCAGTTCTTTAGCCAGTGGCAATACCTGTAATAATAAAGGGTCCTGCCAATTGCCTTTTTCCATGCGCGCTACAAAACCGCGGGGGACACGGAGTGTGAATTGCGCGTTGGGACTGACGCGTTTATGAAATTCCTTGTTCTCCAACGCCAATGCTTCGCAAAGTTCCTGAGGGTTGGTAATCGCGTTCGCTAGAGCCTGCTGCCAGTCTTGATGAGGATTTTGCATGACGCCATGATCGCATAATAAATGTGCATTATCAAGAGGCCAGCAAAATTCTCGCTGATTACAGCGAAAATTTTGCTTCCTGATTTATATCCTGCGGGAGGCTTTGCCGATGCTCGGAATGCAGGGGGAGGAGCGAAGCTCTCTCCCCCTTGCGATCCCCCATCGGGTAGAGTATTTTTTACGAAAACTATTTTTTATAACGGTGATTTATCTTATGTACGGCCTGGTTTGGTTTAGGGAAGATTTAAGAATTCGCGACAATAAAGCCCTTTATTTTGCGGCACAACAGTGTCAGTCAGGAATTATTGGCGTGTATATTATCGATCCGGGGTTTTTAAAAAAACACGATACCGCTGCCTGCCGGGTGGAATTTACTTTGAGAGGTTTATCGGCACTATCAGCAGATTTGGCAGCGCTGAACATTCCCCTGTTGATTTATACCATCGATGAAAACATTTCAATAGCGGCCACCATTCTGCAGGTGATGCGCAAATGCAAGGCGGAAATATTATTTTTTAATCGCCAATACGAAATAGATGAGAATCGCCGCGATCAAACGATAAAAAAATATTTAGCGTCAGAAAATCTCCGCTGCTTCAGTTATGATGATCAGGTTATTTTGCCTCCCGGTAGTATTCAGACCCGGCAAGGTGGTTTTTTTAAAGTGTTTACTCCCTATAAACGCGCCTGGTATAAAATATTTTCAAAGACCTTGCCGATAAAACTTTTGACCGTGCGGGCAAAACAAAGCGTTTTAACGATTAAATCGTCAGCCATCCCTCAAAATATAGAAGGCTTTCATTCCACCGTCGATCCCGGACTCTGGCCCGCGGGCGAAAAAATAGCTCGCCGGCGTTTGCATAAATTTATTGATAGTCATTTATTTTCTTATGATCAGAGTCGTGATTTCCCGGCATTAGCAGGCACCAGTCAATTATCGCCTTATCTGGCCAGTGGTATGATCTCGCCGCGCGAATGCTTTTTAGCCGCGTTAAAAGCCAACGACCATCAACTGCTTACCGGAAACGAAGGCGCGGTTATGTGGATGGCGGAATTAATCTGGAGAGAATTTTACAAACACTTATTAGTCGCCGTACCCAGAATTTCCATGCACAGACCCTACCAACTGAAAACCGAAAAAGTGCCATGGAATAACAATAAAAAATTATTTTCAGCATGGACCGACGGCATGACTGGAATACCGATCATTGACGCAGCCATGCGGCAACTCAATATAACGGGCTGGATGCACAATCGACTGCGAATGATAGTGGCGTCTTTTCTGGCTAAAAACCTGCAATTGGACTGGCGTATGGGTGAAAAGTATTTTATGCGACATTTAATTGACGGCGATTTAGCCGCCAATAATGGGGGATGGCAGTGGAGCGCTTCCACTGGCGTTGACGCGGTACCGTATTTTCGAGTGTTTAATCCACTCCGTCAAAGCCAGCGATTTGATCCACAGGGAAATTTTATTCGCCATTATTGTCCGGAATTAAATAAATTAAGCGCCAAAGATATCCATGATCCCGCTAAATTTGGACATTTACCCGGCTACCCGCGCCCTATTGTCGATCTCGAAAAAACCCGGCGCCAATTTATTGCCAATTACAAAAAATTAGTTTTAAATGACTGAAGAGAAGCAAGAGGGGATTGTTTATGCGCGTTCGTATTTTAATTCATGCTCCTTTCGAAGGTTTGGGGGTCATCCGTGACTGGCTTTCGGAAAAAAATCATTTTCTCCACGAAACTCATACTTACCGCAAAGATCCTTTGCCTCGCGCCGAAAATTTTGACTGGCTGATTATTATGGGCGGTCCACAAAGTTTGCAAAATCTGGAAAAATATCCTTATTTAAAGGACGAATTACGTCTGATCAATGAAGCCCTGCAGAGTAATAAATTAATTCTTGGCATTTGCCTCGGCGCGCAATTAATCGCAGAGGCTTTGGGCGCAAAAACTGTCAGCAGTCCCGAAACTGAAATCGGTGTTTTCCCACTGCACTTAACGGAAAAAGGATATACAGACCCCATTTTGCGTCATTTTCCAGACCCTTTTAACGCCACCCACTGGCATCACGATATGCCGGGCTTGCCGGAAGAAGCCGTCGTATTAGCTTCCAGCTCTGGCTGTCCACGTCAAATTATTCGCTTTCGGCGAGGTGTTTATGGCATACAGTGCCATTTGGAACTGACTTCTGTCGACATCAGCAAAATGATCGATCATGGTTCGCATGATCTGATTTCAGGACGTTATACCCAAACAAAATATGAATTACTCAATCACAATTATACGGAAATTAATCAGTTAATGTTTTTATTTTTAAACTATTTCTCACAGGTAAAAGTGGATACGGAATTGTGTGAACAATAATCCAGAAGTTACCGCGCAAGAAAATTCTCCTGGCGCGATGGAGGCCTGGCCACCCGCTCATTCTATCCGTCGCAGCAGCCGGGCTCGAAACGCGTCTTTGAAAATTTCTCCGCGCAATGGCCTGGAAGTCATTTTGCCGATGCGCTGGCGGCTCATCGACGTCCCTGATCTACTGAATGAAAAACGTCCCTGGATTGAAAAAAATGCTCATTTACTGCAAAAATTCGCTAACTCCGCATCTACCCTGCAGCTTCCTCAGCATCTGCATTTACAATCCTGTGGCGAACAATGGAAAATCAGTTATCTTTTCAGCCCGGGGAAAACTCAAGTAATTCTGCGTCCGCAGTCTGAATTAACAGTCCTGGGCGATATCGATGATATTCAGGTTTGTTTTAAAGTGTTACGGCAATGGTTATGGCAAAAAGCCGAACAAATTTTAGCGCCGCGTCTCTTCATTTTAAGCCAGGAGTTAAACCTGCCCTTTAAAAATTTAACCATTCGCAGCCAAAAAACACGCTGGGGAAGTTGCTCATCGCAAAAATCGATTAATTTAAATTTCAAACTGATTTTTCTGTCCGCGGATATTGTTCGCCATATTATGATTCACGAACTTTGTCACACCGTCCACCTGAATCACTCGCGCAAATTTTGGCGATTAGTCGCGAAGTATGATCCACAGTGGCGAATTAATCACCTGACATCTCGCCGGGTTGAAAATTATTTGCCACCCTGGGTGGAAGAATAGGCCGTATCACGATCAGGAAGGTTATTTTGGGGATTATTGATACAAATCTGCTTCATGCGACTCTGATGACCCTTCGTGATATGGACCCTGTTGTTAGGCACCCCATAATATTCAGCCATTAATTTGAGCAAATGCTCGTTAGCTTTCCCCGCCACAGGGGAAGATGCCAAACGCACTTTTAATCGGTCGCCCTGCAAGCCAACAATTTCATCGTGACTGGCGAAGGTCTGCACCAGTAAATCCACATACAATTGCTCACCTTTCCAGCAAAAATAGGATGGCGGGTTATTGTTTTCACTATCCATAGGCGAAAAATCCTTGTGACGTGAACTTATGAAAAATGTTACACTTTTCCACGCTGAAAAAATGGCAAAAAGAATTATCGCACAGGCATTTGATCATTGCCATGATTTTAAAAGCCTTAGCACCGTACATGACAATTTTGTCATTGCGAGCGCTAGCGAAGCAATCCAGTTCGATGCGTGTGTAAATCAATTGCTTAGTACCAAGCATTGTACTGGATTGCTTCGCTCACGCTCGCAATGACGGATTTCTCGTGTACTGAGAAGCCTTAGGATTTAACGAAGTGAATGATTTACGCAGAAAAATATTTTATCAATCTATACTGATGGCTGTGATAATCATCACCGCTCCCCATAGCGCTGGTGCACAAACCTGGAATAATCCGCACGTTCATACTCACCAGGAAAATATTGCCTATTTAGCATTTACCAATCCACCCAAGACCCTGGATCCAGCCCGTTCTTACGCTACGGATGAAGCGCAATTCACTATGCAAATTTATGAGCCCCCGCTGCAATATCATTATCTGAAAAGACCTTATACTTTGGTTCCATTGAGCGCCGCGACCATGCCGGAAGTGGACTATTTTAATTCCGAAGGGAAAAAACTTCCGGATAATCCAGACTCAAAGCAGGTCGCTTACAGTATTTATAACATCACCGTTCAACCCGGCATTTTTTATCAACCCCACCCGGCTTTCGCCCTGGATGCCAACGGTCGTTTTTATTACCTCAATATGAGCGAAGAAGCATTAGCAAACGTGCATACACTGCATGATTTTAAATACAACGGTACCCGAGAGTTAATCGCTGATGATTTTGTTTATGAAATAAAACGCCTGGCGGATCCCAATGTCCAGTCGCCTATCTACGGCTTTATGAGTCAGCATATCGTGGGTTTGTCTGTGTTAGCCAAAAATTTATCGAAACAGACCCGCCCTTATATTGATTTAAGAAAATACTCATTGACTGGCGTTAAAGTCATTGACAGGTATCACTATCAAATTCAAATCAAAGGATTTTATCCGCAATTTAAATTCTGGCTGGCGATGCCTTTTTTTGCCCCCATACCATGGGAAGTCACTCATTTTTATGCGCAAAAAGGCATGGCGGAACGCAATATTTCACTGGATTGGTATCCTGTGGGCACAGGCCCTTATATGTTAATCGACAATAATCCTAACCGCCAAATGATTTTAAAGCGCAACCCTAATTTTCATGATGAATTTTATCCCAGCGAGGGTGAACCCGGCGATGAAGAAAAAGGCTATTTACAAAACAGTGGCAAAAAACTGCCGTTTATTAATGAAGTGATTTTTACTCTGGATCGCGAAAGCATTCCCCGCTGGAATAAATTTATGCAAGGTTACTACGATCTTTCAGAAATCAGCGCAGACAGCTTCGACCAGGCCATACACCTCGACAATGATGGCAGCGTTCATCTGACTCGGACCTTGCAGAAAAAAGACATGAATTTGTCTACCGCCATCAGTCCGTCAATTTATTATACGGGTTTTAACATGCTGGACCCGGTATCCGGCGGTTATGGCGAAGCCCAACAACAATTACGCCGCGCCATCGCCATCGCCCTTGATGAGGAAGAATTTATTAATATTTTTCTCAACGGTCGCGGTATTCCAGCACAAGGGCCCATACCACCCGGGATATTTGGCTATCAATCTGGAGAAGCCGGGATCAATCCATACATTTATTCCTGGCAAAATAATCACGCAGTTCGTAAACCTTTAAGCGCCGCCAAAGAATTATTGCAAGCAGCAGGCTATCCCAATGGTATAGATCCCAAAACCGGAAAACCGCTGATTTTAAATTACGATTTAGTGAGCAATGGCGGGCCTGATGATAACGCCGAATATAACTGGTATCGTAAAGAATTCGCCAAACTGGGAATTGACCTTAATATCCGCGCGACTTTGTACAACCGGTTTCAGGACAAAGTGCGCACCGGTGAAGTACAGATGTTTGCCTGGGGTTGGGTAGCGGATTATCCGGACCCGGAAGATTTTTTATTTTTATTGTACGGCCCCAATGGAAAAGTAAAATTCGGCGGCGAAAATGCCAGTAATTACGCGAATCCGCAAGCCGATCAGTTATTTACGTTAATAGCCGGCTTGCCGGACGGCGCTCCACGGCAAGCCGCCATTTCGCAATTTTTAGCGATCGTGCGGCGAGACAATCCCTGGATATGGGGCTTTAATCCGATTATTTTTATGCTCCAGCAATCCTGGGTCGGACCGCGCAAGCCTAACGCGCTGGCCGGCAATACTCTTAAATATTTGACAGTAGACGGCGCAAAGCGTGAAAAGTTGCGTCAGCAATGGAATAAACCGCAAACCTGGCCACTCTGGTTATTAGCCGGTTTAATAGCCACACTCAGTGTGCCGTTGACCATCACCTGGTGGCTCCGCGAACGCCGACCCGGAGTAAAAAAATTTTGATGTTTATTTATTTATTGCGCCGCATTCTATACGCCATTCCCATACTGATCGGCGTCAACTTAATTACGTTCGTATTGTTTTTTATGGTGAACTCTCCTGACGATATGGCCAGAGCACATCTTGGCGAAAAATGGGTGAGCCCTGAAGCTGTGCAAGCCTGGAAAAAAACCTACGGTTACGACCAGCCGCTTTTTTATAATTCGCAGTCGCAAGGCTGGCATCAATTTACCGATACATTATATTTTAATAAATCCATACAATTATTTGCATTTAACTTTGGCTCGTCTAATCAGGGACGTGACATCAGTTATGATATTTCACAACGCATGTGGCCCAGCCTGGCGATAGCCGTGCCCACATTAATCATTGGGCTAGGAGTCAATATCAGTTTTGCTTTACTGATTGCTCTTTTCCGCGGAACTTTCTTTGACCGATTTTCGGTTTTCATCTGTGTCGTCATCATGTCTATTTCCAGTATGTTTTATATTATCGCCGGTCAATTTCTATTTGGAAAAATATTGCGGCTGGTACCGATTTCCGGATATCAAACAGGATTGGAAGCGTTTAAATTTGTGATCCTGCCTATTATGATCGGCGTTATCAGCGGAATAGGCGCAGAAACCCGCTGGTACCGCACTATATTTCTCGAAGAAGTGCATAAACAATATGTTCGAACTGCGCGTGCGAAAGGCTTATCGGAAATAGCCGTGCTTTTTAAGCATATTTTAAAAAACGCGATGATCCCCATCTTAACCGGTGTTGTTGTTCTTATCCCCACATTATTTATGGGCAGTTTAATTCTGGAATCTTTTTTCGGAATTCCAGGATTGGGAAGTTACACCATCGACGCTATCGCCCAACAGGATTTTGATATTGTCCGCGCAATGGTTTTTCTCGGCACCCTGTTTTATATTGTAGGGTTAATATTGACTGATTTTTCCTATCTTCTCGTGGACCCACGAGTGAAGCTAAATTAAAGGAGCACTCATTTGCATTTGGATATGTTGCCAAGCGATTATTTGATCTGGGGATTGATGGTGGCGCTTCTCATTTTCATGGTTTGGGGAAGCCGTTATCCGCACTGGCGCAGACCCTGGGCTCAGGTGATGACCAGCGGCGCCGGCGCGTCCGCGTCCATCATTTTGCTGTTTTATACTTTAATCGGTCTGACCGATTCCATTCGTTTTCGGACAATCTCAACCCAAAATAACTCAGGTTCGTTCAGCCTTCTCGATTGGCTGGTGCGGCCATTGGGGCAGCAAACCGAAGTCACTTATTCCGCGCCATTTTCTAAATATTTATTTATCCAGTCGATTGTTGAACTTCCCAATGGAGAAAAAGTCCGGGGATTCCCGCCATTGTCTTATGTCCATGGCAATCTTGCGGACATTGTCTTCAGAGCCAGCCTTGGCACGGCTTTGGGTTTGATGATCAGTATATTTTTATTGACTGTTTTTGTAATTTTGTATGGCCATTATAAAAAACAAACTTGGGCCGTCAGCCTGAGAACAATTTTACAGGGAAAAACCCATACCGCCTGGCGCGCAATGTGGGTAACCTCGACTTTTTTATGGATTCTCGTATGCGCGGGCGTCTTATTGGCTACCCATTATCATATCTTCGGCACCGATAAAATCGGGCGTGATGTCTTTTATCAAACGATTAAAAGCATTCGCACCGGCTTAATTATTGGCACCATCACCACCCTGTTTGCCTTGCCATTCGCGTTATTGCTGGGCACTTTCGCCGGATATTTTCGTGGCTGGATCGACGATCTTATCCAGTATTCCTACACCACTTTAAGCTCTATTCCTGGTGTGCTGCTGATTGCTGCGTCGGTGCTTATGCTTCAGGTTTACATGAACAATCATGCCGCGCAATATCCCACTCTTGCTGCGCGCGCCGACGTGCGCTTGCTGGCTTTATGTTTTATTCTCGGCATCACGGGCTGGGCCAGTCTATGCCGTTTTCTACGCGGCGAAACCTTGAAATTACGCGAAATGGAATTCGTACAGGCGGCAAGAGCGCTGGGTGTCAGTGATATCAGAATTATCCTGCGACACATCATCCCCAACGTTTTTCATATTGTCATTATCACTCTGGTGCTGGATTTTAGCGTTTTAGTGCTGGCGGAAGCCGTGTTGTCGTACGTGGGCGTGGGCGTTGACCCGACAACAATGAGCTGGGGCAACATGATCAATAGTTCGCGTCTGGAGCTGGCGCGCGAACCGGTGGTCTGGTGGCCCCTGCTGGCAGCGCTAATCTCGATGTTTGGCCTGGTGATAGCCGCCAATTTATTTGCTGACGCCGTGCGCGATGCTTTTGATCCTTATTTACGGATCAGCATCGCTGAATACAGCGAGAATTGCTTCCTGTTTATATCCTGCGCTCGGCGGAGCCGATGCTCGGAATGAGGGAGACGCTCCGCTCTCTCCCCCTTGCGATCCCCCATCGGAAGGGATGATTTATTTTATTAAATCATATAGCTTAAATTCACGGGGAATTACTAATGACTATTTTATTGGACGTTAAGAAATTAAGCCTGCAAATTGATGGCAGCCGTCAGCGCGTGGTGAATGATGTCAGTTTTACCGTCCATAAAAGCCAGTGCCTGGGCATTGCCGGAGAATCCGGCAGCGGCAAAACTTTAACAGCATTGGCGATCACGCAGTTACTGCCAGCAGCGGTGCGCGTCAGCACTCAAAGCGCTATCCACTTTTGCGGAAAAGATATTCTCAATTATTCTGAAAGCCAAATGCGTAAAATCCGGGGTAAGAAAATTGGAATGATCTTCCAGGACGCCATGTCGGCATTTAACCCTGTATTTTCCGTCGGCCAGCAAATAACCGAAGTTCTACAGCTACATAAAAAAATGAATCACCGCAACTCACTACAAGCGGCAGAGAGACTGTTGAATGAAGTGGGAATTACCGATCCCGTGCGCTGTTTACAGGCATATCCGCATGAGCTCTCGGGTGGCATGCGTCAACGGGCAATGATTGCCATGGCCCTGAGTAATGATCCCGAATTATTAATCGCAGACGAACCTACCACGGCCCTCGACGTAAGTCTGCAGGCACAGATACTGGGATTATTAACGGAACTCAGCCGGCAACGGCAAATGGCGGTATTATTTATCAGTCATGATTTAAAAATTATGGCGAAATTGGCGGATGAAATCGTTGTCCTACAAAAAGGATGTCTGGTGGAAAAAGGTTCCCGGCAGGAATTTTTTAGCCACGCTCGCAATCCTTATAGTCAAAAATTGTTGAATGCGGTTCTACCCGCGCAAGCTCGCAAAAATCCTGTGGAAAATTCCGTAAAGTTATTAAAAGTCGAGAATTTGCGGGTGTATTTTCCCATTCGAAAAGGAATTTTCCGGCGTGTCGTTGACTACGTCAAAGCAGTCGATGATATCAGCTTCAATATTTTAAAAGGTGAAACCTTTGCACTGGTCGGAGAATCAGGTTGTGGAAAAACCACTACGGCCAAAGCGCTTATTCGTTTATTGCCGGTTACCAGCGGACTTATCTCTTTAGACGGCGTCTCTTTAACAGGGCTGTCCCGAAAATTAATGATCCGCCAGCGTCGGAATATCCAGATTATTTTTCAGGACCCTTATTCCGCATTAAATCCGCGAATGTTGATTGCGGACAGTCTGGTTGAAGGTTTGCGCGCGCAAAATAAAGCCGTTCCGCGGAAAAAATATTTAGAGGAAGCGGACCGTTTACTCAGGCTGGTCGAGCTTCCCACCGCTGCAAAATGGCGTTACCCCCATGAATTTTCCGGTGGAGAACGCCAAAGACTTTGTTTAGCCCGTGCTTTAGCATTACAGCCTCAGTTACTGATTTTGGATGAACCCACCAGCGCACTCGATGTTTCTATCCAAAAACAAATGCTCATGCTGCTCGAAAAACTTCAGGATGAACTGGGAGTTTCTTATCTGCTGATTACGCATGATATCGGCGTGGTCGCGTATCTCGCACACCGGGTAGGAGTCATGCATCGAGGTAAAATCGTTGAATCCGGCCCCACCATCGAGGTTTTAAGTCACCCCCAAACTCACTACACTCAACGTTTATTGTCTAGCATTTAGGAGGAAGTATGATGGATATTATTTTTAGGGTTATACCAGGCGCCGGAGGTGATGTGGGCAAAATTATATTAAATCGCCCGCAAAGTTTGAATGCGCTAAATTTGCAAATGTGCGCAGCCATTCATCAACAATTAACTCTGTGGCAGGAACAACGATCCATTAAAGCCATCATTATTACCGGCGCAGGTGATCGGGCGTTTTGCGCGGGTGGCGATGTGCGCGCCGTTTATGATTTATGCGCCAGGCAGGGCCGCTATGAGGAAGCCATGGTTTTCTTCCAGCAGGAATACGCCATGAATCAGGCCATATTTCAATTTTCAAAACCTTATGTCTCATTTTTAGATGGCATTACTATGGGAGGCGGCGTCGGTCTGTCGATTCATGGTTCACATTCCGTCGCCACCGAACGGCTGATCTGGGCAATGCCGGAAACTCGCATTGGTTTTTTTCCAGACGTTGGCACGGGTTATCATTTAACTCGCTTGTCCGGTCATACCGGAAATTATTTAGCACTGACTGGCGAGCGGGCACTGGCGGGAGATGTTTTTGAATCAGGTTTAGTGACTGCGGTGATCCGAAGCTCCAGCCTCGATGAATTGGAAAAAACACTGATAAATACTGCTTTTAATAGCGACGATTTTGCTGCTGTTACCCAAATAATCAATGGATTTCATCAAAAACCCGCCGCTCATCTTTATACCTTTAGGGATCATTCTCCACAAATTAATGAGCATTTTTCAAGAAATTCAATAGAGGAAATAATGAATGAACTCAGTCAGTCCAATGACCCATGGTGTCAATCCACAGCCGCGGTTCTCGCCGCACAGTCTCCGTTTAGCCTTAAAATTACCCATGCTCATTTACAGCATTGCGAATATTTAAATTTTCCAGCAGTGATGGCGGAAAACAGCCGTTTGGTGAAGCATTTGATTCGCGGCCATGATTTTATGGAAGGGGTCCGCGCGGCAGTGATCGACAGGGATCATTGTCCTCACTGGCTGCCGGCGAACCTGGCAGAGATTACGGATGCAATGGTTCAGCATTGCTTTTCAGACTGATTTTCTTTTCCGACGCCGTCAACAGATAAACTCCTATGCAAATTATAATAACGACCAGATAGCTCATGGTCAGCGGCACTTGAGAATTAGACTTTAATAATGAGCCTATTCCAGAGGTAATTCCTGCAATGATAGTCATGAAACACCCGGATAACGAATTAGCTGTGGCCGCACTATTGGGAAACCAGGAAATGTTTCGGGCAAAATAATTGGGAAAAATAATGCCACCCAAATAAATCATAATAAACGTTTGTATCAGCAAATCCGGCAAATTTACAGTTTTTACGACAGCGATGCCCAGCATAACCAGGGAATTGATAAACATAATGCTGAGACAAAACCGGACTTTTATAGCGAAATTTACGTTTATCGATATGCGGTTGGTGATGTTTCCCAAAAACCAGGCTACCCCCATCATTAGGGCCATATGACCGAACTCAACGGCGGAATAATGCAACACGTTTTGAATGAGGAAAGGCCCGACGATACTGAATAAAATAACTATCGACCATAATACCCCCAGACACACGACTCCGCCGACATAATTCCGATGAGTCATAATAGTGCAAAAATCATTGATTATTCGCGGAAAATGTAGGCGCTTTTTCTCCCGTAAAGTTTCAGGAAGCCAATACGCTACCAGCAACAAGGCGATAATGGCGTAAATGGCTAAAAAATAAAACGAAGAACGCCAGCCAAAAAAATGCTGCAAATAACCACCGATTGCAGGGGCGATGATGGGTCCAATTGCCCAACACAGAGTCATGTAATTCATCATTTTATAAAATTCTTTGCCTGAAAATAAATCCGAGATTACCGCGCGCATCGGTACGCTCACAAAAGCCACTGCGATACCCTGCAGGAATCGCAGCGCTAATAATTCATAAATATTGTTGGAAAAAGGAATCAGCAACGAAGCCAGAAAATAAACCAGAAATGACCATACAAAAGGTTTTTTGCGGCCAATGCTATCGACTATGCTACCTGCCAAAAATTGTCCGAGACCGAAACCCAATATGTAGATACTGATGGTTAGTTGCACCAAGGATTGATCCACCTGAAAGAAACGGGTGACGGCAGGCAACGATGGAACAAAAATATCGATGCTCAAACCTGAAAGCGGCACCGCCACCATCGCCAAAGCAGCCCAAAAGCGTTTTTTTGACAGGCTGGCTGCCTGAGGAGCTGAATTATTCATATAATTATCCTATTTTAAATATTTGTCATTTTTTGTAATTAAATTACAATTTAGGTAAATAATATCAAAAGAGTGCCAGAACGTCAACAATTATGGTATAAATATAAATTATGAGCAGATCCAAAAAACCTCCAGACCTCATTGGTAATCTGGACTTACAATCGATTAGCGAAGATCAGGAATTGATCTCAAAATTAATTGTGGGTATCGGTGAAGTTGCCGAAATTACCGGCATTCCCCAACGTCAGTTACGTTACTGGCAACAAAAAGGCATTATTAAACCCGTGACCGACTCCACCGGATCGACAACACGCCGGTTTAACTACGGAGAGATTAAAAAAATTCTACTGATTAAAGATTTGCTGGACGATGGCTTTACCCTGGAAGCCGCCAGTCATAAAGTCGCGCGGCGCTGCGAGCGCATCTACTCCGCACTGCGAAGGCTTAAGAAATGATTAAGGCGGTAGACATCCCGACGGTAATATGGCATACTCTTCCTCCCAATATATTTTTTATGGAGAAGCATGGCAATGGCCAGTGCATTGCTAATTCATGGTGTGCCCATTGAATGTATTAATCAGGCAGCCATAACTTATTATATACCGGCTAAAGTGATTATTTCCGTCATTGCCACCGAAGGCGGAGACGTCGGCGTTGCCCGGCAGAATAAAAATGGCACTTACGATTACGGCCCCATGCAGATTAATTCGAGCTGGCTGCCCACGATTAAAAAATACGGGTATACCGAAAAATTATTGCGCTACGATCCCTGCGTCAACGTCATGGCCGGCGCCTGGATTTTAAGCACCAAGATCACACAATCCCACGACTATTGGAGCGGCGTCGCTAATTATCATTCTTTTACCCCCAATCTGAACGCACGCTACAAACTCAAAGTTCTCAATTATTATCAACTTTTATCCCAAATTCTTCCTGAAGCCGTCTGACGTTATAGCTTTGGCTCTAATGGCCGTATTAAATTTCAGACTTGATCTGATCTCTTCTAAAAGTGTATAATTCGATTGTTTATCTTATTTATTAACAGGGAGATTTTTATGAAAATGATATTCAAAAAAGCGACCATTTGTGTTGCAGGATTAATGGCCAGCATGGCAGCCTTTGCTCAAGACATTCATGTCAAGGTTATTAATCAAACGAATCAGGATGGTGAATACAGTATGAGAATCGGTGATGGCGCCGATTTCAGCAAAAAAATCGCAGGTTCAGTGACTCTTTCTTTTAATTATGATGTAAAATTAAAAAATCCCACCAGTGATATGGGCATTTATCAATTCTTTTCTTTAAATTAAATAACGAAAATAATGGCTGCGCTTCAGTAGTGGCTTACAATCACGAAGCCAGCAAAATTATTCATGAACATTATAAGAACCTGGTTGTCACTATTGGGGACCAGAGCAACGATTGTTCAATTTACGTTCAATATTCCTGATCCACCCCCGAAGAATTTGTCAGGCTTGTTAATTTGACAAGCCTGACGGATCTCTTTGCATTGCTATGTGAGGAATGCTGTCTTCTTCGTAGATGTCCCCGTACCGTTTTAAATCCAAATCCCTCATAAAATTGCTTTAAATAATATTGCGCAGAACATTTAATGATGGTCTCTGGAAAATGGGCATCACAATAAGCGAGCAATTCCTGAATTAACTTTTTCCCGTATCCTTTTTTACGTGCTGATCTTGCAGTAACCACACGGCCAAAGATAATATAATTCTCAATATCCGTAGGAGGGAAAAGACGAATATAGGCAACCAATGAATCCTTTTCCATGCCTAACAAATGCAATGCAAAAATATCCTTACCATCCGGATCCAGATAAGGACAGCGCTGCTCCACAACAAATATATCAGAACGTAAGGCGAGAACAGCATAGAGTTTTTCAACGGTTAATTCAGAAAATTTGTACCAATTAAAATTAATCATAAAGCATGTATCCTATAATTAATGATTTTTAATTTTTACGGGCGATTCCACACACAATAATTGTATATCATCGGCTTTTGAGTCTTCTATTTCGCACGGTGAAACAGCCTGCCGATAAGCGCCGTATTCAGAATGAGGCGGAGTCTTGATTTTAAATATCGCAGAAGACGAGAGCTTATATTTAGCGCTTCTTTTTTCCAAGTCAGATATCAGCACATAACCCGCCTGTTCTTTAGGGTGAACAATACGACCCACCCGCGCGGTTTTCCAAAAAGCAGTGATTAATTTTTCTTCTCCAGCCAGCGTTTCCCGAGGAAATAACACCACATAACGTTGATCAAAGCGCTTTGAGGCTGACCATAGTGGGACAATTTTTTCACTCACACGGCCTAGCTGAAATTTAATTTCACCGTATTTTTTAGTTTGCCAAGTGTAAATGATCGGCGCTTCCGACAGGGACAGGGACAGGCACAGGGAGGGTTGACTGGAATGGGTCTTCTGTTTTGTTTTAACCGAAGCAGGAACTGTAAACAGGTCATCATTATTTGGAGAAAATAGAGTGGCTGTCGGCTGAGTAAAGCTGTTAGATAAAACCTTAGAATCGATTTCCTTAGCAACGGGTATTGTTTTCTTAACCGGAAGCCGCATTCTCAGGATTTCTATTTCTTCAGCAATATTCTCTTTTAATTCCGTCAACAATCCCAACCCAAGAGATCCAGGCAGTTTGTCCAGATCCAAATAAGAAGGCAGACAAGCATTGAATAAACCGTACAAAGAAGCCTGCGCTATCAGTAAAAGAGGCGTCATCAACAGCGTTATCACCGCCGAAAAATTATCTTTTGAAAAAACAAATCTTACACATAAAATAAAGACCATCAGCAACACAAACAATACCAAAAACTTTTTTGGATACAGATACCGGTTAAAATCATGCGGCATGTGAGTTTCCATGTATTCATTTCTGTTTACAATATTGACCAGGGTTTTGTTGAACAGATTAAACCTGAAATTGTCAGGAATTTTTTTCGATGAAAATTTTATAACAGGTTTTCTGCGTTTCAGCATTTTTATATTATGGATCGCAATTTCTTCAGTTAGATGTCGATAAGGCGGCCAACCCCAGGGTTGTCGATAAGCAGCGACAGAAAGCGATACAACCCAGGTGTCATTATGATCGGCTGACCCAACCATTTTATTTAATATTTTCTGGA
Organism: uncultured Pseudomonadota bacterium; assembly: GCA_963712715.1. GTDB lineage: Bacteria > Pseudomonadota > Gammaproteobacteria > Coxiellales > Coxiellaceae > JAFEDN01. Next base: position 74,674 of record CAVQJI010000037.1, on the reverse strand, counting down.
TACAATCAATTCTGGTTTGCGCATGAATGGGACGCAGCAAATATCTATCTTTTAATATGGCGATAAGCGGATTAATATAAATTTGATTGAAGTCCGCATTAAACGCGCTATGTTCATAGCTGTCCGAGGACCGTTTCATGATAAAAAAACGGTAGCGCGCCACGTACTCGGCCATTTTTTCGATAAATTCTCTCTCCTGGCCTATTTCTTCATAAGCGGCTATGACATTACGAAGCTGATTTGGCTTTAATTTTTTCATATATTGAACTCCTAATCCCGTAAAATAACCCCCGAAATCGCATCCCGGATAATTGTCGGACGGCTTTGCCCGCCAACCTTGCCAGGAATAATAAAATCCACCTGTTTGCCAAACATTATTTGCAACGTTCTGTAATCACGCAGGGGCGGTTCACCTTCACGGTTGGCGCTGGTGGAGACAATCGGCCCCCGAAAAGCCTGGCATAATTCCCGCACCACGGGGTGGTCGCTGACCCGCAAGGCCACGCCGCGGTGGCGTCCGCGAATCCATGCCGGCGCCAGAGGACTGGCTGGAAAAATCCATGTGAAAGGACCCGGCCAGGTGGCCAGCGCCTGGGCTAACGCCCGGGGTGGAATAGGCTCGATCAGGGATTCCACCTGTTCCCAACTCGCAGCCACCAGAATCAGGCCCTTATCGACATTGCGCTTTTTCAGGAGCAATACGCGATTAACAGCCTCTAAACAAAATGGATCGCAGCCAAAACCATAAACCGCCTCTGTAGGATAAGCGATAATCTGTCCCTGACGAAGACATGCCAGAGCGGCGCCGAGATCGCTGGAATCAATGGCGAGTGTCATACAAATTCTCCGATTTTGCCTATGTTTAAGCTGTCATTGCGAGCGTGAGCGAAGCAATCCAGTTCGTACTTCGATCAACGCTCTGTACTGGATCGCTTCGCTCGCGCTCGCCATGACGGTTAGAAACAATTTTATTTGAAATCTATATATTACGTGCTTTTTTAATGGTTTCGTAAGCGCTTTTAATTTTTTGAGTGCGTTCGTTCGCCAGTTTTATCATTTCCGGGGGCAATCCCTGTGACATTAATTTATCAGGATGGTTTTGGCTGATCAATCGCCGGTAGGCTTTTTTGACTTCAGCATCACTCGCTTCTTTGGAAGCACCCAGAATCTGGTAGGCGTCTGCTAATTGTTGAGCCGGGTTAGACCGGGGCCGGTGATAACTGCGTTGATAATTCTGCTCGCATAAGCCTGTTGTTCAAACTGCTCAAACATAAATCCGTGAATACCCAATTCGGCGCAGATGGCCTGTAAAGCCGAGCGTTTACCTTGGCTAATCTGACCTTCTGCATTGGCGATCTGGATTTGAATTTCTAAAAAGGTCCGTAATAAATGGGGATGTTGTCCGCAGGCGGTTTTTAAACGTCGCATAGCCGCGGTTAAATCAAAATCTCCCTGCTTGCCCTGATTGAATAAACCGATGGCCTCACGCTTCATTTCCGGCCCCAGATCCATTTGCTGCATCACCTGTTCGGCTGCGCGAATTTCACTTTCGCTCACCCGCCCATCGGCTTTGGCGAGATACCCCATCACCGAAAAGGTACTATCGAAAAAAATCCTTTGCACCCCCTGCGGGCTACGGGCTGCGACTTGAGGTAATATCCGGCTGAAAAAGCCTATGTCATACAAATGGCCAATGATCACTCCTAACACTACCCATCCGGGATGCCCAAGGATTAAACCGATCATTGCGCCAATAATTTTACCATTCCACCGCATATCCCGTGTATGATAACATATTCAGCATAAATCCGGAGTACATCATGCGTACAATCAGCACAAGTATTGACATTAGCCAACACCTCGAAAAATCCTGCGCCCCTATTGAAGCCTGGTTTCGCCAGCAATGGCTCCAATACCGCCCGCCTATTTATGGATCGATGGATTTACGGAATGCAGGATTCAAGCTGGCGCCGGTCGATACCAATCTGTTCCCCGCAGGTTTCAATAACCTGAACCCCGCCAGCATGCCACTCTACGTGCAGGCTATGCAGGCCACCATCGCCGAATTAAGCCCAGGTATTTCGCAGATTTTGCTTATCCCCGAAAGTCATACCCGTAACCCGTTTTATTTTGAAAGTGTGGCGGTATTGCACGACATTTTATTACAGGCAGGGTTTGAAGTTCGCATCGGCTCGCTCAGTCCCGAGATCACAGAGGCGCAGAAGCAAACCCTGCCTTCCGGGCGTGAATTAACCATCGAACCGTTGGTGCGCCGCGGTGATATCATCGGCGTAAACGGATTTAATGTCTGCTGCATCCTGTTGAATAATGATTTATCGTCCGGTGTACCTGAAATCCTGCAAGGCCTTGGGCAAATCATTTTACCACCGGTGAAATTAGGCTGGACCACCCGGTTGAAGTCGGAGCATTTTAGCCACTACCAGGCAGTCTGTCAGCAGTTTGCACAAGCCATTCAGATCGATCCATGGCTGATAATGCCTTATTTCGATCAATGCCCCGATGTCGATTTTAATAATCCCGAAGGTCAGGAATGCCTGATAACTCGCGCCGGCGGTTTGTTGACCCGCATCCGTGAAAAATATGCGCAATATCAAATTAATACCCCGCCGTTTTTAGTGGTTAAAGCCGATCAGGGCACTTACGGCATGGCAGTGATGATGATTGACGATCCGGAAGAACTAAGGCATTTAAACCGCAAACAACGTCAAAAAATGTCGGTCATTAAAGGAGGAAAACAGGTCACCAAAGCGATTATCCAGGAAGGCGTGCATACTTTTGAAACGGTTGGGGCGGATAACGCGGTGGCTGAACCGGTCATTTACACCATTGGGCGTCATGTGATCGGGGGTTTTTACCGCATTCATAAACAGCGCGGCCCGAGGGAAAATTTAAACTCACCGGGGATGGATTTTGCGCCACTGCCGCTTCCCAAGGCCTGTCACACCGCAAAATGCGGAGCGGATTCCAGCCGTTTTTACGCATACGGAGTCATCGCACGTCTCGCTTTACTGGCCTCAGCCAGAGAACTGACCGCGGTTTCTTCGCAGGTATCTCTATGACCTCGCTCGGTATGCTGATGGACCCGATTGCGAAAATTAATGTAAAAAAAGATACGAGTTTTGCCATCTTACTGGCTGCCCAGGAACGCGGCTTCGAAAATTATTATTTAGAACCGCACTCGCTCTGGCTTGAAGAGGGCGTTTGCTTCGGACGCATGCAAAAAATCACAGTCGAAGACAATCCCACTACCTGGTTTCAACTGGAAGAAATGATTTCCCGGCCATTGACAGAGCTGGATATTTTTTTTATGCGCAAGGATCCGCCGGTTAACATGCAGTATATTCATTTGACTTATTTACTGGAGCAGGCGCATCGTCAGGGACTTAAAGTCATTAATAATCCTGCCCGATTGCGTGACGCCAATGAAAAGCTGTTTACCGCCTGGTTCCCGCAATGCTGTCCCAAAACATTAGTGACCAGTCAAATGCAGTTACTGAAAGATTTTGTCCGTCACGAAAAAAACGCTGTTATAAAACCCCTCGATGGCATGGGCGGTCGTTCGGTATTTAAAGCGACAGCGCAGGACCCTAATCTCAGTGTGATTATTGAAACTCTCACGGAACAGGGGCAACGCCTGGTGATGGCGCAACGTTTCATTGATAAAATCCGCGAGGGAGATAAACGCATCTTAATGATTAATGGTAAACCCATTCCCTATGCACTGGCGCGGATTCCTCATCCAGACGATTTCCGCGGCAATTTAGCTGCGGGAGCTACGGGTGAGGGGCGCGAACTCACTGACCGGGATTTATGGATCTGTGAACAGGTCGGACCAACGCTGCGCGAAAAAGGCCTGATATTTGCAGGGCTTGACGTCATCGGCGATTATCTGACAGAAATCAATGTCACCAGCCCGACCTGCGCTCGCGAATTAAATCGCATTTATAATATCGACATCGCTGGCCAGCTGCTCGATGCGATCTCTTAACCCGCATATTTCACCACCCAGCGTAGCGAGGAGGCAAAAAATGCGCGGGAGCATAGTCGCACTATGTAACCAAGCATTTTTTGCAAAAATATTTGAAGATTCATGTTTTTTTGCCTCCGCAGTAGCTGAGTGGTGAAATATGCGGGTTAAAGCCTGTGTCACTTACACCTCTCCTGAATTAAAGAGCGATGCCGCGCAATTAGCGGCAAAACTGGGCCTGGAATTCTCTGAACCGCAATCTATAAATAGTTTTTCTCTATTGTTGACACTGACCCCGCATTTTCTGGAATTATCGTTGCCCGGCGATACAGCGGAAACCCTTCACGTGGATTTTCAGAGCGGCGCCGCGCTTCACCGTTACCGGTATGGAGGCGGACGTCAACAATTATTGGCGCGCGCCGTGGGTTTGCACCGGAAAAAAAATCTCACAATCTGCGACATCAGCGCCGGCCTCGGCACTGATGCATTTGTACTGGCGTCGCTGGGCGCAGACGTGGTTATGGTTGAACGTTCGTCGATTATCGCGGCGCTGCTGGAAGACGGCTGGCGACGGGCGCAGCAGACCGAATGGATTCGCTCACTCTCCTGGCGGCTGATTTGCGCGGATAGCCGGGATTTTTTACTTTCATTAACCGCCAGCCAATTTCCGCAAATTATTTATTTTGATCCCATGTTTCCTGAGCGAAAAAAATCGGCGCTGGTAAAAAAAGCCATGCGCCTGTTGCGAAAAGTAGTGGGCGAAGACAATGATGCGCCGGAACTGCTGGTTTTGGCTCTAAAAACAGCGCGGGAACGCGTGGTGGTCAAGCGGCCAAGACTGGCGCCGTCCATTTCAGGCCCGGCCCCCAGCTTCAGCCTCGCCGGTAAAAGCAGCCGCTTCGATATCTATTTAACTTTAACTTGATCCCATAATGGGATCGTGCTACAATTACAAATGTGAGGATAATATCACGCAAAAAATTAAAGGATTTTTGGAAGCACCACCCTCAGGCAGAGAAACCTTTGAGAGCATGGTATGCAGATGCTAAACAAGCCAATTGGTCATCACCAGCGGCTATAAAACGTACATATAGAAATGCTAGCGTCGTGTCAAACAATCGGGTGGTCTTTAATATTAAGGGCAATGACTATCGTTTAGTTGCTGCTATTAATTACCATTACGCTATTATCTATATTAGATTTGTGGGTACTCATGTTGAATACGATAAAATTGACGTAGAAACCATTTAAAAAGAGGCAAGTCATGAAAATAAAGCCAATTAGAACACAAAACGATTACAAGGCGGCGTTAGCACAAATTGAATCCATATTTGATGCAAAGCCTAACACACCTCGCGGTGATCTCCTGGATGTACTGACAATCCTCGTAGAAGCCTATGAAGAAAAACACTACAAAATTGATTTTCCAGAACCCGTAGATGCTATTAATTATTGGATGGAAAGTCACGGTTTGACTCGAAAAGATCTGGAGAAATATCTCGGTTCCAGGGGTAGGGTTTACGGAAATATTAAATAAAAAACGTGGCCTGTCATTACAAATGATACAAAAATTGTATCAAGGATTACATATTCCTGCTGAAATACTAATCAAGGAACAACATATTGAAAATAAAAAAGGGAATCACCCGTATTAAGGCGAAGTGTTGCAGAAACTCTGTCAGGCCACTGGATCAATTTTTAAGATAAGCAAATCCAGACGGATGTTATACCGCGTGACCTCTCAATTTGGGGTTTTTAGCATCCCATCTGCAGGCCATCTTGTGCTTTAAAAAACATTTGCATATGAGTAACTATGCGCATGTTTTTTAAAACACAATCTGGCCAACATCTGGGCGCTAAAAACCGCAAATTGAGAGGTCACGCGGTATATCTTTTTTAGACTGAAAAGGATGAGCCGCAGCCGCAGGTGGTTTTGGCTTGAGGATTGCGGATGACGAATTCGGAGCCTTTGACGTCTTCGCGATAGTCAATTTCAGCGTTCTGCAAATACTGGAAACTCATGGCGTCGATCAGCAGTTTGACAGAACCCATACCACCGTTGGCGCCACCGCCTTCACCGCCATCTTCATCTTCATCTTCATCTTCATCTTCATCTTCATCTTCATCTTCATCTTCATCTTCATCTTCCTCATCCTCATCCTCATCCTCATCGGAGGTCAATTTTTTCTCGATAACGATGTCGTCGGCATTGATGTTTTCATCGAAGGAAAAACCATACTGAAACCCCGAACAGCCGCCGCCGGTGATGAAAACCCGTAAATTCAGGGCCGGATTACCCTCTTCGTCGATCAGGCTTTTCACTTTCAACGCCGCCGCAAGGGTAAAATTGATTAAAGGAGCAGAATCTGGAATACTCATGGACAAAATGATACCATTTTTCTCATGCGTTGGGTATTGGCTTTTCATATCATTTCCATGGTGGCCTGGTTCGGCGGTTTATTTTATTTGCCGCGGCTGTTTGTTTACCATACTTTAAGTTCCGATCGCATCAGCATCGAGCGCTTTAAGGTCATGGAAAAAAGGTTGTATTACGGAATTACGACTCCCGCGGCGGTTCTGACGACTCTTTTTGGATTATGGCTGCTCTGCGGCAACTGGTCGTGGTACCAGACTCAACGGTGGATGCAGCTAAAACTATTTTTGGTGGTCATTCTCTGGTGCTATCATCTGTACTGCGGTTATTTATTGCGGCGATTTCAGCGCGATGAAAACCGGATGTCCACCCTTTTTTACCGGTGGTTCAACGAAGCTTCCGTTCTTCTCCTTATCGGCATTGTGATTTTAGTGATTGTAAGGCCGTTTTAGACTTCCCAAGAAGAGTTGTCCCGTTAAAAACTTTGACTGCATGAGGTGGATTTAATCTTTTAGACTTCTACCATTTCAAAGTCTTCTTTCATGGCGCGGCAGTCCGGGCATAACCAGTCTTCAGGCACATCCGCCCAGCGCGTACCGGGTTCAATGCCGTCTTCGGGCCAACCTTTGGATTCATCATAAATAAAACCACAAAGCAGGCACATATAACGTTTGTATGGCATAATAATCACTCCTCTAGCTAGATCATAATAGGAGCGACAAAAAAATGCCAACCCTTTCCACAGCACCCTGTATAGGAAAATCGCAGGAGTTATTCGCAAGAGGCCAACAGTTTATTCCCGGGGGCGTCAATTCCCCCGTGCGCGCTTTTCTGGCGGTCAACAATACTCCGCGGTTTATTCAATCCGCCAAAGGCGCTTACATCACGGACGTCGATGGCAATTGTTATATTGATTATGTCGGTTCCTGGGGTCCCATGATTCTGGGACACGCCCATCCGGACGTTATAAAGGCCGTGCAAACCGCTGCCGCGCAGGGACTGAGTTATGGCGCACCCTGCGCAGCGGAAGTCGAGATGGCGATGGAAATTTGCCAGCGCATGCCCCATATCGAAAAAATTCGCATGGTGAGTTCGGGTACGGAAGCGGCGATGTCAGCTATTCGTCTGGCGCGGGGATTCACCCGCCGCAATAAAATTATTAAATTCCAGGGATGCTATCACGGCCATGCCGACAGTCTGTTAGTCAAAGCCGGTTCCGGCGCTCTGACTTTCGGCGTACCCAGCTCTCCGGGAGTCCCCGCCAATATTGTGGCTGAAACCCTCACCGCCCGCTTCAATGATTTGGATTCGGTCAGCTCTTTATTTGAACGCTGGGGAGATGAAATCGCCGCCGTCATCGTGGAACCCATACCCGGCAATATGAATATGGTATTACCTTTGCCAGAGTTCCTTCCAGGATTACGGGAACTGTGTAATCAATACGAGAGTTTATTGATCTTTGACGAAGTCATTACCGGTTTCCGCGTAGGCCCGCAGGGAGCACAAGGGTTATTTGATATCCGCCCCGATCTGACAGTTTTAGGTAAGATTATAGGCGGCGGGATGCCTGTCGGCGCATTCGGCGGGCGGCGTGATATTATGTCGCAGCTGGCCCCGGAAGGCCCGGTTTACCAGGCGGGAACGCTGTCGGGGAATCCAGTCGCCATGGCCGCAGGTTTAGCCACACTACGGCAGTTAACCCCAGCCTGTTATCAAAGACTGGATCAATTAACCAGCCTACTGTTGTCGGGTATCCAGGAACGCGCCAATGCCGCTAAAATTCCCGTGACGACCGTGGCTTGCGGTGGATTATTTGGTATTTATTTTACAGGTGAACCGGTTATCCATTATTACGAACAGGTGATGGCTTGCCATCTCCAAAATTTTACAAAATTTTTCAATGGCTTACTAGACCATGGGGTATATCTGGCGCCTTCGGCGTACGAGGCAGGGTTCATGTCTCTGGCGCATACGGAACAGGATATCCATCAAACCCTCGAAGCCGTAGATGCCGTCTGGGATCTGGAATAGTCTGCACTTTTATGATACACTGGCGGCAATAATTTTGAGGAAATAATACATGTTCAGAACCTGGCAGAAAATTAAAATCATTTGCATAGCCGGTATCCTCTCGGGAATAAGTTTAAACAGTGATGCCGAGTCTCTAATCGATGTCTACCGACAAGCCCTTGTGAATGACGCCAGTTATAAACAGGCACAGGCGGACTGGATGGCCGCTAAACAAAATCTGCCCATCGCCCGTTCCGCTTTTTTTCCGAATTTGGCGGTCCAGGCTGGGGTCGCCTACAACGTTCCCAATTACACCCAGGACGCCGCGTTTGCCACCAACCAAAATTATTTTAGCAGTAGTGTGGTTTTAAACGTAAGCCAGCCCATTTTTAATTGGGGAATATGGGAGTCTTTAAAAGGCGCTGAGGCTGCTGTGAAAGGCGCCACCGCCAATTTTTATTTCGCGCAACAGGATTTAATCACTCGCACTGTCCGAGCCTATTTAAATGTTTTGCAGGCGAATGATATTTTGCGTTATACCCGCGCCAACAAAGCCGCCTTCGCACAAGAATACGATACGGCAAAACAAAAATACGACGTGGGTTTAGTCCCAATCACCGACGTTTACGATGCACAATCCAAGTACGATCAAACCAAAGCCAAAGAAATTGCCAACATTACTCAATTAGAAAATAGCCTGGAAAATCTGCACGTGATCACCGGTCACTATTATGAATTTTTGGATGGTTTGGGTGAAAAAGGCATTCCATTAATTACTCCGGAACCCAATAATATTACTGCCTGGGCAGCCACCGCGGTCAAACAAAACTATCAACTGCAGGCCCAGCACTATAGCGCTGAATATTCTAAAACAAATATCGGGGTACAGGAGTCAAACTTATTGCCCAGTTTCGGTATACAGGGTTCTTATACGGATCAACGCCAATATGATCGGACGTTAACTTTTGTCCCTCACCCCATCACTGAAACTCTGGTTCAGCAGCTAGGCACTATTGGTGTGGGAGTGAATTGGAATTTTTTCTCAGGCGGCCGCGCAATCGCAGAAACCCGACAGGCCCGGTATCAATACGCCAGCGCCAGCGCTAAAGAAGAAAATGTTTACCGTCAGGTAGTCAGCGCCACCCGTCAGTCGTTTTTAGGCGTTAATTCATACAGTGCTCAGGTGAAAGCCGATGCTTTATCCATTAAATCTTCAGAGAGCGCCCTCAGCTCGGCCCGCGCCGCTTATAGCGTAGGAGCGCGAACCCTTCTGGATGTTTTGGACGATACCACTCTGCTTTATCAAACCCAGCAATCCTATTCTGTGGATCAATATGCTTATATGAATAATTTTGTCGCCCTGAAGGAAAATGCCGGTACCCTGAGCGGAGCCGATGTCGCCAAATTAAGCGCCTGGTTGACAAAGCCCATTAACCTTGAGGCAGCGAAACAAATTTCCCAAGCCACCAACACCAAAGAACCCCGGCAAGCCACTACACCGGAACCGGCGACTTCTTCGGCAAAATAACCTTGTATTTTGTCCATTAACTGGATAAAATAACCTTTTATTTTGACGGAATATTTCATTGTCCATCTTTCGAACTGAAGTCATGGAAGTCATGTTCAATATCAATTACTTTCTTTGCCTTTATATTTTGTCGGCCAACTCAAACGTCTGACCACTCCCTTCCGGAATTGAGGTAATGCAAAAATATGGATGTTGATTTCAATCGCAATAAAATTTTTAGTCTGTTAACCGAGGATGAAAAACAGGCTTTGCTCACCACCTGCAGCCAGGAAATTGTTTTGGAAAAGGGAGCATTTATCGCCCATGAAGGAGAAGCTCCGGGCTACTTTTACTTTATTTTAAGAGGGACCGTGCAGATCTTAAAAAAAGATAATACTGGAACAGATCATATCATAGACACACTTCACCCTGGTGAACTGGCGGGTGACACTGCATTGGTAGAAGACCAGCCAAGGGCTGTTTCCTACAGAGCAGCAGAATCGGTGACCGTTCTTGCTTTTAATGTCGAAAATATAAAGCAAAATTTAATAGTGCATGACAAACTCACTGTTGCCTTGAGTAAAAATCTTGCGGCGAGATTAAGAAGATTTAAGAACCTGACTCTGGAGTCAATGCAGCATCGTTTAAACGAATATCGAAAACGGGTAGCCCTGGGAGCGTTTCTGGTAGGCGCCATTTACGTTACAGATATTTACGTTCTTAGCTTATTCTTTATCAATATGGTTAAGGAAAAATTTGATAGTATCACGATCATTTCAGTTGTTATTTTAGTTATTATAGTAATAATCAATATCATTTACATTAAGAAATTCAAGTATCCTTTGAAAATGTTTGGGATTACGACTAGAAATTGGAAAAAAGATTGCAAACAAGCCATACTTTATTCTTTAGTTTTTATTGGCCTATTTACTCTTGTAAAATGGTTGCTTATTTCTACTGTTTTTAAAGGAATAACATTATTTGATGTAGAGGCGGTACTTCAGGCACATGCCGCATTCTCATGGTCTTCATATTTCATTAGCCTGGTTGGCTATATCGTATTTGTACCTTTTCAGGAATTTATTGTCCGGGGAACATTACAGGGAACATTTTACCGTTTCCTCGCCGGTACAGAATTTCAAAGAACCTGGACTGCTATTTTAGTTTCCAATTTGCTTTTTGCTATTGTACATCTTCACGGATCTCCTTTTTTTCCTTTTTTGGCTTTTGTTCAAGGTCTATTTTGGGGATATTTATATTCAAAACAAAGTTCATTAATTGGCGTGATTATTTCTCACTGGCTTATTGGAATTTGGGCCATTTTTATTTGCGGAATTGAAAGATTAATTTGACATCCTCAGCAATTCCCGCTGAGTACAGCGGGAATTGCTGACTTTATTTCAATGTTAATGTGCCTGTTCTGCTGTTGCCGCCAAAACCGCTTGGCGGTAAGCTGCTGCTGAAAACATGCATTTGGGTGATCATGAGGAGCGTCCCTAACGAGAGTTATTATGGCAGACTTAATAGTAGCAGTGCCCCATGTAATGCTTTCAAAACAATCACCGTTTAGCCTTTCGCTGTACCGAGTACCATTTGAGGTATAAACAAAATTCCCGGAAATATAATAGACAGATCCAAGATAGAGATCGACACGCTCTATATGAAAATCTTCCATATGTATCGGATGGGGTGGAAATTCACCAGAGCCAGTTAAGGTTCCTTTCCAATGAGTCCCTAACAGGTTTTTACAAGGATAAGCAGACTCTACTTTAGCATGAGCAATTGGTGAAATTAAAAAACTTAATAGAACTATCATCAATTTCTTTTCTATCTTATTCATAAAATATTCCCAAATAAAAAGACACAGCACTGGACCTTATAATCTAATTATAGCCCATGGCGCAGGGAATCGCCGCTATTCTAAAATAATTTGTCTAAATCGATGACGGTATCAATCACCTCATCGTTCCATAAGCCGGGTTTTAGACCCATTGTGGTAATAAAAGCGATAAATAACTGTTTTCTGGTTTTAGTCAATGTCATAAAAATATCCCGTTTTTGCAGTAGGGATTTAGCTGCCGCTTTATCCAGGCTATAAGGTTTTTCACAATATTTAATTTCACACAAAGTTATCGCATCATCATTGCGGTCAAACAATAAATCAATTTGCGCTCCCGATGCTGCCGATTTGATGGCAGCCACATGCCGCCAACTACTGATTTTACAGCCAATTCGTCTCCAATCCTAACGCCCGCAAAATCTGCTCACTGTGTTTCAGGCAGATCCCTTCAAAAGTGTAACCCGCCCAACTGAGCCATGCGGGAGTCTTTACCTCTACCTGCCAATGATTGCCGCTAAATGGATGACCGCTCTTTGAGTGCGGTTCTATCCAGCGCAAATAAAATAACGCATACTCATCAATCACGCGATAATATGTTTCTTTTTTTCCATAACCAAACGGTGTGTAGCCATGAATAAATCCCGCTGCGTGCAGTTCATATAAACGGCTGTTCAAATTGCTCCCGGAAGGAATTTTCGTTTTTTTAATAATCTGTTGGCGACTGATTCCATAACGATGCGCGGCAATTACCCGAATAATTCGCATATTTATTTCGGATAAAGCAAATAACGATTGAAATAAACGCGGAAATTCCGTCAACAACAAACCGTCCGTGCTAAAACATAACTGATTAATGTTTTGCGCCACGGATTTACCCGGCTTTAATTGCTCCAGGTAATAGGGAATGCCACCCATCACCATATATAAATCGAGTATATGCTTATTATCGAGACGCAGTTTTTTCGCCGAGAGAAACTGTTTAGTTTCACTTAGGGTAAAAGGTTTTAGATTAATCACTTTGGTGAGACGATTATGCAACCCGCCTTTGGCGTTAATAATTTTATCCAGCATCCACGATGCCGCCGAACCACAAACGACAACAATCAAATGACGCAATCGCGACCATTGAGTATTCCAATAATGATCCAGCGCTGCCAATAATCCCGAGCGATTCGTCGCCAGCCACGGCAACTCATCCAAAAATAATACGCGTAATTTGGAGCGGGCCGGTTTCAATAGCTGTTGTGTCAATAATTCAAACGCCGAAAACCAGTCTTTAGGAACGGCTAACGGCGCTCCGGCAAAAAAACAATTCGCTAATGCCTGACTGAACAACGCAAGCTGTTGCCGCATATCGCCATCTTTTAAACCGGTCACTTCCATATAAATCACATCCGGGCGCTGAAAACAATGTCTCACCAGGCATGTTTTCCCCACACGCCGACGTCCGTAAAGGGCTAGTAATTGAGGTTCGGGATTTTTACCGAGAATAGTGAGTTCGGCAACATATCCTTCGCGATTAATCATGATAGTCTCCAAAAGATTTGGCGTGGTATGGAAAATTATAGCACGCCAAATCCAGGAAGAACAAATAGATTTGGCGTGGTATAAAAAATTATAGAACGCCAAATCTTAAACTCAGGGGGGTGACTAGCCCGGAAGAGCGCGGGGTGCGGGGGCTTCCTCAGGCTGAATATCTTCAGCCAGCAGAAAATACATGGCGGGGACTACAAATAAAGTGAATAATGTGCCGATGGCGATACCGGTGGCGATAACCAAACCGATGTTGAAGCGGCTTACGGCGCCCGCGCCACTGGCGGTGATTAGCGGAATGACTCCCAGCACCATCGCGGCGGTGGTCATTAAAATTGGGCGCAAACGGATGCCGGCGGCTATTTCCACCGCTTCGCGACGGCTTTTACCTTCCCGCTGGGTATCATTGGCAAATTGTACGATCAAAATGCCATGTTTGCTGATTAAACCAATCAGGGTGACCAGGCCGACTTCGGTGTAAATATTCAAACTCGCCCCGCCGATGCCCATGCTGACAAAAATCATGGCGCCACAAATCGACATCGGCACACTAATCAGCACAATGAAAGGATCGCGAAAACTTTCAAACAATGCCGCCAGCGCCAGATAAATAATAATCAGCGCGAAGAAAAAAGTGACGATCAAAGCATTGCCTTCCTGAATATATTGCCGGGATTGCGAAGCGTAATTAACGCTGTATTCCGGATTCAATACCTGTTTGGCAATGGCATTTAAAGCATTTAATGCCTGGCCTTGAGTCACCCCGGGCGCTGGAATGGCTGATATAGTCGCAGAATTGAGTTGCTGAAAATGATTAATATTTTCCGGCACCACTTCACTATGAAATTTTACAACTGTCGATAGCGGCGCCATACCATTCGCTGTACGAATATAATAATTTAATAATTGATTGAAATTTAATCGTTGCATGCGCTCAGTTTGCGGAATAACCTGGTAAGAGCGACCATCTAAACTGAAATAATTCAGGTAATTTTCGCTGAGACTGGAGGAAAGCACGTTACCGACCTGCTGCATGGTCAAACCCATTTGCGAAATTTTATCGCGATCCAGCTCCAGAGTGACCTGTTGCTTGTCAATTTTAAGATCGCTGTCTAAATATAAAAATTCGCCGCTTTTCCACGCTTGCTGAATGATGTTTTGCGCAATATCATTGAGAGATTCAAATGGATTTGCGGTTTGAATGACATATTGCACCGGCAGACCATTCCCGCCTCCCGGTAATGGCGGTAATTCAAACGCAGCGGCTTTGACGCCGGCAATTTGATTGAGCTGCTGTTGAGCGTGCGGCACCATCGCCATTTCCGTCTTGCTGCGCTGATCCCACGGCTTTAGCACGCCACCGACAATACTGGAATTGAAACCCGTCGAGCCGTCCAGCTCAAACGTGTGAGCCACCTCGGGCCAGGCCAGAAAATTTTTGGCCATTTGCAGAGAAAATAATTTAGTCTGCCCCAACGATGCGTTTGGGGCGGCGGTAATCTGGGTGATCACCACACCCTGATCTTCCATCGGCGCTAACTCCGATTTCGAAGTGGCATACAGAAAATAGATCGAACCTAAAATTAAAATCGCAAATACGATAATAACCGGCAAAAAATCCAGCACACGATGCAATCTTTTCTCGTAACCCAAACGCAAGCGCTCAAACTGCTGGTCAAGAAACAGGATAAATTTATTTTTACGATCTTGCGCATGTTTCGGCTTTAACATTTTAGAACACATCATGGGAGATAAGGTCAAAGCGATAATCGCCGATATGGTGACCGACCCCGCGAGCGTGAAGGCAAACTCGGTAAATAAAGCGCCGGTTAATCCGCCCATAAATCCAATCGGCAAATACACGGCGATTAACACCACCGTAATCGCCAGGATGGGACCGGCGAGTTCACGCGCTCCCTGAAACGCGGCAGCCAATGGCGTCATACCGTCTTCAATGTGGCGTTCGACATTTTCCACGACGATAATCGCATCATCCACCACCAATCCAATAGCCAGCACTAGCGCCAGTAAACTGAGCAAATTGATTGAAAAATGAAACAGCAGCATGGCAAAAAATGCTCCTATCAGCGACAGGGGAATGGTGACAGAAGGTATAATGACGGAACGCACCGATCCTAAAAATAAAAAAATGACCACTGTCACAATAATCAAAGCCTCGACGAGAGATTTCACCACTTCATGGATGGAACTGTGCACATAAGCAGTGGCGTCATACACAATGCGGGTTTTTAAGCCTTGCGGTAATTGCTGCTCAATGGAAGGATATAATTTTTTAATGGCGTTGATCACTGTTAATAAATTCGCTTTTGGAGCGACCTGAATGCCGATATAAACAGCATCCTTGGTATCAAAGCTCACCGAAGTATTATAATTTTGCGAGCCCAATGTGACTTTGGCCACATCTTTTATTCTCACGATGGCGTTGTTTTGCGCTTTGATGACCAAATTTTCAAACTGTTCAACGGTATGCAATCCAGTAGTCGCCGTGAGATTAATTGTAATCATATTGCCATCCGTGCGTCCGGATGCGGAGATAAAATCGTTCGCCGTCAATGCGGCGCTGACGTCGGCCGCGGAAACGCCTAACGCCGACATTTTTAACGGGTTCAGCCAGATACGCATGGCCAATATCTGCGGGCCGAGAATTTGCGCGTTCTGCACGCCGTTAACAGCCTGGAGTTTTGGTTGCACCGCGCGAACCAGATAGTCGGTGATCTGGTTATCGGCGAGAACGTCGCTATAAAAGGCGATATACATGGAATCAATCGTTTCACTAATGGAAATTGATAACGCCGGCTGTTGTGAAGCCGGCGGCAATTGATTGAGGACGGCGTTAATTTTACTATTAATATCGCTCAAGGCCGCATTGGAATCATAATTCAGCAATAAATTCACGGTGATGGTGCTAACGTTTTGATTGCTCGAAGAGGTCATATAATCAATGCCATTGGCCTGCGCAATGGAATTTTCCAGCGGTGTCGTGATGAACCCCGCCACGGTAGCGGGATCGGCGCCGATATAGTATGTAGAGACCGTGATTATCGCGTTTTCGGTAAAAGGAAATTGACGAATCGGTAATGACACCATGGAACGCAAACCCAGCACCAGAATCAGCAAACTCACGACGGTCGCCAATACCGGCCTGCGAATAAAAATATCGGTAATGTTCATAATGTGGCCTGTACCTGCTCGTTGCCCACTTGTGGATTGGGATTCTCGCTCGGCTTGATCTGATTATTAATGACCACGGGGCTACCGTTCTTTAGTTTAAGCTGACCACTGGTCACCACTTTATCGCCGGCTTTTATACCGGATAATATCTGGATCTGATCACCGCGAGTTTCCCCTACCTTCACAAAAACCTGAGTCACGGTCAGCATGGCCTGACCATGAGGATCTTTTTTTCCCGAATCTTTAATAATATAAACAATCTGACCATAAGGATTAAAGCTGACGGCTGTGATGGGCAAAGTCAGCACTTTTTGCGGTACGCCGAAGGTCAAAGTAGCATCTGCGAAAATGCCGGGCAGTAAAACTTTTTGCGGGTTTTGAAGCGTGGCTTCGACAGAAACGTTGCGGGTGGTCTCATCGACGATGGGGTTAATAGCTTTTATTTTCCCTTTAAAAACGCGGTCCGGAAAGACGTTGGTCGTCACGCTGACTGTCTGTCCTGCCTGCATCTGCGGTAAATTTTGCTGTGGCAACGTAAAGATCACATAGATAGGATCCAGTGCCTGAATGGTAATAATTTTATCGCCAGGATTGATATAATCACCAGGATTTACCGTCGAAATCCCCAAACGTCCGTCAAAAGGCGCGCGAATCATTTTTTTGGCGATGATCGATTCTTCCTGAGCGATCTGCGATTGTGACACCTTCAGATTAGCGAGATCATTATCTACCTGCTGCTGACTGACTCCCTGGATGGCCAGTTGCGCCACATCCCGATTATAAGTAATTTCGGCAAGATGAGCTTGCCACTGATAAACGTGCAAGGTGGCGATTTCAGTATCGGGATTCAGTTCGATCAACAGATCATTTTTTTTTACCATGGCGCCATCGTTGTAATAAACGGTGCGCACCATACCGGCGATTTCACTGGTGACGTATGTGCCCAGGACGGCACTGAAGGCGCCGGTAGCCTTGAGCTGCTGCGGCCACTGCTGAAAAGTCGCGGTTGCCGAAGAAACGGTAAAAACCGGTGTCTGATTTGCCTGCATGGCTTTCTGTGCACGATGTCCCTGGAATATTTTGTAGGCAAAAACCGCGCCAAATACAATGGCGACGGCGATGATCATTATCAACATTGGCCGGATTATCCCTTTAGCCATGGCATCCCTCTCCGTGTCGTATCCAGAATGACGTGCCACCAGCCGCCGCCTAAAGCCTGAAACAACGCCGCGGTATCGGTGTAGCGCGCAGCCTCGGCCTGGATGCGGTTAATGCGGGTTTGCTGGTATTGCACCTCGGCGTTCAATAATACCAGATAACTGACGCCACCGAGTTTATATTGATTACGGGCCACAATAAAATTGGCGCGTGCGGCGTCTTCCGCCGCGGCCTGCGCGCGCAGTGCCCTGGCATCGATTTCCAAAGCGTTTAATGCGTCGGCGACATTTTGAAAAGCCACTAAAACCGTCTGCCGGTATTGCGCCGCCGCCTGATCGAAAGCGGCTATTGCAGAGCGTCGCCTGGCAATGAGCGTGCCACCCTGGAATATGGGCTGCGTCAATTGACTACCCAAACTCCAGATATTGTTCTGATTAGAAAAAAAATGGGCCAATGACGTTGCCGTCCATCCATAAGAAGCGTTCAGAGTAATTTGAGGCAATAAATTCGCGGTCGCCACACCGATTTGCGCACTGGCCGCGTGGAGTAATGCTTCGGAAGCCTGAATATCCGGTCTTTGACACACCAGTTCAGAAGGAAGGGTCAGGGGAATTTGCGTGGGTAATTTCAGTTCTTCCAGATAAAATTTTGGCAAAGCACTTTGACTGGGCAAACTACCCACCAGCGCCGCCAACGCATCGCGATTTTTCGCAAGATTTTTTTGCAACGGCGGTAAAGTCGCGATAGTTTGGGATAATTGCGTGGCTTGCGTTAATACCGTTGCGCCTGAAGCGCCGCCTAATTTAAATTGCTGTCGGACAACGCGCAGCAGCTGCCGCTGCTCGTGAATGAGAGACAAAGTGGCAGCGATCTGACCGCGTAAAGAGGCTTCGGTAATGGCGGTGGTGACAATATTTCCAGTCAGCATTAAATCGGCTGCGTCCCATTGGTAGCGTTGATAATCCACTTGCGCCCTCAGCGCTTCGATTTGCCGGCGAATCCCGCCCCAAATGTCCAATGTGTATGAAACATTTACCGCAGCGTTATAGAGAGTAAAAATAGTACTGGTAGACTGGGAAGTTCCTTTCTGAGTAGTGGCGGTCTGAGGTGCGCCAAACTGAGCAAGTGAAAAGCGTTGACGCGTGGCCGACGCAGCCAGACTGACGGCGGGAAATAATTGCCCTTCTCCGGCCCGTAAATTTTGTTCTGCCTCGCGTAAAGCCGCCAGAGCCGCCTGCAAGTTTGGATTATTATCAATTCCCTGCACCACTAAACGATTAAGACTGGGCGAATGAAACAGCGCCCACCATTCTGCCGGAATATCGCGTGCTGTTATCAGCTTTTGTGACTGGCCACCCGGCCCGAGGGCGCTGGCGGTTTTTTTGGGGATCGGTGTTTCGGTATAACGGTCAGTGACAGGGTATGGCGGCTCATGAAAATTGGGACCTACTATGCATCCACTGGCAAGGATGCATGCGAAAATCCCCAAAATCCTTTTTCTGAAAAAAATCTCCATTCCCTATTATGCTCAACTTCACCCCGGCAATCTATGGTTTTGTCTCCTGCTGCGTCGTCCCGCGGCTTGTCCGCATAGGCGTCAGTTTAAGGAATTTTAGCCGTCATTGCGAGCGCCAGCGAAGCAATCCAGTACGAGCTTTGTAGAAATTCTGTACTGGATTGCTTCGCTGGCGCTCGCAATGACGGCGTCTTTTGGGAAAAAAATCCTTAAACTGACGCCTATGCGGACAAGCCGCGGGACGACGTAATCAGAAAATTTTTTCATGAACAGAGGTTAAAGGTATTTGTGCGGCAATCCAGTTTAAGTTTTTTCGAGCGCGCCGGTATTGGCGAGGACAGCCTGACGGCCGTTTTCACCCATCCTGATACGCTGTTTGGGATCGCGAAGCAGATTAATGACCGTGTCGCTGAGTGTATCTGCGTCCGTGACTACCTGCGCGCCGCCTGCGGAAACTAACAGTTGGCTGATATCGGCAAAATTATGCAAATGCGGCCCGGTTAAGACGCCCACACCTAAAATCGCCGGTTCAATTAAATTATGCCCGCCAATCTTTACCAAACTGCCGCCTACGAAAGCGATGTCCGCCGCGGCATAAAAAAGCATGAGTTCACCCAGGGTATCGCCCAACAGAATTTCAGTCTCGGGGTTGACTGGGTCCTTCCGGCTGCGAAGAGAGGTTTGATAACCTGCCTGCATACAAAGCTGGGCCACTTTGGCGAATCTCTCGGGATGCCGCGGTACCAGAATAAATAACAATTCCGGAAAATTTTCGCGCACCTTTTTTAAGGCTGCCAATAAAATGGTTTCTTCGCCTTCATGGGTGCTGGCCACTACCCAAACCGGACGCGCTGCTCCCCACCCGTCACGCAACGCCTGCCCACGCGAGCTTAAATCCGGCGCGGGCTGCACATCAAATTTTATATTTCCGCTTACCTGCAGGCGCTTCGGTTCCAATCCCAGTTCCAGAAACCGATGGCCGTCCGATTCCGCCTGCGCGGCAACACACGCAAAACTGTTCACCATCTGCCGCGCTAATGGCGCGATTCGTTGATAACCACGGCTCGACCGCGCCGACAGGCGCGCGTTTGCCAGCATCAGCGGAATTTTGCGCCGCGAGCAGGCCGCCAGCAGATTAGGCCACAATTCCGTTTCGAGGATAATTCCCAAATCCGGGTGCGCACGATCCAGAAAACGGTTGACGCAATCCGGTAAATCATAAGGTGTGTGTAATGCTGTTACTTGTTGGCCAAAATGTTTAACCACTTGTAAAGCGCCGGTTGGAGTGGTGGAAGTCATGACGATATGATAATCGGAATAGCGGGACAAAAGCATTTTAACCAGTGGCGCCGCTGCTAAAGTTTCCCCCATGGACACGGCATGAACCCATATTACTTTTGGTTCTTTTAGTTTGGGAATAACACCAAATCGTTCCAGCCAACGCGCCCGGTAGTCGCGATTATAACGCAGTGAACGCCACCATAACCGCAATAAAAGCCCCGGCACGGCGATATAATAGGCAACGCTATAAACGTAACGTAATGAATTCGAATAAAAATACTTCATAATTCCATAATACCATAAATATGCAGGGTGGATTAAATGCCAGGAATTCAGGATAATATCGTCATTGCGAGCGCCAGCGAAGTAATCCAGTACAGTGTGTTGGCCGAAGTACGAACTGGATTGCTTCGCTGGCGCTCGCAATGACGATTTAAGATCGAAAATTCACTCGCGATGATTCTTTCCGCTATCGCTGACGGGAGCCTGTATGAAAGATTTTCTCACATTTCGCAAAATGCTGACGCCGTGGCTGGTGCAATTTCTTTTTTGGGTGGCTATGATAGTGTTTATCGTCATCGCAATTGTCGATATTATACATCAGGAAAGCTGGCGGGTGGTGCTGGAAATTATTATTCTGGGACCTTTAGCGACTCGCATTGTTTGCGAACTGTTGATCCTGTTTTTTCGCATTAATGATCACCTGGCGGCGATCAGAGCCAATATTGGGAATATGAAATGAGCAGCAAACCGAAAAAAACCACGAACTATTCTGCGGAATCCATTGAGGTTTTAAGCGGGCTGGACCCGGTCAGACGCCGTCCGGGGATGTATACAGACACTACCCGGCCAAATCATCTCGCTCATGAAGCTATTGATAATAGCGTTGACGAAGCCATCGCCGGACATGCTGATCAAATCACAGTCGAGGTTTATAAAGATGGCTCACTGGCGGTGATAGATAACGGCCGCGGCATGCCCGTGGATATTCACCCCGAACATAAAATCAGTGGCGTCGAATTGATTCTCACCCGGCTTCACGCTGGCGCTAAATTTTCGAATAAAAGCTATCAGTTTTCCGGTGGTCTGCACGGAGTCGGAATTTCGGTGGTGAATGCGCTGTCCCGCAAACTCATGGTCCAGGTAAAAAAAGACGGGCGCATTTATCAAATGGATTTTGCTGACGGCGAAAAGGCCAGCGCTCTTAAAACCGTCGGTAACGCCCCGCCGCGCGAAACGGGTACTCTGGTACGCTTCTGGCCTAACGAAAAATATTTCGACAGTCCAAAATTTGCAGTCAGCGCGTTAAAGCATAATTTAAGGGCAAAAGCGGTTTTATGCCCTGGATTGCGGATTATTTTTTCTGACGAAAATACTCATGAAAGAATTGAGTGGTATTATGAATCCGGCTTAAAAGATTATCTCAGTGACTGCATTAAAGATATCGCGCACATACCCGAAGAACCCTTAATCGGCGCCTTCAGCGCCGATGGAAAAGGTGGACTGGGCTGTGGTGTGGTTACCGGAAGATTCCAGCAAAAAAGTGACTGAGAGTTACGTCAATTTAATACCCACCATCCAGGGCGGCACCCACGTCAATGGTTTACGCAGTGGTTTAGCGGAAGCGATGTACGAATTTTGTGATCTGCAAAAATTATTGCCGCGCGGCCTTAAACTTACCGCGGATGATTTATGGGAACCCTGCAGCTATGTATTATCGGTAAAAATTCAGGACCCGCAATTCGCCGGTCAAACCAAGGAAAAATTATCTTCGCGTCAATGCGCCACTTTTGTCGCCGGTGTGGTGCACGATGCCTTCAGTTTATGGCTGAACCAGCATATTCAGGAGGGCAAGGAACTCGCTGAATTGGCCATTTTCAATGCGCAAAAACGTCTACAGCTCAGTAAAAAAGTAACGCGTAAAAAAGTCACCGCCGGCCCCGCGCTGCCAGGCAAGTTGGCGGACTGCTCGCAGCAGGACGTCAATAGCTGCGAAATATTCCTGGTCGAAGGCGATTCGGCGGGCGGTTCAGCCAAGCAGGCGCGAGATCGCACTTACCAGGCGATCATGCCGCTGCGAGGTAAAATTTTAAATACCTGGGAAGTGACTTCCGACGAAGTGCTGGCTTCCCAGGAAATTCACGACATCGCGGTGGCTCTGGGAGTCGATCCGGGATCGACGGATTTAACCACTTTGCGTTATGGTAAAATCTGCATTTTAGCCGATGCCGACTCTGACGGTCTGCATATTGCCACGTTATTGTGTGCTTTATTTCTGCGGCATTTTCCTCAACTTGTCGCGGAAGGTCATGTGCACGTGGCAATGCCACCGCTGTATCGGATTGATATTGGTAAAGAGGTCTTTTACGCCCTCGACGACGAAGAAAAGCAGGGAATTTTAGATCGCATTCATGCCGAAAAAAAGAAAGGCAAACCCAACATTCAGCGTTTTAAAGGTTTAGGCGAAATGAACCCTTTGCAATTGCGCGAAACCACCATGAATCCGGAAACCCGTCGACTGGTACGGCTGACGACAAAAGCAGGCGATAACAGCGCACAGATTTTAGATATGCTTCTCGCCAAAAAACGCGCCAGCGATCGCCGCAACTGGCTGGAGGAAAAAGGCGATCTGGCAGATATTGATTAATCGGGGGAGATGCTCCGGCGCACTGCCATTAAGTTAAGGAAAAACATAGGACCGTCATCCCGCGACTTGATCGCATAGGCGTCAGTTTAAGGAAGTTTAGCCGTCATTGCGAGCGCCAGCGAAGCAATCCAGCACGAGCTTTGTAGAAATTCTGTACTGGATTGCTTCGCTGGCGCTCGCAATGACGGCGTCTTTTGGGAAAAAAATCCTTAGACTGACGCCTATGCGATCAAGTCGCGGGATGACGATGCCCTTAATTTAATGGCAGTGATGCTCCGGTGAATACGCCTGTTTTTTTCGTGTTATTGCAAAATTCCACTAAATAACGCACAATAGCGTTTCATGAAAAACCCCCTCTCCTCTGTTTCCCTGGTCACCCAGCTGAGTCTGTGGGGGACAGTTCTTCTTTGGGCGTCTGCCCTGATCGCCATCAGAATTGGGTTGCACGGCTATTCGCCGGGCGGACTGGCGTTATTGCGCTATCTGGTGGCTTCGTTATGTTTATTAATCCCGTATTTTAAGTTACCGGAGCGACATTTCCCAAAGCTGCGCGATCTCCTGCATATCATCTTTATCGGCACTTTGGGGATTGGCGTTTACAATATTGCCATTAATTATGGCGAAATTGTCCTGCCCGCCGGCATTGCCGGTTTTATTATCGGTCTAAACCCTGTATTTACAATGCTGTTCGCGTTTTTCCTGCTCAGGGAAAGAGTGCCGATAAAAAGCTGGCTGGGAGTGCTGATCAGTCTGACAGGTCTGCTATTAATTGCTTTGAGTGAAAGCAGTGGATTAAAATACGACGTCGCACTGTTATACGTCTTAATCGCAGCCATATTAGGAAGTTATTACGGGGTCGCTCAAAAATCTTTATTTCATCGCTATCATCCTTTAGAATTAGTGATTTTGTCGATTTGGGGCGGCACTCTTGTCATGTTAATTTATGTCCCGGATATGATTCGCGAATTGCCTGGCGCACCCTGGCAATCCACCGCGGCGGCGGTTTATTTAGGTATTTTTCCCGCTGCCTTCGCCTACGCACTGTGGAATTACGCCTTGTCTAAAGCACCCGCAGGCAAAGTTTCCGGTTATCTCTATGCTATGCCTATTATTGCGACACTATTGGGCATGATTATATTGGGAGAATATCCTGGACCTTTAGAATTGACAGGAGGGTTAATTACCCTTCTGGGCGCCGTGGCCATTAATTATTTTTATAATCGCGAGAAAGCTTCATTCTCCCCCACCTTGCTGAATGCGGATGAAGTTTAATTGGTGTAGTTGTGCAAGGGTACCGATGTTATGCCAATCACCCTGGTAATGCTCGCCGGTCATAAGCCTGCCGGCAATGGCTTCGCGGAATAATTCCAACAAGGGAAATTTTCCAGGCTCGCAATTTGCAAATAACCGCGGGTGCAACACGCCGATGCTGGCGTAAGTCAGCCTATTATCTCCTTGCAGCGCGACCGTGCCATCGGCGTTTAAATGGAAATCTCCCCGGGCATGAAAATCAGGATTATCGACAAAAACCAGATGAGCCAGACCCTGAAGCGGTTTGTTAATCAATTCGCCAAAAGGAAAATCGGTGACGATATCTGCGCTGATGATTAAAAAAGGATCGCTGCCGAGCAGTGGCAGTGCCTGGAACACGCCTCCACCCGTCTCTAATCCTCCGAGCTGCTCTTCACGGGAATACTGAATCCGTAAGCCATAATTATTTCCATCACCCAAATAATCGATGATTTGTGAAGCTAAATAACAAACATTCATTACGACTTCCCGGACCCCTGCCCGGCGTAATCCCTGCAATAAAGGGTCGATCAGACACCCGTCACGAAACGGGACAAGCGGCTTGGGAATCTGATCCGTAAGCGGCCGCATGCGCTCGCCCCTTCCCGCCGCCAAAATCATCGCTTTCATGACGGTACTTTCTCCAAAATAGCCCTAAAAGGCGACATAACAGCATAGCGGCCGCTGATCTCGCGCAGATAATTCAGCAAACGGGAAATATAAACCAGATAATCAGAAGTCTGTCCCAGCACGTGAAACCTTGAAAATAAACCAATGCATTTTATATGGCGCTGCGCGCTGCTGAAGTCGCACCAGCGCATCCATAATCGCGGATCTTCCTCGTTCAGCATGCCGCCTTTTAAAGCCATTTGCTGATACTGAGACAACCAGGCCCGCACCCGGGAGGCTGGCCAGTCAATATAACAATCACGTAATAATGAAACAAGATCGTAAGTCACAGGACCGTGCACGGCATCCTGAAAATCCAGAACCCCGGTCTGTCCATCCGGTAACTGAACCAGATTCCGGCAGTGATAGTCATAATGCACGCAGGCTTTAGGTTGTCGCTCCGCGGTAAAAATTAATAAATCAAACAGTCGTTCGCAATCCTGCTGCTGCCGCGCTGTCAATGATAATTTAAGGTAATGGCGCAGAAAAAATTCAACAAACCATTGCATTTTTTCCCGGTAATGCACGAAATCAAATGTTTTTAACGCATTTTGTGGATAAGACTGAAGTCGCAATAAAGCCATAAATGCCTGACGGTACAGATCGTCGGCATTTTCCGAAGTCAGCATATCCGCATACAAATTAGGTCCCAAATCAGACAACAGCAGGAACCCCTGCGATTCATCCGCTGCATGAATCACCGGCGCCTGCACCCCGAGTACCTGCAAGCCTTTGGCTATTTGTATGAAAAGCAGGAATTTTTCATCCGCCGGAGAATCCATCACCACAAACCGCCCACCAGAGGTAATGACCCGGTAATAACGCCGATTACCCGCCCCCGGCGTCATGGCCTCCAGCGTAAAAGGCGCAGGAACGACTGGAATTAACCATTTTTGTAAAGCCGCCTGTCGTAATGTATCTTTCATGTGCGCTATTCTACTACAATTTCCGGGAAGTGAAATGCTTCTAGCCAGTGGGTTTACTGTCATTGCGAGCGCTAGCGAAGCAATCCATTTCAATGGCAGTGCAAAGTCAATCACTTGGTACAGGCATTGTACTGGATTGCTTCGCTGACGCTCGCAATGACGAGTAACCTGGAAACTTGGAACAGCCATATATTCAGCGAGACTTGCGCTCGCCGTAAGGCGAGAATTGCTGTAGAATCGGGCTTTTAACAATTAAAAACTGGGTCTGGATAACGAGTGAAATCCCGAAAAAGAATATATACTGCTCAATCGATCATCGCTTTGTTGATTTTTTCCGTCGCCGATCCCATAACTTTGGCTTACGAAAATAAAGACGTGGCTGATTTACTGGGCTGGATTGACGATCCTTATGCGAATCTTTGCCATGGGTATTATTCGGAACCGCAAATCCTGCTTGAAACAAAAGTACCTCCGCCATTCGCCAAAGCCCCCACTCGAATAACTTATACCGGTCCAGGCGTACTTTACAGATATGGAGAGTCCACGGTCAGCCAGAACGTGATCCTGACCCAGCCCGGCAGGATTGCCAGGGCGGATAAAGCAATCATTTACCGTGACCCCAAAAATGGCAAAATTGATTATGTCCGCCTGGAAGGACATACGCAGGTGGAGGAATCCGGCAAGCTGGTGGCGGGACCTTATTCGGTTATTCACTTCGATGAACACACTCTGGAATCAGGGCCAGCGGCCTATCATTTTTTTGAAGACCCCAAAAACGTTTAGAATTAACCAGCCGCGCCTATGACGCCTGGGGTACCGCTGATAAAACTTTTCGTGACGCCAGCGGACTGTTGCATCTTTCAAATGCCACCTACACCACCTGCTCGCCGGTCGATCCCGCCTGGCAAATTTCCGCCAGCAAAATTGTCCTGGATAAAAAAGAAGGGTTCGGCACGGCTTACAATATGAAATTACAATTTTACAGTTTTCCACTGCTCTATGCGCCTGTATATACCTTCCCTATCGATGACCGCCGGAAAAGCGGTTTTCTAACACCGGTACCTTCTTATCAGAAAGATAGTGGTGTTCAACTGGCGCTGCCTTATTATTGGAATCTCGCGCCTAATTATGATTTAACAACGACGCCTAAATATGTAGAAAATCGCGGCCTGCAATTTAATTCGCTGTTTCGTTATTTAGAAAGCCCCCACAATAATGGTCAAATTTATCTGAGCGTGGTCCCCAATGACCCGGAGTTTGGTCAATTTCGCGAGGATACTCTCGCCGACCCCCCGAAGCCGCCACCAGGGAAGTCGCTAACTCCTTATCTGGATGAATTAAGCGGCGATAGCACCTTCCGCGGATTTATACGCATCGATGAAAACGCCCGCCCAGACCCAAACCTGAGCGGTCACCTGCATTTAAACTATGTGACCGATGATTATTTCTTCCAGGATTTTGGCACCGCTTACAGTGACGTGGCGGCTAATCAGCTTTTGAACCAGGGGGATGTGGAATACCAAACGCAACACTGGAATTTCACCGGATTACTGCAGGGTTATCAAACCCTTCACCTCATTGGTCAGGCGAGCACTCCCGCCGTTGACCAGTACTCTCGACTGCCCGAACTGGATTTTAATAGTGATTATGCGGATTTTTGGGGGGGCGCGGACTTTAGTCTCAGCTCCCAATCCGTTAATTTTTCTTATTACAGTCTCTTTAAACCTACCACTCTTCAGATGCCTGTGGGCGAGCGTCTCCATTTACGCCCTTCCCTCAGCCGGCCATTCAACGGCTCCGCCTGGTATGTGACGCCACAAATATCACTGGACACCACCGTATATGCGGCGCAACTCGCCGCGGCGAAAAACGAAGATACTCGCGAGGATTTTGACGCCAGCCGTAATTTGCCGATCGCGGACATCGATAGCGGCCTGTATCTTGATCGTCCCATTCACTGGGGTGAGGACCACGATTACCTGGCGACACTCGAACCGAGACTTTTTTATTTGTATGTTCCGTACATGAATCAGAACAAATATCCTAATTTTGATTCGACGCTATTGCCTTTTACTTTCCCGCAATTATTTGACGTCAACCGCTTTACCAGTTATGACCGGCTGCAAAATGCCAACCAGTTTAGTTTTGGTTTGACCAGCCGGGTATTAAATGGCAACACCCTGGCGCAAAATTTCAAAATGGATTTCGGTTTCGGTTATTATCTGGATTCGCCAAAAGTCTGCCTGGATCCTTCCAATTGTAATAACAGCACCTTTCAATACATTTCTCCCGATTCCCACCTGACTCCGTTAGTGGGAGAGGTCACTTATTATCCTTGGACTGACTGGTCCACCACCACCAGTTATGCCTATGATACTTCCATAGGCGCCACCAATAATGCGTCGATCGGAATTAATTTTAATCATCGGCAACTTTATATTTTTAACATGAAATACACGTATGTCCGTGACCAGAATGGCGGCTCCAGCACAGACTCGTACGGGTTTAGTAAAAATACCAACCTGATCTCAAGCGGTTTCGCTCTACCATTCACTGAACACTGGAGCGGACTTGCCTATGGACAATATAATATCAGTAAGGAACGCCCCGACAGTTATTATGGCGGGCTTCAATACGACACCTGCTGCTGGACCATACGCGCAATCGCTTCGCGCAGTTGGGAGAAGACGGACACATCGAGTTCAAACGGTCCGGTGAATGTTTTTAAAGACTCTTACTATGTCCAGCTACAATTGAAGAGTCTGGGTTCCATCGGCACCAGCCCGGGCAATTTACTGGCCAGCACCCTTGGAGGTTTTGATGATACATTTAGATAAGTCATTGTAAATTTGTTAAACTAGCGGGTATTAATATCTGTTCAATGGAGAAATCCGTAATGGTTAAAAATATAATATATTTATCAGTAAGTTGTTTAGTAATAAATTCCGGCCTGGCGTGGGGAGCGCAGGAACCTGCTTTCCCTGCGCAGACGCAGAGAGCGCCGGCGGCGGTTAGTCCGGAACCGATTGTGCCTGTCAATCGAATTGTCGCCATTGTTAATGATGAAGTCATTAGCGAGAGTGACCTCGATCTGGCTCTCGCCCAACTTCAACAGCAAATCCTCGCCACCAAAATTCCGATGCCGCCGCCAGAAAAGCTTCGCGAGGATGCGCTTGAACAGCTCATTAATTATCGTCTGCAAATACAGATGGCTACCCGCAACGATCTACAGGCTACGCCCACCGAAACGGATCACGCCATACAACAGATTGCGCAGAGTAATCATCTTACCGTTGATCAGCTCAAGGAGCAGCTGGTTTTGCAACACACTACTTATGAAGATTTCCGCAAAAAAGTAGCCGACCAGATCATGATTACGAAATTACAACAACAAATGGTCGTCGGACAGGTCAAAGTGACCGACGCCGATGTCCTGGACTTTAAAAAAACCCCGCAAGGACCGCGAGAATATAAAATAGTGGATTTTTTCCTGCCGGTATCCGAACAGCCCAGTGCGGAAGAACTGGATAAAGCGCTCACCACCGCTCATAACATTCAACAGCAAATCGATAGCGGCGTCGCTATTGATAAAATAACCCCCGCCTATCAGGATTTAGGCTGGCGGACAGCCAGTGATTTACCACAAATTTTCGCAGAGCAACTTCCCGGTCTGACTGTTAACAGTGCTTCGGCGCCCATACGCGCTCCAAATGGCTATCACGTACTGAAACTAGTGGAAACGCGCACCAGCAATCAAAAATTAACGGACGCTCAAATCCGGGAGTTGTTGCTACGTCAGAAATATGAAGTCGCCGTTAAAGCCGCCATCACGAAAGCCCGGAAAGAAGCTTACGTGCAGATCATTCCGCAATAATGAAAGCCCGGGAACTCCTGCCCATTATTATCACGCCGGGTGAGCCGGCGGGTATCGGACCTGATATTGTGCTGCGATTAATGTGTGAGCATCCGGATTTAAATGTGGTGATTATGGCGGATCAACATTTAATGTCCGCACGGGCGCAAAAATTGGGTTTAAACATGCCCGCCGGATTGAAGATCAGACATATTCCGCTGGCAGTTCCCTGTCAGCCCGGAGAGCTTAATCCTCATAATGCTGGTTATGTGCTGGAATGCTTAACTCAAGCCACACACGCCTGTTTACGAGGCGAATTTCACGCACTGGTGACTGGGCCCGTCCATAAAGGTGTGATTAATGAAGCGGGAACCGCTTTTTCCGGCCATACAGAATTTCTGGCCGAACTGACTCATAGTCCATTACCGGTCATGTTGTTAACCGCAGACTCGCTACGGGTGGCGCTATTGACCATTCATATACCCCTGGCCGCGGTGCCGGAGGCGATTACCGCCGAAAAACTTAAGAGGACTATTGCGATTATCCATCAGGATTTAGCGCGTCGCTTTGGTGTGGAGCGGCCGCGCATCGCCGTTTGTGGTCTGAATCCACACGCCGGTGAAAATGGTTATTTAGGACGCGAAGAGCTCGATATCATTACCCCCGCTTTAACTCAGTTACGTCACGAAGGTTATTGCCTGCGCGGCCCTTTACCCGCAGACACTGCTTTCACTCCCGCCGCCTTACAGCAGTGCGACGTGGTGTTGGCGATGTATCACGATCAGGGACTGCCCGTCATTAAAGCTTTAAATTTCAGTTCTGCCGTAAACGTCACTCTGGGGCTGCCCATCATCCGCACCTCCGTCGACCATGGCACCGCACTGGAGTTGGCCGGCGCCGGTAATGCTGACTTTTCCAGCCTGTTTGCCGCAGTCGAATTAGCGCTCAAGCTTGCAGGAAATTGACCCATGGTGTACCCAAGCTGTCCCTTGCAGGACATTAATTATTTAACTATAATTATCGTATACGATGTATACAATGAGGAAAAACTATGACATTTTCCAATCCAGCAGTAACTTTAAGCGTAAGAATTCCACCAGAAATTCGCGATCAATTAGAAGAGTTAGCTGACGTCACCGGCAGGACTAAATCCTTCTTGGCTGCTGAAGCTATAGAGAATTATTTAGCCACTCAAGCCTGGCAAGTTAAAGCGATTAAGAAAGCCGTTCAAAAAGCGGATAGCAAAGGCGCCAAATTTATTGAACATCACAAAGTGGTCGACTGGGTGAAAGGCTGGAACAGTAAAAATGAAACGGAAATGCCTGAATGATGATCAAGTGGCTGGAAGAGGCCGTTTATGATTTACAGACAGTGCGTCACTATATTGCCAGGGATAATGTTAAAGCAGCCAATCGTGTTGTTAAAAAAGTGCTTGATACTGTCAAGCTTATCTCCGAGCACCCGGGTATTGGGAGACACGGAAGGGTACCCAATACAAAAGAACTCATCATTTCAGATACTCCTTATATTGTTCCTTATCGCGTTAAGAATAACACCATTGAAATACTCAGAGTTTTTCATTGCGCCATGAAATGGCCAGAAGAATTATGAGCCTCCATTTTCAACCTCGCAAACGCTTTGGGCAGCATTTCTTGACGGATGAAAGCGTTCTCGAAGGGATCGTGGCGGCCATTGGCATTTCACCCAGTGATTCAATAGTCGAAATCGGGCCGGGGCGTGGGGCGTTAACTCAATATTTATTGCCGCTGGTCAGGCATCTGGACGTGATCGAAATCGATCGGGATTTAACGGCTTATCTTCAACGGCATTATCAGTCGGTGGAAAAGCTCACTATTCATAACGCTGACGTGCTGCATTTTGACTGGGGGTCGGTGTTGCCTCCCCAACCTTTAAAACGTATTGTCGGCAACCTGCCTTATAACATCACTACTCCCTTGTTATTCAAATTATTTGACTGGAGCACACGAATCAGGGACATGCATTTTCTCCTGCAAAAAGAAGTGGTTGAACGTCTCACAGCTTTACCCGGAAGTCATAATTATAGCCGGCTCACGGTTATGGCTCAGTATCATGCCCAGCTAACGATGCTACTGACTGTCGGCGCCACGGCCTTTACCCCTCCTCCCCAGGTAGAATCGGCTTTCGTGCGCATCGTCCCTTATCCGAATCCTCCTGTAGAGGCTCTGGATTTAAATGTATTCGCGGAAGTGGTGAAGGAGGCTTTTAGCCATCGCCGCAAAACATTAGCCAACAGTTTGCGTAAATTAATAACAAGTTCAGAGCTGGAGAGTCTGAATATTGATCCACATTGGCGCCCACAGCAAATAACAGTGGAAAATTTCGTAAAAATTAGTAATATACTTATAGCCAACCAAAGAGAAGGAATTTCACAATGCTGAAGTATCAACACATTTTAGTCGCGGTAGATTTATCGCCGGTAACCGACCAGGTGATTAGTCGCGCCCAAGAGATCGCGAGAGAAAGTAAAGCGCTACTGAGCATGGTCCACGTTATGGAGCATTCACCGGTTGCTTATGGGGGAGAATTCTCCATTCCCGTCGACGTTAACCTGGAACAATCTTTAGAACAGGAAGTCCGGAAGGAAATGGAAAAGTTGGGCGCAAAATACGGCATTCCGCCCGAACATCAATACCTTGAGAGCGGATCGGTGAAACTGGCCGTTACCGATTTGTCAGAGGAATTACATGCCGATTTAATAGTGGCAGGCACTCACGGCCATCATGGCCTTGATGTATTGCTGGGTTCGCGCGCTAATGCGATCTTACATCGCGCTCAATGCGATGTCTTAGTAGTAAGGGTACAAGAAAAATGATTGATGATAACCTGGCTCATGAATTTCTGGCCGACCGTCGTCGGGAAAGGCGATGGCGCAATATCCGCTGGATCGTGAATATCATTGTTTTTTTATTATTTCTCACCCTGCTTTTCTTTGGCCTGGGATTTAGTTTCAGCAGCGGCAACAAATCCGAGACCGGCGCGGGTCAACCTTACGTATCCCTGGTGCGATTGACCGGTATTATCCTGCCAGGCGGGGATTTTTCAGCGGAAAAAGTGATTCCACAACTGAATGATGCATTTTCGGACACTATTGCCAAGGGGGTGGTGTTGGTAATTAATTCGCCGGGCGGCAGCCCCGTGCAGGCATCCATTATCCACGACAAAATACTGGCTTTAAAAAAACAGTATAATAAAAAAGTGATCGTGGTGAGCGAAGACGTTTTGGCTTCCGGCTCATATCTCGTCGCGACAGCCGCCGATAAAATTTACGTTAATCCCGATACCTTAACAGGCTCCATCGGGGTAATTATGGAAGGTTTTGGCGCCAACGAAGCCATTTCCAAAATTGGAATTCAACGTCGTGTATTTACTGCCGGTCAGAATAAAGATCGTCTCGATCCGTTTGAGCCGCTTAATCCTGGCGATGTCGCCAAAGTTAAGGTGGTGCTTGATCAGGTTCATCAAAGTTTTATTAACGATGTGCTGGAAGGGCGCAAGGGTAAGCTGAAGGGTGATCAAAAGGAATTATTCTCGGGTGATTTCTGGTCTGGTCAGGAAGCGGTAAAGCTCGGACTCGCCGACAATACTCTTAATTTATGGGATGCTCTGCAAACAGAATTCAACACCAAATTTTTTCACGATTACACCGCCAAACCTTCTCTGTTATCTTCCATTCTTGGCAGTGTCGGCACCCAGTTGCACTTAAATTTTTCTCAACAATTTAACCAGCATTTGGACGCTTCTCTCTAGGAGATTAAAAAATCGCAGCATTCATAAGGATTAATAAAGAGTATCAGCACGGCCGGCTGCTCAAAGTTGATCCTGACCCCTTCATCCAGTTTGACCAGTGGTTTCAGGATGCCTGCGCAACCTCGATGTCCACCGAACTGGTAAATAGCATGGTATTAACCACTGTTTCCAGCAGCTGCAAACCTTCCAGTCGAATGGTTTTACTTAAAGAATATTCTCCTTCCGGACTCACCTTTTATACTAACTACGAGAGCCGCAAAGGTCTGGAAATCGCGGGTAATCCCGCCGTGTCTCTGCTATTTTGGTGGGAGGCGCTGGAACGCCAGATTCGCATCGAGGGCGCCGCCCGTAAAATTTCCGCCACACAGTCCGAAGAATATTTCCACAGCCGTCCCAAAACTTCGCAGATCGCTGCCACGGTTTCCCGGCAAAGTCAGCCACTTCTAAACGCGCAAGATTTGCAAACACATTTTAAAAATTTGTGTGCGGAATTTGCTGATGCGGAAACCACAGTACCCCGTCCGCCTCACTGGGGCGGCTACACGGTGATCCCCGAAAAATTTGAATTCTGGCAGGGCCGCGTTAATCGCCTGCATGACCGTTTCGAATACGTTCGCGACTCCGCTGGAAACTGGAAAATAACCCGTTTGTACCCCTAAGTTGGTGTCAGTCCCGACATAAATTATAAATATAAATTATATTTCAAGACGTTATTATTTAAAAATTGTTATGTCTGACTCGATTAGAGAGATTTTGAGTAGATTAACTATAGACCAATCGAGTCTGACATAACGAAATTTTTCTATTTAATCCATTGTTTTAAAAAAATTATTTGAATTTTTTGCCGGGTCTGACACCGCAATTTCATGAAAGCCCGAATGAGCCGAACCATTTGGTCGGCAGATTGTTGGGACACCAGCAAAGTTTCCTCATGCGACTGCGGGGTTGTCGTTAAACCCGCTGCCAGATTAGAGACAACCGTTAACCCAATGACCCGCAGACCGCAATGGCGTGCGGCGATGACCTCGGGAACCACGGACATGCCGATCACATCAGCGCCAAATTCGCGAAAAAGCCGAATTTCAGCCGGCGTTTCAAAGCTGGGCCCTAATACACTTATATAGACGCCTTCTATCAACGGCATTGACAGGTCGTGTCCGATTTTTTCCAGCTGCAGGCGCCATTGGCGGTCATAGGCTTCGCTCATATCGGGAAAACGACTCCCAAACGTATGATCATTTCTGCCAACCAGCGGATTTCTACCCTGGAAATTAATGTGATCTTTCAATAGCACTAATTGACCGGGTTTCACTTCAGCACGTAGCGACCCCACCGCGCCGGTGATAATCAAGGTGTGACAGCCTAATAGCTTAAAAGTGCGCACATACGTGAGAATTTCACTGGATTCACAGCCTTCGTAATAATGCGCTCTGCCCTGGAGACACACCACCGGTGTTTGATTGATGCGGCCAATCTGGAGTTGGGGCCGCTGTCCTTCAATTGTACTCACGGGAAAGCCCGGCAGATCCTGAAAGGGTAATGTCACCGAATCCGTGATGTGTTGCGACAGCGCACTCAGGCCCGAGCCGAGAATGATTCCAAATTCCGGCGCGCGATTTCCCGCGCGCTCACGAATAATTTTTGTAGCAATGACAGCCGATTCAGTCATGATGACTCCAGGTTAAAAGGTCCAAAAGGGCAGGGAAAGAGTTCCGCCATACTCACCCGCTGATATTCGCCGGATAAAGTACATAAATGAAAGACACTCTCGGGTTGAGCAAATTCAAACAACCGCTGCCGGCATGCTCCACAAGGCGAACATAACTGCGCGCCGGAGGAAACAATCAGAATTTCCTGCCAGCGCTGGTGACCGCTGCGTATTAAACCGGCCAATGCACAAGCTTCTGCGCATAAAGACAAACCATACGAGGCATTTTCAATATTGCAGCCGCTGAACAACTGACCATTTTCGGCACGAAGACAGGCGCCCACTGAAAAGAGCGAATAGGGAGAGTAAGCCGCCTGTAAAGCCTGCTGTGCTTCGACCAAAAGATCCAGAGGCGGCCTTTCTGCGTTTTCCTTCAAAATAAAACCCCTATAAAAAAATAATTTTCATAGAAACACTCCCCGCGATGGGGAATCGCAAGGGGGAGAATCGTGATTCTCCCCCGTAATGAAGAGCATCGGCTTGCCGAGCGCAGGATATAAATCAGGAAGCAAGTCTCGCTGTACTCAGCGGGAATTGCTGTTCCTTGTTAATTTTTCGGGGGACGGAAACCCGTCTTGCCTCAAATCCTTCATAGCCCATACCAGGCAGGAAATGAACTTTTTCCCCCACGTGCAATTGGTAAAATTTCTTATCAACCAAATGAGTTAAATTAAAATAGTACTCATTTTTTTCATCGTCGGCAATAAAACCATAAAATCCGTCTGCCACAAGCCGGACAATTTCACCGGTTAAACGCACGCCGTGGTCCTTGGTATCACCATACAGGCGTTGATGATAATTGTCTAACTGCTCCCGCAGACTATCCATGGCGGTCTGAATCGCCAGGTACAGATTTGCATTGGGATGATGAGAAACCGACAAATCTTTACCAGGTACGGACGCATAAATAGCTATATTATGCAGCTTACCCTGGTGCTGATGTTTCTGAACCATCTCAACGATAACCCGACAGGAAGTAATATGATTATAAAAAGTATCCAGTTTAGAGATTTTTTCTCTAATCCGGGCTTCTACCGCCTCGGAATGATCAACGTCACGAAAAGTGATTTGTAATGGCTGTTGCATAAAACACCCCCCACCACAATTATTTTTTATCTCTTATACATAAGTATAGCTTAATTAGGTGACTTCTTCAGGAATTTCTTCGGGTTTTTCGACTTTTTCCCCACCCAAAACCGATGGCAGGCTGTCTTTATTGGCGCTAATACGTTGATAGATTTCTTCCCGGTGCACAGGGATATGCCGGGGCGCTTCAATGCCCAGACGTACCTGATTCCCTCTGACTTCCAGAACGTGTAAAGAGACTTCCCCATTACCGATGATCAGGCGTTCGCCTATAGAACGAGTGAGTACAAGCATGGTGTGTTTTCCTCCATTGAATATAAGAATTAAAATTCCAGTCTGAGAAATTGACATTATAATGTGTAGGAAAACATTTATCAACCCTTCAATTCCCGCCGTGGCGGGAATTGAAGGGTTTCCTTGTTTGTATGCTGCGCATCGGCGAAGCCGATTGCTCGCACCAAGGGGAGCGCTAGCGCTGCTCCCCTTGGAAACCCCATCGCAAGGCACGCGCGCTTTGCGCGTGCGTGAAGGATTTTTAAAAAATTATTCTTATATGGGGGGGAGTATTTTTTTTACGCCGGTGGGGGTGCCCAGCAGTACGCAGTCGGCGCCGCGTTTTGCGAACAGGCCGTTGGTCACGACGCCGGCGATATCATTCAGGGCGGATTCGAGGGCAATGGGTTCCAGGATCTTGAGATTATGAATATCCAGAATCACATTGCCGTTATCGGTTTTGACGCCTTCCCGATATACGGGGTCCCCACCCATTTTGACGATTTGTCGGGCCACATAGCTGCGCGCCATGGGGATAACTTCGACAGGCAATGGAAATTTACCTAATGTCTGCACCTGCTTGGATTGATCGGCTATGCAGATAAAATAATCCGCTACCGCCGCGATAATTTTCTCTCGAGTGAGCGCCGCGCCACCGCCTTTTATCAGAGATAAATAATCATTAAATTCATCAGCGCCATCGACGTACAAAGGCAATCGTGACACTTCATTTAAATCATAAAGCGTGATGCCTTGCGCGCGCAATAACTGTTCCGTCTCGACGGAACTGGCCACTGCGCCATCAATTTTATGTTTAACACTGCTTAAAGCATTAATGAAATATTTGACGGTCGAACCGGTTCCTACGCCGATGATGGCGCCACTTTGAATTGCGCCAATGGCCGCTTCCGCCGACGCCTGCTTCATGGCTTCAATGGATGTCATGTCGAGATTCCTATATAATGGTCCCTGTCAGCATATTAACATCGAACAATATGATATAAAACATGTTTGATTTTTTGAAAAACAACCAACCTTCCAGAAACGCCGAGTCCCCTCCTAAACAGGGATGGCTTTCACGTCTCAGCGCCGGTTTAACACGCACGCGCCGCACTCTTGTAGACAATCTGGCTAACCTTGTTCTTGGAAAAAAACAGATCGATGCCGATTTACTGCGCGAACTGGAAACACAACTACTCATGGCTGATATGGGGGTAGACGTTTCTGAACAAATACTCAAACAATTGACGGCACAAGTTGAACGCAACGAGTTGAATGATCCACAAAGACTGATTGCCGCATTAAAAAATCAGTTGGAAGAATTACTTCTGCCGTATAGCCAACCGCTGAAACTTCAGGGACAGCCTTCTGTGATTTTGATGGTCGGGGTGAACGGCTCGGGAAAAACGACCAGCATTGCCAAAATCTGTCATTATTATCAACAACAAAACAAACGAGTCATGCTGGCAGCGGGAGATACCTTTCGGGCGGCGGCTACTGAACAATTACAGGTGTGGGGGGAACGCAATCGGGTGCCAGTCATTGCGCAGCATCAGGGCGCGGACAGCGCCTCGGTGATATTTGACGCCATGCAGGCGGCCATCGCTAAACAGATCGATCTACTCATCGCCGACACCGCCGGACGTTTGCACACTCAGGAACCCCTGATGGCTGAACTGGCGAAAATTAAGCGTGTTTTAGGTAAAATTAATCCTGCCGCTCCTCAGGAAGTCATGCTGGTGATCGACGCCGGCATCGGCCAGAATGCTCTGCGGCAGGCGGAACAGTTCCACCAGGCCATTGGTCTCACCGGCCTGTGCATCACTAAACTGGATGGCACCGCTAAAGGCGGAATGGTCTTTGCGATCACTCACAAAATGAAATTACCGATCCGTTTTATTGGTATTGGCGAGCAACTTGACGATCTTAAACCCTTTAACGCCAAAGAATTTGTCAATGCCCTTTTTCAGTCGTGACTAATGATTACAATGCTAAAGTCAGGGCAAGGCCAGCGGTTACTTCATTGCTGGATAAACCGAGATCCCAGGTGTGAGATTCTTTGCTATTGGGAACCGTATCCGTGAACTGGAAATCTGAAAATTTAGTATGGACATATTCCACTCGCACCATAAAAAATTTTCCCAATTCTAAACTATAACCTCCACCAAAACGCAAACCATTCCTGCGCATACCGCCGTTGTCCTGGACGATAACGCCCTCGCTATTTTCCTGTTGTGCGGTAAATTTAGCCGTATTCAACCCCGCAATACCATAGAGTACACTGTGGGTATGCCACAAAATAAATCCAGGCCGGAAATCTACGGTATAAATATCGTTCATGGTTTCCGTGTTATAAAAAGTTTCCTGAGTATTTTCGTTGAGTGTGGTGCTGGAAGCTGACCGTTTTCCCAACTGAATCGCTCCTTCAACGTCCAGATAAATCCAGTCGATTACCACGCCATAGCCGGTAAATAAAGCCGCCTGTAAAGCCCCGGTGGTTTGATTAATGACGGTCTCGCCATTAGCATCCGGCGTAGAGTTATTCGAGGTATCGGCATTTTGCCAAATAAAATGATTCCAGGATAATACCGGCTCGGCGCCCAGATAAATAAACTGACTATCCGCCCATGCTTTCTCCAAAGAAAACACACTCAGTACCATGCCAGTTAATATGGAAATCTTTATGAATGTTCGTTGCATGCCTAAAAACCCATTCTTTAACGATCAATTTTTTTGTATACTCAACCCATGATTCAATTTAATAATGTTAACAAAATTTATACTAATGGTCATCAGGCACTGACCAACGTCAATTTTAAAATTTCCAAAGGCGAAATGATGTTTCTCACAGGGCATTCCGGCGCCGGAAAAACCACTTTATTAAAATTGATCATGTGCATGGAACAGCCTACTCGGGGCCAGGTGTTCCTAAATAATAAACATCTGGAGAAACTGCCATCGCGCCATATTCCTTACTTGCGTCGCCGCATCGGGGTGATTTTTCAAAATCCGCTGCTGTTGGCGGATCGCACGGTATTTGAAAATGTGGCGCTACCTTTACAGGTCAGCGGTTATTCTCATATGGAAATTCAACGGCGGGTACGGGCCGCGCTGGAAAAAGTCGGTTTGTTAGCTAAAGAAAAGCTCTATCCTTTAGGATTATCCAGCGGGGAACAGCAGCGCGTCAGCATTGCTCGCGCCGTGGTGAATAAACCCGAAATTCTGTTAGCGGACGAGCCCACTGGAAACCTGGACCCGGGCTTATCGCTGGATATCATGCGACTCTTTGAGGCGTTCCACCAGGTCGGCGTCACAGTGCTGATCGCGACGCATGATTTGTCCATGATCGCGAGTCTGAACCATCCTATTCTCCGGCTCAAGGACGGGCATTTACTGGACAGCAATTCTCGCTGAGTACAGCGAAAATTGCTTCCTGTTTTTATCCTGCGCTCGGCGGAGCCGATGCTCGGAATGAAGGGGGAGACGCTCCGCTCTCTCCCCCTTGCGATCCCCCATCGGGTAGGGTGATTTATTTTTTTAAATCTGATAGTTAAAATTCACGGGAATTGCTGAAATGATTCTAAATTTTGCTCGCCGTTGGCTGGAAAATCATCTGCGCGCTTTTTTGTTCGCTCTGGGGGAATTGCTGCGAACGCCTGTTGCGAGCGGCATGACCTTGCTGGTGATTGGTATAGCCATGACCTTTCCGGCAGGGTTATATGCCTTATTACAAAATGGTCAGCAATTCGCCCGGCAATGGCATAACGACCCCACTATTTCTCTTTATTTACAAGCTGATGTCAAAGAAGATCAAGTCGCCGCGCTCATGAAACAATTACAAAAACGCAGCGATATCGCCGAAGTCAGCTATGTTTCACCGGCACAAGGTCTGCAGGAATTTCAGCAACAATCTGCTTTGGGATCAGCTTTGCGGTCTCTCCCGGAAAATCCTTTGCCAGGAATCATTGTGATTACCCCACGTATTGATTTCCAATCTCCGGCGGACAGTCAAAATCTTCTATCCTCACTGGCTCAATTACCCCACGTCGACGCCAGCCAACTGGATACTCTTTGGGTCAAAAGGCTGTATGAATTAATGGTATTGGGTGAACGCATTACTTATGGCCTGATGTTTTTGTTCGGGGTTGGAGTTGCGCTCATTGTGGGCAATACCATGCGCATGGCCACCCAAAGCCACCGTCAGGAAATTATGGTGCTGAAGCTGGTCGGCGCAACACCGGCATTTATCCGCCGTCCGATGCTGTATCGCGGAGCTTTATACGGCATGCTCGGTGGTTTGATTGCCTGTCTGTTGGTGAGTATTTTATTTTGGTGGCTGCAGGCGCCTGCTCTTCGCCTGGCGGAAAGTTATCATGATCATTGGCAACTGCAGGGCTTGAGTTATTCGGGTGAATTAATCATTATTGTGGCTTGTGCGCTGCTTGGTTTAATGGGCTCCTGGCTGTCGGTGCAACAATATCTTCGAACGCCGGAAGAGATTTAGTCAGGTCCGTTTTGAGCCATTCCAGAGCTCCGTCAATATTTTAAAGATTCGCCAAGGAATAGCAGGTAAGCACTCGACGGGGCCTGTCAGAGGAAAAAGATTTTCCGTGCTCGCGCGAGTACGCGCTGCGCGCGCAAAATCTTTTTCCTCTGCCACCCGTCCGTCTCGTTAGCGCCTTGGCGAATCTTTAAAATATTGACTTTGCAAATGGATTCAAATTAGAAGAAGAAAAAAATCCTCCCTCTCCCCCGTACTCCATAGGCGTCAAGCTAAGAGTTTTTTTCCTCAAGGACGCCGTCATTGCGAGCGCGAGCGAAGCAATCCAGTACAGAATTTCTACAAAGTTCGAACTGGATTGCTTCGCTCGCGCTCGCAATGACTATGCTTTTTGGTGCAGAACCGCATAACTTGACGCCTATGCCCCCGTACTCGGGGGCGAGAGAATATAATTTTCTTTAAAGGGGGTCTTTGGCAAAGCGGCGTTTTTTGATTTTTTTCAGAAAAATTGTGTCTGTTTGATATTCTTCCATCGCGGCAAAATAACTGATTAACCGGATGTCCGCCAGATTGAATTCGGCGAGCAAATGGTCATTACAGAATAATTCCGACACCGGGAAATGAATGCATCGATCATCTTTTTTTCGTTTGATGACAAATGTTAATCCCTTCTCACCAAAAATGAGCTGCTGAATTTTTAGGCCATTATCCATTGATTCTGTTCTCCTTCAGTCCAGCGAGGGCCGAATATCCTTGGCTTCGGCGCTTCGCTATGAATGTGCTGATCCTTTGTGTATCCTTACAAACAGGTGCCAACAATATACTAAAGTAGAGGTTTCGTCAATATATGAACGAGCGTATTGATATAAAAATATTATCCGATTTCGTACCAGTCAGGTTAAAAATTGCACGAATAGCACGAGGATATAAAAATCGCAGCTCTTTTGCTAACGCCTGTGGCGGCGCCGTGACCACTTATCGAGCCCACGAGCGTGGCGATTATGAAGTAAAGGCGAGCGATATTATCCGCTACACCCAGACTCTGGATATTTCCATCCGCTGGTTGCTGACAGGCCATGGACACCCTTTGGACCATCAGACCGACCCGAATCCCGAAGCGCTGGCTATATTCCTTTACTACATACGCCTGGAAAGCAGCAAAGCCGAATTAAAACAATACGCCGAACGCGAAGCGGAAAAGTTTTTAATTAAATAAGAAGCTGGAGTTAAGCCATGTTAAATTATAAAGGTTATATTGGGCACGCTGAATTTGATGATGATGCAAATACAAAATGAAAATAAGCCAATCACAATTATATAAGGTTAGACTGTGGTTTTTGCTGATTCTTTTAGTCATTTTTGTGGATCAATTGACTAAATATGTAATGTCGCATCATTTTCATGTTGAGTCGTCGTTACGCTTGTCGCCATTTTTTAATTTAATTTTAAGTTATAATCAGGGGGCGGCATTTAGCTTTCTGAAAGAAGCGGGCGGTTGGCAGGTGGCGTTTTTCAGCATAATTTCAGTAATAGTGATTGTTGTGCTGTTGATTTGGCTGCTGCGTTTGTCTTACCCAAACGCATGGACAGCCTGTGCGCTGAGTTTTTTGATCGGTGGTGCGGCCGGTAATTTAATCGACCGGATGCGCATTGCTTTCGTAATCGATTTTATTGATTTTCATATTAAAGATTGGCATTTCGCTACTTTTAATGTCGCCGATAGCGCCATTGTCACGGGCGTTCTAATGCTGTTATTGAAAACTTTTTTTAAGAAAAAGGAATTATTCTAAAAATGACCTATAGTCAAAGCGCCTGATTTTTAGGTTCAAGCCGTCATTGCGAGCGCCAGCGAAGCAATCCAGCACGTACTTCAGACAACGCTCTGTACTGGATTGCTTCGCTGGCGCTCGCAATGACGATATCGAAAATTCAATCGTTTTGAGTATAGTTAACATCAAATAATTTTTCAATGCGTATAGCTATCGTGCGTCCAATGCTGCGAACACCATTTTCTATTTGAGAAATATCTGAGTTATGTGCCATTAGGGAAAGTCCTCCATCGGTTGGCTTTATGATCTTGTGGAGCTACACATAGCAGGCACCGTCTTTATCATTAAGTCCAAAGACTTTGCCGAAGTTTGAAGGTTAATTAAGCTAAATGTCTTACTCAGAATACAATACCAAAATAATCGCTAACTCAGAGCTTGTTGCACTGCTTTCGGATTACGTTCAATTACCCGTAAAAAATTTCTCGCCAAGGAGCTCGGTTCGCTTCTATGTTGTTCCCACTGCTGCAAGGTCGCATTAACATTTCAATGGAGTAACATGTCCACTTGTGTGGTTAAATATGCGGGCAAAGAAAGCAATTCAGGATTTCAGTTTGAAGCCAATGGCGGCAAGACGTTTGGCGATGTTGGGATGAGTGGAAAAAAAATCGCTGGTGGATTGTTTGGCGCTGAGGCCGGCCACAGTCGGATCAAATATATAGGCTTCACGCCGCACCTGCTCGTGCGGAGTCTGGCGATATTGCGCGGCATATTCGTTTTGATGCGCTTCATAATCGCCCTCAATTTTGAGTAACGCCCGCGCCAGCGGTTCATTATCGCGCATTAATTCCACAGCGCCGGCATCGGCCATATATTCGCGAGTGCGACTTAAAAACAGCATCAGTAATACGGTAATCAACGGCAATACGTAACGTAAAATCATGATCACAATCACTAACCAG
This sequence comes from uncultured Pseudomonadota bacterium, assembly GCA_963712715.1. Classification (GTDB taxonomy): domain Bacteria; phylum Pseudomonadota; class Gammaproteobacteria; order Coxiellales; family Coxiellaceae; genus JAFEDN01. The sequence goes on along the minus strand of CAVQJI010000037.1, from coordinate 30,805 downwards.
TTTCCACCTTCACGGTCACGGCCGTTTCGGCGGCCACCGCCAAACAGGACACCGTAAAACATAATATCAATAACCATTAACGTTAAATTCGCCAATACCGAGGCCGTTAAAGTTAATTTGATATCGAGGTGACGAATGTGACTGAGCTCATGGGCCATCACCGCCTGAATTTCAGACCTGTCCAGTTTTTCCAGCAACCCGCGAGTAATGGCGACCATCGCTGATTTCTCACTGTAGCCGCTGGCAAAAGCATTCATGTAGTTCGCTTCGATAATAAATACTCGCGGCATGTAACGTAAACCCGCCGCTACCTGCATTTCTTCCACTGTATTATAGAGCTGCTTTTCCAGCAGGTTTTCTGCATTTTGCGGGGTGATTTCGTGATATTCCGTTCCCAGCAGCATTAACTTATCTGAAAATGCGTAAGTCACCCATAAAGAAATCAGCGCTACCGCGGTAGTGATCATGGTCGCATAAGGAATTAACTGAAGGGTCAGCAAAGCATGACTGATAGCCCCTAAGGACGTCTGCGGATATTTTTCGGAATTGAGAAATAAATCAACCAGAAATCCCAGACCCAGATATAATAATATAAAAACGCCGATCACCATTCGCGTTCGGCGCTGATTGCTGCGCAATGATTGCCGCCAATCGCCGGCATCGACATGAAAATCTTTAGATAAATTCGCCATAACCCACTCATCTTATCCACCGCGAGGGGATGTTCTTACATCTTTACGGTATAATCTTCACGCTCTTTTATTTTTTCAGGGCCACCCAAATTCCAGTAAGGGAAATCAAAATCCAGTTTTCCCGGAAACGCGCCAACGACCATCGACTGGAAAGCCGATTTTTTCTTGGCATTGTAACGCTCCACACTGTCGTTATAGGCCTGTTTGGCGTAGGCTAATTTATTTTCCGTATTGACGATTTCTTCCTGGAGTTGCAGGGCGTTTTGATTGGCTTTCAAGTTCGGGTATTGTTCAAACACGACGTTTAAGCCGGATAATATCCCGGAAATTTTATTTTCCGCCGCCATCGAGCCTGCGGTATCGCCTTGCGATTTAGCGGTAATCGCCTGATTACGCAAAGCCACGACATCTTTTAAAGTGGACTTTTCATAATCCATATAATTTTTAACGACGTTGACTAAAGATTCAAATACTTTAAATCGCCGGTCGAGCTGAATATCAATTTGCCGCTCATTGTTGCGCACCGCTTCAATCAACGAAATTAATGAATTATATATGCCGACCGCCGCACCAGCGGCGATTAATATCAAAACTATAATGATTGCAATCAAAACACCCATACACTATCTCACTTTATTGACCGTATTGGTTACCGACATAAGCACCGCCGGCAGCACCCGCTACTCCGCCCACGACCGCGCCAGTGGTACCGCCTACTGCGCTACCCACCAATGCACCGCCTGCCGCTCCAGCACCGGCGCCAACAACGGTATTCGCCGTTCTGTTACCCGTACAACCCGATAATCCCGCTGAGAATAAAGCGACCAGGCTTATGATCGTCCATGTATTTTTCATATATTTCTCCTTATCTTATAAAATTTTTACACTGAGACCATAAAAAGCTTAGTATCTGGTCAATAATAAATCAAATTAGTTAATACCGGACCAGACAAGTTGACGCAGGATTTCAGCCGGAGTAGCGCCGCCTAAATTACGCCTTGCGGTGTTGTTTAAATCGTCTTCCAGCTCCCAAAGCCGGACTTCGCCATTCGTGCTGGAATTCCTTGCCTGCAAAAAACGTTTTTGATAAGCCAGGATAATGCCCTGCACAATCCGCGCCATGCGTTTATTGTCGATGAGACCAAAACATATATTTTTGAAGGGCTGGACGATGCAATTTTCCTGATAATCCGTTAAGTAATAATGATCGTTTAACATTTCCAGAATTTTTCCACGCAAATTATGTACCGTTTGTATCATCACCGCGCCGCCGGGCGCATCCATTAAATCCAGAGTAGAATACAAACTTTTAGTGTGAACATACATCAGGAATTGGCTGCCCAATACTTTAATCACACTGGCATGCCAGTTGCCGAGAACCTCTGAATAACGATCCTGTTCGCTGATATCCGCCGATTCGTCCGCACGGCCAAATTGGCGGATGAGGTCTTCATCACATTGAATGAGCATTATTTTTAATCCAGCATTAGTTAACTTTCACGAGCCATCCAAACGAATCCGCAATCAAACCTTGCTGGATTTTAACCAGTAGATCATGAATTTGACGAGTACGTGGCCCGGAATTGAAATGATTAAACACGGTCTCCCGGCCTTTATAAGTGATTGAGCCGATCGGCGTAATCACCGCCGCTGTGCCCGAACAAAAACATTCGTCGGCTTGCAATACCGTCTCAATCGGCAATTGCGTTTCTATGACTTCCAGATTTAACACTTCGCGTGCTAATTGTATGACCGAAGAGCGGGTGACGCCGGATAAAATAGACTCACTTAACTGTGGGGTTAACAATTTATCGTCTTTCACGCAGAAAAAGTTTGCCATTCCAGCCTCTTCAACGTATTTTTCATGCACGGCATCCAGAAAAATGGTACCGGCAAACCCCAACTCTTTCGCCTGCAGACTGTGTAACAGCGTGGGGGCATAATTACCGATAAATTTGATGCCGCCAATTCCCCGTGCTGCTGAACGATGAAAAGTCTCGCAAACGGTAAATTTTACGGGTGTTATTTCACCGCTCTTAAAATAATTGCCCACTGGAGAAACGTACACCGCGAAACAATATTCCGGAGCCGGCGCCACTCCCAAAATTTCTCCGGTTCCCCACAAACAGGGTCTCAAATATAGGCTTCCCAAGCCCGAGGGTGGGACATAATCAAGATTTTGACGAACAATTTCGATCATCACTTCCACAAAATGAGCGGCGGGAAGGGGCGGTATACAGAGTCGCTGCGCTCCACGTGCAAACCGGATCGCATTTTCCTCGGGACGGAACAACACCACGTTATTACCGGAAGTTCGAAAAGCTTTCAGGCCTTCGAGGATTCCCTGCCCATAATTAAGCACTCCCGCCGCGGGAGAGATGCTGATAGGACCGTAAGGAACAAACTCGCCTTTGCTCCACTCTCCTTTTGCTCCGGTCTTCGCCACATACATCGTTTTGGCCGGCGTTAGCCGAAAACTGAGATTATTCCAGTCAATATTTGTTTCCATGCATTCATCATATCATTTTAGCCAATAACAGACAAGTTCATTTTGTATACAATTCCCGGCGACTGCACGCCCTATTCCTCCCTCTCCACCGTACTCGGGGGAGAGGGTCGGGGTGAGGGGGCTCAACGAGAATTGCTGATTGAGGATGGAGAAGATTGACGGGATTGCAGGCTACGGGCTTGTTGATAGATCATGCTCATATAAACGTTTTCAATTAAAGTTTGATTTTGAGGAGAGCCAAGATTAGAGCTACGGGCTATTTGAACCTGTCCCAACGCTGCAGATAATCCAATGGTCTTAATCAAATAACTTGCAATTTGGATCCTCCTTAACAAAATCGCATGGATCAAAGGAAAATTATAGGTCAGACTGGCTTTATTTTGAATGAGCAGCTGAACCATTGGCAGGTTGTTATTTTTTATCGCGTAAAAAATAGGCGCTGAGTTTTTGTCTTCCCGATTTTCGAAGCCATTGGGTTTGGCTCCCTGGGAGAGTAAGTATTCAGCGATTGGATAATGACCCAAATCAACTGCGATACTTAAAGAGTCAATAATAGAATCATGTGGAGGTTTTGTTTCTTTTTGAAGAGAAAAGCAGCCATTTTTCAGGATACATTGAATACCAGCCGGCCAATTTTGGGCGATAGCCATACCTAATGGATTCAACAGGTGTTTTGATTGAATACGAAAATAGGTATTAGGAAAAGCTGAGCAAGTTTTAAATAACTCTTTATTTTTTTGTTTGCAAATTCTTTCTAACGTTTTTAGGTCCTTCTTTTGTATCGAAGAAAAGATTAACTCTTCTATCAGACGGAGGTGGCTGAATTTTACTGAATCCAGTTTTTTAATCAGCTCGTCATTTTTACTGATGGCAATCATATCTATAGTACAGATATCAATAGAGTACCGATTCACATAAAGTTCATATGACATATATTCTTTTGAACACCAAATCTCCGCCATTCCGGTCTCTTTAAATCGATTTAAAATAAAATCGTATAAACTCACGGAACTTAACATCGCCGCCATCAATGACAAGGGCTGCATATGGGGCGAACTCCAGTTTATATTCCAGCCTGCCTTATCCCATATCTGCTCACAAACGGATTGTTGCCGACAAACAAAAGCACAGGCAAATAGCCAGAGCGCCTCATTAGACATTTCCATTTCCAGTTGAGATAATGTGGCCTGATAATTTCCCGGTCTGATCAAGCCTTCCCGTTGAGACTTTTGGTCATTTCTTACAAGAGTATTAAACAAATAATCCAGACAGGATTGGAATTGTAATTTTCCGGCCAGAGTGACCACTGTATCGCCATAACCGTCTTTTTGAAAGAAAACTTTATCCATTAAGTAGGGGTCGTTCCGGTTTAACGTTATAAAAGCTCTAATTTTCGCAAGGTTTCGTCTTTCAGAACCCACCTGAATAATTGGATATAATCACAATCAAATAAGGTGTAATAACGTGGATGGATAGAAGCGTATAGTTTGTAAAGCCTTTTGCCCACATCCATCTGATGATGGATAGAAAACGGTAAAGAAAATTCGTAGTAGTAAACATCTCTCATTAATTGCAAAATATTGTATGCGAGTACCTGGTTAGTTTGTAAAAAACGCAGAAGATCTTTGTCTGCCAAAAATGTTCCTGTGAAAATCCATAAGGCTCGAGGAAGTCCAAGAAATGGGGCCCTCTCGTTTTTGGTCAGACAATTTTCTCCGGAATGTTTTTCTCGCGGTACTTTCTGTTCGGAAATAGGTTGTGGAGTTTGTAATTGTTGATAAAATTTTTCGATTAGAAATCTTTGTTTGTTGGGATTTAAATCAAAAAAGGATAACGCTACCTTGAGTTGTTCCTGTGCTTTCGTGACGCCCAATTGCTGCAGGATATATTGTTTTATTCCTTCATTTTCTTCCAGTACGGCGCCGATCAGAGGATAACGATGGCTATCCTTGATTTGCCTATTTTCAGTTTCGAGCGAAGCTTTATGCTCGACCAATAGTTTCACTAAAGGCAAACTGTTTTGTTTAACCGCATAAAAAATAGGAGGTAAAGCATCCGTTTCAGGATTATCAAACCCATTGGGGTTTATTCGTCTGGAAAGAAGATATTTAATAATTTCCACACGACCCAATTCCACTGCTAAACTTAAAGGATGGATAATGATGGCGTCATCATCGAAGGTATCGCCCTTTTCCTTTATGAAAGGAATTTTGCTTTCAATCATGAGTTGGACACCTTCAAGCCAGTTCAGAGTGATAGCAAAACCGATGGGGAGCAGCCGATGAACAGAATGAACGTTGAGATGTTTATTGGCAATATTAGAAGAATTTAAAAATAATTCCTCATCTTCGCTATGCTCTTCGCAGTAGCGACTCAATTGATATAAGTCTCTGCGTGCTATAATGAAATAAACCATTTCGTTGTCTTCAAAACTCCATTCCTGCGTCTGATAAAAAGATAAGAATTTATTAATAATTGCTTCATTCTTACCCATTAGAACAAAATCTTTAATAGAAAAATCATTATATGCGCGAATGGTATAAAGAGATTTTTCATCATAATAATAATAAGGATTACGAAAGCGAAATTCCAGTTCATCACCGTTTGCTTCTTTTATTTCATCCAGTGTTCTTCCCGTTAAGCTGACATTACTCAGCAGAATGGCAAAACGTAACAAATTAACTTTTTCCTCCACGTCCCAGGCATTTTGCCATACTGGCGTAGCAGCCATGGTTTGACAAACGTCATTTCTATTACAAAGATGAGCACAGGTATACGTGAACATGGCTTCGTTGAGAATATCCTGGTTCACTTCAAGTTGGGTCGTATACGAATTCAATTCAGAGAGAACCTCAGAGTAATGACCCGTAACCTCAAAACCTTCTTTATTTCGATCTGATTGAGGTGATTCCAGAATAAGACGCTGGAAACAAAAATCCAGAAAATTCTGTAACCCATAGCGAGAGGCTAAAGTGATCACAGTCTCACCATGGGAATCCTTTTGATAAAAAACCCGATCGATGACCTTGTTTTTGTTAATCCGGAGTTGAGACTCGATAAATTTTTTGGCTCTTTCAGTATCTTTTGCTTTAACCGCCTGAAACAATTCGATATAAGCAGGATCAAATAAAGTGTGATACTGACTATCATAAAGTTTTCTTATGTTATTAAGAACTTTTAGTTGACTCATATACCCGGAGAATTGAGAAAGTTTCGTTTCCAGCGGAGAGTAGGAAAAAGGGAAATAAATAAATCTTTCCTTATAGATATTGGTCATGGCTTGCAAAGCAATCAGAAAAAATTCTTTCTTCAGAGAGGAAAAAGAAGCCAGATCACGAAAGTTTAAAAATTCTACCAAATGGACCCAAAGATCAGCGGGCAATTTGCGGCTTAAATAATTTTTTTCACCCGTTCTACCTATTTGTTGTGAGGTCAACCCCTCGTCTCTTTTTCTTTTACGCATTAACAGGTTCCTTAATTTTAGTTATGAGCTTGTATTTTTTCAAGTATATTGTTCTATAAAAATCATGTCAAGTGCATGAAGCCTCTAGCAGTTTTTTTAAAGAAATGTTAAGATATCCTCAAGTAAAACTTACGAGAAATATTATGAGTAAACAATTACAATGCATGGATCAATTTCTACCCGTTGGCAGTCTCAATAGTTATATTCATTGGGTTAATCAGATTTCCATGCTCTCCCTTGAGGAAGAGCAGGATCTCGCCAAAAAACTAATTAAAAACAATGACTTAGAGGCAGCCAGAAAATTGGTGTTAAGTCATCTGCGACTCGTTGTACGCATTGCTCGCGGGTACGACGGCTACGGACTCGCCCAGGCCGACCTCATCCAGGAAGGCAATATCGGCTTAATGAAGGCCGTTAAACGCTTCAACCCCGACATCGGCGTTCGTCTGGTATCATTTGCGGTACACTGGATTCGAGCCGAAATTCATGAATTTGTTCTAAAAAACTGGCGCATTGTCAAGGTCGCCACCACCAAAGCCCAGCGTAAACTGTTTTTTAACCTGCGTAAACTCGCGAAAAACCGGGCCTGGCTCAGTAATTCTGAAGTCGAAACCGTCGCAGCTGAATTGAGCGTCAGCGCCAAAGACGTCCGGCAAATGGAAGAACGTCTGAGTAACTACGACGAGTCTTTCGAAGGCGTCGACAGTGACGAAGAATCCTCTCATTATAAAACAGCACCTGAACATTACATTCAGGACTTCAACTACAGTCCAATATGTCTTTTAGAAAAGCATAACTGGGAAGACCGGCGTCACGATTCCCTCCATCAGGCTTTGGATCAGCTCGATACGCGAAGCCGCGACATTCTCATGCAACGCTGGCTTAGCGACAAAAAAAGCACGCTGCAGGATCTGGCGGCGCAATACAATGTTTCCGCCGAAAGAATCCGCCAGCTGGAAAAAAATGCCATGCTCAAAGTGCGTGAGGTGATTGCCAACTAACCGCCAATATGGCATGCTGACTGGGAACCCATCAGGAGAGTAGTCTATGAAAAAAATTCCAGGGATTTTGATTGCCCTAACCACCAGCGTTGCTTTAATAACATCGGCTTACGGCTTTAGTTTCGGTAGCAGCAATAAGAGTAACGAATCTTTTTCCTCGTCACAGCAACAGGAAATACAAAAAATCGTTCACGATTATCTGGTTAACAATCCGGAAGTGCTGATTGAGGCGTCACAGGCGCTTCAGGCTAAAGAAATGGCCAAATCAAAATCGCAGGCCATGCAGGGTATCACCGCTAATAAACCAAAACTGTTCAACGACCCCAACTCTCCGACCGCAGGTAATGCCGACGGTAACGTTCTTTTGGTAGAATTTTTTGACTATCAATGCAGCCATTGCAAGGAAATGCAGCCGGTCATTGACAAAGTGTTGTCGGGCAATAATAAGGTCAAAATTATTTATAAAGAATTCCCCATCTTCGGCGATGCTTCCAATTACGCCGCGCAAATGGCTTTAGCCGCCAACAAACAAAATAAATATCTGGAATTTCACAACGCTCTCATGAAACACTCCGGGGCCCTGAACGCCAGCAAAATCCAGGAAATTGCAAAATCAGTGGGTTTAAACGTCGAACAACTGAAAAAAGATATGACTGACCCCGCCGTCAAGCAGGAAATTTCCGACACTTATGATTTAGCCAAAGCACTCAATCTGGCTGGCACTCCCAGCTTTGTTCTCAGCAACAAGGCGATGACGGAATTTGATTTCATCCCCGGCGCCGCACCTGAACAACTCTTCCAACAATCCGTGGATAATATCGCCAAAAAACAATGACGGCAAAAATTAGTTTTCAGGACATGATCCTGCGGCTGCAACAGTATTGGGCCGCACAGGGTTGTGTCATTTTGCAACCGTTCGATATGGAAGTAGGCGCCGGCACATTTCATCCCGGCACCTTTTTACGCGCCATTGGCCCAGAACCGTGGCGAGCCATGTTTGTCCAGCCCTCAAGACGGCCCGCCGACGGGCGCTACGGCGACAATCCCAACCGCGTACAACATTATTATCAATTGCAGGTGATGCTGAAGCCTTCCCCGGATAATATTCAGGAATTATATTTGCAGTCCTTACAACATTTAGGTGTGGATACCCTGGAACACGATATCCGTTTTGTCGAGGATAACTGGGAATCGCCGACTTTAGGGGCATGGGGATTAGGCTGGGAAGTTTGGCAGGACGGCATGGAAATCAGTCAGTTTACTTATTTTCAACAAGTCGGTGGACTGGATTGCCATCCCGTCGGCGGCGAACTCACTTACGGACTGGAACGTCTGGCCATGTATTTGCAGGGCGTTGATAATCTGTTTGATTTAATCTGGACCGACAATGCTTTTGGCGTTGTCACCTATGGGGATGTGTTTCACCAAAACGAAGTGGAAATGTCCGCCTATAATTTTAAACTCGCTAACGTGGAAGTTCTCTTCAGGCAATTTGATATCTACGAACAGGAAGCCGCGCGATTAATTACCGAACAAATACCACTGGCCGCTTATGAGATGGTGCTCAAAGCTTCGCACACTTTTAACCTGCTGGATGCCCGCCATGCCATCGCTGTGACCGAGCGGCAACGTTATATGCTGCGCATCCGCAGGCTGGCCCAGGCTGTGGCGCAAGCTTATTATGAAGCCCGGGAACGCATGGGCTTTCCCTTATTAGCGCGAGCGCCGCATGCATAAACAGGATTTATTATTAGAAATTGGTTGCGAGGAATTGCCCACGCAGGCGGTAAAAGCCCTGTCGCTGGAATTACATTCCCGGTTAATGGGAATCTTGAATCAGCACCAACTCAACAGTGGCAAAGCACAGATTTTTGCAACGCCGCGCCGAATCGCGGTTTATATCCCCGGTGTTGATACAGAACAGGCGCCGCAAGTCATTGAACGTCAGGGTCCGGCGATCAGTCAGGCCTTTGACGCCCAAAGACGCCCAACTTCCGCGGCGACGGGCTTCGCCAAATCCTGCGGAGTTCCCATAGAAGCCCTGAGTGAAAAAGACCAGCGTCTTTATTACAAAGGAGAAAAACCCGGCCAAAAAACTACCAGCCTTCTGCCCAGCCTCGTGCAACAGGCCATTAGCCAAATGTCGATGGTAAGACCGATGCGCTGGGGAACGCATTCCGAAAGTTTTGCCCGGCCAGTCCATTGGATCTTATTAATGTTTGGTGCAGAGATGATACCAGTCACCCTGTTTGGTGTGTCCTCCGGCAATCAAACCTTCGGTCATCGCTTTCACCATCCCGAACCATTGACCGTTCCTGCCCCTAAAGATTATGCGCAGCTTTTGCGCGAGCCGGGCCAGGTCATCGCTGACTTTAATGAACGTTTAGAAAAAATTAAGCAGGCCATTACAGAGGTCACACCCGCCGGCCACACCGTGGAGCTTGACCTGGATTTATTGAAAGAGGTGACTTCGCTGGTGGAGTGGCCAGTCGCCCTGGTGGGTCATTTTAATCCCGAGTTTTTAAAAGTCCCGCAGGAAGCACTGATTACTTCCATGAAAATTAACCAGAAATATTTTCCGGTGCTGAATTCGCAGGGACGTCTGCAACCGGCTTTTGTATTAATCAGCAATATCGCCAGTAAAGATCCGGAATTAATCGTGCACGGTAACGAACGCGTCCTCAACGCGCGCCTTACGGACGCGGCATTTTTCTTTAAAAACGATCTGGAAAACAGCCTGGAAAGTCGCCTGCCCCATTTAGAGCACGTTACCTTTCAAAAACAACTGGGCAGTCTGGCGCACAAAACTGAAAGGATGGTGAAAACAGCCGCCTTTATCGCCCAGCGTATTAACGGCGACGCTTCTGTTACAAAGCAGGCGGCGCAGTTATCCAAGTGCGATCTACTCAGCGAAATGGTCGGCGAATTTCCCACCCTGCAAGGGATCATGGGATATTATTACGCACGCAATGACGGTTTAAGTGAAGCCTGCGCAGTGGCCATTAAAGAACATTATTTACCGGGGCATTTTCGCGACGCCATCCCCAGTAATAAAGAAGGTTTCGCGGTCGCCCTCGCGGATAAACTGGACACTCTGATCGGCATTTTTGGCATCAATCAGGCCCCCACTGGAGACAAGGACCCTTTTGCATTACGCCGCGCCGCCAATGGCATTTTACAAATGCTGATCGCCAAAGATAAATGCCCGCTCACTCAAAAAGAATTGTTGGAACTCGATTTAATGGAATTGCTGCAGAACGCCCATCAGGCATACGCCATTCACTTACCCAATCCGACGGTTGTCCGGCAGGTATTCGATTTTACGATGGTTCGGCTGAAATCTATTTTGACGGAATTGTATTCGGGGCCCCAGCCTCTCACCACTGAACAATTCGAATCGGTCTTAGCTTTAAAAATCACCAAACCTTTAGATTTTATGTTGCGCCTAGACGCTGTACGCGAATTCCAGAAACTGCCTGCGGCCGCTGCATTAGCCGCCGCCAACAAACGTGTCAGTAATATTTTAAAAAAACAGGCTGCTGGATTTGATTCTACCACCCTGAATGAATCTTTATTTGAATACGACGAGGAGCGCGAACTGGCTAAAGCATTAGCCGCGCAAACAGAAACCGTCGCAGAAACCGTTTCGCAGATGCAATACGGCCGCGCCCTCAGCCAGCTATCTCATTTAAAAATCCCCATCGACGCTTTTTTCGATAAAGTCATGGTCATGACCGAAGACCCCGCCAAACGCGCCAATCGCCTCGCCCTCCTCAACCGCCTGCATCATTTATTAACCCAAGTGGCTGATATTGCTCATTTATCACATTAATCTTGTCATCGAGCAGGTAATTATCTATAATCAGCGAGGATGATTGATATAAATAATGAGGTTTTTATGAATAAAGTAAAAAAGAAATTGGCTATAGCGTTATCGGTTTTTTTGTTTTCACCTCTTGTAAATGCTAACACATGTCAAACTTTAATGGGTACACATTGGAAGGGGACCTTATCCTCTAGCAGCGGGCGTATTACTATGAATGACCTTGATATTTGGAATGTGGAACAACCAAGCTCTTTTGATGTTCTTATACGTGCTATGTTACATTACGACCCTGGTAATAATAATATAGGAACGGAAGGAGTTTGTACGGATGGCGGTGATTTTTCTAAACCTGCTATTTTTAATCTGGACAACGATACTTATGGTACATGGACCTTGCAAGTAACCTATGATCCTAATAAGCGAGATCAGCTTTTGGTGACTGATGGAACACTGCAGGGTGCACAAGGGGTGAATGGAATACTCTATCTATTTACAGCACCGCCTTCAAAAAACGCGACCTCGCATAAATGAAGTAATACCGCCCGCTAGCTGCGCATAGGCGTCAGTTTAAGGATTTTTTTCCTAAAAGACGCCGTCATTGCGAGCGCCAGCGAAGCAATCCAGTACAGAATTTCTACAAAGCTCGTACTGGATTGCTTCGCTGGCGCTCGCAATGACAGCTAAAATTCCTTAAACTGACGCCTATGCGCTCGCTGCGCGAGCCGGCCAGACCCGCCTCCGTCACCGCAATTCGTAGCGAATGGGGATTTTTGACACAATTTCGGAATTTATTCCGCTTCGGGAAAAGGGACGCTGTAACCACAATTCGGTTGCGGGCAGAGTTTTTCCCGGCCTTTTTTGCGGGTGGTTTTAACCGTTAAAATGGGCCACTTGCAGTTGGGACAGACTTCTTTGATAGGCTCGTTCCACAGCGCATATTTACAATCGGGGTAGCGCGAGCAGGAATAGAATATTTTACCGCGCTTCGACTTGCGCTGGAGAATGGTTCCCTGATGACATTCGGGGCATTGCACGCCGCTGTCTTTGGGTTTTTCCAGGGGCTCCAAAAAATGACAATCGGGATAATTGCTACAACCGATAAATTTCCCATACGGGCCGTGCTTGACTAATAAATCGCCGCCGCAATTGGGACATTTACGGTCAGCAATGACCTGCGCCGATGGCTCGGCGGTTTCTTCGCCCACATTGCGCGTGTATTTACATTCCGGATAATTGCTGCAACCAATAAAGCGTCCACGCTTGCCTAAACGGATCACCAGCGGATGCCCACAATCCGGACATTTTTCGTCGGTTTTTTCCTGAGTGACGTCACTGCGCTTAACGCTTTCCTGAATCTTTCCTACCAGATCTTTAAATGGCTTCCAGAATGCCGACAATACCGGCACCCAGACTTTTTCACCGCGAGCGATATCGTCCAGATCGTCTTCCAAACGCGCGGTAAAATCATAATCGACATATTGAGTAAAGTAATTGGTTAAAAACCGGTTGACGATGCGGCCGACGTCGGTTGGCATAAACCGCTTACTCTCCAGCGTTACGTATTCGCGATTTTTTAATGTAGCGATAATACTGGCATAAGTAGAAGGCCGGCCAATCCCCCGCTCTTCCAAACCTTTCACCAGTGTCGCTTCCGTGTAACGGGGCGGCGGCTCGGTAAAATGCTGATCGCCGAGGATATCCAGCAAGGTAACCCATTGTTTTTCCTTGAGCGGTGGCAGCATTTTGTTGCTGTCGTCTTCTTCTTTTTTCTTATCGTCGTATCCTTCCTGATACACATTAATAAAACCAGGGTCGACAATCATCGAACCGTTCGCACGAAAAATGCCTTCCTGAGCGGACAGGTCGACGGCGACGGTATCGATGGTCGCGTCAATCATTTGACAGGCCACGGTTCTTTTCCAAATCAGAGTATACAGTTTGGATTGCTCGGCATTCAGGAGTTCCTGCAATTGTTCAGGTTCGCGGTTAGCTGAGGTAGGCCGAATCGCTTCGTGCGCTTCCTGAGCATTTTTTGATTTGGATTTATAAACCCGAGGTTCCGCAGGCACCTGATTCGCGCCATAACGGGCCGCAATATATTCACGGATCTCCGCCAGCGCTTCCTGCGCCAGCGACACCGAATCGGTGCGCATGTAACTGATGTAACCTTCTTCATATAATTGTTGCGCGACCTGCATAGTCCGTTGCGCAGTGAATCCCAGTTTACGCGCAGCCTCCTGCTGTAAAGTGGAAGTAATAAAAGGCGGCGCGGGATGGCGCTTGCGCGCTTTTTTACTGACCTTGACGACCTGTAAACGTCCTTGCGCTAATTGCTTTAGATTTTCGGTAATCGAACGCGCGGATTTTTCATCAGTAACGCTGAACTGCTCTATTTTTTTGCCCTGATATTCAATTAAATGTGCGCTAAACTTTTGTTCCTGTTCGGTTAAATGCGCGTGAATACTCCAGTATTCGCGGCTAATAAATTTTTCAATCTCTTCTTCGCGTTCAACGATCATTCGCAAGGCCGGACTTTGGACGCGTCCCGCGGACAGGCCAGGGCGGATTTTCCGCCACAATAATGGCGACAGATTAAAACCCACCAAATAGTCCAGCGCGCGCCGGGCCTGTTGGGCGTTGACTAAATCGAGAGAAATTTGCCGGGGATGTTCCACCGCGTTTTTAATCGGCGGACTTGGTGATTTCGTGGAACACCACGCGCGAAACCGGCTTGTCTCCGATGGCGCCGCGCTCCTCCAATAGTTCCAGTATATGCCAGGCGATGGCCTCGCCTTCTCGATCCGGATCGGGAGCCAGGTAAACGCCATCGCTGCTTTTAACGGCTTTGGCAATGGCGTCCACATGCTTTTGATTTCTTTCGATCACCTGATATTTCATCGCAAAATCGTGATCAGGATCGACAGCCCCTTCTTTGGGGACCAAATCGCGCACGTGGCCGTATGAGGCCATGACTCTGTATTGTTTGCCTAAATATTTTTCAATGGTCTTTGCTTTGGCGGGAGATTCCACTACCACCACAAATTGCGCCATGGCTCAATCCTCAGTGAAGGGTATGGTTGTCATTTTCGGTCAGCAGCAATTCCATGCGCCTTAAAGCGTCCTCGTTTTCCGGGTGGCGGGATAGGATAATTCGGGTAATGCCTTCGATGACATTCAAATCGATATTTTTAACCTGTAATTGCATGGCGTGATGGATAATACGCTCCCGCAACACGGGGCCGACAATCCCCTGCTGTTCTAAAGATAACAGAAACCGCCGGCACGGCAATGACAGGGATTCGCATTCATCTTCAGAAAAAATCCGTAACGACGGCTGTTCCGGCGACGGCACAGATTTCACAACGGGTTCCGTCAGTCCCATTAACCATTGTGTCGCTTCGTGAATCATTTGTAATAGCATTAATGCTTCTTTTTTTTGCATGCTCTACCTGCAGAAATAACCGCCAGCGGCGGTATGGATATAACCTTTTAACTCCAGCGCCAACAATAATTCAGTCACTTGCGCCGCGGTAAGACCGCTGCGCTGTACCAACTGATCCACCGTGGTAGGCTTCAAAACCTACACACTGTAACAGTTGGCGGCAATCATAATCAAGTTCAAGGGGCTGCGGCCGAATATGAGTGGAAATAATTTGCAGAGAGGAACTGTCTGGCCTAAGCTCTGCGAGAATATCGGCGGCTTCGGTCACCAATTTCGCGCCTTCCTGAATTAAGCGATGACAACCCTGTGTCGCCGGGTTATAAATGGAGCCTGGAACGGCAAAGACCTCCCGCCCCTGATCGGTTGCCAGTTTCGCCGTGATTAAGGAGCCGCTGCGCAGTGTGGCTTCAACCACACACGTGCCGGCGCTCAGGCCACTGATGACACGATTACGTCTCGGAAAATGGGCGGGCAGAGGAGCCACATCCGGAGAAAATTCACTGACTATCGCTCCGTGAACAGCGATGTCTGCGGCGAGCTGGTGGTGGCGCGCGGGATAAATGCGCGACAATCCGCTGCCCAGCACCGCCACGGTAGTCCCTTTCGCATCCAGTGCCCCGCGATGACCGGCGGCGTCAATTCCCGCCGCCAACCCACTGGTGATGGTGTAACCCGCTCCTACCAGGGCAACGGCTAACTCTCCAGCAGCCTTTAACCCGCCAGGGGAAGGCTGCCGGCTTCCGACCAGCGCCAACTGAGGCCTGGACAGCGCTGTCACATCACCCCAAACAAACAACACCGGCGGCGGATCGGCGATGGCTTTCAATAAACCCGGATAGCGCTCATCTTCCAAAGTCAGGATGCTCTGCAGAGGCTCTTCCGACCAACGGTATTCCTGCTCCAGCAACGCCCGGTCCGGCTGTAGTAACTCGGTGATAGCCTCTGTCTTGACTCCACAGGCAGTCAGCGCAGTCTCTCCCGCCTCACAAACCGCGCGCGGACTGCCAAAATGCTGCAGCAACCGCGTATACATCAGCGGCGATAAATTGCGGGCATTGCACAATCTGAGCCAATATTCCAGTTCCATCCGTCCATACTAAAGTCCGGAGCATTTTTTACAATACCGTGTTTTGCAAAGTATCAAAGATATTCAAACTCCAGGTTTTTATTTACAATGGATTGATGACATTAAAAATTATTTTTTGCGGGACGCCGGAGTTTGCGACGCCCTCGCTGGAAGCGTTGTTAAATTCGCGGCATCAGGTTATCGCGGTGTATACCCAGCCGGATCGTCCCGCTGGACGTGGACAGCTTTTGACGGCCAGTCCGGTTAAACAACTGGCTTTGAACCATCGTTTGCCGGTTTATCAACCTGAAAGTTTGCGCGACCCTCTCGAACAGCAAAAATTACGGGATTTACAGGCTGATCTGATGGTGGTAGTGGCTTACGGTTTACTGCTGCCCAAGGCTGTGCTGGGGATTCCGCGCTATGGCGCAGTCAACGTTCATCCTTCGCTACTGCCGCGCTGGCGAGGCTCTACGCCGATTCAATCCGCTATTCTCGCTGGTGATGAAATTACCGGCGTGAGTATTATTCAGCTAACGCCACGCATGGACGCCGGACCCATTTTGCTGCAAACACCTTACCCGCTCAGCGGCAAGGAAACCAGCGGGCAATTGCATGACGTTCTCGCCGCACAGGGCGCTGCGGCCCTGTTGACCAGCCTGGAATTGCTTGCCGCTAACACACTGCAGGGCATTTCCCAGAATGAACAACTCGCTACATATACTCGTAAAATTTCTAAAAATGATGCCCAAATCGATTGGCGGCTGCCTGCTTCTGAATTAGAGCGGTCGGTGCGCGCTTATCATCCATGGCCAGTCGCTTTTACACATCTTGAAGGCAAAATTCTGCGTATCTGGCAGGCAGAAGCACTGCCCATAAACCATCAAAGGCCTCCGGGAACGGTGGCCGGCATCGAAAAGGCCGGGATCGATATCGCTACCGGCGGGGGCAGCCTGCGGCTGCTGCAAGTGCAATGGCCTGGCGGAAAACCGGTATCTGTGGCAGACTTCATACGTGGTCAAGCCCAACATTGGCGCGCAGGCATTACCCGTTTGGAATAAAATATCTTATGATCAGCAAAATCACTGGCGGCACTTTATTAATTATCGGCACTTCCATTGGCGGGGGGTTATTGGCGTTGCCCATGGCGACTGCCGGCGGCGGATTTTTCCATTCGATAGGTTTATTTTTTTTCGCATGGCTGATCATGACTTTCGGCGCGTTTTTTATTCTTGAAGTTAATTTGTGGCTGCCTGAACATACCAACATGGTGTCGATGGCCAAAGCCACCCTCGGCAACGGGGGCCGGCTGATTACCTGGATCATCTACTTAATGCTGCTGTACGCCCTGTTATCAGCATATATTGCCGGCGGTTCGGATTTAGTCATGCGCCTGTTTGCAAGCATGCATTTAACGATTCCCCAATGGCTGGGCGGTCTGATATTCGTGCTCATTTTCGGCATCATTATCCACTGCGGCATTCGCACCGTCGACCGCGCTAACCGGCTATTGATGACGGTTAAAATGGGCGCTTATCTTTTATTGGTGCTGCTGGTAATCCCGCATGCCCAACTGCCAAAATTAGAGGCCGGTCAGACACGGCTGTTAGCCGGAGCGGTGATGGTGGTCATTACCTCGTTTGGTTATGCGACGGTTATTCCCAGTCTGCGAACTTATTTTAATAGCAATGTCAAAGCCTTGCGGCTGGCAGTAGGCGTGGGCAGTGCGATTCCGCTTGTCTGCTACTTATTGTGGGATTTAGCGGTGCAGGGCACCATCGACCGAGGTCAGTTGATACAAATGTCTAGCTCTTCGCACGCCGTCAGTGATTTAACTTCGGCTCTCAGTGCGGGAAAATCGCATACCATAGCGTCTACTGCGCACCTGTTTACAGTGATTTGCGTGGTCACTTCATTTTTGGGGGTCGGTTTGTGTTTGTGGGATTTTCTGGCGGACGGCTTACGCATCAATAAACAAAAAACACTTCACCGTTGGCAGGTCACTCTGACGGCGATTGCACCGCCTTTCCTGATTGTGGTGTTTTGGCCGGGAATTTTCGTAAAAGCGTTAGCGTATGCGGGAGTGATTTGCGTGGTACTGTTGATGCTTCTGCCCGGGTTGATGGCATGGAGCGGACGTTACGTGAAAAAAACGGCCAGCGGTTACCGCGTGTGGGGCGGTCGCGGTTTGTTGGGTCTGGAAATTTTGCTGGCCGCGGCGCTGGCCATTTACGGTTTGATTGAAGTATTCAAATAACGCCGGTCTCGTTAGCGCCTGTCGAATCTTTAAAATATTGACTTTGCAAATGGATTTATTAGATATGCTGATTATTTTAGATCGCGATGGGGTGATTAATGAAGATTCGCCGGATTTTATTAAGTCTCCCGACGAATGGCATGCAATTCCCGGCGCCTTAGCCGCCATTGCTCAAATGAACCGTGCGGGTCATCGCGTAGTCGTCGCCAGTAACCAGTCCGGGGTGGCGCGGGGCTATTTTTCATTCGCGGAATTGCTAAACATCCATCTTAAAATGCACATCGAAGCCGCCAAAGTGGGCGCTCATTTAGATGGCGTGTATTTTTGTCCGCATCGCAGTGAAGATCATTGTCCCTGCCGCAAGCCTCATCCCGGTATGCTTATCCAGATTGCCAAAGATTTTAGCGTGGATTTAACCCGTGAAGGATTATTCATCGGTGACAGTCTCCGCGACATTCGCGCCGCACAGGCCATCGGCTGTCCGGCGGCGCTTGTGAAAACCGGCTCAGGGGCTCACACCCTCGCCAGTGGCGAAGATCTCGGCAACGTTGCGGTGTATGACAATTTAGGCGAAGTCCTGCGGTACTAGGGATTTATATATAAAAATCCCCCTCAATCCCCCTTTTTCAAAGGGGGAAGTTGGAGAAAATTCCTTCTTTACCGCATAAAACTTCATCGATTAGGAGGAACTGCTAGAGCTTAAACTTGAGCTAGAACTAGAGCTGGAGCTGGAACTAGAGCTAGAGCTAGAGCTGGAGCTGGAGCTGGAGCTGGAGCTGGAACTAGAGCTAGAACTGGAGTTGGAGCCAGGATTAGAGCTGTCAGGGCTGGCCGTTGGAGAAACCCACAAACGCTGCGCACGCTGCCTCAAGCCACCAAAGAAGCCTGGTGATTCCACTTGGGAAGGTGTTCCTAACACATCCGGAGACAGTCTATTTTCCGGAGGAGTGGCTAATGGAGTCGCCTGGTTTTGGTTTTCAGTAATATCATCGACGGGACTTACAGCACTCCTTCGCGTTAACCAGTTAATAAACATTGACGGCGAATTCGGGCTGGTTAATCCTGAAACGCTGGCAGTCTCTGAAGTGCGGGGCAATTCTGTTTTTCTCAATGGCGCCATTGTGCGCATCAACTCCAGAATCTGTTGAGGCTGATCGAACAAACTGGTCAAAGATATCAAGGGATAACAACCTGTTTTATCCTCTAATATATAAATGATGGCGTTTTCGTGATGGTTTCGGCTGACTGTCGGTGCAGTTTCCTTATAATAAACAACAGTTATCTTTAAATAATTACTCAATTGCTGTTGCAGTGTGTCTTTGACCAGTGTGGCGCTTTTTTCAACTTTATTTTTCAATTCCAGGTAATCTTTAAATTCGACTGAAAGATGAGCGGGCAGCGCGATAAAGCTGGCTTTCCAAAATAATTCATCGGTTTGATCGGTGAGGCCAGATTTTTTAAAATAATCGTTGTCCAGCCTAAAAAAGCTGGTAAAATTCGACTGCTTATTGGTAGGATTCAGCAGCTTATGGAAAGGCAATTCCAGCAGGAATTTTAAAGTCTGGGATTTTGCGGAAAACGTCACGCCCACAGATTTCTCATCATCTTTCAACAGAGTCTGCCTGAAATAATCACGTACATAAACATCCTTTTGCTCATCCAGTGGAAGATCCATCTCATTGTGTGACCAGATTTTCAAAAAAACTTTAATGGATTTTTCTTTAAGCGACAATATCGATCTTTTCTTTATTTCTTCAGGCTCTTCCAAATACGCTGACCGGTGCTCTGACGAGGTCATTTCCCCTATTCCCGCCAATGCTTTTATGTCGGTTGTTATGGTTTTTATCAATATTTCTTCCTGTCTATCAAATTGAATATCTTCGGGTTTGAAAGACAGAGTCAATAACTCGCTTGGGACCGGAATGGGCGCCTCGGAACGCTTGATTTCCAGGGGCAGCTTTTCTTCCAGTACGGAATTAGTGCCGAGTATATTCTCCGGGACAATTTTCGAATCTTCCGTAACGGTCGAGAGCGCTTCATCCTCCAGTTCATCATTGCCCAGGTTAATAACCTTAGTCTTTACTTTCTTTTTTTTCTTCTGAAGGGTGTGGCCTCCATTTAATGTTATTAAATTTTTTGCTTGATTTTCGGATAAATGTACCCATTTTTCAGCCTCCAGGTTAAATAACTTGATATCATTTAAGAATTTTGCAATATCCCTTATTGGGACATCACTCTCTTCATATTCACCGGTAATTGTGATGTATCTAAGCCTTTCCCCCACTAAAATATAACTATTTCTATATGCTTCTATGTCTTTATCTGGAAAGGATGACATTAAGTAGAGATCACTTCCCTTCTGAAAAACGTTTAATACCGCGGTTCCATTCTGAAGTGTTTGCAGCCACGCGCCCGGAATTAAAGGGAAGTATCGATCATGGCCCCTTATTTTTTTGTGGATCAGAAAAATAGCCTGTGAATACTCATGAGAGACCTTAGTAGGGTATAGTCTCGGCTGACCTAATACACCATTCTTACTGTCCTCAAAAACATAGAACTTCGTTTTTAAAATCCAGGCGGTTTCTTTAAAAAATTCTTCAAAATTTTTAACCTTTGGAATTCGAGCAGTGAAATTACTTTTTGTTTTTAGAGTTCTGGAAGCAGAAACCACCGCAGATCGCAGCGAATCTGAAGGCAATTTACAAAATACTTCCTGAGCATATCCATTATTTGGATTTTGAATCTGCACATACGTTGAAACAATAGTCTGCATGGCTTTCTGCTCGATGGATGGCGTTGGCAATTTTTCCTCAAAATATTTTTTCAGCCCAAAACCCCATTCTTTGCGTTTAATGTTAACCGTATTATTACCGGATGTCCCCGTGCTAACGATAATATCCTGATTTAAAACATCCGAGAAGAACACTTCCATAAATTCCTTGAGCAGATCGCGGTTTACTAAATTAATCAACGACGGCGGAACGGGAACGGCCACTTCCGCACGAGTTGTTTGAGCTAGCCAAGTCAGTATCTGGGCGACCTGATTGATTTCCGGTGTGGCGTCCGGGAACAAAGGCACAGTAGTGTTCGTTTGCGCAATAGTCTCCGCGGGCGGCGTCGGCTGGGAAATTGTTATTGGCAGACTGTCCATTTTTAACGGCGCCTGTGTCGGAGAGCTGACAGACAGTAAAGATTGCGAAGAACTGGACTGTAAATTGGGCTCTGGCTGAGAAATTGTCATTAACAATCTTTCCGGGTCAGAAGTCATTAATGACGTCTTTATCTCAGGGCTAACAGACAGCGAAGATTGCGAAGAACTGGACTGTAAATTGGGCAGCGCTGACTGAGAAATTGTCATTAACAGTCCTTCCGGGTCAGAAGTCATTAATGACGTCTTTATCTCAGGGCTAACAGACAGCGAAGATTCCGAAGAACTGGACTGTAAATTGGGCAGCGCTGACTGAGAAATTGTTATTGGCGGCAGGGTCTCGTGACTCCCGGACGGCGAAGATTCCGAACGACTGGACTGCAAATCGGGCAGTATATTCTTCTGCTCGTCAATCATTGTCACAGTGACTGGTTTGGGCGGAGGGCCTGATAATGCCAAAGTCAGGGCTTGAAAAAGTTGATCCGCAGACGCCGAAACAGGTTGGCCAGGAATATTTGCAACAACGTCGACCATACCCTTCATTCCCGTAGGCGCTTTTAACTCAGAATCCGACGGCGCCCATGTGATCCTGGAACCGTTGCCGCTGACCCGAAGCTTATCCGTTAAATCCGCCTGAACCTTTCTGAAAAAGGTATTGACGAGAATGGTAAACATCCTTGGCTCTCCCGACTGCTTTTGGTCTTCCTGTAGTTTGGGAGGTAAAATTAAATCCTCTGTCGAATTTAATTTTATTTCTCTATTAGCAAGGCCGATATAAGTCATGCCACTATAATGCAATTCCAATTGGTCTTGGCCTCCTGTGCCGGTGATTTTAAAGATTAAATCTAAATCTTTCTGCAACTGACGCCTTGCTTGAGATTGGTTATTCAGCTTCTCGTTAATTTCCATAACGGGAATCATTGTTTCTGCGATTTGATCCCTCAGCAAATGAACCCGATAGAGTACACCGCCCTCATCGATAAGAGACTTTATCAGTTCTCTTTCGAGAGAATCTTCCGGCGGCTTATCATATTTTGTCTCGCGCACTCCGCAGATACTCTGATGAAAAGAATAAAATTCATCTTCGCGCTGAAGGCGAATTTTCATTAACTCACGAATCTGTTCCGCAATTTTACTTTTTAATAAATGACGTTTTTGGGGAAGTGAGGCGCCCTTGCAACCCTCGACAATTTCACGGTAAAGCGTGACGTTAAACCTGGTATTATCTAATCCCCCAAATCGTGCGACATCTAAAAACAAAATTGCAAATTGCTGAACCCCCTGGGTGGCTTTTAAAAACTCTGTCAGGACGTCTTTCAGTTGAAATCCATTCTCCGACGATTTTTCCTCTTTTTTGTATTTTCTGAATAAACTCACCAGAAATCTGTCCTCACCCGGTTCGTCTCCTTCTTCAATCCAGCGAATGATTTTATCAATCTGGCTCAATTCATAACGATCCTCATTCTGGAACTGAATTTTTTTCAAGATTTTTTTATTTGCCTGCTTACCCTTCCGTAGGGATTCTTCTATAATCAGATTTTTTTCCTGTTCTTTGCCCATCAATAGGTACGGTTTGTCTGAGTCAGCGGACGCCAATTCTAATTTTCGCCGATTTACTTTCGCCTGTTGAGCTGAAGGTAAACCTACGCTTTTTCCATCGGAACTATTGGGGTTTTTATCTTCCAAAATTACTTCATTGTTAATCAGAAAATGGACGTTATCATCATTATCTAAAATAATGGCGTTTTTGTTTAGTCCCTTGCATTTAGAAGGATTAAATTTTGACGTTAAATAGAGATAAAATTCATCCGGCTTCTCATTCAGCAGTAGCATTAAAGATTTTATCGCACTCAAATTTTCCTGACTTTCTTTTTTCTTAAGGGTAGTCTGCTGCTTGCTTAAAATTTGATTGATATATTTGATCAGTATTCTATATTTTTTTTC
This sequence comes from uncultured Pseudomonadota bacterium, assembly GCA_963712715.1. Lineage (GTDB taxonomy): Bacteria > Pseudomonadota > Gammaproteobacteria > Coxiellales > Coxiellaceae > JAFEDN01. The sequence goes on along the minus strand of CAVQJI010000037.1, from coordinate 7,457 downwards.
TATATTCTGGGTGGGTTTAATTTCGTTAACCAAATTTTGATAAAAACTGGCATTGATAACCCCGCCCATCTTTTTCAGTATATTTCTGAAACTTTCAAGGAAATTGTCTGTCAGATCGGCCTCTCCATGATACATTCTTCGATTCTCCACCGATTTCATCAGGGCAGATAATGGATCAGAACACGCGGGTTGATAACTGTCCATACAGTCAATCAGGGCGTGGAGTTTTTTCTGAATGACAGTTTTTTCAGTTTCTTCCATTTTGGTCTGTAATTCTTTTAGTTTTTTATTATATTCCTTCTTTGGACCGGATTGCCGGTATTCTATTTCCTGAAGTCCCCGGGAAGATTCTTCAATTTGCTTTAATTCCTGTTGATGCTCCTCTAGCAACTTTTTACTTTCTTCTTTATTTTTCTGATCCAATTCAAGATCAAGGTCCACTATTTGACGTTCTAAAAATATGCTGCCTTTAGAGGATAAAAAAAATTGACCCAGTGAAAAAATTTCGTTCTTTAAAGAATTAAAACCTTCCATTAAAGAAACCAGAGTATTTTTTTCATCCTTCAGTAATTTTCTCGCCTCACCAGCGATGCGGCGAACCCCTTCAGGCCATGATTTATCATTAACTTCTCTGCTATTGATGATAGAGTTGACAAAATTTTCCTGTTTTGCATCGCAGATTTTTGAATACTCTGGCAATCGGATTAACAGGGCTTTGATAGTTTCATATTCGGCTTCATTTAAATCTCTAACCGCTTCACCCGCGTCGTGATCTTTGGCATTCTCCGGAGAGCTGTATGTCTGGAGATTTTTTAAAAGTCTGTCCAGAGTGACTTCCCATAAACCCTGGTAACTCTTTATGAAATCTTTCTGGTCTTTTTGAACCGGTGGGAGTTTACTCCTGAAATCTCTTAATTTCTCAATTGTCCGATCATAAACTGAAATAACGCCAATATTAGCTATCCCGGATATGTCCTCAATTAATGCTTTCGCATCGAGTTCCAGTTTCAAAAGCACGGCAGACATTTTGCTGGCTACTTTGGTTTCTTTGTTCGTTAGAGTAGCCCGCATTTCCTCAGTCAGGTTATCTTCCCGTTCGGCGTGAACAGCCCATGCGCTTCGTAATTTTTCGAGCATAAGATTGAAAATTTTCCCGTAAGCCTGCCAATCTGATTCCAAAGACTCGGGCTCATACAGGGACGAACCTGCAGAGCGATAGTGAGCCTGCATTTCCTCATAATAAGGTTTCAAAAAATCAGTAGAGGAGGCGTCCATATTTTCACTCATTTGCGTCATTAAATCATGACGGCTGGCCAATATAAATTTTGATTCAGATATCGTCAGAGCTGTCTGAGTCTTGCCTTTGGCGTTTGAAAACTCCGACATTGCCTGGGCAAAGTCCCGCATTTGTTTTTGCCAGGGTTCCTGCGGATTAATGGCGCTTATTCTGGATATTAGCCGAAGGTAGATTTGTTCATTGCGCGATTGAACAATGGCGCTCTTCATCCGCTCTTCAGCCTCCACTTCCCGTGTCAAGACAACCGGACAGGGATTTCTGGGAAATTGCGGCGATAGGGATTTATTTTCTTCGAATCTTGGAGTCGGGGTTACGCTCATGGCAGGTTTGCGACTTAATATCGATGCTAACTCCGTCCATCCTTTTTGAAGTTGCAGAGATTTTTTTTGCTCATCATTCTCCGTCTCAAAAAATTTATCGTGCTGCTGTTTCGCAACTTGCTGGAGTTCCTGGAGCTTCTTTTCTGCTATTTCGACTTTACGCGCACTGTCTTTCAGAGCATTCGTCAAGCCCTTCAGCTCAAGGACAATGCCAGTTTGATATCGTTCAACAGGAGGTTTAGGAGAGACGGGATTTTGTTCTAACAGATATTTCACATAATCGTAAAAAATGTTCAGTTTATGGATGATCAGCTCAATACATTCCGAACCCGGCGCTACCCTTAATCGCGTTTCTGTCCTTTTTCGTTCTCTGGCCACAGAAGACTTCTCATCATCATCAGTCTCTTTCTGGTTGTCGATGGGTTGCCGGTGCTTTTGTTTGGCTAATTCCTGGAAAGAAGTATTTTCAGATTGCTCGATTTCCAGAAATTCATTTAAAACTTTTGAATCTTCATCAGGCGCCCGGTCCTTTCTTTTTAATATGAAATAAAGCTGTTTCCAAATAAGTGACCAAGGGGGAGAGGAACCCGAATTCTGATTAATTTGCCCGACCTTTTCATGGGTAATTTCCTGTAAAAACCGGGATAACTGCGATAATAAATTGTAGGGAGTAGACCATTCATTCAGGTTTTTACTCCAATCGTAATTCATGACTTTTAATTCGACTTCATCATGCCTATCCGATTTCAAAACACCCTTAGAAAAAGTTAAATAATTCTGGATGCTGAGTTTAAGTGTCGTTATTTTTCCGGATACTATTTTATTATCACGAATAATCCTGGCTGCTCTTGAACGGGCCTCCTGATTTTTTTCTTCCAGTTGCGCATTTTTAATTTCTAAATTATTCTTCTGAAGCTCTGGAATTTTATCGTAAGCATTGGCGGCGAGGGTTATCGAATCCTGACAACGCATATAAAAATATTTAATTTGCTCGCTGATGGATTGGATTTCAGAATCAGCGGGGATACTTTTGATAAATTCCTCAAAAATAGTTTCTTTGTTTTTGAGCGTCTCTAAATAATTTTCTATGGCTTCGAAATCTTCCGTCGCTAAAAAATTTTTCACACTATCCCGGCTTTCCCATTTGCCGTCCGGAGGAAGAAAACCATCCCCAACTTTCTTCAATAATAAATTTCTTATCGCATCCACTTCAACTTCAGCTATTTTTAATTTGTCATCCGCACTGTTTTCCAGGAAAATATCAGTCGCAAGCTGGACACAGGCGCTGATTTCTACCTGAATGTGGCGAATCAATGTCGCATAACCGAGCATTTCACCAATTAACTGTCTTCTATACCGATAGGGATTGGTAAGATTGCCGCTGTCATTGGACTTATTAACGAAAGGCGCAAAATCTTTAGCAATATCAGCTTTTAAATTTAATAAACGTAAATAAATTCGTTTATGCTGAAGATGAGCGGTCAGTTTTTTTTGAAGGCGCTCATGGCTCGAAAGCGCGGTTTTTTTATTTTCGATTAATTCTGCTTGCAGACGCTTAAACTCCGGCGAATTCGGCAACGCCTCTTTCGCCAGGATTATTTTTCCATAAAGCCGCATCAGTTCTTCTTGTGTTTTCTGGTGAAAGTCTTCAGAAAGGCAAGAGTCTTCAGAAACATTTTCCGAATTCCGAAGCCGATTCTCCATTCTCTCTTTAGGAGTAAGTTCTTTTCTATTCATATTCAGTTCCTTATAAATTAATTAATCAGTTAAAGATCCGTCATAAAATCCCGATATCATATTCGATACATCATGCAGGGCCGTGCTTACTGTGGAATACTCACTAAATAGGTTTACTGACGCAGCACCCCGGTGCTGTAATCGATCGTGTTCGTCACCAATAGTTTTTTCCGTATCAGCGGGCCGGGTATGCGCCTTTTGTAATTGTATTTCTCTTAAAACATTCGGGTGAATGTTTCCCCGGCTCCATAATTGGCTTGTTTCTTTAAAATTTAACCCGCAGGATAAAAATAAGGTACGATCCAATAGCTTTATTCCCCATTCGTCGTCCGCACAGCCCCAAAGTTTAATATTATCACCGTGCATAAACAAAAAGGGCGTTTTAAACCTGGCATAATGTTTCGATATTTCTTCTACCAAATTCTCATCCTTAATTTCCGTGGAAATTGCCACATAATTTAAATTATACCAATTACCGCCTCGCTGCGGCAACTCATTCCTCTCTAATTTTTTCAATGCTTCTGCATTTTCGAGGACATACATTTTTAATTCATCATAGCGCGAGATGAGATTAGAATATTTGAAAGTCATTAAAATATATTCAGATTCGGTTTGAGTCAGGTTTTCTCTATTAAGGTCAATCTTTTCGCCCAATTGTCGAAAACTTTCATAAGCAGAGCAAACCTCTGAGTAAGTTTTTTCTTCAAAAGTATAGCCTTTTAGCTGTTCTTGCACAATTTTCGCTTTCAAATTCCAGAAAAAACAGCGGTTCTTAAATCTGATCTGTGCATCATGCAGCGCAACTGGATTGATAGCGTTTAAATTTTCCTGGCGGCGTTGATATGGAGTTTTTGAGAGAAACTCTGTCAATTTCTTCTGCTCCATTTTCAGACTAGCCGCATCACTTTCGATGAGTTTTTTTTCTTTTACCAGGTTTTCATAATTTCTTCTCGTAGCATCATTAACAATAGTGTCTTTCACCTCAAGAGTTAATAATTTCTCTTCCTGAAAATCAACTGCCTTAAATTCGGGATGTAGTCGTGCTACTAATCCTTGTATTTGCTGCTGCCATTGCTGATACGCGGTATCACTACTGGCTGGAGCGAGAGGAGTTTGCAACCGCGCCATTAACAATTGCACGCGGGCTTCCCATTGCTGGTATGCGCGACTGTCTGTGGATAAATATTCCATTTCTTCCTTTTGATCCAGTAGGGACTTAACCTCACCCTGAACGTCTTTTATGATCCATTCATTAACGCCATAGCATTGATCTCTCACTGATTCTAATCTTTCAGTATTCTCCACCAGCTGTCTTTGAAGTTCATCACTCAATTCTTTCGTAGTCTGCTCTCTTAATTGTGATTGCCGGTCTTGTACCGGGGCAGAGGGTTTCCATTCATATATGATATCCTCTGGTAGTGCGGGCATTGGTGGCAAAACGATTTCTGAAGAAGGTGACCTCAGCTGAGTTAACTGCTGGACGTGATGCGCCTGATCAGCCCGGGTTTGCGCGCATGCTATTATGCGTTGTCGTAATTCTTTCAATTCCTCCCCTGTATTTTTGCTTTTTACTTCAGGTTCATCCGGAGTACAGGTTTGAAGAAATGCTTTTTGAACTTCCATCTGTTTTTTTAATCCGGCAATTTCATTCGTTATATTTTTGATGTCTAGCGCCAGTTTACTGGCGAGTGGAGATTTTTTGGGGGTTCCTTTCTCCTGGTTCTTCAACATTTTCTGAGAAGTTTCTTTTGCGCTACATTTAATTTCAAGATTTTTTAAAATCTGTTCCGCCTGACGACGGGAGTCGTCAGAATTTTTTGTTGAAGATTGACTTAAAACAGATTTTTGTTTTTCTTCTTTAACCAAAATATTATAACGACTATTTAATTCGATTAATGTTTTGTCGGCATCGTTAATTTTCTCCTGACCGCTTTTAATTTTTGACTCTATCCAGGGCGCTAAAAATTCAGGTTTAGGTTCTTTCGCTTCACAAGCCGTTTTTAGCTCTGATACTGTCTTTGACAACTTCTCGTTTTGTTTCTCCAGATCAGCGGAATGTTCGAGTTTCTGCTGCCAAATTTCGGACAACTGTTTACATAAATCCAATGCAGAACGATTATCGGGAAGAAGTGATAATCCCGGCAAAATATTTATTAATGATGCTTTTTCCGAGGCGGTTTTCACTAAAGACTGCAAAAGTTCTCGCGTATCCAGTAAATTATTTAAATGGTTTTTTGCTTCACTAATTGCGCTATTGGAAAGCCGCACCTGCATCGATAACGTGGTAGTGGGTTCCCGAGTCGAATTTTTTTTCTCGGGAGAATGCTTATATCGTGCAAGCGGAGATGGGCTGGTAATTGTGGGTATAAAAGAAAGCGGGCTCTCTCTTCCAAACGTAGTATCACTTTTCTCATCGAAATCATCCAGAATCGGCGAGCCCTTGCCCATACTATCGGGGATGGCAGGAGAAATTGATCCTTCCGTTCGGGAGAAAGATTTAAGCTCTTCGTTTTCTTTTTTTAGACGTTTAATTTCTTTTCTTAAATCTTTATTTTTGTTTTTTTTGCGCAATCTATCTACCTGACTTTGAAAGTAATTCTCATGTCCAGATTCAGGAGTCGATGGAAGGCTTGACAATGTGGACGCGGATTTTGGCGTCAGCAAGGCAGTTGATGTTTCTTCTATCCTCTCTATTAAAAGCTCAGGTAAACGCGGCGTTACCAGCTGGGGAGAAGCCAATGAATCGTTAAATTTATTTTGTTCCAAAATGAGCCGTTGCTCCAGCTTCTGGAAATCTTTAACCACAGCCTGGTCATCTTTGTGGTCCAGAGAAGAGGATGCGGTAAAATTAAAATCAATGAAACATTGTTTTAACAGCTCGGCTACGGCGCCCTTTTGGCTGCGCAGATTAACGATGCGTTCATCGGAAGAAACGCCATCACAACAATAAATTATTTTTTCCAGACATTTAACATATTCCCGCAGTTGTGGGGAAATCTGTTCAAACAGATTTTGATGGTTTTTCTGATCGTCTTTGGCCTGTAACAATTTATCCAGATCCTGGTTAATTTGCCTTAAATCGGTTATTTTCGTTTCCCCCCCGTTATGGATAATGGCTTTTTTCGTTAATTTTTCCCAAACTTCTTCCCAAAGGGGGATATTTTTGCCAGAATACCGACGTTAATCAATTTTTCACGTAAATTTTTATTAAAATTGGCCGGATCGGTCTTTAATTTCTTCAAGTCGGGAATCTTGTCAAGACAGGGAGTGTTTTTACTATCCTTTACAGCACATTCTGTTCCGCTATTCAGTTTTTGCAAAATCCACTTCATCAAACCAGGCCACTTTAACATTGACATTTTGAGAAGTTCGCAAATTTTCCAGTCATAAGAAAGCATCGTCATTATCGATGCGGATTGGGTATAATCCACTCTGATATATCAAGGTCCAAGTCGAGTAAATATATAAAATGCTGATATAATGCCTGGAAAGCAGCCGAGCATTCTTCGTCGAATTTCCAGCTCCATAAAGTGGAGATATGAGGGGACATGGATTTATAAATATCCCAATCCTGTACCCCTAATCTGTCTATCAGCTCCAAACCTTCAGGCCCAATGGCATTTTCAATTAACTGTTGGGTATTGGTCAATAAATCGATATTTAACGCTTCGGCTTTTTTAACTTTCTCTTGCGGAGATTCCACTCTTTTACGTCGCCATGCGCCACTGACTAAATCCTTATGCAGAAGTTCCAAACGGATGATAACTTCCGAAAAACGTGGCTCTGGGATCGCACTGATGATCCGGTGCAGATTCTCAAGTGCGGATAAGCGTTTCACCCACTGAGTGTTCTCTAAACTTGCCAATAGCGGACAGGGCAAAGAAGCATATTTCTCCTCCTTTGATTCGTGAAAAATTTTGGTTATCACCGGTTGATATTTATATTCCGTAATGGGGAAAGCAGTTTCCTTGCCAGTGACTTCTCCATACAAAATGCCACCGGCCAGTCTGGTTAAAGCCGTTAAAATTCATCGTTAAGCGCGACGGTGGCCTTGGTGACAGAATCAAACCAGGCATAAGGTTGCTCCTGACAATAGTTAGCTA
>CAVQJI010000036.1:0-7793 GCA_963712715.1 uncultured Pseudomonadota bacterium | reverse complement strand
TATTGTTGTGGCACCGATTCATCGTATTGCTGTCCGATTAATAGCTGCGGATCGCGGTCTTCCTCCCGAATTTTGGTAGGAGTTTTGCCACCTCCCAAATCCAGTTGATAACGTTGTCCCAGTGAAGTCACCAGTTCAATGCGGGCATGCTTATCACCGATAATAAACGCCACTTTTATTCCCAGATACGACGCCAATATCCAGAATACCAAGGATCGCTGTTCACACACACCTTTCTGCTCACGCAGCGCTGACAATAATTGGTCTACTGAACCGGTCTTCGATTCGCAATCTTCCAGCGCTTCCTGCTTAAATCCCCGGCAATAATGAACTAACTGATTGAATTTGGTGGTGAGAGAGGAGACCGAATCTGACAAAAATTGCAAATTTGGAATGGATTTTATTTCATGGCTGACGATATGGAGTAGTTCCTGAGGGAGCAGCGCCTGTTTTTCTGCAATTAACTCAGGAGCCTGTTCATAAATAATGAGTGTAATGTTCATCCACCCGATAGCGATAGACGACTTCAGTCATCGTTCCCATTAAGGATTTTATTGCTTTTACGTAAAAACGGCGTAATTCTGCATGCCAAAGTAATGTCAGTACCGAAGGCGGGTGAGAAGCTATTTCAAACAAGCAGGGCTGCTGCCTGGAATCTACCTGTACGGGGCTTTGCATCGGTAATAAACACCAGGCGCCGCTCGAAACGGGTCCTCTTAAAATACCCACGCTATCGCCATTCTTTAAACCCTGCAGCCATTGATTTTTGACTAACGCACTATCTGTTCGGATAACCTGTGCCTGATTTCCCAAAGGCGGAACAAATTCATGAAAAGTTAAAAGCCGGGAATCAGGATTATAAGCAACCCTGTCGTAAACAGCCCAAATCAGATTGCGAACATCCACAAGATCCTCGGTCATAATTAAACATTTCCAGGGTTGGTCTGCTTCGACTAAAAGGCTTTCCCAGGGAGCATTCGTCGGCGGGGACATCGTAAATGTGGACAATTGAGGTCTAAAATAGGAGATTCTTTTATGCGTTACACCATTGTTAACTTCACATTTACTGTCGGTATTCAAACTATTGTCTTCTTTATCATCTGGAATTAACACTACACCCTCACCGGGTTCAAATTTCGTTAGCCAACCATATTCATTTTTTATGAATTTTAATTTATTACAACCCGTATAGGATAATTTCAATTTCTGATTTTCAGCAATCTTATTTCTCTTTACACAGCTTACATCGATAACTTCCAGGAAAGGAGCATTTTTTATTTCAACTATCCAATTATGCTCACTATTTTTTGGATTAACAATTTCGCAGGTAATCGTTAATTTTCTAACTTTCTTTAATTCCGGCAATATTATCTTTTTTGCATAATTGCCAAAAAAGTGAAGCTCCAAATGCTGTAAGTTATGACATCGGGAAATAGCCGGAAAATAAGTATCTGTCTCTATACGCTCCACATTTATTAGTAAACCCAGCGATCTTAGATTGGGTAAATTTTCTGGTAATTTGAGCACCGATTGGTATATCGCGGAAAATTTATCGAAAAAAAAATTGAAATCTTCTAAATTCTCCCCTCCTGCTAAAGTGATAATGGAATGGCATGGAGGGTATCGATTATTCAATCCCTTTATTTGAAGCGATTGAGTGCTAAAACCATATAGCGTTAATGAAATTATATGATTGGGTATTTGTAAAGTGCAATCATTTTCAACATAAGGAAAATCAAATGAAAAATTTACATAGAATTTTGAAGTATATTTTTGAAAATTAACTTTCAAATCCTTGCCTTCATCTTCTTCACCAAAAAAATTCTTTGATGAAGAGAAACAGTTCATCATTTTACTTAATGCTTCATTCCATAATGGAAATTGACTTAAACTTTCAAAATAATCAGCTTTTTTTTCTTTCTGACATCTTATTTTTTCGCCTTTCAACGTAATATCGCAAGCTATCAGTGATCTGTTTTCGTTAAATGATTTTTTGAATAATGACGGTGAACAATGTTTATTATCAGCTAAAAAGATAACCCCATCATGTAGTGATTTTATACAATCCAGTAACTTTTTTCTTCCGGCAAAAGTTTGCCAGTCAGGATATAGGACAATTTGATCATCTTCCGCTACCTCAGAATCTACGGAAAAGGAAGAATATATGGCGTCCGCTGAAACCAAACGCACAAACGCATCGCCATCTAAAACAATATAGCCTTTTAAGCCCTTCTCCAGCAAAAGTCGATGAACATCTTCTGCACTAGCCATGATACTGTCGGCAATTTTGTCCCATAATTCAGTCACGGTGGTCACAGGTTTATTCATGGCTGAAAATACATTATCCTGCCAAAGGTAGACTTCATAGAAAGACATGAGACTGTGCAGGAAAACAGTCAGTTTACCCAGAGCGAAGTGATCAACAAAAAACGTTAAAAGATCTCCGCAACTGATAATGATTTTATCCCGAACTGCATCGGATGGCAGATCACCCTGCCGAATCCATATATCCTCTTCCTGCTCGAATAGGGCGTTGACTAAATCTACCTCACCCGGCCCTGTCGCTGTTCTTATGGTTGAAGAGGATTTTGAATGAGAAAATGAGAACAGGTGAGATTGTTCTTTAGCAATGTTCCACAATACATAATTTACAAAATATTTTATTACCGTTTCTCTTTTCATTGGATAACCTTTAATAGAAAATTAAACAGGTTTATGTTAATTAACCAGTTTAGTTTTGTCTATCAAAATCATCCATACCTCCTATACAGCGGTACCCGCTTCCTGTTTTGATCCTCCGCTCGGCAGAGCCGATGCTCGGAATGAAGGGGGAGTCGCTACGCGCAACTCCCCCTTACGATCCCCCATAGCGTAAGGTATTTTCTGCGAAAAATATTTATATTGAAAAATAATTATTTCAATATTTCATGTGAATATAGCTAATTTTTCCTTTAGCGGGAATTGCTGCATCCCATATAAAAATCAGGCGTCACGAAGGACGCCTGATGACTTTCTCTGGCTTTGTGAATTAATGGCTTACCAATTGCTTACGCCAGAATTGCCATACGTTGTGTTCTGGCCATTATAAACTTTGCCAGAATTGCTATACACCACGCCCTGGCCTTTATAAGCCCCGCCAGAATTGCTATACACCACGCCCTGGCCGTTAGAAACCATACCAGAATTGTTGCTGTAAACAACTACTTTTTGATGTTTGTACTTGTTACAGACGTGGTGGTGTCTGACAGGCACGTACATCGGCGTTGGATATACCCAGCACCCGAATCTACCCGTTTCGTTTGACCATCCTGCTCTTACAGTCACGTCCCACACAGTCTGACCAATATAGCCGCAACCAGTCACTACATTCGATCCAGCGGGAGCGTAAGCCATGAAATTATAATTCGGAGTTATCGCCCCATTCACCTGGAAAGTAAATTGTCCGCCAGGAAGTACTGTTCCCTGAGCCACAGGATTATACCAATACCCACTGCTGGCCGTGAAGTTGACTGCCTGACGGTCGTCATTCACAAAAGTGACCGTGCCCGCATAACCTATAACACTGGCAGCTAACAACGAAGCCGCACAAAAGCTTATTAATAATTTTTTCATAAATATCTCCTTTTCCAATGAGTCTTGATATGTAAAATATAGATCATTTTTTGAGCAATATAAAAATATTATGTAAAACAGATGATTAGATCAATTAATCAGGATAGGGTAAAGAGAAAGGACGAGCAGAATCGCCATAGTAGTATTAAATATTCGTAAATAAAGAGGGCGATGCAGGAACCGTTGAATCCAATTGCCAAATAGAGTCCACACACCTCCGCTAAAAAAGACAAAAATAATCAAAACGCCGACCAAAACGGCAATATTTAGGAAAAAATGCTGAGGAGGCACATAGGTCGTGACGCAAATAATCGCCATTGTCCATGCTTTAGGGTTTGCCCACTGGAAAGCGACAGCCTGGAGAAAAGAGACTGGTTTTTTGGCATCGTCTTTCACATGGACATGGCTGGATCGAAGTATCTGCCAGGCCAGATACAGCAAGTAGACGGCACAGGCGTATCGCAAAACCGTGTATAAAACCGGCCATTTTATAAAAAGACTGCCGAGTCCCAGGCTGGCTACCATCACAAGAATGGCGAAGCCGATGGTCACCCCGCACATATGCGGTAAAGTGCGCCGGAAGCCAAAATTAACGCCTGAAATCAATAACATGGTATTGTTGGGCCCAGGCGTAATGCTGCTTACAAACGCAAATGTTAGAAAAGCTATTAAAAGACCGGACGTAAATATCATTTTTAATATTCTACCAGCAGCAATTCCCGCTGGGTACAGCGAGAATTGCTTCCTATTTATATCCTGCGCTCGGCAGAGCCGATGCTCGGAATGAAGGGGGAGTCGCTACGCGCAACTCCCCCTTACGATCCCCCATAGCGTAAGGTATTTTATTTTATGAGTATTTTACATACATTTTAAAAAAAGTCAACTGGAACTTTCTCGGTTAGAGGGAGGTAATCACATTTTAGGTAATAAAATGTGATTAAAATCACGAAATAAGAACCTAAAACGTGAAAAATATCACATTTTTCGAACATAACCTTGCTTTCCAAACTACTTATTTTTCTTTAACGCCGCAGTGAGTTTTTCACCCAGCAGGGAAGTATTCGCCGGTTTTTTTGGCGCGGGAGTGGCACGCTTCTGATTCGGGGGAGTCACGGCGCCGGCGGCAGTCGACAGTTTCATTGTCAGATTAATGCGTTTTCGCGGTAAGTCCACTTCAATCACTTTGACAGTGACAATATCACCGACTTTAACCACTTTGTGAATATCCGCCACATAATGATTGGCGACTTGGGAAATATGCACCAGACCGTCCTGATGAACGCCCACATCGACAAATGCGCCGAAATTGGCGACATTGGTGATGACGCCTTCGAGGATCATCCCTGGCTTGAGCTGCTCCACATGATGAATGCCTTCTTTAAAAACCACCGCTTTAAATTCCGGGCGCGGGTCACGGCCAGGCTTTTTTAATTCAGTCAAAATATCTTTTATGGTCGGCAATCCAAAATCATCGGTGACGAACTGCTGCGGATTTAAAGAGTTTATTAATTCATTGTTCCCCATAATAGAACGAATCGGCTGCTTCACCGCATGGATAATTTGGTCGACCACCGGGTAACTTTCAGGGTGGACCGCGGAAGCGTCCAGCGGATTATCTCCACCCACAATGCGTAAAAACCCAATCGACTGTTCATAAGTTTTTTCGCCTAATCGGGAAACTTTTTTAATCTCACCGCGATTTTTAAACGGCCCATGCGCTTCCCGGTATAACACGATTTGTTTGGCGACATTTTCATTGAGACCCGAAATACTTTTTAACAACGGCACCGAAGCGCTGTTAACGTTGGCGCCGACCGCGTTGACACAATCTTCCAGTACCGCCGATAAACCATGACCTAATTTGACCTGATTGACGTCGTGCTGATACTGGCCCACTCCTATTGACTTGGGGTCAATTTTTACCAGCTCCGCTAAAGGGTCCTGCAAGCGGCGCGCGATAGAAACCGCCCCGCGATAGGAGGCGATTTCCAGATCAGGAAATTCCGCGGCAGCCAGCGCCGATGCTGAATAAACCGACGCCCCCGCTTCCGAAACCACGATTTTTTGACAATTTAAATCAGGATGCCGCTTAATCAATTCCGCGGCAAGCTGATCCGTCTCACGCGAGGCCGTACCATTGCCAATGCTGATGAGTTCGACATGAAAAGTCTGACATAATTTTGCCAAAATCTGCAGCGATTCTTCCCACTGGTCTCGCGGTGCGTGAGGGAAAATGGTGGTGAAGGTGAGTAATTTGCCGGTGCCGTCGACGATCACTGCTTTAACGCCGGTTCGTAATCCGGGATCTAAACCCAGGGTGACGCGCTGTCCGGCAGGAGCCGCCATCAGCAACTGTTTCAGATTATCCTGAAAAACATGGATGGCCTCCGCTTCAGCCTGCACCCTCAATTCAGTCAATAATTCCAGTTCCAGTTTCGTTTGAATTTTAATTTTCCAGGCCCATTCTACGGCTTGCCACAACCATTCATCCGCCGGACGCTGACATCGCGCGATTTTAAAATGCTGCGCAATCAATTGATGGCAATGCTGGTCATCTCCCGCTTCGGGGAAAGTTAATTTTAGCCGCAAAATTTCCTGCTGGCTGCCGCGGAATAACGCGAGCGCGCGGTGAGAAGGAATTTTTTGGATAGGTTGGGAAAAATCAAAATAATCCGAAAATTTTACTCCCGCTTCCTCTTTATCCTTGACGACGTGGCTGCTGAGGACGCCATGACGCCAGAAATATTGACGCAGCTCACCCAGCAAATCCGCTTCCTCAGAAAATTTTTCCATTAAAATTTCTCGTGCTCCCGCCAGGGCGGCCTGTGCATCGGCGATATTTTTTTCCACATCGATATAAGAAAAAGCCGCAGCATCCGGGTCAAGTTGTGGGTTTTGTAAAAGCGCTAAGGTGAGAGGTTCTAAACCGGCTTCCCGGGCTATTTGCGCCTTTGTACGGCGTTTGGGTTTATACGGTAAATATAAATCTTCCAGAGTGGTTTTATCGGTGGCCGCCAATATCCGTTCTTCCAAATCGGCAGTAAGCCTGCCCTGCTCATCGATAGTTTTAATAATGAGGGTACGGCGGGCTTCCAGTTCACGTAAATATTCCAGACGCTCCACTAACGTTCGTAACTGCGTATCGTCAACGCCACCCGTGACTTCTTTCCGGTAACGCGCGATAAAAGGCACCGTCGCCCCTTCATCCAGTAACTGAATGACTGAGGTCACCTGTTGCTTTCGCAACTTTAGCTCATCCGCTAAAACCTGCTCAATATCCATTCGGGGCATATTTTTTCCTTTATTTAGGCGAGATCGAGATCGTTCTCGAGAGCATGGCGTTTCAGTTTGGCTTGTTCGCTGCGCGCTTCCGCTAAAGCCTTTAGATATGACTCACTAATATCACCGGTAATATAATCTCCGGTAAAGACCGAATCTTCAAAGCGTTCAACCCGGTACTGCGGCGCCGCCGCCGCCTCATTGACGGCGTCGTATAAGTCTTCCAGTTCTTGGTAAATCAGCCAGTCGGCGCCGATTAATCGTTCCACTTCCAGGACAGAATGATCGTAGGCGACCAGTTCTTTGGCGTTGGGCATATCAATTCCATACACGTTGGGATAACGCACCGGTGGCGCTGCCGATGCAAAATAAACTTTGTTGGCTCCGGCTTCTCGCGCCATTTGAATAATTTCCTGAGAGGTGGTGCCGCGGACTATGGAGTCATCCACCAGCAGCACATTTTTATTATTAAACTCGGCTTTCATGGCATTCAGTTTCATTCGCACCGAACTGCGACGCATTTCTTGCGCCGGCATGATAAACGTCCGGCCAATATAGCGGTTTTTAATAAAACCTTCGGAATAAGGCACATTCAGGCGCTGAGCCAGAGGCAACGCGACGGTGCGGCTGGTATCGGGGATTGGAATAACGACGTCGATATCATGATGGGAACGCATCCTCAGAATTTTATCCGCCAATTTTTCTCCCATTTTAATTCGCGCGTGATAAACAGAAATATTATCGATGACCGAATCTGGCCGGGCCAGATAAACGTATTCAAATAAACACGGCGAACGGTTAACTTTTTCCACGCATTGTTCACGATGGAATTCGCCCTGCTGATCGATATAAATAGCCTCCCCCGGCGCTATATCGGCAATAACCGTATATCCCAACGCGTC
>CAVQJI010000035.1:0-94220 GCA_963712715.1 uncultured Pseudomonadota bacterium | reverse complement strand
ATGTATTGCTAATAGTTCGATAGTTCCATTTTTGCCTACATTGAACGAACCAAATATCACATAGCTTATTCCTGCGCATTGTTTGCCATTGGGAGAAGCATCATAAGCTCCAATAACCAAATCATCAATACCATCGTGATTGATATCTCCGGCTCCACTGACTGAATTTCCACTATAATCATGTGCTGACACGCCATTGATGACAAACCCATTGGTTCCATTCAGGCTTGACAATTCTAAAACTCCTTCTCTACCGACAACCACTGATCCAAACACCACGTAGCTTGCACCTGCCCACTCTTTTCCATTAGGAGATGCGTAATTAGCTCCAATCGCCAAATCATCAATCCCATCGCGATTCAGATCACCAATTCCACTGACTGAACATCCACTCTGATCACCATACTGATCACCCGCTGCCACGCCATTGATAACAAATCCCTTGACACCATCCAGACTAGAAAGTTCCAGCACACCTTTATCACCCAAATTCTCCGAGCCAAATATTACGTAACTGGTGCCTGCATATTTTTTACCATTAGGAGAAGCTCTATAAGCTCCAATTACCAGATCATCAATCCCATCGTGATTCAAATCCCCTGCTTTACTGACTGCAGTTCCGCTCTGATCATTAGCAGCAACACCATTGATGATAAATCCTGTGGTACCATTCAGGCTTGAAAGTTCTAACACACCATTACTGCCTAAAGCTTTCGATCCGAATACTACATAGCTCACTCCTGCCATCTTTTTTCCATTAGGAGATGCGTAATTAGCTCCAATTGCCAAATCATCAATCCCATCGTGATTCAGATCACCAACTCCACTGACTGAATATCCACTCCAATCCCCCGCTGCCACGCCATTGATGACAAATCCTGTGGCGCCATCCAGGCCAGTGAGTGCCAATACGCTGCGACTATCCCAATCTTTCGACCCGAAAACCACATAGCTCCTTCCTGCTTGTTGCTTTCCATTAGGAGAAGCTCCATAACCCCCAATTACCAGATCATCAACTCCATCCTGATTGATATCTCCGGCTTTACTGACTGACCAACCGCTATAATCATTCGTCGCTCCTCCATTGATGGTGATACCTCGGCCTGGTGTTAGCGCATTTAATTCATTAGCTGCCTGAAAATTATAGTTTGCCAAAGGGCGAAAAATAATCGTAGCCGAGGATTCAAATAGCATGGTTAATGATGATGATCTCATGTTGTAACTCGGGGCTTCCATTCCTCCATCATGGATAAATGCTACGTCTCCCGCCAGCAATTGTTCTTCGGTAAAGTCCAGAATTTGTTGCCCAAGGAAAATTAATCAACGGTAACTCAAATTGTCCGAATTGGATATCACAAGGAACTATTAGTTGTTGATTGTTATTGAGGGGTCGCAGAGATAATTCATCAGCATTCAAGACAATGCCTTCGCCTTGCAACAAAGTTAGTTGATTAGTGATAAATGGATGAAAATCAGGACTCCCAAATACTACATAGCTTGCTCCTACATATAGATTACTCCCAATAGCAACAGAAGAAGCCCCTATTACCAGATCAGTGATCCCATCGTGATTTAGATCACCGACCCCACTGACTGAAGAGCCGCTATGATCATTCTTTGTTACACCATTAATCACAAATCCATTTATTCCAGTCAAGTTCGATAATTCTAAAACTCCATCGCTTCCTATGCCGGAAGATCCAAATATAACGTAGCTTGCCCCTGCTGCGCTTTTGCCATTGGGTGAAGCTCCAGGAGACCCAATCACCAAGTCGTCCATTCCATCCTGATTCAGATCACCGACCCCATTTACAAAACCACCCACGCCTTTGATCACAAATCCATTAGTACCATTGAGACTTGATAATTCCAACACGCCGTTGCGGCTTATCTCTTTAGACCCGAATACCACATAGCTTGTTCCTATACCATTAGACGAAACACCGGAAGCTCCGATCGCTAGATCATCCATGTGGTCATGATTTAAGTCACCTACTCCACTGACAGAACATCCACTGAAACCACCAACAGCTACCCCATTGATGATTAATCCCGTGGAGCCATTTAAGCTAGACAGTTCCAATACACTGCTGATACCTAAGTTTTTAGACCCGAATATTACATAACTCGCTCCTGCTCCGTTTTTACCATTGGGTGAAGCAGTATAAGCACCAATCACCAGATCATCAATTCCATCGTCATTGAGATCACCTGCTCTACTGACTGCATATCCGCTCTTATCATTAATAGCAACACCATTGATAACAAATCCGGTGACCCCATTCAGGCCAGATAGTTCCATCACGCCACTGCTACCTAAATTCTTCGATCCAAATATCACATAGCTTGCCCCTGCTGTGTATTTGCCATTGGGCGAAGCAGAATAAGCTCCAATGACGAGATCGTCAATTCCATCCTGATTCAGATCACCTGCTCCACTGACTGAATAGCCGCTATTATCACTCTTTGTTACACCATTAATCACAAATCCATTTACTCCATTCAAGTTCGATAATTCCAAAATTCCATTGCTCCCTATGCGAGAAGATCCAAAGACCACATAGCTTGCTCCTGCTCCGTTTTTACCATTGGGTGAAGCAGTATAAGCACCAATCACCAGATCATCAATTCCATCGTCATTCAGATCACCGACCCCATTGACTGAATAACCACTCTCATCACCGGCTGTCGCGCCATTGATGACAACTCCAGTAGCGCTATTTAGGCTAGAGAGTTCCAATACATTGCTGACATCTAAATTCTTTGACCCCAATATTACATAGCTTACCCCTGCACTAGCTTTACCATGAGGGGCAGCACGAGGAGCTCCAATCACTAGATCATCGATACCATCATTATTTAAATCCCCAGCTCTACTGACACAAGACCCGCTTTGATCTTTAGCCATTACCCCATTTATGACAAACCCCAGTGGCTGCATTAAATTAGATAACTCTAATACGCCTAATGGGGCCTCACATAGAGAAGAGAGAGCAAATGAGTCCTGATCATCCTTCATTGGTATAGTCAGATCTTCAAAACAACGGGATATTTGAGCGAGAGTGATTTGGTGAGCTTCGGCCATCGCAGCATATTTTTCTGCCAATTGCATAGTGGTGGAACCAAAAAAACTTTTCACTCCATCCAGTGCCCACTGACTCCACTGACTCAGATAACTAGCGGTAAGAACTACCCTCTTTTGCGCGGCTTCAATTTCGACTTGTTCTTGATAATAATCCCATTGTTTTAGTGCATAATCATATTCTGTCTGCACCGAAACCTGTACTTCATTTAACGCTTGGATTAATCGATCCCGGTTAGCCAAACTAGTTTCTTCCACATAACGGTCGATTGCCATTCGCAACTTTTGTTTGTCAAGCTGCTGATTAGCTTCTGCTTGATAAATTTCCAGACGCTGATCCCGCCAGCCAAAACCATCCATCAATCCTTGTAATAAGGCAACAGTGGAACTAGCGGATAAGGAACTGCCCGAACTGACAGTCGAGTAATTAGAAATTAATGAAGAATTAGAAGAGAGTGAAACATTTCGCATAAAAAATCCTTTTTATAATTTCTTGAAAATTAACTTTATCAATGAATATTGGGACAAAAAGATTATTGCTAAAAAATGCAGGTATGGCAAGCTATAAAAAATCTCGAAACAGGTAGAGATAAAGATCAACTAAGTTCCAATTTCGTTTTGAAGAATTATGAAACTATTTCCTTTGCAGTAATTTGCCGGCCAATGTAGGCATCAGCTATAGAAGCACGGCAATGACCAGCGACCTCAGCAATTTCTTGGCGAGCCAATTTATCAAGCGCATTATTCATTTTTTGATGATCATGATTTTTGACAGGGCTGAGTTGACCAGTGATATGGTGGTAAATTTCGTTCAACCGTTCATGTCGCAAACCGTGGCTGGTGATACCCTCCTTGCGGCTGATGCCATGCTGATGGCAAACATAATAATAATGATTCTTCCATTGCTTGAAATTGTAGTTTTCTGGAATCATGAATTTCTTTTGTTGGCGATTAGCGCTTTGGCGCGATGGAGAACGTCGCGCTGATAATCCGTTTCAATTGGAATCACCCGATCTCTGCCGCCTTTGGTTCCCCAATTGACAGCTAAATAAGCGCCTTTATCCGCCGGCATGGACTTTTAACAATGCCGCCTCGCGCATCGCAAACCAAAAGCGCGTTGCAATTCCAGTTGCATTGCAACATATAGATCTTGCTGATGTAAAACTGTCAGATATTTCTGCTAGATTTTTTTTGGCCGCTCCAGGTTTTATCCGTTTGCGCTACGCCATGACGTTTAACATTTTTAGGATTTTTGACGTAATGTTCGGAACCGAGAATCATCCCGCGCTTGCCAATCCATTCCGAGAAAGTCCGAAATACACTGATACGGTTTTGAATTGTCGAGGCGGATAACCCTCGCGCTTCCCAGGTATTCGCTAATGCCCGGATATGCCGTTCTTTAAATTCATGAACATCATTTAAGTGATATTTTAAGGTATGCAGTTCTTTAAATTCCCGCCAGAGCGTTTCCTGCCGCGCCGACTGTGTAGCAAAGCCTACCGCTTTGCCACCGCGCGAGGCGGCTTTGTTGTGCTTTTCCAGCACTTCATTGAGAGTGGTTTTCCAGGACATTTTTCCTCCTCATTGATATTCCGTTATGTTGCTCAAAATTATTCGGCCATACGTGAGTGTTGACTGATACTACCTGCAACGACGTTTCCGCCACGACAGAAGTCCGGCGATTAAACCGGCGGTGCAAAATGCGCCGATCTCTTTTTCCCATTGCGGGAGTTTGAATCAGAAAGGGAGCTTTTCGCGGCCAGCACGAAACCTTTCTGTCATACGCTAAATTCACCAGACAATATACAGCGAGGTACACCATCCCAGCGGCTTGCTTCATTCAGAATGAATGAAAACCTTGAGCAAGACGACAGTGAATGAACAGGGCAGTTCAGCGCGTACGAAAAATTTTTTCCTATTCTCAAGACATGACAATCATTGGTTTGATCGGATGACTATTGAATTTTTGCGCGGATCTCTTTCAGGTTTGACAGAGAAGCTCTCTTTTTCGGCGCGTTCGCGCTTCAAAAGATCGCCAATTGAAGACTATTTCCGGAAAATGACCAGAAACAGGAATGAACTAATCCTCTTTTTTTGTACTTGAGCACATCAAAAGAGTTTTCAAAAAACTATCAGGGCTATGAAATAACCCTGATCATAATATTGATGATTGGACATCCAAAGATTATAAATAACATTGCCTATATAAAAGGCGAAAAGACTGAAAATCTTCGATGTTATTAACCAGCCGCTCAAATTGTTTAGATGTAAACGATTGATCCGTGATGAATAGTATACTCAATAAAGAATATACACGCTGCGACAATCTCCGGGGAGATTGTGACCGAGACTCTCATCGCAGCTTCACGGTCTTCCTGTCATTTTAATCCAGACAGGGAAGGAACAAGTGGAGAAGTATACCATTAATTTTGATAGAATGCACTATGAAAACCGATAAAAACTGAAAAATTAAATTCAACTTTTGCTCACAGTGGGTTTCACAGTTGAATTTTTCAAAAATAAATTATTTTTTCAAATACTTGGATGTGCCGTTCCGCCCCCCCAAACCCCTTGGAGTCCCTCGCCGGGCGGCATATCCTTATACATAATTTTTGGCCTTGTTAGGTCGAAATACTTCCCATGCTAACGTAAAATCTCGCATTCTTTGCATGCCTATCCACATCACTCGAGGTCCCGGTTCACCATCAGATTTCCTACCCAGAAAGCCGCCCAACCTGGCAATCATTCTAATCATGTCATTTAATGAAGGGGGTTTCGACGGAGGTGGTTTTCGGGTCACAATCATATACACTGATTGCCACTCTTCTTCTTCAAATAGTTGACTGCAATCCATTTCAGGACAATGACGCCCTAGAAAAGTTAAATATAAAATTCTCCAGGCTATAATTAAATAAAGTGCGATACAATTTTGTGTCGCCCTTAACGTCTCAAATTGTAATTTTTCGACGGTGCATCCGCTTTTTAAAATTTTAAAAAAGGTTTCAATTTGCCAACGACATAAATACCAATGGATCACTTCAATGGCCGTATCTGCTGTCTCTACTGGATAACTGGTCAGTAAAAGCCATTCCACTTTTTCTTTTTCGCTGGGGGGATTGACCTCACTACAATGAACAACATATACCATTACCGATTTGCATTCTCTTAATTTGTGCTGTGGCGCTTTAATCTTTACAGCACAGGTCCTCACTTCTTGTTTAACCTTGCGTGCTTGACGTGGCAACCGCTTTTCTTTTTTTCGATCATAGATCTTACCCCTTGGCATCTGAAACTCAATTTCTCCAATCACTTCCGTCTTCCTCACAAATTCCCATAACCCCTGTTCTGACTGTTCTGATGTTCCCTCATTAATTAAAATCTTTCGATCTTGTCCAGAACGAACTAACCAATAGGCTTTATTCAATTCTGACGGACTCTTCTCCAGTAATTCATAGATATCACCTCCACGATCCATAATACTGATGATGGTTGTATCTCGCGCCTCTAAAGCAATGGCATTGGCAGCTTCATAACCTTTGAGCCAACAATAACTTTCTTTTTCCTCAATCGATCTTTTTCTGCGTGAGCCGCGATTGCCTAATTTTTTCGTGTCCAACTTTGAACATTCACTACGCCTAAACATATGCGATCGGGCGTCACCGCCAAACTAGGGTGCAAATAATATCCTTGACTCTTTTCCCCGCTAAGTAACCCATTCCCTCGATGGGCGACCTTCCACTAAATTCAATTTCTGTCGTATCCTGAGGAATTAATACTAATTTTTCTTGCTGAATTCGTTCCAACGTTGCCGTTTGATGAGGCTTTAAAATCTTTGATTCCGTCACTTCGGTATGATTAAAAAAACGATAGGCTGCTAAGGTTTCTTTCCAACTTTTACACGCTGCAGGAATGCTACAACTGGGTGCTTGACTCAAATCTTTCAATAAATGATTTAGTCTCTTTTTTAGACGAGTATCTCCTAATTCCACGGTTTGGATTTCTTCGATAATCCAACTGGACTGTTCCCTCATGGCTTGTTTTCCTCCTGATAGTTTGATAACAGAACGCCATGAAGAATATATAAAAGTTATGTATAAAGATATGCCGGGCGGGCAGGGTTTGGCAGTGGGGCTGCCAAACCTGCGAATACGGTACTGGTCGCCGTCACGCCGTCAATGACAAGCCTGCGGTGTCCGCTTCAATTTTGCTCTGCTCCAGTCTGTCGTGCAATTTATGCTCTGCACGTTGTCGCACTGATATCTTTGTCGCCGGTACCGTGCGCAGATCAAAATCGAACCGGCCATCATTGACGGCGCGACGGCGACTGATTATTAAAGATAAAATTTTTATACATATTATACAAATCGGTTATAGTTGGTCGTATGATTCTATAAAGAAAAAGGAGAATTGTATGTTAAATCCTAAGCCATCTAAACCCTTTCATCATAAAAGAAACCAGGCTTTATGGACACAAGATGAAGCGATTGCTTTCGAGTGTGCGAAAGAAGTGATCACCGATATGATCGGCTATTTGTTCATCACAAATTGATGAAGAATCCAGAAAACCGCAACCTGACCCACAACGCTTATCTGAGCTTAAAACAGAGCTATTTAACTTGGGCCGAGAACAGATCACATTGCGCGGTAATGACCAAATCATCATTGCCAAAATTCGTCGAGAATATGGCGCTAAAATCAGAGCATATCGGGAAAGTAACAAGCAATCTTAAATGGAAAACATCCAGGAACATTTGCCGGAAGACTGGCACGAAGTTATATTTCAGGAAAAAATAAAACCCGTCATCTTTAAAAATATTGAAGCAGCATCCACTCCACCGGTGGCTATCATCTCTGGTGGGCAACCGGGTTCCGGCAAAAGCAGAATGCTCGATTTGGTGGCTCAAGAATTTAAAGAATTAAGCGCCACCGCGGTGATTATAGGCGATGATCTCCGCGGTTATCATCCCTACTACGAATCTTACATAGAGCAAAATGATCAAACTGCTGCTTTAAGAACAAACCCGGATGTAGGACGATGGGTAGAAAAAGCGCTCGCTTATACTAAATCCATTCACTGCCATATCATTTTAGAAAGTACTATGCTATTCCCAACACGGTAGAGTCAACCATACGCTCGTTACGCGCAGCAAATTATGACATCGAAGCACACATCTTGGCAGTCAACGAACGCCTAAGTTGGCAAGGAGTGTTACAACGATATGAAAATCAACGACTAGACCGAGGTGCAGGTCGAATGACGCCGCTGGAATTTCATCAAGCCGCTTATGCTGGGATTATGGATACATTGCAAAAAATTGAACAAGCAAAATGGATAGATAAAATTATTGTTTATAGACGTGGTGCGATTATTCTCTACGAAAATAATTTACAAAATAATCAATGGCAATATCAATCTTTGGCCTACGATACCGTTATAGCGGAACGAAACCGCCCCTGGACACCGCAAGAAAAAATTGAATATGTCGAAAATTATAATCAACTTTTATCCTTAGTGATGCGTCCAGAACGAAAAGCAACAGAACAGGAAATCTTAGCCATTGAAAAACTAAGAGCACAAGCTTATGCCGAACTAGACCTAATTTTGCTTAAATCTATCTTTTTTTACTTACAGAAATTATTTATTGGGAAAATATAAAAAATTTCCCAGCCTTTGGGCTGTCAAGGAATTTTGATAAAAACATTTTCTCTGTACGGGTCTTGCTTTTCGTCCACCAGTCCGCCAATAATAAGCGTACCGGACAAGTGCGCAAACACTTGCCGCGGTACTAACCACATTATCTCACTTAGGAAGATAACATGGCTGAACACAGCATATCTGAAATTCTTTCTTTTTTGAATCCTGCGCGGAAAGCACCGGGGTATTTTCCTCCTGAACAAAACCATCCAATTCGGGTATTGGCCTTGGGATGTGTGCGTTCACGGAAAAACCAGCGCCTGAAGACAGATCGGAAAAAGATTATGGAGTTTCGGAAAAAGCATCCAGTCCATGCGCTCATGCGGCATCGGACTGGAGACTCCTCTCTCGTGCGCATGGGCGTTGTGGTTTCTTTAAACCCAACACCCGCAGGAGCGCACCATGAAATCCAGGAAAATCGACGATGATCAGCAACCATCTTATAATGCCACGCAAATTACCGACCTGTTTCTCAAACAGTTTACCCGATTTTTGCCCCAATACCTGTTCTGGAAAGACAGCCGTTCCGTTATTCAGGCTGCAACCTGCGTTACGCTGCCTTGGTGGGGTTATCTTCTCCGATGAGATCATTGGCAAAACCGACGCCGACTTACCATTTCAACCCAATGGTGACACGGCGGCATTATTTCAGCAGGGCATCAGGAAACCCTGACCGGGCGACCTGACGAATCAGGAAGAAACGTTAGCGCTGCCCAACGGCCAGAAGATCATTACGCTAGTGAGCAAGCTCCCCATCCTCGATCAGCATGGCCGGGCATTGGGCGTGGTGGGTTATTTCACCGATATTACTGAACTCAAAGAGAAAGAGCGCGAACTGCAAGCGGCCAAACGGCAAGCCGAGGCCGCGAATCAGGCTAAATCCGCTTTTATCGCCAATATCAGCCACGACATCCGCACACCCGTATCCGGCCTGGTGGGATTTGCGGAGATTGCCGCTTCCCGAATCAAAGCGCCCGGCCAGGAGGAAGATTTACAGTATCTCGTGCAATCCGGTTATGCATTATTAAAACTGCTCAATGAAGTTATAGAGTTTTCGCGGTTGGAATGCGGCGCGTTACCACATTCGACAGTGAAATTTAATTTCACCGAATCGCGGAACATGCGCTGGCGCTGGAAAGACCATCGGCGGCAACGAAAAAGCTGGCGTTGAATGTGACGGTTGATAACAAATTCCAGCTTATCTGGTCGGCGACGCCGTACGGCTGCATCGCATTTTGCTTAATCTGATCAGCAACGCCATTAAATTTACCCATCAAGGATTTGTGCGCCTCTCCGCCGAATTAGCCCAACAACAAGGCCGCGAAGTGATCTTAAAATTCACCGTGCAGGACAGCGGCATGGGTATTCCGGGCTGATCAGCAAGCGCTCATTTTTTCGCGCTTTGTCCGGCTCATTCCGTCCTATCAAGGCCAATACACCGGTTCCGGTTTAGGTCTGACTGTAGTCAAGCAATTTATCGACGACCTGCACGGCGAATTTTATGTCGACAGTCAGGAACATCGCGGCTCAACCTTTACTTGTTTGATTCCCTGTCGTGAAGCGTTAACAGCAGATATACAACACGCCGTCGATTTTCAGCATTTCAATCTCAACCGCCATCAAAAACAATCGGAGTCACTATGATCACAAACATCACAAAATGTATTCAAGCAGAAGAAATTTTACAGCAATGTCAACCATTAATTGAAGCCATTAGCCAGCATCCCGTTTATCAAAGTATTTCTACTTTAGCTCATCTACGGATATTTACAGAGCACCATGTTTTTGCGGTTTGGGATTTTATTTGCTTATTGAAAGAACTGCACCGGCGCATTGTCTGCACCCAAGCTCCGGCTCCTGCCGAAAGATGCGTATTGTGCGCATTTAATCAATCGGATTTTGGTGGAAGAAGAAAGCGACCGGACGGAAGACCAACAGGCATTATCTCAGCCATTTTGAATTGTATTGAACAGCAATGAAACAGATTGGCGCTAACAGACAACCGATACAAACCTTCCTCAGTTTGCTTAAAACCGGCCTGCGATGTGACCAAGGCTCTGTATGAACTTAAACTACCCTTGAGCGGCAACAGTTTGTCACCACGACTTTTAGTTTTTTCCTGGATGAACCCCATGTTTTAGCGGCGGTATTTGTTTATGGCCGGGAAGCGATGACGACCAGTTTGTTTACGCCGTTGATACAAAGGTTTCGGCAAACGTGAGCATGGAAGATCAATCTCGGGGTTAGTACTTTGCAGTATTATTTGCAAGCGGCATATTGAACTCGACCACTGCCGACCATTCCCCGAAAGCTCTGCAAATGCTCGACCGTTTAGCAGGTGACGATCCGCGGAAATGGACAGAAATCGCCTTTGCCGCGCAGCAAGCCCTGGAAGCCCGTCTGGATTTTTTAACCGGCATCCATGCCGCTATTATTACCTCGTAGTCAATGGGCTGGTTACTGATTCTGCCCCGTTTGTTCTTCCTGCCGTTGTATCGGTCGAATCCATTTCTGGCCAGTTGGATATTTTAATCTGATTCGCCAGTAAAGAATGTTGTTATGCTCATCGGTATAAGCATGTAAAGCTTGCGGAGCCGCCAATAACCACGAGAGACCGACCGCTCTGCCGCCGCCCAAGTCAATCGGGCGTGGAAACGAGCAGCACTCCTGCTGAGTACAGCGGCAATTGCTTCCTGTTTTATATCCTCCGCTCGGCGAAGCCGATACGTCGAACCAGGGGGAGACGCTCCGCTCTCTCCCCCTTCGAACCCCCATCGGGTAAAGTATTTTCTGTGAAAATTATTTTTCTTTATGAAAAATTATTCCTATATTTCATCCACTTAAATTCATTTTATTCTCAGCGGGAATTGCTGGGAAACGAGCCTTCCACGATACGCGCAAGACGGTCTTGAACGGGAAAGCCCGGTACGGCTTTCCACCTGTTTACGTCGAAGAATTCTCAACGCGTTTTGTCTTTGTATAGACATAATAATCTCCTATTGGAATTAACACTGAGGGCATTATTGGTGAGAAATATCAGTCAAAACGAAATTTGTTGAACCGGAAAGAAGCTTCCGGAACGATTGTGCGGTCTGATCGTTCCGGAAAATCATGCCAGAACAACCGAATTTTATTATTTTTGATTAAAAAATCGACAACATTACTAGAATATCGCCATGGGTGAGCATATAATTTTTTGCTTTGAGCAACCACTTCAAAAATAAGGACGTCACTATGTTTTATAAAATAATCGCCCGCGAACAGGATCGCCTGGAATTGAAAATTCTAAACGCTAAAACTCTTAAGGTGTTGCAGGAAACCGATAAGGGTGAGGGGATTATAAAATCTAAAAATATTGATCACTTGTTTAAAAAATTAGAGATTTAAGTTCACGAAGTTCATATGAAAGTCTGCAAGAAATGAACCCTGCCTCTGCGGGAGTGGCAAAAATATAAAAAATGCTGTCTGAACAGAGGAGTAACGTTACCCATCAAAAAGGATTTAAAACCATCGAAAAAACCTGTAATCGTTCAAACTTTGACGAATGAATCTCTTTCAGCCGATGCGGCTTTATTACAGCATTTTTAATATTGATCAATTAAAAAAATGTCTTCAGCAATTCAGATGCATCCATCACGATAGCCAATTGGATGATTGGACACTTTGGTACGAGGCGGAAGCGGCTAATATTGGCCTAAAAATTCCACCCAGCAAAGTCCCGGCTAAAGCCCAACCGCTCATTATCGCCACCATTTATCTGGAAAACGGCGAAATGCTGGTAGACGTTCGCTCAATTGAACGAGCGGCAAGAATTATTGAGTTTATAGATAAACATATTTCCCGCGATGTTATCAAAATAACCCATGCCGCTATTTACAATAAATTGATCACTGCTCCAAGTGACCATCCAGAATTAGCCAGAGATATCGATTATGACGATATTTTTAACGAACGACGAATAGTCACTATTGACCCAGAAAAACATATCGCCGATATGAAATCAGTGGCGTCTCAATATCAGAATAAACACGAAGCCAAGGAAGTTATCTTTTGAGAAACTACAGAAGCGTCTAAAAGACCGTTACCCGAGGTAGAGAAGATGCCTGTTCATTATTATGAAGAAGGAATCGCCGACTTTGAAACCAGTTGCCGTTTTAGACAAATGATTGCAATGCAGCATTACTTGGGAAAAGAAGATTACTCATTTTACGATTTAATTCAGGAATTATTGCAAAGATCAGAAAATCTCAATTTGCTGTTCCCCTAATTCATCCTACCATTGCCCTCGCAGCGTGGTGGAAGAAGTCGTCGTTTGCGACAAGCTGGTCTGCGCTTGAATATCACGCAGGGTTTGTTGGATTTCTTGTAATTCCCGCTGTTGATCCGTTGTGGGCGGTTGGGTTAGGTCCATTTGTTTGTAGGGCTTCAGTCGCTGAAAAAATCCTGCCGCAGAGCAACGCGTTCGGCGACCGAAGACGGGCAGGCGGCGTTTAATTGATTCAGTGTCTGTTGCAATAATGCGCCGACCGTCTGTGTCGGTGTGGTGGTTGGCGCAGACATTTTTTTATCCGGGACGGGAGAGAAAGCTGTGCGTGGGGTGCGGACGATAGGGATGGCGGTTTTTTGCCGGTCTGCGGCGGAGTTGATCCGGATTGAAACGACGTAGTAGTGAACAAACTAATTTTTGGCGCTGTTACGCTGTCATACTTTTTGTCTTTTGGCCAGGAAGTGGTGGTCGACGTAGGAGAGGATGTGTGCTTTTTATCAACTGGTGGTATTAAGTTTTGTTTAGGAAAATAGCTTCCTGATGAGGGTAGACCCTGACTGGTTGATGCAGCTGGCGCTACATGAACCGGCGATGTAATAGTAGATGAGGGATTATCGTGCAAGCGTTGCAAACTGTTGATCAACTCCTTTAATTGTTTCCGGTCGGTCTTGCCTAATGTCTTGATATGTTGACGATGATAGTCGAGTTTTGCCTGATAACGTTGCTGGGTTCCCTTATGCTTATGTTTACCAGTTGATCGGCTTGGTCTAGCAATTCTGTGTTGGAGCGATGGTGGGGACGCGTAAATAAATTACCCAATGTGGTCAATAAATTGGGTTTTGTTTTAGGTGCTGATTTAAGCTCACTGGATTTTACCGGTGTTGATATGAGGGAAGTACTGACTGTGGATGGTAACGATAAATGGGTTTCTACAGTAACAGGTTTATCTGCTTGCTTTTTTTGCTGTGAGATTAGTTCATGAAGCTCGGCCAAGGTCTGTTGCAGTTTGGCAGCATACTCCGGCTTTAGTGAGATGGCTTGGCTGTAATCTGCAATCGCTCCTGCATAATCGCCTTGCACCTCTTTAGCAACCCCACGACTGTAATAAGCAACGGTATCGTCGGGCTTCAATGCAATGACTTGGCTATAATCTTCAATTGCCCCTGCATAATCGCCTTGCTCCTCTTTAGCACCCCCGCGGCCGAGATAAGCGTAGGCATCGTCTGGCTTTAACTCAATGACTTGGCTGTAATCTTCAATCGCCCCCGCAGTGTCGCCTTGCTTCTCTTTAGCAAGCCCGCGATTGTGATAGGCTTCGGCATCGTCTGGCTTCAACTCAATGGCTTGGCTGTAATCTTCAATCGCTCCTGCATAATCCTCTTGATTATTATGTCTAGCAACCCCACGACTGTAATAAGTGGCGGCATAATCTGGCTTCAACGCAATAGCTTGGCTGTAATCTTCAATCGCCCCCACAGTGTCGCCTTGCTTCTCTTTAGCAAGCCCGCGGTCGTGATAAGCGTAGGCATCCTCCGGCTTCAACACAATGACTTGGCTGTAATCTTCAATCGCCCCCGCAGTGTCGCCTTGATCATCTTTAACAACCCCGCGATTGTAATAAGCAGCGGCGGCATAATCTGGCTTCAATTCAATGGCTTGGCTGTAATCTTCAATCGCCCCCGCAGTGTCGCCTTGATTACGTTTATCACCCCCGCGATTGTAATAAGCATCGGCATAGTCTGGCTTCAAACTCAATGGCTTGGCTATAATCTTCAATCGCCCCCGTAGTGTCGCCTTGATCATCTTTAACAACCCCGCGATTGTAATAAGCAGTAGCATAGTCTGTCTTTAACACAATGGCTTGGCTGAAATCTTCAATCGCTCCTGCATAATCCTCTTGATCATTATGTCGACAACCCCTGCCGACTGTAATAAGCGGCGGCATAATCTGGCTTCAACGCAATAACTTGGCTGTAATCTTCAATCGCCCCTGTATCATTTCCTTGATTATGTTTAACAACCCCACGATAGTAGTAAACAACAGCAAATGCCGGTTTGAGCGCAATGGCTTGGGCGAAATCATAAATCGCCTCCACATTATTATTTTCCATGTAATTTTTATAGCCACGGATATAATAATCATCGGCGCTCTCAGGCTGCTGCGATTCCACCTTAAAAGCGCCGGCAAGCAGAATACTGCTGGCATTACGGATGGCCGTTCCCTCCTTGCCCTGCTCAATGATCTCCCATAATATCGCACGCAAAGCCGGATTGTCCTTGAGATAATCACCCAAAAAGCGTTCCTGACTGGATGTCATATATTGCTTACCCAACAAGGCCAGGGCGTGTGCATCACTGCGCGCAAACAGCGGTCGAACTTCGGAGGTGGTGGTTGGTTGCGTCATCACCAATTGCTCCGCAAAACTGCTCGCAATAAAGTAATCCAGTAAAGAAGCATGCATAAAACGCCAAGCATTGTCTGGTGTTCTGACGTAACGGGCAGCCTTGGCGTAGGCGGATGCTGTCGATGTCATCGCCTAGTAAGTCAACGATGGCGGCTGTATGGGATTTTTTTATCTCGTTATCGGATGCTTTCTCTTCACGCAGACTGACTTTATTTCCT
Source organism: uncultured Pseudomonadota bacterium (assembly GCA_963712715.1). Classification (GTDB taxonomy): domain Bacteria; phylum Pseudomonadota; class Gammaproteobacteria; order Coxiellales; family Coxiellaceae; genus JAFEDN01. Next base: position 78,553 of record CAVQJI010000035.1, on the reverse strand, counting down.
GCAAATAATTGTTCGGCAAAGGCCAGGCAAAAACGCGATAGGCGTGTTTTAACCAAAGCCGCTGCACGTCCTGGCGCTGGTCGCCCGCCTGTTGACGAATCGTGGCCATCGCTGATTTACCCAGGATTTTTTCGGGGTGTTGGAGATAACCCTCAGACTCTACCTTGTCGCCTCGCGTGTGAACCATTGGTCCATAAAGCGCTCGTATAAAGCGGCGTGGGTGATCTTGAGGGAGGTTTGAAGGGGTAGTTGAAACCGATGTCCCGGTTTCCTGTTTCGGTCCTTTTTGTTCGGATTTATCTTCCTGCGTTGAGGGATTGGATTGGGTTTTCTCTTGGCGTTGTTGCTGCTCCTTAACCAGTTCCGGCAGCACGGATAAGGTCAACCACAGCATGTACGGCGTATCAATCAATGTCTCGCGTTCTGGAATAGCCTCCAGTTCTTGTTGATAACGCGCAACGTCCCAGTCTGCCGGGCGATCGGCATCCTCATGCGGTTGGACGGCGAAAGCCACGATATACTCCTGGGTTTGCGCTGTGGTAAACGGCGCTACGATACGGTTCCGGTAGAGATCCGGGGTTCAAGTTTGCCGCCGGGATGCGGCATAAAGCAGTCCTCTTGCCCCAACTCCTGCACACGCTGGCTACGGCAACTGATCAAGAGTTTCACTCGTCCCCGGTACTGCTGCAGTTGGTTGGCGTCGTACAAATTGGGGGCGCCTGGCTTTTTACTCTTTTCGTCATCCAGGGCTTGTCTTTTCATCTCATCGCGATCGGCAGCCGAAACCTGCGATTTCATCGTAGCCATCGGCAATTAACAAGCAGCGAAAACTCGATTGCAGGATCGCAATTTCCTCACGGGTAAAACTACCCCCATCCGGGATAGACAAATGACGGCAATAATCCCAGAGATTTTGCGGGCGAACCTGCGTCGATTGTAACGGAATAAAGAGAGGGAGCAACACATTGGGCACAGGATCGCCCGGACGATAGGCTTGCCAGGCCGGGTCTTGCCACAGGGTGCGTTCCAGATAATGGTTAAACAGGCTTTTACCGGCGCCCGATGGCGCTTGCAACAACAACACCTGGGCGTCGCCCTGTAATAATTCTTGTTTGACCCAGGGATATAATGGGCTGGCAGTCGTGTCGGATTCGCTTTGCCCGTTGGGGGCGATGAAACAAGCTAATTCCCGGTTGATATAGGGATCCGTCAATACCGCCCGGCGCAGAGAGTATAGTTTGACGCTCAAGGTGTAGTGCGCCGACTGCACATTCCATCCACGGGGTTTGGGGCTTTGTTGCAGAAGCGTAGAGAAAGGGATTGGGGGGCTTTTGTCTGGGAGCGTGAGCAGTTCATCCGCTGTTGACGTATGGTTACTTTTTGTGGGCAGGCTGTTCGGGCTTCCAGAAGTTTTCTGCCGCACCGAATCCCGCATTAAACTTTGCCACATTTCAGGCGACAGTTCGCTCGAATCCAGCGAAGGATTCCCGGTGGGTTTTTTATCGGTTTCAGCCACCAGGCAGGGTTCCTCCCGTTTGCTTTTCAGAGGGACAGGCTGCCTTGATTGAGCCTGCTGCACCGAATCCCCCATTAAGCTTTGCCGACATTTCAGGCGACATTTCGCCAGAATCCGTAACGAATGATTCCCAGTGGATTTTTTATCGGTATCAGCTACCCGGGAAGGTTCCTCCTGCTTACTTTCCAGAGGCTGCATCGGTTGAGTCTGCTGCAGTGGTTCTGCGACCAGAGCCTGCTGCCATAGGCGCTCCACTACCTGGGCGACTTCCGCCGCACGGGGCCGGGCTGCCCGGGTCCTGAGCCCGGCAGGCTTGAATCACCGCGGCTAATTCTTCCGGGAAGCTGGCCGGGATCGCATCGCGATAGCCGCCGATGACGCGGTTTTCAAAATCAGTAATGGTTTTACCCGTGCTGCTATTCTGATAGGGTAGGCGGCGGGTGATTAATTCCCAGCCGATAATGGCTAGGCTGTAGATATCACTCTCTCACCGTCGCCGCCTTGCCTTGCAGCACTTCGGGCGCATTCCACACTAAGGTGCCGACATCCCGGGTGTCCTTGGCCTGGGCTTGCAGGGTCGATAGCCCAAAAAAGTCACACAATAAGGCGCGACCGTCGATGTCCAGGAGGATATTGATGCTTTTTAAATCACGATGCACCACGCCGTGCGCATGCAATGTCGCCAACCCTACGCTGATGTCACGCAGTAAACGTAAGCGCTGCGGCCAGGATAAAGCCTGATTTTTATCTTTGAGCAGGTGATATACTGCCGCCCTGCGCCAGTTCCATCACCAGTAACGGCGGCGACTCCAGCGACAGCGCCAATACGCCGATCAAAAACGGCGAATGCAGATTGGCCATGACGGCGGCTTCATCTTTCAACTGGGCTTTATCATTTGCCGATAAGGTGGTTTTGGTGAATTGCTTCACCGCCACCGGATGGCCAAAGTAAGTGGCGCGCACCACCTTGCCATAAGCGCCCCTGCCCAGCACTTTTTCGTCTTTTTCTTCAGGCAGACTTAGTTGATCGTGATTCAGCGTCAACCCCTTGGCTGGCTTGAGCCGGGGCAACGGATTAACGCGGACGATAGCCGAGGGACTGGTCAGGCTTCCCGGCCCATCGCACCGGGATAGCGGCCTTCCCAGGCGTCCCAGTTGCAGCCGGGATCGGTGGTATAGCGTGCATATTTCTCCGCCAGTAACTGCCCGGTCTGTTGCTTGTCATGCGGGATCAAGACCGTACTTTCCTGCCATTGAAACACACGCGCGGCAATGCTGTGCAGCAGCAAGCGGGCGCGGCCTGGCAAGCCTTGCAGGTTGTTGATGTCGTAGAGATTGCGCGGATGATCCTCGGCCATTCCCTGCGCCAGCCAGAACGGGCGATAATGCCGGCGGATTTCCAACCATTCGCTTTCCGAGAAGGGTTGCCCTGCGCTGGTCAACGAACCATCGGTTGTAGTCTGCAGGTCAACCCCTAAAGGAACGCGGCGGCAGGTGCAGGATCGCCCGGACGATAAGCTTGCCACTGCGGCGCTTGCCACAGGTATCCGGCAATGTCGGCGAAAGGCACGCCCGGATCTTCCCCCGGTTCACCCACCCATAACAGCGCTTCGATATCCGATTCCACTAGAGTGCGCCGGATTTCCTGCAGCAAGAGCGGCAGCGATCCCTTGGATTCTTGCGGGCTATGCTGGCTGTCGCGCAAGGCACATATTTTTACGCCCACGGTATAGCGTACATCGGTGGTAGGATTTATCCAGGAGACGTCCTGATCGTCCACCAATAATACGCTCAATACGCCGCTGCCGCGTGCAGAATCGAGCAAACTGGGGCTGAGCGAGGCAGTGGTTGACGGCAGTTGGCTTGAAGTCTGTTTTTGCTCTTTGGTCGATGGTTCTGTCGAACGGGAGACTTGTCTGGATAGCTTGGCGACAGGCGTTGTTAAGGGTGTATACTTTGTGAGCCTGTAACCCGGCGTGGCGTCCGCCAGTCCCGACACAGCGCGTTGCCAGAAGACGTCCAACCCCTTAGTCAGCTCTTTTAACGATGGCCGTGCGGTCACGATCGGGATGGTGCACGCCTGATTAAGGCAATCACCAGGGGTGGACACTCCCGTGGCAAACCTTTGCCCTGTTGCGAGCCTTCGACCGGTTCTGTTTTGCGGCTGGCGACCTGCCAAATGAGTTGTCCCAGGGCGTATAGTCATCGGTTTCTGTCATCGGAGTTTCACTGAGCAATGGCGCGAGTTGCGCCCGTCCGTTTGGGTCCAGATACAACAGATGCGTATCCCAGGCGATGTGTGTCGCACCCAGCGCGAGCCGTTGATGTAACCCTACCGCCACATCGCGCACCAGACGCAGCGATTCACCCAGGATCTGATGCCGATGAAGCCAACCAGGCATTCAACCGGATGTCAGGTATGGCTCTCATCACTAAAGCGCTCATGTCTGTTCCCTCACACACACCGACGACTGGCAACCAAAATGGCGAAGCGCTTTGTACCCATGCGCTCAGCGCTTCGCGATGTTCAATGAATCGCCGCGAGGATACTCGCAAAATCGTAATGGTTTGACCGTCATAGGAACCTGACTGTAATCCATTACTGGAATCGCCGGTGAGCGCCGCACCCGTCGTCAGGACTTCAGCACGTAAGGCGGGTAAATCTGTACGCCGTTGTTTGGTTTCCGGAAGGGCAAGCGTCGCCTTACTATTCTCCTGGGTAGATAAAGTCTGAATCGCAGTCAGTGGGGTATCAGTCACGGGTAAAACGGATAAATTATCTTGGCGGGTTTCTTCACGGTTATCACTCCTTCTACAACACATTCTTAAAGACAATGCGAGTATATAAATTACCCATGCATAAATCTACTAACGCGAATTCTCTTTTGAATTAAGAGCTAATGGCAAAACTTCTAGCATTTCGCTCAATCAAAACAGGATCAAGAAATAATAATGATTAGCGTACAGCAGTTTGTCACCATCACTTTCAGTTTTTTCCCGGATGAACTCCACGTTTTAGCGGCGGTGTTTGTCTATGGCCGCGAAGCGATGACGACCAGTTTATTTACGCCGCTGATACAGAGGCTCCGGCAAACGCTGAACATTGAAGATCAATCGCGGGTCGGTACTTTGCAGTATTATTTGAAGCGGCATATTGAACTCGACCACTCCGATCATTTCCCGAAAGCTTTGCAAATGCTCAACCGTTTAGCAGGCGACGATCCGCGGAAATGGAAAGAAATCGCCGTCGCCGCGCAGCAAGCTTTGGAAGCCCGCCTGGACTTTTTAACCGGCATCCATTCCGCTATTATTACCTCGTAGTCAATGAGTTGATTAATTTTAAGTTACTGATTCGTTCCCTGCCCTTTCTGCCGTTTATCCGTAACAGCGTCACAATCGCACAGCGACGGGCTTGCGGTGTTACTGATTTGTGACGGTTACTCTATCTGAAGAGTCACCGTCACTTATCAGTCACATCCAGTAGCCGGTAATGACGGGCTTGTGACGGTGTTACGCCTGGAAGTCAGGTAACGGGCAAAGGCATCTGTGAATTGGGATTTAAGATAACCTTTGGCAGTAGAGAATCCTAAGCGGATGGTGTGGCTGCTAATGCCAAAGTCTTTTAACCGCTTGGCTATTTGCCGGGGACTGATCGAAGCGCCGCGGTTAAAAGTCGCCCAAGGTTTCTCTTCATCATCGCAAAGTCGTTGAATCAATTCAGCGGAACCAATTCTGTCCAAATTTTGACTGTCGAAAATCTCCTGGATGTCGCTCAATAATTCTATGCCCACGCTGGGCGAAGATTCCTCTTGGGTAGAAATCATCATAGCTGCGGTGTGAGCCAGCCGGGGCCAATCACCCCCTGCGATATCGGCAATCGCCAGCAGCGGCTCCCAATTATCTTGGGCACGGTCATTGAGTGTTTGCGGTAACTCCGGCCTGGCTCGTTGGATTGCTTCCGCATAATCCTGGGAGAAATCGAGCGAGTTTTGCAGTTAATGTTCGGAATAAATGCGGTTCGGCATGACGCAACCGCTCAATTTTTTCGTCGGCTAATTTGCGCCGCAATTCCAAAATAATCGCGCGATCCATCACTGTATCGGATAAATGACCGATACCGGCTAAAGCTTTGGCTCCCCAAACATTAAATGCCGTGGGAGTAAAATCATCACCCACTACTCGAATAATTTTGGCGGAATCACGAGTATGGCCGCAGTTGATCATGCCGCGCAATTCTTCATTTTCACGCAAAAAAGCGTCTGCTTCATCAATCAATAATGTGGGTTGCCATGCGTCAATCGAGCGAAACAACGCCGCCGGGGTAATATTCGAGGCCGACAGCGGACGATTGACCAAACGACCCAACAGAAATAACAATTGGCTTTTGCCGCATCGCTTTTCCGGTGCGGTAATAATCGCCAGCGGAGCGATGCTGATGACTTCGATAAACCAGGTCATGGCAATCCACAGCGTGGCGGCGTGCGCAGTTTCCGGTGCGCAGATCACAAAACGTTTAAGAGTATTGCTAATATCTGTCAGTAATGCCGCAGGATGGATGGGGTCAGACCATGGTTCTATCTCAATAAAAGGCGTTTTATTTTCTTTTTGCCGAGCAATTCTGATGGCTTTGACCAAACTATCCAAAGTACCTGGGCGGATGTTCAATGCCTTGGCAGTCGTTATTCTCACCCGGTCGTATTCCAACGGACTTAATCCCGCCAGCTTAGTGATCATTTGGTCGTCATCAATTTTGGCGCTTTCAGCGTGAGTGGTTGACATCGTCTCCGGGGTGAGTTGAGGAAGTGTTAAGATATCGGCAATCGTGGCGGAAGGATTCGCCGCCAGCTAATCTACTCCGTCGCCACCTTCCGGTAAATGAAGTTTGGTGGAGTCAATGACCCACACGATGCAGTCGAGTGCTTCCAGCCTAGCGCGGACTTGTTCGGCATAATGATTACCTGGATCATCATGATCCGGCCAAATGATACAGTCCCGATGGACGAGCGGTTTCCAATTCGCACTCTCGGCGCTGGTGGCGCTGCCGCTGGTGATCGCGCACAATTTTGAGTTTTGGAGGTTTTCATTTTGTTTTTTCAAATGCCGGTTGATCACATCCGCGGGATATTCCCCTTCTACAATTAACACGGTCGCTTGTGGATATTGCACCAATAAATGCAAACCATACAGCGGTTTGGCCTGCGGATTAAGCAACGGCGGCTCCCCGAGATGGTACTGATTATTTTCATCTCGATACATCGGTCGAATCCATTTTTGACCATTAGGATGTTTTAATCGTATCCGCCAGTAAAGAATATTGTTCTGCTCATCGGTATAAGCATGTAAGGCTTGCGGAATATACCCTTCCGCCAAAGGTTTTGCCGCTAATTGACGAGCGGCTTGTTCGGGTGTTTTCATCGTTGAACCTCCCATGCGCCCAAGGCAACGGCGGCTTCGATAAACGGTGCGCCAGTGATCTGCCTGTAAAACTGAAGAATATCTCTGCCCTTTAGCACCGCAGGAATGGCAACGGTAATGGCCTTCAATATGGTGTAAATTAAAACTGGGGTTCAATTCCTTGCCGTTTTTATGAAATGGACAGCAGAACCGCCAGTAACCGCGAGAATTGGTTTTGCCGGGATGGATGCCCAGTTGGTTTAACACGATTAGCGGCACTGGCAGGAGCGCCCGATTGAATTTGCCTTTGTATAATTTTTGTGTTCGCATGTGACGCCTCCTGGTTAAACCGATTTTCGGCTGCTTTCGATTAGCCTTGTAGCCAGGCGTCAATTTCAGACTCTAACCAGCCGACCGCTCTGCCGCCGCCCAAATCAATCGGGCGTGGAAACGAGCCTTCCGCGATACGCGCATAGATGGTTGAACGGGAAAGCCCGGTACGGCTTTCCACCTGTTTGCGTCGAAGAATTCTCAACGCATTTTGGCTTTGTATAGACATTATTAGCTCCTCTAAGAATTAAACTGAGGGCATTATTGGTGGGGAGTGTCAGCTAATACGAGGTTTGATGAATGGGGAAAATCTTTCCGGAACGATTTAGCCGCTCTTCCCTTCCGGAAAATCATGCCCGGGACAACCGAATTTTATTATTTTTGATTAAAAAATAGATTAAGATAGCCAGAACACTGCCATTGGTGAGCATATAATTATCAACTCTAAACAAACACTTCAAAAATAAGGACACAAAAATTAAATTTTATTGTTAATTTTAAATTTAATAAAAACAAGTTTATGAAAATTAATTTTATTAACCAAATTTGATTTAAATTTAAAAATTCATGCTATTTCTGTAGACTTATACAGTTCATACTGATTTGAAAAACAAATGAATACGGTCGGTTGTCCATACTGGAACCCCTGATCCAAAAAAATCTTGATCTTCTGTCCAAATAGGGCTGTTCAGTATCAATGCAGTTGCAACCACTGGCCAATCGTCCATATCACGACCTTTAATCCTTTGTTTTGCTTCATCAGCACGTTCTTGATAAAAATTTTCATCAACTATTTTCAGCAAACAACCAAGATTCGAGAGTACTGTTAATGCAGTATCACCGGGTAGAGCGCGCTTCCTAAAAATCTCAGGCAAATATTTTTGTGCATCTTGCATGCATACGTCAGGAACGAAAAACTCTACTGATTTGTTAAAATCTATGAGAAAATCTCTTACTTTTTTTCCTAAAACAGCTCGTATAAGAATGTTTGCATCCAGAACCAGGGGTTGCAGTGAAGTCATTAACGCTTTTCCTTTTTCTTCCCCTGGAGTGTACGAAATTCAGAAACTAATTCGTCTACGGTTACTCCATTAGACACAAGCAATTTTTCTAATTGTAATGCCGCCTGTTTTAAAGACTCTAATTCAGCTTGATCGGGTTGATGGCGTGTTGGAATATAAAATCCCATTGTCTCACCGTGTCGCGTGATCGCAACGGGGGCAGAAGACAATAAATATTGGGGCAAATGTTCTCGAAATTCTCGTATACCCACTTTTACTATACTCGATTCCATTGGGAACCTCCTCTAAATTGTGTACCATTGAGTACATAATAGCAAAAGCTGGTCTTTTTGTCAATCGCTATAGCAAATATTCGCTTCCCCACTGGCTCTTCCTTTATATCGTCGGCTACCTGCGCAATCAGTATGCGTAAGCTGTTATTGTGAATCAGCGAATTGGCAAGTGGCGCGGTTGTTTTTCTGACGGTTTCTTCTCCGCCCTCGCCCATTGGATAAATGGCGTCGGCAATCACACGCAGGGGAATTTTTTTGCCGGTTTCTAGTTCCCACATTTTTAAATCGAGATAAGGCAATACACCGAAACGCACCCAATCGTAATAATCTTGTTGACGGTTGGGTTTTGATAAATGTTCAGTTTTGGATTCGGCGCGGCGGGCAGCCAGATATTGTTTGAAATTTTCGATTAAGATTTTATCGGGAAAATTGAGATCGACGATGACGCTGTCCATGCCTCGGAAGCCAAAATCATTTTCGTCTTTAGCTTCAGTAGTGGCTGACTGATTAAGGGGCTGTTTAATCCAGGGTTCATATTTATAAGGACGGGGGTCAGGCGGGTCATCAGACTCAAATTGGTTTGCCCAATGGGTAATGTAAGCAAGTTTTTTGGGGTCAATGGCTCTTCTTACGGAATCAAATTCTTCTAAAGTCATTGGATGAACCGCAGGAATGTGGTTATAAATTTTGCAAATACTTTCGGCGTCGGGAAAATAAAAGAGAAGAGATAGTTTGGCCTTGCCCTCGCCTTTGATGTCGAATATTGGGGTTTCACGTGTGGCGGTGAATGCCTCGGCTAGCGTGGCTTTCAGGATTTTCTGATGGTTGGTTTCAACTTCAGTGGTGAGCCATTCCATCAGTTGATTGCGAATAGAAAATTGTTCATACCATCCGCCGGCAGTCAGCTTTTTAGCCGCTTTATATTTCTCTAACCGAAACCACTTCGGCAGCTCGGAAATATTTTTAATTCGTGAAGCCATACCTATTCCCTAACATCCATATTGCTGCGACAGTCAGCTAGTCCGATCCAAATAATCCGCCCAATGCTGCATCATCTTTCTTCGTTCCGGTAAATATTCCGCATAGTTGTAAGCAGCACGAATACTATCACGTTCGGCGTGGGAAAGTTGCCGTTCAATAGCATCACGATTCCAACCCTGCTCATTTAACAATGTAGACGCCATGCTTCTGAATCCATGTCCGGTCATTTCCTCTTTAGCATAACCCAAGCGCCTCAGTGCAGCTAATACCGTATTTTCAGACATAGGCCGGTTGAGTGAACGCAGGGAGGGAAAAACATATTTACCGTCGCCGGTCAGTGCTTGTATCTCGCGCAAAATCGCAATGGCCTGAACCGGCAACGGCACAATGTGGACGGTTCGCATTTTCATTTTGTGAGCAGCAATTCTCCACTCAGCCGTTTCAAAATTAAATTCAGACCATTCGGCCTTGCGTAATTCGCCTGCGCGAACAAAAGTTAACGGAGCCAGTTGCAATGCACAGCGAGTGATTAAATTTCCCTGTAGCCTTTGATAGCACGCAATAAACCGCCAATGACTTTTGGGTCGGTAATGGAAGCATGATGACGTGTTTTTACCGGCGGTATTGCGCCACGCAAATCCGCCGAAACATCCCGGTCGGCGCGGCCAGTAACAATCGCATAGCGATAAATGTTCCCGCAATACTGGCATAACCGATGAGTGGTATCTATAGCTCCACGATTTTCAACACGACGTAAAACAAGGAGTAATTCAAGAGCATTGATTTCGTTAATCGAACGATGTCCCAACCAAGGGAAAATGTCTATTTCCAATGCACGAAGAATTTTTTCCCCATACTCCGCCGTCCATTTAGAACTAAACTTAATATGCCATTCCCGCGCAACCGTCTCAAAGCTGTTTTCAGGCCCCAATTTTCTGGCGCGTTTCTTAAGCTGCTTGGCCATTCCAGGGTCGATGTCATCAGCCAGCATTTGCTGGGCCTCATCACGTTTCTTTCTAGCCCCAGACAATGTCACTTCCGGGTAAACTCCTATAGACAGCAGTTTCTCTTTACCTCCAAACCAATAACGAAACCGCCAATACTTAGAGCTATTTGGCTGGACAACCAAAAACAGTCCTTTGCCGTCTGCCAATTTAAACGATTTTTCCCGGGATTTTACTTTCCGAATTTGGGTGTCCGTTAGTGCCATTGGGGTATCTCCTTTTCGGGGGCTTAATGTACCCCGGTTTTATACCCCAATTTTTGATGGATTTTAGGGGTATACAATAGACATTACTGGAACCAGATTATCTGAAAAATTTAGTAATTACAAGCACTTTAGGACTATTTTGGAACGTATCGGAAGGGGATATGGTAGGCACGAGTGGGATCGAACCACCGACCACCACCATGTCAAGGTGATGCTCTACCACTGAGCTACGTGCCTAAATATAAAATGCGCCAGTAAAGAACCACGGTAGCATAATACCTGGATAGAATCAAGAAGTTAGAATGTCGATATTGAGTGCGCCAGAACTGTGGCGAACAACGATTATCGTTTCACTTCACTGGAGCTGAATCATGGGAAATCGCATCAATGAAAATTTAACCCAAATGATTTGGTCAGAACTGGCATAGAAAATTTGTGAAATTATGGATAAGGAAGAATGACGTGACTGGAAAGCAGGAGCTCCTTTCAGAACTCCTGCTTTGTTCTATCAAAATTTTTTAATTATTTTCTACGAGCAAATCCATTGATGGATCTTCTCCGGGAAGAAACTGAACGTACAGACTTATGCCCGCGCGAAGAGGCAGTGCGACTCACTTTCCGCGGTGAAGTACGTGAAGTTAAGGTAGAACGTTTACGGCTCCGTGTGCTACTACCGGTCGTGCTACGTTTTTTGGTTTGGCCCCTGCTTCCGGAAACTTTCGTGCTCCGCTTGCGGCCTCCCAGACTCCGGCTTTTGGAAGAGGATGTACTCCGCTTGCGACTCCCCTGACTCCGGCTTTTGGAAGAGGATGTACTCCGCTTGCGACTCCCCTGACTTCGGCTTTTGGAAGAGGATGTACTCCGCTTACGACTCCCTGGACTCCGGCTGCTGGTAGAACCTGTACTTCGCTTGTGACCGCGACTCAGGCTGCCGGTAGTGCGTTTCAATGGCGAGCCTTTACGTGAAGCGACTGAACTTCTCGCCACACTTTTCTTGCGCTTATTTAATTCAGAGGTGGATTTTCCACGACCTGAACCACTTTTCTTGCCGCCACCAGACATCTTGTTAACAGTGGCCCAGGCCCGCTGTTTCGACACTCGCGCGGAAACACCCTTTTCCCGGTATCCCTTGGCGATATGTTCCGCCTGGCGCTTCTGAGCTTTCGTATATTTAACTTTTGAACCTTGCATAATTAATTTCTCCTAAAAAAATATAAATAATTATAGTACATTCTATTGACATTTAATGGATTTTATGGGTCAGAATCGTCTTGCATAATCCGGCTTCACCAGGTAAAGTTCGTAGGTATATGAAAAAAAGCAGGGAATTTCTGTGGGAGCCCGGCCAGCAGGCTATAAAAACTGCGCAAATGACGCAGTTCAGAAGCTTCGTGAACCGTTCTTTTGAGTTGAATTTAGCAGATTATTTTGCCCTCCATGCATGGTCAACCGCACATCCTGACCTATTCTGGCAGGCAATTTGGTCTTTTATGGCAGTCATTGCCGCCCGCTCTCCGCGGCAAATAATGGCGCCCGCTGCCAGGATGCAGAAAACTGAATGGTTTCCCGAAGCGAGGCTTAATTTTGCAGAAAATTTACTGAGATATAAAGACGATAAAACCGCACTGATTTTCCGGTCAGAAACAGGCGCCACCCGGCTTCTGAGTTATCAGGAGCTTTATCAACAAGTGAGCGCACTGGCAGAGTGGCTGCGAAATCACGGCATTTCCTCTGGAGATCGTGTGGCCGGATGGCTGCCGAATTGTCCGGAAACCGTGATCGCAATGCTGGCAGCCACCAGCTTAGGGGCAATATGGACGGCCTGTTCACCGGATTTCGGCATGCAGGGCTTACTTGACAGGTTTAGTCAAATTGAACCCAAAATCCTTTTCGCCACGGATGCGCACGTCTATGGCGGGAAAGAATTTCACCATTTAAAAGAGATACGCGTTTTACAGGAAAAATTATCCAGTTTACAACAAACTGTCATCGTTTCCGCTAATGCAGCCTCCGCCGATCTCAGCTCTTTATTAACTCACACGCACCTTTGGCAGGATTGTTTAAGCCCTTCCCCTACACCACTGAATTTCGTGCAACTGCCTTTTAGTCATCCGGTTTATATTTTATATTCTTCGGGCACCACGGGAAAACCTAAATGCATGGTGCACGGCGCCGGCGGCACGTTATTACAACATCTCAAAGAATTACGCCTTCACACAGATTTACGGCGTGAAGATACTATTTTTTTTTACACCACTTGCGCATGGATGATGTGGCATTGGTCCATCAGCAGTCTGGCGGTTGGGGCCACCGTGGTGCTTTATGAAGGTAATCCATTTTATCCGAAAAAAACCGCCTTATTTGATTTAATCGATGAACATGACGTCACGGTTTTCGGCGCCGGCGCCAAAATAATCGAAGCCGCGCAGAAATTTTCGCTGCGCCCTCGCCAATCACATACCCTGAAGAATTTACGAACCATTTTGACCACGGGTTCCCCTTTATTGCCAGAAAGTTTTGATTATGTGTACCGGGATGTTAAATCCAGTCTTTGCCTGTCATCCATATCCGGTGGTAGTGATATTATTTCCTGTTTTGCTCTGGGCAATCCGGTGTTACCTGTTTACCGCGGTGAATTGCAGTGCCTGGGTTTAGGCATGGACGTCCGGATTTTTAACGAACAGGGCCAGGAAATAAAAAATGCCGCCGAAGCCTCCTCTGAAGAGAATATTCCTTACCCGATGGGGGATCGCAAGGGGGAGAGAGCTTCGCTCCTCCCCCCGCATTCCGAGCATCGGCTCCGCCGAGCGCAGGATACAAATAGGAAGCCATTGACGCTGTACTCAGCGTCAATGGCTGGAGAGTTGGTTTGCGCCACCCCTTTTCCTTCCATGCCCGTTTATTTTTGGAACGATCCGAAGGGAGAAAAATATCAACAGGCTTATTTTGATCGTTTTCCCGGTGTCTGGACCCATGGCGATTATGCACAACTCACCGAACATGGCGGTTTAATTATTTACGGCCGTTCGGACGCGACTTTGAATCCTGGAGGAATTCGTATCGGCACAGCGGAAATTTATCAGCAAGTGGAGAAATTTCCGGAGATTTTAGAGTGTTTGGCGGTGAGTCAAATGGGCGCCAGTGGTGAGCGGATTATTCTGTTTGTGACTTTGCGTGATGGTTATCATCTCACGAAAGAATTGATTGCTTCTATAAAAACCATGATTCGCCAGCACACATCACCCCATCACGTCCCCGCGAAAATTATTCAGGCCCCGGATTTACCCCGCACTCAGAACGGCAAATTGATGGAAATTGCCGTGAAAAAAATTATTAACCACCAACCATTGACTCAAACCGAAGCCCTGACCAATCCGCAGTCCCTGGAATTTTTCAAAACATTAGACTTCGATTAAATTTAAGTCATGATTCTTTGTCATTATTGAACAATCATGCTATAGTCTTTGTCATTGTGAGCGTGAACAAAAATAATTTCAGATTGAGAATCTAATTATGAGCAGAGAACAAAAACCAGTAATTTATAATTTTAATCCTGCAAGCCCCATACAGTTAGCCAAATTGGATGCTTTGCATAAAGAGCAGCTTGCTTTGTACCGCTTCCTTAACCGCCCTTATGGTGTGCTGATTAACACTTTGGTACTGCCGAGTTTAATCCATTTTTTATTTTTTCGGGAAAATGCCTGGTTATACCCCTGGTGTCTCGACCTGCGCAATGCATTCGCTCTGCCCATATATCAGGGTGCAAAACAGGAATTTGAAGAGATTGCTGATATTACCAGGGCATCCATCGCTTTATCCCAATCAAGATTTAATGATATAGAAAATGAACTGAAAAAAATATGCAATCTGTTATTATTGAAAACCAATTCCATAGTTGATTGTTGTAATTATTTAGAAAAAATTTATTTAGAAAGACCCGAAGCAGCGCCTGAATTTTTTGAAATGAAAAAGACATTCGTGAATCAGGTTACTGATAGCGTTACTGAATTTTCTCCTAAATTGATTAAAGCGATTAATGCCGGCGATATCAATAAATGGGTCCTCCAGTTAGATCCGCAAAAATCCAGTCTAATAAAAATTTTTTTCATTACCCATAAGATTTTGGACATAGTAACGGAAGGCTTAACCAGGTACGTGATTGATCCTTTTCAAAGTCCCATAATCGAAAGGGTGTTACAGTGGGCATCCATTCAAATTGGAAGGCACCGGGCAACTCAACTGATCTATGCCTCCATGAGCGTCACAGGAGCCATTGGCCAAAAACTGATACTGGACCCCCTGCTTTTAAAAATACGGCCCGGAGACAGGCTGGTGCGAAGCCAGCGTAATTTTCTCCAGGCCCAAAAAGAAATTAAGGAATTAACTCAAACCGTAAGAAAATTAAAACAAAGTGCAAATTTCAATAAAACCCTGGCGCGCTATGTGCTTGTCTTCGCAATAGCTCTGGTAGTTTATAATTTTTTGCTCAATTCCTCCAAATCTTCTCCGCACATGATATTGATATGCCTTGGAATTATCGCTACTGCACTAAAAGACGGCGCCCAGGATTTCTCCGATTGGCGGCAGTCCTTGCAAAAAAATGCCTATTTACTGAAGTATGGAAAATTCCTAAATAAAATTACCGAGGGGATGACGACTGAATCCTGGCAATATGTGGAAAATAATTCCGACGCCCCGATTGGCAGCATTTATTTCTACGTTCAATTGAACCGGCAGGGGCCGCTTTCGGGTAAAAAGCTCGCCAGAAAACTTGAGTATTACCTGCAGCAACAGGGCATCGCCACTTATCATTCCAGCGATGATCAGGTTTTCATTCCCGCGGATGAAAATTTAAATGCCAGACGCGCGGCGCGCATCGCCGAAAATTTTTCCGCTGCCGTCTTGCGGCTTAAAAATATCCACAAACTGAAATTACAAATTTTGCAAATCATAAAGAAATTGCTATCCAAGCCTGCTTTACTCGAAATTTACCGCCAGGATAAAAAAGATTTACCCGCTGCCCATTTTCACCTTGAAATCGCTGGTTCTATTCTCCCCAGATTAGCGGTTTTCTTTGAAGAAATGAAACGTGCCGGCAATACCGCCGTGCACGAAGACCCTTTATTGATTATTACCGGGCATTCTCCGCTTGAAGATAAAAAAATCATCAGCGTTCTTAAATCACTATCAGGAAAATCCGGCCCTGCCACAGGCTTTCTCAATGAGGCAGCGCCTGTTTCCAGTTTTAGCTTATGGGAAAACTTCTACTCCGCGCCTTTCAGGAAAAAAGAGCGCAAAAATAAACTTCCGGAAAATAAGGAAGAAAAATTCGAAACAAAAATCCCCTCTTCCGCTGCAATCCGCTGGGGAAAGCATTGTTATATTCCCAACGATGAAAAATGTCCCGTGCAATTGATGAGACCTGCTATTTTATCGCAAAACCGCCACTACGTTGCATTTGATCTCGAACTGAAACACATGCCTGCCGGCTATCCGCCGGGTTTATATCAAAAATTACGCCAATCGGTTTTGCAGGCGCCAATCGGGGCAAAGGAACAGGGCTGGAAATTTGTCAGCGCGACGCTATGCGACGATTTAACCACCGGCGAAAATCGCGTGACGGCCTCGGCAAAATTTAGAAATTACGGCGAATTTGGCGATTTCCGCCTTTTCACCCGCAGTGTCACCGTGCATACCGAGGATGGCGATAAAATTCTGCATCGGGTTGTCGGCCTCGATCCACATGCTCATAAATAAAATACCAGGAATTTTTGATTATGCGCAGGGAGCAAAAAGGAGTTTATAGTTTTAATCCGGCAAACACCGCACAGTTAGCCAAACTGGATGCTTTGTATAAAGAGCAGCTTGCCTTGTATCGTTTCCTTAATCGTCCTTATGGCGTACTGATCAATACTTTGGTGCTTCCAGGTTTAATCCATTTTTTATTTTGCCGGGAAAACGCCTGGTTTCACTCTTGGTATCTCGATCTGCGCAATGCATTCGCTCTGCCATTATATCAGGGAGCAAAACAGGAGCTACAGGGTATCAGTCATTCGGCCATGTTGTACATTGCCGCATCCAGAACACGCGTTAAAACTTTAAAAACTATCGTGAAAAAAATGTGCGAGAAGTTATTATTGAAATTCAATTCAATAAATGAATGCTCTGATTATTTAGAGAAACGTTATCTTGAAGATCCCAGCGGTTTTCCAGTGTTTGCCGAAATGAAAAATGTTTTCGCGAATGATATAACCGAAAGAGTCGCTAATTACCCTTCTGAATCCATCAATGCAATTAATGCCAATGCTGTCTATGATTTAATCGCGCAGTTAGACCCGCAAAAATCAAGTTTACAAAAAATTCTTCTCATTAATAACAGGATCACGAACTTATTGAGTAAAGCCTTAACCAGCCATGTTATTGATCCTTTACAACTCCCGCTTGCCGAAAGATTGTTACAACAGTCATCCCTTAGATTTGGAATGCGCCGAATAACCCAACTGATCTATGCTTCCATGAGCGTCACAGGAGCCATCGGGCAAAAACTGATACTGGATCCTCTTTTTTTAAAAATACGGCCAGGAAACAGGCTGGTGCGAGGCCAGCGTAATTCCTTTGAAGCCGAAAAAGAAATTAAGGAATTAACTCAAACCGTCAGAAAACTAAAACAAAGTGCAAATTTCAACAAAACCCTGGCACGCTATGCGCTTGTATTTGCAATAGTACTAATACTTTATAATTTTTTGATAAATCCCATCGATTCTACGCCGCAAATGACATTGATATGCCTCGGAATTATCGCTACGGCGCTGAAAGACGGCGCCCAGGATTTCTTCGATTGGCGGCAGTCATCCCAAAAGAATGCTTATTTACTGAAGTTTGGAAAATTCTTAAATAAGATTACGGAGGGGATGACGGCCGAATCCTGGCAATATGTGGAGAATAATCCCGCCGCCCGGATTGACAGCATTTATTTCTACGTTCAATTGAATCGGCAGGGATCGCTTTCGGGTAACACGCTCGCCAGAAAACTGGAGTATTACCTGCAGCAACAGGGTATCGCCACTTATCATTCTAGCGATGATCGGGTTTTCATTCCCGCGGATGAAAATTTAAATGCCAGACGCGCGACCCGCATCGCCGAAAATTTTTCCGCCGCCATCTTGCGGCTTAAAAATATCCACGAACTGAAATTACAAATTTTGCAAATCATAAAGAAATTGCTATCTAACCCTGCTTTGCTTGAAATTCATCGCCAGGATAAAAAAGATTTACCCACTGCCCGTTTTCATCTTGAAATCGCTGGATCTTTTCTCACCAGATTAGCGGTTTTCTTTGAAGAAATGAAACGCGCCGGCAATACCGCCGTGCACGAAGCCCCTTTATTGATTATTACCGGGCATTCTCCGCTTGAAGATAAAAAAATCACCAGCGTTCTCGAATCATTATCAGGACAATCCGGCCCGCTCGCCAGCTTGCTCAATGAGGCAGCGCCTGTTTCCAGTTTTAGCTTATGGGAAAACTTCTACTCCGCGCCTTTCAGGAAAAAAGAGCGCAAAAATAAACTTCCGGAAAATAAGGAAGAAAAATTCGAAACAAAAATCCCCTCTTCCGCTACAATCCGCTGGGGAAAGCATTGTTATATTCCCAACGATGAAAAATGTCCCGTGCAATTGATGAGACCGGCTATTTTATCGCAAAACCGCCACTACGTTGTATTTGATCTTGAACTGAAACACATGCCTGCCGGTTATCCCCAGGCTTTATATCAGAAATTACGCCAATCCGCTTTACAGGCGCCGATTGGGACAAAGGAGCAGAGCTGGAAATTTGTCAGCGCGACGCTATGCGACGATTTAACCACCGGCGAAAATCGCGTGCCGGCCTCGGCAAAATTCAGAAATTACGGCGAATTTGGCGATCTGCGCCTTTTCACCCGCAGCACCACCGTGCGCACCCGGGATGGCGATAAAATTCTGCATCGGGTCGTCGGCCTCGATCCGCATGCTCATAAATAATCTTGTGGGTCCCACAAGGAGACAATGGCACTAAGTTAAGCAAAACACAGGACCGTCGTCCCGCGGCTTGTCCGCATAGGCGTCAGTTTAAGGATTTTTTTCCCAAAAGACGCCGTCATTGCGAGCGCCAGCGAAGCAATCCAGTACAGAATTTCTACAAAGCTCGTACTGGATTGCTTCGCTGGCGCTCGCAATGACGGCTAAACTTCCTTAAACTGACGCCTATGCGGACAAGCCGCGGGACGACGATGTCCTTAACTTAGCGCCGTTGCCACAAGGGGAGAGGTGAATCAGTCCTCACCTACTGCGAAGACCAATTGCATTGATTGATTGCTGTTGCCGAGGGATCAATGCGGCAGTGGACCTGTTGAGCGGTCACGCGGGTTTGCGACATCCCGGCGTCTACGGGCATGTTCAGGCTCACCATAGCGTCGTACAATACTTTCGCGGGTGCGCCAGCGATACTGAAGATTTGATTTAAAAGACAATCGTATGCCATCAAACCATCACCATTCGCGTCACTGGTGTGGCAATAGGTGGATTCCACTTTATAAACAATAATATTACGCTCCAAATACTGCGGGCGAACTCCGGCTAATTTAAGCGCTTGCGTCAAAGATTTTGCCGGAATCCCGGTCGCAGTTTTCTCAGCAGCCTGTGCCGTGAACCACGGCAGTAATAATAATCCACAGAATAAAATGTGAAAAATAATTTTCGTAGAAAATTCTCTGCGCGATGGGGGTTCGCAAGGGGGAGCAGCGTGCAGCGCTCCCCCTTCATTCCGAGCAGAGGCTTTGCCTCGCGCAGGATATAAATAGGAAGCAATTTCCGCTGTACCCAGCGGGAATTGCTGAATGTTATTAAGTTTTCGCATGTAATAACCCTAAAAATTCTGAACGGGTGCGATCGCTGCTGCGAAATAATCCCAGCATGACAGACGTGGTCATACGCGAATTTTGTTTTTCAACACCGCGCATCATCATGCATAAATGCGCGGCTTCGATAATCACGCCGACACCCTTGGCTTGAGTGACTGCCAAAATGGCGTGCGCGATTTGCTGGGTTAAATTTTCCTGAACCTGCAATCGCCGGGCATACATATCGACAATGCGCGCAAACTTGGACAAACCTAAAATTTTACCATCCGGAATATAGGCGATATGACATTTACCGGTAAAAGGCAACAAATGATGTTCACACAACGAATAAAGTTCAATATCCTTGACAATGATCATCTCATCCATATTGGAATGAAATATGGCGTTATTCACAATACTGGCTAAATCCTGCTGATAACCATTGGTTAAAGCCCGCAGCGACTGCCAAGCCCGGTGCGGAGTGTCCCGTAAACCTTCTCGCTCGGGGTTCTCACCCAAATCCTGCAATAACTGCCGAATAAGTTTTTCCTGGGTCAAATTCGTTGTTAATTCTTCGGCTATTTCAGTCATATTACTCATCCCGGCGGCCAGTGCATAATGCGGCCACCCAATAAATGCAAATGGATATGAAAAACTACCTGCCCACCACCCTCGTTAACGTTTATCAGTACACGATACCCGGATTCGGCGATGCCTAATTCGGCGGCTATTTTTTTGGCGACTTGCAATAAATGTCCCACCACCAATGTATCGTTTGCAGTGACGTCATTGAGTGTGGGGATATGGCGGCGCGGAATAATTAACACATGCTGCGGGGCTTTCGGGTGCAGATCTGGAAAAGCCACCACCTCCTCATCCTGATAAATCAGTTTGGCTGGAATTTTACCTTGAGCTATTTGACAGAAAATACAATCCTGCATACCTATTCAACTCCTTCCGAATAATTTCCCGCTAAATTACCCAATTCGCGAATAGCCACGGAAATAATCGCGAATTCCTTCACACCGGTATTACGCAAATCAGTCAATATACTGCGCCAACGTTCTACCAGATGTTGACGGCGTTCGAGCCAGGCGTCTACCTGCTCGACAATCGTGGATTCGGCGTTAATGCATCGTAAAACATTAGCCGTTAACTGCCGCTCCAGATTATCCAGTTCCGCTTTATATGAGGATTTGGCTAAAAATACCCAGTAGCTATCGCCTCCCACATAAGCGTTAATCTGTTGACGGAACCAGACTAATTTTAGACGGTCCAGTAAAATAAAATAGACCTGAGCAACACGGTTAATCTCGATTTTTTCACAATGGGCGACTTCAATAATATTTAAAGCGTGGTACATCAGTTCCGCACAGGCCACCCTCAAGGCGATATCCGGAGGAACATTCGCCGTGATCAGTAAATCGCGACGGGACTCCAAACGATCCTTGTCGTCGCCCAAAACGTATTTTGGTAAACGCCGAAATAAATAAATGATGGAATCGGCAAAATCCTTGATAACCGCTGGAATGTCAATGCCCTGGCGGCGGTACCGTAATAACCAGCGCGATGCCCGCCGCACTAAAGTCACAGCCTCTTCATTAATTTGATACTGGATGGTCGCGTCGATCTTGTAGTCCAGCGACTCGATATCCACATAAAATTCCCCCATGTAAAAAATGGTGCGAGCCGCCGTGTAAGCACGCACTATCATCGGCACGGGCGCGCCGGTTTCATCCTGCATTTGAAATACAAAGGTGACACCCATGTCGGCGACCAAGCGGTTACTCAGTTGCGTCGCAATAATTTCGCGCCTCAAACGATGATGGTTCATCACCTCGCTATAATCTTTGCGTAACGGTATGGGGAATAAATCTTTGATGCAATGGCTTAGATAAGGATCTTCCGGTAAATCCGAGTCGATAATTTGCTCCTTTAGCGTGATTTTGCTATAAGCCAGCAAAATAGCCATTTCGGGTTTGGTCAGTCCCTGGTTATCCATTTTTCTCTGCAGTAATTCTTTACTGCTCGGCAAAAATTCCAACTCACGATTGAGCTTGCCAGCCTGTTCCTGAGCAGTAATATGGCTGATAAATAAACCCAAATGACGTTTCGACAATGCGGATAACCAACTGATGGCGCGGTTTTGCTGATAGTTATTTTGCAGCACCAGATTCGCTACTTCGTCCGTCATCGCCGCCAATAATTCATTGCGCTGCGTCTCGGTCATATCGCCGGCGGCAACCACCTGGTTCAATAATATTTTGATATTGACTTCATGATCCGAGCAATCCACACCGCCGGAATTATCCACGAAATCAGTATTGATTTTGCCGCCGCTTAACTCATACTCAACCCGACCCAACTGCGTCCAACCGAGGTTGCCGCCTTCGACCACCACTTTTGAACGCAATTCATTCCCATTCACGCGCAGCGCGTCGTTGCTACGATCACCGACATCGAGATGGGATTCGTTGCTGGCCTTCACATAAGTGCCTATACCGCCATTCCAGATCATATCCACCGGAGCCTTTAAAATAGCCCGGATTAATTCGGTAGGGACCACGATGTCTTTGTCGATACTCAGAGCCTTTTTAGCCGCGGCTGATAACGTAATCGATTTCACCGCGCGCGAATATACGCCGCCTCCGGCGGAAATCAAATCCCGGTTGTAATCAATCCAGGTGGATCTGGGTAAATTGAATAAACGCTTTCTTTCGGCAAAACTGATTTCCGGATTGGGATCGGGATCCAGAAAAATATGCTGGTGATTAAACGCGGCTATTAACTTCAGATGTGGAGATAACAACATACCGTTTCCAAATACATCTCCACTCATATCGCCAATTCCAATCACAGTAACTTCCGCCTTATCGACATTCACACCCAATTCCTGAAATTGCCTCCTTGCCGAAACCCACGCGCCGCGAGCGGTAATGCCAATTTTTTTATGGTCATACCCTGTGGAACCTCCGGAAGCAAAAGCGTCTCCCAGCCAGTAATTTTTTTCCACCGCAATGCCGTTGGCGATATCAGAAAAAGTCGCCGTGCCTTTATCGGCTGCGACGACCAGGTATGGGTCCGGCTCGTCATAGCATAAACAGTCGGCGGGAGGGATAATCTCATTCCCTTGCAAATTATCGGTAATATCCAGCAATCCATGGATGTATTCACGGTAACAGGCGATACCTTCTTCCAGAATAGCTTCGCGTGGACCGTCCGCCGGTAATTTTTTAGCGACAAATCCACCTTTGGCGCCGGTGGGCACAATCAGGGCATTCTTGACCTTTTGGGCTTTCATTAAACCCAGAACCTCAGTGCGGAAATCTTCGCGGCGGTCAGACCAGCGCAGCCCGCCGCGGGCGACTTTTCCGGCGCGCAGATGCACGCCCTCAAAGCGTGGCGAATAAATAAATATTTCGTATTGCGGCAATGGTAAAGGCATTTCAGGAATTTTGCCGCTGTCCAGTTTAAACGTGAGATAGGGTTTAGCATGCCCGATGGCATCCGTCTGGAAATAATTAGTACGCAAAGTGGCATTGATCACGTTTAAGTAGCGTCGTAAAATCCGGTCGTCGTCCAGACTGGCCACGCTATCCAATTGCTTGTAAATATTGCCTTCCAGGTTCGCAACTTTTTCAGTGCGGTTTTCAAGGTTTTGCGGAGCAAAGCGGTAATGAAACAATTCTACGATCAACCGGGCGATCGCAGCATTGCTGACTAAAGCCTGACCAATATATTCATGGCTGAAAGTAAATCCGGTCTGTCGAAAATACCTTGAGTAAGCCCGCAACAAAGTAATTTCACGCCAGCTTAACTGCGCTTCCAGCACTAACCGGTTGAAAGAGTCATTTTCAGCCTCACCCAACCAGATTTTATTAAATGCCTGCTGGAAAATACCTTTTACCTGCTCGACTTCAAATTCCGGCTCACGGCTATAGGTCATGCCGAAATCATTAATCCAGATGGGACCGCCTTCTTTGGGCGTTAGGCAATAAGGTTGTTCGCTTTCCACTCGTAAACCCATATTTTCCAGCATGGGTAGCGCATCGGATAATGACACCATGGCATGGCTGTAAAGCTTAAAGTGAATCTCGTTTTTTGAGGCTTTTAAAGGCCGGTAAAAACTCATACCCAACATCTGCTGGGTCAACGTCTCGATGTGTCGCAAATCAAAGATGGCATTTTCCGGAAGATAGGCTTCCCGGTAGCCCGCCGGAAAGGCGTTCCGGTATTGAATAAAGAGTGCGATACCACGTTCTTCACCGAAGTTTTCAATCAGACTGGCGCGGAGGCCGTCCTGCCAGGATTGTCCCGTATGAATAAGTTTTTGTTCAATCTGTTTTAAATCGTAGGGAGCTCTTTTACGAGAATCAACCCGGACAACATAATGAATCCGCACTAATAAAGAGGATGAGAACTGTGTGCTCAGCCCCACTTCCAGACCCTGCAAATCCTCTTTCAGGATTTCCTGCATTCGCTGCACTAAATCAGCGCTAAAATTTTCCCTGGGTACGTACACCAGACAGGAAATAAAACGCCCATACATGTCTTCACGAGTAAATAAGCGAATTTTGTGCCGTTCCTGCAAATGTAAAATGCTTAAGCAGAGGGTAAATAACTCCTCGTTGGAAGCATGAAATAAATCATCCCGCGGCAACGTGGACAAAATGTGCAATAAATCCTTACCCGCATGACTGCGGGGCGGCAAACCGGATTGGGCGATAACCGCCTCAACCTTTTTACGAATCACTGGGATCATTTTTGGGCTGCCGGTATAAGCGCTGGAAGTATACAAACCGATAATCCGGCGTTCACGAATAAACCGACCAAAGCTATCGAAAATTTTCACTCCGATATAGTCGGTATAAGAATGTCGATGCACCGTAGATCGGGTGTTGGTTTTGGATAACACCAGGACCTCTTTTGACATCGCTACCTGACGGGCGGCGGTCGGCAATTCAGAAAAATACCGGACCATTTTACTATCAGCGCAATCTCTTAAGACACCCAAACCGGAGTTGACGTTCAGATGTAAGCTCTGTTCTTCTCCTTCACCCATGACATCATACTCACGCACCCCCAAAAAGGTAAAATGATCTTCCAGTAACCATTCCAGAAAAGCGATGGTCTCTTTAATCTGCGACTCATTATCCTTCGAGTCCCTTAAATCCTGGATGGTTTCTTTGACTTTTCGTTGCATGGCTTCCCAGTCACTGACCGCCAGACGCACGTCGGTTAATACCCGAATGATATTTGCTTTAATTTTAACCAGCGCTTGTGGATCGACCTGGCGGTCGATTTCCATGTATAGCGGTGATTCTAACTTCGCCTGCTGGTGGTTTTCGGAGAACGGGAGAATATCAGTGGCATTACCTTCCTTATCGCGGATGACCTGCATACCCCCCATGTGGATCATTAAGTGAACGGTCAACCCCATTCGATTCATTTCCATACGCATGGAATCGACCAGAAAGGGCATATCATCCGTAACCACTTCCATGATCGTATGCTCAGACTGCCAGCCATGTTCGCTAAACTGAGGATTAAAGATCCGGACTTTCAGCTCCCCTGGTTGTCGGCGCATCATGAGTTGCCAATGGGAAAGCGCC
Organism: uncultured Pseudomonadota bacterium; assembly: GCA_963712715.1. Classification (GTDB taxonomy): domain Bacteria; phylum Pseudomonadota; class Gammaproteobacteria; order Coxiellales; family Coxiellaceae; genus JAFEDN01. The sequence goes on along the minus strand of CAVQJI010000035.1, from coordinate 53,341 downwards.
GCCCCGTATAAATCTTCAATACTGCGCGTCTGCAGATCTTCCAGCGAGGAGTGGGCATAATATAATTTAATAAATTTGATTAAAGCACTCTCATCGGTGTGCTTTTTCTCACCTAACTGGCGCGCGTGGGAAATAATTTCATCGATTAAGATTTGCGGAGAAGCCTGTTGTTCAAAATCTATCATTGCGCACCTTTTTAATTGAATATCAAAAACTTAAAAACCACAGAGAACTGTTTTCTTAAGAAAAGCTTAATAAAATATTAACTTTCGGCTTGCAATTTAGCAAAATCTTAGTTATCATATTGTTAAATTGGCTTTTTTTAAAATGACAGGTTTCCCTGAATTTAGTTTTCACGATTTTACTCTCCTGTTACCCAAAAAAAAAGCATCTTCGCTTCGGGTGGACTTACAATTAAGAGGTTAAGCATGCGTATTTTACTGGTTGAAGATGATGAGCTGCTCGGTGACGGCATACGTACTGGTTTGAGGCATTATGGTTATACGGTAGATTGGGTTAAAGACGGGCGGTCAGCTCACCGGGTTTTGACGACACCCCATGAAGATTTTGATGTCATCGTTCTCGATCTGGGATTGCCTAAAATGTCAGGTCTGGATTTGCTGAAAAGTATACGGGAGCGGCATATTACTGTGCCGGTAGTCATTCTGACTGCGCGTGAATCGGTTGAGGACCGTGTTAAGGGTCTGGACGCGGGCGCGGACGATTATCTCACCAAACCTTTCGATCTGGACGAACTTTGCGCCCGTATGCGTGCGTTACAACGCCGCTCCAAAGCACGGGCAAACCCGGTGATCGCTTATGGAGACATCGAATTAGACCCGGCATCGCACACCGTGCAACAGGCCGGTAAAGACGTACCCATTTCTCGCCGCGAATTCGCCCTGCTACAAAAATTACTTGAAAACACTGGTCGAGTGATTTCGAGAGAACAACTTAATCAAACTTTGTATGGCTGGGGTGAAAATATTGACAGCAATGCGCTCGAAGTGCATATCCATAACTTACGCAAACGCTTTGGAACACAATTAATACGGACTATTCGCGGCGTAGGCTATATGATCTCGAAAGAAGAAACATGAGCACATGACCCCCTCTATCCGCACATTCCTGCTGATTAATTTATTTCTCAGCGTGACACTGATTACCTCTTTGGCTATTATCGGCAATCTCGTCCTGTCCCATAAAGATATTCAAAAACAGCTGGATACGCAATTGGTCCACTCCGCAATCAGTATCCAGGCCCTGCTGAGCCTGGAGCTGAAAGAAAATGATTTAAGTATGATTCAGAAGAGTCTGGATATTAACAGAAAAAAAAGCCTACAGAATCTGGCCTCCCCTGCCAACCTCGCTGCTCTGCCTAAAAATGCCCCTACAGGAGCACATAATTTTTTTATCGAATTTCAGGTATGGGATGCCTCTCACACTCATTTATTGCTGCGATCCCCGGGCGCTCCTGAAACGCCTTTTTCGACAAGGGGCCCGGGGTTATCTAACGTCACTTTGGATAACCAGGCCTGGAGAGTCTATACCGTTGAGGATGAAACCACCCATTACGTCCTGATGATTGCCGAACATGTGAATTACCGGCAGGCATTGGAAAATCGTCTGACCCAGGATTCCATCTATATTATGCTACTCAGTTACCCATTCCTGGCGTTATTAATCTGGTTCATTGTGGGCAAGGCTTTGCATATTTTAAAACGGGTCACTCAGGAAGTCAGTCACCGGGCGCCCAGTTATCTGGAACCTTTTGATCTAAAGGCTGTGCCAGCCGAAATTGTACCGCTTATTGAGGCGCTTAACCATCTTTTCGGCCGTCTACGGGATGCTTTTGAACGTGAAAAGCGGTTTACCGGGGATGCGGCTCATGAACTGAAAACTCCTCTGGCAGCCATTAGCGCTCAGGCGCAAGCGGCTTTGCGGGTAAACCATCCCGTCGATCGTGAAACGCTCACTAAAATTTTAGAAGGCGTCAATCGCAGCAACCACATTATTCAACAACTGCTCACTCTCAGCCGGATGGTTCCGGAAGCCGCCACTCAGGATGCCACTGATTTCAGGCTGGCCCGCGAAATTGCAGATGTCGCCGCCATGCTGGCTCCTGAAGCCATACAAAAAAATATAGAATTAGAATTTTTATCTCCTGATAATACCGCCACTGTTCATGGAAACTCCACCGCAATCGGAATTCTTATCAGAAATCTGATTGATAACGCTATCCGCTATACTCCTCGCAATGGCTGGGTCACTATGGATATCAAAGATACCCCTCATGAGGTGACTTTTGTGGTGACTGATAGCGGACCGGGTATTCCTCCTGAATTACGGGGACGGGTATTTGAAAGATTCTATCGGATTGTCGGTAGTCAAAGCCCTGGGAGCGGCCTGGGATTGGGAATTGTCCAGCAAATTGCTAAATTACACGGAGCAGAAGTTGTATTATTGACCCCCGAGTCAGGAATCGGGTTAGAAGTTCGGGTAAAATTTTCGCAATCTCGATCTCGCTGAAGCGAGATCGAGATTGCTCCTATTTATATCCTGCGCTCGGCGGAGCCGATGCTCGGAATGAAGGGGGAGCGCTTCGCGCAGCTCCCCCTTGCGATCCCCCATGGCGCAGTGAATTTTCTGCGAAAATTATTTTTCATTATGTGAAATTACTCCAATATTTCAGTCTCTTAAATTCATTTTATTCTCAGCAGGAATTGCTGGTTGAGCACCAAAAAGCATAGTCATTGCGAGCGTGAGCGAAGCAATCCAGATGGCTAAAGTCGAGTATTTTGACGATGTGAATTTTAATTTTGGTATTCAAGACTTTGAATAAAAGACTATTGTAATGAAGAAGGGGGGAGATTTGTGATCCCCCCTTGGCAAAAAGGCTAATTAATAACCGCCGCGTCCGCCGCCGTTGCCACCGCGGGAATCGCGATCGCGGTTGCCGCCGTCGCGACGAGCTCCAAAGCCGCCGCCGGGTCTGCCGCCTGAACGGCCACCCATACCGCCGCCCATGCCGCCACCACCGCCGCCTTCGCGTTCTTTGGGAGGCTTGGCAATGCTGACTTTAACGGTACGGCCATCAATTTCCTTACCATTCATTTCCTGAACGGCCTGTTGGGCCGCATTTTCGCTTTCAAAAGTAATAAAGCCAAACCCTTTTGAACGATTTGTAGCACGGTCTATTACAATCACTGTACTAGAAATCTGCCCAAATTTATTAAAGTGTTGTGCCAATTGATCTTCAGCGGTCCTGTAGGACAAATTACCTACATATATTTTATTTGTCATGTTTAAATACTCTCATACAAAATGTCAAAAAATGCATAGCAAATCATTCAAAAGAGAGCATAAAACAGCCCGCTCAAAATGCTCGCAACGCTACCCTTTGTTAATTTAGCATATCCAATATTCTTTGTCTACAGGGGCTAATGGGGATAATTTTCCATGAAAATTGTTTTTTAAAAGTAGGATTTTAGCGTTTAAAAAGTTATTCACAAATTCTGTGGATAACTTTGTGAGTATCCCGACAAAATCTCATAATTATCCCACTAATCTGCGGACTTAGAACAAATTGGGTCGATTTTAGTCATGATAATAATTTTTCAAATAATCAAGTAGTTACTTAAATTTTTTTTATTTTTATTTTGTCCCTATAGAATATTTGGCTCAAAACGTTATAATCGTTTCCATTGATTTGGACCTGTGTGCAAACATGACGGAAAAATGATATGGATACAGTAGTACTCACGGCGAACAGGCGATTAGCTGAAATCATCCGTCAGGACTATGCTGCGCAACAACAAATCCATGACCTTCAAGTATGGGAAACTCCTACCATACTGCCATTGCGAACCTGGTTTCAAACTCTTTGGCGCTCTCATCCTCTGGAATCCGATCTATTGTTGACTCCGCTACAGGAACAGCAACTATGGTCTGAAATTATTCAGGAAACCCGTCACTCTGCCTATCCCCTGCTTCACGTCGACAATACCGTCCAACTGGTTCAACAAGCCTGGGAATTATTTAATCATTGGGAAGTTTCATTAGAAATGCTGAGGAGCGAGACCACATCGGCAGAAGTCAGTCTGTTTGTACATTGGGTCGAACAGTTCATGGATCGTTGCCACCAGCAACACTGGTTGAGCGAAGCGGAATTGCCTCTTCGTCTTCAGCACGCAGAGCCTTCCCCTTGCGATCCCCCATCGGGTAGGGAACTCCTGCTCATTGGTTTTGATGAAATACCACCCGCTTACCAGAGCTTATTTAGGACATACGATCAATGCACTACCGTTGACCGCATGATTACCCGGCAATATCAACAATCCAGACCTGTACAAATCCGTTCGCGGATTTGTACAGATCTGGAATCGGAAATTATGCAAATGGCTCAATGGGCAAAAAAATGTCTCGAAGAAAATCCCCGGCGAAACATTGGTTGCATCATTCCGCAATTGACAACCCATCGGTCTTTAATCCTGAGTATTTTTACTCGTATTTTTGCTCCTGAAAATCTCCTTCCCGGCGTTTTGCCTTCGGAATTGCCATTCAACATTTCCGGAGGCCAAAGTCTCGACCGGTTTGAAATAATTCGGTCGGCTCTCCAGGCGCTGTCGCTTAATCCGTTGAAAATAGAGATAGAGTCACTCAGTGATTTGCTGCAGTCTCCTTATCTCTGTCAAAACGAAAGCGATATTAATTTAGGCGCGCAACTGGACGCGCAATGCCGTGGTCTGGGGGGATTTGAACTGCCGCCGACGGTTTTATTTAACGCGATGACACACTGGCAGGCAGATTATCCCGGTCAAACCTGGCTACAGCGCTGGCGCGCCCACGCGGCCCTCAGTAAGGTATCTGAGCGTTTGCAATTACCCAGTGCCTGGGCAGAGCATTTCAGCCAACAATTAACCGCGCTAGGATGGCCGGGAGGCCGGGGTTTAAATAGTCTTGAGTATCAGCTTATCCAGCGATGGCGGGAACTCTTCGTCGAATTAGCCGAACTGGATATGATAAGCGGTAATATCACTCGCACAAAGGCACTGCATTGCCTGCAACGTTTAGCTGCGCAAACAATTTTTCAACCACAGACCGAATCGAAAAGTCCCATTCAAATTCTCGGAGTTCTGGAAAGCAGTGGTTTTTATTTTGATGCGATGTGGGTAATGGGCCTTGATGATCGAAACTGGCCGCCGCCCGCGCAACCCAATCCCTTTCTACCTTATTCATTGCAAACGCGACGGCAAATGCCCCACGCTTCGACGCAACGCGAACTGATTTATGCACAACGAATCACCCAGCGTTTGTTAAATTCTGCGGGGGAAATCTGGTTAAGCTGCTCTCCGGCAGAACCGGATCAAACCGTGCGTTTTAGCCGTTTGGTTCCGGAGTTGGCGATAGAAGATTCTCAGGACCACCTGCCGCCGTTCGTCTCTTATGCTGAAAATATCTTTGCCTCCGCCCGCAAGGAAACCGTGCCCGAAGAGCAGGCTCCCCCGGTCGCCCTGACTGAAAAAATTAGCGGCGGAAGCGCTATATTAACGCGGCAGGCGGAATGCCCGTTTCGCGCCTTTGCTACTTTCCGGCTTAACGCCGTGGCGCTGGAGCAACCCAAATTAGGTATTTCCGCCCGCCAACACGGTATATTGATCCACAACGCTCTGGAATATATCTGGAAGGCCCTTAAAAACCAGCAAAATCTTTTGGCAATGAATGACGCGGCCCTGCAAAAAATGCTAACGGAAACAGTCGATCGCGTGTCAGAAGAATTATTATTGAAGCAAGACTCCCCATTTACTTCTATTGAAAAAAACCGGCTAATAACTTTGTTGAGTGAGTGGCTGGCGCTGGAAAAAAACCGGCCGCCGTTTCAGGTCATTGAACAGGAAACTGAACATACACTGGAATTATCGGGTTTGCGTCTGCGAATGAAAATTGACCGTATTGACCAGCTCGAAAATGGCGGTCAATTGCTCATTGATTATAAAACCGGAATGACCAGCATTCACGACTGGTTAACAGAGCGGTTGCGGCAACCCCAGTTGCCTTTATATACTTTAAATTTCCGCCACCCACAAAAACTGGTAGGCGTGGCTTTCGCGCAATTGCACGTCAGTAAACCGGGGTTTAAGGGGCTGCACGAAGAATCCCTCGACACCGCGCGTTATTTCCCGGCGGGGATCATCAATGTCGACAGCCACAAGGAATACTTTGCACCCAGAATATGGACAGAGTTACTGGAGTATTGGCGTACCGCCCTGGAAAAACTGGCCAGCGAATTTCAGCACGGCTTTGCACAGGCTGATCCCGCCGATAATGGAACGCCCTGCCAAACATGTGATTTACAGTCTCTTTGCCGGGTCCAATTATGAATGCAGATGAACAGGCGCGACGCGATGCTTTAAATCCCACGCAATCTTTCATTGTCCAGGCGCCCGCGGGATCTGGCAAAACGGAATTGCTGACACAGCGATATCTTTCTCTATTGAATCATGCGTGCGATGCTCCCGAAGAAATTATCGCCATTACTTTCACGCGTAAAGCGGCAGCGGAAATGCGTGAGCGTATATTGTCCGCCCTGCATCGTACTCAGGAAAGCCCTCTGGCGAAAGAGGTGATGGAAAATCCACAAAGATTGCGGATTTTAACGATTGACGCCCTGTGCGGTCAGCTCAGCAACCGCCTGCCGCTACTCGCCGGATACGGGGCGCCCGCGCGGATTGTCGAGAACGCCGTTCCCTACTATCAACAGGCCGTTCGGGAAATTTTGTTGCAGGCGACACCTTTAGAGCTGCTAGCGCACCTGGATAATAACGCCGAAAAGTTAATGCAATTATGTGTGGAATTACTGGCCAAACGCGAACAATGGCTGCCGTATCTAGTGGGCGGCGCTTCCTCACCGCAAGTACGGCGTCGTCTCGAACAAGGTCTGGCGCAATTAGCGCAGGAAATTTTAGAAACTGCCCAGAAATGTTTGAAGCCGGATTTAAGATCGGAATTACTGCCTCTGTTACGCTTTGCCGGTAAAAACCTGCTGGCAAAACAGACCTCGCACCCTCTGGCGTTGTGGGCGGATCGCGGCGATTTCCCATCGCCCGAGGCCGCCCATTTGGAAATCTGGCGGGGACTGGCTCAGGCGCTGTTAACGGCAAAAGGCGAGTGGCGGAAAATGATTGACATCCGCACCGGTTTTCCGCCAAAAACAGCGGAAAAAATCGCTTTCGAAGAAATACTCGCCCGCCTCACCGGCGACGATAAAACCTGCGCGCGGCTTCGCCAAATCCTGCAATGCCCACCCACTCGCTATGAGGACGGTCAATGGCAGATTATCAATATTCTGATCCAGGTACTGCCTCTGCTCGCCGCGCAACTGCAACTGATTTTTCAGCAGCACGGTATGATGGATTTTATCGAACTGGGATTATCCGCCAACCGGGCTTTGGGTGAAGAACAACAACCCACGGATTTGGCCCTGTCTCTCGATTACCGTATCCGCCATCTGCTGGTGGATGAGTTTCAGGACACATCGGTTGCACAATTGAAACTGCTGGAAAAATTGCTGTTGGGTTGGGAACCGGGTGATGGCCGGACCGTATTTTTGGTAGGAGATCCCATGCAATCCATCTACCGTTTCCGCAATGCCGAAGTGAGTCTTTTTTTGCGGGCAATGCAAAGGGGCGTCCAGCAGATACCATTAACGCCATTAACATTAACCCGCAATTTTCGCTCGGGCGAAAATTTAATTGCGTGGTTTAATACTGTTTTTCCCGATATTTTACCCACTATCGCCGATTTAACCAGCGGCGCCATTCCTTACACCGCAGCTTTGGCCACTCAATCGCAAATTTTTTCACCGGCGGTTTCCTGTTACGGTTGCCACGACGCGGTCAGCGAAGCACGGCAAATTGTTAACATTATCGAAGAATGCCGGCAGAAAAGCCCGGAGGCAAAAATAGCGGTGCTGGTTCGCTCGCGCCCGCATTTATTTAAAATTATTCCCGCCTTCCAGGCGGCGCAAATAAAATTTCAGGCGGTAGAAATTGAGCCCCTCGCCGATCGCGCTGAAATTCAGGACCTGGCCGCACTCACGCGCGCTCTGCATCATCGTGGTGACCGCATCAGTTGGCTGGCGATCTTGCGCGCGCCGTACTGCGGTTTATCTCTGGCGGATCTGCACGCTGTGGCGCAGGCTGCGCAACGCCGCACGATCTACGAAGCGCTGCTGGATTTTCCACAATTAATCCTCAGCGAGGATGGGCAGAAACGGCTGCGACGAATCGTTCCGGTGCTTTCGCAAGCGCTGTTCAATCGTGGCCGCCTGCCCTTAACCGCATGGATTGAAGGCGCATGGATGGCTCTCGGAGGACCCGCGGGACTTGATCATCGCAACGAACTGCTGAATACGCAGGCCTATTTTCGGCTATTAATGGCGCTGGAACAGGAACAGCAAACGCCAGACGCTCCCCTGCTCGCCCAGCGTTTACAGAAATTATACGCGGCTCCCGATGCGCAGTCCGATGCCAGTTTGCAGATTATGACCATTCATAAAGCCAAAGGTCTGGAATTTGATCATGTTATTCTTCCTGAATTACAGCGAAAACCGGCTGCGGACAGCAGTCAATTATTACTCTGGCTGGAGCGGCCACAGTCGCGAGGCGGCAGTCATTTGATTCTCGCGCCCATAAAAGAAGCCGCGGCGGACAGTGATCCCATGTACGTTTATTTAAAACAGATTGAGCAGCAAAAATTGCTTTACGAGTCGGGACGTTTGCTCTACGTCGCCGCCACGCGCGCCAGGCAAACCCTGCATTTACTGGCAGCTTTACCGGAAGTTCCGCAAATTAAAGAATGGCAACCTCCTCTCGGCAGCTTTCTTCAGATGCTCTGGCCATATTTTCGCGAACAGCTTCCAGACTCTGCCTCCATATGCGCCACTGTCATCGCGAGCGCGAGCGAAGCAATCCAGTACGGAAATTCTACAGAGTTCGAACTGGATTGCTTCGCTCGCGCTCGCAATGACAATACTCTAAATCCGCCTTTCCGGCGCCTGGTCGCTGACTGGCAGCCACCGCCACTTTTGAATGAAAGCCTCGCGCAGGATACAAATAGAACAGGAGTTCCCGCTGAAGGGAACGCCGATGCGCAGAATATAAATAGGAAGTCATGGACGCTGTACTCAGCGGGAATGGCGGATAGACGACCTGCCTGGACCGGCGCCGTCATTCATGAAGCGCTGGCCGAGCTGGCGCAGCGGTCTCCGCATTTTTCAGATGTTCTGACAAACGCGCGCTGGGAACGGCGCTTGCGGCAATTAGGCATGTCCGCGGCGGATCTGCCGGAGGCAATGACCCAAATACGCGGCGCTCTGCAAAAAACCCTTGAAGATCCGCGCGGATTATGGATTTTGTCCGACACTCACCAGGAACGCAAAAATGAATACGCCCTGAGCGCTGTGATCGATCAACAGGTCCAGCACGTGATCCTGGATCGAACCTTTATTGACGAAGCCGGAACACGCTGGATCATTGATTACAAAACCGGTGTTTTTAGAGAAGCAGACATCGATTTTTATTATCCACAACTGGAGCGTTATGCCCGAATTATGGCGCTTCGGGAGCCGTGTGCTATCCGATTGGCCCTTTATTTTCCGCTATGTTCCACCTGGCGGGAGTGGACATGGGGTGAATAATTTCATTATGCTGGAGCAATATGACCGACATTTCCCATAAATTAATTGTAGCGATCTCCTCAAGAGCATTGTTCGACCTCGATGAGAGCAACCGGGTTTTTGAAAGCCAGGGAGTGGAGTCGTATGCGCGATATCAAATCGAACACGAAAATGAAATCCTTAAACCGGGTGTTGCTTTCCCTCTGGTGACAAAATTTTTAAACCTGAATCAATATGGAGATCTGGTAGAAGTTATTTTGTTATCGCGAAACAGCGCGGATACGGGACTGCGTATTTTTAACAGCATTGAACATTATAACCTGGCTATCACCCGCGCGGCTTTTACCGGCGGACAAAGCCCTTATCAATATGTCAGCGCTTTTGGTTCGCACCTGTTTCTTTCGGCTCACAGTCAGGATGTCTGCGACGCCTTACAATCCGGTTGTGCGGCGGCCAATATTTTACCTTCCAATAACCAGGAACATCACTCAAACGAGCTGCGTCTCGCTTTTGACGGCGACGCCGTGCTGTTTTCCGATGAAGCTGAACGTGTCTTTCAGGAACAGGGGCTTAACGCTTTTACCAGTAGTGAAAAACTGGCGGCCCAACTACCCTTATCGGGCGGACCCTTCAAAGGCTTTCTGTCCGCATTGCAAAAATTGCAACAACATTTTCCACCGGATCAGTGCCCCATCCGCACCGCCCTGGTGACCGCCCGTCAGGCGCCTGCCCATGAGCGGCCGATCAGGACACTGCGCTCCTGGCAAATCCGCATCGACGAAGCCCTGTTCCTGGGCGGCCTGGACAAAAGTGAATTTCTGCACGCCTTTGGCGCGGATATTTTTTTCGATGACCAGATCGGCCACTGCGAGAAAGCCCGTGCCCACGTCGCCACCGCCCATGTTCCCAACAGTTGGAGTTCTCAATGAACATGCAATTAATTAATCTAAAAAATATCGATAATTAACTTTAAAAAATTTTTCAATACGCTTAGCAATTTTCTTTCCAATAGGTCGCCTGCCATTTTCCATGTTAGAAAGATTAGCTTGGGTAATATGAATCTTCTGGGCAAATTGTATCTGCGTCAAGCCTTCTCGAGTTCTCAGTCCTTTTAATAAAACTCCAGCCTTAGTAAATTTGTTTTCAATTTCAGAAAAAACTTTTTCTTATGCACAGGTAGCTCTTTTTTATGACGAACTCCGAGAGATGTCTCGAACTTGCCGGACAGGGTGTTATTGCACGAAATCAAAACGTTTTCTGAGTTCAGGCATTTTTTTGCATAAATCGTTTACTGCTTTCCGTTCATCGTGCGTTTTAAATAAACCGTATTGAAAGGGAAATTCGCCTTTTGCGTAATCATAAACCAGATTAACCAGATCGTTTATCCCTAAACACTCGAATAGTTCTTTTTTGGTATTAGTAGAATACTTTTCCTGAAACAGGCGATTTCTCAGACCCATTTTTTTTAACAGACTGGTATCAGAAAGGGATAAATGGTTAAGGTCCTTTTGAAAAGTACCACAAAAACCATTTAATAAACTCAGGTTAGCTCGTAAAAAATAAACTGCTGAGGGTGTCCATAGTTGTTGAAAATTATCTTCGTACAGAAAAAGACGGCTTATACTCTGGTTCAGAGCCAGGGCGCTAACGCCTGTTTCAGTGATTCCACTTTCACTCAAGTCTAGTCGAGTCAAAGAACTATTGTCCATGAACGCGGCAGCCCCGGCATCTTCAATCGAATTACCCCATAAATTGAGATCTTTGATGGTTTTATTGTTTGCCAGTACAGTTGCCCCCATATAAGTAATGTGACAACTCATTAATTCAAGCCTAATAAGAGATGTATTATCCCTGAAAGCCGCTGCACCACCATCACCGATTGCATTTTTGTACATATCGAGACAGGTAATGACGCGATTTTTTGCAAGCTCAATGGCTCCCTGTGCTCCGATACCACATTGGCTGAGGTTAAGGTCGGTGATGGACTGATTATCTTTAAAAGCGGCCGCACCCTCGTTGCCGATTATATTTTTACTCAGATTTAACGAGGTAATCGTTTTATTGTCGGCAAGTTCAATGGCGCCCCGTTCTCCAATACCACATTCCCCCAGCATAAGATTGGTGATGGACTGTTGATCCTTAAAAGCGGCTGCACCCTGATCGCCAATATTATTAAAGCTCAAAGTTAGGGAAGTAATCGTTTTGTTGCATGCCAGGTCCTTTGCTCCCCAAAAACTAATTCCACAACGAGCTAATTTGAGATAAGTAATCGTACTATTCGATTTAAAAGCGGCTGCACCGGTATCTCCAATTTTATTATCTGTCAATATCAGATGAGTAATGACATCACTGGAAACGAGCGCCATGGCTCCCTGTTCAGTGATACCGTTTCCATTAAGCGATAAATTTGTAATGGTTCGATGATCTTTCAAAAGCCTGGCGCCGTCATCGCCAATTTGATTAAAATTCAGATTTAGACTGGTCAGGGTCCCATTCCGATAACCAATGTCGCAAGGATTGTCTAAACTGAGATGAGTGAGAGACAGTTTATTTTCAAATACCTCCAAAACTGCTTTCTGTATTATTGGCCGACTCTTCAAACAAAATGTATCTAATTGCTTATTATTTGTTAGCGAATCCAGTCCTGCTCCACTGATATGAAGTTCATGCTCCACAATTGAGAGACCTGGCAGGCTGGCGCCTGCCAAATACGATGCCTGCTGATCTGTGATTTGACAAAAGGTAAAAACAAGTTTTATGGCTGGATTATGCGCCAAAAGACGGGGCATCCCTTTTTCGCTAATCTTGACGTAATGGAACTCGAGACATTTTATGGTTGGGAGAATTGGCGCCAGTAAAGATGCGTCTCCATCACTAAGAGCAAAGTATCTGATATCCAGATTTTCAATCCCGGGATTTCTGGTTAAATATCCACAAACATCCGCCATGTTAAAACTATATTTATTTTCTTGATAGTCTAATTTTAGCCTCTGTTCTGAACGGTTTAATTCAATTTCCGAATCTAATTCAAATTGTTCTTCATCTGATAATTTTTTCATTTCCCCCCGCCTGTTTATTATTTCATTTAAGCGGTTTGCTCATTCGAGGTTTTTAAAATACAATATCGCCTGTTAGTTAGTCAAGAGAAAAATATTATGACATCCAGGGAAAACAATTTGATCTGGATTGATCTGGAAATGACGGGTCTGAATGTCAATCAGGATCATATCCTCGAAATTGCCACGATTATCACCGATTCTCACCTGAACATTCTGGCCGAAGGACCCGTGCTGGCTCTTCACCAGACTGAAGACCTGCTGGACAAACTGGACTCCTGGAATTTAAAACACCACGGCCAATCGGGTTTACTGGACCGCGTGCGCGCCAGCCAACTGGATGAAGCGCAAGCCGAAGCCGACACCCTGGAATTTTTAACCCAATGGGTCCCTCGCGGAAAATCGCCGATGTGCGGAAACTCCATTTGCCAGGACAGGCGTTTTTTGGCAAATTATATGCCGGCGCTCGAAAGTTATTTCCACTACCGGAATCTGGATGTCAGCACGGTGAAGATTCTCGCTCAACGCTGGGCGCCCGGAGTGGCGGCGGGTCTTACCAAGAGCGCTGAACACAAAGCACTGCAGGATATTCGCGATTCTATCGATGAATTAAAATATTACCGTCAGCATTTTATTAAATGTTAGGAGAAAACGAATGGCTAATGTAATCTGCGTCATTATTGCGTATTTAATAGGTTCGCTGGAAACCTCCGTATTATTATCGAAATTCTTTAAATTCCCGGACCCGCGGAGCCAGGGTTCCCGCAGCGCCGGGGCCACCAATGTTTTACGCACTGCCGGGAAAAATCAGGCATTGTTAACCCTGATCGGCGATGTGCTGAAAGGAGTGGTCGCGGTGCTCATTGCCCGGGTGTTCCATGCCGAACCCTTCTTTTTAGCTCTGGCCACACTGGCGGCGGTTATCGGCCATATTTTCCCCTGTTTTTTTCAGTTTAAGGGCGGCAAAGGCGTCGCCACCGCTTTCGGTGGTATTTTAATGCTGGCGCCATTTATCGCTTTATTACTGGCGGTACTTTGGCTGGTCGTGGTATTCGCTACGCGTTTTGTTTCCCTCGCCTCATTGATCAGCGCGGCTGCGGCGCCCATTTTGGTGCTGATTTTCAGCAGTCTGCGAATGGCATATTTCCTGCCACTATTAATAATGGCAGGTCTGATTATTTGGAAACACAAAGATAATATCCGGCGGCTACGTCTGGGTACTGAAAACAAAGTAAAATTAAAAACCTGACTTTGAGCTTGTCACTTCCAGCGAAGACTCAATAGACGCCGTCATTGCGAGCGCCAGCGAAGCAATCCAGTACTGAATTTCCACAAAGCTCGTACTGGATTGCTTCGCTGGCGCTCGCAATGACAAACTCCTGCACCCAGCCGCTTAAATTGACACCTGAGCCTTTGTTTTAAAATTGATCGTACAGCATTCGCGGCTGGAATTCACTCGCTTTAATATTTTCTTAATATATCTTTGTTAGATTGCAGATCAAAAATGCATTCTTAATAATAATCAAAAGAAGAGAAAAGTATGAAGCGTACAGTGAGCGCCGATTTAAAGCTAATCAAAAAAACTTTATTAGAAGCCAAACAAAAAGGTAACCGGTTAATTTCAATAGTAGAAGAAGGGACAATAGGCGTTGAAGTACCCAGATTAAAAGGAGAACAGATTTTCCCGCGCATGGAAGAAATTATTAAAGAAGCTAAATTTGAAGTTTTAATCATGAGTTACAAAATAGACGCCGAAAGTGATGGGGAAGCTCATCTTAAAGCGGCTTTAGCGTCACTTTCAAAAAGAGCCCTGGAATCCAAAGAAAAAATTGTAGTACGGTTACTCATTAATCGAAGAGGTGGTCCAGCCAGCATTGCCAGACCCAACGCAGCTTCGGCAAAAAACTACTTTAGAGAGCTCAAACCCGACGCTTATCCACATCTCGATTTTCAATATATTGAACACAGTCATAACGCGTTCGGATCGTTTCACTCAAAAATGGTCGTTGTTGATAATGAAACCGCAATCCTGACCAGTGGCGACATGATGAAAGTGGATAATTATAGTAATGGAAAATCAGGATGGGTTGAGTGCGGCTCCTTCTTACACGGCGCCAGTTTAGTGAAAAGTATGCGACAGGAATTTATCAATTCCTATTATTCTAAAAACAGCAACCCCATTCAGGGAACAAAAAAGGACATACCTGAATTTGAAAGCAAAGAAAAATCCATTGAGACGGATACAAAGCATCTTCAGACAGCAGCGTTATTTATTTCAAAAAAATCTAACGGCCACATTCGTAAGCAGGATAATATGTCGCCGTTCGCTTTAGCGTTAATTACAGCTATTAAATCCGCACAAACAGCCATCAGTATTATGACCCCAAACCTGAATGTGGAAGCTATTATTCAGGCTCTCGCAGATGCACATGGCCGTGGAGTTCAAATTAATATCATTATAGGTAAACACTTTGGTGATGGATCAGAAGATTATATGGGAGGAAACAACCAGAATGGGATACAGAGATTGTTTGATGCCATTGGCAAAAGAAAGAGTAACCCGGTTGCCAATTTAGATATACGCTGGGCGACGGATGATTCCGGGAAATCCATTTTACCGCGCAAGCATGTTAATTCGCTCCATGCGAGAGTGTCCTGCGTTGATGATTTGGTGTTTGTGGGTTCATCCGTATGTGATAAGCAATCCATTTATCACTCCAAGGAATCTGACGTGATTATGCATTCCGCCGAGGTCAGAAAATTATATATGGACACCGTATTCCTGCCCCAGTTTAACAAGGGCATAAAATTGCTGGAAGACCCTTCTTACACCATTAAACTTTCCGGAAGTTTCGAGTCACCTGATGAGAAAACTTTTATAGAACATAAATCTTTCATCATGGAAGAATTGAGCAGGTTGACGATTCATAAATTAGGTAAATTAAAATCTTCGACTTTATTTACCACGCCGTATTTGGGGGGAAGAGATGCGGATCTTGAATCTGATCGCCTTATCTTAACGGCTAATGCCATAAAGGAAATCGAAGGAACCACTAATCCCGAAGAGTTGGAAAAAACCATATTAAAAATTCTGAAAGATAATATCATTCTATCCAAAGGCTTGTCTGCGGAGGATAGCAAACCTGCGGATGACAGCAAATCCTCATCCGGGTTTAAAATCAAACCGCAAAAAACTGTTAAATTTGGTAAACTTCATGCCCTGCTAAAGCGGCATCTGTCTCCATCCGCGATCTCTGGGGTTGATTTAATGGAATTATCCAATCTTCCAGAGGAAATTCAACGCCTGAGTGAACCAAAGCCCAGAAGTTTCTCCGGTAGTTCAGATGATTCTGAAGATAAGGAGATTTCAACCTGGGAATTCCTCCGGGAAGATGATTCCAGCTATACGGACTATTTGTTTCATCAATTGCAACTAAAACAAAATTCACTTTTTTCACATATCGCCAGAATAGACGACATCTCTTTATTGGAACCTTTGGATACTCTCGCCATGCATGCTCGCGCAGGTCAATTAATTGAATCGGCGGAAAGTGAAGTTCTCATGCAATTTTATAAATTTTCTATTGACTCAGATGGCGGAAAGATTATTTTCAAAGCATTGGAAAAATTGCAAGCCAAAGCGATTAAAGAACAAAAACCAGTTGTCGTTAACATACTCGTAAACGCTCGAGGTAGAATTGCAGAACATTTCTATAAAAAAAATGACGAGGATGGTTTAGAAGTTCTGCAAAAATTAAATTGCCAATATTTTCAGGTCAACATCGTCCGTCATAAGGCGGAGGCACTGGGAACCTTTCATTCGAAATTAGTGATCGCCGACGGTCAGCAGGTTATCATTAGGGGCGGCGATCCGGCGGATAACGATTTTAAAGATCATCGTATCGAAACGGGTGTATTAAGTGATGGCCCCGTTGCCCGGGAAGTCAGAAAAGAATTTGTTAATATCTGGAATCGCAATTGCGAGCTTCCGTTAAAAATGCAGGATATCGATCAAAGAAGAAGTTAAAAAAGAAAAAATCGATCAACCACAAATATCCGGGATTTTTATCGCAAAAGCGGCTAACGGACGTCCAGGTATACGGGCGCTGATGCCTGAAGGAGGGCCCTTAAAAATTGCTTTGATTGAATCCATTAAGTACGCCCAGCATTCTATCAACATTCTGACTGCCAACTTAAATGATTCACATATCATCGAGGCGCTCGTTCAAGCCTGTAATCGCGGAGTTTATGTGAATATTGTTATGGAAAAACACCGCAATGACTTTACAGAAACCAAACTGGGAGCCGGAGGAAAAAATATGACCCGGATGACCCAATTAGTTAAAGAGGTTGATCCTTCCAAACTCTCTTACCTTAATATTAGATGGGCAACGAATCCAGAGGGGTCCATTGTAAAACATAAAGAACCTTATGGTGTGCACGGAAAATATGCCTGCATCGATAGCAGACTGGTATTGACCGGTTCCAGCCCTTTAGATATGCAAGGCACTTATCATTCCAAAGAAGCCGATCTCATTTTTGAAAGTAAAGATAAGGCGGAAGAATTTAATAAAGTATTATTTAATTATAAATTCGAATCCGGGAAAGATTACCATACCGACGTTTACGAAGAAGTGGTGAATAGACTCAAACAATTAGTAGTGTCCAACACAACTTTACAGGATTCTTTGCAGGATTGTGTTCGTCAAATTGAGACTTCAGACAGTCGAGAATTTAATAAAGCTCGGCGATTATTAGTGAACATGCTTCCCCGGATAAAACAGTCTGGCATTCAGGTTGAGGAATTTATAAGGACAATAAATGAAGAATATGCCATCCGCAAAGTCCCTGCGGTCAATGTAGAAATGGATACTTATAGACATAGCGAAGGCGCGTATCCGCTGACATTATGGCGCCAGGCGCCTCCTCCTCAAACAGTTACCAGCAATTCAGGTGACACTTTAGCGGCCAATACTGATGCGGAAGAAGATTATGTTTATGTCACTGCCGAGTCTTCTTCGTCATCATCTCACAGCGGGATTTAACTTCAATCGCAAGGGTATCGCGTAAGCCTGCTTTGAGATGAAGATAGCCTGTGTAGGCCACCATGGCGCCATTGTCCGTGCAGAATTCGGGGCGCGGATAATAAACTGTTCCACCCAGCGCCTCCATTTCCACCCGCAACCGTTCGCGTAATTGCTGGTTGGCGCCGACGCCGCCAACCACCACCAGGCGGTTGCTTTGCATTTGCCGTAACGCGCGGCGGCATTTGATCCATAACGTATCGACAACCGCCTGCTGAAAGGCGCTGGCGATATCGGCGCGAACGTGAGGGTCCTGCTCATGCTGATGGAAACAATTCGCGGCAAAAGTTTTCAATCCGCTAAAACTAAAATTTAAATCCGGGTGACTGACCATCGGCCGTGGGAAATGAAAACGGTCCGGGTTGCCTTCTTTGGCAAGTTTCGATAAGGCGGGTCCACCGGGATACGCTAATCCTAATAATTTGGCGGTTTTGTCAAACGCTTCTCCCACCGCGTCATCCACCGTTTCCCCTAATAACTGATACTTTCCTACTCCTTCAACCGCGATTAATTGAGTATGCCCGCCAGAGACTAACAGCGCCACAAACGGCGTCTTCGGAGCAGGGTCCTCCAGCATCACCGCCATTAAATGCGCTTCCAGATGATGGACTCCGATGGTTGGAATATGCCATGCCCACCCCAAACTGCGCGCCACCGTCGCGCCCACTAACAGGGCGCCGATTAAACCAGGACCGCGTGTGTAAGCAATACCGTGGATATCTTCTCGGGTTAATCCGGCATTTTCCAGCGCTGCACGAATCAGCGGTAAAGTTTGACGGATATGATCGCGCGACGCCAACTCCGGCACGACGCCGCCATATTGAGCGTGCAATGGAATTTGACTGTGGATTAGATGCGAGCGCAAACCGCGTTCGCTGTCATAAATGGCTACCGCGGTTTCATCACAGGACGTTTCGACACCGAGGACAATCATCTAACTCTTTGGATATCGGCGCCTAGCGCGCTGAGTTTGTCTTCAATGCGCTCATAACCGCGGTCGATATGATAAATACGGTCAACCACTGTTTGCCCTTTTGCCATTAAGGCAGCGAGTACTAAACTGGCGGAGGCACGTAAATCCGTCGCCATGACCGGCGCGCCGGTTAAATATTCGTGACCATTACAGAACGCCTGGTTGCCGTCAATTTGAATATCGGCGCCCATACGCATGAGTTCATTGGCGTGCATAAAACGATTTTCAAACACGTTTTCGACAATTACCGAATTTCCTTCCGCCAACGCGTCCAGGGCCATGAATTGGGCCTGCATGTCCGTCGCAAAATCAGGATAATGCGCCGTGCTAATGTTGACGGCGCGCGGGCGCTTGCCGTGCATATTCAGCTCCACCCAGTCCGCCCCGGAGTGGATATCAGCGCCGGCCTCGAGTAATTTGTCCAACGTCGCCGTCAATGTGGAAGGGTCTGTGTTTTCTAAACGGACCTGGCCGCGAGTGATGGCCGCAGCCGCCAGGAAGGTTCCTGATTCAATCCTGTCAGGCATCACCGAATAGCTGCCACCCGCTAAATTTTCCATGCCTTCAATCACCAGGGTGTCCGTACCGACGCCCTCGATGTGAGCGCCGAGAGTGATTAAAAAATTAGCCAAATCACTGACTTCAGGTTCACGTGCGGCGTTACGAATAATGGTCCGGCCTTCCGCAAGAGTCGCGGCCATTAATAAATTTTCAGTACCGGTGACTGTGATTTTTTCGAGAGTTAATTCCGCCCCGCGTAAACGCCCATTCACCTGCGCATGAATAAAACCATTTTTAATGACGATTTCCGCACCCAGCGCCCGCATACCTTCCAGGTGAATATCCACCGGGCGCGGACCTATCGCACAACCTCCTGGCAGAGAAACTTCCGCTTTTCCGCACCGGGCCAGCAACGGACCTAACACCACGATCGAAGCGCGCATGGTTTTCACCAGTTCGTACGGCGCCTGAGTGCTGATAATATTTCCGGCGTCTATTTCCACCTGGCCGTTATTCATGCTGACTTTCGCGCCGAGGCGATTTAACAAATTGTTGATGGTCACCACATCCCGCAAATAGGGCACATTCTTAATTGAGACTGGTTTTGCAGACAGTAACGAAGCGGCCAATATCGGCAAGGCCGCGTTCTTGGAACCTGAAATTTTAACTGTTCCCGACAAGGGTTGGCGGCAGCCGTTTATAATAAATTTATCCATGCGTTCTTCTCAATTTAAGCTTCGTTTTCGAATAAGATAGACTGCAGACCAAACACCTGCGCCATACGTTGAAGAAAATCCGGCACATGTTGGAACTTCAACGTTTTTTGCATATCCCGGGCATCTTCCACCCACGCCACCAGTAATACCAGACCGGAATTGTCGCTGGTTTGAATGCCCTGTAAATCTATCGGCACAACGGCTTGCGGGTGCTGCGCCAATAAGTGTTTACCCTGTTGACGCAATTTCACGACGTTTTTGAAATTCACCGCACCCACCACTTCCAGCACCGACCGGTCCCGGCTAAAGTTGACAGCCACTGTCTGGTCGTGGTGATGTATTTGCTGAATTTTTCCTGATAACGTCATGATTTTTATGTATTTTTATTATGAGTTTTCAGTCTCTGCAATAATCCCGCCATCCCTTGTTGGGACAGCACATCCGAGAATTGGGACCGGTAGCTTTGCACCATGCTGATATTTTCAATACTAAAATCGTAAACTTTCCAGGAATCACCGCTACGCACCACGTTGTAGTCGACGCGAATTTTTTGACCGGAACGGCGAATGATCATGCTGCGCACCGTGAGGGTACGGCTGTTGCTGTAATCGCCACGGATGGGGAAAAACTGTACTTTATCATCATCATAAGAAGCCAGCGCGGCGGCATAAGTGGATGTCACCAGCCGGGTAAATTGGGTGATAAATTCACTTTTCTGCGCAGGGGTCGCTGAAGTCCAGTATTGTCTGCCGACTACAGCCATCGACATCCTGTCCAGATCCACATAAGGCAATAATACGCGATTGACTATGCCGTAAATGATGCCGTCGCCATTCTTAAGCCTGGATTTATTTTGCGCCAGACTGGTTATCATCTGATTAGCAGCGTTATTTAAAACCGTCACCGGAGAGACAGGCGCAGCCAGAGCAGATCCTAATGACAACACCATACTCAAACCAAACACTATAAAAAACCAGTTCCTAAACTTCATCAAACTTTTCATAACTCTCTTCTCCTCTAATAATAAAATTCACGTCACTGCTAAAGCCGGGTTTTCCAACCTCCCCCTTTGAAAAAGGGAGGGACCCTTAACTTAACGCCATTGTGAGACATAAGCATAGACCTATTGCGCGGGTTTCGCTGGCGCCGGCGCAGGATTCGCCGCAGGTTGCGTCTCCTTGTTTTTGTCAGATTTCAGGCTAAATAATAATTGCCCAATCAAATTTTCCAGAATCAAAGCGGAATGGGTGGTGTCTATATGGCCGCCGGGCTGTAAACTCTCCGTTTCAAATCCGGGTGACAGGGCCACATAATTAGAACCCAAAATTCCCTGAGTATAGATACTGGCGCTGGTATCCATGGGCAGGGCATTGTATTGATTTTTAATCGATAATGTCACCCGTGCCCGGAAGCTGTTTTTGTCCAAACTGATATCGGAAACCCGGCCGACGTTGACCCCCGAGACCTGCACCGGAGCACGGACCTTCAGGCTGCCAATATCGTCAAAATCCGCGGTGACCGCATAAGTCTCACCTTCAGAAGATAAGCTTAATCCACTCACTTTGAAAGCCAGGAAAATCAACCCTAAAAAGCCGACAACCATCAACAAACCCACTATCACTTCGAGCGTTTTATTTCGCACGGCTACCAACCCCCCATCATTAAAGACGTTAATACAAAGTCTAACGCTAACACCAATAGCGACGAAAATACGACTGTCCGGGTCGTCGCCTTGCTAATGCCCGCGGCATTGGGCTCTGAATAAAACCCTTGATAAACAGAAACCCAGGTCACGACAAAACCAAATACCAGGCTCTTGATGACGCCATTCAAAATATCTTCGCGAAAACCCACCGCGGACTGCATGTTAGACCAGAATGCGCCGTCATCCACACCCAGCCAGTCAACACCGACGAAATGCCCACCCATTATCGCGACCACGTTAAACAGAATCGCCAGTATCGGCATGGCGAGCAGCCCGGCCCATAATCTCGGCGCTACTATCCGCCACATGGGATCGACCGCCATCATTTCCATGCCGCCAATCTGTTGAGTGGCGCGCATCAAACCTAATTCCGCCGTCAGCGCTGAACCTGCGCGTCCGGCAAATAACAAGGCCGCAACCACAGGACCCAGTTCTCTCACCACGCTTAACGCGACCAACTGTCCCAATTCCTGCTCTGCGCCAAATTTTCGCAGCGTATTATAGCCCTGCAACGCCACCACCATACCGATGAATAATGCTGATAATAAAATGATCACCAGAGAAAGAACCCCGATTTTATACAGTTGTGTCGCGAATAATGGCCATGCCTGCCGCCACTTAGGCCGGCAAAAAACTGACCGGAATAAAAAAATTCCCGCCAGTCCCAGGTGTCCGCAAAAATCAACGCCTTTGCGGCCAAACTGCTGTAGTTGATTCACAACCCTAAATCCTCCCGATAATTTTTTGCCGGATAATGGAAAGCCACGGGACCATCCGGCAGGCCGTGCGTAAATTGCTTAACCTGGGGGATTCCGGAATTTAAGAGTTCTCCGGGCGGCCCCTCTCCAATAATGCGCCCGCCGGCCAGAATATAGATATAATCAGCAATCTTTGCGGTTTCCGGTACATCATGCGAGACCAACACTGAAGTTAAACCCAGCGCATCATTCAATTCCCGGATTAGCTGGACGAGGACGCCTCTCGAAATAGGGTCCTGACCGGTAAAAGGTTCGTCGTATAACATCAGCTCCGGACCCAGTACCGTCGCGCGGGCCAAAGCGACGCGGCGCGCCATTCCTCCTGACAATTCTTCAATTTTTAAGTTCAGCGCCCCACGAAGACCAACCCCGTTTAATTGCATGCGCACTAAATTCTGAATCATGTCTTCGGGTAAGTGGGTATGCTCCCGCAATGGGAAAGCGACATTTTCAAACACATTCAGGTCAGTGAACAATGCTCCTTCCTGAAACAATACACCAATCCCTCGCCGCAGTTTATACAAGCTTTTTCGAGATAACTTTGACACGTCCTGATTATGGACCAGGATATTTCCCGAATCCGGTTTCAGCCGGCCGCCGATAAGGTTCAGAAGCGTTGTTTTCCCTGTGCCACTGGGGCCCATAATCGCCACAATTTTATTGCGCGGAATATCCAGATTGATGCCCTTAAAAATCGGCCGTCCTGATATCGAATAACTTAATTGTCGAATCTTGACGATAGAACCGTTCGCTTCCACACCCTCTCCCATGCCATCCATAAATCTGTTATAATCATAGCCTAACTTTAGGTCAATGGACAATCCCCATGCAACAAACAAGTATAGAGCCTCAAAGTGAACAATTTTGTCAGCTCGGCAGGGCAGTCATTCGCACGGAACTGGAAGCAATCGCCGGTCTGGAAAAACAGATTGATCATAATTTCTCCAATGCCTGCCGAATGCTGTTGCGCTGTCAGGGCAGAATCGTGGTCATGGGCATCGGCAAATCCGGCCACATCGCGCGCAAGGTCGCCTCGACGATGGCCAGTACCGGAACACCGGCGCTGTTTGTGCATCCCGGCGAAGCCAGCCACGGCGATATGGGGATGATCATCCCCCTGGATGTGATGATTATTTTTTCCAACTCCGGCGAGACCCCCGAAATTCTGGATTTACTGCCTGCGCTTGCCAGGCTGGGCGTGACCATTATCGCCATCACCGGCAATCCCAAATCTACCCTCGCTATAACCGCTAATGCGCACATCGAAGCCAGTGTCGCCCAGGAGGCCTGTCCTCTCGGTTTGGCCCCCACCGCCAGCACGACAGCCGCGTTGGTGATGGGAGATGCGTTAGCCATCGCTCTTCTGGAAGCGCGTGGTTTCACCGAGCACGATTTTGCTCTCTCCCACCCCGGCGGCTCACTGGGGAGACGGCTGCTGTTACGGATTGAATCGCTGATGCATACCGGTGAGGACATCCCCAACGTCCTGACAGACTGCCTCCTCTGCGATGCATTGATCGAAGTGACCCGCAAGCGTTTCGGCATGACCACTGTGGTCAATTCAGAGGGTTACTTAATGGGTGTATTTACAGATGGCGATTTACGACGCGCTCTCGATAAGGGGCTGGACATTCGCCAAACTCCGATCAGTCAGGTCATGACCCGCCAATGCATCACGCTGACTCCGAAATTATTGGCAGCCAGCGCTCTGCAAATTATGCAGGCTCATAAAATCACCGCTGTGGTGGTCACTGACGATAATGACAGGAGACCGGTGGGAATTATTCACATTCACGATTTACTGCAAGTGCGGGTGGCCTGACCATGCTCATTAAATGTCTCATTCTCGATGTGGACGGTGTATTGACCGACGGCGCCATCTGGCTCACCGAAGAAGGAAAAGAATTGAAACGTTTTCATACCCACGACGGCGTGGGCATTAAACGTCTGCAGAATGCCGGCGTGATTATCGCCATAATCTCGGGACGCTCCAGCGCCAGCGTCACGGCACGTATGGCGGAATTACAGGTGCGTCATGTCTATCAGGGCTGCGCGGATAAACTGGCGGTATTTAATGAATTAATCCATCGGTTGGGCATCAAAGCCTCTGAAACAGCCTATGTGGGCGATGATTTACCTGATTTGCCAGTGATGCAGGCGGCAGGATTGAGCATCGCAGTGGCCAACGCCTGTCCCGAAGTCAAAGCCGCTGCCCAATGGCATACTGAAAAAACCGGTGGCGCCGGCGCTGTCCGGGAAGTCTGCGACCGGTTACTCACCGAATGCGGGACACTCTGCGCGTGATTCGTTGGTTGGCCATTTTTTTTATCGTCATCGCCGGACTGAGCTTTTGGGCTTTCTTCGGTACCAAGCATGTTAAACTTCGACCCGCCCCCGCGGCAGTTCTGGATGGTTACATGATCAATGCGCATTACACCCAGTATGATAATCAGGGACAAGTACACGTATTCATGGATACTCCGAAAATGACCCATTATGCTCAGGACAGCACCTCATATTATGAAAATCCGGAAGTGCTGGCCTACAGCAAGAGACGCATCCCATGGACAATTAATGCTCAAAAAGGCACGGCTATCCACGATAGCGAACGGGTCGATTTATCGGGCAACGTGATTATTCACCAGGCCCCGCAACCGGCATCCCCGGAAACCACCATTCGCACGACTGAAATGACCATTTTTCCTCACCGTTCTTTTGCCGAAACCAGTCAACCCATCGTCATTACTCGTCCCGACGCCCGGATTGAAGCGGTAGGCATGCAGGCCGATTTTAAAACAGGATTATTCACATTACTCACTTCAGTAAAAGGTAGCTATGAGCCTCCACAAAAAACCACTCCCTAAACAGAAAAAAATAATGATATTCACCCTTCTTATCTGTTCAGGCTGGCTGACTGGCGCTAACGCGCTGGATACAGACAAGTACGCCGTTATGCATGTGCTTTCCGAATCCGCTACTTATGATCGTAATCAGAACACCATTACTTATATTGGCCATGTGCAGGGCGATCAGGGTTCCTCGAAAATAGATGGCGATAAAATGGTTGTGTATAAAATGCCGAATAGCGGCAGTAAAATTCGTCAGGTGGTTATTTACGGCAACCCGGCGCATTACAGCACCCTGCCCTCTCCCAATAAAAGCCGCCTTTACGTGGAGGCTTTAAAAATTACTTATGACCCTGAGAAAAAAACTGTATTATTGGAGAAACAAGGCCGGGTTAACCAGGATGGCAATATTTTCAGCGGACCTCATATATGGTATGATATGGACAATGAAATTGTGCATTCACTGGCAGTCCCTGGCAAGGAACGTACTGAAATGATTATTCAGCCACAACAAAACAACCCCCCCAGGAAATAGTCGATTTATGGCCCAGCTCACCACTCATAATCTCAGCAAACATTATAAATCAAGACAAGTGGTGAGAGGTGTTTCGGTATCCATTAGCAATAGCGAGGTGGTGGGTTTACTAGGTCCAAACGGCGCAGGCAAGACCACCACATTTAATATGATTATCGGTCTGGTTATTCCCGACGGTGGGCAGGTGTTTCTCGACGATCAGAAAATTACCCGAAAACCGTTACATCAGCGCGCGCGTTTGGGACTGAGCTATTTGCCTCAGGAACGATCCATTTTCCGAAAACTCACCGTCGCTAAAAATCTGATGGCTATCCTTGAGTTGCGGGACGACCTTTCCAGTCAGCAAAGAAAAGAAAAACTCCAGCATCTCATGCATGAATTTCATATCGAGCACCTGAAAGACAGTGTCGGTATCAGTTTATCCGGTGGTGAAAGCCGCCGCGTTGAAATCGCTCGCGCTTTGACTCGGGACCCTAAATTTATATTGCTGGACGAACCGTTCGCGGGTATCGATCCTATTTCAGTGGTCGATATTAAACGGATTATTACCCACTTATCGGAACGTGGAATCGGCGTACTCATCACCGATCACAATGTGCGGGAAACTTTAGATATTTGCCAGCGCGCCTACATCGTCAGTGAAGGAGCCATCCTGGCGCAAGGATCGCCTCAAGAAATTTTGAGCAATCAACAGGTTCGGGAGGTCTATCTGGGAGAACATTTTATTCTTTAATTTTTAGGAGAAAAACTATGCAAATTCAAATGACTGGTCAAAATACCGACATTACTCCCGCTATTCGCAACTATGTCGAAAAAAAAATAAAACGGCTAAATGCCCTATCCGATAAAATCACCCATATTCACTTAACTTTCCACGTTGAAAAAATCAACCAGATCGCAGAAGCTAACCTGACCGTACCCGGACTGCAGGTTCATGCCAAGGCGAGCTCAGAAGATATGTATGAAAGTATCGACAAACTCGTCGACAAAATCAGCCGGCAGCTCAGTAAACATAAGGAAAAAATGGGCAAAGGATGCTAAAAAAAAAATTAACTATTATTAACAAGCTGGGGTTGCACGCGCGAGCGTCAATGAAATTAATCAGCCTTGCCAACCGTTTTCAGAGTGAAATTACCCTTCATTATCAAGGCTATGAGGTAGACGCCAAGGATATCCTTGCCGTTATGACGCTGGGCGCCAGCCAGAATGCCGAAATTGAACTGGTCATTTCCGGCGAAGACGAAGCGGCTGCCTTAGAAAAAATCACCGAACTGATCCAAAACCGCTTCGGCGAATCCGAATAATCTACATTACCTAGTGTACCCCAGTTTCGGGTTTTACATCATTAGCCCAAGCCGTTTGATAGCCGAAATTTTCAACGGTTCAATGGCGTAAGCAGCCAGCGCCGAAACTAAATGAGTCATCGCATTCATCACAGAGCGATGGCGGGTATGCCAGATTTGATAGTGGTGCTTGAGATGCCCGATCACAGTCTCAACAATTCCTCGTTGGTTCAGCAATTGCTGCTCATAGTCGGAGAGTGGTACTTTTTTCATGTTTTTTCGCTTCCGGGTGATTAATTTCAGTCCTTGAGAAAAGAGAACATCAAATAATTTTTTGCTGATGTAACCTTTATCTCCGAAAGCAAACCCTTCTAATTTGCTGAGTAAAAAAGCGGCCTCTTGACTGTCACTGCGATTTCCTTTGGTAATTTTGAAAGCGATGAATTCGCCGCGATCATTCGTCACAATATGTAATTTTAAGCCAAAAAACCAGCCCACTGAAGTCTTGCCATACTGCGCAATTTGATCGAAGGTTTTATGGCGCCTGCTGCGTTTGAGATGACTGACCGGCAAGCAGCTAGAGTCCAAATAATAGATACCGGTCCGCTTTCCGCTCTTCAGTTGCGTGAACACAGTCATCGGAAAAATAGCGCGTTTCATCAACGTAATAAATCGAGAATAACTGGGCAAATTGGGGAAATAACCTCGCCAATATACTTCCAAAAATCCCGTATAAAATCTTTTAAAATTCGAAACCGAACCCCATGAAACATGATGAGTATTGTCATGATTTCACTGATTGAGAGTCCGGTTTCAGGGCCTCGCTTGCCCGGGTGAGGGCCTGTCAATAATTTATTTTTTGTTAATGTATCAAACTCCTTGCAAAAATCATCGATTTCGCAAAAAATAGAGATCAAGTTGATTTGCTATTTCCATTAGCTCATTTCCTTTTGTAGAGATTAGAAAATGATCAGGATAGCAAATCAGCTCCTTTTTTCAAGCGTTAATTTTCATAACCCATCTGATTTTAAATTTTTAAAACCCGAAACTCGGGTTAGTGTAGTTTGGATTGATTGACATTCCAAAGTCCGCCAATATTTTAAAAAATCACCCAGGAATAGCGGGTAATCACTCGCCGGGGCCTGCCCGAAGAAGGCTTTCCCATGCTCGCTCCAAGGAAATATCCCGCCTTGTAGGTATGAACTGAAGAGGCAAAATATATCTCTCGAGGTGATTCCGCCGGATTCGCTGTGCGTGGAAAAGCCTTCCTCGGTCACCCGTCGGCTTCGTTCGCGCCTGGGCGATTTTTTAAAATATTTGGCTCCGCAAATGCTCAGATCAGTACAGAATTTTTTAAATAATTAATGCAAATTTAATACTATTTTAATATTTTTAAGTCAGAATTATGAATTCAAATAAGCATAACCCAGATAAAAAGAGAAAGAAATTATGAACAAAAAATAAGAGTTGGAAATCCAGCCTGCTCCCATGGATATCGATACAAAGGAAATTCAGCGGCCCAAATCAAATCTATCAATAGAACAATCCACACTTAAAATACAATCATTTTTTAGAGGATACCGTACCAGAAAGAATTATGGGGTAAAGCAGTTACAGGAAGAAGAGAAACAGAAATATAAGGCGTTCGTAGTTGGTAATGATCCCGTGTTTACTGGTATCAATAAACTTGTTAAGGAAGAAAAAGTATTAAATCCGTTTGCTGTCATTGGCACTTCCGTATTGCGCGGGGTAGAAATAGCGATGCAAATTAGAAGGAGTAAATTTACTTATGATGAGAAAATTTCAAACATTATGTTACCAAAGCTAATTATTGTAGATAACAGTCGGGAGGTTAATGCTTTTTGGAGAAACTTACGGATATTTGTTAGTCAATATTCTGATGAAAAACAGTTTCTGAAAAATTTACCTAATTTTTTGGAAGAAAACAAAGAATTATATCGTAATATCGAAGATAATGCTCTTGAAAACAAAGAAATCAATTATCCAAATCAAAATATTGTTCTTTATTTTGAGAACTTATTAAAATCATTTGGATCTGATGTCTTACGTGTTATTTCTTCAGCCACTGTACTGGCTCAACGTTGGGAAGATACCAATTTTTGTAATAAATTAAAAAATGTTTTGGATTTTCTGCAAATAAAAGATGTTTATATGTACCCTTCTAATGTTGCTTCAAGTGCTTCTTCTCTTGAAGATCGACAAATTATTTTAAACAATGTTGTTACATTTAAACCAAAAATATCTGTGTACAGTAATTTATCGTTTAATTATGAAATGCCCACAAGTTATTTAATTACGAAAAAAAATAATCCTAAAGAGGTAATTGATTGGCTGAATGACACGGAGGATTCTGATGATGATTCTGATCCTAATTCGGATTCATCTCTTTATTCTTTTATCGTATGTTAGGAGTATAGCTACCCACCGTCGTCACCCCACGGCTTGATCGCGGGGTTCGGCGATTCCGATTAATGAGCAGCCACTGGCAGCAGTGAAGAGTGATGATTCACGATCAGCCAATGTCCGTGGGATTGATGATAGACAAAGCTAAAACGGGCTTCGAGGGCCACGGGTTTATTGTTTTTATCCGTAAATCGGAATACGTACACGCCGCTATTAATGGCTACCTCGGGAAAAATTTGCGTGATTATTTGTTTGGTTTCTACTTTCATATTCTGGTTGGCGGTCAATTTGGCAAAATAATCATTCATGGCCTGACGGGTAGTGATCGGCATAGGAGACAGGGTAGCCAGAAGAACCGCTTTCGGCGCATACAGAGAAACCACTGGCTGCGGGTTCCCTTTAGCCGTTTCGATCGCATGGGTCCATTGGTCATAAATTTCATGGACCTGTTCTGTCTGGGTTTTGCCAAAAGCGGCGGTTACCATCAGAACGGATAAAATAACGACAGCGCAAATTCCTGATTTCTTCATAATAATCTCCTCCCTGCGGGTGTATCTCAAAGAAAGAACGGCGCCCATAATAAACTACAAATCCCGATGTATCAAATTTATTGACAGACCATCGCGTCATTATTAAGAAAATCAATTTCGATGGCGTAAATATTTAGGAACGGCGTTTATCAATCCGTACAGGCTGATAAGAAACCATGCGATTTCGATGACGCCGGAAGCCAGATTCCAGTAAAAATAGAGAGAGATTAAAATCAAACCGGAGCCAATTAAATTCAATAACGAATAACTTACCCAAGCTGATTTCATTTTACCGACCTGCAATAACACGTAGGCAAGCAAAACCAGAAAAACCCCTATGATCCCCAAAATGTTCGAAAATTTCTGTTAATTATTTTCAAGTTAAATTATCATATGCGAGAATGATGTTTCCATCCGGGTGGAGGTAACATTCCACTTAATTAGTGACATTCTAATTCATAGCCAGCAAATTTGCGTATATTAATAACGCCGGTATCCAAAAGTAAATATTGACCTTTAATGCCCTGCAAAATGCCGCTGATTAATGAGGTTTTATCAAACGATAAACTCACGATTTCCTCGGGATAACATTGTACGGGATAAACCAGTTCTGTGATTTCGACATTCGACAGCCAGATTATATCATTCGCGAAAGCGGTTGTGGCTTCACGCAGCAGCCCCTCCGCCTGACTCATCAACGCGGCATGTTCCTGCCATAAATTCACAGCACCGGCAGATTTCTTTAACAGTTTTCGCCAGTCAGTCCGATCGTTGACAAATTTTTTTAAACACATCTCGATAATACCGGATTGATAACGATTGGCTACCTGAAATATCGGCAGCCCCTGACAGGCGCCCTGATCGATCCAGCGCGTGGGTAATTGCGTGCAACGGGTAATCCCTACTTTTAATCCAGAGGAATTGGCGAGATAAACGGTATGCCGCTGCGCGCATTGGCTATGAGCCCAATCGTTTTCCGGACACATGCCTTCGTGAATCCGGCATTTTTCCGGACGAATCGTGCAGAAATTGCATTCCGCCAACCGCTGCATGCAAGGATAACAATAGCCTTGCTGATAACTTTGTCTGGTTTTACGTCCACACTGGATGCAATGGATATTGCCAGTAAATTGTAATCGCACCATTTGCCCCAGACAGGGATTTAAGGGAATTTTCTGATCATTCACCACCCACGTGTATTCCACCGCCGCCTGTCGAAGCTGCGAGCTCATTTTGCGTAAATTGCCGGTGATTATAGTGTTCATTGCGGATAGAAAATATATTCTTTTACAGGCTTACCCTGAATAAAGTGTTCCTGAATAATGCGCTCCAGAACCGCCGGCGTGCAAGAGTGGTACCAGATGCCGTCTGGATACACCACCGCAATCGGGCCGCGGATGCAAATACGCAGGCAGTCGGCCTTGGTGCGATAAACCCCTCCTTCGCCGGTTAAGTTCAGTTCCTTCAAACGATTTTTCAAAAATTCCCAGGATTCCAGACCGTCTTCCAGTGAACAGCACTTCGGTTTACGCTGGTCGCAGCATAAAAATATATGGTATTTGATATGGGGTAATCCCAGCTTCTCAACCTTTTCCGATAATTCCCGGGAAATTTCTTCAATACTCATAACCCATCCTTAAAATTTTTAAAGTCAACCATTCTTTGCAATGAGACGCGGGCTCGCTGCATTATCGCTTCCGGCAGAAAAATTTCGTTGCTGCCGCTCTGTAAAGATTCAGCCAGATTTTCCAGTCCATTCATCGCCATCCACGGACAATGTCCACAACTCTGGCAGGTAGCGCCATTGCCACCGGTGGGGGCCGCTAAAAACTGCTTGCCGGGAGAGGCCTGTTGCATTTTATAAAAAATGCCCGTTTCGGTGGCGACAATAAACATCTGTTGCGGTAATTTTTGGCTGGCGAGTAACAATTCCGAGGTG
The DNA here is from genome assembly GCA_963712715.1 of uncultured Pseudomonadota bacterium. GTDB lineage: Bacteria > Pseudomonadota > Gammaproteobacteria > Coxiellales > Coxiellaceae > JAFEDN01. The sequence continues at coordinate 21,315 of CAVQJI010000035.1, read as the reverse complement.
GAACCCACGACATCCGCCATCTCCACTACCGCCTGGGGAGACTCGGGATGCGCTAAAATCGCCGCGTGCGGAAATTGTTGTTTGAGTTGAACCAGGCCGTTGGCCTGAAATTCCTCATGGACAATGCAGGCCCCCTGCCATAGTACCATGTCCGCACCCGTCTTCGCTGCCACATAACGACCCAGATACCGGTCTGGCGCACCACAAAATTTTATGACCCTCTGAATCAAGGTGATCAACAATTTCCACTGCGTTGCTGGAAGTGACTACCCAGTCCGCGCGAGCCTTGACGTGCGCGGAAGTATTCGCATACACCACTACCGTGCGGTTTGGGTGTTGCTCACAAAAGTCATTGAATTCGGCGGCGGGGCAGCTTAAATCCAGAGAACAGGTTGCCGCCAGATCGGGCATCAGCACGCGTTTTTCAGGACTGAGAATTTTGGCGGTTTCACCCATGAATTTAACGCCGGCGATCATCAAGGTACTGGCGGGATGTCGCTGCCCAAATCGGGCCATCGCCAAAGAATCGCCAATGAAACCACCGGTTTCTTCTGCCAACTTTTGAATAGGCGCCGGCGTGTAATAATGAGCGATAATGATAGCGTCTTCTGCTTTGAGTAAAGTCTTTAATAAAATAAATCACCTTTACAAAAGATAATTTTCGTAGAAACACTCCCCGCGATGGGGGATCGCAAGGGGGAGAATCGCGATTCTCCCACGCCTGCACCCATGAGACGGGTGTCATTCCGAGCATCGGCTCCGCCGAGCGCAGGATATAAACAGGAAGCAATTATCGCTGTATTCAGCGATAATTGCTGAGACTTCAAAGTCATTCTTTTTGTTCATCCGACATGGGATGATGATGGGCTTGCCATTTTTCAAAACCGCCGATCAGGCTATAAACCGTTAGAAACCCCTGATCCTGGAGATGCTGGCCGACGGCCTGGCTACTAATGCCGTGATAACAATAAACTAAAATCGATTGATTTTTAGGAGTGGTTTGACAAAAACCTTTCATATCCGCTACGGATAACTGAATCGCGCCTTCAATGTGACTCTGATTAAAACTTTCCTGATCACGCACATCAATAATCACCAGTTCACCGCCAGCCAGCAGCCGTTCGGCTTCTTCAGGGGATAATTGTTTGACCATGACTGATACCTACCTCAACGTTCGTTTAACTAAGAGCGGATTATACTAGCATTTTTTTACCGTTCCAGATAGTCCATCCATAAATCTGTTAGTGTTTCCTGGCAGCGGTTTTGAGCAAGACGTTCGTCCAGATTCACAATATCGATACCGGATAAAGGTTGATGCTGCCAGGAGCAGGCATACACTGCTTTACTGCGCTTACCGGTCGCCGGATCGATCTGCCATTGCAAACATTGCGCGCAAACACCTTTCAGCATGCATTGCATAGGCCCGTAGACTGAACCCAGCACGGGTATGGACTCCGGCCAAGGAGGATTTAATCCGCTGCGAACGCTCTTAATTTCCTGGAGCAGACAGCCAGAACCCAGCACCCAAACCTGGCCGACACTGGCCAAGTCCGGGAATTGCCGCAAGGCATTCTGCACGTCACCGTCCTGGAAACTCAGGTCTTGTGACCGGCGAGCGCTAATGACGCCCTGACGGGTTAGCCAGATAATTTTCTCCGCCACGGATTCTAATTTTTCCTGACAATATAAGTCCCGCGCCTGCTCAAAATAGCCCAGATACCAAATCCGGTGACCTTCGCGCAAAAATTTTTCCGCCATCGACATCAAAAACGCCGGTGAAATAATATCTCCGATCACCAGTATCGTTGACGGCGCCAATATCCGCGACATGTGAGCGCCCGTCGGTCCCATCAGCGCCAGCGGATCGCCCGGTTGTAAACGCTGCACCAGCCGCGAACTGGCGCCTCTTTCAACGACATAAAAAGACAGCAGTTCCGGATCTTTCGGATGGGGCACGCCCAGCAATGCCAGTCCAGCCATTGCCGCTGAGTACAGCGGCAATGGCTTCCTGTTCTTATCCTGCGCATCGGCAAAGCCGATTGCTCGGAATGAAGGAGGAGACGCTCCGCTCTCTCCCCCTTCGACCCCCATCGCGTAAGGAGAGTTCCCTTCAGCGGGCATTGCCGCTGAGTACAGCGGCAATGGCTTCCTGTTCTTATCCTGCGCATCGGCAAAGCCGATTGCTCGGAATGAAGGGGGAGGAGCTCAGCTCTCTCCCCCTTCGACCCCCATCGCGTAAGGAGAGTTCCCTTCAGCGGGAACTCCTGATGCCAGTCCCTCCATTTGGGGGAAGCAAAAATTCTGGACACGGTAAAATTGTCCGCCGCCGCCTTTACGCGCGGCGACGGGCGCGCGCGCCACCAGTTCAATCACGCGATGATTATGGCGTTTCACCTCGACCACCACGGCGCTGAAGGAATGCTGGATTTTGTCGCGAAAGGTCTGATATTCATTCACATCGCCTGTCATCCGATGCGGCTCTAATACCCGGCAAATTTCAGGATATACCCGCTGCGCCGAAGCAATCGCCTTCACCACGCTGCCGTGAAAAACCGGGTGGGTATCGCCCAGAAAAGTCACCGTGCGGTGATCTTTGGCATAGCTGGTAAAAGCCCCAAAATGCGGATTTTTCACGTGACTCAAGGTGTCAATTTGCCGCAAATAACCGTTTACCCGCTCATAACGCCGATAGGTAAACCGGTTTTGACGCAGAAAAGTGCCGCGATGCTCAAATTCATACGCTACGTTTAGGCGCGCGCCGGTCGCTACAAAAATGGCGCGAGCGGGTAAAGCCTGCTCTTCGTCAGTCGCTATCCAGCGACCTTCTTCATCCCAAACAGACCACTGACAGCGCAATGCCCGCACCTGGCCGTCCTCATCCAGAAGCACCGCTTTGGGCTCCAGTCCTTCCGCATAGTAAATGCCCTCCTCAAGCGCGCTGGTAAGTTCCTCATGGTTGCGGCGGTAAGCCGGAGATTCCTGTAGCGTGCGTCGATAGGCAATGGTCACTCCGCCCCATTGGCGGATCAATTTGATCAAATCGGGAGCACGCTGCTCCTTTAAGGCCTGGCTGCGCTCATTGGCCAGCTGACGCGCATGTTCAAGATTTCGTCCATTATCGTTAAATCGGCAGGTAAAAAACGCGATCTTACGGTATCTTGCCCAAAATGACCAACCAGGGTTGTATAGCGGGCGGCCATTTTCTCAATTTGCACAATATGATCAGCCTGAACCTCGGTGGCGGTATCGACCGCCGTGAGACCGCCCCCAATGACCACCGCAGGGAGACGGACCTGCAAATTCGCCAGCCCTTCCGCCCTGGCAGCGCCGGTAAGGTGCAAAGCCATTAAAAAATCATTGGCCTGGCGCATTCCCGGCGCAAGGCTGTGCGGAATCTCCAGGGCCTCAGGCGGTCCGGCGCGACCGCCAGCGCCAGGTGGTAAAACCCAGAAGCCAGGCATCTTCTACTTTTAAAGTTCCACCGAAACGAACGCCGCCAACTACCTGAAAAAATTGTCTTCTTAATAGGGAAATATAAATTAATTTCAGGAAATTTTTATCCCAGCGCACGGTAATACCATATTCGGCAACTCCTCCAAAACCCGAAACCCAGCGATCTGACAGGTTTTCAGTGATGTCAACATAGCGGTGAATGGGTTGGGTCAGATACTGATCCGGCAGCGGTTCAATTTTCAGGCCGTCCATCCCCACCACTGCGAAACCCTCCATCAGCAAATGGTGGGCCAGACTAAAGCCCGCCGGCCCCATCCCCATGACAAGGACTTTTAAACCGTTATAAGATTGAACCACCCATTGCCTCGGTCGCAAAGGATTCCAGCGTGTCAATAAATCATAAATCTCCACTCCCCACGGCAGATGGAGGACATCTGTTAATATTCCGGTCTCAGTTTGGGGAATATTCACAGGTTCCTGTTTCTGATAAATACAGGCTTTCATACAATCGTTACAGATGCGGTGGCCGGTCATGGGACAGAGGGGATTATCCACCATGATCATCGCCAATGCCGCGATGCCGAAACCTGCTTTTTTCAATACGTGCATCTCGGAGATTTTTTCTTCCAGCGGGCAACCCGTTAAAATTTCTCCCACCGGGTTAATTTTAAGACCCTGACTTAAATCGGTTTTTTTAACCGGAAAGCCTCGTGAACAAAAATCACCCTGATTGGAATGGCAATAAACGCAATAGTCGATTTCCGCCATCACCTGCCGCTGGGACATGCGCGGATCCGTTAAATCAAATCCATCCCGGTAACGTTGCGCAATTCCCTGCAGGCGGCCAAAGGGATCTTCGGGTAATGGCTGAACGCTCACCAGGTTCTCAAAATTTAAACGCCGGGGCAGATGGAACATTTCCCAACCTTTGACACTGGCGCGGCCTTCTTCAGTGGTCATGGCCGCGACACACCATTCGATCAGGGTGTTGATACCATCCCGGCAATTATCCGCATCCTCCAGATAGGCCATTCCCAGTTGCGCCACCGCCAATTGCCGATCGCTTAAATTTAATTTTTTAGATAAAATTTCTGCTTCAATAATTTGATTTAACTGGGAAAAAGATTTTCTATTTTCCTGAATACTCGCGGCACGGCGGGCCTGTTTTAGCACGTACCAGAATTTAAACGCGAAGATGGGCTGATGCGCCAGGGTTTTGGCATGCAAACAGTCGACTTCTTCTTCCACCGCAAACAGTTCGGCGAGAAAACCTTCCAGGACCACGGCGCAATCAATCAGGAGCTGGCTGACGATTTCGGGAGCGGCAAATTGAGCATTTTGTCGATAGGATAATAATTGACCATGCCATTGCGGATTAAAAGTTTCCAGGGCCTTCAGGAACCGTTGGTCCAGCTTTTGCAACCCCGGGACGCTTTGTAGCTCTTGAAAATCAATTCCTTTTAGGTTAAGTTGGTTTTTTATCATCATGGAGCATTGTATCAAACCATGCGAAAAATTAATAAACATTATGTGAGTAGTATCGACATAAAGTTAAAGGAATTTGACGAGATCAACCCAAAATCTGCCTCCCAGCAGGCAGAAATCACTAAATACAAGCGTATTCGCCGCCTGCGCGACAAAAAAACGCCCTTACGCAAAGATCAGAACGATATCTTTAAAGACTTTTGAATAATTTTTGCAGTTCGCCGCTGGCGTACATTTCGTTGACAATATCACAGCCGCCCACGAATTCTCCCTGCACATATAACTGGGGAATGGTCGGCCAATTGGCGTAATCCTTGATACCCTGACGGATTTCTTCGTCGTCGAGCACATTGATATCTACAAATTTAACCCCGCATTTTTGCAGAATCTGCACCACCCGGCCAGAAAAGCCACATTGAGGGAAGTCGGCGGTGCCCTTCATATAAAGAACGACTGGATTTGAGCGGATAGTCTGGTGGATTTTTTCTTTTACTGTCATGATCTAACCTCTTCAGGAGTTAATGTCTGTAACGATAATGCGTGGATTTCGCTCTGCATTCGTTGCCCAAGCGCGGAATAAACCAAACGGTGCCGCTGAACTTTATTCTTCTGGTCGAACATTGGGCTGATCACCACTGCTTCAAAGTGATGGCCATCGCCGGTGACTTCCGCCGTACTCTCGGGCAGGCCGGTCTCAATCCAGGCTTTGATTTGTTCAGAAGTAACCATTTGGTTATAATACCCGAAATTGGTTATTTTTTAAAGTATTGGCCATATTAATTGGCAGGGGGATTTTTTCATGACTTACGTGGTTACCGAAGCGTGCATACGTTGTAAATATACAGATTGCGTCGAAGTTTGCCCGGTGGACTGTTTTCGTGAAGGACCAAATTTTTTAGTGATCGATCCTAATGAATGCATCGACTGCCATTTATGCGTGCCAGAGTGCCCGGTCAACGCCATCTTTGCCGAGGACGATGTGCCGGCAAACCAAAAAGCCTTTACCGCTCTGAATGCTGAACTCGCCAAACAATGGCCAATGATCGCCGTAAAAAAAGAAGCGCCGCCCGACGCACACGAATGGAAAACGGTCACGGATAAATTATCCCATCTGGAACGCGAGTGGCCAAAATAATCAATAAAATAGCGCTGCTTTCCACGGGCGATGAACTCGTCAATGGCGATGTATTAAACACCAACAGTCACCATATAGCGCGGCAATTATTCGATCACACTATTCAACCCGGCCTGCATATCACTGCCAGCGACGATCAGAGCCAGATCGAATCGGCCATACGATTTTTACTGGTGGACCATGCCGGACTCATTATTACCGGCGGTCTGGGACCAACCTCGGATGATCGCACCCGTTTTGCTCTCGAAGCTGTTTTAAACACCCCGCTGGTTTTCGATGAAGTTTGCTGGGAACAGGTGGTGGAACGTATGCGTCGCTTCTCATTACCTATTCCGGAAAGTAACCGTCAACAATGTTTATTTCCGCCTGACGCCATTATTTTTCCCAACAATAATGGTACGGCTGCGGGATGCCAGGTGATGCACGGCCAGCAACCGATTTTTATGCTGCCTGGACCTCCCTTTGAATGTCTGCCGATTTTCGAAAACCATGTTCTGCCATACTTACTGTCCCAGGGTTACGCCCAACCTTTATTTCGTTGCGAATGGTTACTATTGGGTGTGAGCGAAGGCAGCATCGCGGAATTACTGGACCCCTTGGTAAAAGGTTCCGGATGTTACGTGGGTTACCGGATTAATCATCCCTATCTGGAAATTAAACTGCAGTCCGCCGATGCAGCAGCTCTGGAAAAAATGCGCGGACATTTTGAGACGATTATCGGCGCACAATCGGTCAGTCATTGTAGGCAGAAAGCCTCGGCACAATTGAAGCAGTATATTCACGAAAATTCCTGCGCACTGCAAATTGACGACCAAGCCACCGGGGGTCTGTTAGCCACGATTTTACTGGACCCGGCATCCTTTCCTTATCTTGATTTTTCCTGCGTTCAGGTTAATCCGGATGCGATACGTATCACCCTGCGCGGCATGGATAGTTATTGGCGCGACCAGGCGCAATCCCAAACCCAATTAAAACTGGAAATTAATACCGGAAACTTTCGCCATCACACCGAGCTGATGATTCCTTTTCGCAGAGAAAGAACGCCTGCTTACGCCGTGGAATTTGCCAGTTGGGAAATACTAAAGTCTATTAAAGCCCTGTCACCAACTTGAAGCAAATAAACCTATGGAATATAATGCCGTTATATTAATAATAAAAGGAAAATATAATGAGATTTAATTTAACAAAAAATTCTGTAATCAATTATTTTATGCCAATTATTTTTCAATCACAGAAAAAAACAAACCTGCTAATACTTATTCAAGAGGAGAAAGTTACAAAAGATTTAGTATTTATCATTTTTGGCTTTCTAAATTCTTTTGAAATTAATCAATTAGATAAAACTTCTCATTTTTTTAGTAACCTTGTTAATGAATATGATAACTCACTTATTTCTTTAAAGGATGCACGAAACCGGCACATCTCGGCAAATCGAGAATTTAAAGAGCAAAAAGATTTATTACCCACAATACAGAGCAGAACCAGCAAACTGATAGATTTTCTTTTTCATTATGCAGTTGGCGGAATCCAGCTTTTTGGAATAATGAGCCACATTAGTGTTTCCTCATTTGAGCAACTCGATCAAACTGAAGTTTTCATGAGAATTAATTATCGACAATTCTCTTGTCCCATCCACAGACTTGGGGATGACTTCGACACTATTGTCTCTGTAGGAATGATGTTGAGTGGTGCAGTGATCTTCGGTAAAGCAGCCATGGTATGTGCCAACTCTTCTCGACAGGGGCAAAAAGTAAAACTGGCTGAAGGAAAAGTATCTCAAACTGCTTTTTATCTTCAAAAAAGAGAAAAGACTCAATCCCAATCCACATCACGACCTAATTTTTACCGATAATCAATCGATTTTGCTTCTGCAAAATCTACCACTCTTCTACATGACAAAAATTCGTGAACAAGCTCAAACTCCCTCTCCCCTTGTGGGAGAGGGTTGGGGTGAGGGGTAGAATCAAGCAGTTAGCAATAGGAAACTGCTTCGTTCAACCCCTCACCCGCCGCGCTTCACGCGTCGACCTCTCCCACAAGGGGAGAGGTGAAAAAAATGTCGTGTACTGAGCAAATACCAGAAAAACCAGAAAAATGCTTGACTTATCCTCCTGATTATTGTATAATTTTCACTCAATTAGCGTGCATTTCGACTTGTTACGCGTTCGGGGCATTTAAGTACTTGAAAAAATTGAATAAAATAAACTAGTTTATAAACCTGGAGAAAGTGATGAAAACGATAACTACTGTGGCCGCAAGAGAAAATTTTGCTGAATTAATCAATCAGGCTTCCTACGGCGGCCGACGTGTCATTTTAACCCGCCGCGGCAAACCCGTCGCTGCCCTGGTGTCTTTGCATGACCTGCGCGCCCTTGAAGAAAGCGCCAACGCTGACACGCAAAAAGACGGAAAATAAGCCCTCCACGCAATAACCGGTTTTCCAGGTTTTTCAGGTCTCTGTGATTGACCCTGGCAGATCAATGCCATTAAGTTAAGAAAATTCGTCCGCAGTATGCTGTCATTGCGAGCGCGAGCGAAGCAATCCAGTTCGAACTTTGTGGAAATTCTGTACTGGATTGCTTCGCTCGCGCTCGCAATGACGGCATACTTTGGAAGAGAGGCGCTTAACTTAATAGCATTGCCCTAGCAGATCACTGTGTTGACAGTCATCCGGCCAGGGTCTCATTAAAGGATCTTATCGAAATCGCCTACGCGACTCAGTCAGACTCTCAATTATTGCAGCAGACATTGATCTTTTTCATTTGTGCTATTGTTTTGAGAAACCTTAGAAGACTGGGCCATAAGACCTTGTGACGCTATTAACTGTGATTTTCCTTTAACACTCTCCATCGGTTTTACATCCTCCCCCTCCAGGGAGTTGGCATATTCCAGGACTATCTTGATTAAAACACTGATCCCTTGAAGAGGAATATCAAGCTCATCGCCGACCACTATTGTTCTGGTTTCCAAATAATTGACATCCGTATTTGCCAACTCTTTGGGGGGTGGGATTGATAATGAGTGATCCGGTTTATGGAGTTTCTCGTCTTTAAAGTAAAGAGTAGTCTCCTGTCCCTTCTTAGCATATATATTGATTAAACTATCTATAACAAGCAGCTTATAAAATTTATCGCGCATTCCTTGACTAGGAAATGTAACAGCAGGTTCTCCCTCTCCAGCTTTATAGTAAGGGAACTCCAATAAATTAATCAGTTTCGAATCTCTTTGAGGACATGCTTTTCCAGACAGGAATTTGTTGTTGGTAAATATTTCATGTCCCAATTTGACCTCAAACATTTCCCTGGACCTGACATTATCGAATTGAACAGCCAGATTATTGGATTTTCGAAAAATTTTTACATGGCCAAGGTAATTATTCTCTTTAAGTTGCTTGACGAAATTAGCATACGCTTCAAACTTATAAGGGTCACTTGCCATTGCTTTCGTAGCATTTTCATGCTCATAACCGAAGCCAGCATTTCTCAGCCCGTCCACATGTGTTTGGACGATACCAATAAATTTTTCGTCAGCTATTATTGATTGACAGGAAAATTCTTTTTCAAGTGTCCCCAACAATAGAGTTGCATAAAATTTATTTTGACTAAAATGACGCAAAGATTCATTTTTTTCTGCATGAGGTCTAATATACTTTGCTTTCCAATCAGAATAACGCATACAATAATCTCCAATAATTATTAATAAATTAATCCATGTAAGGAAACATAAAGTAACTTAAAAATGTTAAGGAAATATTAGGTCTTTTATACGGAATGGCTGACCTGCTTTAGTTTAACGTCGTGCAGCAGTAATAAGGTTTGATTCAGAACTAAAGGCAGAATCGCGCTGAATACCAGCAGATTGCAAAGTTCCATCAGGTGATGTTTCAGCAACCATTGCGCGTGAAGAGTGTGACTGGAGGATATAAACAGCATGATCACTATCTCCGCATATAAAATCAGTAAAGGCAAAAAACGGCGGCGAGCGACCGCGGCGCTTTCGTAAAACGCGGCCTGCACTGAATTTTCATATAACGCCAGCAAAGGAATGGTTAAGTAAAAGAAAATCAATAATACAATCATCGGAATGCCTATCAGCAGAACCATGGCGATCCCTCCGGCGCCCCCGTTATTCCCAGAAATAACACCAGCCACTTGCCAATAAAAAAAATCACGAAGCAGGCGATAGCGACCAACAACCAGGTTAAATAAATTCGTAAAATGCTTGCCTGGGTGCGATCCCAGGTTTCACGCCAGGTCTGCGGCGCTTGGCGCAGCATGGCGTCAGACGCGGCAAAACGCCATCACCAACAGCAGAATCGCAATGGCCATAGCAATAATTCCTATGAGCCGTTGAATAAAGACGGGAGCATTGGGCAAACGCGTCAACAGCGAAATGATCGCAACAAAGATGATAATCAGGGGAAAAATCTGCCGTAAAGCGCGCCACGCATAGCGAAAGCTTAATGTAAAAAGCGGGTCGAATGAACTGACTGAAGGTGGATAAAGCATATAATCATCCCGAAATAATTTTAGGTTCAACCCGTCATTGCGAGCGCCAGCGAAGCAATCCAGCATGTACTTCGGACAACGCTCTGTACTGGATTGCTTCGCTGGCGCTCGCAATGACAATATCGAAAATTCAATCCCGATGCCTATATGTCATCGCGTTTGGATTTCAGACCATTGCGGATACGGTTTAAATCGTTCGCCGTATTGTTCCTGAAAACGCCGCAATTTTTCCTGCATTTCCTCTGGACCGGTTTTACGAATATATTCCATTGGTCCGCCGCGAAAAGGCGCGAAACCTGTGCCGTAAATCATACCGGCGTCCAGCAGGTCCGCGCTGGCCACTACTTTTTCTGCCCAGCATGCTACGGCTTCGTTGCATAATCGCAAGATCAAACGGTCCGCCAGATCCGGGCCGGGAATGACGCGGCTTTGTGAATGATCGGCGCGCCTTCGCGGGTATACCGATAAAAGCCGCGCCCGGTCTTAACGCCTAACTGTTTTTCATTCACCATTATCGCCAACTTTTCGGGCACTTTAAATCCATAAACCGGCGCCAAATGGTTAGCCACCGATAAACAGATATCCAGACCGACCTTATCGGCTAATTCAATGGGACCCATCGGCATGCCGAAATCTTTCGCGGCCTGGTCGATAGCGGCCACCGGGGCGCCTTCTTCATGAAGAATAATCGCTTCCAACAGATAAGGCATTAAAATTCGATTGATTAAAAAGCCGGGGCGGCTCTTAACCGGTAATGGATAATGGCCAAGCTGATTAATAAAACCTGCGGCATCGGCGAGAGTCTCATCGTCACCTGCTTCCGGTCTCACAATTTCCACCAGCAGCATTTTCGAGACGGGATTAAAAAAATGGAGTCCGATCAATCGTCCCGGATTTAGCAGCGTTGTCGCAATGTCCTGCAACGGGATACTGGAAGTGTTCGTCGCGATAATAGCATCTTTTTTGACTCTGGATTCTATCATTTTAAATAATTCCTGCTTAACTGCGAGATCTTCAAATACAGCTTCAATAACAATATCTGCTCGCGATAATCCCAAACCGGAAGGGTCTGGCCGCAGGCGGTCAAAAGCCGCCTGAATTAATCTCGGCTGTGAGAGTTTTTTGAGAAATAACCGCCGGGCGCGGCCAATAGCCGGGGCGATTTGCTCTGGGGTCTGATCCTGTAAAGTCACCCTAAAACCTTTGTATGCGCACCAGGCGGCAATATCTCCTCCCATAGTTCCTGCGCCAATGACATGGATGTGAGTGGTGGGTTTAAATTTTGGATTTTTCGCGAAAGCCTTGAGCTGATCCTGTAAGAAAAAAACCCGGACTAACTCCCGGCTGGTGGGGCCTACCATCAAATCGGCGATGGAACGCGCTTCGCTCATCATCGCTGCTTCTCCCTCGACACCATGATTAACCCAATTGTTGATAATGGCAAACGGTGCAGGATAATGACTTGAATTGATTTTTTGTTCTAATTTTTTTTGGAATATCTTACCCAATAAAGGGCGTACCCAGGCGGTGTTGCTCCACCTCGCAAGACCTCGCGGACGATGGAGTGGCGGCGGCTTCAATACATATGCGCGGGCGGCCCGCTCCAGATGCCGTTCAGGTACAGCGACATCCACCAAACCCAGCCGGGCGGCGGTTTCCGCGGAAACGGATTGGCCGGTCAGCATCATACGCATGGCCTCCGAAGCGCCGATTAGCCGGGGCAGTCGCACTGTTCCGCCCCAACCTGGATGTAAACCTAATTTGACCTCGGGTAATCCCAGTTGCGTGGCAGGACTCTCTTCGGCAATCCGGTAACGGCAGGCCAGCGCCAATTCTAAACCGCCGCCCAAACAAAAACCGCGGATCATCGCAACGGTTGGGATGGGAAGTTGATTGAGACGTTCCAGAATAGTCTGCGCCTGGCGGATCAAATCGTAGGCTTCGTCAGCGGTTTTAATAGCGATAAATTGCTTAATATCCGCCCCGGCGATAAATCCCTTTTTTTTTCCGGAGAAAATAATAACTCCGGCGGGCAGATCGGATGAAATCGCTGTCAGGATAGTTTCCAGTTCGGTAAACACTTCGCGATTTAAAGAATTCACCGAAGCGTCCTGGCGGTTAATGGCCAACCATAAAATGTGATCATCATCGGTGTGTAATTGCCAATGCCGGTAGTCCTGCATCATACTGTTCTCCTGTAACAGTCTGTTATTTTAAACCTTCGGCAATTGAGTTGCTACCTGCGTAGTAAAAATTCCATCAGCTGCTGTGACCTCAAAAGCTTCATCAATTTCCTGATTCGCTTCGCGATAGCACCCTTCAAGATAACGCTGCCAAAGCAGATCAAGAGCTTCCTTAATCTGATGTTCCATCCGAAACCTCCTTCATTTTCAACCTCGTAATAAAGCTATTTTAAAATCATTACAAGCGCCTGCTTAATACCGTTCTACCAGCATGGCTCCGCCCTGACCGCCGCCGATACAGATGGCGGCGATGCCGCGTTTGGCGTTATTGCGCTTCAATACGTTTAGCAGATGCAACACGATGCGCGCGCCGCTGGAGCCCACCGGATGTCCCAATGCCACTGCGCCGCCGTCGACGTTTAAACGATCCTGGTCCAATGCGCCCAAGGCTGCCGGCAGACCCAGCTGTTCGCGGCAAAAAGATTCACTTTCCCACGCCGCGAGACATGCCAGCACCTGAGCGGCAAACGCTTCATTAATTTCCCAATAGTCAATATCATTTAAAGTTAATTGATGTCGTTGCAATAACGGCGTCGCCGCCATTACCGGACCCAGTCCCATCACTTCAGGCGACAAAGCCGCCCATTGCACATCGACTATGCGACCCAACACCGGCAGCTGATATTTTTTGATGGCTTTTTCACTGGCTAAAATAAGCATCGTCGCACCGTCCGTTATCTGGGAGCTGTTCCCGGCAGTCACCGTGCCGAATGGTTTATCAAAAAATGGTTTCAGCGCCGCCAATTTTTCCAGTGTGGTATCACGCCTTAAACCGGTATCCGCGACATAACAATGACCCAAGGAATCATAGAGTGGAGTCAACTCGGTGAGAAGTCCCGCGTCTTGCGCTGCGGCCAGGCGCTGGTGGCTGATGAGCGCGAATTCATCCATTTGCAGCCGGGAAATATGGAATTGATGAGCTAAAATTTCGGCGGTTTGTCCCATGCTCAACCCCACGACCGGGTCCGACAAGCCACGCAGAAGAGCGAAAATCGGACTTAAAAATCCGGGCCTGAACTGGGAGATTAATGCGATTCTGTCACTCCATGATTTGGCGGCGCGAAGTCGCCCGAGCCAACTCACCATCTCGGGACGCCAGACTAAAGGCGCATGACTCATCGCTTCTGTGCCGCCCGCCAATATTAAATCGTAACGGCCCAGCTGAATGTCTTTCATCGCTGAATCCAGCGCCTGCATGCCAGAAGCGCAGTTGCGCTGCACCGTCCAGGCAGGAGTTTCAACCCCGCAGTCGAGCCTTAATCCGATAATTCGCGCTATATTCGCTTCGTCTTCACGCGGCATGACGCAACCGATGATCACTTCCTCGATGGCGTTGGGCGCAAATGGCTGACGCAACAGTAAACTCCGTCCGGCATACACCGCTAAATCAGCGGCGCTGAAAGGACCCGGTTGTTCACGCGCTTTTAAGTACGGCGTGCGTAACCCGTCAACAATATAAACTGTCTGACTCATAACTCCTCCTCCATAAATTCATCGACCTGAATCGCTTCCCAGCATAAATCCGCTATTATTTGTAACTGGTCGCGTTCCTGCTGATTTATCTTTCCACATTGCCAGGCGTTGCGAATATGTGCGGTTAAATAACTTTCGCCGGGAGCAGGTAAAGGGATCCCGGCTTTATTGAGGGTATTTATTTTTTCAAGCAAAGGCGCTCCGGCCACGACCGCGCGCAGCGCCTGTTCCATTTGCCAGGCCGCGCTGCCAGGACTTAAATAACAATGTTCTCCTAAACGTTCGCGCAATGAAATATTCTCACCAAGCGCCTCTGCAATGGCGGCCCCCGCCTCGTCCGCCGGACCCTTATAGGCGGCGCCCCAGGGAAATATCAGGCGGCGCAGGATTCTGGCTATCCACGGCGCCGGGAAATTAGCTAAAAAATCCATAATAGCTTCCTGAATTTTACCAAAGCAAAAGGTAACGCCCCACTCCATAAAAATTTTTTCATCCGCCTGTTGACCCTGGTCCTGATAATATTTTAAAACCGATACCGCCATGCACTGATAACTGAGTATATCGCCTAATCGCGCTGACAAGGCTTCTTTAATTTTCAGGCGCTTCCCCAGCACCAGCAAAGTGACATCCGTTAGCACCGCGAAAGCATTACTCATCCGGGTGAGTTGACGGAAATGGTGGGGAAAAATCCCCCCCAACCCCCCTTTTTCAAAGGGGGGGAAATGCGATTCCTCTCCCCCCTTTGAAAAAGGGGGGTTGGGGGGGATTTTTCTAATCCTAATCCACCTTCCGCCGGTAATCCCATAAATAATTAATCGTGAAAATTGACTGAGAGTAAAACCAATATGTTGACGGAATATTTTATCAAAACCATTCACGTCTTTATTCATCGCCGCTGACAGTTCATTACGTAAATAAGGATGACAGCGTAAAACACCCTGCCCATAAATAATTAATCCACGCGTCAGAATATTCGCACCCTCCACGGTAATATTCACCGGGGCGGCGTTATGTAAATGGCTTAAATAATTGCGCGGTCCTAATTGAATGCCGCGACCGGCATGAATATCCATGCTGGCAGCGACAATTTGCCGGGAAAATTCCGTCAGATGATATTTAGTGATGGCCGACCCAACACCCGGACGAGCTCCCGCCTGGATTTCTTCAATAGTCGATACCCTCAACGCTTCACTTAAATAAGTTAAACCGCCGATCTTACCCAGCGCCTGCTGGATACCTTCGAATCGCGCGATAGGACGGTGAAATTGACGCCGCACCTGCGCATAGGCGGTCGACATTCGGGTGCAAAATTGCGCCATGGAAGTCGCTAAAGCCGGTAAAGAAATACCGCGACCCACCACCAGACATTCCATCATCATTTGCCAGCCCTGACCACGACGGTCCGGCCCGCCAATTAATTGGTCCAGGGATATAAATACGTCTTTACCTCGCACCGGGCCGTTCATAAAACCCATATTCAGCGGTGAGTGCCGCGAACCCTTCTCTACCCCCCGCAAGTGCGCAGGCACCAGGGCAAGGGTAATACCGACGTCCACGGTTTCTCCCAATAAATGTTGCGGGTCAAAGAGGCGAAAAGCCAGACCAATTAAAGTCGCGACGGGCGCTAAAGTGATATAACGTTTATTCCAGTTTAATCGCACGCCAAGGACACTTTTGCCGTTATATTCACCCTGGCAAACCACACCGCTATCGGTAATGCTGGCGGCGTCGCTGCCCGCTTCGATACCGGTTAACGCAAAACAGGCCACTTCTTCACCGCGCGCTAAACGCGGTAAATAATATTCTTTTTGCGCTTCGGCGCCGTAATATTTTAAAAATTCGGCGGGGCCCAATGAATTGGGCACCATCACTGTAATCGCGGCGCTAATGCTGCGCGAGGCGATTTTACCGATAATTGCGGAATGGGCCAGCGGAGAAAAACCATGCCCCCCGTATCTCGGCTCGATTTCCAGAGCCCAAAATCCCTGAGTTTTGATCATATCCCATGCCGCTGGAGTCAAATCATGGTCCTGCCAGGAAATACGCCATTCGTCCAGTAAGTCACACAGCGCCGGGACCTGCTGATTCAAAAAAGATTGTTCTGCCGCAGTCAGAAGGGAGCGTTCTTTGTTGAACAATGCCGGCCAGTCGGGATCGCCACTGAATAATTCATTTCCCCACCAGGCGCCGCCTGCGTCAATAACCTGCTGCTCCGCCGAAGACAGCGGCGGATTTTGGCGCTGAAACCAGCGTAAAAAAGGCTGAGTCAGGACCCTGAGACGTAATGGCTTTATCAATGAAAATGCAGCCAGTAATCCCCACAAAACCCATAAAATGATTAAAATGGCCGGTGGCAATGCCTTGAAATAAGTGATTAACGCTATCACTAACCCGGTTGCTGGTAACCAGATTTTGACGGAAAAGCGGAAGAAAATCATGATCCACAGAATTGTGATTAAAACTATCCCTGTCGCCAGCATCGTCATATTTTTGTATATCGATCCTCTAAGTAAGCATACGCCGCCCGCAATCCGTTCGCTTCTCCACCGACCGGCCGTCCCGGCAAACGATCAAAATTCCAAGCGCTGACGTCGAAATGCGCCCAGGGAATATTATTCGGCACAAACTGTTTTAAGTACAACGCTGCGGTAATGGCGCCTGCGTATGGGCCCGTCGACGCATTGCAAATGTCGGCTATTTCACTTTTCAGATAACGTTCGTAAGCCTGATACAGGGGCAGTCGCCACAATGGGTCGCGGCTTCGTTCGCCTGCCCGGGCCAATCCCTCGGCGAGATTTTCCTGGTTGGCAAAATACGCGGCCACATCCGGGCCGACGGCGACGCGCGCGGCGCCGGTGAGTGTCGAAAAATCCAGTAACAAATCGGGTGATTCGCCGGCGGCCGCTGCTAAAGCATCGCACATAACCAGACGGCCTTCGGCATCGGTATTGCTGATTTCAACGGAAATTCCAGCGCGGGTGATAATCACATCGCCAGGGCGATAGCTGTTGCCCGCCACCATATTTTCCGCAATCGCAAGAAGGACTCGCAGGCGCACTGGCAATTTTTGCGCCATAATCACGCGCGCCAGGCCCAACACATGCGCGGCGCCGGCCATATCTTTTTTCATGTAGCGCATGCCTTCCGGTGATTTCAGATTCATCCCGCCGCTATCGAAGCAGATACCCTTTCCCACCAAAGTAACGAGCGGCGCCGCGGGATCGCCCCACTGAAAGTCGACCAATTGCGGCGGACGGGCGCTGCCCCGTCCAACGGCATGAATGGTGGGATAATTAGCCGCTAATAATTCATCGCCCACGATTACCTCTGCGCTACAGCCATAAGTTTTGGCTAAATCGACCGCTGCTTCGGCCAAAACGGAGGGACTCATATCTTCGGTGGGGGTGTTAATTAAATCTCTTACCCAATAAATGCTTTCCACCATATTTTGACAAAGTTCGGGGTTTGCGGCGGGTGGAATGTATAACCGCGGTTTACCCGTTTCCGGTTTGCGATTTTTCTTTTGATAACGGGTAAAGCTATAACTCCCTAACCCCCATGCGATGACTGCTTTTGAATCTATTAAATCCGACTGGTAATTTCCTTCAGGAAGGCGCGCGGGTAAATCACCGAAAACCCAAAAGTCATCTCCGGTTCCCAGACCCACCAAAACCTGCCCCAGCCTGCCCTGCTGATCCGGAACAAGGCAAAAAGTCCCGGATTCCGCGGTAAACCGATTGGCCTTAACCCATTGCTGGACATAAGAATCCTGAAGGGCGAACCAGGCATCAAAACCGGATTTTATCAATGGCTTGACCGAAATCATTTTATCGGCAGGTTGCGTTATAAAACATTTAAGCACGGCGGCGCTCCCATAATTCTCTATTAAAGCGCTAATTATCGCATAGCCAACCACTGAAAGCGATCCCTATATCCCGTATATTTAATTTTATATGCAAATAATTTGCTAAATATGAATAATTTTAGTACAATTGTTAACCTATAGCCTGATAGTGCGGGTTCCTGCACTCGGATTAATGGTAAGAACAATCTAAAAAATAAGAGAATTTCTATTTACAAGTGAGAAATAAAAATGAAAGAAGTAACCGGGTATATAAAAAAAGTTGCGAAACCTTCTCAGGATAAAGTAGACAGCGGCGATGCAGAGGCTCAACGCGCTTTAGCCATGTGTTATCTGCGGGGAGAAGAAGTTCCTAAAGATTCCAAAGAGGCAGTGCGCCTTCTTCGTTTGGCGGCGGGTCAAGGTGATACGGAAGCCCAAAGCTATTTGGCTTCCTGTTATAGTCGTGGAGAAGGCGTAGAAAAAGATATCAAAGAGGCAGTGCGCCTTTACCGTTTGGGAGCAGATCAAGGTTGTCCGATAGCCCAAAATAATTTGGCCCAATGTTATCAAAACGGGGAAGGTGTAGAAAAAGATATCAAAGAGACAATACGCCTTTATCGTTTGGCAGTGAAACAAGATTTTCCCCCAGCTCAGATAAATTTAGCTTTTTGTTATTGGCTTGGGCATGGCGTAGAAAAAGATGACAAAGAAGCTGCGCGCCTTTCCCGTTTGGCAGCGGACCAGGGTTTGGCAGAAGCTCAAAGTACTTTGGGTTTCTATTATCAGAACGGGAAAGGCGTAGATAAAGATATCGAAGAGGCGGTACGACTTTATCGTTTGGCAGCAGGACAAGATAATGTGGCAGCTCAAACCAATTTGGGCGCTTGTTATATGAATGGAGAAGGCGTAGAAAAAGATGCCAAAGAGGCAGTTCGCCTTTATCGTTTGGCGGCGAATAAAGGTTATGCACCAGCCCAAAATAATTTAGCTCAATGTTATCAAAACGGGGAAGGTGTAGAAAAAGATATCAAACAAGCAGCACATTTCCTTCGTTTGGCGGCGGATCAAGGTTTGGTAATAGCCCAAACTAATTTGGGCTATTGCTATGAGAAAGGAATAACTGTGATAAAAGATCCCAATGAAGCAAGGCGAATTTATCGTTTGGCGGCGCGGAATGGTCACCTGGATTTCAGGTTTTCAGAATTAATGAGGAAGGATGAGGAGGAAAATAATGCTCAGGAAAAGCCGAAAATTTCACCTGGCTTTTATTAATGGGGTCATGATGAAGTCGTCACCACCCAGGTTCCCCCATTAAACTTACGACTTGAGGATTGGATTATCTGCCAGTCTAGTGCCATATTTGTTTTATGTTAGTATGTTAGGGGGTCAGGCTTGGGGTGGTGAAAACTAGTGGCAAAATACTCAATTCTGAATATATTTCTTGGTTCCAGATTTATTCCTAGTGAATAGAATTTTTCCGATATTGTTTCCTTTTTTATAAAAATCTATTACCATTTAAATGTTGTCTCGACAGGCACTTAAAAGGAGTTGAAAACAATGTCAATGGATAATGATTACAAAAGTCCAACACATAAATTAGTTAAATTTTTTAAGCGAAGCAGGGATCAATGGAAAGAAAAAGCCCTGGAAGCTAAAAATAAAACAAAGCTATGTAAAAATAGAATTAAATTTTTGGAAACGAGTAAAGCATCCTTAAAATCGGAAGTTAAAAGCCTGAGAGTAGAATTAGAAAAAGTGAAGATGATAAATTTTAAAGAGGTGATTGAGGATGCTAAAAAAAAACAGTAAAAACATCCATTAAATACCCGATGTTTAACAACTTTAATAAACCATTTGCACAGCACCAATACTCTCTTTCACACATTCAGTTATGGATATCCTCTACGCTATTGGCAGCCACTGGGTTAAGAGCTGCTAGCAAAATGATGGAAATATTTATATCGCTCTTTAATCTTCCTACATCAGCGCCTTCCTGGTATACAGGACGCCTTTGGTTAATGCGCTTGGGTTACTACAAATTAAATCGTCCTAAACAAAAAGCGGATGATTGGGTCTGGATTATTGATCATTCCATTCAGCTTAGCTCTGAAAAATTCTTAGTCATTCTTGGCATACGATTACGTGATTTACCCACTAATCGGTCTTTAAATTTTTCAGATGTTGAACCCATTGAGTTAATACCGGTAACGAAATCAAGCGGAGAAATTATTCATGCTCAGCTTGAAAGAGCGACAGAAAAAACGGGTATCCCAAGAGAAATTATTGCTGATCATGGATCCGACTTAAAATCAGGTATTATAATGTTTTGTAATCAACATAAAGAAACCTGTTACATATATGATATTAAACATGCCATGAGTGTTGCGTTGGAGCATGAGCTTAAAAATGATGAAGACTGGGAGAAATTAGTCAAATTATCAGTAAAAACAAAGCGAGAAATTTGTCAGACAGAATTGGCTGCTTTGGTTTCACCGAATCAAAGGAAGAAATCCAGATATATGAATTCTTATACTTTACTTCACTGGGTTGAAAAGATGAGGCTGTTTCTTAATAAACGGGATGAGATCATTAATAAAGATTACGAGGCAAAGAAATAGAGAGAAAAATTTAGCTGGATTAATGATATGACTACAAAGATAAGTGAATGGAATAATTTAATTATGGTGATTAAACATATAGAAGATTTTATCAGAAAAAATGGCCTTAACTTCAATCTCTCGCTGCAGTTGGAGAATGAATTGAATGAATATAATTTAGATTTTCGATCAAGAAATTTTAAGGAATCCGCTATTGATTTTGTGAAAAAAAGGTCTTAAAAGCAAGGACTGGTGAGCGCTTACTGGGAAGTAGTGAAATCATCGAATCTTTATTTGGGAAACAAAAATTTTTAGAGAAAGAACAATCACGAAATGGATTTACTGGACTTTTGTTAGCGCTTCCTGCGTTGGTAACGGAAATGTCGGAATCCGTCATTAAGAAAGCCTTAGAATCTATTCCAACAAAATCTGTTACTGAGTGGTATAAAAAAAATATTATCAAATCAGTGCAAGCAAAAAGAAATGCGACATTTAAAATGGTCAATATTATGGAACAAAAACAGAACCAAGTTTCTGTGGCGCTATAATGCGGCTTTCACCACCCCAGGCCTGACCC
>CAVQJI010000034.1:0-159288 GCA_963712715.1 uncultured Pseudomonadota bacterium | reverse complement strand
TCCTTTATTTGCTCCTTTATTATGAAAATTTACAGTATTTCCAGAGATACCACAGGAAATGTATGAAGAAGCATTCTCAACGTGGAGGAGCTGCTCATGCTTAAGCACCAGACTTTTACTCGAATTTACCCAGTATGCGGATTTGAACGTCACTTTACAGTGACCCCACTCCGGTCTATAGGAAACTATATAGGTTATAGAACCATTCTCTGGAACTATACCAACGTTCGAAGTTTTTATAGAATTTACAAAGAAGTTGTGCCCCGCATTATTCTATGGTCAGGAGCAGGGGCAGAAAATTTAACTGTCACGTTTGCTGGAGGACTATACTCTCTTACGGCTACGTCATAACCAGATGCATTATTGAAATTAAAATTAGTAGTTGACGTCCCTCCCGCCGCCGCTAATGAAGTGGCGAAAATGCAAAATAAGCCCAGACTAGAAATCAACCAATTGATTTTATTAATTTTTTCCATAAAAGCTCCCCTATTTTTAACATTTCTTTAAACTTATTCTCTAATTAAATATAGTCTATATTTTGCACAAAATCGCACATGCGGATACTCGTGTACATGCCGTGTCAATAATTATGAAATGGAGTCATAGGGAAATGTTAATTTCAAATCTGAAATAGCATGAGAATGGGTTATTGAAGCTGCGTCCTATTGCGATTGCGATGATAAAGAAGACCCATGTATCACAGAGGTCTGATCTTCCCCCGCTTTAGTGGACACCCAATTCTGAGAGGAAAGTGTTACAATATGAACAATTCCGGAGAAATGTTATGTCCAGTAGAAGTAGAAAAGTCAGAAAATACGATGAAGAATTTAAACGCCGAGCAGTCCAATTATATCTAACCGGTGCAAAATCTTGTGAAACTTTAAGTGAAGAATTAGGGGATCCCCACCCAGACCTTGTACGGGTGGACAAAACAGCCCCGCTATGCAAATGCACAAATATCGACATCACCATCGCCTAATGAAAACGACGAGTAGTGGCAACATCTATGAAGATTTAGGCTTTCCAGATGCAGAAGAGCGGTTAGCAAAGGCAAAATTAGCCATGCGTATTGAAGACATTATCGAAAAAAGAAAATTAAAAAAGATTAAAGCTGCTGAGATTCTTGGTATTAATCAACCAAAAATATCTGCTTTGATGAATGGAAGGCTTAGTGGTTTTTCTATAGAAAGATTGATTCATTATCTAAATTTACTAGATCAGGATGTTGAGATTGTAGTAAAAACGAAACCTGGTCGGCTTGCGACCCATGGTCGATTAAAAGTAGCTTTTGGATAATTCCTTACAGTGATGTTTTATTTGAGTAGGATTAACAATGTTTAGTTCAATGCCAAAACTCATTAAAGATCGCGACGAAATTAGTAATAAAATTGAAAAGCTGCTCGATTTTTATGAATTCCATGAAAAAGGAAAAAAGCTAGGGAAGGCCACCAAATATGCCGCATTAATTGCTCAAAATGCAATTATCTCCAGAACTTGCGGCATCTTCATCCAGCACTTCATCATCCTCCAGTCCAACTCTGACCTTATCAGGGACATAAAATTTTTGGGGTATCTTTATCAATTCATGCATCTATTGTCATCTACCGATTCTTTGGCAACCGCGATACTAATATGTGCCTGTTGTATATTATTTCTTGAAGGATTCATTTTTTCTATGAGTTTTGCTAATTCAGGTGATAATGATACTTTTAAAGCATACCAGGTTTCCGTGAGATATTGACCATTTTCATGTTTTTTAAAAGTGACTTTGTATAAACCGGTTACCTTGTAAGCGTAAATATTTTTATTAGGTGGCAATAATTTGGTATAAGCGGCGAGAGAAATATGTGCTCCTTCATCTGAAGGGGGAGGCTGTAAACATCGTTTATCTTCGCTATTTAAACTATTAAGCAGCATGGGGTAAAGTAGCGCTATATAATTTTCAGATACCTTCAAATAAATGAAATATTCATTGTTTTGCATTATCTTGCCTTCAGAAGACCCCAGTTTTGAGTTTCCAGGCAGCACAGATTCGTTTTCCCGCGACTTGATCGGATAGGCGTCAGTTTAAGGATTTTTTTCCCAAAAGACGCCGTCATTGCGAGCGCCAGCGAAGCAATCCAGTACAGAATTTCTACAAAGTTCGTACTGGATTGCTTCGCTGGCGCTCGCAATGACGGCTAAAATTCCTTAAACTGACGCCTATGCGACTCGATCGCGGGATCCAGTGCATCGTGCTTTTACGTATGCTGTTGATTCAACAACAATAAAACTCAAAACTGAGGTTCAGAAGGTAATTTTTGGGCATCCCCGATTAAAGTGGGGTTGTCCATCACTACCACTTCGCGACTTTTTGATAGCGTCGGTGGTGAGAAGGTATACAGCAATGCTATGCCAGCCAGCATTAATAATAAAATAAATAATGCTAAATATTTTTTAAGATAGTATAAAAGTGTCAGAATCATAATCAATTTTTTCCTGGATATTTTTGTAAAAAATATTCGATCATCCAGAGAAAACTGGATACTTTCCATTGTAAAGCACTCAGGTGATTCTCATAAGACAATGGAATAACAAAAATGAGAGATTTATCGCCCACCGTCACCGCGCTGGAAACGGAAATTTCTTTATCCCTGCTGGTATTGCAGGGAGAAACAAAAGAAAAATAGAGTTGTGATAATAAGTTAATATAAAAATTAGAATCGTCACTAAAAAATTTTTTTGCAAAGGAAGAAAAATGAGGATCACCCAGCCAGTTGATACACCCATAAGGAAATAAACGGTTAAATTCTGATATTAATATTTCTATTTCATTCGTGGTCCTTACGACCATTTTAGTAGGTAGTTTTTGCAAATTTATGGATTCAAACATTCGATTTTTATAAGCTAATTTT
The DNA here is from genome assembly GCA_963712715.1 of uncultured Pseudomonadota bacterium. Taxonomy (GTDB): domain Bacteria; phylum Pseudomonadota; class Gammaproteobacteria; order Coxiellales; family Coxiellaceae; genus JAFEDN01. Next base: position 156,394 of record CAVQJI010000034.1, on the reverse strand, counting down.
AGTGCTTCATAACCATTTTTGGATGATGGTATAGTGTCATAAGCCTGAATCACTCCACCTGTCTTGATAGACAATTCAGCTATTAATTTCGGCAGTTCCATGTTATCCATTTGTCCGTAGCCCAGTAATATTTGTTGATCCAGCCATAGCCAGTTAAAATTTTTGAGGGCGGTATCAAGATGATTGAGTAATGCTTCCCTCTGTTGCGCGTGAAAATCATCTTTTACCTGAAGGCGCAAGATTTGTACCGGATTCTGACTAACCATTAATTTTTTCAACCAAAGGGGGTAGGGTAACTGATTTTCAGTGGCTGAAGAAGAAAATTTCTTAAAACGCGGTTTTAGGATATATAAAAAGCTGGTAACCAAAAAGATTAATATAATGCATAAGTGAATAAACAGGCTGATATCCAATAGCATTGCTACGACCGCGGTTAACACCAATATCCCGCTGACAATCACATCTAAATAATATTGTTTGCTAAACGCCACAATTTGTAAATAAGACACACCGGCTCTGAGTGTAAAAAAGAAAAATAACAAAAAACTAAATAAGTAAGCATCCCGTCGAAAGAAGCTAATACTAATGATGGTAGCCAGTGACCAAAAGAAAAAACTAAGTAATGGGGTTAGCCACAGGATTTTTTTATTAAAACCATGAACGAGTTCATGCAGGACATTATTATCATATTTAACGTTATCAAAGTAAAATAATCGGGTCCAATTGGAACAGGCTTGCGATAGAGGATTAATCAGATAAAAAAATAAAAAAAACAATCCATAAACCGATATGGTTTTGGAAGTAAAGAAAATCGCCCATAGTAATAATCCTTCAAGGCTGATAAATATATTGGCTGCTGAAGCTAAAAACAAATTTACGTTAATAATACTGCGAAGAAAAGCTAAAAATTGCGTTAAACCCGGCCAAATTAGCGCCGATTTTTTATAAAACAATAAAGCGTTTTGTATAAAGTACATCCCATAAGCGAAATTTACCAATGCGACCAAACCGGCGCTGACGACTAAAGTATAAGCGCCAATAAATTTCCAACCTATTAACAGGCAAAATATACCTAATAAAGGTGGAAATACCAAAGAAGAAATGGTGCGCCGTATTCTATGTAAGGCGAATATACCGGAGCGGTAAGCGTAGACTATAAATTGCAGACCGAGACTGAAAATAATGATGGATATGAAGGTATACATTAGCCTGGCTTCTGATGACTGATAAATAGCGACAACCGCTACAACTATCGCTGTTATCCAACAGAAAAAAGTGAAAATAAAGGCTAGAGTTAGCCATTGGCCTTTTAGGGTTGCCAGTTTGACTTCGTCACCATAATTCCCTAATGTGCGGATTTGATTGCGAAAAACTTCCAGCGCACCCCACCAGCCCGCAATGAGGATCGATGCCAAAGCGCTCACTAAAATTATTTCCCGGAGTTGCTTTGAATGAAAAACCAGCAGTAAAAAATAAAACTGAATTACGTGTAAGCCAATATTGAAAAGATTTAAAATAACGAAGTAACGTAAACGATAAATCATGTAAAAAAAAGGGTGAGGCGCTAATAGCGCCTGACTGAAACTGATAATCCTGTTTTTACTCTGGACTCTGGCTTGACGCCATTGATCAATCGCATGCATCGTGGTCATGGTTATGAAATACCTAATATATTGATGTTGAGGATTAAAGCCATGAAAAAGCCAATAATAAAATGTGACAGGGAAACACCGATCAGCGTTTTGTGACGGCTATATAACCATCCCCAGATTAAACCTAATAAAAATGTTACCATAATAGCAACCGGCGCCAGATTGATAAGGAATTTTTCTAAAGGCACGCACCCCTTTAATCCCGGTCAGATTTTCTGCAACGAGCAGGGCTATCGCATAATCTATCTGTTTTAAAGTGCCGCGATGCGTGATTTGTTTCAGTTTATTTTTTAATTTTTTTTCACTAAACGGATTGTTGACATCCAAAATGGTATTGATTGTGGCGCATACTAAACGGCCTTTGTCCTCCGGATCCCTATCGGGATTCACACTCAAACAATTCATTATACGTTGTTTCACCTCGGATAATAAATGTTTTATGTAATCATTACTAAAACTAACTTGCCTGTTTGCATAAATGACATAACCTAAAAAATTAATTTTATTGCATCCAGTGAATTCATCATGACCCAAAAGTTTTTTACCGGCTCGTGTTAAGTAAAAGCGCTGTTTTTTGGTATGTTGCACGGATAATCCCAAATGGGCAATTTTTTCAAGTATTTTTGTTTCACAATCTACAAATTTCTCCAGATCGGGATGGGCAAAAATAAAATCATCCCCAAAACGGGCATAAAATCCATCAGGAACACGAATGGCAATCTCATCTAACTCCAATAAATAAATATTGGCGGTCAAATTAGATAAAGCATTACCCGTAGGCACACCAACTGATTTTTGATAGGCGAACCCTTCCGGTGTCGTAATGATCGGCCGCAGCGTTTCCATGACCAATTTATGAATGTATTGCTTATTAATGGCGTCCGGTAATTGATCAATTATCTTATCCAGGATTTGCCATAAGTGTGAATGGCTACCCACTGGAATGGAATCCGTATAATTACTGATATCGGCGCGTAGAACAAAAACATCTGGCTTTCCTTGCGTTTTTTGTATTTTTCGCAGATATTGCAAAAATTGCCCCACAGCCTGTTTATGGGATCTGCCTTTAATATAAGAATACACGTGCGCGGAAATAAACGAGAGTGCAGCTTGTCCAAGCAGTTCATTCAGTATGCAGAGCATCAGACGATCTACTAAAATATAGGAAAAAATATGCCGCATCTTTTTTCCTACGCGTTGATACTTTTGCGTGGGAGGATGAAAATAAAAACTTTCTTCCTGTAGCAAACGGGCCAGTAAAAATCCAATATCCTTGCGATTTAAATATAAGTCGGCAATTGAGACGCCATTAACATCTGGAGCGAATAGTCGCTCCGGTTTTGAACTTCTAGCGTGAAAGTGTAAGATGCGCCCCAGGAATAGATGATGAACACGTAGCCAAAAGCGTATTTTAGAAAAAAAAGTGCAGCTAAAAGATGACATAAAACCTAAAAAAAGAAGAAAATGGAAAAGTTTAGCCGCAGCCACAACTATTTCCACAGATCAGCCCTTCAATAAATTAAAGGGCGGGAGGTTGTTATGCCTTTTAGCTGCCTTTCTATTTTTATAAAAAACGTTATCAAAGTCAACGAATTAATTATAGCAGCATTTAAAAACCTGGGGAAATCACTCTGGACAAATCGTTGGTTTGAAAGTGGCGAATGGTTTTACCGTGCGCAATGTATTCGTACAAAGCCTGAAAGATCACCGTGTGCAGGGCGTTAAATACTATGGCGGTTGCCAGTAACAACAGGTAGGTGAGCGTTACTCCAGCGATTATCCCTGCGGGTTTATTGATCTGGTAACCGATGATCGAGGGAATAAACGCCAAAAACCGGCAGCCTGATCCCACCCAAAAAAAACTATAATTAATTCGCGGATTTTTCCCTGCGAAATTCTTCATTAAGCTGCTGGAACGCTGGAGCGTAGCCTGTAATCCCGCCGGCTCATTAACTAATACCGTTGGCAATAAAAGAGTCGCGAAGGCCCAGTTTAAACCGGATAACAATCGATTCACCCAGGGGGATTCTTTTATTTTCTTGTGGAAAATTAAATTGGCTACACCAAAGACAAAATGCACGATGATATAATTAAAAATTACCGGGAAACATTGTCCAGCGGTGCGTAAACCATCCCGTATACTGAAAGTTGTGTTCCCTTCTTCCTCTGCTCGCAAACAGGCAGTTAAAGCGGCGTTCCAATACATGGACACTATATTGGCCAACCATAAGGCCACGAACATGCCTGCGTAGACTGCGATTATTTTTCCGGTAGGCCAATGATTATAATTGACTTTCCCAGTACGTATAGCCCAGACCAATAATCCCAAACCCGAGATGATCAGGAAAAAAATTCCGCGGCCCACCACTGGCAAAACCAGTAATTTTTTCCGTTGCTGAAAATATTTCCAACCCGAACGCATTAACCGGAAGGCAAGTTGGCTCTTTTTGAACAGCATGTTATTATTTCCAAATAAACGAGTATATCCGGCGTTAACAATGCTATACAACCATATCAGTGATTTTGATTTTCATTTGCCTGAGCAGCTGATTGCTCAATACCCAACCGCGAATCGCACCGCCAGCCGGCTGCTCACTCTGGACATAGGTCAGCAAAGTATCGAACATCAGCAGTTTCCCGATATATTGACATGGATGAGGGCAGGGGACCTGCTCATCCTCAACGACACTAAGGTCATTCCCGCCAGACTGTTCGGCCATAAAGCCAGCGGCGGCAAAGTGGAGTGCTTAATCGAACGGATTCTCTCGGACCACGAAGCCCTGGCGCACCTGCGCTTCAGTAAAACACCAAAAATTGGGCAATCCATCATTTTCGCGGAAACATTTACCGCCACAGTCATCGGCCGTCATGACGCTCTTTTTCATTTAAAATTCGAAGATGGCAGGCCCTTATTAACGCTTCTGGAACAATTTGGCTCAATCCCGTTACCGATGTACTTTAAACGCCGGAGCGAACCTCTGGACACAGAACGGTATCAAACCATATATGCCCAACATGCCGGAGCGGTGGCCGCGCCAACCGCCGGTTTGCATTTTGACGAAAAAATATTATCGGAATTACGGAGCAGGGGAATCCGGATAGCTTATGTAACGTTACATATCGGCGCGGGCACCTTTCAACCGGTTCGCGTGGCGGATTTGGATCAACATAAAATGCACAGTGAATACATGCAGCTTTCTGCGGCCACATGCGATGCCATCACTGAGTGTCGCCGTCAGGGAGGACGAGTTTTCGCAGTAGGCACCACCGTCACGCGCTGCCTTGAAACCGCGGCGGCAAAAGGCGATTTAGCTCCCTATAGCGGCAATACGGCTTTGTTCATCCGTCCCGGCTTTAAATTCCGTTGTGTTGATGCTTTACTCACCAACTTTCATACTCCCAAATCAACGCTGCTGATGCTGGTAACGGCATTCGGAGGTTATGAATTTATTATGAAGGCTTATCAACTCGCCATCCAGGAAAAATACCGCTTTTTTAGCTACGGTGACGCCATGTTGATTGCTCAATCCCGTGCGTGATAAAATATTCTAAAATATGGAGAAAATTATGACCTATCAGCATATCCAGACCCCCAAAAGCGGCGAGAAAATTACCATCGACGATAATTTATCTTTAAAAGTTCCCAATCAGCCAATAATCCCCTTTATCGAGGGGGACGGAATTGGGGTCGACATCACTCCGGTGATGCGTAAAGTGGTTGATGCGGCGGTCCAGAAAGCATACGGCGGTCAGCGTCAAATCTCATGGATGGAAATTTATGCCGGTGAGAAAGCTACCAAAGTTTATGGGGCCGATCAATGGCTGCCGGCGGAAACCCTGGCAGCCCTGCGCGAATACAGTGTGGGCATTAAAGGCCCTTTGACCACTCCCGTGGGCGGTGGTATCCGTTCCTTAAACGTGGCGTTACGCCAGGATCTGGATTTGTATGTCTGCTTGCGCCCGGTGCGCTATTTCGCGGGACGCCCAGCCCGGTTAAAGAGCCGTGGCTGGTGGATATGGTGATTTTTCGCGAAAATTCCGAAGATATTTACGCAGGCATTGAATGGCCCGCCGGCAGCCCGGAAGCCAAAAAAATAATTGATTTTTTACGCAACGAAATGCACGTCACTAAAATTCGTTTCCCCGCTACCAGCGCCATCGGCATTAAACCGGTTTCGGAAGAAGGCAGCACCCGGCTGGTGCGACGCGCGATTCAATACGCCATTGATAACCATCGCGATTCCGTGACTCTGGTGCACAAAGGCAACATCATGAAATTTACCGAAGGCGGTTTTAAAGACTGGGGTTATGCATTGGCGCGAAAGGAGTTTGGCGCTAAGCCCTTAGACGGCGGGCCCTGGCATGTGATCACCCATCCCCAAACCCAAAAGAAAATTGTGATTAAGGATGTCATCGCCGACGCTTTCCTGCAGCAAACATTGCTCCGTCCTGCCGAATACACTGTCATCGCCACCTTAAATTTAAATGGTGATTATATTTCCGATGCTTTGGCCGCGCAGGTAGGTGGCATTGGTATCGCGCCGGGCGCAAACCTGAGTGATAGGGTCGCTCTATTTGAAGCCACTCACGGCACCGCGCCCAAATACGCGGGCCAGGATAAAGTAAACCCGGGTTCTTTAATTCTTTCCGCAGAAATGATGCTGCGCCATATGGGCTGGACTGAAGCTGCCGATATGATTATTCGCGCCATGGAAGCCACCATAAAAAATCGTATAGTCACCTACGATTTCGCCCGTCTCATGGACAATGCGGAGGAAGTCAGCTGCTCCGCCTTCGGCAACGCCCTAATAGACCACTTATAATAATATCCCGGGATATAATAGTCATAGCGAATGAATTAGTCGTCATTGCGAGCGCCAGCGAAGCAATCCAGTTCATATTTTGGCCAAATCTCTGTACTGGATTGCTTCGCTGACGCTCGCAATGACAGCTTGAGCCTAAAAATCAGGCGGAATGACTATATGACACCTTGAAAATCATGCACTATAATTAACTCAGATTAGTGTTTGCAGAGGAGTCAGAATATGGAAATCTCTTTTTTCCTGGGTCGTGCATTAGGTATTTATTTACTCATCGTCAGTTTAAGCATGCTCTTCAACCGAGGAGTTTTTTTTACTACTTTCCAGCAATGGAGTGAGCAACCTGCCACCATCACTTTAACCGCTTTTATTTCCATTATACTCGGCATATTGATGGTTTTAGTGCATAATGTTTGGACGGCGGATTGGCGTATTGTGATCACTCTACTGGCCTGGCTAACCTTAATCAAAGGCATTATTCGTTTGAATTTTCCCCACGCCGTGCCGCAAACGATGGAATATTTCCATCAGCATCAGGTTGGTTATTATATTTTAAGCGTGTTTTGTTTATTGTTGGCAATTTTTCTGCTGGCCTTCAGCTTTGGACTTTAATTAATGACTAAACTGGAGCAGGCGCTATTGGATCCGACCAGCGTTTATCAGCATCCCATGGATGTGGTCAGGGACAATTCGTTGACTCGCGAACAAAAAATTCAAATCCTGCATCGCTGGGAATATGACGCTCGAGAGTTACAGGTCGCCGAAGAAGAAAATATGCCCGAGTTAACCAGTGAACAACATGGCAGCATGTTAAGCCGCGTATTAGATGCGCTCCATGAACTGGGCGCATCTTCCATATAGCCAGTTATACCGCGTGACCTCTCAATTTGCGGTTTTTAGCGCCCAGCTGTTGGCCAGATTGTGTTTTAAAAAACATGCGCATAGTTACTCATATGCAAATGTTTTTTAAAGCACAAGATGGCCTGCAGATGGGATGCTAAAAACTGCAATTGAGAGGTCACGCGGTATAGTAAGGGGTGTAATGCAGGAATTGCTGCGATGAGTCAGAAGGTTTTCTGGCGAAAAATTTATAAGCGCCTGTATTGGCTACCTGAGGATGTAGCTTCTTTGTCAACTTAAGCAGGAACGTTTCGCTTTCCTTTAACCTGTCGATAATGTCTTCACAATAATGGTAACCCAGGTAGGGTAGGGCGTCCTGAAAACATTGTTGACGATAGGTGGCTAAATACAAATTTTGTGCATTTTTACATATCAAATCGATAGTTTCCATTATAGTTTGCATGCAGATATCATGATTTATGGCAATGATCGAATGCCAGTCTTGAATATTAGGAAGATCGATGAGCGTTTTTCCTCTGGTGACTGGACGAAACTTTAACCAATTAATTATTTCGAAAGGAATCAGTTTGCTCTCCAAAGTCAATAAGTGACTGGGAAGATCGCTGGATAAACAATCGGTTAAGTCAATTAGCTGAGTATCTATGAAATTTTCTGTCGTGATATCCGAATCTCTCAGAAGTATTTTGCGAAGTATGAGCCTGGGTAATAAACGCTGCAAATTGACCAGTGTAGGCAACAACTCATCCTCTTTTCCCTTCTGCGATAAAAGGGAAAAATGTCTGGATGTGTCCTGCATTAATCTGGCGGGTATAGCTGCATTGGATAAATAGCTATTAGCTATTAAAATCATCAGATATTCATAAACCGCGGTAGTTCTTCCTGCATTATAATCATAATAATTGTTGATACCAAAATTGTAGTTAGAATTAGAAATCTTTAGCTGCGATTCAGCATTGAATGTCCCGTTATCTTTTTTTTCGAAGAAAATACCATCGATTTCATTATCTTTCAGTTTGACCCAATGCCCCTTAGAACGCCCTTTAATTTCAAGGTCTGTTTCAATGGGCTCCAGTTTGAATTCATAGTCTGAATGTATCTTAAATGACAGGTATTGAATTCTTGCTGTATTTTCGTCAGTTTGAAAATGCTGTTCTGTGGCGTTGATTTTAACGGTATCTATAATTTCTATCATGAGATCTATAAATTCTCCTAATAAAGTCAATTGATAAGGGCTAGTGAGAAGAATATGTAACACTTTTAAAGAAAAATTTTCTGAATTCGTAGCATTCAACGCAGTATAGATTGCCTGGATCACATTGTTTCGGACAGCATAAGTAATGAAATTTTCCAGGCTCATTTCTTCCTCAATAGAAAATCCGTAGCTCATTATTTTTTTCAACCCTTCCGTTGACAATGGGTGGGAATCAATCTTTTCCAAAGCCAGAGAGAAAGGCGACAATTGCGAAGCACAATGCTTTTCTCGCAATAAATACTGAAAATAATCAGTATCTTTTCTTTCAGAGTTTCCATTAATCGCCAATTTTCACTGGCAGCGGCAAAAAACACAAAATTAGTATTATCCATAGACCACGACGGCATCAAATCCAGTAAATGGCAGTGCTCTTTGTCATTACCCTTCATTAAAATAGAAGAAATTAGAGCCCGGATTAAAATATGTCGTTGTTCATGAATGACATTAAATTCACGATACAATGCCTGGCAAAAGCGGTGAAATTGTTCGGTAATTTTTTTTTGATATTTAGTCACGTATTCTTTGTATTCCTCTTTCCCAAAACCGATGATTTCGTCGTAAAGTGGAGCACTTCCCAAATTTCTCCACCTTCCATTGTTACTACCAATGCCTTCGCCTTCCCCCATACCAATAAATCGGGAAAATAATCCTATTAATTCATGACAATCATTGAAATTCTTTTTCAGGTTGCGAATAATGTCCACAAAAAGCAAACTGTCCATGGACGCGATTGAAAAAATGGAAATTTAGGCGTACCCACTCCGCCGCTGATTTGAGCGGAATGAGAATTATCTCCGGATGAAGCATCGATCTGCGCCACCGATTCAAGGATTTCCTTATCATGCTCGGATATACCGCCTAAGTCTATTATTCGAATTTCTTTTGAAGAATTATGAGTATTATTAAATTTTATTTCGGCAATAATTTGTTGTTTATTAGTTAATACAGTTATTTTTTTAATATCGCCTAAAATGGGATCTGTCAAAAACTTTAGAGTATCTGTCTTCCAGCAGCTGAGGTTAGTGATAATATCGACATGAGATTTGTCGCTGATTGCGAGAGCAGTGATTATAAAATATTCTGCATCGCTTGTTGTTTGTAAATATCCAAAATATAGATTGTTTTCTTTACAGTATAGTTCCGCTGTTTTACTCTCGGTGAGGAAACTGAATAGGGGCTTACTGTCTATTTCATTGAGTAACTGTTCTGGTTTTTTTCCCGATATGCTGTAATTAATCATATGAGTATTAAACTTTAATCCTGAATGTTGGGCTTGAACGCCCATAGCATAAGCGTCATAAACTAACCTGTTAGTTTGGGGAGCCCGGTTATGATTTTGAACGCGGGTGTAAAAAACAGGTTTATGTCCATATTCATTGATGCATTGTTTATAGCAGGTTTTCAGATCGCTCATCTGAAATATATCATCCTGATTAAAGTCAGCGCCGCAATTAATTTCTAAACTGGTAGAAACGTTCACGGTGGCTTGATGTTTTTTAACAAAGTTTCTCAGTAATTCTCGTTGTTCAATTAACTTGATATCGGAAGAGCCTCTCTGAGCACCCCCGTCAATCCAAAAGATGAAACGTTTATTCGCAGCGACTTTTTCATCGAAAGTCTGATGCAGTGGATTGATCTGATAAATTTCCTGATCTGTCAAACTTTGCAAGTATTGCAGCTGTTGCCTGACTGCGTTGATCTTTTCTGGATGCACAACACAGAGAGCGCGTAATGTCACGACCTCTTTCCACTCCTGTAAAACCTGACGATAATAAGAGAAAAATTCCACCAGATGTTTAAATTCTCCAACTCCGGCTGAATTATTAAAAGTGTAAAGCAATAATTCAAAGGGATCGTTGTTTTTACAGCGTCGCTCTAAATGTTCATGAAGCAAATAGGTCAATTTATCGGGTTGTTTTACTTCGGGGTAAAGACCTAATATTGAGGAAATAGTATCGGATTGGGGGTCGTTAAGTTTCAATTCTTTTCTGTTCATTATTGCTCTCAAACTTTATATTTAACTTTAAATTTCTATGCTTCCAGCATGGGCAGGGTATCAGAATAGACGTTTGATTACAACAAATTCGTCATTGCGAGCGTGAGCGAAGCAATCCAGTGCAATGCCTGGTACTAACTAATTGATTTTACACATGCATCGAACTGGATTGCTTCGCTAGCGCTCGCAATGACAAAAATTTTCATGTACGGAGTATTCTACTAAATTTTAATTTAATATATTATTCATATTTTTTATAAAATAAATTTTTTAAGTCATTTTTTTTATAGCGGCCCTGGCAGAAGGAGCGGGTGGCGTCAATTACCGCCAGATTTTTTAACGCTTCTCGGCCTAAAAGCATCCGGAATTTCAGTGGATCTCGATTCGATAAACTCAGTTCTATTTCCCGGGTTTGTTGACCCAGGGTAATCTGGGTCAGGATAATAAACCGAAGCTCGCGATGCCCGGTGGAACTCGTCACCACGCGTTTATCCACCACCGGAGCTTCACAATTCACCATAATATTTTTATCTGCCTGAATAGGAAAAACTGAAAAACTCACGAAATCCCGGCCTTTTTTCATTTGTGATTGAATATTAAAAGCGTGCATCGCAGAAGTTCGCGCACCCGTATCAATTTTTACTTTAATTGCCGGTATACCTAATTGTGGCAATGCACACCATTCTCGCCAGCCGATCAACAACAAACCTCGTGGTTTTTTGATCATGTCTCTACCCACGGTGAAATATCATCAATATGCTCTTCATCGGGTTCCTGTTTTTCGACAGGAATGGGTTTAAACACCGCTAAATTAAACAAGGCCGAGCCTTCATGCACCAGAGGCAAATTCGTTTGACCAATGATCATGCCGGACACATGCGCCCGCACTTCATATTCTTCTTCACCAATAGGATTAACAATAATCCCAAGCACTTCCGCTTTTCGTATTTTTTTTCCGAGTGTTTTAAAAGGTCTGAAAATTCCGCTGTGGGGCGCGCGCACCCAGAAACTGGAACGGGCCAACGGCGCATGAAGTGGGGGAGACGCCGATTGTACGTCCGGCAACATTTTCAAAAACTTCATGACGTTGAGGATACCCCTCAAACCGATACGGATGGACGCTTCATTAAACCGCAATGCCTCTCCAGCTTCATACAACAATAAGGGCACGCCTTTATCATTGGAAGCCTGGCGCAGGGAACCGTCCCGTTCTTTTGAATGCAGGATAACCGGTGCGTTAAAAGCCCTGGCTAATTTTTCGGTATGCGCCAGGTCCAGGTTGGCGCGAATTTGCGGAAAGTTAATTCTTTGGAGTGAGCCGGTATGTAAATCAATAAAATGCGTTGCATTGGCTACCAGTTCATTCATGACCAGATAAGCTAAACGGGCCGCCAGTGAACCTTTATTAGAACCGGGAAAAGCACGATTCAAATCCCGCCTGTCCATAAGATATCGGGCCTGAGTCAGAAACCCATAAATATTGACAATCGGCACAGCGATCAAAGTTCCGGCGAATTGTCTGGAAAAACGCCTTTTTAACAATCTGCGGATGATTTCCACTCCATTAATTTCATCACCATGTACGGCGCCGGTCACGCATAACACCGGCCCTGGCTTTGCGCCACGAATAATATGCAAGGGCATATTCATGGGTGTCCAATCATATAATTTCGGCATGGGCAACATTATTGTGGTGCGCTTGCCGGGAGGCACTATAATCCCATTAATAACCAGTTCGTGAGGTACTTCCATAATTCCCTTGAGAAAGTTTACTTCTTATCAACCTTCGTAATAGTCTTGTGGGCCAATCGGTTTGGCGTGACGTTCAATGTATTTGATGATCATGCCTGCGATATCCTTTCCCGTCGCACTTTCAATGCCTTCCAGACCGGGTGAAGAATTGACTTCCATAACCAGAGGCCCTCGATTGGATCGCAGCATATCCACGCCGGCCATCTTTAAGCCCATGGTTTTCGCGGCTTTTATAGCCGTTTCGCGTTCATCACGGGTAATTTTGATGGGCAGGGCGACGCCTCCCTGATGAATATTGGAACGGAATTCGCCTGGTTCGGCTTGACGTTTCATGGAAGCCACCACTTTATCGCCAACGACAAAACAGCGGATATCCGCGCCCTGAGCCTCCTGAATAAATTCCTGAATGATAATATTAGCGCTGAGACCCATAAACGCCTGAATAACGCTATAAGCCGCTTCCCGAGTCTCGACCAGTACCACTCCCACTCCTTGAGTACCTTCAATTAATTTCACTACCAAAGGCGGGCCGCCCACTACTTTGATTAGGCGGTCGACATCCTTTAGGGAATGCGCAAAACCGGTGATCGGCAGGCCGATGCTTTTTTTGGATAATAATTGAAGAGAGCGCAATTTATCTCGCGAACGGGTGATGCTCAGGGAGGAATTAATGGTGAAAGCGCCCAAGGCCTCGAATTGACGGACGACCGCGGTGCCGTAAAACGTTCTGGAAGTACCGATTCGTGGAATGATGGCGTCATAAAAAGGTAATTTTCGACCCTTATAATAGATAGAAGGTTCTTCCGCCGTAATATTCATGTGACAACGCAGATAATCCACAATCGCGGTCTCATGTCCCCTGGCTTCTGCCGCTTCTTTCAGACGGCGGGTAGAATAGATATCTTTTCTTCGAGAAAGAATGGCCAATTTCATCGTAATTCCTCATGGATTTTCTCAAGGAAGGTAGCATATCACATCAAACAAATATATCACATTTGACTTTATTATTCCAATTAAGCATATTTAAGTCGTATTTTATTAGGGGTGATTATAGAAATAATCACCCTTTATCACTACTCTTTTTAGGCTATGGTCTATAATTATAATATTAAACTGGGGAAAAAAGTGAATATTATTATTAATAAATTATTTAAAGATCATCCCGATAAATTAAATGAAACCTACCTTCAGCATCTGAACTTCGCCTTAAAATGTGGACTAAAAATTATTTATGCCGGAATGATAATAATTATTCATGGAATTTTGCCATATTTTCATGAAACGACAGGAAGCAGGATGATTAAAAATATAAATATGGAGATTGGCGAGAAATATAAAAAATCTGACTTAAAAAAATAAAATTATCAATTGAGAAAATAAATAATGATTTATAATAATAAAATGAAAACAGGCTCTACCCCTCTTGTTGAGTTACATTCTCTTTCAGGCAGAAAAGATGTGAAAATATTTGCGAAATTAGAAATGGTAAATCCCACTGGCAGTATTAAGGATAGAATTGCAGAATATATTATTAATTCAGCTGAAAAAGAAAAAAAACTACACCGTCATTCAATGATTATCGAGGCATCTTCAGGAAATACAGGGACAGCTATTGCTCGTATTGCTTCAAAAAAAAAATATAAAGCTATCATTTGCGTGTCTGAAAAAACCGGCTTTGAAAAAATTGCGGCCATCCAGGCTTATGGCGCAAAAATAGTGAGGTGTCCCAAGGTAAACGGTAATGATGAAAATTACTATACCAATGTTGCCAAACAACTGTCATTAAAGTTTCAAGATAGTTTTTTATTTGATCAATATAATAACCCCAAAAACATTGAAGCTCATCAATTAACAACCGGTCCTGAAATTTGGAATCAGACACATGGGAAAATCGATTATCTTATTGCATGTGGAAGTTCAGGAGGAACGATCACAGGTATTGCCCGATTTTTAAAAAGTAAAAATAGTAAAATAAAAGTGATTTTGGCTGATCCTTATGGCTCGGCATATTACGATTATTTTAAATCCGGGCAAATAATAAAAAATAAACTCCATACTTCCAAAATTGAGGGAGCCGGAAAAGATCATATTTGTGCGTGTATGGATTTTTCAGTCATTGATGATGTCGTTCAATTTACTGATGAAAAAGCCATTGAGACAACAAAAAGTCTGGCAAGGAATGCAGGAATATTGGCTGGAACAAGCTCTGGCGCAGCATTGCATGTGGCCACGGTTATCGCCCAACAGGCTCCCGCTGGTAGCAATCTTATTGTTATTTTTCCTGACTCCGGGTTCAAATATTTATCCATGCTATGGAACACAGATTTTAATTCGTTAAAAACGAAGACACTCGCTGAGGCACTATCGGATGAATATTAGCCATTTATCCCTAATATTGTTAATATAACCTACTGAATTGTAATGGAATTTAGCCTTACCTACCGCTTTTAATTTTCTGGCGTGAAATATTTATTTAATGGAACCTTAAGGTTAAAATGTTATACTTTTCTTTATGAAAATAAATATAGATAAAGAGAAATTAGCCGATTTTAAAGTAATTAACAGCCTGTTTCCGTTAGAAGTAAAGAAAGAATTTGATTCATATAATGTAAAAATTTATTGCTCAAACAATGAAGGCACTGTTTATAGTGATATTCTAAACATTAGAGCCAAAATCTACAATAAATCGATTAGTGATGTTCAGTTTGAAGAAGATCAATATTCAGATCTGTACTGTGTTTATCAAAATGAAAGCCCTGTAGCGACTATGTGTGCGACACGTGATACCCAAGGGAAATTGGATTGTGAAGACTTCTATCCCAAAAATTTATTATGTCAATTCGAAGGAAATGTTATTTCGGCCAGTCGTTATTGTTCATCAGGACGCACTTTGGGAAAAAGCCGGATGGGATTATTGTTGATGAGAGCATTAATGTTCGATCAGGCGATGAATGGAGTGAAACTATGTATCATCGGAGTTCGAAAGGGAATGATAAGATACTACTTAAGGCATGGTTTTGAACTAGTTCCCCAATCTGATTTTGTACATCCCATCACCGGAAATCATCGGGTAGTTATGGTATTGTCAAATGATGTAAATAGGCCATCCGCATTCCGAGATTTATTTCAACATCTTAAGAATGATAATGTTAATAGCTAATCGCGCGAATACTGGATCCCTACTCATTTAATAGACGACGATGTGAGAGCCTGATTTCATATCTTCGATCATTAATTTTTTCAGATTTTTGGCAATAAGACCGGGATTACCGTCAGCGATTTTATGTTCTTCAAATTTTACCACCGGAAGTATATCCAAAGTGGTGCCTGCCATCATGACTTCCCGTGCTGAGAGTAACTCTTTTACAGTGAAGGATCTTACATCAGTGGCCAGACCGTTTTCCCGCGCTAATTCGAAGGCGCGGATCATGGTGGTGCCTTTCAGAATATTTTCCAGGGGTGGGTGAACGAGCGTTCCTTTGGCGTCCACCATCATAATATTTTCAGTGGCGCTTTCCGTGACGCCGCCCTGATGATCAATACCCACTACAAAGTCAAGACCACGGTCAACCGCCTCTTTTTTCATAAGCACATTCGGCAGGTAATTACAGGATTTAACCTGCGCCTGCCAGGGCGGCTTCACCAGAATCGAGCTTTGGCCAACGGACACTCCCTGAGCGTATTTTTCAGCAGACGGATGAGTAAGCCGTGAAACGGCCACATACAACTGTGGCCCGACCGATTCGTAAGGGTTAGCGTTAAAATTACCGGGTCCGCGGGAAACATACATGCGGATCATCACGTCGCTTTTATTGGCTGCGCGTAGGGTTTCCAGAAGGATTTCGCGAATTTTTTCCAGACCAAACGGTAACTGCAATTGTATTTTTTCCGCAGATCGCGCCAGTCTCTGTAAATGTTCTTCCAGTAAATAAACCGATCTGTCCACTGCTTTCAATCCTTCAAAAACGCCATCGCCTCGATGGACCATGTGATCATCAATCGGTAGCAACATCAGGTACGGGTTTTTAGTAATGCCGCCAAACCATGAGGAATAAAAAGCATAATAGTCCTTGAAAAAAGGATTCTGTTGCGTTTTAAGGCTTTCTAAAATCTGACTGTCGTCAATAACCGGAATCGTCACTGCCACCCTCCTCTTTATTTTTATGCATGCGGTTCTAAATATTGCGCCTGAATTTTATCAAGCGTTCCGTCAGCGGTCAGCGCCTGAATGGCCTGGTCCAGCAGGCTTTGCAAGGCGGTATCCTGTTTGCGCAGCGCGTAAACATCGTTAATCGGCTGAATTAAATGGGACGCGAGCTGATCCGTCAATTGTTGTTGCGCCATGCGCGCCAGAGGATAATAAACCACCGCAACGTCGATGCCCCCATCTTTTAGGGCAAACATCAGTTCTCTCAGCGTATCAAAGCGTTTAATTAAGTCTTTGGAGACGCCATGGGTAGGCAGCCAGTAACGGTCGGCATAGCCCCGCCTGAATACTCCGATCTTATGATCTTTGAGATCCTCGACCGTTTCGAAAGATCCCTTCTGCCGGAAATATAAAAAGCTTAAACCACCTTTGGTAAAATAAGGCAGGGTTAATAAAAACTGTTTTCGCATGCCCGGTAAATCCCAGGCATTGGCGATCAGGTCGATTTTACCCTGCTGCAGTTCACTATTAAGATCAACGCTATTATCGAACCCGATAAAATGAACATTTTGAATGCCCGCTTTTTTGGCGACTTCGGTCAAAATATCATGACCAAATCCCGGTTGGGCGCTGGATTGAAGGAAAAAAAACGGTGGTAACTGATTATAATGGCCGACTTTCAGCGTTTGCTGTCCTGATTTCAATTTATCAATGTCCACGAGGGCGACGGCCGGCGCGGTTCCTGTCATTATTGCAGTTGCCGGCGCAGATGTGGGTGGAGATGCCGTTACGGATGGGGCGCCGGGAGTGGATGCTGCCGCGGATTCCTGTGCCGGGTTCTGCGCTGCGCCGGGAACAATAGCCGCTGGACCTTCAGCCATTCCCATGCTGAAACTAAAAACTCCTATTAAAGCTATTATCCATAATAACCTGTTTTTTTTCATAAACCCTCCTGGAACAAAGAAAATATACTAGCATTTTTCTCTGTTCATTACAAAATTTTACACGCTACGCTATGGGGGATCGTAAGGGGGAGTTGCGCGTAGCGACTCCCCCTTCACTCCGAGCATCGGCTCTGCCGAGCGGAGGATCAAAACAGGAAGCGGGTACCGCTGTACTCAGCGGGAGCCGCTGCAATATTTATCAAGGTATTGACAATCTCATTCAGATATGGTTTAAACATAATCATGAAAAAAGGAATTTACCGGTTTGCTTTTTTATATCTGGCATCTACCTCCTGCGTTTATGCCAGTGAGGTCTCCAGCCATTTGACTAATATCGCCAAAAATACCCATCTCAATCAAAAAATTGTCAGATTGGCGCTTAAGGGTTATCAATATGCCGCTATGCATGCGCACGTTAATAAGCCCATACTCACGATCGTTGACTATTCACAACCTTCAACCAAAAAAAGACTTTACGTGATTGATTTAAAGACGGACAAATTATTGATGAATACCCTGGTGGCGCACGGCCGCAATACCGGCGATTCTTTTAGCACACATTTTTCCAATCAGGAACAATCAAAACAGTCCAGTGTGGGAGTATTTGTCACCGAAAGCGCTTATATCGGGCATCACGGAAAATCTCTGATTATCAATGGGCTGGAAAAAAATATTAATGATAATGCTAAACGCCGCAATCTGGTGGTTCATGCCGCCCAGTATGTGAGCGATGCCTTTATTCGCGCCACGGGCCGCATTGGCCGCAGCTTCGGATGTCTGGCAGTGGACACCCAACACGTTGACGAGCTTATTTCTCTGACTGAAAAAGGCAGCGTGATCTTTTCATACGCACCCGAGGAAGATAAGGACGCCCTCCTCACCCGCCCTTTTTAATGAGACGGGTAGATAAATATTTTTCCAGCACTGCCGGCACCCGGATATTTCCGTCCCGATCCTGGTAATTCTCCAGAACCGCCACGAGCGCCCGGCCTATCGCCAGGCCGGAGCCATTCAGGGTGTGGATTAATTCCGGCTTATCATTTTGAGAAGACCGCCACCTCGCCTGCAAACGCCGGGCCTGAAAATCCGTGCAATTACTGCAGGAAGAGATTTCCCGGTAACAATTTTGGCCGGGCAACCAGACTTCAATATCATAAGTTTTCGCCGCCGTAAAACCCGTATCACCGGCGCATAGCAACATTACCCGGTAAGGAATTTGCAATTCCCGTAGAACGGTTTCCGCGTGGAGGGTCAGGACTTCCAAAGCCGCATAAGATTCTTCCGGCTTCACCAATTGCACCAGCTCTACTTTTTCAAATTGGTGTTGACGAATCATGCCGCGGGTGTCTTTGCCATAGGACCCGGCTTCACTGCGAAAACAGGCAGTTTGCGCAACCATTTTTATCGGCAACTGGTGAGCGTTGAATATATGATCCCGAGCCAGGTTCGTTAGCGGTATTTCCGCGGTGGGGATTAAACAAAGATTTTTTTCGCCGCTGACGTAAAAAAAATCTTCCCTGAATTTGGGTAATTGGCCGGTTCCCTGTAAAGCCTGAGTATGAACCAGGTAAGGCACAGATATTTCCTGATATCCATGCCTTTCGGTATGCAAGTCCAACATGAATTGCCCCAAAGCGCGATGCAGGTGCGCGATGGGTCCACGCAATACCGAAAAGCGCGAACCAGAAAGAGCGGCAGCACTTTCAAAGTCTATGCCGCCAAGTCCTTCACCCAGGGCAATGTGGTCCTCTACAGGAAAATCAAAAACCGGCGGAGTTCCCCAACGTCGAACTTCGACGTTGGCGTGTTCATCCTTCCCCTCCGGCACCGAGGCGTCGAGCAGATTGGGAAGCTGTAAATGAAATTCTTCCAGCGCCCCTTGCGCGGCCTCCAATTGTTTTTCGGCTTCGGCGAGGTTTTCGCCTAAATTCGCGACCTTCGCCAGCAATTCGGAGACATCCTGGCCTTTGGCTTTAGCCTGACCGATGGTTTTGGAAAACTGATTGCGTTCCGTTTGTAATTCCTGCGCTTTGAGCTGATTTTCACGGCGCTCTGCTTCCAGTCTCGCCAATAATCGCGTATCGAGCTTAAAACCGCGCCGCGCCAACTGCGCGGCTAATGCTTCCGGGTTTTGCCGGAGAAGTTTGGGATCTATCATCGTTTCGCCTCATTAAATCATTCGAACTAAATACAAACCTAACGCTGTCGCCAGAATACCTCCGGCTACGCTGGCTAATATATAAATAGCTGCTATACCATAAGCTCCAGAATAATATAGTGAAACCGAGTCCATGGTAAAACTGGAAAACGTGGTGAATCCTCCCAATATACCGATAAATAATCCCGAACGCAAAATGGGGCCGGCATTAAAGCGCTCGACCGCAAGGCCAAAGCAAACGCCGATCAGGAAGCACCCTATTATATTGACTGCAAAAATTCCCCACGGAAAATAAAGACTGGCGCTGCGCCCCTGTACCCAGCGCGACAACCCAAATCGTAAAACGGAACCCATGGCCCCGCCCACTGCGATAGCAATTATTTCACGAACAATTTTATTATCCATCATTTGATTATAAGTTCCGGGCCTGGCCGGAATTGGCCGGAATTGGCCGGAATTGGCCGGAATTGGCCGGATTCAATGAACGTACCATCGAATTTTCCGGGTCTGACCCCTACTTTCCACTAATCCCACTCCTTCAAGATTTTTTAATTCCCTTCTTAAAGTTCTCTCGGGTACTTCCCCTTTTAATATATTCATCAACTCGGCAGGACTTAATCCTGCGGAACCAGCTCCATTTAACAACTGATAAATTCTTTGCTGTCGCGGTGTTAGTTGATTGAAAATGCTTTTTTCTTCTTCAAGGGAAATGACGGGCGGACTAATGGATTGGGAAAATGGGAAAGTCACCTTAAATTCCAAAGCATCAGAAAAAAATTCAGGCATAGGGTCGCCTGAGGACACACAACTGTCTGTCATATCAGGAATGCCCCGACCCCATCGTTCAATCAGGTTACAACGAAACAGTATTTCTGCAATCAGCGGGTTTCTTAGGTTTGAAAATCCTGATTTAATTTTTTCAATAGTCACGCCGGGTAATAAGCCGCCATGATTGAAAATCTCCATACGATTGTCATAGATGGCCAATCCTATAGCGCCACTAAGTGCGTTATAGTTGCGATGAGTGAATGCATTAATCAGCGCTTCACGAACAGCATCAAAAGGAATTAAAGGAGTTTCTACTCGTTGCAGTTGATCAGGCACTATCCTGGCTGCCACAGGAAGGTGCCGGCGAACGAAAAACATACCTTTGTCCAAGGATTCAAAAATATTACCGGAAAATGCATCACTATCTAAAAATTCATGGCGATTAATTCCTTTGAATCTCGCCATTTTTAGTTGGCACTGAATATAGTCCACATCAAACCTTTTTCCGAATAAGGCAACAGCCGCTTTTCTTAATCGGCCATCTATCAATAATTGCAATGATTCCAGCAGCTTTGGTATTTTCTGTCGTAAAGCCTGTTCCGGCATTCTCCTGGCTTCTACACCTTGACGCACTACTCCGGCAATTAAGTCGTGATCCAGATCAGCTAGCGAATAACCTTCCGCTTCAGACTTTTCCCAAGAAAAGTTAAACTGATTACGTTTTAGCAGCAATTGGTCATAACGATGCTGCGACATTTTTTTTGTAGTGGACTGTTCTCGTTCATAAGGACAGCCTTCATAAACATAAGGCGCATGATGACCCGGCGAGACTTCAATAACAATAATATACTTTGTTTTTTCAAGCATCACATAGTTAATTTTTACTTCAGCAGGCGGTTCTATTTTAGCCAGCGCATTAGCGATTTCACGTTTTGTGCTATCCGTCACATCCTGGCCAATAAGACCACCTTTGTCGGTGACTCCAATGAGTACTATCCCACCCTGATTATTTAAAAATCCGCAAATCGTTTCAAAAATCGCGTGCAATTTTGCGGTGCTCTTTTTAAATTCCAGGGTTTCTGATTCACCATGCTGAACCAAAGGTTTCAGTTTTTCTATGTTGAAATTCATTTTTTCCTGGTCTGGTATTTTAATTGGCTCAGGTGAGCAAGTTTTTCTTTGATTTTAATTTCCAGCCCGCGCTCCATGGGATGATAATACTGCTTTTCAGGCATTTCTTCGGGGAAATAGCGCTCGCCTGCGGCATAGGCTTCGGGTTCATTGTGCGCGTAACGGTATTCCTTGCCGTATTCAAGTTCGCGCATCAGGCGGGTGGGCGCGTTGCGCAGTTTTAATGGGACTGCCAGGCTGCCGTATTCTTTGGCGTCCCGCATCGCTTCGTGAAAAGCCGTGTATACCGCGTTACTTTTTGCTGCGCAGGCTAAATAAATTACGGTTTGCGCCAGAGCCAGTTCGCCTTCGGGAGAACCTAACCGCTCGTAAGTCTGCCAGGCGGAAAGCGCTAAATCCAAAGCCCGCGGATCGGCATTGCCAATGTCCTCGTTGGCCATACGCAGCACACGTCTGGCGATATATTCAGGAGGACATCCCCCATCCAGCATGCGCGCCAGCCAGTACAACGAAGCATCGGGGTCAGAGCCGCGCACGGATTTGTGCAATGCGGAAATTTGATCATAAAAATTTTCGCCGCCCTTATCAAACCGGCGCACACCGGTCCGCAAAACTTCGTTAAGGGTATCCTCGCTGACCACTTCCTGTCCTTTCTGCATTTGCGCAAAATCGCTCAGAATTTCGAGAATATTTAAACACTGCCGGGCGTCGCCATCCGCGAATTGCGCAATTCGCAGGCGCAACTCTGGCGCTAATACCAGTGGCCTGTCTCCCAAACCCCGTTCGGAATCTGTTAAAGCATGATTCAGAATGGTTAACAACTCTTCCTGCGTTAAAGACTTCAGCACATAAACACGCAGGCGTGACAATAACGCATTATTGAGTTCAAAGGATGGATTTTCCGTAGTGGCGCCAATCAAAACGATAGTCCCCCGCTCGACGTGAGGCAAAAACGCATCCTGCTGGGCTTTGTTAAAGCGGTGAACTTCATCCACGAATAAAATCGTCGGCTGACCGGTTTTTTCCAGTTCGGCGTGAGCGCGGGCTACCACTTCCCGAATCTCTTTGACGCCCGCCAGCACCGCGGAAATTTGCTCAAATTTAGCGCGGCAACTGTGGGCGATTAATTCGGCTAACGTGGTTTTGCCGGCGCCGGGCGGTCCCCAAAATACCATTGAATGCGCCTTACCCTGAGCAATCGCCTCGTACAGCGGTTTGCCTTTAGCCAGGATATGGCTTTGCCCCACAAACTCGTCGAGCGTGCGGGGTCGCATTCGGGTGGCGAGCGGTATCATTTTAAGATTTGAACACCCGCCGGCGGTTTGAAATTAAATAGTCCAGGGCTCAGTTTTGGATTAACCCGGATTTGGCTAAAGCTGAAAGTATTGGTTTGATTCAACTGATTGATGATTTTCAACCCGGTTAATTGGCCATTGCGGAATTGTAAATAAGCGGCTTTAAAACCACGGTCCGGTTTAACAGGCGTCAGTTTAAACCATCCATCGCCTTCGCTCGTAATGGTAAATTTTTGCGCCAGATTTTCCACCGGTTCCGTGAGAAGCTGGGCCGGGTTAAAACCACGTTTGCCTAAAGATTGTTGAGTCGCCTGGGCAAGGTCCACATCATAAATCCAGAGTTTATCGTGATTGTCGATGACAGTTTGCTGATACGGCGAAGTGGTTTCCCAGCGAAATTTTCCCGGTCTTTGCATATAAACCTGACCGTGACTTTTTTTGCCGGCATGACTTTTGTTATCGTAGTTCACCTGAGTAAAACTGGCCTGATAACTCTGGTAATTTTCGAGATTTTTTTTTAAATTATCACTGGCAGAATCGGCCCAAACCGATTGAAAAATAAAAAATAAAAATATTAAAGCTAAAGACTGCTTACGCATCGAGATCTCCTTAAATAAAAAAATGACTTTCCGGTAGACTATCATTCGCCCGCCGGAACCAGGACTTCACGGACACCGTTGCCTTCCATCTTACTGACCACACCCGCATTTTCCATGGCTTCCACAATCCGGGCGGCACGATTATAACCGATTTTAAAACGTCTCTGCACACTGGATACTGACACCCGGCGCGCTTTTACGACCATCGCCACTGCTTCATCATACAATGAATCCTGTTCGGCATCCCCACCGCCTACGGGGCCCATGATATCTTCAGCGCCTCCAGAATCGCCACCGGATATATCGCTTAAAATTTCTTCAACGTAATCGGGTTTGCCTTTTTTCCGCCAATCAGCAACTACCCGATGGACTTCGTCATCGCTGACATAAGCACCGTGTACGCGCACCGGAACGCCAGTGCCGGGCGCCAGATAAAGCATATCGCCGTGTCCCAATAATTGCTCGGCGCCCGACTGATCAAGTATAGTCCGTGAATCGATTTTCGAGGATACCTGAAATGCGATGCGGGTGGGAATATTGGCTTTAATCAGACCAGTGATCACATCTACTGACGGCCTTTGTGTCGCGAGGATAAGATGTACCCCAGCCGCGCGCGCTTTCTGTGCCAGGCGAGCGATCAGAGTTTCGACTTTTTTCCCTACCACTACCATCATGTCCGCGAATTCATCCGCCAACACCACAATTTGCGGTAATTCCTGTAGAGCCTTTTGTTCCTCGTCATCGGGGCGCGGCAATGGGTCTAACAGCGGCGCGCCCCGCTCCGCCGCCTCATGAACCTTCGCGTTATAGCCCGCGATATTGCGAACACCCAGGGCGGCCATTAACCGGTAGCGCCGCTCCATCTCCATGACACACCAGCGCAGAGCATTGGCAGCGTCACGCATATCGGTAACCACGGGGGTCAGTAAATGCGGAATACCTTCATAGACCGATAATTCCAGCATTTTCGGATCAATCATAATCATACGTAATTGTTGTGGGGTGGCTTTATAAAGCAGACTGAGCAGCATCGCATTCAGACTGACCGATTTACCCGCTCCCGTCGTTCCCGCCACTAACAAATGTGGCATTTTGGCCAGGTCCACGACGACAGGATGTCCGCCAATGTCTTTACCTAACGCCAGACTCAATGCTGAACGGGAATTCGCATAGGCTTTGGAAGCCAATACTTCCTGCAACCCTACGGTTTCCCGGTCTTTATTTGGCAATTCAATCCCAATCACCGATTTACCCGGAATGACTTCCACCACTCTCACGCTGATTACCGACATTGAGCGGGCTAAATCTTTGGAGAGATTGCTGATTTTACTGACTTTGGTACCCGCAGCCAGTTGCAGTTCAAAGCGGGTGACCACCGGCCCCGGATTAACGTCTACTACCTGCACGACGACTCCAAAATCAGCCAGATTGGCTTCTACCTGCCTTGACTGTGAGATTAATTCCTGCGCGCTTATCTGGGATTTTTTCCGGTTATCATAAGAATCGAGGAGAGCGAGATCGGGTAGCGGCTCGGAAGTTTGTGTGTAGCGGGGAGCGCGCCGCATGTCTTTAGAAATATCTTCGGATTCCGCGGCTATTTTAACCTTCGGTTTGACCGGCTCAGGCGCCACCGGTTTATTGACTGGCGGCGTTTCCACTTTTACCACGGTAGGGATTTTCTGGGCTGGGATCTCAGCAGTTAACCTGGGAGTTTCTTCGATAGATTTGAACCTGACCGGCGTGGACCGCTTTGCCAGCCACGCTGCCCGGCATGCCCGCCCCGCCATCAGCACCAGACTGCCCACCCGCTCGCTGCTTTTAATCCAGGATAAACCTGTGAATAAAGTCACGCCAATCAGAAAAAAAGTCATTAAAATTAAACTGGCTCCAGCGGAATTAAAACTTTTGATCATCGTAGCGGCAATCAGGTTACCGATAATTCCTCCCGCGGCAAAACCCAGACTGGCCAGGCCGGAGCCGGCCCCAAGTATCAGAACAAACCCGAACGCCCGTAAACTGATCATGACTGCTCTAAAAGGAGAAGTTTCGGCGCGTTCACGACGCCGCTCGAACCGCTGCCAGGCGTTATAGATCAGCAACACCGGTAACAGGTATGACAAATCACCGCATAAATACAGCAACAGATCGGCAAACCACGCCCCCGCTCTGCCAGCAGAATTTTGCACGTGGGCGTTGCTCACCAAATTAGACCAGCTGGGATCGCCAGCATGATAGGTGATTAAAGCCAAAAAGATAAAAGCAGCCGCGGCCAGCACGATGAGAATCATGCCTTCCTGCAACCGATGTTGTAAAAAACCATGGCGCGAATTTGCGGCTTTGGATGATGCCGAACCCACCACGTTCTTACGTTTTTTGCGAGCCATAAATCCCTTATAAAAAATAATTTTCTATGGTATTATTCATTATATTTTAACCAGCAACAAGTAGTAGATAATGAGTAAACGTCAACATCATCGATTATTAATTTTAGGTTCCGGTCCAGCGGGTTATACCGCGGCAATTTACGCGGCGCGCGCTAATTTAAAACCCGCGCTCATCACCGGAATGCAACAGGGCGGCCAGCTCATGACCACCACTGAAGTGGATAACTGGCCCGGTGACATCGAAGGTTTGCAAGGCCCCGCCCTTATGGAACGAATGCTCAAACACGCACAGCGTTTTGATACAGAGATCATCTTTGACCACATCACGCAGGTCGGATTAAAACAAAAACCGTTCACTCTGGAAGGCGAATTTAATAATTACTCTTGCGATGCCCTCATTATCGCCACTGGCGCTTCGGCGCGGTACCTCGGTTTGGCTTCTGAAAGTGCCTATATGGGCAAAGGCGTTTCCGCCTGCGCGACATGCGATGGTTTTTTTTACCGCGGTAAAAGAGTGGCCGTGGTAGGCGGAGGAAATACCGCGGTGGAAGAAGCCCTGTATCTGGCGAATATTGTCGAGCATGTGACGATTATCCATCGGCGCGATCAGTTCCGGGCAGAAAAAATTCTTGCGGAGCGTTTAATGGAGAAATCCAGAAATGGTAATGTCTCCATCGTGTGGAATCACGTCCCTGATGAAATTCTGGGAAACAACAAAGAAGTCACCGGTATCCGATTAAAAGAGCAGAATACGGATAAATATCAGGAAGTGCCGGTTTCCGGCGTATTCATCGCGATCGGCCACGATCCCAACACGCAAATTTTTCGGGGCCAGCTCGACATGACCCCCAATGGTTACATTCTTGTAAAAGCAGGTTTGCACGGCAATGCGACAGTCACCAACATACCCGGTGTATTCGCCTCCGGCGACGTTGCAGATTCCATTTATCGGCAAGCCGTCACTTCAGCCGGCACCGGCTGCATGGCCGCCCTGGACGCCGACAGATACCTGACTGAACTGGGCGAAATATAATTTTCTTCGTACACGACATTTTTCACCTCTCCCCCTCGTGGGAGAGGTCGACGCGCGAAGCGCGGCGGGTGAGGGGGTGAACGAAGCAGTATCTCATTGTGTAACCGTTCACGCCTTAATTGAATTGAGTAGCAGCGAAGGAGGTCCTTTTCCAGAGAAGTGAGCCTCACAGCGTCCATCATCAGGAAGATCTATAGTTTAAAGAAGACGAGGAACTGGAAGAACTTGAGGAAACCGGCGAGGAGGAATTTGATGATGAACGTAGGGGCATTAGATTGTTCGTATTACTTCCATGATAATTTTGCTTTTTATGAGGTCGTGTTTCCTCTCCCTGATTCCCTGTTTTTCTTTTTTTAGATGAATTAGTCGAAACTTCTTCCTGAAGAGGTGCAAAAATATTTGGATGAGTTATCCACTCACCAACACCGGAATCCTTAATCAATTTCGATAAACGATCATGAATAGAAGCACCTGACAAGAGTGGAGCTGAGTCATAGTGTAATCCCATTTTATAACTTAAGTACACGGTTTTTTCTTCGTTAGGATGGCGAAACACCGTGATAGATTGATCACTATTAAGAATAACCAACGTCAATCGCTTACTTTTCGCCAAGGCATGAATGATATGATGATCAGCCCACTCACTTTTATTTTCTAGCTGACGAAGAATAAAAGTATGTGGAGAACCTACGATGGATTCTTTAAATTCGTCTATGTGATCTAAAATATACTGTATGGCAGTTGATTGCAACGAAGTATGGTCTTTTTCGTCCTCTCTTAATAAACTCGTTCCTTGTAATTGATCATAAACAGCTCGACAAAAACATTTTCCATCTCCTGGAATCGGTTTATAATTAAGACCAAAACTTTTCACATAGGCTTCGGAATCAAAATCAGATTTTTGCTCTTTCGCCGAAGAAAGAGAACGGTTTATCGCTTCCTGAAAACCTCCATCATCCCAAATCTGGAAAGCCTTTAATAATTGATCGAGTATATTATTAAGTGGCTTATTTTCTTCTTTATTTTCATATTTATTTTCCGCGCTATTTTGCCTATCCTCATCAGGTTTTGTTGTTAATCCCGCGTTATCTTGATCCTGCTTTTCCGGAATTTTGCGCTTAACACCCCTGCCGGCTGATGTTTGGCCGGTAATAGGAAAAAGATTTCTGATAAGAACAGGATTATTTACCAATAATTCTCCGATTGCTTTTCCCGCTTTTTTATTGCTTTGTTCGGCAGCTTTCCCATACCAAATCATTGCCTCCTGTTCATCTTTTTCTAAACCAAGAAAACCATTGGCATAACATTTTCCCAAATATGATTGGGCCTCTTGATGCCATCGCTCGGCAGCTTTTCGATACCAGTGAGCAGCTTGATGATCGTCTCGTAGTATGCCTGTACCATTTTCATAACGTATAGCGGTGTTATATTGGGCCTCCAGATGCCCCTGCCTGGCGGCCATTAAAAACCATTGTGTAGCTTCTTTCTCATCTTCCTCTACACCTGTGCCATTTGCGTAACATAGGGCTAAACTGTATTGAGCTTCCTTATATCCCTGTTCAGCAGCTTTACGAAACCAACTAACAGCTTCTTTTTCATCCCGCAACACCACCTTACTCTTATCAGAGCCCCAAAAAAAATAATCAACATCAGCCACCTCCTTACCCTGAGAATAGCACAAACCCAGCTTATATTGAGCCTCTGGATCATTTTGTTCAGCTAGCTCATGATACCCATCAATCTGATTAGTTTTCCTTCCTAAAGTAGAAAAAAAACTGGTGGCAAGTAAGGGGTTTTTTATCAATAAATGCCCTATCTCTTTTATCACTTCATGGTTTTCTTCTTGTTGGATGGCTTTCCCATACCAGAAAATTGCTTTTGCTGCCCGTGTGTTAACAGTTGGGACATAGAGTCCTTGAACACAACGTTTAGCAATAGCAATTTGGGCTTTCAAATAACCATTTTGGGCGGCTTTGAGATACCAGCTATTAGCTTCTTCCTCATCTTTCAGTACGCCTCTACCTTCGGCATAGCACACACCCAGGCAATATTGGGCTTCCTTATGCTCCTGTTTGAACGGACGAAGATCCAAGCGGCGCATCTTCTCCATTTGTTGACCAGCTTTGTGGTACCAACTAACGGCTTCTTTTTCATCCTTCGCTACGCCTCTACCTTCGATATAGCACATACCCAAATGGTATTGAGCTTCCCGATGCCCCTGTTCAGCGGCCTTGCGGTACCAACTGACGGCTTCTTCTTCATCCTTTGGTATACCTCTACCCTCTTCATAGCGCACAGCCAAATAATATTGAGCCTCTTGATGTCCTTGTTCAGCAGCTTTGCGGTACCAAACAGCGGCTTCTTTTTCATCCTCCGGTACGACTATACCATCTTCATAGCGTACACCCAAACGATATTGGGTCTCTTGATGTTCTTGTTCAGTAGCTTTGCGGTACCAAACAGCAGCTTTCTCCTCATCCTGCACTACACCCATACCATTGGCATAACACAAACTTAGACAATATTGAGCTTTCTGATGCCCCTGTTCAGCGGCCTTACGATACCAACTGACGGCTTCTTTTTCATCTTTCAGTACGCATGTACCATCTGCATAGCACGAGGCCAAATAATATTGAGCCTCTTGATGTCCTTGCAGAGCAGCTTTGCGGTACCAGCTGACGGATTCTTTTTCATCCTTTGGTACACCTTCACCACAGGCATAGCATACACCCAGCCAATATTGGGCTTCCTGGCGCCCCGTTTAGCGGCCTCGAAGTACCAACGGGCGGCTTCTTTCAAGTCTCTCTGTATACCTGTACCCCATACATAACACACAGCTAAATTATATTGAGCCTTTGTATGTCCTTGCAGAGCAGCTTTACGATACCAATCAACAGCTACCTTATCATCTCTCAATACCTGCTTACCTTGGGCATAGCATAGACCCAAATTATATTGGGCTTGTGGATATCCTTGTTCAGCGCCATTACGATACCAATCAACTATTTCTTTTTTTGTTGTTAAATCATCTCTGTGTAACTTTAAAACAGATAATTTTTCCACATCAATCGATGTTTGACCGGTAGTACTACTGCTTACTCTAAAAATAGGAAAAAGATTTCTGATAAGAGCAGGATTATTTACCAATAATTCTCCGATTGCTTTTCCCGCTTTTTTATTGCTTTGTTCGGCAGCTTTTCCATACCAAATCATTGCCTGTTGTTCATCTTTTTCTAAACCAAGCAAACCGTTGGCATAACATTTTCCCAAATACGATTGGGCCTCTTTATGCCTTCGCTCAGCAGCTTTTCGATACCAGTAAACAGCTTTATGGTCGTCTCGCAGTATGCCTGTACCATTTTCATAACGTATAGCGGCGTTATATTGGGCCTCCTGATGCCCTTGCTTAGCGGCCATTAAAAACCATCGAGTCGCTTCTTTCTGATCTTCTTCTACACCTGTACCATTTACGTAACACAGGGCTAAACCGTGTTGAGCTTCCTTATAGCCCTGTTCAGCAGCTTTACGTATCCAAGTAACAGCTTCTTTTTCATCTTGCAACACCCCCTGGCCCCCAACATAGCGCAGACCCAGCTTATATTGAGTCTCTGCATCATTTCGTTCAGCTAGCTCGTGATACCAATCAATCTCTTTAGTTTCTTCCCTTCCTAAAGTAGAAAGAAAACCTTTGACAAATAAAGGATTTTTTGTCAATAAATGCCCGATCTCTTTTATTACTTCATGGTTTTCTTCTTGTCGGATGGCTTTCCCGTACCAGAAAATTGCTTCTGATTCCTGCACTTCCTGTTTATCAGAATTAGAAAAAGCGAAATAGAAGGGCTGCTCGAAAAATTTCCTTTTCGATCCTGGTTCATAGAGTCCTTGAACACAACGTTTAGCGATAGCAATTTGGGCTTTCAAATAATCATTTTCGGCGGCTTTGAGATACCAGCTATTAGCTTCTTTTTCATCCTTCAGAACGCCTGTACCCTCCGCATAGCACACACCCAAACGATACTGGGCTTCCTTATGCCCTCGTTTGACCGGGCGGGACAACACCGGGCGGCGGAACGACAGCGGACGGCGATATGGGCGGTGGGACTCCTCTTGTTCAGCGGCCTTGAGGTACCAATTGATGGCCTCTTTTTCATCCTTCAGTATGCCTCTACCCTCGGCATAGCACACCCCAAGTCGATATTGAGCTTCTCGATGCCCCTGTTCAGCGGCCTTGCGGTACCAACTGACGGCTTCTTCTTCATTCTTTGGTGTGCCTCTACCATCTTCACAGTGCGTGGCCAAATAATATTGAGCCTCTTGATGTTCCTGCTCAGCAGCTTTGCGGTACCAAAAAGCGGCTTCTTTTTCATCCTTCGGTACACCCGTACCATTGGCATAACACAAACCTAGACAATACTGGGCGTTCCGATGCCCCTGCCCCTGTTCAGCAGCCTTGCGATACCAACTGACAGCTTCTTTTTCATCCTTCGGTACGCCTCTACCATCTTCATAGCGTGTACCCAAACGATATTGAGCTTCCTGATACCCCTGTTCAGCGGCCTTGCGGTACCAACTGATGGCTTCTTTTTCATCCTTTGGCACGCCTTCAGCATGGGCATAGCGTACACCCAAACGATATTGAGCTTCCTGATGCCCCTGTGCAGCTGCCTTGCGATACCAACTGACGGCTTCTTTTTCATCCTGTGGTACGCCTCTACCATCTTGATAGCGCACGGCCAAATTATATTGGGACTCTCGATGTCCTTGCTCAGCCGCTTTGCGGTACCAAACAGCGGCTTCCTCGTCATCCTTCACTACCCCCATACCATTGGCATAAGAAAAACCTAGAAGAAACTGGGCCCCCTTATGCCCCTGTTCAGCGGCCTTGCGATACCAGACAACGGCTTCTTTTGCATCCTCCACTACCCCTATACCAAGGACATAAGAAGAACCTAGAAAAAACTGGGCTTCCTGATGCCCTTGTTCAGCAGCCCTGCGATACCAATTGACGGCTTCTTTTTCATCCTTCAGTACGCCTGTACCATTTTTATAGCACTCGGCCAAATAATATTGGGCCTCTTGATGTCCTTGCTCAGCAGCTTTGCGGTACCAGCTGATAGCTTCTTCTTCATCCTTCAGTACGCCTACACCAAAAAAATAGTACACACCCAGACGACATTGGGCTCCTTGATGCCCCTGTTCAGCGGCCTTGCGATACCAAGTGACGGCTTCTTTTTCATCCTTCGATACGCCTTCACCAAAGGAATAGCAAAAACCCAAACGATATTGGGCTTCCTGATGCCCCCATTCAGCGGCCTTGCGATACCAATTGACGGCTTCTTTTTCATCCTTCGGTACACCTTCACCACAGGCATAGCACATACCCAAACGATATTGAGCTTCTTGATGTCCTTGCTCAGCAGCTTTGCGGTACCAAGTGACGGCTTCTTTTTCATCCTTCGATACGCCTCCTCTGCCATAGAAATAGTCTACGCCCAGCCAATATTGGGCTTCCCAAAACCCCTGTTCAGCTGCCTTGCGATTCCAATTGGCGGCTTCTTTTTCATCCTTCGGTACACCTTTACCCCAAGCATAGTGCAAACCCAAACGATATTGAGCCTCTTGATGTCCTTGCTCAGCCGCTTTGCGGTACCAAACAGCCGCTTCTTCATCATTTTTCACTATACCCTTAGTACCATCGGCATAGCGCAAACCCAGCCAATATTGGCTTGCCTGATGCCCCTGTTCAGCGGCCTGGCGATACCAACTGATGGCTACTTGCTCATCCTTCGGTACGCCTCCTATACCATATTCATAGATCTTACCTAACCAATGTTGAGCTTCTTGATGCCGCCGTTTAGCGGCCTCGACGTACCAGCGGATGGCTTCTTTCAAATCTCTCTGTATACCTGTGCCCCATAAATAACACACAGCTAAATTATATTGGGCCTTTGTATGTCCTTGCTCAGCAGCTTTACGATACCAATAGACAGCTTCCTTATCATCTCTTAATACCTGCTTACCTTGGGCATAGCATAGACCCAGATTATATTGGGCTTGTGGATATCCCTGTTCAGCGCCATTGCGATACCAATCAACCCTTTTTTCAGATAATTCTTCTAGTGATTTCATATAGAAACTTCCTTGTTAAAAACTGAATTTTAAAAAGCTCAGAGGAAAAAATATCCTTGAGCACTAAATTTAGACACTACCGTAACTATCGTATAACAGAATAAAGTTATTATCTAGCAACCAAAAATTATGGTTTTTAATTTTGATTTGACATTACTATGGTATTAATTTAATTTTTTTAAATCATCACATTATTTTGGAAAATTATTGACAGGAGTCTATATGAAACCAACGACCGAGCAACTACTATATTATAGTAAAGGTAGAGACTATGAGATGGGTAATAATATAGTCAAGCAAGACGAGAACGAGGCGACAAAATGGTTTAAAAAGGCTGCCGATCTGGGACATCGAGAAGCTCAGTATAAGATGGCTTTACGTTGTGAAAGTGGAAAAGGCGGGGTACAAAAAAATGATCGTGAAGCGGTTTCCTGGTTTCAAAAAGCAGCCAACCAGGGGCATTCAATGGCACGATATTATTTAGGTTCACGCTATGCTAAAGGTCAAGGAGTTCCCAAGGATGAGAAACAGGCGTTTCGTTTATTTAGCCAGGCTGCTGATGATGAAGAATGTTCGTATGCTCAATATGAATTAGCCAAGTGTTATGCCTTTGCTAAAGGAACATTACAGAGTGAAGAGAAAGCTGCTGAATGGTATCTGAAAGCTGCATTGAACAGACACCGTGATGCTCAATTTGAATTAGCCAAGTGTTATTTCTATGGCATAGGGGTACCTAAAAAAGAAAGAGGCATCGGAATGGTTTCATAGTGCTGCTGAACAAAAACATGCCGAGGCTCAATTTTTTTGGGCCTACTGTAATGAGAAGGGAATAGGTCAAAATAAAAATCCAAGGCAAGCCTATTGCGGGTACAAAGAGGCTGCAAACCAAGGAGATAAAGACGCCCAGTACTATTTTGCCCACTGTGTTATGGAGGGTAAAGGTGGGCCAAGAGATGAAAAGGAGGCCATTGGCTGGCTACGACAGGCTGCTCGAAAACGGTCATCCGGATGCCCAATTCGATTTAGCTTCTCTATATTATGAAGGTGTTCATGTAGAAAAAAATCCAGTATCTGCTTTTAATTTGTGGATGAAAGCTGCCACCAATAACTCGCAGCCGCCATGTTCATCATTATCAAAAGCTGAATTCAGGATAGCTCGTTGTTATCATAACGGTGAAGGGGCAAGGCAAGATGAAGAACTGGCAATTCAGTGGTACCGCAAAGCCGGTGGCCGAAATCATGTAGAAGCCCAATTTGAACTGAGCAAGATTTATTTTAGTCGTGATCAGAGAGAAGAAACCGTTCACTGGTGGCGTAAGGCTGCCGAAAATAAACACAAGGAAGCACTTTTCAATCTGGGAAAATGCTATGAACAAGGTTTCGGTTTAGAAAAGGACGAACAACAGGCGATGGTTTGGTATATTAGGGCTGTTGAGCAAGGCAATGATCAGGCTGGCAAAGCAATCGGAGAATTATTAGTAAAACGACCCTCTCTTGCTAGAGATCTATTCTCTATTTTAAGAGAGAGTACAACTCAATCCTCATTGACAGGTAGAGGTTCTAAACGCAAGACCCTGGAGGGTCAAACTAATGAAAGTGATAGCCCTCCGAAACCTAAAGAAAATAAAACCAGCCATCCATCTGTAGCTGAAACGTTCAGATATAGGTTGCCTAATCAGCCGCCGCCAATTGAAAATTCTTATTTGCCGGTAGGTACTGAATTAAAAGTTCCAGGTGATGGCAGTTGTTTGTTCTGGTCTGTCGCCATTGGTGTTTTGGCGCCGGTTTTACACAATCCTGAAAAATATCGTTCAGCATTTAACAGTTTATTCGTTTCTGATAGCAAAGATGCTAAATTATTTACAGAACATGGGGATAGATTTAAAAACAGAATACAGGCATTTTTAAACACTAATGATACCTCCTTAATCAGTAAGCAAGGAGACACTGACTTTTTGTATCAATTAATTAATCGGTATTTTCGACAAAAGGTAGCTAATTATATTGATAGTGATTCGGAATTAAAAGGATTTATTACAGAAAATGACTATGTAACCAAACTGCGAAAGGAAACTTTTTGGGGTGGAGAAATTGAAATTAGGGCGATATTTAAATTGCTGGAAGAGAATTATCGTTTGTATGTAGAAAATACGACTATTGAGTTGGGTGATTTAGAGAAACCAACAATACACTTAATCTATACTAATTTTCAAAAAAAAGCAGAGGATATAAAGAATCATTACAATTTACGAATGCCTACTATTTCTTTAGGTCACCGTATGAATAGAAATCCCCAACGATCGATTATGTCACTGTGAAAGACGATGGCATTCGGTTAAGAATTTCCCGCTTACCATGCCTTTGTTAATAATTACCAGGCGTTGGCGCATTCGCAATGCGCTGCTTGACGGCGACAACACGTTGATAGGCTCATTAATCCGGCTTTCGGGGACTTTACCATCGCGAACCAGCCGGGCGATGGTATTGACAAATTCTCCCGTGCGGTCGCCTTCGTGATTGGATACAATAAACATATCTACCCCTGCGTTTAACCCTTTTTCGAGCGCAACCGGGAGCGGGTAATGCTGGGCAATCGTCTGCCATTCCCATATCATCGGAAATAATAACGCCGTTAAAATGTAGCTGATTTCTCAATAAACCAGTAGAGGGTTTTCCGGGACATGGTTCCCGGACACCAGGTTTGCGGATCGTTGGGGTCTCCCGCCAGACATTGGGAACGATCAATTTGCCCATTAATGACGTGGGTACTCATTATAAAATCATCATAGCCTTGACCAATTAGAATTTTATACGGCATTAATTCCTTATCCATTTGATAAGTGTCAGTCACGTCCACCAAAGCCTTGTGTGTGTCGCCGGAGGAACTGCCGTGGCCGGGAAAATGTTTTAGAGTCGCCAGAATATGGCTACTGTGAAGTCCGGTGAGGAATTGGCCGGCCTGACTGGCGACAATCCCGGGGTTATCCGAAAAGCTCCGCGATAATCCACCAATGATAGGATTTACCGGATTAATGTCAACATCCACATCAGGAGCGAAATCAAGATTAATGCCGTATTTTCGCAATGAGGCGCCGGTTAGTTTGCCGAAATTATTCGTAAAAGCTAATGCCGCCTGATGTTTCTGGGGATCATTCATATTCATGGTTTCGTATTTGCCCAAAGACTGGGGGGTAAAATTGGGTAAATCGTGGTCAAAATACAGAGGGTTAACGATACCTCCCTCCTGATCGATGGAAATAATTAACGGCAGCGATGGCAGATGGTCCCTCGCAACCCAACTTTAGCATTATAGGCCTGTAAATCGCGGCTCAACTGCGCCAGTTGAACATCATTTTCAATATTACGTTCCCTTATCGCTACTCCGGTAAGCGGGTCACGGATTTCGCCCCGGAAATAAATACACCGCCGACATGCCAATCGGCAAATGTCACGGGCGATATAGGAATTTTTTTGAATTGCGTTCCATTCGGGATCATTCCAGGTAATTTTATCCTGATCGTCATGATCCATATTGCCAAAACCCACAATCAATAGTTGGCCGATTTTCTGGCAAAGAACCGCAGAGATAATGTCAGTACAATTTTCAGTTTTTGGCTTCGCAGGCTTACACCCGCTCAAGCCCAACACAGAAGAAACCATGATAACTATAAACAGAGAAAAACGAAGGATTTTAATCATTGTGTTATCCATAACTTAATAAAAAACTTCGATAGTTTACCAGGAATACTATTTTATTACCATTAAACGATTCATTTTTATGTTCCTGAACCCACTTCCGGAAATGCGTTTCACTCAGAAAATCAGACCATAAGAGAGCGCATTTGCGGAGGAAATATGAGTTAAGCCGAGGCATCAACGAGAAGAGTCACAGCGGAACTGGCTTTGGGGCTGGCGGGGGTCCCCTTTTTTGGGAGAAGCGGTCAGAGAGAAAACCGGTTTGAGAACGTTTAGAGATATTTTTTCTAAAAAGCAGTACCCCCGTCAGACCCAAAGACAGTGCAGCGTTAGGCACTTTGAGTGACTCCCTGCGATTCCTCGGCTTAACTCATATTTCCGGAGTACGGGTACGAAGTGATTAACCAAATTTTTGTTGCATAGCGGCATATTTTCAGGCAAGCTTGCGGTTTTATAGGAAAATTATTGAATTTATGCCTAAAGAAGATCATATTGAAATGCCGGGTGTGGTGGTCGACACCTTGCCCAACACCGTGTTTCGGGTGAAGCTCGAAAATGGTCACGTCGTAACCGCACATATTTCCGGAAGAATGCGTAAAAATTATATCCGCATTCTCACTGGCGACAAGGTTACGGTGGAATTGACGCCTTATGACCTGTCACGCGGCAGGATTATTTACCGCGATACCGGTAAACCCCGCCCTGCTGAAGACGAGCCCCCCGCTGAATAAATAATTATTTGTGTAGCTGTTCAAGGGTATGAATCTGCAAACGCAGAACGTTCAATTTTGCCCCAGGTTTGACGAAAAAGTGGTCGAAAAAGCGCAGCATACACAGGTATGTGAGCATTTTGAGAACGCTTTTTCGTCAAACCTGGGGCAAAAGTGAGCGTTCCTATCCACCGGCTTAATAGTGCTTTATTCGCTATCTTCGGTTAGGGCTGGCTGCTGTGGCACGGCTATTTCAGACTGTGCAACCACTTCAATTTGTAAACGTCCATTTTCTACGCCGATACGGACTTCACCGCCTTCAGAACTGAACCGTCCAAAGAGTAATTCTTCCGCCAATGGTTTTTTCAACCGCTCCTCAATTAAACGTTCCATTGGCCGCGCGCCCATGACACGATCGTAGCCTTCTTTCGCCAACCATTGTTTGGCGCTATAGGTGATCGTGACGATAATGTTTTTAGACAGTAATTGTTTTCGTAACTGTTTGAGAATATTTTTATCCACGATCTTCAAAATCGTGTCGCTTTCCAGATAATGAAACGGCACAATCGCATCCAGACGGTTGCGAAATTCCGGAGAAAATAATTGTTTGACCTCTTCCAGGGTGTCCTCAATCGGATCCTTATTGTGAAAACCCACATTGTGCCTTTCCATTCGGTGAGCGCCCAGATTAGTGGTCATCACCACCACCACATGCCGAAAATCCGCTTTGCGTCCATTATTATCAGTGAGATGCCCATAATCCATAACCTGCAGCAGGATATTAAACATATCCGGATGCGCCTTTTCAATTTCGTCCAATAATAAAACCGCGTAAGGTTGTTTGATAACCGATTCCGTTAGCAAACCGCCCTGGTCATAGCCCACATAGCCTGGGGGCGCGCCAATTAAACGCGATACGGAATGTCTTTCCATATATTCGGACATATCAAAACGAATCAAACCGATGCCGAGTTCTTTGGCTAATTGCCGGGTTACTTCAGTTTTGCCAACGCCAGTAGGGCCGGTCAGCAAAAATGAACCCATGGGTTTATTCAGATCACGTAAACCGGAGCGGGATAATTTGATGGCGCTGCTTAATAACAGGATAGCTTTATCCTGACCGAATACCGCCCTTTTCAGCCTGACCGGAAGATTTTTCAATTGACGCTTATCGGAGTTACTGAGGTGGTGGATAGGAATATTCGCCATTTTCGCCACGATGGCTTCAATATCGGCGGACGTCGATAATTTTTTGTTGTTTATTCGGCGCTTGCAGGCGCTGAAAAGCGCCGGCTTCGTCAATGACGTCAATCGCTTTATCGGGTAACCGACGGTCAGTCATATAGCGTTCCGATAATTCCACTGCGCGACGCAACCCCGCTCTCCGTGTATTGAATTTGATGATATTTTTCAAAACGCGATTTCAAACCCTGTATAATTTTAATGGTTTGTTCGCCATTAGGTTCACAGATATCAATTTTCTGAAAACGCCGCAATAAAGCGTGATCTTTGGAAAAATAATTACGATACTCTTCGTAAGTGGTGGCGCCAAGCAACGTAATTCGCCGGAACTCAGCAAGGGTTTAATCAGGTTAGAGGCATCCATCGTCCCTCCGGTAGCAGAACCTGCTCCAACCAGATTATGAATTTCATCGATGAAAACGATGGCCCCCGTTTGCCGGCTTAAAGCTTTTAAAACGGCTTTAAATCGTTTTTCAAAATCTCCACGATATTTGGTTCCAGCCAGCAACATGCCTAAATCCAGCGAATAAATAGTGGAGTACGTCAGCAGGTTTGGCACTTCGCCATTTACAATACGTTGCGCCAATCCTTCAGCAATGGCGGTTTTGCCCACGCCAGCTTCACCGACAAATAAAGGGTTATTTTTGCTGCGCCGGCATAAGATTTGTAAACTGCGTTCCAGCTCCGCTTCGCGACCGATGACTGGATTTAATTTTCCCGCCATCGCCAGTTCATTCAAATTAATCGCATACGATTCAATTAATCCCTCTTCACTCACCGTTTCATGCGTTAAATTCAAATCAGGAGAAGGTGAATTCATCGATAAATAATGGCTTTTTTCCGAGTCACGCTGATGCTTAGATATGCCTTGGGTGGTGTAATTGATAACATCGATGCGACTGATATTCTCCTGACTTAAAAAATAAACGGCCTGGCTATCGGATTCGCCAAATAAAGCCACAAGGGTGTGGTTGCCATTCACTTCCTGACCACCGGTGCTTTGCACCTGGTAGATGGCGCGTTGCAATACTCTCTGAAAACTGAGTGTGGGTTGGATATCCCGCTGAGCATTCAGGGGAATGTGCGGTGTTGTTTCATCAATAAAAATTCCTAATCCTGCCCGAAGTCTGTCTATGTTGGCGCCACAAGCAACTAAAGTGGCTCCAACCTCGGTATTGTCTAACAAAGCAAATAATAAATGTTCGACCGTGATAAATTCATGACGTTTCTCCCTGGCTTGCATGAACGCCTGATTCAGCGTGACTTCCAGTGATTTTGTAAACATTTTGAACTCCCTTTCCTGAAGATTGGACGAGCTATCCGTACTGTGTCCGATTGAAAGTTTCCTTACAGCTAAATGTAGACGATAAACTAAAAGTTTTCCTTGACTTTGTGAAATAAATTTGATAGAAAAAAATATTGATAAGTAACTGTTTTTATTTAATTTTTATAAATTGATTCAATAATGAACTGAGAGTGTTTTTTTCCTGGGCATTGAGGCTTCTATAATCAGATTTTTATAGATTTTTAAGACTCGACTTTAGCCATTTTGATACCATTGAACAAAATACCGTCATTGCGAGC
This sequence comes from uncultured Pseudomonadota bacterium, assembly GCA_963712715.1. Lineage (GTDB taxonomy): Bacteria > Pseudomonadota > Gammaproteobacteria > Coxiellales > Coxiellaceae > JAFEDN01. Next base: position 116,241 of record CAVQJI010000034.1, on the reverse strand, counting down.
GCTAGCGAAGCAATCCAGTACAGTTTTGGTAGAAATACTGTACTGGATTGCTTCGCTAGCGCTCGCAATGACGCCGTTTTTAGGCTTTATCCTAAAAATGGCTAAAGTCGAGTAAGAATACTCTGGATTAATGCGGGCCCACGGTAGATGAGACCTGTATAAATTTGCACCAAACTGGCTCCGGCGGATAATTTTTCCATAGCATCTTCCGGAGATAAAATACCGCCCGCCGCAATAATGGGAAGTTTTCCGGCCAGCAGTTCCGCAAGTCTGGACAGTACCTGTGTGGAACGCTGGAATAATGGCTCGCCGCTCAGACCTCCCGTCTCATAACCGTGGGGTAAATGTTCCACCAGGCGATGATTGAGAGTGGTATTGGTGGCGATAATACCATCCACCTGATGGAGCAAAAGAGTGTCAACCAGCTCTTTCAGCACCGAATCTTCCATATCAGGATCAATTTTTACCAGTAACGGAATTTTTCGATGCCCTTCCCGCCATAATTCTCTTTGGGCTTTATCAAGATGCTCCAGCAAATCATGCAAATAAACGGAGGACTGTAAATGCCGCAAGCCTGGCGAATTCGGGGAGGAAATATTGACGGTAACATAATCCACATAGGGATATACTTTACGCAGACAATAACAATAATCATCGGCGGCATTTTCCAGAGGTGTCTGGGTATTTTTACCGATATTGGCGCCAACAATGCCGGGTAACCGCGGCTGCCGCAACCTTTCGACGAGATAATCCACTCCCCGATTGTTAAAACCCATCCGATTGATAATGGCTTGCGCGGCAGGCAAGCGAAACAGGCGTGGTTTGGGATTACCGGGCTGAGGTTTTGGAGTCACGGTGCCGACTTCGATAAAGCCAAATCCAAGGCCTTGCAGCGGCTTAATATAATCGCCATTCTTATCAAAACCCGCGGCAAGACCAATGGGATTCGGAAAAGTTAAACCTAAAATTTTTACGGGGCGCTGGGGCAAAGCTGCTAAACGCTTTTGCGCCAGCGCATCCACCGAAACCATTTTTAGAAGGCGCAGCGCCAGATAATGTGAATTTTCCGCATCCATTTTAAATAAAAACGGACGCAATAATGAATACAACATAAGCCTAAGCCATGGAGATTGGTTGGTTGACTTCGCATTCCCTGGCCCATATCCGTAACATGGCGCTCGCCTGATGACAGGGTGGATAGTCGACTGCGCGGATTTCTACTCCAAAATTACGCTGCTGTAAAGCCAACATTAAGGGGCCGAGCTCTGCGGAGACTGCGTTTTTATCCTGCGGCAGTGGAAAAATCCGCACTTCCGCGGCTAATTTACATAACTCATTCATCATTTCCTGAGCGGTACCGGAATTGCCCGGCGGGTTGAATAAAAAATCGGTGCACAGCAATAATTCAAATGTTTCCTCAACGGCTGAAAACGGCGGCAGGTCCATGGCCCGATAACGCCCCTGTTTTTTACCTGTTTCATAATCAACCAGAAACAGTTCCAGGCTATGTTCCCATTGAGCAATTAAAGAGGACTGATGGGATTTATCTATCGCGGCGATATTTTCCTGCAATATTTTGCCGGCATAATCGCGCATTTCCATGAGAGATAAAGCATAAGCGGGATCGCCGCTGATAATCAGATGTCCCAAAGCATAAAGTTCCGCGTTTACGCTGGAAATTCCCGCAGGATATGCCAGGATTTTTTTTTGCAGATCCGGCTCGCTCAAACCAAAAATTTGCCGGTAATCATTTAAATTATAAATCCAGCTCCTGGCTGGGAACGTTTTGCTGATCATGGCGCCTCCTCTAATGACTATCTAACTCAAGTCACCAACCTGTACAAGTGTATCTGGCCGGAAGGGCTATGTCTAATGGCGTGATGATTACAATGTTTATCCAGGATAGAATTTGTTTCTTTAGGCCGATTTAGGTAAGATGCGGAGTGGATGGAGATGGTTTTTTCTAAAATTTGGAGATAAAATGCATAGAGCAGATAAAAATCAAACAGTTCATAATGTCAATGAAAAAAAGGCAACAGGCTTGCCCCCTGATTTGCAGAACCTTTCTCTCGAGTACATAGATACCACTGCTCCAGAATCAAAATCCTGTTGTGTCACCAAATCGTTGTGGTTGTTGGCTATTAAAGAAATTGTAGAGATAGCCAGTGAGTGCGAGAAACTTCCAAGGGAGCGTAAATCTAATCCTGAGGGGACTGCGTGTTTGGTAGTCTGTGGTATTCCTCTGGTCGCTGTAGTGGCCACTATAGCTACCCCATTTACCTTGATTGCCGATGGAGGTATTAAAGGTCGCCAAGCCTATAATAATTTTAAGGATTCTCGCACCGCATCTTTGTTTTTTTCGATGAATAATACTTCTGAACAAACGGATTGTTGTTGTCCAGCCGCAGTTAGACAGGAAATGATGTAAAAGCAAATACGATTTAAGGATGATTATGTTTCCACTGAATGAAACCGTGCAATTACTTCGCGACAGCGTTTTTCAATTTGCGCAGCGGGAAATAGCGCCCAGAGCGCAGTTAATCGATCAGTCCAATCAATTCCCTCGCGATCTTTGGCCTCAATTGGGTCAAATGGGTTTACTGGGGATTACCGTGTCGGAAAAATTTGGCGGCAGCCAAATGGGTTATCTGGAACACGTTATCGCCATGGAAGAGATCAGCCGTGCGTCCGGCGCAGTGGGTTTAAGTTATGGCGCACACTCAAATCTTTGCGTCAATCAGTTACATCGCTTCGGCACTCCGGCACAAAAGCAGCAGTATTTACCCAAGCTTGTCAGTGGAGAACATGTGGGGGCTTTGGCCATGAGCGAGGCCGGCGCGGGCTCTGACGTGATGAGTATGCAATTACACGCCGAATCCAAAGACGGCGTTTTTATTCTGAATGGCGCCAAGATGTGGATAACCAATGGTCCTGAAGCCGATGTGCTTATCGTCTACGCTAAAACCAACCGGGAAGCCAAATCGCGAGGAATCACCGCTTTTATTATTGAAAAAAATATGCCCGGATTTAGCACCGCGCAAAAACTGGATAAATTGGGAATGCGCGGTTCCGACACTTGTGAACTGGTCTTTAATGAATGCCGGGTCCCCGCCTCCCAAATCCTGGGTAAAGTCAACGGCGGCACGCAGGTGTTAATGAGTGGACTGGATTACGAAAGGGTGATTTTAGCTGGAGGACCGGTTGGCATTATGCAGGCATGTTTGGATCTGGTTTTACCATACATTCACCAGCGCAAACAATTTAACCGTCCGATCGGTGAGTTCCAGTTAATCCAGGGCAAAATCGCCGATATGTATACTGACCTAAGTGCTGCCCGAGCATATCTGTACTCGGTGGCGCATGCCTGCGACAGCGGGCGTATCACCTCTAAGGACGCCGCCGGCGTTATTTTATATGCTTCTGAAAAGGCCACACAAATGGCTTTGCAAACCATCCAGTGTTTAGGCGGCAATGGTTATATCAATGAATTTCCGGCTGGAAGATTATTACGTGACGCCAAACTCTACGAAATCGGCGCGGGCACTTCTGAAATTCGCAGAACGATCATAGGCCGCGCATTATTTAAAGAAACCCTGTGATATAGTCATTGCGAGCGCCAGCGAAGCAATCCAGTTCGTACTTCGGACAAAGCTCTGTACTGGATTGCTTCGCTGGCGCTCGCAATGACTATAGCATCCTCTCGTTTAGCTATTTATAAAAATAATGATTGTGTTCCTGATTTTCATTAATTTCGGGTACAAATCGGTTAGTCCACATGTTCACATATCGCAATGCGTTTATAGCTCCTGTTATACCCTTGACCGTAGTCGCAAACCCCTGCGCTCCCAGGATGACTAATGGTTGACGTAATTTTATAAGATGAAACAGGCCTAAAACAGGTTGACTGGCGTGTAAAATACCGGTCAGGCCGGCCAGTACCAACGCAATATATTTCTGGGTACACGCCAATTCATTGAATATTTGATAAGCCGTTTTGATATTGACCGAATGAGTGACATCGTAACACGCCATTGATCCGCAGAGGCCTAATACCGATAACCAATAAAAAGGCGATTGACTGTCTACCTGATTGGTAAGTAAATGGCTGGTAGCGAAATTGCAGGCGCCAAACACGATAAATAGACATCCGGTTTTGAAAAGTGAATCAGTCACTAAAGTTTTCATGTGACGGCCTGGCAATAGAATTAAACGAATGACATTAGGGATGAATAAAGAGATTGAAACGGCTAAATTCCGCTGTGCAAAACTCTGAGCCTGGCTCCAAAGCGCGTAACAGCCAAAACCACCCGGTACCAAAAGCATAACGCCGCAAATGGCTATTTTTCCTATGGATAAATGTGATCTGGAAGTTTTTTTATAGTTAACAGAAAATGACGCGGATGGTAGCAGAACTTCTGTCATTTCAGAGTGCGGCTGTGTCCAGTGATCCGTATGTCCCATCCCCCTTATTTCAATGACCTGGTCAATACCGATGAGCAGAGTTAACGTTAAATAAAGCCAGTCAATTTTCCCTTTAAGTAAATCGGATGAGTCTAAACCATTCTCCTGCGCGGGTGCATTGTAAAATAATGTCATAATAGACACTATCATAATCAGTACAGCGGTTTTTTTAAAAAAATTTGAAACACGAGAAGAATGCCGCACCGGATTACTGAGTTCACGTTCAATATTTTTAATGGCGCGGATACCCAGATATTTAAATACTGCAATATTGATGATTAAACAAAGTGAGGAAGTGGACATGACTGCTATCGGAATCATGGGATGCAGTAATGTTTTGGTCAAAGGATATAATATTCCACAAGCTGTGAGTATTCCCAAACTATTGAAACCAAAAGCTCCAATGAGCGATATATTATAACAAAGCCTATTGTTTTTAGTTAAGCGCATTAACTGGATTAACCCTTTCAATGAGCCATTTAATATCACATCCGCTTCCCGGCTCACTTTCGCCAGACTATCAATGCTCACTCCAAAATTAGCCTGTCTAATCGAATCTAAATCATTTTCATCGTCACCGATCATCACAACTACTTGCTGATCCTGCTGTAATTTTTTTATAAAATTGATTTTATCCTGAGGAGTTTGTTCGGCTAACACATTGATACCAATATCTCCAAACTCCTGCATGAGAACCTGAGTTCGCCCCAGGCTATCTCCCGTGAGAATATGAACGGATTTATTGTGTTGAAGTAACCATTGAATAGCGGGCAGGCTATCCGGTCGCAAAATTTGTTCTGTTTCCAGTTTGGATTCTAAAATTAATAAACATTTTAACTGCCGGTCAAAAGCAAAAAATATCGGTAATAATCCCCTTGAAATATGCAAATTCGCTAAATCTTCCCACTTGGGGTCAACGAGAATGGCATGATGCCTGAGCAAACTCTTATTCCCCAAAACGATTTCGTGACCATTGATGTTCGCAAAACCACCGCGGCCTTTGTTAACCGGATTATCCTGAAAAGTACTACAGATTAAAGGTTCCTTGAATTCCACTTTCCAGCGAACGTCATTCTGGCTGTTAATAATCGCCTTCCCCGGCGCACTTTGGAATTTTTTGTCTATTTGATTTTGTAACACAACCGCATAATGTAACCATTTTTTCAACTCTTCCTGATGAGTTTTGTTATCGAGAGTCGCGATCTCATGAAAAGAATAATCACCTGTTGTGAGAGTGCCGCACTTGTCTATACATATATGAGTCGCCTGATCAATCGTTAAGGCACGATCTTTTTGAATAATTATACCTGAATCAATCGCGAGTGCTTTAGTAATACTGTCGCCTACATTGATTAAACCAATTCCACAGGGGCATGCGCTCAGAATATCCGAAAGAAAAACCTGAGAACCGTTACTGACGCCAGGCGGCGGCCCGAATATCCACCAGGCCCCTCCGCTGACGGTGGCTATCCCCAAAACTCCCCGAAAAAAATATTTACTGACCGTATCTAAACTAATATTTGCCGGAGCAGCCGTTGTTTGCACACTTCTATAAGCCTTGCGAATTTGATTATTTTCCGGTTCACAGAATGTTTTTAATAGTAATGGATAATCACTTTTATTAATACTTCCTGCGAATACTTTCGAGTTAAACTGTTTATTTGTAAGACCTTTCCTGCCAAAATAACTTTCGTGAATACTAAATTTTTTGGATTCAATCACCTGTCCGTCAATCGGAACTATGGCCAGTGGAGGAATACAGATAATAGAATCCTTTTGCACCCGGCTGACAAAAAATTTTTCCAATTTTGATTCATCGATTTTATGATCACCGCGTTGCGACATTTTCTTTTCATCTTCAAGATAAACAGAAACTGTTTTAGGCAAACTATTTTTAGATTCACCAATGTCGTCCACTTCAGTCGCTATGTTCGCATGCACCCTGTCTCTGATCCAATGACTCGCTTGGACAGTTCCTATCGTAATCAAAGGCACTTCAAAAAAAGGCATTCCCTCTTTACCGACAAAAGATGGGAAAAATATTTTAATAAATGAATATAAAATAGCCGAAGTGGAACCCAGTACGATTAATGAATCCATCGCTCCCGAAGAAGAGCTCGACCGGGTCCTCCAGGCATTTTTAAAATGTTGCTTTCCAAACCATCCCGTCAGGACTGTGGAACCCGCTCCTATTCCCGCATTCAGTAAAGTGCCTGTTAACGTAGAATTCTCGGGTAAAAAATCAAAATATTCAGACAGCATTAAAAGAATACCTAACCCGATAAGAGGGAAAGCGCTCCATAACGAATGGCTTTCGGGAGCGTCATCTGGTTTTAAAGGTTTAGTTTCTATACTTTTTTGGTCAAGGGTTTCTATGGAATGAGAAAGTGTTTCATACATCGGCAACAAACGCTCTTTACATAGCTTCATCAACGACTCGGCTTTTTCCTTATCGGGTAAATCCAGTGAAAATTCAATTTTTTTATTTCTAAAATCAGTGCCTATCGGGTCAATTTCGCAGGTGAGAGATTTTTCTTTGAATAATGTTTCTAAAATTCCACGGATAGCGGTAGAACAACTCCCGCAATACATATGATCAGGATTTATATTTAAAGTGAAGTCGAACAGCGGCATATTCCCCTCCCTGGAATATAAATTTATTCCCTCTCCCCCATACTTGGGGGAGAGGGTTAGAGTGAGGGGGGTATCCCAAAAGCCCCCTCACCCCCCGCCCTCTCCCCCGAGTACGGGGGAGAGGGCGAAATATTGGGAAATTTTTTTGTCGTGTGAACTTTAACATATCGGTATTGTATTCAGCCACAGAGATAGGTAGTCTATCTAATTCAATAAAAATCAATTCGATAGAGACAGGAGATTAATTAGATGACTCAACCTGATCGCATCGCGATTATCGCCGCCAGGCGCACTCCCACCGGCAGTTTCAACGGCGTATTCGTGAATACACCTGCACCGCAACTGGCAGGAGCCGCCATCAGCAGTGCAATCAAAATATTACCGGCTCCAGCGAAAGACATTGATGGCGTTTTTCTCGGCTGTGTTCTTCCTGCAGGAATAGGCCAGGCTCCAGCCCGGCAGTCGGCGCTCAACGCCGGATTGTCCGTGCATACCCCCTGCACCACAGTTAATAAGATGTGCGGCTCAGGCATGCAAACCGTTATTTTGGCGCACGACGCTTTGCTGGCGGGCAGTCATCACATCATGCTCGCGGGAGGAATGGAAAATATGAGCCGCGCACCGTATTTATTACCCGGCGCACGGCAAGGGTACCGGCTCGGCCATCAAACCGTTTACGATCACATGTTGCTGGACGGACTGGAGGATGCTTATGAAAAAGGCCGGCACATGGGTTATTTCGCGGAAAAATGCGCTGAAAAATATAAAATATCCCGTAAGGCACAGGACGAATTCGCATTGGCTTCCATCGAACGCGCCCGCACAGCTATCGGCAAAGGCTGGTTTAATGCTGAAATTGCGCCGGTCACTGTCACCCAAAAAAAACAAACGGAAATTATCTCTACTGATGAAGGGCCATTTTCCGTCAATCCGGAAAAAATTCCGAACCTGCCGCCGGTATTTCAGAAAGAAGGCACTATCACCGCCGCTAACGCCAGTTCACTGGCGGATGGAGCCGCTGTTTTAATTTTAATGCGGGAAAAAAAGGCAAAAGATTTAGGTTTATCGCCGCTGGCGATCATTATGGGTCACCATACTGTCGCCCAGGAACCCGCCTGGTTTACCACCGCGCCGATCGGCGCTATCAACGGCTTGCTGAAAAAAATCGCGTGGACAAAAGACCAGGTGGATTTATTTGAGATTAACGAAGCCTTCGCCGTGGTTACCCTGGTGGCCATGCAGGAATTAAAACTTGATCATCAGCGCGTGGATGTGCATGGCGGAGCCTGTATTTTGGGACATCCCATTGGCGCATCCGGTGCGAGGATAATCGTCACTCTCGTCCACGCTTTGCGCCAGCGTGGGTTACGACGCGGTATAGCGGCGCTTTGTATCGGTGGTGGCGAGGCAACCGCTATCGCCATCGAGGCGCCAGATGCCTAAAATTGACACGCAAATTAATCCGCAGGACGAGACCTTTAAATCCAATCATGCTCTTATGGAGCAGCAGATAAAAATTCTCAACGAAAAACTTTCGCACATTCAACGGGGCGGTTCAGAATCGGCCCGGCAGAGACATTTAGAACAAGGCAAATTACTGGTCAGAGACCGTATTAATGAATTACTGGACCCCTCCTCTCCTTTTTTAGAATTATCGCCACTGGCGGGTGATCAGCTGTATGAAGAAGACGTGCCCGCCGGTGGTTTAATCACCGGAATTGGCCAGATCGCCGGACAGGAATGCATGATCGTGGCAAATGATGCGACGGTTAAAGGCGGTACTTACTATCCCGTCACGGTGAAAAAGCATTTACGGGCGCAGGAAATAGCCGGTGAAAATCATTTACCCTGTTTATATCTGGTGGATTCCGGCGGCGCTTACCTGCCCCGCCAGGACGAAGTGTTTCCCGATCGCGATCATTTCGGGCGAATTTTTTATAATCAGGCGCGTTTATCCGCACAGAATATTCCGCAAATCGCCGTGGTCATGGGTTCCTGCACCGCGGGTGGCGCGTATGTGCCTGCGATGGCGGATGAATCGATCATGGTAAAAAATCAGGCCACTATTTTTCTGGCGGGCCCGCCCCTGGTCAAAGCGGCCACGGGTGAAGAAGTCAGCGCCGAAGAATTAGGCGGCGCCGACGTACACTGCCGGATTTCCGGCGTCGCGGATTATTATGCCCGGGATGACCGTCAGGCGTTGGAAATGGCCAGGCGCATCGTCGGCAATTTAAACCGCCGTAAATCGCTGAATCTGGCCACGCAGGCTTCACGGGAACCGGCCTATGATAGCAGTGAATTGCCTGGAATTATTAATGCCGACCCCCGCCGTCCTTATGACGTTCGGGAGATTATCGCGCGCTTAATCGATGGTTCCGATTTTGATGAATTCAAGGCGCTTTACGGTGTTACGCTGGTCTGCGGTTTTGCGCATCTGTATGGATATCCGGTTGGCATAATCGCCAATAACGGCATACTGTTTGCCGAATCGGCGCAAAAAGGCACGCATTTTATCGAGTTGTGCTGTCAGCGAAAAATTCCTCTGATTTTTTTGCAGAATATTACCGGTTTTATGGTCGGCAAGAAGTATGAAAATGAAGGTATTGCCAAACACGGCGCAAAAATGGTCACAGCGGTGGCCTGTGCCAATATCCCTAAATTTACGATTATTATTGGTGGCAGTTACGGCGCTGGCAACTATGCGATGTGCGGCCGCGCGTATCAGCCACGGTTTTTATTTATGTGGCCTAACGCTAAAATCAGCGTCATGGGTGGGGAACAGGCCGCGCGAGTATTGACGCAGGTTAAAGACGAGCAGTTTAAGCGGCAAAATAAAGCCTGGGCGGAAACCGCGCGCGACTCCTTTATGGATACGATCCGCGCTCAATACGAACAACAAGGTAACGCCTGGTACGCCAGTGCGCATCTCTGGGACGACGGCGTGATCAGCCCGCTGGATACGCGCCGGGTATTGGGACTCTGTTTATCCGCCTCTTTAAACGCCCCCATTTGTCCCACAAAATTCGGCGTGTTCAGAATGTGAGACAGGAATGTTTAAGAAATTACTGATTGCAAATCGTGGCGAAATTGCCTGCCGGATTATTAAAACGGCTAAAAAAATGCAGATTAGTACCGTTGCGGTGTATTCGAAAATAGATGAGGCAGCACTCCACGTGCAATTAGCCGATGAAAGTATTTGTATTGGCGCCCCTGCCAGTTCCGAAAGTTATCTAAATAGTGACAAAATAATTCTCGCGGCAAAGACTACGGGCGCTGAAGCAGTCCACCCCGGCTATGGATTTTTATCCGAGGATGCGGAATTCGCGCAGCAATGCCAACAGCAGGGCATTATTTTTGTCGGTCCTCCCATTGATGCTATCCGCATCATGGGCGATAAAAATCTGGCGAAAGTGACCATGGCGGCTGCCGGAGTTCCTGTCGTCCCTGGTTATCAGGAAGATGCGATTGATTTAGCCGTTTTGAAAAAAGCCATCCAAAAAATCGGTTTGCCGGTACTCATCAAAGCCAGCGCCGGCGGCGGCGGCAAGGGCATGCGTTTGGTGGAAAAACTCGACCAACTGGAGGACGCCCTGCAAAGCGCAAGGCGCGAAGCCGAAGCGAGTTTTGGAGATTCACGGGTTTTTCTGGAAAAATATTTAGCCCACGCCCGTCATATCGAAGTGCAAATCCTGTTTGATCAGCACGGCAAGGGTATTTATCTTTTCGACCGGGATTGCTCGATTCAACGCCGGCATCAAAAAGTCATCGAAGAAGCTCCCGCTCTTCAACTGCGTTCTGTCACGCGACAGCGCATGGCGGAAACCGCCTTGCGGGCAGGAGCGGCCATTCATTATTCCAGCGCCGGCACGATTGAATTCCTGGTGGATGAAAATGAAAATTTTTACTTTATGGAAATGAACACCCGTCTGCAGGTTGAGCATCCGGTTACGGAAATGATCACCGGTTTGGATTTAGTGGAGTGGCAGCTGCGTATCGCCGCTGGTGAAAATTTGACTTTGGAACAGCAAAGCATGACAGAAAAGGGACATGCGATCGAAGCGCGATTATACGCCGAAAATCCACGCAATAATTTTATGCCATCGGCAGGTATACTCCGCTATTTTCAGCTACCTTCCGGGCAACCACCGGCTGTTCGCATTGACAGCGGTTTTCAAACAGGAGACGCCGTCAGTATTTATTACGATCCGTTGCTGGCCAAACTAATCGCCTGGGGTGAAAACCGGACAATTGCCATTGAGACTTTGCAAAAAATGCTGGATGAAACAGCAGTCACCGGCATTCACACCAACTGGAGTTTATTGAACCGGATAGTCCGCCATCCGGAGTTTATAAACGGCAATATCACCACGAATTTTATTGCGCAACATCAATCCCAATTATTACCCAAAATTTCAGAGCCGCCCGCTATTGTACTCGTCATTGCCTGTTTTGCACTGTTTCGGCAGCAGCAAAGAGAATTACAGGTTTTGCAGCGGCAAAGCGCGGATCCCTTTTCTCCGTGGTTCAAACACGACTGCTGGCGGCTTTGTCAGCCGGCGCTGACCATCATTTCACTATGGCAATCTGAAAAATACTGGCAAATTTCCGTAGACAGGACTCCAGAAAATTTTAAATTTTCCTGGGATCATCAGGCGCTGGAAGCCTCTGCGCAATGGCGCGATGACAATTATCTATCTCTTAACACAGGTGGGCAGAAATTTTTTGCGGTAACTCTGCTGGATGAAAACCAGCTCATGGTTTTTTGCGCCGGAGAACAATGGGAATTTTCGCTAAAAAATCCAGCCAGCACGGCCGCCAATACTTCACCCGAAAAAGGCGTCGCGGCGCCCATGCCGGGTACTATCGTGGAGATATACGTGCAGCCGGGACAAACCGTCACGGCCGGCGAACGTTTACTGGTGATGGAAGCCATGAAAATGGAACATTCTCTGGTCGCGCCTCAGGCCGGAAAAATTCAGGAAATTTTTTACAAACCCGGCGACCGCGTTAAAGAAGGCGCGCGTCTACTGGCATTTGCCGAGGGAATTGTCAACAGACCTTAAATAATTAAGGTCAAAGTCTTTGCCGAGCCGGTAAGACAATTTTTATTTACTGAATGACTGATGACATTGAATCTGTTTTCTGCCAGAACTGATTTTTCACTCATTCGGGTAAGGATCCTATGACGGTCATCGTCTTCCGCCAAATCCAGAGGTCCTGCTCCCGAATCATGAGTATCAAAACGGATCTTAGGATGATCCACGAATTTTTTTATAAGGGCGGGATTTATTATTATCCCATTAAGCTTCATATTTAATAACAGCATCAATGATGTATAACCTTCAGCATTTTTTACATTGACATCTGTCCGGGTATCTTTCAGTAATAATTCTATAATTTTTTCCTTTTGTTCCAGCACAGCCCATATTAATGGCGCATTGGACTCATCCGCGGATTCATTGATAGTTTTGGCAGAAGTTTTGGGATGGGCGAGTATTTTTGCAACCAGTTTCTCATCCTCGAGTTGCGCGCAGGATAACGCCACCTGCATAAATTTATTGAACCAGTAATACGGAAAATTGATAAAAATATTCAAAAAATTTTGTAAACCAGCCGCCAGGCCTTTCTTCTGAAAAAAAAACATCCCGGAATTTTTGTATTCAGGACACAATATATTTAGAATGCAATCCTGGTTTGAAGGAGTTAGGCCAAAAATGCACTGCCTGCTGCCCCTCATTAAATGTTCTGCTATCTGTTTATTCCCGGAAAATTTCTCTTCTACAGTTTTATCAAGAAGCCTCGATAATCGTTTATTAAAATTAAAATGCTGTTCTTTTTTGCGAAGAAGAATGTTCTTAACCTTGTCCGCCATCACTCTGGAAACAATGATATTAATCACCTCCGCCCCAAGAAAATCGGTAACAACTTTTAAGTGATCAACAGGAAATTCCTGAATTTTAAAATATTTATTCTTACTCATTTCTCCAGCCTCTCTCTTCTATATCCGAATGGTGCTTTATTATAGAAACAGTTCCAGCTAAGTCAATAGAAAGTGAGCCTAAACTGAGCGGAATAATGAGCGCATTTGCAAGTAAATATTGTTTAACCCGCACAGGCACGAGCAAGGAGTATAAAGCGGAGAGCTTATCTATGATCTGGAAGGCTGCGGTGTTACCAATCTATTATGTGAAGTCAGAACCCGCCACCGATAGGTGATGATCAACGCGCCAGCGAGCATACCCGTGAAGCTGCCAAAAGCAATGCCGAAGATACCCCAGTGAAAAACAAAGGCGTAAACATAGCTCAGGGGTACCCCAATCAACCAGATCGAAATAAAGCCGATATACATGGGAAAACGGGTATCGAATAAACCGCGCAGAGCCCCCGTAAAGATATTGCGCACCGCATCAAAAATCTGGGAAAAGGCCGCAATGACAAATAACCAGATAACCCAATGGAGAATTAAAGCATTGGCAGGATCCGCGACATTGAAGTAAAAAGAAGCCAATAATTTTGGGAATAAAATAAAAGCCAGCGCCGCCACGGATGCCCAAATCAGCGCAATCCGCAAACCGGCATAGCCCAGATTTTTAATTTCATGCATATTTCCAGCGCCTCTGGCCTGTCCTACGGTTATACCGCAGGCCTGGGATAACGCAAAAACCGGAACGATAGTCAGAAATAAATACTGATTAACCACCTGAATGGCAGCCAGCGCATTAGCGCCGATCCAGCCCACCATCATCGCCACCGCGAAAAAACTCAGCATTTCAATCGTCATTTGCAGACTCATCGGCCAGCCGATTTTAAACATACGCAGCAGATAGTCCCGATTCTTGTGCACGCGATACCGAAATAATTCAAACTGCTTAAACCCCTGACGGTGATAGATCAACACAGTCAGCAAAATAAACGCAAACCATCCCTGCAAAGCCATCGCATAGCCCAGCCCCGCAACGTCCAGCGCGGGAATGCCGAATTTACCGAAAATTAAAATCCAAGCGCTGATTAATAAAACCGAGACACTGCACAGGCTGGTGATAATCGTCAGTCTCTGTTGATGAGTGCCAAAACACAACTGCTGATTACAGACCAGCAGCTGAAAAGGCAGCACAGCCCAGACATTGGCATGAAAGTATCGGGTGACGATCGGAATCAGAGTTGGGGATTGGCCAAACGCCTTCAGAATTGGGCCAATAAACCAAAAAATCAAAATAGTGGGAATGCTGATTAAACAGGCCAGTGTCCAGCCCTGTTGAAGAAAATTGCCGATCGCCTGAAAATTTTTTGCGCCATAGGCATGTCCGATCAGCAAACTCAGCGAAAATAAGATCGACATGCCTATGACCATAATAGTGATTTGTGTACTGATCATTAAAGCACTGGCCGCCAATACCTGGTGCCCCAGATGTGCCAGCATGACCATGCATAAAAAGCCGCTGGCTACGTTGAGGAATTGGGTACCCGCCATGGTCAATGCCAATGGCACTATTTTTTTACTGGCTTGACTCAAGCTTAAAGTGGTAACCGGATCAGACACCTTTATCTCTTTAACTGTTCTTCCAACTCTTCAAGGGTGACGCCCCTGGTTTCCGGTACGAATTTTGCAACGAATATAATGGCCAGAACGCAAAATGCCGAAAATAAATAAAAAAGTGAAGACTTACCGAAAGTTTCCATAAAACTTAATGCGTAACGCATCACCAGACCCGCGAACGTCCAGTTCACCATGGTGGTGATCGTCATTCCTACTTCGCGTCCCTTGAGGGGGAAAATTTCGGAACAAACTATCCAAGCCACCGGGCCCCAGGAAAATGCAAATCCAAATATATAGACAATCACCGCAATGAGCAATACCGCTTTCGGCGTTTGGCTAATCAGCGCAGCGTCTGCGACGTTACCTATGGAGTGAAATGCCAAACCTGCCGCCATCATGCTGATGAGCATGATCACGGCGCCGACATAAAGCAATTTTTTCCGCCCCCATTTTTCAACCAGGTAAATGGCGGGAAATGTAAACAGCATATTGACAGTAGGTACTGTGAGCATGGCCAGCAAGCCCTTCATGCCGGCATAACCGAAAATAGTGGGCGCATAGTAAATCATGACGTTAATGCCCACGAGCTGCTGAAACATCTGCAGCACCACGCCGATAATCAGAATCTTCACAAAATGCTTTTTCATAATGGACTTGAGGGTATCGCCCTTACTCTCGGTAAGTACCTGTTCGATTTCTGCGATTTCCAGATCAACTTCCTGCTGAGTATTAAAAGTGCGTCGCAGGACCCTGATTGCCTCGGCTTTTCTTTGTTTCAGCATCAGCCAGCGGGGACTTTCCGGAAGCACCAGGCTGCCTATGAACATTAAAAAGGCGAATACGGCAATGACCAGGAACATTAAGGGTAGCGCCACATGGGCATCCACAAACACAGTGCCTATATAAACGTTGGTTACCGCAATCAGAAAGATACCGATAGTGATCATTAATTGAAACAGAGAACCCATGGAACCGCGAATGGCTGCGGGAGCGGTTTCAGAGAGGTACAACGGGGTTATAAAGGAAGCGATTCCCACGCCAAAACCCAGGAAAAACCGGCAAACCTTTAGCACCAGGAACGGCGGCAGGAAAGCGGAAATAACCGATCCCAGTACGAAAATTAAGCCTGCGAAGACCAAACTTTTTTTACGTCCCAGAAACCGGGCGAATATTCCGGAAAGCAAAGCGCCGATGACGCCGCCTACCGCAAGTATCGCGGCATACTTCTCGGCGCCCTGAGTGCTTAAATCATAAGCCACTTTGATACTGTTAAACGCATTGGCGATGAATCCCTGATCCAGACCAAATAATAAGCCTCCCAAAGCTCCAATAATACAAATCACATAGACGATGCTTTTATAATTCATAAATAGTCTCCGCATGGGGGTAGTTGTCAGAATTGAATGTATTATAACTCCATTTGTATTTTTTTCATAGTTCTACCTGCGATTAAATCGTATATTTAAATTAAAAAATTATAAATTCTATTTAATTTATTGATTTTAATATAGTAAAATTGAAAAATTACGGCTTAGGGTTTCGTTTGTCTGTAGAGCCGCTAAGAGGGTAAAGCGAACCCATTGATTTAAAAGTGCCCGGGGCCGGAGTCGAACCGGCACGGGATTTTGTCCCGAGGGATTTTAAGTCCCTTGCGTCTACCTATTCCGCCACCCGGGCAATGCAAAAAAAAGAAGGCTGGGGTCGGAATCGAACCGGCGTCCACGGCTTTGCAGGCCGCTGCATAACCACTCTGCCACCCAGCCAAGTGGACCCGAAAGAATCAGAGCGGGAAACGAGACTCGAACTCGCGACCCCAACCTTGGCAAGGTTGTGCTCTACCAACTGAGCTATTCCCGCTTGAGATGAACATTATTGCTTTTCCTGTGACAATGTCAAGAGGACTTCAGCATTGTCGCAGATTTCTTGAAATCCGGCCAGGCCAATCTTATATAAATAACCATGGACCAGAGGGTCAACACCGCCGCAATCCACAAACAAACAGTTCCCAGCCAAAGTACCCATTTATCGCCCCCGGGGACATACCAAAGCAATAATATCAAGGCAATCATCTGTAACGCGGTTTTGATTTTGGCGACAAAAGTCACCGCCACGCTGGTGCGTTTACCCATCTCCGCCATCCACTCCCGCAAACCGGAAATGGCGACTTCACGTCCGACAATCACCGCTGCCGGAATGGCTATGCCGAAAATTAAACCTTCGCCCACAACAATAACGAGCACCACCGCAACCAGCAATTTATCCGCAATGGGATCTAAAAAAGCCCCTAACGGAGTTGTTAAACTGTAACGCCTGGCCAAATAGCCATCCAACCAGTCAGTTACGCAGGCCAGCAGAAAAATAATAGCGGCTAATCCATGACTACCGCTAAACCTAAAATAATAACAAACCACGACTAATGGAATCACCAAAATGCGTAACAGTGTTAAAATTGTAGGTAAATTCATCACAACTCTTTATAGGAAATGAGGGCCGCCGAAACTCTGGTACGCCATCCACTTAATTCCGTCCACTCTGGCATCCCATTCTAGACGGAATTAAGTGGATGGCGTACTAGTCTGACGGATTTGCCGTTTATTTACAAATTTTTAGGTTTAAAGAAAGCCTGCACGCAGTTGAAATTTTAATTCTTTCTTAATATTAAGTATATAGAATTCATTTTCCCAATAAAAAATAGAAACAGAAAACAGAAATATTTTTACTATGACAAGGTCAACAGAAGTTATCAATCAGAGCAGACTTTTACTCCTCATGTGGGCTTACGCAGAGCAACACATTCCTGAATTAAAAAAAGTCGATGGTGGCCGCTGCATTGGGTTTGCAGTCACTTTGGCGAAATCCATCGCAGAGAACACACTGGATTCCAGGCGAAGTGCTGTGGACAAATTGCTGGCATTAGAAAGAGATTTACTCGCTGGAAAACCCGTCCCTAAAGATCCCGAGCTGGATTCATTTATCTCAGCAGTTATGAAAAATCACGGCAATAAATTTGCCGGCCCGGTGATCGTCGCCGGCGAATTTGATGATGCCGCTTTTATTGAGGCCTGCGCCTGGCTAAAAAATCCAGGTGAAACTCTGGTTTTTGGGTCAAATTATGAAGACTCAAAGAGGGAAACCCACGCGATAGCCATTTCTTTGATGCGCAGTGACCCTCGCACTTATTGCCTGATTGATGCCAACGGTACTGCCCCCATCGTACTTGGCGGCTCCGTTGCATCTTCTCTGGCGGGGGTCACAACCGAAATTTTGCTAGTCCCGAAATTCATTAAAAAAGCGCTTGGCTTGCAAAAAGAAATGGTCACTTCCATTCACTTTCTCTCTTTCGATACCGTGCCTCGCGTTCCTGATATTGATAGAAATGAATTTTATCGAAAACATGTCTCAGATTCTGAGGAAAAAATTAATAAAATTTCACTCAGAGTTCTTAATCAACTGGAGGCAAAGGACGAGGAAAAATCATATTATAATTTGGTTCCGACAGAATTAATGGAGATCGCAAAAACAGGTCATACTTTGAAATTAATGTTTTTAATAGAAATCAAAAAAAAATCCCTATCCAGGCAGGAATTTATGGATTTTTTAGATCAGAAAAACTCTCGGGGTCAAACTGCTTTAGAATTTGCCATACATTACAATCATTTTGGATGTGTTCAAATGCTCTGTGAGGCAGGAGCTGAATGGGATTTGGAAAGAAAAAATGGAGAAATAAAATTACCTCCCGGCGAAATCTCTGACTTTTTTCAAAAATTACGCACTCACAAACGATATGTGCAGGAGTTTGACCTTTTTGCCCGCTTTTTAAATACGCGCTTCGAGGAAGCCAAATTACAGGAGACCATTGCTAAAGAATGCCGGATTTATTTACTGGAACTGGCGTTATTACTCCTGGGAAATCTGGGCAATTCGCCTCGTGAAGTCGAGCGAGTCCGGAAAACAGTAGCCAGGTGCAAATTCATGCATCATTCTCCAAAAACATCATTGATATCATTTTCATTCAAAACCGGGCCAAAATACCCCACGTGTCCGGAAGAAGGAGCGTTAATCACTTCTTCACTCTTCAAAGAGTATGGAACACATCATAGTACGCATCTTTTTTATAAAATGTGCGATTCATTGGTGAATGGTGACAACGAAACCTTACGAAAGCTATCCAGTGAAATTCGTAAACTTTATCCGCAGGTCAGCATAGAATCCTATCACATAAAAACAATCAGGACGATGGAGGAGTTTAATTTCTATAGCTCAATCCCGGAATTAAAATCATTTGGGGATAAATTATTATGGATAAACTGTTTAAGACAAAAAATTTCCCTGACCGAAGAGGACGCAATCACGTCGGAAGCTCTATCACTGATAAATATCATCTATTACAGGGGTGAGAGTTCACTCCAAATCAGGCTGGAGGAGCTGCTCAGACTTAAGGTTATGCTGAAGAGTTCCCCATTTCCCGTTACTCTCAAAATAATGTTTTTTTTAAAAAAAATACAGATACAACGATATTATCCGAGAAAAAAGAGCTGATAAGTGTATTCGCGACAGTCAGTGGAAAATTGCTTAATAAGATGTCAAAAGAGGAGCAGCTTAAACTCCCTATCATTTTCTTCATGCAAACGAAATGGGGATTATCTCATCCAATAATAGATTATGCCATTAAAGATAATACGATTCTGGAATTGCGCGCGAGAGCCATGAGAGCTGATTTGCGACAGCTCCTCCTGGAAAATCCGTGAAATATGCGGATTAATGAAAATAGTCAAATATCCGTTTAGCCAGTTCTTCATTGATTCCGGTCACCCGCGTTAAGTCTGCGACACTGGCCTGGCGCAGACTTTGCAGGCCGCCAAAGTGCCGCAATAAGTCACGGCGGCGTTTCGGGCCTATACCGGGCAGGGATTCCAGAGTAGAAACCGTCATGGTCTTGGCGCGCCTTTTCCGGTGAGAGGTGATCGCAAAACGATGGGCCTCATCCCGAATCATCTGGATGATATGCAAGGCCGGATGGTTTTCGGGTAAACGTAACGCGTTTTTTTCGGCCGGGCCGCCAAAGCTGCTCCAGCTCCTGGTTTACGGGAGGGTCCTTTCGACACCGCCATTAATCCTACCCCACTCACCTGTAATTCTTCCAGCACATCTATAGCCTGTTTGTTGCCCGGGGCCGCCATCAATAATTAACAAATCCGGCAAGGGTTTTTCTTCTGCTTTTAAATGGGTGTAATGGCGCGTCAACGCCTGCCGTAGCGCGGCGTAATCATCTCCGGGAGTAATTTCACCGATATTGAATCGCCGCGGTAATCACTGGACAATGGGCCTTGATCATTGAATACCACGACAGGATGCCACGGCCGCTGTACCACTCGTGTGGCTAATGTCAAAACATTCCATCCGCTTGACCGGATTGGCTATATGCAAGGCTTTTTGCAATGCTTCCAGTTGCGCAGTGACTTTATTGTGCTTTGCAAGATGTTGACTGAGCAAAACTGGCGTCGGCGTCCGACCATCTTTTGCCATTGACGTAAAGGCTTAACTTCCGATCGGTCAGTACTACTTTTCTCTTGAGATTTCCTGCAAGGCTTCCTGAATCCAGTCCTTATCGGCCAATGTCTGACTCACCACGATGCGCTCTATCGGCTCTTCGCCGTGTAGAGGATTTAAATAATATTGAGGGATAAAGGCAGACAATACTTCTTCCCGGCTCGTTGATAAAAGCATTTTCGGAAAAAAAACTTTATTACCTAACACCCGGCCGTTGCGAATAAACATGATCACGACAGCGGCTTCGTCTGCCTGTGTGGCGATGCCGATAACGTCAATATTTCCGGTTTCGCTGACCATGGCCTGCTGTTCCTGGACCTTGCGCAACAATCCAACTTCATCGCGGTAAGCCGCGGCTTTTTCATACTCCAGGACATCGGAGGCCTGCTCCATTTTCCGCATTAAATCAGCAATAATTTCCTCATTTTTGCCTTCAAAAAATAATAAAGCGTGTTGCACCTGCACGTCATAAGCTTCTTTGGTAACGTAATTAACGCAGGGGGCCGTACAACGCTGAATTTGATACTGCAGACAGGGACGGCTGCGGTGGCGAAAAAAATTATCGCTGCATTGACGGAGTTTAAACAGCTTTTGCGTGAGCGCCAAATTATCGCGGACGGCGCCGCGCTGGGAAACGGCCCAAAATACCTCTCCCGCAAACGTTTCGCGCCGCGATGGAAATCCAGCCGCGGGAAATCTTCTCCAGGGAAAGAAATAAATAAGGGTAAGATTTATCGTCCCGATAGGAAATATTGTAACGGGGACGATGCTCCTTGATAAGATTAGCCTCCAACAGCACGCCTCTGTTTCGCTGGCAGTGATGGTAATTTGAATATCGGCGACTTGCGACATCAATACGGCAGTCTTTATGTCATTCGGGCGCAAGCGGAAATAACTGCTGACCCGCCGCTTTAAATTACGGGCTTTCCCGACATAAATCACTTTCCCTTCGGCGCTAACATCTGATAAACACCCGGGCCGGTGGGAAAATCCCTGACAATATCCGGAGAAATATTTGACATATAAACAACTATTAAAAAGGCAAATGTCGGAGAGGCAGGGATTCGAACCCTGGGAGGGGGATACCCTCAACGGTTTTCAAGACCGCCGCATTAGACCGCTCTGCCACCTCTCCTGAGCGGCAGGTATTGTAACATCCTGATAAAGAGATTCCTATTGTACAGGGCAGGTGGAATTATGGTATAATTCATGCTGTATAAATATTAGCTAATTTAGGAGAAATGATATGCGTTCCAATCCTGTCAGCATTACCGGCCGCTCGGAATCGGTTTTAGCGGTTAACCGGGTGCTGCGCAATACTTATTTTTTACTGAGTTTGACCCTCCTGTTCAGTGCAGGAACCGCGGCTTATGCCACTCTTTCCAACGCAGCGCCGATTGGATTTGTGGGTTTGCTGGTGGGTATGTTCGGTCTCTATTTCCTGACGGTATGGCTTCGCAATAGTGCCTGGGGGATTCTGGCAATTTTCGCATATACGGGTTTTTTGGGGTACACGCTCGGGCCCATACTGAATTTTTATATCCATAACTTTAGCAATGGTGCGCAAATCATTGGCACTTCCCTGGGGGCTACGGGGTTAATATTTCTGGGATTATCGGGTTATGTGTTAACTACGCGCAAAGACTTCAGCTATCTGGGCGGATTTATTACGGTAGCGATCATCACTGCGTTTTTGGTTGGCCTGGGCGCGATGCTTTTTAACCTGCCGGTTCTTCAACTCGTTATTTCCGGAGCCTTTGCCATCATTTCATCCGCGTTTATTCTGTATACCACCAGCCAAATTATTCATAACGGCGAACGTAATTATATTATGGCTACCATCAGTCTTTATATCGCCATTTTTAATCTGTTTGTCAGTCTGTTGCGCATCCTGAGCTTTTTTAGCGGCGGGAGTAATAACCGCAACTAGAAGTCAACCCGCGGTCACTCGAAAGGATTCGAATTCCGCGGGGAAACCCCTTCAACTGTCTATGCCCTACTACTACCTTTTCAATTTAATTCTGACCGGTTGCAAGAATAGTCATTGCGAGCGTGAGCGAAGCAATCCAGTACAGAGTTTCTACAAAGTATGAACTGGATTGCTTCACTCACGCTCGCAATGACGAATCCAATCAGTCAAAACTAAATGGAAACGGTATTACTTTCCAAATAATTGAATTCCATACCCAGTTTATCATATTTAATACTCTCTTAATGTACTATACGTACAATATATACTCAAATTCGTCCTAAGAGGTATCGAAAAATGAGTAATATAAATAGAGATAAACGAAAGAAAACGAACAGGACATATAATCAAAGCCTCATCTACACTATTATCGCGGGTGCTATCAGCGTACCGTTTCTGCTGCCGATACATGGTAAAGTTTCAAGCCGAAGAACTTCCGCAGTATTAACGGCGCCAGTTTCGGTTAAGAGCGGAAGCCCGGAGCAGCAGCCTCCAACCTCGGTTCAAACTCTGAAAGCCGTCACCCTCAAGCCCTCAAACACGGCGGTTATGGCCACTGCGATGGTTGTTGAAAAACCGGCATTAACCGTTCCTGCTGCCGCACCCTTATCCGTTCAAACGAGTGTTAAAAAGACCGTTAAGGCCTCCATAAAAAGTCCTAAAATTGACAGTCAGTTTATTGCCAAAATGGAAGGATCTGCGCTTAAAGGCTATGTGCCACTCCCGGGAAAAACTAAAAGCGGGGTCACCATTGCCACCGGTTTTGATTTAGGGCAAATGCGTCCGAACGAATTTAATAATTTGCCGCTGAGCGCCGGACTTAAAAATAAACTGCGCCCCTATGTCGGCCTGAAAAAATTTAATGCGGTAGCATTTTTAAAATCCCACCCCTTAAGTATTAATCAGACTGAATTACTGGAAATAAATCAAATATCGATGAATAAAATTCTGCAACCACTGATGAAAAATTACAATAAAGCCAGCAAAACGTCATTCACGCAGTTGCCAAAACAGGCACAAACTGTGCTGTTCTCTTACGCTTATCAATATGGACCGGAATTTATGAAAAAGCCCAGCGGCTCCAAACTCTGGCATTACTTCGTGACCCAGGACTGGAAAGATGTGAGCACCACCCTGCGCGGATCCAGGCAGTATTCCAGCCGCCGGCGTCAAGAGGCACAACTCATTAATAACCTCTCCTATAATGACAAAAAAGATTAATATTTTAAAGCAAGATGCTGTTTAATATGTAATTTTTTAAAAGTAGAGTTCAAATTTAACCCTGCTTTAATGTACGAATTGTACAATTATAGGAAAGAGTTTATTGATGAGAAAACGATGAAATTAGAAAAACGTACTTACGACTATAAAAAGCACATTATCCACGTCCTCGTCGCAGGCGCGATGGCTCTTTCCTGGGGAACTGTGGCGCACGTGCATACTTTTATGAAAGATCACCTGCGAAGTACACCTTCCCGCAGCAAATCAAGCAAGTCTTCCCTAAAAAATGAATCCAGGCCACCGCCAACGCCTTTGACAGCACAAGAAACAACGCCTTTGACAGCACAAGAAACTGTAGGTTCCAAAAAAACGACTGCCAGCGCTTCCGTTTCCACAGCAACGTTAATACCGGCGATAGCCGCTAAAGCGGGTATCAGTATCACCGATACTCGAATTGATAGTTCATTTATCCGCAAGGTGGAAGGTTCGCTTCTTAAAGCCTATGTTCCCCTCGCAGGATCCACGCACAGCGGGGTTACCGTTGCGGATGGTTTTGATTTGGGGCAAATGCACCTGGCAGAATTTGATAAACTAACTATTGAAGCCGGTTTAAAAGCTAAATTACGCCCTTATGTAGGCATGACCAGTTTTAGAGCCAAAAATTTCTTAAAGTCGCATCCCTTGAGCATCACACCGGATGAACTGAAGCAATTAAACGTGATCGCCGCTAATAAGATTCTCAAACCTTTGGTGAAAACTTATGAGAAAGCCAGTGGCCAGTCGTTTACGAAGCTTCCTCCTGAGGCTCAGACCGCGATTTTCTCATATGCTTATCAAAATGGTCCCGGTTTCATGCACCGATCGTCAAATAAACAGTTGTGGCATTACTTCGTCACTCAAAACTGGAAAAAGGCCAGCTCGACCCTCCGAACGTACAAAATGTACGCCTCGAGACGCATCCAGGAAGCGCATCTGCTCGATCATATTGCTTAAACGTATTTTTTAATCATCTCTTAAGGGTTCAGTAGTATAATAACTGAACTATGAGTAAGAAAACTGTATTTTTTACAATCGCTGCCTGTTTGGCCTGGGGGCCTTTCGGACTTATTGGAAAGGCTCACGCATTCAGTCTTTTTCATTTTCATTCCCGTTCTAATTCTAATTCCCGTTCTAATTCTGATTCTCATTCTCATTCTCATTCTGATTCTCATTCCAATTCTCATCCTCATCATCATTCTCACGCTCATTCCAGCTCCATAGCATCCCAACAGACCAATAGTAAAGAGACTATTTCTATTATAGATACTCAAATAGACCGGGATTTTATTCGCGCAATGGAAGGCTCTCATCTCAAAGGCTATGTGCCTCTGGTGAAAACCACCAAGAGCGGTGTCACCATAGCCCATGGCTTCGATTTAGGGCAGTTGGATCTGAAAGAGTTCAATAGCATGGCCATTAGTGATGAATTAAAGCATAAATTGCGGCCTTACGTGGGACTTAAAAAATATGCGGCTTTATCGTATTTAAAAAAACATCCATTGACCATTTCTCCGGATGATCTCGAACAGTTAAATGTAGTATCCGCAAACAGTGTGCTCAGGCCATTGGTAAAACATTACGATCAGGTCAGCAAGAAATCCTTTCTTGAATTGCCGCCAGCGGCGCAAACGGCGCTGTTTTCTTATGCCTATCAATGTGGGCCTTATTTCATGCACCAAAGTCATCAAAAGACACTATGGAACGCATTCGTAACACAGGATTGGCACAAGGCCAGCAAGCAACTGCGCACATTTAAGACCTACGCGTCACGCCGCAACAGTGAAGCGCAGTTATTAGAGAAATACATTTAAGTTAATCTTCCAGGCTCATCAATGTTGGATTGCCGCCGGTCGCGGTGGTGTTGATGGTTAAAGCGCTTTCATTGCATAACCGGATTAAGTAATGCGGCCCGCCCGCCTTGGGCCCGGTGCCGGAAAGCCGGTTGCCGCCAAAAGGCTGAACGCCTACCACAGCGCCAATCATATTACGGTTAACATAAATATTGCCCGCCTGAATGTGTCTTTGTAAATAATCAATCGTACTGTCGATGCGGCTCTGGATGCCAAAAGTTAACCCATACCCCAAATCATTAATCGAGCGGACGACCTCGGGCAACTGCTCCCTGGCGTACCGAATTACGTGCAAAATTGACCCAAATACTTCCTGCCGTAACAGGCCAAGATCAGGAAGTTCGTAGGCTTGCGGCGCTATAAAGAGACCGTCAACCGTTTCTTCGGGAAGTTTTACCCGATAAATAAGCCTGGCCTGTCTGGACATTTTTTCAGCGTGGGAAAGCAGCATTTTCCGGGCATCCGCGTCAATCACGGGGCCTACATCGGTTTTTAAATCCAGTGGATCGCCGACCACTAATTCTGCCATGGCGCCCTGCAGCATGGTCAACACTTTATCGGCAATTTCTTCCTGCACAAAGAGCACGCGCAATGCGGAACAGCGTTGGCCGGCGCTGTCAAATGCAGAAATAATAGCGTCATTGACTACCTGCTCGGGAAGAGCCGAAGAATCGGCGATCATCGCATTGATTCCGCCGGTTTCCGCGATCAGCGGCACAATCGGGCCCGGGCGCTGGGCCAATGTCTGGTTAATCAGTTTAGCGGTTTCCGTCGAACCGGTGAATAATACTCCCTGAACGCGGGGATCCGCGGTGAGCGCCGCGCCCACGGTTTCACCCTTCCCCGGCAATAATTGCAGCGCCGATTCGGGAACGCCCGCTTCATGGAATAACCGGACTATCCGTTGCGCGGCCAAAGGCGTCTGTTCGGCGGGTTTAGCGATTACCACATTACCGGTCACGAGAGCGGCCACTATCTGCCCGGTAAAAATTGCGACCGGAAAATTCCACGGGCTGATACAAAGCAGCGGACCCCGGCCGGATAAACGTAATGTATTGCTTTCGCCTGTGGCGCCGTTCTGGTCGCGCGGCGTCATCGTTTTAAGCGTGATCTGACTGTAGTAACGGCAATAATCAACGGCTTCACGGACTTCACCAATACCTGCCGCTAACGTTTTTCCGGCTTCGCGAGCCGCCAGGCAAACGAGTTCGCCCCGATTTTTCTCTAAAAGTTCGGCGGCGTGGAGCAAAATATCCACGCGCTGACGAACCGTGCGTTGATTCCACGATGGAAAAGCCGCAACAGCATTCAGGAGCGCCTGTTCTACATCGGCTTTGGTAGCGGACAAAACATGTCCAACCACCTGCCGATGGTCGGCAGGGTTTAACAATAATTCCGCCTGACGATGATTCATCGGTTGCCGTAGTGGCGTCGCCTGCCACAGATGATTCAGAAATGGCTGCATGCTTTTTTGTAATTTTTGATACTCGTGCTCATCGCTGAGATCCGTTCCGGCGGAATTCAGACGGCCCGGCCCAAAAATATCCTTAGGTAAAGGGATTTTGGGATTCGGGATCGTGTCATAAGATTTTATCCGTTCAACCGGATTGATGATGAGTTTATTGACCGGGATTTTGGGATTGGCGAGCTGGTTGACGAAGGAGCTGTTCGCGCCGTTTTCCAGCAGGCGACGAACCAGGTAAGGCAGTAAATCTTCATGGCTTCCCACAGGCGCATAGATCCGGCAGGCGATGCCCCGCTCGATGAGCTGATCGTGCAGGGCCCGGCCCATACCCTGTAAGCTCTGAAATTCAAAATCATAGCTCAGCCATGGTATTTTCCATCATCATCAAAATCGCCGCCACGGAATAGGCGTTATGGGTGGCAAACTGTGGATAAATTGCGTCCTCTGCGAACAACATTTGCTGGGCGCAAGTCAAATAACTGAGGTCGGTGGACGATTTACGCGTGAACACCGGATAATCGCTAAAACCACCCACCTGCGCGAATTTAATTTCACTATCCCAATACGCGCCTTTCACCAACCGGACGTTGATGCGTTTTCCCTGTCTGCGCGCCAGCGCTATCAACCAGTCTATCAAGGGCAGTGCGCGTTTTTGATAGGCCTGCACGGCCATTCCCAGTCCATCCCAATTTTGAAAATCCGGATGAGTAAACACGGCGGCAAAAATATCCAGAGACATATTCAGGCGGTCAGCTTCTTCAGCGTCCACAGTTAAACCGATGTTGGCCTGGCGGGCCTGCAGTGCTAACTGATGTAATTTTTCCGTTAACGCCGGTACCGCCAACTCTTGGTGCGAAAACGTGTAGCGGGGATAAAGCGCGGATAATTTTATCGAAATACCGCTATTTTTTACATTACCGGGCAATTTCGCAATGGCCTGCTGGTAGGCCTGAAAGTAACGATCGGCATCCGCCTGTGTGCGCGCCACTTCACCCAGCATGTCGTAGGAAAAAAGATAGCCTTTTTTGAGTGCGGGTTGCGAAGCCTTGAGGGCCTCTTCCATGGTACGGCCAATAACAAACTGATTAGCCATGATTTTCACAGCCTGACGCACCGCTTTACGAATCACCGGTTCTCCGTAGCGTTGCAGAGATTCGCTCCATACAGTCTGGCCTTTTAAAACTTTGCTGCCCAGCGCCAGGCCCCTGGTGACCAGATTGACAAAACCGGATTGACTTTTCCCCAGATGCTCCTGCCAGTTGGCTTTGGTCAATTTATCGCGAATCAGCATATCCCGGGTCTGTTTATCGGGGATACGCAATAACGCTTCAGCGATGTTCATCAGCATCACGCCTTCGGGAGTGGAAAGATCATAGTGTGCGATCAATGCTTCCACCCCGGAAGCCCCCTGCATTTTCTGGCGGACGTTGTTCACCAAATCCGCCGCTAATAATTCTGCTTTCTTTGATTTTTCAGCAGAAAAATCCAGCGTGCGCAAAAGGTTCTCTACGCACGCGGTTTCGTCTGAGTGATTATATTTTAATGGTTTCATTGATCTTTATAACGCCGGATACTCTCTTCTATTTCGTTTTGTGCGGCTTTCACTCCTTCCCAGCCGGAAATTTTAACCCACTTTCCGGACTCCAGCGCTTTATATTGTTCAAAAAAATGAACGATGCTTTTACGCAAAATTTCCGGCACATCTTCCAGTTTGTCGATATGCGCCAATTGCACACAGGCTTTTTTAATGGGCAGGGCCAGTACCTTTCGATCCATTCCGGATTCGTCTTCCATATTCAATACTCCCACGGCGCGCGCGCGGATTAAAACACCGGCCTGGACCGGCGCGGGAGTGATCACCAGAACATCGACCGGATCGCCGTCGCCCGAAAGGGTATTGGGGACAAAGCCGTAATTAGCCGGATAATACATCGCCGTCGGCATAAAGCGGTCAACCGCCAGCAGTCCGCTGTCTTTATCCATTTCATATTTTATCATCCCGGCCTGCGCGGGAATTTCAATAATCACATTAAAATCGTCCGGAATATGCTTCCCCGGACTCAATTCTTTCAAATTCACAATAGCCTCCTTTTAATAATATTTTCATATAAAAAAACCGGGGAAATATCCGCACCATTCGGCCAGCAAATAGTTCCAATATCCGGGTTGACGTATACCTGATCAAAAAATTCCTTATTTTTTAATGGGGAAAAAATTCCATCGAAATCAATAATCTGATCAATATCAATTTCCCCTTCTCTGCCATCTTCAAATTTTAAAGCCAGCTTATATTCTTTGACTACCTTGACCTCGATTACATCAATCACTTTGAAAGTCATAAGCTACTCCAAATCCATGATAATACATGGTGATGATGATTCCAAGAAGGGTGTGATTTTATCTGCCGCGCGATAAAGAGAACTAGATGCGTCGTCCCGCGGCTCGTCCGCATAGGCGTCAGTTTAAGGAATTTTAGCCGTCATTGCGAGCGCCAGCGAAGCAATCCAGTACGAGCTTTGTAGAAATTCTGTACTGGATTGCTTCGCTGGCGCTCGCAATGACGGCGTTTTTTGGGAAAAAAATCCTTAAACTGACGCCTATGCGGACGAGCCGCGGACGACGATGCTTTGTTTATTCCGTCGCGCCACACATTAATTTTTCCTGTTTCCGGCGGCGTTGCCGGAAAAAATTTCTTAGCAGGGTGGCGGATTCATCGGCGAGGATACCGCCGCGCCAGTCGATGCGGTGATTTAATTGGGAGGAATCAAGAAGTTGAAATACGCTATGGACAGCGCCGGCTTTGCCGTCAGAGGCGCCGAAGACCAGGTTTTTGATGCGCGCCTGAATCATTGCGCCGATGCACATCGCGCAGGGTTCCAGGGTAACGTAAAGCGAAGCGCCTGATAAACGATAGTTGCCCAGCCGGGAGGCCGCCTGGCGCAGGGCTAAAATTTCCGCATGCGCGCTGGGATCACAGCGGGCAATTGGCTGGTTCCAGCCTTCGCCGATAATTTCACCGTTGTAAACAATCAGGGCGCCCACCGGCACTTCACCCTCTTCAGCGGCACATTGGGCCAATCGCAGGGCCGCGTTAATCCAGTGATCTTCAGGCACGGACATTACAGATAACCTCTATTCCCACTCAATGGTGGCGGGGGGTTTACTGGAAATATCGTAAACCACCCGGGAAACGGCAGGCACCTCGTTAATAATCCGTTGACTCACCAGGGCTAAAAAGTTATTCGGCAACTCGCTCCAGTGCGCTGTCATAAAATCAGTTGTATTCACGGCGCGCAGGGCGATCACATATTCGTGACTGCGGGCGTCACCTTTCACGCCCACCGACTTAACGGGCAAAAATACCGCGAAAGCCTGGCTGACTTCTTCGTAAAGCGCATGGCGCTTCAATTCTTCGATAAAGATGGCGTCCGCGGCCTGCAGGGTTTGAATGAATTCGGCTTTGACTTCACCGATAATGCGGATAGATAATCCAGGGCCTGGAAAGGGATGGCGATAAACCAGATCCTTCGGCAGGCCAAGTTGCATTCCCAATTCCCGCACCTCGTCCTTGAATAATTCCCGCAGGGGCTCAATGAGCTTCAGGTGCATTTCTTCCGGTAATCCGCCGACATTATGATGCGATTTAATCACGTGGGCTTTGCCGGACTGGGTTTTCGCGGATTCAATGACATCGGGATAAATGGTGCCCTGCCCTAACCATTTAATGCCGGATAATTGTTGCGCCTGTTCTTCAAAAACCCGAATAAATTCCTGCCCGACAATTTTGCGTTTTTTTTCGGGATCCTCAACGCCTTTCAGAGCCTTTAGAAACCGCTCCTGCGCATTCACGCGAATCACTTTAACGCCCAGATGGCTGGTGAATAGCCGCATCACCTCATCATTTTCGTGCAGACGCAATAAACCGGTATCGACAAATACGCAGGTGAGTTGATCATTCACGGCCTGATGAATCAGCGCCGCCGTTACCGCAGAATCAACGCCGCCCGATAATCCAACCAGTACCGGTTCGTTACCAACCAGTTTCCGGATTTTCGCAACACTGTCGGTGATAATGTTCCCGGCATTCCAGGCGGGCTTGCAGCCGCAAATATTCAGTACAAAATGCGCGAGAATTCGCTTTCCCTGAGGGGTATGAGTCACTTCGGGATGAAACTGTAATCCATAAAAATGCCGGTGAATGTCGGCTATTCCCGCATAAGGAGAATTTTGAGTGCTGGCGATCACCTTAAACCCTTCCGGCAGAACGGTCACGTAATCACCGTGACTCATCCAGACGTCGAGCAAAGGTTGGCCCTGCGGAGATAAGCGGTCTTCCATTTTCGTCAACAAATCACCGGCGTCGTCGACGCGCACCTGCGCATAACCGTATTCGCGTTTTTTTGCCGTGTGAACCTGACCACCCAGTTGCAGCGCCATCGCCTGCATGCCGTAGCAAATACCCAACACCGGAATGCCCAGTTCGAAAATAACCTTGGGAATTCGCGGGGATTGCTCAACAGTTAACGTTTCAGGGCCGCCGGATAAAATGACACCGTGAGGCTGAAAGGCGCGAAAAACTTCGGCGCTACTGTCACAGGACATTAATTCGCAATACACTCCCAGCTCCCGCACACGCCGTGCGATGAGTTGGCTGTATTGGGAACCAAAATCAATAATTAAAATTCGATGCTGATGAATGTCGGTTTTCATTTTTTTCTAATCCACCCAATAATTAGGAGCTTCTTTGGTAATAATAACGTCGTGCACATGGCTTTCGCGCACACCCGCCGCGGTGATGCGGATAAACCGGGTTTTAGTACGCATTTCTTCAATGGTGGTCACGCCGGTATAACCCATACTCGAACGCAATCCGCCCATAAGTTGATAGACCACGGCTTTTAAAGGGCCCTTAAACGGCACCCGCCCCTCGATGCCTTCCGGGACATATTTCCCGACTTCGGTCTGATTCTCCTGAAAATAACGGTCACTGGAGCCGTGATTTTGCGACATGGCTCCTACCGAACCCATGCCGCGGTAAGCTTTATAGGAACGTCCCTGAAATAAAACCACTTCACCGGGAGCTTCTTCGGTGCCTGCGAATAGGCCGCCGATCATCACCGCATGGGCGCCGGCGGCGATCGCCTTGCAAATATCGCCTGAGAAACGGATGCCGCCATCGGCGATGACTGACACGCCCTTATTTTTTACGGCGCCCGCTACCCGGTTAATCGCGGTTATTTGCGGAACGCCGATACCGGCCACCACGCGGGTGGTGCAAATGGAACCTGGGCCCATGCCGACTTTAACCGCATCCGCTCCCGCGGCCGCCAAAGCTTCCGCGGCGTCGGCGTTAGCGATGTTCCCCGCCATAATGGGAGTCTGCGGGTAATGCTGTTTGATCCACTTGACCTGCTCGATAACGCCTTTCGAAAATCCATGAGCAGTATCCACCACAAGTAAGTCCACACCCTCTGCGACCAAGGCAGCGATGCGTTCATCCGCCCGCGCACCCGGCCCCACCGCCGCACCGACTCGCAGCTGACCGGCGCTGTTTTTACTGGCGAAAGGGGTTTTTTGCGAGCGTAGTATATCTCTGACGGTATACATGCCGCGCAATTCGAACTGGTCATTGATGATTAACAATTTTTCAACGCGGTGCTGGCGGAAAACCTGTAATACTTCCTCGCGGCTGGAGCCTTCGGGAACGGTAATCAATCGCGATTTGGGGGTCATCAATTCTGACACCCGATGGCTACGGTCGGTTTCAAACCGAATGTCGCGGCTGGTAATGATCCCCACCAGTTTTTTACCCTCGACCACCGGCATGCCGGAAATATGGTATTCCTCGGTCAAGGCGATCAGCTCGCCCAGCGTGGTATTGGGTGTGACGGTAATGGGACTGGCGACAATCCCCCCTTCGTAACGTTTTACCTTGCGGACTTCCGCTGCCTGCTGTTCCGGGCTCATATTTTTATGAATGATGCCCATACCACCCTCCTCGGCCATCGAAACCGCCAATTTTGCTTCGGTGACGGTATCCATCGCCGAAGATAATAACGGGATATTGAGGGTAATATCACGGGTCAGTTGGGTAGTCAGGGAGACATCTTTCGGCAAGACCGAAGAAAAATTAGGCACGAGCAGCACATCATCAAACGTTAAGGCTTCTTCGAGGATTTCCATAGAGTATAACCCCGCAAAATTCGATTATTATAATACTTTCTGGCCAAAAGTCCAGCATTTTAGGGTGAACATTGGTGTCAGTTCCGACATAAATTATAAACACGACATTGGTGTCAGTTCCGACATAAATTATAAATATAAATTTTATTTCAAGACGTTATTCTTTAAAAATTGTTATGTCTGACTCGATTCGAGGGAGTTTTTGAGTAGATTAACTATAGACCAATCGAGTCTGGCATAACGAATCTTTTCTATTTAATACATTGTTTTAAAACAATTATTTGAATTTTTCGCCGGGTCTGACACCGCACCGCAATTTGTTAAATGATTAAAATATAAAAAAACTCGGGTTATTTAATAATATATTAATAATTTATTCATATCATATAGAAATATTAAAAATTGATCAATCTGTAACCAATAAAGAGAAGAAAAATGAGTAGACTAGATGATAAAATAGATGCCGGCCCTATGATAACTTATCCCGTCCTTTCAGAGAGTGATTTCAAGAATTTCGAGTTTCAGGAAAGAGCTCTTCAATATTTATCTATTGCAATCGTACAAAAAAGGAAAATGCGATATGCCATTTATTGCCCCCTTGAGAAAAAGGGCGATTCCAGCATCTGGCATACGTTTGCCGAGCCTTCCCTGCCTACGTCTGCGACTCCGGAACAGAAAACCGAAATGAAGACCCTGGTTGGAGACGGAAATTGGGTGATGCCTGAAACCAGGGCTTTAACGGGAATAGTCCACCAGGAAGTCAAAGAACACTCTAAAAATCATTGCGTGCTGACAGGACAATCAGAGCTTAAAAATTGCATTCAAAAAGGCCAGTTTGAATTCGGTTTTTCCTGTACCTATGACCCGATTACAGGAAAATTCTCTATTATATTCCGCAGCACTATGCAATATAAGGAGCACAAAATTGCGAAATTTGCCAGACATGCTAATTATTATTACGAAAACATCAAGATCGACCCAGGGCAGGAAGATTTTTACGACAGGCAATATACATTGGAATTTCATATAGAAAGAGCGGTCGAGCTATTTATTATGCATTTTTTTGCAAATGCTTTTACTAATGCCATCAATCAATATCTCAAAAAACATCATCCTCATTTAGTTAAAAAAGAATGGGTTGATTTAGAAGAGACTTATCGAGAAAACTACACTCTAAAATATCATAAAAGCTGGCAAACAACGCGTCATAACAAAGATCTATTAGCAGAAGCCTATTTAAGAACTACTTATATCAGTTCGAGTTTGAGAGACGGAGTACGAAGTGAGTTCTGGCCCAAAGAGTCTGATGCGGAAGTTGCCGCGACCTGTATTAAACTGGCGTTAGAACTTGGTATTTTTTTTGATCTTGATGATATTCCTCGTGAATTTAGGCATCACTTTGAAAAAACTGCATTAATACAAGCCTGTAGAAAAACAACCAGTGACGCTCCGATGCTGGTTATGAATTTAATTGAAAATGGCGCCAGTATTAATAAAAGAATTGCAGGGTTAACTGCATTAGACTATGCAAGAGAAAATCCCAATAAGGAAATTATCACTTATTTGGAAACTATAATGAGTCTGATTACTGTCATTCAATACGATGATGAAAAAAGTATTGATACCTATCTCAATCCTAATGTGATTATGATTGATAGACCGATTTACGAAGGAATGACTCCCTTAGCGCTGTCAGTGAAAGACCATAGTTTAAATGCTACCCTGTCCATTCTGAGGATATTAGAAGCAAATAAAGTAGATTTTAGGTCTTCTAAAAAAGGACGCTATTTGAAATATCAGTCTCCATTACAGGTGGCGGCGGATGATAAGGATTTTAAGACTCTCATTTTCCTGTTAAACGTAGGTCTTGATCATGCGGATTTATCACTCGACAACAATGATTCCATTAAAGGAGTATCCGGAACAGTAATAACAAATTGGTCAAAGCCGGATTGGGTGCGTTCTTTCCTTGACAATTTAATTGGAGATTCTGTCGGTCTCGCCGAAGCAGCCCGTAATCAAAGAAAACTCATATCAACAAAAGAGGAAATAAAGTGTTTTCAAAAATTTAAAAAAACCATCATTCATGCGAGAAAAATTGTCAATTTAAAGGATCATGCGCCTGAATGTTATTGGAAAGAAGTCGATGCTCTCGCCCGTTGTGCTTTTTCTATGATGGAATTACTGAGTCAAAAACCAGCGAATACCCGCCAAATATTTTTAAATACTCTGGAGAGGGTTTTCGGTGACTTTAGAGCTCTTATTCCTAAACAGGATTTGATTTTTTCTCCACAGGTGATATTTCCTGTCGTTGAAGTCACACGGGAAGATGAAAATTTATTTGATAAAGAAATTTTCACTCCTGAAGAGCCATTCAGCCTTGGCTCAACCATTGCCTCCCTATTCTCTTTAAATAGTGAGAAAGAAAAAACGCCTGTTCTCGATTTTAAGTCAGTTAAGCCAGTAATGACTATGTCTGAGGTGACAACGAATTCACAACCTCTTTCTGTTACTCCAATTCCGGATCCGGCTTCGAGCACCCGTCGTGTCTCCACTACAACCTATTCACACCCGGAAAATGAGGCTCCTATGTTACCGACTCTTGTGCTGGTAACCGGATATAAAGCTCCGGACAGAAAGCCTGAAAATTATCTCGTCAAGGTACTATTAATGGGAGATAATGATTTGAAAGGGGAATTTCTAAAAGCTGTGTCGAACAATCCGCGTCGCCAAAATTTTGCGTCCACAATGGGTATACAAAACGAGACGGTTTCTATTAAAAACCACACATTTCAGATTTGGGATGCCAATTTAGAAAGATATAGAACGTTTTCCAAAAGTACAGTTCGAGGATATTCAGTGATTCTATTTTTTGGTGATAACAGTACTAGCTGGATGAGGCAATTCAAAGATGACCTTAATATACGCCAGGCTTATATTCCACAATACCTGGATTCTGGTGAGGTAATTTTAAAATTAGTGGGTTCCAATGATTCTGAGCAAATTCCTGAACCCATGGCGGTGGGAAAGGACTGGCATGTTTATGCGTCTAATTTATTATCCGTAGCCTCGGTAAAAATTCGGACAAAACCAACCCCAGTCTTGGCAAATTTAAATCCATAGCCAGTTGGAGAACATTTATTCAGAAAGAAAGCCTAGCCTCTGAGGCAAAGCTTTCTTTTCGACGTTTTAGCCATTGGTAGACGATGATGGGAGGGGTGCTCATAATCAGTAACCCGATGATGAGCAGGCTTTCGTAAAAAAGGACGCCACCGGTCTGAATATTGCCGGGAGGAATAAATCCGATCACAAAGGTCAATGTTGAGCCGATTATTCCGGCCACGGCGACTACCCAAAGTCCCCAGTTTCCTCCAGGGATCTGATAACCGTGACGGCGGTCAGCAGACCGGTATCTGAGCCGAAGGGCCGCGGCAAACATCAGAATATACATCAGCATGTAAAGCTGGGCGGATAAGGCTGTCAGTAACCAGTAAGAGGCGTTTACGGACGGAAGCAATAAGAACACCATCGAAATCACTGTTACAATCAGGGCCTGATAAATCAGCAATACCCTGGGCGCGGCGAAACGATTTTCTTTAGCGAAATGCCGGGGTAAATAACCGTCCTGAGCCGCCAGCAGCAGACCGCGGGTGGGCGCGATAATCCAGTTGCTAACGCTGCCCATGCCGCCGATCACCAGAGTCAGTGCGATCAATGGCAAAATCCAGGTGATATGGTAGACCGCAAAGAAAGCCTGAAAAGCCTGCATAATGCCAGCGACCAGACTGATTTCTTTTTGCGGTAACACCACCGCGATCGCCAGCGCGCCGCAGACGAGAGTCACCACAATAATTAAAGTGGCCAGCAGCATGGCGCGCGGATAAGAACCTTGCGGATTTTTAACGTCCCGTGCATGGACAGTCGCAATTTCCATTCCGCAAAAAGACAGCATAATACCGGTCAGCGCCACCCAAACTCCGGAATCGTTTAAATGCGGCATTAAATCATGAGAAGCAAAATGAATCTGCAGTGGCTGATCGGAAAAAATCCACACTGCGCCAAGGGCGATAATCAGGGTCATCGGCAATAACAAACCCGTCACTGCGCAAAAATTGCTGAACAATGCCGAAGACTTTATCCCCAGTAAATTGATTAAAGTCGCACCCCAAAAGGCGACTAAAATAATACTGATTAAAAATATTTTACTGTCGGCTAACGACGGAGAAATCAAAAAGCCAATGGTGCCGGCGACGAAAGATAAAATGGTGGGATACCAGATGACGTTTTCAATCCATTGCAGCCAGATCGCCAACACGCCAGCCTGTGGACCAAATGCATTCTTGACCCAAGCGTACACTCCGCCGGATTCGGTACTGGTGGACGATAGCTCCGCTGAAACCAGCGCACACGGTATTAAAAATAAAATGGCGCCCAGCACAAAGAAAAAAATCAGCGAACTGCCGAACAGGGCAGTCGCCGGGAGATTGCGCACGCTGTCCACTGAAACGGCGGTAATCATCGCCAGACTGAACACGCCTAATGCGCGGGTGGTGTTTGTTGTGATGCTCATTCTATTCTGCCCTCATTCTTATTCCCCCATCTAAACGAATCACACTGCCGTTTAAGTATGGGTTTTCGATTATTTGTTGAACAAGCATAGCATATTCATCCGAACTTCCAAAGCGTTTAGGAAACGGTACGGAAGCGGATAAGCTTTGCCTGACTTCTTCAGGCATTTTCGTCATCAGAGGGGTATCGATGATGCCTGGAGCGATGGCCATAACCCGAATTCCAAATTGCGCGAATTCACGAGCGGCCGGCAAGGTGAGAGCGCAGACGCCGCCCTTGGAAGCGCTATAGGCGGCCTGCCCGATCTGCCCTTCGAAGGCGGCGATGGAGGCGGTATTAATGATCACTCCCCTTTCACCGTCGGCGTTAATGGGAGTTTGCTGCATCATCTGGGCGGCGGCGAGACGCATGACGTTAAAAGTCCCGACCAGATTAATTTGTATTACCCGTTGGAAATCTTCAAGAGCCATCGGCCCCTGGCGGCTGACAATTCTCGCGGCAGGCGCAATGCCCGCGCAATTGATACAAATATGAATGGCTCCCAATTGGGCGACAGCATTGGTGATGGCGGTTTTTACCGACTCACTATCACCAACCTCTGTTTGCACGCTAAACCCTGATATTTCTTTCGCAAGCCGATCCGCGGAGTCCGGATCACGATCGAGAATAACGATACGCACACCGCGCTTCGCCAGCCACAATGCGGTAGCGGCTCCCATGCCGGAAGCTCCGCCAGTAATCAGCGCGACTTTATCGGTTAATTCCACAAACTATCTCCTTTAGAGCCTGTTCAAAATCTCCCAGGCTGGCCATAATTAGTCAATTTTCGGAGCGAAGCTGCCTATTCCTCCCTCTCCCCGTACTCGGGGGAGAGGGTCGGGGTGAGGGGTCTCAAAAATTCAACAAATGCCCCCTCACCCTAACCCTCTCCCCGAAGTACGGGGAGAGGGGACAAGAAGCGCGCAAGAAGACTTTGAACAGGCTCTTAGCTGATGACAGCAGTATGAGCATGATATAATTTATACCAATCAACCAATTTCTGTAAACCCGTTTCTAATGTAATCTGCGGTTTAAATCCGAAATCATGGACGAGATCATCCACATCGGCGCAAGTCTGCTCGACATCACCGGGTTGCGCTGGCAACATGTTTTTTTTGGCCTCCATTCCAATAGTTTTTTCTAACAGTGCAATAAAATCCAGTAATTTTACCGGCTGATTGCCGCCGATGTTATATAACCGGTGTGGCGGAGAATGGGTGACACTATTTGCCGTAGCAGGCTTATCCAGAACTTTTATTACTCCGGTGACAATATCGTCGATATAGGTAAAATCGCGCCGCATAAGGCCGTGATTGTAAACGTCTATGGGCTTACCTCTTAAAATCGCTTCGGTAAATTTCATCGGGGCCATATCGGGCCTGCCCCAGGGGCCGTAGACGGTAAAAAACCGCAATCCCGTCGAGGGAATTCGATATAAATGTGAGTAGGTATACGCCATTAATTCGGTGGTTTTTTTGGTAGCGGCGTAGAGAGAAATCGGTTGATCCGTATTGTCACTCACTGCAAAAGGTGTTTTGGCATTCAAACCATAGACTGAACTGGAAGAAGCATACACCAGATGCGCAACGGGATGATGACGGCAATTTTCGAGAATATTTAAGGTTCCGGTGATATTACTATCCAGATAAGCATGAGGATTTTCCAACGAGTAACGCACTCCAGCCTGCGCCGCCAGATGGATTACCTGAGTGGGTTTTTCCCGGGCAAATAACTGATTAAGAGCCGGCTGATCGGTGAGATCTAAACGAAAAAAATTAAAACCGGGCTGATTTTCAAGTTGGGATAATCGGTCATGCTTTAATTGCACATCATAGTAAGTATTTAAATTATCGATACCAATGACGGTATCATTACGCCGGAGTAACTCCTGACAGACATAATATCCAATAAAACCTGCCGCACCGGTCACTAAAACTTTCATTACTTAAGAATCTCCTCCATGATCTCGTCACGGATGATACTTTCCCCACGGCCAATGCCGTAATAAACAATACCTTTTTCGCGCATGTGTACGGGATCGTACAAATTTCTGCCGTCAAAAATGACCGGCTGTTTAAGCTGGGCTTTTATATATCCGAAATCCGGCGCGCGAAACGCCGGCCATTCCGTGCAAATAATCAAAGCATCGGCATTTTGCAGAGCGGCTTCTTTACTTGGCGATAAAACAAGATCAGCCCGCGGATCCATAGATTTTACGAATGGCATCCATCGCCTGAAGATCATATGCCTGCACTACTCGCTCCCGCTGCCCATAGCGCTTCGAGCAGGACACGGCTGGAAGCTTCGCGTATATCATCTGTGTTAGGTTTAAAGGCCAATCCCCACAAGGCAAAAATTCTGCCGGACAAATGTCCGCGAAAATAACGGGATATTTTAAAAAATAAACTGGTTTTCTGGCGTTGATTAACAGTTTCAACCGCCGTCAGTAAATCCGCCGGACAGCGATTCGCCTGGGCGATACGAATCAAGGCGCTCACATCTTTGGGAAAACAGGAACCCCCGTATCCGCACCCCGGATAAATAAAATCATAACCGATACGCGGATCAGACCCGATACCTATTCTCACCTTTTCAATATCAGCGCCGAGGTGTTCAGCCAGAAAAGCTATTTCGTTGATGAAGCTGATTTTAGTCGCCAGCATCGCATTGGCCGCATATTTGGTGAGTTCCGCGGAACGAATGTCCATCACGATGATCCGGTCATGGTTGCGGTTAAAAGGCGCGTATATTTCCCGAAGCAAAACCTCCGCTTCTGGATTTTCAGTTCCGATAATAATGCGGTCGGGCTTCATAAAATCTTCAATCGCCGAACCTTCTTTTAAAAATTCAGGATTTGAGGCCACGGAAAAATGTATTTTTACGCCCCGACGGGCTAATTCCGCCGCCACCACACCGCTGACCTGGTCGGCTGTTCCTACCGGAACCGTCGATTTATTAACAATTAATTTGGGTTTTGTCATGAAATGCGCGATGGTTTTAGCCACCGTCAGCACATGTTGTAAATCAGCGGAACCGTCTTCCTGAGGAGGCGTGCCCACGGCAATTATCTGAATATCCGCATAGGCGACTGCGGTGACAGCGTCCGTGGTAAAATGAAGGCGGCCTTCGGCAAGATTTTTCCTGAGCAGGGCCTCTAAACCCGGTTCATAAATAGTCGCCACGCCCTTTTGCAACTGGGAAATTTTGTGTGAGTCGATATCAATGCAAAGTACGCTGTAGCCCATTTCCGCTAAACAGGCGCCGGTCACTAAACCTACATAGCCCGTACCATAAATAGTAATTTTCATAAAACCAACCACTTAGAATAAGTTTATATGCAGTTCCAGCACAAAACCCATGAACTGCCAAGGCAAATCCAGTCACATAATATCATATCCCGCAAAATTATTATTTAGGGCAATCCCTGCGTCCACTGGTGGCCAATGTCCTACTAACGGCTCAATGCCAGACAAGCCTGTTTATATTCGCTTAGAGTCTCATCAATATTGTGTTCCGAAAATTTAACAATGGAACCTTGACCCAGCCACAAAATTTTATTGCAGAATTTTTTGATAATTTCTTCTGAATGAGAAGCAAGAACCAGGATATTAGAGGCTTCGATTAAGTGACTTAATCGCTCTCTTGCCTTGTTTATGAATTGAGCGTCGCCGGAGCCCACCACTTCATCAATGATTAAAATATCGGGGGTAATGGCCGTAGCAATACCAAAGCTGAGGCGAACGCTCATACCCGAAGAATAAGTCTTTACCGGCATCGACAGAAAGTGTCCTAATTGAGTAAATTCTTCGACATCCTGAATAATTTTTTCAATTTTCTTTTTGTCGAATCCATAAAGCAGGCTTCTGAATTTAATATTTTCATAACCCGTTGCTAAAGGATTCATCCCCACGTTGATACCTAAAAGCGGAGAGATGCTTCCATTCGTATGAATAGTACCTTTAGAAGGAGGATAGATCCCTGCCATGACTCTTAGTAAAGTAGATTTACCAGCTCCATTGGGTCCAATCAAGCCCAAACGGTCGCCCCGTGTCAACTCAAAACTAATATTCTTCAATGCTTCGAGGTAGATGATTTTATTTTGGGAAGTGATCTGTGAAGTCCCTTTAGCTAAAACACCCATCATACTTTGCTTTAAAGAGCGGGTATAACCGCCTAACAGTGGATAACTTAAGGATACATTTTTTAAATTAATAAAAGACATGTGTCATAACCAAAATGGAATTTTCTGGCTATAGCGAGAAAATACCCACAAAGCAATGGACCAAAGCACCGCCAATAAAATCAAACTAAAAACAAACGAATCAAGATTAGGAACCCCTCCCAGTAAAGGCGTGCGGATTAAATCTAATAAATATGCTACTGGATTCAATTTTAAAATCCATGACTCAGGTCCCACCCATCGGGATTTCCAGGTAATCGGTGAAATAAAAAAAACCACCGTCGTTATCGCAGTTATGATCGGTGGTAAATCCCGGAAACGGGTCCCGATAAAAGAAATAATAGCACTAAGCGCTGCTAAATTTGCGGTCACCAGTAAAAATCCAGGAAGAGCCAGAAAAATATAAAAATTGATGGGTACGTGAAAAAAAATAACCACTAATATATAGACAATAAAATTATGCAAAAATACGAGAACATTACGGGAAATTAAGCGAAAAATTAATAAAAAATAAGGTATTTTCATTCCTTCAATAAATTCTTTCGATGCCATGAAAATTTCGGAACTTTCATGAATGACTGTAGAGACGTATGTCCAGATTAAAACACCACAGGTCAAAAATGGAATGTATTCGTAAATATTTTGATTAAATAATCGGCTATTGATAACACTCAGCGCACTAATAAATATGACCATCGTTAAGGTGATCCAGAGAGGGCCCAGAGTGGATCCACGATAACGCAGACGGATATCATTATTCGCCATATAAAACCATAACCGGTGCGCCGATACGGAATTTAGCAAATCCTGAAAAACCGGTCTCACTGCTTGCAACTTATTTTCTCCATATTCTTATGCTGTGACAGGACATGAAACCAGATCACCAATCACCTGGCAAACACTTTCTATCTCTGCCCGCGTCAAATAAGGATGCATCGGCAAACTAACGACTTCAGCAGCAGCTTTTTCCGTATGCGGTAAAGAAACTTTAGCATAATCCATGTTTTGTAATAAAGGTTGTTTAGTTAACGGGATGGGATAATGGATCGCGGTGGGAATCCCTCTTTTTTGCAGGCTTCTACAAAATTCTTCCCGTTCTTGCACCCGAATTGTATATTGCGCAAATACCGAAGTGTTATGCGCAGCCACCTTTGGAACCACAACCTGGTCTTTTAATAAATCGGAATACCTGGCGGCTATTTCCCGGCGTTTTTTAAGTTCCTCTTCAAAAATCTTCATTTTTTCTAAAAGAACCGCTGCCTGCAGGGTGTCGAAACGGCCATTAATACCCAGAGAGGTATGCACATAACGCTGGTTTTGACCATGCACCCGCAGTTCACGAATTTTTTGCGCCAATGAATCGTCATTAGTAAAAATAGCGCCCCCATCGCCGTAACAGCCTAATGGTTTTGAGGGAAAAAAGCTTGTGCAGCCTAAAGTAGATAATCCGCAGGAAGGACGTCCCTTGTAGGTAGCGCCAAAACTTTGAGCGCCATCCTCTATAACCGCCAAGTTGTGCTTTTGTGCGATAGCGT
This sequence comes from uncultured Pseudomonadota bacterium, assembly GCA_963712715.1. Taxonomy (GTDB): domain Bacteria; phylum Pseudomonadota; class Gammaproteobacteria; order Coxiellales; family Coxiellaceae; genus JAFEDN01. Next base: position 73,009 of record CAVQJI010000034.1, on the reverse strand, counting down.
TAATGACATCCATATCCGCAGTCTGACCATAAAGACTGACAGGCATAATCGCCCTGGTTTTCCTGGTAATCGCGGCTTCAATTTTGCTGGAGTCGATAACATAGGTGCCTGGTTCGATATCCACAAAAACGGGTTTGGCGCCCAATAAAAGCATCATTTCCGCCGTTGCGAAGAAAGTAAATGCAGTAGAAATAATTTCATCATTAGGTTGTATGTTTAGGGCCATCATTGCTATTAATAAAGCGTCTGTGCCGTTAGCTACCGTTACGCAATGTTTAACACCGACAAAGTCCTCTAACAATTTTTCTATTTCATTAACCTCGGGACCCAAAATAAACTGACCGTGCTGCAAAACCTTTTTAATAGCCTGATCAAGCTGACGCTCAATTAATTGATATTGTCTTCTTAAATCAATAAATTGCATGACTACCTCTTAATTATTTGGGAATGACTTCAACAGCCATTGCTTCTTCACATCCCTATCGCTATTTAGAGTGAAGAAAAGATAATTAGAGCACAAATGCAAATTTATGACAAGGAACTAACCGCAAACCTGCAGGGCCACCTCATCAACTGACCATTAATTAATCATTTGATAGGTGTTTTTGGAGATATTAGAGCAGTGAGCGCAGAAGTATCCCAGGAGCAAATTTTTCTGAATCCTTTAATAGATTGTCGTTTGGGTTTGCCGCTTTGTAATAAATTTAACGCGATGTGCCTAATAATAGCCATGACATGAGGCGCATTTTCTTTGCGTATCCGGGAATAATCTTCATTAAAAGACATATCTAATATCCAATGCAATGTATTCTCAACGCCCCAATGCTGCCGAACCGCCTGTAATACAGCATTGGGCGCTGGTTTTTTAAGAGATGAAATATAATATCGCGCTTCCTGCGTTGTTTTTTAGAATCCCTGAACTCTCGTGTAGCATTTATTTTGATAATGCAATGGATGCTTTTCCAATGGGGATGCCTATCTCGTAACCACTGCACATCATCACAAACAAAACATTCTCTGGTTTCAAGACGACCATGACCTTTATCATACTCAATGCAGGAAGATAAGCTTTTTGCAGGTATTTTTGAATTAAAGTAAAAATCTACATCCTCAGATAGATTCCCCTGATTACCTTTGAGTGAAAAAATGTAGTCGCCTTCTTTGGCAATAATTTTATCCGCAATAGCATATTGGCATCCCATCGCGTCGATAGTGACAATGTGTCCTTTGACATCTAACAATTCTAATAATTTTGGAATGGCTGTAATTTCATTACTTTTATCAGATACTTTTTCTTGACCGAGTACTACACGCGCCGCTGTTGCGAAAGCGCTCACCATATGCAACATTTTTTCATCACCGTCATAACTGCGACGGCTGCTTTTCCATCAATAGCAATCACTTTGGCGTCAACCACGTTAGCGATACTATTCACCCATTGACAAAAAATTTGCTTGAAATGGTCAGGATTAATCGCGCGGAAGAACCGCCTAATCGTATCATCGCTGGGTATTCCATTTTGATAATGGAGATATTGTCTCAAATAATCGATTTTGGCTTTGCCATAATTCTCAACATCCTGCCAACCTTCGGCGCCACAGATAACAGCCAAAAAGGTCACCAGCAGTATTTCTGAAATCGTATACAGGCAATTTCTTTCCAGTCTTGGATCTTCAATCGTTTCAAATTGATCTAAAAAATTAGTATCCAATGGAACATCCTCTTTCATTTTAGAAGCTCCTTTTGGGACCCTTCCTTTTCTCGACATCCCTGTGGGTATTAAACCAAATTCGGGATCAATAACACCAATTTGTTTCAAAGTTTTTTTCTGGGTTCTCTTTTTTTTGGGGGACCATACTGAAGTGATGCTGTAAAGATAATATTTACCGCGAATATTTCTGATTTCCGTATTTGGCATTTTATGCCTTAAAACCCAATCGGGATGCGTCATATCATTACTCCTTTTATTACTACGTGGCATATATATTACACCACGTAGTAATGAAAAACAAACAAAAAAAGAGACTATTTGCTGTTTTTTTTCGAGTAAATTAGGATGGGTTCAGTTTATAAAGGGATGTTAGTATTTATGACTTGATGAGGTGGCCCTGCGCAAACCTGGGAATTCTCGGCGAAGCCGAGAATTCCTTTCTGGTTTATATCCTGCGCTCGGCAGAGCCGATGCTCGGAATGAAGGGGGAGACGCTCCGCTCTCTCCCCCTTGCGATCCCCCATCGGGCAAAGATTTTCACGAAAATTATCTTTAATAAAGGCAGGTTTATTTCTATTATTCAACCAGTTAAAATTCACCGGAATTGCTGCCGCAAACCTTAACTATGCCATTTAAGCAGAGAAAGGTTCATAATGTGCATTTGAGAGTATTCTGGTTTAATCCGGCGTTTGCAGTTTTATAGTTTTTACGATATCTTGCATGGCTAGTGTCGCAAACCTGCTTACCGGATTTATTTATTCATTTCATGAAAATATTGCATATTTACAAAAGTTATTACCCCTTTAGTGTCGGGGGCATTGAGAAACATATCCATAGCTTATGCGAAAGCTTATACGAACATGGCGCTGAAAGCACAATTCTAACCACTAAAAATGGTTCCCAAACACATAAAGATCGTGTCGGCAAAAGCATGGTTTATTATTTTCCGGCTCTTCTGGAAATTGCTTCCTGCCCGATCAGTCCTGCCCTGCTGAGAAATTTTCGCCGGTTTAGCCAGAATTTTGACATTCTTCATTATCATTTTCCCTGGCCATTTGCTGATTTGACAAATTTGCTAAAATTAGTCAATAAACCAGTAATAGTCACTTACCATTCTGATATTGTCAGGCAAAAATGGCTAAAAATAATTTATAATCCCTTAATGCATCTTTTCTTAAATCAGGCCGACGCAATTATAACCAGTTCGGATAATTATCTGAAATCAAGTCCAGTTTTAAAAAAATATTCCCGAAAAGTTACCGTCATCCCTTTTGGGCTGGATGAAAAACAATACCTTCTTCCCGACAGAGAAACGGTTCAGCGCTGGCAGAGACGGGTTGGCGATAATTTTTTCCTTTTTATAGGCTCCCTCAGATACTACAAAGGATTGGATTTTTTACTGGAAGCTGTGCATAAAACCGATATTCGGGTAGTCATCGCTGGAGCGGGTTCTGAGGAAATCAGGTTACGCCAGCTTCAGGAAACAAAAGAAATGAACAATGTCATCTTTACCGGTCCCGTTAACGAGCAGGATAAAGCCGCTTTGTACCAATTATGCCGGGCCTCCATAGCACCGGCACATTTAAGAACGGAAGCATTTTGCATCAGTCTTTTAGAAAGTTTAATTTATGGTAAGCCCGCAATTTCGACTGAGTTAAAAACCGGCACCTCCTTCGTTAATCGCCATCAGGTTTCCGGGTTAGTCATCCCTCCCGCGAATCCAGAGGCGATTAAACAGGCGATGCAGCTTTTGTTATCTGACGAAATCCTGTATCAACGATTGAGAGAAGGAACCCAGACTCACTACCAGCAATATTTTAAAGCGAATTTCATGCGCGACAAACATATTCAGCTTTATCAGGACGTTATCAGCAGGACTAAGTAGGGCCCTTAAGGTTTAAAAAGACATTCCATTAAGGCTATTTCTGCGTAAATCAGCTTCGCACATCTGCGCACAGAGTTGTTCAAGGTTGATTTTAGGTTGCCATCCGAGTCGGGTTTGCGCCTTCGCAGAATCGCCCCTGAGGATATCGACTTCCGCAGGACGGTAAAACTTTGGATTTACCCTTACTATCGTTTTACCTGTTTTGATGTCAATCCCTTTTTCATTTTCGTTTTGCCCCTCCCATTGAATCTCGATACCAACGGCGCGGCAAGTCATTTCCACGAAGTAACGCACGGTTTCAGTCCGGCAAGTCGCTAAAACATATTCTTCAGGTTGCTGTGCCTGCAATATTTGATATATGCCTTCAACGTAATCCTCCGCGTGTCCCCAATCTCGCTGTGCATTCAAATTACCTAATTCCAAGGTGGCTAATTTGCCCAATTTAATTTTCGCGATACCGTCACTAATTTTACGGGTAACAAATTCAAGTCCGCGCAAGGGTGATTCATGATTGAACAGAATACCGCTACAGGCAAATATATCGTAGGATTCCCGGTAATTAATCGTCATCCAGTGAGCGTAGAGTTTAGCAACTCCGTATGGGCTTCGTGGATAAAAAGGCGTTTTTTCATTTTGGGGGCTGGATTGAGCCTTACCAAACATTTCCGAAGTAGAGGCCTGATAAAATCGAATTTTCGGATTCACGATTCTGATAGCCTCCAATAAATTTAGCACTCCCAGTCCGGTAATTTGACTGGTAGTCATCGGATGATGAAATGACATCTCTACGAAACTTTGTGCCGCTAAATTATATACCTCATCCGGTTTTATTTTTGATAATAAATGAACAGAACCTGCACTATCAGTAAGATCATACTCAACCCGGTGCAAATGCGGATGATCCAGTATTCCCAATTCATTCAATCGCCAATAATTAACAGAACTCGTACGCCGATAAGCTCCAAAAACCTGATAATTTTTACTCAACAACAATTTTGCCAAATAAGCTCCATCCTGTCCGGTAATACCGGTCACGATTGCAGTTTTCATAGTAAATTAGCCTCACTCTCAATTTCCTTTACGATTTCTGAATCCATTACCGATTTCAATTGTATACGCACAAAATGCGCCGACTTTTTAGAATTATTTCTTATATAACACAAAAGGTTTTTATCCACGAATAGCGAATGATGATGAGGTAGAAGTAAAAATTTGTTGTTAAACCGAATTTCTACTGTTCCTCTCAATATAATCCAATGCACGGGATAAATGCATTCGGGTAAATCCAAATGGGACTGTGGCTTTAACATAAAATGTTCCACTATAAAATCATCCCCATTGGCCAAATTTTCTATATAACCCGCAGAATGAGATTGCTTGCGGTGATGCGTGACTAAATCGCTCTTACGGGATTTTAACTGATGAACCACCTGCTTAACATTCTGAGAATGAACCTTATCAGCGACTAAAACAACGTCTGGAGTAGTCACTATAATCTGATTTTTTATTCCCAGCACCGCAACCAGCCGTTCCTCTGAACTGACAAAACAATCCTGACTATCTATGAGCAGCACTTCTCCCCTGGTCACGTTATTTTGGGAATCCCCGGAACTGGTTTTTGCAACAGCCTCCCAGCAACCTAAATCATTCCAGGATGAAGCAAGGGGAATGAGCGCCGCCTTACTGGTTTTTTCCATCACTGCATAATCAATAGACTTGTCGGGACAGGTTGCAAAAATTTCCGTATTCAGGCGAATATAGTCTTCTTTTTTTTCGCTGGCTTGCGCTAACTTCATAACGATCTGATGGATCTCGACGGAAAATTTTTCTAATTCGTCTAAATAATTTTGCGGCTTAAACATAAACATACCGCTGTTCCAATAACAATTATCGGTATCTATTAATTCCTTAGCTAACTTCAGTTGGGGTTTTTCAATAAATTTATCAACGCGGTAAGCATCTGTATCGACTATCCGGTTCCCAGCCTGAATATACCCATAGCCGGTCTCGGCATGAGTGGGTGTCACACCGAAGGTGACTAAAAATCCCTGTTGAGCAATCACCTGAGCTCGATTAATAGCGTCGAAAAATAATTCCAGATCGGCGATAAAATGATCTGAAGGCAATACAAGCAAAATGGAATCACTCCCAATATTTTCCAGAACAAACTGCGCAGCGCAACCAATTGCCGGCGCAGTATTTTTCCCGAAAGGTTCCAAAATAAATTGATACCCACTGACATTAATTTCTTTGAGGTGATCATGGCTCAGGAAATAATGATCAATATTGCATACAATAATCGGCTGTTCAATATTAGCTAATAACTGAGCCCGAAGTACGGTTTCCTGCAGAAGAGAGTATTGACTAAATAACCTTAAGAATTGTTTGGGATAAGTTTCTCGGGATAATGGCCAAAGCCGTGCCCCTACACCACCGGCTAAAATAATTGGTATTATTTTATGACTCATGATACCCCAGCTTGTCGTAAAGCTTGCAAAAACTACAATTAGAACATAGGATAATCGGTGAATCAAGGCTCTTAATGGCTGGATGAATTTTCGATGAAAATAGGTATTTCCTGTACTCCTGTATATAATATTAAAAAAATACAAAAAAAAATGGATGGTATTGGCATATATACCGCTAATCTTTGTCAGGCTTTAACACAACAAAACATACAGATAAAGGAAATTTATTTTAAAAATTTGTGGGAGCTTTCAGCCACGGGGTATTCGCCCCAAAAAAACTTCTATCTGGCTGAGAGTCCTCTGTATGCCCTTTCCCCTGGAAATTTTTATCAAAACCTTCCCACAGAGGCAGACCTCATTCATATTACCGATTATTTAGTACCCCGTATTAAGAAGACGCCCATTATTTCAACGATCCACGATGCCATTATGTTAGCTCATCCTGAATGGCTGAGAGGACCTGAAAGATTCAAACGCCTGAAAGGAAGTATATTAAAAAAATTATCTGAACGGGTGGATCACGTCATCACCTGCAGCCGGGCTAACATCGTCGATATTGTTAATTTTTGGAAAATCCCCGAATATAAAATTTCAGTTATCTATCACGGTTTACCCGAGATCTGGTATCAGAAAATAGACCCCATAATTCAAAAAATTATTTTAACAAAATATAAATTAAATAAACCATTTTTTCTAATGGTGGGTACTATACAACCCAGAAAAAATATTGAAAGAATTATAAATGCCTACCAAAGTCTCCCAGAAAATATAGCCAAAGAATTTAATCTCGTCATCGTTGGCAAAGATCATCCTACACTCACTCCTCCTCTCTTATTAGAACAGATTTTCAAGTTGGAAAAAAGTGGTCATCTTGTTTGGCTAAAATATATTCCTTTTGATGATCTGCGATGCTTATATCAAAATGCACAGGCATTAATTTACCCTTCACTCGCAGAGGGTTTTGGCTTTCCCATTCTCGAAGGTTTTGCTTCCGGCATACCCGTTATTACTGCTCATAGCGGAGCCACCGCAGAAATTGCTGCGGACGCAGCCTATCTGATTGATCCTTATTCAGAAGAAGCGATCGCTAACGCCATGCTCGATTTAATAGAGAAGCCTGAAGTTCGAAATAAATTGATTAATCAAGGTTTATCCCGGGTTAAATTATTTACCTGGGAGAAATGCGCGCAGGAAACCATACAAATTTATAAAAAATTTATTTAAGGCTTTGAGAACAATATAGTCATCGCGAATGATTTTTAGGTTCAACCGTCATTGCGAGCGCCAGCGAAGCAATCCAGTTCGTACTCCAGCCAACGCTCTGTACTGGATTGCTTCGCTGGCGCTCGCAATGACGATATCGAAAATTCATTCGGAATGACTATACATGTCTTGCAAAATTTCATTTAAGGGTGCAGCTGTCATTACACCGAGTTTATCGGATAATTTCTGATTACAACCCACGAGTCGATGAATTTCATTTTTCCTGCACAAATCGGGGTTAACTTTAATCTCCGGGTTTTGACCGCTAATTTCACGTATTTTTTCCACGATATCATTGAGTGTATATCCAACCCCTGAACTAATATTCAAAATTTCAGAATATATATTAGATTCCAGTAAGCGCGAATAAATTTCTGCTACAAAATTTACATCTGAAATTTCTCGAGTGACGTTAATATTTCCCAATTCAATAACAGGTTTCTTTTTCTGAAAATTTCTAATAATTTTTGGAACTAAAAAGGAAAGAGATTGCCCTACGCCGGTATAATTGAAGGGACGTGTTATAATAATAGGAAACTGATCAAACCAGGTAGCCACCATATTTTCCATAGCCAATTTACTATTGCCGTAATGATTAATCGGCTGAGGGGAAACCGTTTCAGAAATATATTTTTGCGGACGATTCCCATACACATAAGCGCTGCTTGCAAAAATAATTTTCCGGGGAAGGATTTTTGCAGCCTCGACAGCCTGTAAAACGTTTAGCGCTCCGAACAAATTTATTTTATATAATTTTTCCTCATCCTCATTAACAACACCCGAAATAGCGGCCAAATGTACAATAAATTCTGGCTTAATTTTTTTGATATAATTCTCAAGAGCTTTATAATCAGAGATGTCAATTTTACATTCATTTCCAAAAACCTCATAATTATTTTTGGATAAGCGCGCAGCCAAAACCTTTCCCGTGAAACCATCACAACCCGTTATAAAAATTTTTTTTGAACCAGAATTAATAGTCATCAGAATCCTTAAAGAGGTAAAGCATTCAAAATATTTTCTATGCTTTGCTTCCAGGTAAGCCAAGGCATAGAATAAGTAGTGGGATGTTTTTTCATTTCATATAAATCCAGCCAGGCTTTAATCGCATCGGCCAAATTCGCAGCCTCCGTACCGTGAAAATAATAAGCATGTTCTCCTGCAATTTCTCTAAATACCGGAATATCCCGTGCTATAATCGGTAGCTTATACCTCGCAGCTTCAATCAAAGGCAAACCAAATCCTTCAGCAAGGCTGGCGGCAATTAAACAGGAAGATGCTTCATAGATTTTTTTTAAATATTCATCGCTAATGCCATTGAACCAAAATAAACGTTTCCCCCGTTCGGGATGATTACGAAGGCGACGAGTAATTTCTGGAATATTTCCTCTTAACGAATCAGGAAGAATCTCCCAACCTTCCTTACCCACAATAATGAGATTAACATCAATTGACTGGTCCCACAGTAAAGAAAAAGCTTCGAGTGCTTGCAAATATCCTTTACGGGGCTCGAGGGTGCTCACCATTAAAAAACTGGGACGCTGGGAAATCATTGCCAAGGCATTAACCGCATCCTCTGGAAGGCCTTTACTGGGTGCGGAATTTTCCATGTCTGCGCCAAGATGTGCCCAGGCAATGTGATAATTTTGGGTTCGCTCGGCAGCATTTTTTTCCAACCATGTCCTTAAATCGGAAGCCACAGTTTGGGAGATACAAACCGCTCCATCGAATTGCGTGATAACCTTTAACCACTGGAAAAAATTCTCATAAGCGCCCTGAGGAAATACCTGGGGCAAAAGCACAGGCAAAAGATCATAAACTAAAAAATAAATCTTAACTCCAACGAGACTCCATTTTAAATGTAATCCTTCTGCGGCGCTGTCAATCAACATTTGACCGCTTAAATCCAGACCAAAAAATAAATCTCCACTTTTTACCTCAACAACATCATCCTGAAGGGGTTCCGGAGGACAATCCAGTAATGCCAATGTATATTGACGCGCATATTTATAATGCCAACGTCCACCTTCATCACTTAAATAGACAGGTTCAATTCGGTAACCCGGAATAGAAATTTGTAACAACTCAACTAATAATCCCCGCACTACTCGCTGTATACCTGTTTTATAATCCTGACGAAGAATGATAGAGATATCTACTAATAACTGACGATGCGTGCGATATAGAGGTAAGTTTTGCGAGATTGCTTCTGCGATAGTCATGATTTCCCGATCTTTAATGGTGTCTGGGAGATATTTCCCCTGAATTAAGGATTTAGTCAAAATGACCGGGTTAGCGTAAGAAAGTGAATAGAAATGTTCAATAGCTTCAGCGTATAACTCAGCACTTTGAATAAAGGAGTGTTCCTGGGGAATCATTTTCCAATCCTGAATAAATTTTTCTCCGTACCAATCCCGTCCAGACTGTTGGATAGACTTGGAATGTACAATAACTCCCAGAGAATATTGAATAATTTTCAGGCTGACAGGATATTTCATTTTGAGCGCCTGAATATCATCCGTCATAAAATATTCCCGGACAGCATTATAACCATGCGAATGATATAATGCCTCTATCCAGATACCGGTTTCCGTATAATAAAATAAGTCACCCAGAAAAAAATCATCTAAAATAATTACCCCGGGTATTTCTTCAATTAATTTTGTGAGATAAACGTGTAAAGGAGAGTTAGCTGCGTGATAAATGATCCTCTCCATCTTATCTGAATTCTTCCGTAACCAATCCAGCGTGCGTATATTAAAACCAGGCGCTGACCTTTCATCTTCTCCAGAACTTTGAGCGATGACTAATTGAATATCGTAGTATTTTTCCAGAGCTATCAAAATCTTAACAATAGAATCAGTGACATTACTAAAATCGGGTGGTAGTGGTATAATAAAAGCCAGCTTTCTCCGGGCAGTTTTTTGTTTTTCACGTTCCTGAAGTTTATATCTTTCCGTTACCCGCTCAAACAATTCCATGATGCGCCGCGCATTCTCATCCCATGAAAATTTTTTTACTTGCTGTAATCCATGTTCAGCAAGGCGCGCTTGAAAATCTTTATCTTTCAAAACTTCTTCCAGTTTTCGGCTTATCGAAGCGACATCAAATGGATCAAATAAGGCATCGCTGCGACCGAGCACCTCCGGAATGCTGGAAATATTCGCACCGATAGCTGCCTTACCGCAGGCCATAGCTTCGACCAGAGATAAGCCAAAACCTTCATGACATGACGGCAACACCAATACTTCGCAAAGATTATAAAGTTCTACCAACGCATCGTCATCAACATAATCAATCAATAGTAGTTCTTCATTGCTAACATCCAATTTTTTTGCAATTTTTTCTAAAATAAAATTTCCACTTCCATCCAAAGACAATTTTCCTACAATCAGTAATTGATGAGTGTCACGGATCGATTGCGGTAATTGAGTGTACGCCTGAATAAGGCGAGGAAGATTTTTTCTATCATCATCCGTACCAACATACAATATAAATTGTTTGGTAATCCCTAATTGAGAATATAGTTGTTTTTTTCGCTCTGGAGTAACTGACAATGGTCTAAAACGAGGGTCATAGCTGTTTGGCAACTCCAGTATTTCATTCTCACCAACATCTAGCGCTACCCGCGCCTCATGAGCTGAGGCAGCAGAAATTGAAAGAAACATATCAGCCTGTTTTAATTGGGAAATTTGTCGCAAATAATATTGCTTAAAACGTTGATCCTGAAAAAAAACCGTAGGATTCAGCAAAGGAATCAAGTCGTGTATCGTTACGATCACAGGGATATCCCAATGCACTTTAGTCGCTGTCATAGCATTGTCTGTATATCCCTCAAATAAACTGGGAATCCAAACCAGATCCGGTTTCAGGCTGGACAAATAAGCTTCTCTTAATCGTTCTCCAATTTCCCGGCGCCAGGAATCGGATGGATCACATTCACGGACAGCCCCGGGCGCAGGCGCTTCCCAAATACAAATATTAGCCTCGGGCAATAAATCCTTGAAAGCAGCACGGATAGGTTGAATTGTTTCCTGAAAAAGACCGTTTAGGACAATAAAAACGTCATGTGCGCCTCGATGGCGAAGAATAGCTTGAGTAAGCGCCAGTGTGTATCGTCCAATGCCCCTGAAACGACTCACGGTTTGAGCTCCCTGTAAGTCAATAACAATACGCATCAGTCCCTCTTGGAAAAATGTTGAGGTGTCTTGATATTGGCTTCCACACCTCCTTTAAGATGCATATAAATACGCCTAGCCGATACCGAAAGGACTTTATGAGAAAGGGGCTTTATGCCACCCTTTTCATTTTTCCAGCCGTTACTGGCATTAGGTTTATTAATCAGCTGGCAAAGGAAAGCATAAAATACCGGATGCTTCTTTAGATGACTTAATATAAAACTCTTTAAACCGGGAAAACGCTGCACAAATCGAATGACATGAAGAAATAAATAGGTCAGCCATGCTTTAAGGCCGCGTTTGATTTTATAAAAAAAAGGCATAATCACTCTCCAGCGGTTATTTTATTAAATATTTGTTTACAAAAATCCTCCCAGGAATTTTTTTTATAATTTTCACGAATATATTTTTCTTTTTTCGCCAGTTCATCGCGGTTATTTAGATAAAAAGCAATTCGGTTAGCCCAACCCAGCGTGTCATATGGATGAATGTAATCCACAAAATCATGGCCTACTTCCGGCATGGAGGAAGTAGACGATACTATCGCCATTTTACCATAGTTTAAAGATTCAGCGACAGGCAGACCCCAACCTTCATAAAACGAGGGATATAATGAAAATAATGCCTTCTCATAAAGAAATTTCAAATCATGATCATCAGTAATACCGTGCATCAGAACGATATGATCTTTGATTCGCAAGTCTAACTTTAAATCAGACAGCAGCTCATCAACACTCCAACCTGGTTTGCCAACAAACAAAAATTTGGGTAAATTTTCAAAGCCGCTTTCTAAAAGGTACAGAATCGCTTTGTAGATACATTCATGGTTTTTTCTCCTCTCTAAGGTCGATACAAAGAGTATAAACTCAGATTTAAGAAACTCCTGAATAACGGAAACCGGCGGTTTAAATTCGGCAGGTTGCACAATATGGCTTCCCTCTGTAACGACTGAAGTCTTTGGGCATACCAGGCGCATTTTTTCAGTAAATTTTCGATAGTCTGCTTCAGTGGATTTGGATACACAAAAAACGTGATCCGCGATTTTAGTCATCCCTAAAAAATAAGGAAGAAACATTTCATTCGCGGAAACTCCTTTAGCCTGTAAACATAAATGTGGAAATTTGATGGGAATTATATCGTGACAGATTATATAAATGGATAATTTTATATTTTTTTTTAGGGAAAAAATTTCATCATTAATATTCTTATACTCCCATGCCGTACCTGCAAATAAGATGGAATCTCCGTTCTTAAATGGATGGGTATAGTTCGATAAAGGCACATTTTGATCAGAGGAAGGAACTGTCACTACTGCCTGGGGATGATGTCGTTTTTTTCTATAACTTGAACAAAACCTCTGCAAACTGAAAACTCTATTTTTAATAAAAATATGAACAGCAGGGCGATATCTAACATTGATAAATGACAACAACATGCGGTATAACGATATAAAAGCTGATCTGGCAAAAAGTTTAATCTCATCCATTGACGGTTTTAAAATAAAACCTTTACTTTCCGGAAAGGGATCATGCCTTGAACTTTGAGGCAATACGGGCTCCAGCTTCACAAGCGCTTCTTCACCGAAAACAGTAAAACACCGTGAATGAGGATGAAATTCAAATAATTTTACATCACCAAGATTGTTTTGCGCCCATTTCACCAGTTCCGCTTCTACGCGAGGAATTCCTGACAAGGGTCGCTTACGTTTAAAAAAACGGGTAGCGTCAATCCATACTGTATTCATTTCGGCTTATGCCTGTCATTAAACTATCTTTATATGATTTTTTATTTCCCCAAGACTCGTTTTTAGTCCTTCAATTTCACTTTCAAGATAAGCGATGCGATTAATTAGGGGTATATTTTCAGATCGCGATGCCGCAGACGCAAAAAAATTTTTTATTTTTTCATCCTGTTTCTGAGCCACTTGCTTTATTTCTTGTATTTGCCGCTCTTGCTCTCTGGACATTTCCTGTATTTGATAAAAATGAAAAGGTCTTATAAAACGCCATAATATCTTACGAACCAGCTTCACCAATAAGGGAAAGCGCTGGGGCTGTAAACTATAAGCCAGTAATTCATTGTTTAATTTTGATAAATCACAAGATTCCATAGGTCCAGCTCCTACTAATGATAAATTAGAGTCATTTTTTTTCATTTATTTTTTTCTCCCATAAATCCCTTAGGACGAACATTGCAGTCTGAGATTTAATAGGGCAAAACAAATTCTTTTCTCGCTGTGCTGACACTGCAGAGAAAATAACTTTCTCCGTAGCATTAAGAAGCTTGGGAAAATTATAAAATTTCTTCGCGGAATCTACTGCTTTCGCGCTCATAGCCGCTTTGTGTTCCCAAGACAATCGCATAAATTTTATCATGGCGGCTTTAAGATCAGCGGTATTAGGCTCTATTTTAATACAATCGACACCGTCCAGAAGCCAATCAGCAGCGCCAGTGCCTCCCGTTGTAATCGGTATGCATCCCGCCGCCGCTGCTTCAGCCGCAACCGTGCCAAAAGCGTCCTGTTTCCAGGTAGGAAAAACCAAAGCATCGTATCCCGCGAGAAGATCCACAACCTGATCCTTTGTAAAGGTTCCGCAATATTGGATATACTCTTCAAGTCCATTTACTGCAATATGATGAATAACTTCTGAAACCGAACCATTCCCATAGAGGTCTACAATAAAATCTTTATGGCCAGAGGCTAACATTTCTTTGACTGCGTCTATGATTATAAATATGCCTTTATGAGCACTGAGACTTGAGGCAAATACGAATCGAGTTTTTTTATCCTGCCTGTTGTAGAAATCGGGAGGTTTTAATTTAGGTTCTCTCGTCCATCGGGATATCACACTCTGATCTGCTAATGGAAACCCTAGAGTGTTTGTTATCTCGTCTCCAAGGGATCGAGAAACCAGAATTCCTTTAGCTTTTAATAAAAAATCCAAAGATCCAAAAATAGAGAAAAAAGCATTTAAAAAGGGTTTTTTTTCATTTAATTGGGAAAATATGTTATCACCTAAATTAAGCACGGGAATGTAGCCTGAATGGACAACGTATTTTAATAATCCCAACGTCCCCAAGCCGCGGCCATCAAAAAACATGATTGAATCTGGTTGAAACTTTATTAATAAATCACTCAGCAATCTGATATTACGAAAATTAATAAAAAAGCCTTCTTTAATAATGTCTCGAGAATAAGGCATTTTATAGCTTGAGCCACAGATATACTCTAACACACGGTGTACCGGAAAATCTCGTAGGCTCTGATGGTAATCCAGGAAGTGATCGGAAGTGACCACACAAACATCATGTCCTTTCTCTTTCAATCCTTTGACAATATCAAATGCAGCTAATTCGAAGCCGCCGACAAAACCGGGAGGGAAAATACCTGTAATAATCATTATTTTCACAGTATGTATTCCTGTAATGCGATCAGCATTTTACGCCCAAAAGTTTCTAAGCCATAAACTTCTTCAACACCGGAGTGTATAATCTCAGGAGAGTGTTTCTTAAGCCTTCCGTCAAGATGGGCCTTTAATAGTTCATTAAGATCCTGTACCGATTTAAATACATGACAACCCGGGAGTTTCCCCAGTTCCGGCAGAGCTCCCGCATCACTCACTATAGTCGTTAATCCTGTACTCAGTGCTTCCAGTGGCGCTAAACCTAACATTTCAGGTTTAGTGTGAATCTTTCCCCGGTAATCGATATAAGTGGCAGCGTGAACAAATATTCCCGCTGTTTGCATAAGATCAAGCAGTTCGCTATCGGAAAGATTTTCTATGATCTTAACTTTTTTCTGCTGAATTTTTGAAAATAAATACTCCCGATAAGCAGCATCAACAGGCTCGCCTGCTATAGTTAATTCCAACTCCATGGGCAGTGCTTCAATAATTTTTTCAAACCCTTTGTGCGGCAGTAATCTTCCTACGGCTAAAACTGAACGTGGATTGCGATGCTTTTCCAATGCAGGTTTATAAAACTCTGTATCCACGGGTCCTTTGATCATTTTAACCGGACCGTCCAGCCGCTTGTATGTATTTGAAGCGAAATCGGAAATAATATGGAAAAAATCGTACATACCGCCAATTTCCGGGTTGTAAGATAAATAATGTTCCTCACCTTGATGATCCGTGCCTATTACACACTTTCCAAGCAGCCGGGCATGTGCTGCAACATATAAACAGGCATGAGATAAAAATTGATGGATATGCACTACATCGGCATCTTCAATACCCGTTATTATCTCACTAGCCGGAATAGTCCAGGGGTGGGCTGGATTAGCCGCAATAATCCTATGACTTATTCTATTAGGACCATTCTCAAAAACACCCGCCTGCTTTCCAAAGGAGAGCACTGACGTTTCCACGTGGCAGCCTAATATTTCCGCGCCTTTTTGCAAGGCCCGGCATATATATAACAAATACTTGGGACCTCCGGCGATAACGCATTCTTTGCCGTAAAATCTGGGGGAAACATGGATGATTTTAATTGTTTTCATCATAATCATGAGTCTGAATAAATTAAAGAACGGAAGTATATCGTTTTTCAATTATCTTTACCAGTCCATTGTTGCTGTCATTCGGGGTCAAATATAAAAATTATTTCGGGGAAGCTGTGGTGTATGTTCATCTGACATGATAAGCTTCTAACTCTTTAATACCAAATAAATTTATCAAGGAATTTATCGTGGAGAGTAATTCTTTAACCGCTTTGTCCCCTCTCGATGGCCGTTACCAATCCCAACTGCTGAATCTGCGCTCCATTGGCAGTGAATATGGACTCATCCGTTTTCGGGTAATTGTCGAAGTACGCTGGTTAATCCTCCTGTCTTCCCTATCGGATTTTACTCTTTTGCCGCCTTTAAAGGATGAGAATCGTCAGGTTTTAGAAAATTTGATCAATCAATTTGATATATTGGATGCGAGAGAGATTAAAATCATAGAACAAACCACTCATCATGACGTTAAAGCAATTGAATATTATTTACATAATAAATTAAAAAATAATCCTCAATTAGAAAAATTAATTCCTTTTATTCATTTTGGCTGCACCTCCGAAGATATTAATAATCTCGCTTACGGCTTAATGCTCAGCGAAATGCGAGCCACTATTTTATCGCCAGCCATGTTAGCAATTATCGAGCAGATTACCGCTATCGCAGGAGAGTATGCGGCATTGCCTATGTTAGCCCGCACACATGGGCAACCCGCCTCTCCCACTACTCTGGGTAAAGAATTGGCTAATGTCGTAGTCCGTCTTTCCCGTCAATTAAATTCCTGGCGGCAATTGCCTATTTTAGGTAAATTTAATGGAGCCGTCGGCAATTTCAACGCTCATTTCGCTGCAGCTCCGGATATCGACTGGCCTACGATTAGTCAAACTTTTATCACTCAACTGGGGCTAACACCCAATCTTTTTACTACCCAAATTGAACCCCATGATAATCTGGCCGAATTATTACAGAATCTAATGCGTTTTAATACCATTTTAATTGATTTTAACCGGGATATTTGGGGTTATATCAGTTTGGGATACTTCAGCCAAAGCAAGGTTGAAGGCGAGATCGGCTCTTCAACCATGCCACACAAAATTAATCCCATTGACTTTGAAAATTCCGAAGGGAATTTGGGAATCGCCAATGCATTAGCTGGCCATTTGGCAGAAAAATTACCTATTTCCCGCTGGCAACGTGATCTGACTGATTCAACTGTACTCAGAAATTTGAGTTCAGTTGCCGGTTATTCGCTAATAGCCTATCAGGCAGCGTTGAAAGGATTAAAAAAATTAATGGTTAATACCGTCCAAATTCAGCAGGATCTGGATCAACACTGGGAAGTGTTAGCGGAAGCTATTCAAAGCGTATTACGGCATCACGGCGTGAGTGATGCTTATGAACAGTTGAAATTACTGACCCGTGGCAAAAAAATTGATCAAAAAATACTTTATAATTATATAGAGCAACTTCCAATACCAGCTGATGTCAAAGGAATGCTTCAAAAACTGACCCCTGCCCAATATATAGGCTATGCCGAAATTTTAACTCATAAAGTAATAAACGCATAATTATTTAGCTTATCAAAAATTAAAATGATTCAGGGGTAACGCACCGACGCGACTTTATCCAGGGATCAAATTAATGTACCCTTATTTTAAAATTTATTGTATTATAATTTTAATAATTTAATAAATTATATATCTCTATAAGGTATACAAAACTTAAATTATTTTGATTCAAATATAGAATTTCTAGTATATTCTTATAGATTATTTTTACAATTTTAAATAGAGAATATTTTATGAAAGCTGTTATTTTAGCTGGCGGGTTGGGAACCCGAATCAGTGAAGAAACTTTAATTAAGCCAAAACCAATGGTTGAAATTGGCGGCAAACCTATTCTTTGGCATATTATGAAAATTTATACTGCCTATAATATTAAAGATTTTATTATATGTTTAGGATATAAAGGTTATCAAATTAAGGAATATTTTATTAATTATTCACATCATATGGCTGATGTGCATATTGATATCCAAAAAAATATCGTGCAAAT
The DNA here is from genome assembly GCA_963712715.1 of uncultured Pseudomonadota bacterium. Taxonomy (GTDB): domain Bacteria; phylum Pseudomonadota; class Gammaproteobacteria; order Coxiellales; family Coxiellaceae; genus JAFEDN01. Next base: position 54,951 of record CAVQJI010000034.1, on the reverse strand, counting down.
TCATCAAAATTATTCGGAACCCTGGCAAATCACTTTAGTCGATACGGGGGAACATACCATGACTGGGGGTCGTTTGAAACGGGTAGCCAAGTATCTGGATCAGGACTTTTGCTTCACTTATGGGGATGGGGTTTCTAATGTCAACATTGCTAAACTCATTGAATTTCATAAACAAGAAAAACGTTTAGCGACGTTGACGGCGATTATGCCCCCCGCTCGACTGGGTGCTTTAGATATAGAAGGATCCGCTATCACCGGATTTAAAGAAAAGCCTTACGGAGGTAGTGGATGGGCCAATGGTGGTTTTTTTGTTTTATCACCTAAAGTAATTGATTATCTCCAGGATGATACCACTATTTGGGAGCGCGAACCGTTAGAACGGTTAAGTAAGGAGGGGCAACTCTCCGCTTATATGCATCATGATTTCTGGTATGCCATGGACACCTTGCGCGATAAAAACCATCTTGAAGAATTATACGCAAATAATAAAGCTCCCTGGAAAATTTGGTGACGAGTTTGAATTTCTGGAAAAATAAAAAAATATTAGTGACCGGCCATACTGGTTTTAAAGGCAGCTGGTTATCCTTATGGTTGCAATCTCTGGGGGCCGAAGTCATAGGCCTCGCGCTTAATCCCCCCACTCAACCTAATCTGTTTTCTGTAGCCGATATTTCTAAAAATATGACCAGTATAATTGGAAATATTAATGATTTCGAATTAATGAAAAATATACAGATTAAATATCAACCCGAAATTATTTTCCACCTGGCCGCTCAGTCCCTGGTAAGATTTTCTTATAATAATCCTATTGAGACTTACTCTACCAATGTCATGGGTACTGTTAATTTACTGGAATCCATCCGGCAAACACGATCAGCGGTAAAAGCTGTAATTATAGTAACTTCCGACAAATGCTACGAAAATAGAGAGTGGCTGCGGCCGTACAAAGAACACGACACACTGGGTGGCCATGATCCTTACAGTAATAGTAAAGCCTGCGCAGAATTAGTGACTGCCGCCTTTCGTAAGTCTTATTATCATTCCCGACAAAATAGTTTTCATTTAGGTGTTGCGACCGTCCGCGCAGGAAATGTTATCGGCGGAGGTGATTGGGCGCAGGACAGATTAATTCCTGACATCGTTCGCAGTTTAAATAAAAACGAGGAAATTATTATTCGCTATCCGCACGCTTTACGTCCCTGGCAGCATGTTTTGGAGCCACTGCGTGGCTATTTGCAACTGGCAGAAAAAATTTACCATAATCCCTTCGACTATGATGAATCCTGGAATTTTGGTCCGGATGATTTAGATGTCAAGAGCGTAATCTGGATAGTTGAAAAAATTATACAAATGTGGCGCCTCCCCTTTTCCTGGAGAATAAACCCGGGCGAATTTCACGAAGCGGGCTATTTAAAACTGGATAACACTAAGGCTAAAACCCGTTTAGGGTGGCAACCACAGTGGAATATTGAAAAAACCCTGCAGGAAACTATCCGCTGGTACCAGGCCTATTTGACTGGCGCAAATATGCAGGAAGAAACACTTTCCCAGATTAAAAATTTCATTATTAACCAGGAGGTAATGGTATGACCAATCATTCAAAATTCTTTGAAAAAGGTATATATATATAGATGCGAGTATTTTTAACGGGTGCGACAGGTTTTGTGGGGTCTTATGTATTGCAGGAATTACTTTCTCGAGAAATTGACGTGGCCGTATTGCTACGTCCTGCCAGTAACCACTGGCGGATTACATCTGAACTCAAGAAGTGCACAATCATCAGCGGGAGTTTCGAAAACTTTGATGATATTAAAAAGGGTGTCAAGCAATTTTTGCCTAATGCAGTCATTCACCTGGCATGGGAAGGTGTAGAAAACCACCATCGCAATAATAATAAGCAGCTACAGGACAATATCGTGTATTCAGAACGATTATTTGAAACCTGTATTGCTACCGGGGTTCATACAATTATTGGCACAGGATCTCAAGCTGAATATGGTCCCTCCAATTATCCATTGTCTGAAGAGGGAGCGACCAATCCGTCTACGTTGTATGGTATTTCTAAATTGGCGACCTCTCATTTACTTCGAGTTTTGTGCGAGCGACACGAAGTACGTTATGTATGGCATCGAATTTTCTCCTCTTTTGGTCCTAAAGATAACTCCAGTTGGTTTATCCCTATGCTGATAAGTAAATTGATAGCCGGGGAGTCTCCTGCGTTGACCGAGGGTACTCAATTTTGGGATTATGTTTATGTTGAGGATGTGGCGAGAGCCATTGTTGGGTCTTTACTTGAGTCGACCTGTTCTGGAATTTTTAACATTGGATCGGGGCAATCATTCACTATTCGAGAGATCGCTACAAAACTGCGGGATCTTCTCAACCCCTCCATACAACTCGGCTTTGGCCAAGTTCCATTCAGACCGGATCAGGTAATGTTTCTACAAGCAGACATCAGCAGATTAAAAAACATCTTAAATTGGCAGCCCCAAATTGAACTTCACGAGGGTTTGCAAAAAACAATTGACTGGATTAAATTGCAAAACAATTCACTCGCCAAAAGCATAACGACCAGGATTTGAGAATGGCTACACTTTATCAGCTCTGTCTTCAAAATTCAGGCGTTCTCTCTCTATCACCATAGGTCTATTTTTAACTTGCATTAATATCTGTCCTATATACTCACCCAACACACCAATAAAAAACAATTGCACCGCAGAAAAAAAGAATACCCCTATAATTAAAGGCGCCAATCCCATGGAAAAGGAATTCCAAAAAATTAATTTTAAGAGAAAGTATAAGAAAGAGGTGAACAAGCTTAGACATCCTAACCCAAATCCAGCAAATGTGGCTAAACGAAGAGGTACCTTTGAATGACTGGTAAAACCGAGCATGGCCATGTCATACAAGGTATAAAAATTATTTTTACTAAAGCCGCGTTTCCGCCGTGGCTGAACGTAGGTCACTGTAGCCACTGAAAAACCCAGTTCTGAAAATAGCCCCCTTAAATAAGGGTATGGATCCGATAAAGTACGTAATGTTTTTATGACAGATTGGTCGTATAAACCAAAGCCCGTATAATTACTAATCAGAGGCGTCTCTGACATTTGAGAAACGAGTGCATAGTAAATCCGCCTTATCAAAAAAAAGAGCTTTGATTCTTTACTTTGGTTTTTAACACCCGCTACCACCTGGAAGCCACTTTCCCACTGTTTAATAAGTTCTGGAATCAACTCCGGAGGCTCTTGTAAATCTGCTGCAATTAGAATCACTGCATTCGCGTCTGATTGCAATAAGCCATGATAGGGGGAGCGAATGTGTCCAAAATTGCGATTATTTACAATTAACTGAACTTTAGGATCTTGTTTTATAAGGCTCTTAATTTTTTCCACCGTTTTATCAGTAGACGCATTATCAATAAAGAGATGTTTGTATTGATATCCATCCAGACTCTGAAATACCGTCTTTATTTGCCCATATATATCGTCGATATTATCTTCTTCATTAAAGCAGGGAGTCACTATTGTAATTGTTTTCACAGCAGAACCTCATGTGGAGTTTTCAATTGTTCTATAAGAGAGTTGGCAAACACTGCCGTAGTCATATCTGGTAAAATTTTATCATCCACGCCATATCTATAAATTTTGGGTATGGATGCGATTTTGCCTTGAATCAGCAGATTATTCAACGTTTCCAATACTGCGGAACCAAATCCCCCATTTAACTGATGCTCCTCCACCGTCAAAATAATGTTATATGAATTGGCCAATGTGACTAATATCTCGGTGTCTAACGGTTTAATGACAGGCACGCTATAAAGAGCATAATCCAGATGGTTATTTGATAGAAACTCAGCTATTTTCCCAGTAATAACTCCAGTGGATAAAATAACCATTTTTGAACCATAACGATAGTTGGATCATTTTTGGGAATGAATAATCATCAAGATTCTCATGAATTATCGGTTCATCTGATTTCGCTAATCTTAAATAACAAGGCCCTTCAATTTCCATCATTTTTCTGACCAGAGCCTGAGTTTCTACAGAGTCTGCAGGAGAAAAAACCCTCATATTAGGTAAACAACGCATAATACTGATATCTTCGGTTCCATGATGTGTATAACCTTGCGTTCCGTAGGAAAAACCGCTACCGACGGATACGATTTTCGCATTTACATTATGATAACAAATATCATTTCTAATCTGCTCCAGGCATCTTAATGTTGAAAAATTGGCAATAGAATAGGTAAAAGGTATTTTTCCAGAAAGCGCCAGCCCAGCGGCGACCCCTGTCATATTTTGCTCAGCAATACCCGCATTAATAAAACGTTCCGGAAATTTTTTTTGAAACGGCTCTAAAACAGAATATCCTAAATCTCCGGTGATCAGAACCACCCTGGAATCAATCTCTGCATATCTCATCAGTTCTTTTATGAACATATTTCTCATGAATTTTTCTCTATCTCATCAATTGCTATTTGCAATTCATCCTGATTAGGTGACTTGTAATGCCAGGCTAATTGATTTTCCATATAACTAACACCCTTTCCTTTAACAGTATGACAAATAATGACTGTGGGTTTATTTCCCGAGCCCTGATTAGTCAGGGTATTCAATATTTGTTTATGATCATGGCCGTCAATCGAATATGCATTCCAGCCAAAGCTGCGCCATTTTTCGGAAAATGGCTCAAGGTCAATCACTTCCTTGACTGATCCAAAGCTTTGAATTTTATTATAATCAATAATAGCAATCAGATTATTAAGCTTTAATTGCGGCGCTAACAATGCCGCTTCCCATATGGCCCCTTCATCGCATTCACCATCCCCCAGTAAAACAAACACTTTGCTCTCTAAAGCATCCAGTTTTAATGCCTTCGCTATACCCAATCCCACTGAAAGACCGTGACCAAGAGATCCTGTAGAGAGCTCAACGCCCGGAACGCCTTTGCTGGTACAATGTCCCAACAGTTTTGCACCATGAAAGTTATAAGAAGTTAGCCAGTCAAGGGGAAAAAATCCTTTTTCCGCAAGTATAGCGTATAACACTGCCGTTCCGTGCCCTTTACTCAAGATAAACCGATCTCTATCAGACGCATCTGGCCTGGAGGGTTCGATGCGAAGAATATTTTCATAAAGTACTGCTAAAATATCCGCCATTGAAAAACATGTTCCAACGTGAGAAGATTGAGACCGCGCCACCATGTGAAGGGTATGAAGCCGCGCTTTTTTTGCCAGTTGCTGTGATGCTAAATAACTCATAAATTTTTATACCATTAAACATTCCTATCCAAGCCACTGAACCTTCTGTGTTTACAGATTCATGTAGCTGACAGCCGCCTGAGATCAAAACCAACATCCAGATCTTATCATTATTTTATCATTAAAAATATTATAATATCGATAAGTGACTCTGCACTAGACAAAAATTGGAAGGGCCAAGAGGTATTGAAGATCAGAATATAAATTCGCAAGTCGAGCGTGCAGGGAATAGGGTACGGTAAGTTCCAATGGTGCAGCGGGCAATTCGTTTGCAATTTCCATATATTACAACTCACTTCACTGCGTTGTGAGTTGTAAACTTATTCAATTATTGAGTTTTTTTCAAGGGGGAAGACAGGTTTAACGAATATTTACAATATTACCTCACAAGTTCCTGTTTTGTCTTGGCTACATTCTCCAACCAAATCTGGGTCGATTGGGATTCTTTTAATTTTTCGCTATAATTATTTAAATCATAAAATACGAGATGATTATCATCACTATATATGGGTAATGATTTCAGCAACTGCGTCAATTGAATTTCTATATTTGTGCCATTATCCTCATATCCATGTCGATCGATATAAATTCCATTAAAACCCATATAAACCAGTTTATTTACCAATAACGGCATTGGCAATGCACTTATTTTTCTTTGCCACAAATCCGAGCTTTCACCCTTCATGGCTCCAGAGCTCCACCTTAAATGTTGGGAATGCAAATAGGCTTTCAAAAGATCATAATTGCCCATCAGATTTACCGAAGGATGCTCTGGAAATGGAATATAGGGCATTTGAAAAATCATACTGTTTTTAGGTAATGTATTTTCAATTACTTTGATAAATTTTTCATCGTTATAAAATGCATTCCTTACTCCATCAGTGTGTTTAGACATAGAATGTGATGCATCAAATTGATATATAAGTCCGATAATTAAAAAAATCCCGGATAGAAATCCAATAAAGTACCTATTATTAATACGAGAAATTCGCTGAATAAGCAATTGCATTAAATAGAAAAAAGCAGTCAAAGAAAAAAACATAATAAAAATAGAGATTCGACCATAACAACGGATCATTGGCGAAAGAGTATAGGCAATGAAACTACCAAACCCACCTGCTGTTCCAAGTAAAATGCCAGCAATGTTAAGCTTACTTAAAATTTTAATTTTATTATTAATACTCAATTCATCGCTACTGAAAAATAATAAAAAAATAAGAAAAATGAAGCCGATACTACCCAAAAGACCTAATCGAGAAAATTCACTAGTTTTAAAAATACTCGATGTAGAAGAATGATATTTGACGCCCAATTTATGAAAAATACTGATGGGGTCATTGGGGGATGGCATTAGCAAGCCAGTAATGTTTAATGCATATATTTCTGATTCGCTTGGGATTCGATGAGCTACTTCAGGATTTCTCCCATTTTCAATTCGGGATATAATTGAAGGAGCAAGATTAATAATTACACTGCAGGTAATTATAGAAATCAGAATTAAAGCCGGCCAAAAAAATTCAATTTTTTTATACTGTAAACTATTTATTATCCCTGCAATAAAAATAAAAAAAACACCAAAAAATGCATAATAAACCCCTGATGATCCAATTAAAACACATATTAAACAATAAAAAACTTCATTTATACGCAACTGAAAGCTAAAATTTCTTTTAAGAATAAAAATTTTATTTTCAGTGACTAACAGTGCTAGCCAAGAAATTAAAGGGATAGTCCAATAGAAAGACAGGAAAAGATGAATTTCGAAACGAACAAAATGATAAGGCGCCATGGCAAATAAAACACTGGCAACAAGTGCAAATGGATAGTTTAATCCAATTCGCTTCATTACAAAAAATGCACTTAAAGATGAGAGTGGAAATGATAAAATAAAAAAAATATTCAGAACAACCGCATAATTTGAACTAAAAAAGGCAATCATTTTAAATAACAGATAATGAAATCCTTCTGCCATTGGATAGCTACTAAGATCGTAATGAAGGGGGGCTCCTAGATGAGGATTAATAACGTTCCAGCCGGTTTCTATAACTGTTTTAATAAATACCCCGCTAGTAATTGCATCGCCTGAATATGAGAAAGGAGAATGTAGATCTAACTTCCAAAGCCCTGTGGTTATGTACAATATGAATAGGGACAAAAAAAATGCTGAAAAATATTGAAAAAATGAATGCCCTAAAGTCTTCATTAACTTCACATGACGAATTAGATAACCATTTTCTGGCATCACATTGTTTAAATTATTAATATCCATGATTTCTCGCGTAAGCTAAGGCATTAAGATTTAAGACTGGTTCCTGAGTTTATCCGATCCAATCAAGCACGAAATTTACCAATAAATTCAGCGTCGACGATTAATAATAACATGAAAAAAACTCAAAACAAAAAAAGTAATGAACCAATCTAATTACATCCCCCTTTCATCTTTTTAGGATATTTTTTATGAGAGAGTCAACAAAAACAGGTTTTGTTAATGCAAAAATATGCTGATATTCACTAAAATACCACAGCCCTCAAAGAGGGTCTATCATAATCGCTTTCTCATTTTAATGGAAAATACAAATTGCCTGATGTCTATTTAAACCGGAACATTAAAAACCCAGTATTTATTGATTGTAAATACCAGCAACGGTGTTACCAAAATCATCGGCAGGATGGTCACATAGGCAGTTTGATGCAGATAATGCATGGATACCCACACAAAAAGTGAATTAAGACCAAGCCCAATGAGCGAACATCCTAAAAATTTGACCAACTTTTCTTTGCTATAGGGGGTGCTCGCAAATGTCCAATAGGAATGTCCAAAGTAGGATACAAAAAAGGCGCAAAAGAAAGCAAATAAATTCGCCAGTAAAGGCTGGATATGTAGAACATCTGCCAAAAGCAGGAACATGACCGAATTCACCAGTGTCGAAAAGCCACCTACAATTCCAAATCGAAACAATTGCCTAAAGGGTAATGGGATATGATTTATAGCATTTAACATTTATTTTATATTATCCTATTTAATTCGCTATAACAATATTACGATAAGTAACATATCTACCCAAGCCGGCTTATAGAGCCTATTACCATAAACCGATTAATTTTGAGAAAAAACCTTCCATTGCATCCTGGTTATATCAAATAAACAGAGAGCCTCGAGTATATCATGTTTAGTGGCATATAATTTGACTCGCTCTAAATAAGTCGTTGAAGGTATACTATTAAAATCCCAGTCTGGGGGAACGAAAGTAGAAAAACCGTTTATCGTGCGTATACCCGTAATTTCAGAAATTAACATGGCGTCCACATTATTCCAATAGACACTCCAGGAAGGCTCGGGATTACCATATCGAGATCCCACCACGAAAAAAGATCGACATTGTTGAGGAATGGTTTTAATTGAATTCACAAAATCCTGCTCTTTTTTCGTATTAAGATTTGTTGAACCGCCAATATTAATCTGTTCAAGTATAAGAAGAATGGGAATTAAAAAACATAAAATAGAAAAAGACCATACAATGCAGTTTGATAAATAATAGGCAAGAAGCACACACATAGGAAATAACAGGTATATCCAATAACGATAAACTACTCTGACTCCCTTACCACCGGGAAAAAAATGATAGACAAAGTACCACAAGGAATGGTTGGAAAATGACATGGATATTAGAAAAGAAATTATAAGAGTAAATGCCAGCAGGCGATAAAAAATAGAGAGATCCCCTTGACCTATCCTTAAGGCATATACTATGGAAGCAACTGACATGACCAAAAAAAGAAGGGGATAACCAACGATGGCTTCACCCCCTCCCATATGAAAAAATTTTATAATATTTCCCCATATAAGATTATGATCCCCCGTATTGATTATATTTAAAAATCTGGGGGTATAAAGATTAACCTCTGCATAGTTATGCATGCCCGTTTGATGCGCAATAGGTAAGTACGTGATTAAAAATGGAATAAGTGCCAGTAAAGTTGTTATAAATGGCATCAGGATCGCAATAAATACAGGTTTTTTAATATGAAAAAAACGGTAACGGTACTGATATATTCCTATGAGCAATAATAAGATACAGCCAAATAAAGTATAAAACCAAATCATATAAAAGGCTGTTAGAAGCCATGCCGCATAAAAAATACCCGCAATGCCGCCCCACAAAATACTTCGATAAATATTTTGATCCACCAATAAGTATTTTAAGTAATTTATGATAAAAACAGTTAATAATGGCGCAAAAGAAACGCTAAGAAGCTGTACATGACCTCCCTGCTGGTAAACAATGGTATTTAATGAAAAAATAAATGCTGTCAGCAAACAGACGAAAAAATTTAAATCCAGCTTTCGATAACATAAATAAAAAAAAGAATAAAATCCAATCATTCGAATAATGATATTGACCCCTTCAGAGGCCATAAACATTCTGATTTTTAGAAAACGTAAAACCGTATAAATAACACCATATAAAAAATAGCCATCGTTGTAACCTAACGTATTGACATAAGGATAAAAGTAACCGACAGTCCGCCAATTTTCTATCCCGTGGAAAACATTATACCAATGATGAATGATACTGAAGGCGATTAACCCATCCAGGTTATCACCAAGGTTCCACTGCCCGTGCGAACGCAGTTGGAATCTAAAAAATATCGCTATTGCCAAAATGCCGGAAAGCGCCACAATTAAATTTCTAACACTTTTTTTATTGAGTATTTTTTCACTATAGAAATAGAAGAGATTTTGGAGCATATGCCGAAACCTTAATTTTGAGAAATATTGAAATGATTGCATTATAATGGATTAAATGCTAGCTTAAAATGTTTCTTTTAATGAGTTAATTATTCAATAATCATAGGATTATGTCTATGAAAAACAATGTAGATATTGCTATTCTCATACCCTGTTTTAATGAAGAAACGACTATTCGTCAAGTCATTAATGATTTCAAAAAAGCCCTGCCCAAAGCCCGGATTTATGTTTATGATAATAACTCAAACGATAACACTGTACAGGTGGCGCTTGACGCCGGGGCCATAGTCAAGCATGAAAACCGTCAAGGTAAAGGCAATGTCGTGGCTCGCATGTTTGCAGACGTTGAAGCGGATGCATATATTCTCGTCGATGGCGACGCTACTTATGACAGCAACAGTATTCAAAAAATGGTTCAGGCTCTGATTAATGGACCTTATGACATGGTCAACGCAGCCAGAATTAGCCAATCTTCAGAAGCCTATCGAGCCGGTCATACTTTAGGAAACCGATTATTTAGTTATATCGTAAGAAAAATCTTTGGAAAATCTTTATCGGATTTATTTTCAGGTTATCGGGTTTTCTCAAGACGGTTTGTAAAGTCCTTTCCGTGTTTTTCCAAAGGCTTTGAAATCGAAACAGACCTCACTATCCATGCATTATCCTTACAAATTCCCGTGATAGAAATTCAAACGCCTTATTACGCGAGACTGCCAGGCTCATTCAGTAAATTATCTACCTTCAAAGATGGATGGCGTATTCTGGGGGTTATTTTCAATCTGGTTCGAACAGAAAAACCCCTTTTATTCTTCTTTTCTTTTAGTATTTTATTTTTAGCGGTCTCCCTTTTGTTAGGGGTACCCATCATCACTGAATTTTTGAAAATAGGTTCAGTGCCACGTTTTCCCAGTGCCATTCTGGCTGCCAGTTTTGGTATTTTGAGTTTTTTAAGTCTAATATCCGGATTTATTTTAGATGGCGTGACTATTTCAAGGAAAGAAACAAAACGTTTACGTTATTTATCTTTCCCCGCGCCGAATTTTATTCAGGAAAGCAATACCACTTTGGAAGGTAAACATGATATGATTTTTTTATGATAAGTATCATTATTCCCATGCGGAACGAGGCCCCCGGGCTACCAAAATTGTTTGCCAGATTGTTACCAGATCTTGAACGTTGTCATCAGACCTTTGAAATTATTGTGGTTAATGATGGCAGTACCGATAATACCTTACAGTACCTGCTCGAATTGCAAAAAAGCGTATCGATGTTGCGGATTATCGATCTGTCCCGTAATTTTGGGAAGGAAGCGGCCCTTACCGCCGGCATGGCGGCGTCGCGTGGTGCGGCGGCTATTCCAATCGATGCCGACTTGCAACACCCTACCGACCTGATTGCGACAATGATCGCTAAATGGCAGGAAGGTTATGAAATGGTTATTACCACCGGCGACGATCGTTCACGGGAACATTTTTTAAATCGGGTATTTGCTCAAAATTTTTATCGAATTTTCAATAAATTTTCAAAGACGCAGTTAATCCCTAATGCTGGAGATTTTCGTTTATTTGATCGAAAAATCATTAATGCCTTTTTAGCTTTACCGGAAAGAACCCGCTTTAATAAAGGTCTTTTTGCCTGGCTTGGATTCCGTTACTGTGTTATTAGCCATGGCCGTCCTGAACGGGCGGTCGGTCAATCCAAATGGAGCTATAAAAAATTATTTGATTTTGCCATGGATGGCCTGACATCGTTTAGCGCCGCACCATTAAAACTGTTCAGTTTTACCGGCTTCTTAATTGCCATCTGTTCATTAATTTATGGAATTTATATCATCATCAATACACTTCTGTTTGGGAATGCGGTTCCTGGCTATCCCTCTTTAATTGCTTTAATTTTATTTTTTGGCGGCCTGAATATGATTGGTATCGGTATATTAGGAGAATACGTTTCGCGAATTTTTATCGAAACCAAACAACGTCCACTTTATATTATCCGAGATTTATATGAACCATTGAGTGAGCCACCCAAACTGAACAACTGAATCCACTTTCATTTTATTCGTGACAACAACACCGCATAAACCACCAGAAAAAACAACATCGGCAACGCTCCAGCAATCCACGCAGGCCACTGGTAAACCAAAGCGATCGGGCCTAAAAACTGATTCAGCATGTAAAATGCGAAACCCACAATAATACCCGTCAAAAATCGCCCGCTCATGCTGGCGCTGCGGAGAGAGCCGAAAATAAACGGCACTCCCAGGCATATCATCACCACGGTGGTCAGCGGCTGCAAAACCCGCGTCCAAAAGGCCGATTCCAGTTCGTTCGACAGCAAACCCGCCTGGCGGCGGTAAAGAATATTATTCCACAACACAGAAATAGTTTGCTGATCCGGGTCTATCTGCATTTTTTTCCTTAACAAATCAGGCTCGAAACTAAAACCTAAGGGCTTCTGATCATAATGCTTCACGATAGATTGACTGGTTTCAAGATCAGTTTCGTTCACCTGCTCGAGCTGCCAGCTGCCATCCTTCTGCAATACCCCGCGGGCCGCTGTTGACGACGATAACAGGTGATTATCTTTATCAAAATCAAACCGCTGAATATCCTGAATGGTGGAACTCGACAATATGGCTCCGATGTGCACAAAAGACAATCCTTGATGGAGCCAAAGTTGCTGACTACTCCAGGGATTTATATTGCGCTGCATCTGCTTTTCCTTGTAGCGCAGGGCCTGATATTGCCAGGTCGGAGCCTGCCATTCGCCCACCGCGGTGATCACCACCAACATTATCAACGCGGCTTTTACGACAGCCCAGGCGATGCGCGTAATCGAAACACCCGCCGCACGCATCACGATTAATTCACTCGTTGACGCCAGCCGTCCCAGTCCGATCAATCCTCCTAAAAAACCCGCCACCGGAAAGAGTTGATATAATTCAGCGGGAATCTGCATGCAGACATATTTAAATACCGACAAAATGCCGTAGTTAGCCACGCCTATCGACGATAATTCACCAATAATATCGATAAAACTTTCTATGCCCACCAGCACCAGCACCACCAGACCCGTGGCCCAAATCACCGATGATCGGATGTAATGATCAAGAATACGCATTTTTATAACGCCGGTAAGCTAATAATCCAATGGCAATCAGTATCATGCCACCGTGCAACCACCATAAGCCCACATCAAAATCAATTATTCCTTTACGCACCCAGGAGCGGCCCAGAAATAAAAAATTACCATACACTATATATAATAAAATAGCCGGTATTAATTGACTGAATTTACCACGCCGTGGGTTAATCCGACTTAAAGGGAATGCCAATAACGATAATACCAAAGCAGAAACCGGCATCGCCATTCGCCAATGTAATTCCGCAGCTACTTTGCGGTTATGGCGTTGCGGCCAGAGGGACGCCGTGGATGCATTACTGGGCCATCCTCGGGCTACAGGCGCCTCCTGCGCCATCCGTATACCGTAGGATTTATATTTAATTATCTGATAATTGAACAAACCCGGAGTGCCTATATACCGAAAACCATCCTGGAATAACAGGAAATGGCCATTTTGTTCATAGGATTCCTGAGCCTTTTTGGCGACAGTGATGTCCCACGAACGGCTGCCGTCCGGATTCGGTTTGCTTCTTTGCGCGAAAAAAAGATCCTGCATCTTGAGTTTGTCACGTTCCACACCATCGGCATAAAAAACCATATCGGGACTGAGGGGTTGAAAGCGCCTGGGCATGACTTTTTCAACGGTGGCTTTGGCCATGGATTCATAGAAGATTCTGGTCCGCTGCAAATCCACAAGGGGTTGCAGCCAGAGCATTAAGCCTCCCACTATCACAGCAACCACAACTCCGGCGGCTAAAACCACGGCTAACAGGCTATAGGGACCGATGCCGCAGGCAGACATCACCGTCATTTCGTGGTCCAGATACAGACGTCCAAACACTATTAAAATACTCAAATACAGCCCCAATGGCATTAAGTAACCCAATAAAAAAGGAATTTGCAGGGACATAAGCTGCATCACCGCGTTCATGGTGATGTGACCGCTGGCCGCGTAATGAAGAAAATGCGCAAACTGATTGGTCATAAAAATAATCAGCAATACCATTAAAATTCCCAAAAGGGTGGTATAAATTTCTTTACTGATGTAATTAAAAATGATCATCGCGTGTGCATTCTAACAAAATTCCTTGTTACGATCACGTCAGCCGTTCCCATGAAGATAAAGAGTCTCCGTACATGACAATTTTGTCATTGCGAGCGCGAGCGAAGCAATCCAGTACAGAGTTTCTACAAAGTCTGGACTGGATTGCTTCGCTCGCGCTCGCAATGACGAATTTGTCGTGTACTGAGGGAAAGAGTGACAAATACCAAATAAAATGTATAATTCTCCCTACTCTGTTCTCAATCAAGGACGTGGAAGACGATGATAATTTCCCCAAAAAAGTTATTCAAACAGCATGGAAATTTCCTGTTAGTATCCCTCGCTTCTGTCCTGATTTTGTGTTCCGTTTATAAAGACGTCTTCCGGCTCTTTTTCCCTACCCGCCACAACCCGCATTCGTATGATTTTTATCAATCTTATCTGGCCGCTCGCGCCTTAATGATGGGGACGGACCTTTATGGTTCCGGGTCCGGAATGTATATTTATCCGCCATTTTATGCTTTTTTTCTGACTTCGCTGGCCTGGACTTCTGAAAAAGTGGCGCATCTCACCTGGCTCTGGCTGAATGTCTCGCTACTCATCCTCATCCTTTTTCTCGGATTCCGCATACTGGCATCCGGATTTCAGCTCCGTCTCAATCGATCGCAGGCGGCGGGCGCCTGTGCGCTGGCAGTGCTGTTAACCGGGAATCAGATATGCATTGAGTTGGCCCAGGGCCAGTCTGATTTATTAGTCCTCGCAGGATTCGTCCTTACCCTCTATTGGCTGGACCGCAAACCTTTCCTTGCAGGTGCGAGTCTGGGCATCACTGCCCTGATTAAATATCAGGGGTTGGTTTTCCTCCCCTTTTTACTTTTCCGCGCGCGGTGGCGCGCGATTATTGGCTTGTTAATGGGAGGTAGTCGCGGCCGCTTTTATTCCGGCTTTAATGATTGGATGGACCCGTAACTTGAATTACCTGAAGATTGCATTACGCGGTATCGCTAATATCACCGGCTCAAACTTTTTGCCGGCGGGTTACGCGGCGAGAGTTCCCAAAATTATCTGGATGGGAAATGTCTCCATCACCAGCGGTCTGACCCGAATTTTCCGGGATATCGGCTGGCAGAAAACCGATGCCTTTATCCTGGTGATGATCCTCGCCACCTTTATATTCTTTCTCCTGAGACGGTTGTTTCAAAAATACGATATTGCCTTTATCTGGCGAACACCACGAATATTAGGGAATCCACAACAGGAAAAAGCAATCGTGACTTTGGAATGGTGCGCCCTGCTAATCTGTCTGTTGATATTTAGTCCCCAGAGCACCTTGCGCCATACGATCCTTCTGCTGAATGTCAATCTACTCACGGCAGTCATGTTATTGTTTCCACGCCACAACACAAAACGCTGGCCACTGCTGATAGCAACGCTGATAGTGCAGTTTGGACTGTGGCGCTATCCCTTTCAGAGACCCCATTTTTATTATGAAAATTATGTGGGGCTGCCCGGCTGGAGCTTTCTGGTTTTTCTGCCGGTCTTTATCCACAGTGGATTGGCTTATTGGAATACGCCGCAATCGATGGATGAATGGCCCGCCTCTCGCTTATCAATTGCTGAGAATTAATTTTCATGTCAACACTCATCAGAAATCAGTGGAATTTATTATTCATAGTTCTGGCTTTGGTCATGATCATAGTGGAAACATCCAATAATATTTACCGGCTTTTTTTCGACAGTCATCATTATGATTTTTATCAATCTTATTTAGCCGCGCGTTCTTTGATATCGGGAACTAACCTTTATAAATCCGGTCAGGGCGCCTATATCTACCCTCCTTTCTTCGCATTCATTCTGACCCCGCTTGGGCAATTGCCTCATAAATTTGCTCATCTCATTTGGTTAGGCATGAATGTCTCATTCATCCCACTCATACTCGTTCTCGGATTTCGGATACTCGCTTGCGGATTTCAGCTGCGTTTCACCCGATGGCAGGCGGCGGGCGCTTGTGCGCTGGCGGTGTTGTTATCTCTGGGTCAAATTCATGGGGAATTTATTCAGAATCAAAATGATTTATTAATCCTCCTTGGAATAACACTGTCTCTATATTGGCTGGATGCTAAACCTTTCACTGCCGGAATCTGCCTTGGCCTCATCTCTGCTATTAAATATCAGGGGTTATTTTTTCTGCCATTTTTAATTTTTCGAGCGCGGTGGCGCGTGATCATGGGCCTGGCGGCGGGAGTGGCAGGAGGCGCTTTCTTGCCCGCTTTAATGATTGGCTGGAACCGCAATCTGGAATATCTGAAGATTGCCTTGCGAGGAATGATCCACATGACCAGTTTAACTCATTTGCCAGTGGATTATGCGGCTCGGGTACCCCTGGTGACATGGGGAGCGAATGTTTCCATCAGTAGTGGCATGATTCGGATTTTCCAGGATCACGGCTGGCCGGCAGGTAATGCGTATCTCCTTCTCACAGTAATAGCCGTTTTTACATTCTTTCTGCTGTGGTGGATGTTTCAAAGACAGGGCATTGCATTTATCTGGCGAACGCCGCAAACATACGGAAATCCACAGCAGGAGAAGATGATCGTCAACCTGGAATGGTGTGCGCTACTGATCTGTATGCTGGCGTTTACCCCACAGGGAACCAAGCGGCATCTTATTCTTCTGCTCAATGTCAACCTACTCACCGCAGTGATGTTATTGTTTCCACGTCCGTCAATAAAACGCTGGCCACTGCTTGCTGGAACGATAATGGTGATATTGTCCATCTGGCGTCTCCCATTGCCACCCGCTTTCTTTAATTTTTGGACTTATGCCGGGCTTCCTTATTGGAGTTATTTATTTTTTCTGCCAATCCTTGTTAACAGCGGGCTGGCTTATTACAGGGCGATTTATTTTTTAAAACCAAATAGGGCCTGTTGACATTTTACCGTCATTGCGAGCGCGAGCGAAGCAATCCAGTACAGACTTTCTACAAAGTTCGTACTGGATTGCTTCGCTAACGCTCGCAATGACGGTTAGTAGAATAAATAATGAATTGTCAACAGCCCTTAGTTAAAATTCAACGGGAATTACTGTGCTGAACCTAAATTTCCTCAAAAATTTTTTATTGATTACGGTGGCTGTAGGCGCGACGCTTTACAAATTCCACGTTAATATTTACCGGGGATTTTTCGAAAACCGTATATATGATTTTTATGGCTCCTGGTTAGCGGCACAAGCATTGTTAAAGGGAACCAACCTTTATAGTTCCGGCGATGGTGGTTACATTTATCCACCTTTCTATGCGTTCTTAATTACCCCGCTGGCGCACTTTCCCGAAAAATTTGCCCATATTATCTGGCTCTGCATCAGTCTGTTACTCATCCCGATAGTCCTCATTCTCGGATTTCGTGTGGCGGCCTCAGGATTTCAACTTAATTTCAGCCGGTGGCAAGCCGCGGGAGCTTGTGCGCTGGCGGTATTATTATCTCAGGATCAGATCCGTCTGGAGTTTATCGAGAATCAAAACGACCTGTTAATCCTCGCCGGATTTGCACTTGCTCTATTTTGGCTGGATCGTAAGCCCTACCTCGCCGGCGCCTGTTTGGGTCTCACCGCGACTATTAAATATCAGGGATTATTATTTTTGCCATTTTTAATTTTCAGAGGACGGTGGCGTGTGATGATGGGCCTGATGGCGGGTGTGGCGGCGGGTGCTTTTTTACCCGCTTTAATGATTGGCTGGAAACAAAATCTTGATTATTTAAAGATCGCACTGGGGGGGATCGCCAATATGATCGGTTTAACTCACCTGTCCGCGGATCAGGCGGCGCGAGTGCCAAAGTTGACCTGGTGGTTTAATGTTTCTGTCAGCAGCGGAATGATGCGAATTTTCCGCGACCTCGGCTGGCATCAAAAGTACCGCCTGGTTCCTTCTCTTGGGAATTGCTATTTTTATCATTTTTTTCATGCGATGGCTTTTTCAACGACAGGGAATCCCGTTTTTTTGGCGAACGCCACAAACATTCCAAAATCCGCAACAGGAAAAAATGATCGTCAATCTCGAATGGTGCGCTCTTTTGATCTTTATGCTGGCGTTTACTCAAGGAACCAGACGACATCTCATACTTCTTCTTAATGTCAACCTGCTTGCCGCGGTGATGTTATTGTTTCCAAGGCCACAGGTAAAACGCTGGCCACTTCTGGCTGGAATATTAATCGCACAATTTGGCCAGATGCAATTCATATTGCCCTCGGCTTTTAAACATTTTTCGATGTATATTGGGCTTCCGGGCTGGGGAATTCTGGTCTTCCTTCCCATCCTAATCAGCACTGGGTTGGCTTATTACCGGGAAATCTATGGGATCGAATTGTCATTGCGACTGCGAGTGAAGCGCAGCAGAAAGCAATCCAGTACAATATATGTGCCAGGTAATTGACGACTAAAATTGTCGTGAACAAAGGAGAAAAATGATGGCTCATTTAAATTTCGCAAAGCCAGTGATCGACAAACGATGGAATTATTTATTAATATTTCTGGCGGCTGGCATAATCCTGTTCGAGGCGGGCGGAAATATTTACGATCTGTTTATTAAAGCCCGTCCTCACGATTTTCATAAATCTTATTTAGCCATGAAGGCTATGATCTCAGGTAAGCATCTTTATGAGTCGGGCAGCGGCGGTTATATTTATCCTCCTTTCTACGCATTTATACTTACTCCTCTCGGAGGTTTTTCCGAAAAAATTATCCATCTCACCTGGTTAGCGGTGAATCTGGCGCTTTTTCCGATCATACTGATTCTGGGCTTTCGCGTGCTGGCTTCTGGATTTCAGCTTAATGTCAGTCGCTGGCAGGCGGCCGGCGCTTGTGCGCTGGCGGTGCTGTTATCCCAGGATCAAATCCATTGGGAGCTGCTCGAAAATCAAAATGATTTATTAATTCTCGCCGGATTTGCTCTTGCCCTGTATTGGCTGGATAAAAAACCTTTCATGGCTGGAGCCGGTCTTGGACTCACCGCCGCGATTAAATATCAGAGTTTATTTTTCTTACCTTTTTTAATACTTGGGAAGCGATGGCGTATGGTGGCGGGTCTGATGACCGGAGTCACGTTAGGGGCTTTTTTGCCTGCTTTAATGATAGGCTGGGACCGAAATTTAGAATATTGGGGTATTGCTTTGCGAGGTATGGGAAACATAACCAGTTTAACGCAGCTGCCGGTAGATTACGCGGCCCGGGTGCCCCTCGTGACATGGGAGCGTAATGTCTCTATTGGTAGCAGTATCATTCGAATGTTCCTGGATCACGGTTGGCCAAAAATTAATGCTTATATTCTTCTCGCCGGAATAGCGGGTTTTACTTTCTTTCTTCTGAAAAGAATGTTTCAAAAAGATGGCATTGCGTTTATCTGGCGCACGCCGGGAACATTCACAAATCCACAACAGGAAAAAATGATCGTCACTCTCGAATGGGCTGCCCTGTTGATCTGTATGCTGGCGTTTGCCCCGCAGGGTATCAAGCGACATCTCATTCTGCTTCTCAATGTCAATCTGCTGACGGCAGTCATGATCCTGTTTCCCCGGCCCGGAGTGCCCCGTTGGCCTCTGGTTGTCAGTACGCTCATCATACAATTGGTTTTTCTATGCCGTTTCCCATGGCGCGCTTTTTCACATCTTGGGAAATATATAGGACTTCCTTACTGGGGCTATCTGCTTTTTCTTCCCATTCTGATCGGCGCCGGGCTGGCTTATTACCGCAAAATCTATGGGATCGAATTGTCATTGCGAGCGCAAGCGAAGCAATCCAGTACAATGTGTGTGCCAAGTAGTTGACTTTACACCCACATCGGACTGGATTGCTTCGCTAACGCTCGCAATGACTAAAATTGTCGTGGATAAAGGAGGAAAATGATGATTCAATTGAAATTCGCGCAACAGCTCATCAAAAACCGATGGAATTTTTTATGGATTGTTCTCGCTGGGAGCCTGGTTCTGGTCGAGATCATTCATAACATATATCGGCTTTTTTTCACTCACCGTCTTAACGATTTTTATAACTCTTATGTGGCCGCGCGTGCCTTGATATTGGGAACTCCGCTTTATGAGTCCGGTACCGGCCTCTATATTTATCCACCGTTCTACGCCGTCATTCTTACTCCACTAGCGCACCTTTCTGAAAAATTCGCGCATCTGATCTGGCTGGGCGTGAATGTGTCTCTCATCGTGACAGTACTTTTTCTGGGGTTTCGCGTATTGGCCTCGGGATTTCAGCTCCGTTACAGCCGCTGGCAGGCGGCGGGCGCTTGCGCGTTGGCGGTGTTATTATCACAGGATCAAATCCATTGGGAATTGGTCTGGAATGAAAACGATTTATTAATTCTCGCCAGCTTTGCCCTTGCCCTGTATTGGCTGGATAAAAAACCCTTCATGGCCGGCGCCAGCCTTGGACTCGCCGCTACTATTAAATACCAAGGGTTATGTTTCCTGCCGTTTTTAATTTTCCGGGCGCGGTGGCGCGCGGTGATGGGTCTGATAGCAGGAGCGGCGGCGGGAGCTTTTTTGCCCGCGTTAATGATTGGTTGGGACCGTAATTTACAATATCTGATGATTGCCTTGCGCGGTATCGCCAATATGACCCGCTTAACGGATTTGCCTTTGGATAATGCGGCACACGTGCCTTCCGCGACATGGGGCGCGAATATTTCTGTCGGCAGTACTATACTGCGGATTTTTCACGATCACGGCTGGCAGCAAAGCAACGCTTATCTCCTGCTCATGGGAATAGCTATTTTTATTTTCTTTCTTCTGAGAGGAATGTTTCAAAGACAGGGCATTGCGTTTATCTGGCGAACCCCGCAATCGTTGAAAAATCCAGAGCAGGAAAAGATAATCGTTAATCTCGAATGGTGCGCCCTGCTGATCTGCATGATGGCGTTGACTCCATCGGGGATGAGGCGCCACCTTATTCTTCTCCTCAATGTCAATCTACTCGCCGCGGTCATGTTGTTATTTCCAAGGCCACGAGTGTCACGCTGGCCCCTGGTGGCCGGGGTATTAATCGTCCAGTTGGGACTGTTGCGTTTACCGGGAACAGCTTTGACTCATTTTGAAGAGTGTGCGGGAATCCCATACGGGGCCTTTCTGATTTTTCTTCCGATTTTAATCAGCCAAGGGCTGACTTATTACCGCGATATCTATCCCTGTAACTCACCTGATGAATTAAATAACTACTGTATTGTCAGTGATTAATTCAACCGGTATAGTAACTAAACTATGGAAAAAACCTATCAGCCAGCCGCTATTGAACAACGTTGGATCCGCTTCTGGGAAGAGAATAAATTCGCCCAACCCCAGGGTGAAGGCGAGCCTTACTGTATCATGCTGCCGCCTCCCAACGTCACCGGCACTCTGCACATGGGACATGGTTTCCAGTTGACCTTAATGGACGCTCTTATTCGCCGTCAACGGATGCTGGGCAGGCGGGTCTTGTGGCAGCCTGGCACGGACCATGCCTCAATCGCCACGCAAATGGTGGTGGAACGTCAATTAGCCCAGGAAAATTTAAGCCGGCACGATCTGGGACGGGAAAAATTTTTAGAACGCGTCAATCAATGGTGCGATCAATCCAGTTCGATCATCACCCAGCAAATTCGCCGGATGGGCGCTTCCCTGGATTGGGAGCGCGAACATTACAGTATGGATCCGGTGATCACCAAAGCCACTTATGCCGCGTTTATCCGCCTGTTTGATGAAGGCCTTATTTACCGCGGTAAACGTATGGTGAACTGGGATCCGCATTTACACACCGCCATCTCGGACCTGGAAGTCTCCACCGAATCCGCCGCCGGACATTTATGGTATCTGCGTTACCCGATCGCTAATAGCAGCGAATATATTGTCGTCGCCACCACGCGTCCCGAAACCCTGTTAGGCGATGTCGCTGTGGCCGTGCATCCTGAGGATCCCCGTTACCAGGCTTTGATTGGCAAAACCATTCGATTACCGCTGACCCAACGTGAAATTCCCATTATCGGTGACACCGCGGTAGATCCCGGCTTTGGCACCGGTTGCGTTAAAATTACCCCCGCGCACGATTTTAACGATTATGAAATGGGCAAGCGCCATCAACTACCGGTTATCAATATTTTCACATTTTCCGCGGATCTTAACGAAAATGTGCCGAAAAATTATCGGGGGCTGGGCCGGTTTGCGGCGCGTAAACAGGTGGTGGCGGATATGGAAGCTCAGGGATTGCTGGAAAAAGTTGAAAATTATACGGTTAGTTTGCCCAAGGGCGATCGCTCCGGCGTCATCCTCGAACCCATGCTGACTGACCAGTGGTATGTGCGGATGAATGAGATGGCCAAGTCCGCCATTGAAGCGGCGGGTCAAAACAGGCCTGGTTTCGTGCCGGAAAACTGGAATAAAATTTATCTTCAATGGCTGAACAATATAGAAGACTGGTGTATCAGCCGGCAATTGTGGTGGGGCCACCGTGTGCCGGTCTGGTATGATCAAAACCAGAAAGCTTATGCCGGATACGACGAAGCGGACGTTCGCAAACGTTATTCTTTAAGCGCAGATATCCACTTACGTCAGGACGAGGACATTCTCGATACCTGGTTCACAGCCGCATTATACCCTTTCTCCACTCTGCACTGGCCGGATCAGACTCCCGAACTCAAAACATTTTATCCTGGTCAGGTTCTGGTTACCGGTTTCGATATTATTTTTTTCTGGGTCGCGCGAATGGTCATGATGGGTCTGAAATTGATGGGCGATATTCCCTTTCAGGAAGTATACATCCACGGTCTGGTACGTGATCAGCAGGGCCAGAAAATGTCGAAAAGCAAAGGTAATATTCTCGATCCGATCGATTTAATGGACGGCATTGATCTGGAAAAACTGATTATCAAACGCACTACCGGTTTGATGCAACCTCAGATGGCCCCGGCGATAAAAAAAACCACCACCGCTGAATTCCCCCAAGGAATCGCCGCTCACGGCGCGGATGCGTTGCGGCTCACTTTCTGCGCCCTGGCCACCACGGGACGTGACATCAACTTTGATATGAGCCGGATTGGCGCTTGCAGGAATTTTTGTAATAAACTCTGGAATGCCGCCCGTTACGTGCTGATGAATACCGAAAACAAAGATCTGGGCGTCGAAAATATTCGCTACTCGTTGGCCGACCGCTGGATTCGCACCCAGTTGCAAACCACTATCGCGCAGGTCAACGCGGCATTTGCGGAGTACCGTTTTGATATTATCGCCCAACTGGCTTATGAATTTACCTGGAATGAATACTGCGACTGGTACCTGGAACTTTCCAAACCCGTTCTGACAGACGCACAGGCAGATCCTGCTCTCCAGCGCGGCGCACGGCGGACATTACTGGAAATTTTAGAAACGCTGCTGCGGCTGCTGCACCCACTCATTCCATTTATCACTGAGGAAATCTGGCAAACGGTAGCGCCCATGATCCAGGCCAGCCCAGCAAAAAGCATTATGATAGCCTCCTATCCACAAGCCGATTCCCGCCAGCAGGACCCGCAGGCAACTGAAGCTATTGATTGGCTCAAGCAAGTGGTTAACGGCATTCGCAATGTGCGCGGTGAGATGCACGTGGCGCCGGGTAAATTAATTTCGGTATTTTTCCATAAAGGCTCCGCGCAGGATCGGCAATACAGCCGGGAAACCGAAGTTCTCGTCAAAAATCTCGCGAAAGCCGGCAGTTTAACCTGGCTGCCTGAAGACGCCTCGCCCTCGCCCGCCAGCGCGGTCATCGTGTTGGAACAACTGGAAATTATTATTCCGCTCGCTGATTTAGTCGATAAAAACGCCGAATTGGTCCGTTTACAAAAAGAAATCGACAAACTCAAACGCGAGCAGGAAAAACTGTCGGCCCGTCTGGAAAACGCCGATTACACCCAAAAAGCCCCCGCCGCCGTCGTTGAAAAAGAGCGGCAAAATTTCCACCAAATTACCGCAACCCTCGACAAGCTGCAAACCAATTACAAAAAAATAAAAGAACTATAATGCGAATTCAGTGAATTGGGGCAGAAATTTAAAATTTAAATTGTGGCTTGAAATACGCTAGATTTTTTTGAGCGCTGTACCTGGTAAATCCTTTGTATTTTGTTTTGGATCTTGTTGTAGCTCCAACCATTGTTGTTGCATAGGTGCAAGCCCAGCCCAAACGGGATGATCCATATCATGAGCAAGGTCGACCACAGGCCCTTGACGTCCTTTATAAACACATTCCAATAAAGGAATTCGGAGCACGGCGGTCGCAGATAATTCTTGAGTGGTCGGCGTGCGCACATACTGCCAACGCCCAGGCGCTAAATGTTCTAAAAAGTGGTGCAGACTCTCCTCTTTCATAGATTCCGGAACAGCCTCAAAAACTCCATAAATACACACGGAACGATAATTGATTGAATGCGCAAAAGCAGAGCGCGCCAGTACCAAAGCATCTATATGGGCAATGGAAACGCAGGCTTGGCGTCCTTGAATTAATGCCTGGATGAGACGGCTGGCCTTAGAACCATGAACATAAAGATAATCCTCATTTCTCCATATGGCGGTGGGAATAGCATGAACATTCTCACCATCTGAAAAAGCAATGACACCGTAAAAAGCAGCATCAATGACCGCATTAATGATTTGAAGATCATATTCAGCCCGTTCAGGTTTTCGCCTAACCCGAGTTCTTTCCGTAACATCGATTTTATCAGTCATATAGTCTCCAATCATATTTTAACTGGTTTTATAATAACCTTATTTATGCTAATCTAATAGAACCAGTTAATCAGATAAGACAGTACCAGATGACGTTACAAATTGATATTTGCCGTATCCTCAAAGCAGAGTTAAACCAATCTTCCTCTGCCAAAATCCCCCGTTACAAGCTGCTTTATGAGGCGCTGCGAAAGCAAATACTGGATGGTTTACTTTCTCCCGGTGTTTGTTTACCTTCCTCCAGACAATTAGCAGAACAGCTTCATTTATCGAGAGAATACCGCTATGGCTGCTTTAGACCAACTGTGCGCCGAAGGATATGCTGAAACGCGACGCGCTTCTGGTGTTTTTATTTTACCTACGTTGCCCACTCATTGGGAAAAACCGCATTTTAAAAAAACTATACAGAACTCTATTGCTCGATTATCTACTCGCGGAATGAAAATCTATCATGACACCCCTCAATACCCAGGACGTAGTGGCGCTTTCACGCCAGGCATCCCCGATCTGAAACTGTTTCCTTTTGCACTGTGGCAACGCTATCTTGCCCGCCACATACGGAATCCAAAATTACCCCTGGCAATCCTATCCGCAGCAAGGTGGTTTAATTGAATTACGCACCGCCATTGCCGAATATTTACGAATATTTCGAGGTATACAATGCAGTCCTCAACAAATTTTAATCACCAATGGAACACAAAACAGCTTAAATTTAATCACTTTACTGCTCACCGATGAGCAAGATAGTGTGTGGATTGAAAATCCTGGATATCCAGGCGCTCGTAGTGCATTTATTTCTGCAGGCCTGAAGATCATTGGCCAACCGGTAGATTCAGAAGGATTAGCGCCGCATCAAGCTGCCTGGCGAAATTCTCCAAAATTAATTTATATCACTCCATCTCATCAATATCCGCTGGGCATGGTCATGAGTGCCGCCCGCCGACGGCAATTGTTAATACAGGCTGCAGAACATTTAACCTGGTTTATTGAAGACGACTATGACAGTGAATTTCGCTTCGAAGGCGCACCCATCGCCGCCATGCAGGCGCTGTCTCCACATCAGGTCATTTATTTAAGCTCCTTCAGTAAAACGTTCTTTCCAGCCCTGCGAATCGGATATATAGTGCTCCCTGAAAATTATATTGAAATTTTTCGCGCAACTCAGGCGCGCCTTCACCGTGAACCTTCTTATATTTTGCAATGTGCTTTAGCGGAATTTATTCAGGATGGTCATTATAGCGCGCACATCCGAAAAATGCGTCAAGAATATCAGCACAGAAGAGATTTGTTAGTCTCCTTATTTCATCAGCATTGTGGCAATAACATACAATTGCTTGGCACGGAAACTGGGTTACATTTAACGGCCATATTCCCAGATAATGTTGATAGCCTGAAAATCGAAGCACAAGCCAATGAGCGAGGCATTGTTGCTCGTTCTTTAAAGCGATATTATTTATCCAGCTCAAAAATTCAGGCTAAAGAAGGTTTAGTACTCGGCTTTGGAGAAGCGGATTCAAAAAAAATATTAAAGGCGGCAAAAATTTTATTTCAAATTTTGAGCCCATTTATAAATTAGTCAGAACTTGCCTGGATCGAACCCCCTATTAGGTAAGTGCAACCCTTCCTTTGGCGAACCTCTAGCCGCTCGGGCACGAAATCTCATTTCTGCATCAAATTCAGCCAGCACTATTGTAGAAATTTCTTCCATTAATTTATTAATGCTGATATGCCGCTGCTCAGTTAATAACTTTAGCCGTTCATGTTTATCATTATGAAGATTTTCAGTTTTTGCTTCAATAGGAGCGCCTCGTGAGAGACTGGAGGTTGCCTTTAAGAGTGGTTTAATATAGTCTAAAAACAGGTTAATTATTATCATAACAATAATTTTTTTTATTTAACTTTGAGGAGTATTTATTATGAAAGATAATGACGGTCTAACGCCGAAATCGCAAGGCTCCAAAAAAAATTCTCGTCCTGAAAAGCATAAGTGTGATCATCCCGGTTGTAAAAAGTCATTTCCCAGAAAACTTACCTTGACTCGTCATAAAAATACTCATCTTAGCTGTGGTCACACATGCCAGAAGTGTGGCAAGCCTTTTGTTGATAACGCGAGTTTAGCACGTCATCAGAAAAGTCATTTAGGTTGGAAACCTTTTCCTTGTTCATATCGAGTTTCCTGTGGTAAACGGTTTGCAGAAGAAAATAATTTAACGACGCATGTAACCAGAATGCATAATGGACTACCGGCTCCGGCCTCTGAGTCAGAAGGTTTTAGCAGTAGCTTTCCCAGTTCATCATCTTCGACGATGACGATGACGATGACGACAACAACAACTACCACCAGTTTTAGTCATTTCCCCGGCGATTCGAGCGACGATGATTCAATGGTAAACGACATGGAGCGCGATGACGATCAATTAAATGAGAATAATAATTTCGGATTTCCCGCAATATCTTTAAACGAAGCCCATATGACAGGGAACTATGATGGATATATATTATCGCAAGCGGGTGTGGATGGGGATGAATTAAAATTGACTGATGCTCATTTCCTTCCTGGAATATTTGGTATTGGCCTTATGGAAGTACCTAGTGAACTCACCTCTGAACAGAATGATCACTATCAAAGTATACTAAAGACTTCTAAAGTTTATGAAAGATTTCAGGAAAGATCTCAGTTAAACAGGCAACTCGATTTTATAAATTATCGTGAGGGAATTGTATTAAATAAAAAACCCGGAAAGATGGTTGATGGTAACGACTTAAAAGATATGAAAACCACCTCTTTAAGCTTTTTCATGAACCCTCTACTATCATCTCCTATGTTTAATGATGAGAAGAAAGTCATTAGCTCGGAAAATAAGCTACAAGAACTAAAAAAACGCTATGATGTTCTCAAGGAAATAATTATTATCAATTCAAGCAATCCCGACATTAGCACAAAAATTACTGAAATTGAAAGAATATCAATCGCAATAAAGTTACACCGATTGATGAGCTTTACAAATATCGTGAATGCTATTGGTATTAATCCAGGTCATTTCACCGGCCTTCTAAAAGCTTACAATCAAGATGCTGCTCAACCTCAACAGAGGGGGTCTTTGATTTCATCAGCCAGGCTTTTGGATATTTTGAAAGATGAGGATTTAGTCGGCAAAGTAATCAGCGAAAAATTTGAAAACGTTACACTTCAACAATTATCAACTGATCAGGAAAACGAGAATGGCGCAGGAGAAAACCAGAGTTTAACATCTATTCCATCTTCCCTGGTTACGGCAGGACTTTGGAAAAGTAGTAGTAGTAGCAGTAGTACCTGTAGTAGTTCAGCATCTAGCTCTCAGGCATATTTAGATCAAACTAGATCAGCTGGTTTAATACTAACAGATAAAGATCCAGGTAAGACTTCTGTAATTGAGACTGCATTTAGCTGATATAGTGTCAGACCCGACGAAAGTTTAAAATTTTTCATTAATTTCTAAAGCTTATCTTACAGAAAATTGTTACGTCTGACACGAATAAATCGTGCTTTCAACCTCGGCCTCACCAGTCACCGGTGGAGCATCTTCTTTAACTCCTTGAAAGGTGGAGCCCCTTCCCTGGGCGAATCAAGTCATTGCCAAAGTTTCTTAAAGCTGGGAAACCAGCTCGTACTGGAATTTGCTGTGGAGCTGGATGTTGAACTACTGCTGCTACTACTCGATGAACTCGTTACAAGACCTAGAGTAGCAAAGGAAGATGAAATGGAATTTTGGTTTTCCGATTTTTGTTGATTAAATTCTTTCGAAGTCAGGAGTTTCTTAAGGCTTTCCGGATAGACGCCCTGGTTTTTTATGTGAGTAGTCAGGTTTTCCATTAGCAACCATAATTGATACGCATCAATACCCTGCAGGACAAGGTGACCAGAGATTATCTCAATTTCTGCCGTGACTGGAGCTGGAGTAACTACGCTATGATATTGATGACTCAGACACTTGCATATCTCTTTCTCGATGTCTTTCCTCACAAGCTCATTCTCGAAAGCAGCACTATTGTATTTTTCATCACCCAGAACTCTGCGGATCATTGTCTCGATCTCGGGTAATTGCCATTTATCGGAACAAAGTTTGTATTTACTCATAATTCCCTTGATTGTTTTATTGATTCCGGATAACCGCTGATCGGAATGAACTTTTCTGTCCAGTTGAGCACGGCTGAGAAATTGGTTGTGTTCGGGATTCGTCTGAGCGAGGTTTTTGGATTCATCGCTGTCCAGTAGAGTCTGGAAATCTCTATTCAATTGGTCGAATTCGGAATGCGGCAGCTGAGGTAAATGGCCGTTTTCTAATTCATCATTCATAACCTCGCGGATCATTATCTCGATCCTGGATAGCTGCCGAGCGAAACGAACTATGTCAAATGTGAACAAGCGCCTGAATCTTTCCGCAATACCTGATTTTTCAGCGATCCAACCTTCCATACATTTTATTTCAGGGTTATTTTTCAGTTCAAATATAGTTTCCACATTGACTTCAGCATTAAACCTATATTTAGCAACACCACTAAGTATGGCTTGCAGAGTTGTATTCTCGAAATTATATTTCTTCACTAATTCGGGTAATGATTTTTGCAAAACCAGATCTGGTGTAACTTGTGATGAGACTGAAGACGGAAAAAAGCGACATTCCAGGTCATGGTAGTTAGGATGTCTTCCATATACTATTGAAAGTGGAGCTTGTATACCATTATATCTGAGTGGGTCTACCAGATAATCGCACATTAAGAGAACCAGATCGAGTGGAAATTTTATCATAAAGGAAGTACAGTCAAAGATTGTTCTGACTAATTTGTTTCGGGTATTCTCTTCCTCCAGGAACTTAATTTCACCAGCTATAGGATTATTTTCCGGAGTTACCTGAAATGATACGATTTTTTTGTTGGTTAGCATCATATTTTTTATCAGGGGTAAATGAAAATTAATATAAGGGAACCTGGTAAAAATAACCCGTTCAAGAGAAGTATGGCGCTTCAGTTCATCAACTAACATGTACATAGCAGTCAGGCTATAGAATTCATCCCGTTGATAATGAAGGTTGAGCATCTTAAGTGCTTTTAGGTTTTTAATTAAATCCGTAGCACCTTCAATTCCAATATGACCATTAGGTAATCCAAGATACTCAATGGGTTTGCCCTTTAATTCTATTGCCAACTTTTTGGCGTGTTTGGTAGAAAAATAGGCGTTTTTAATTTCAAAACTTTTGAGTGTGGGAGTGTTTGTTATTAACTGAAGTAAAAAGTTAAATCGGTTATCATTAGCTACATCACTCGTGATCCCCATGCCATGCGGTAGAGTTAAATGAGTCAGACCCGTGAAATAGGGCGGAAGAGTGGTCTTCTGTTTTACACTGGGACAGCTTTCAGTTTCTTTTCCTTCACATAACCCGTCTATGATCAGTTTACTAGCCAAAGTTGAAAGGGTGATGGACTCCATTGTTAATATTGAAGAGTCTGGCATTGTGGATAGAAGTACTTTTGATAAATCATCCTGCCCTTGCTCTAGTGTTTTTGCCTTAAGCATAACTTGATTTTGAGTGATATTCAGATTATCCAGATGAGCTAATGTATACTGTAATTGTTCCAGAGTAAAATTCTGGTTATGTTTATCTTGATAAGAGCGCGGACGAAATTCTGAGGCAAGATTATTATTAACAATTCCCACGATATGACCCAGCGTTGCTTGAGAAGGATCTTTTATTTGGAACGTTACAATATGGACATTATCAATATTTAGTTCAAGTTTCATTTTTTTCTCCTAGTACCCCGTCAAATAAGTTTTTCCGGATGTTTAATCGGTGCATAACACAAGCTTTTTCTTGCTTTAGATTTTGTAAAACGCCAATTAATTTTTGTTTGCTTTTTATTAATTAGTTTATTCCATGCACGTGTTTGAAATTTTAAATTTTCTATTGTTCCTATTCTCCCATCACCTAAGCATTGCCTTGAATACATTCCAATTGCAATCTCAGCTTGGTTTAACCAGCTTCCATGTTTAGGGGTATAATGAACTTCAAATTTATTCCATAGTTTTTTCCCTTCTTTTTCACCATAATTCTCTATCAAATGTTTTTCACTATGCGTAGATAAATTATCCATTACTAAAATAATCTTTTCTGCATCGTTATATTTTTCGGATAACAATTTAATGAATTGCGAAAAATCAGAACCACATCGTTGTTCTGTTACAATGTTAATATACTTCCCAGCTTTCGGTTCAACAGCGCAAAATACATTTACTGATCCGTTTCGTTTATATTCATAATCTTTTTTTAAAATATCTCCAGGATCATTTGGTAAAATACGATTACGTGTATCGCTTATTAACGGAACTGGTTTTTCATCTATACAAATAACAGGCTTTTTTTCATTATATGGGCGTGCATATACGTCTAATACATCTTCCATTTTTTTTATATATTCTTCATCTAAATCACCAATGCACCACATCTTTTCTTGCCAAGGCTTTAAATCATGTTCTTGCAAAATAATTCTAACTTGTTCTCGACTAATTGATCGATCAATTAAACCACGTTTCTCTGATTCTTTAGCTATCAAATCCAAAGTCCATCTATAACAACCACTGGGTGGATTCGTACAAACCATCGCAATAATTCTTGATCTCTCCCGATCATCAAAATCAATTGGACGACCTGATCGCTCATCATCATACAAGGCGCAATCAAATCCCTCTTCATTATAAGCATTTCCGACATTCGTCACTGTTTTTGGATCAACATTTAATATCAGAGCTATTTCACCTGATGAATATCCATGATGAAGACAATTCAAAATATTTGCACGCCTGATAACACGCGGCTCTTCGTATTTTAGAAATTCTTTTATCGCAATGAGTTCATTTTTCTTAAGTTTTAGTGTCAATGGCAACATGATCTTTCCCTGATTCATTTTAAAAATCAGGAATCATGACACAAAAACGAGTTTATATCATCCGGAAAAACTTATTTGACGGGGTACTAGTGTCTATGATTACAATGTATCTTGAATCCTACACACGTATCCTGCCTTAAGTCAAGACCGGCTTTCAACGGCTCCCGCTGAGTACAGCGGTACCCGCTTCCTGTTTTGATCCTCCGCGAGACAAAGCCTCTGCTCGGAATTAAGGGGGAGTCGCTACGCGCAACTCCCCATTACGATCCCCGATAGCGTAAGGTATTTTCTGTGAAAAATATTCTTATCATCCCACATTCCTAGAACAAAAATTAAACTTTATTTAATTTCATGAGCTTGTTCAAGCCCCGTCAATAGTATTTTCCCGCCCAAGAAGTCCGCAGTGAATCGCCGGGGTACAAAGCTGCGCGTTTCAGCCGTGCTCATTACGCCGTGACGTCAAGCAGAATACCACCGCTTTACGACGGCTCCACTGCGCGCGCCTGAAACGCTCCGCTTTATACCCCTTTCTAGTGCCTTGGGCGGGAAAACACTATTGACTCCGCAAATGGATTTGAGTTCCGAAAGTGAAATAACGTATGGACATTCCAAGGCACGTCGCCCGGATTTAAAACAAGCGGTTCTTTCCCTGGTGGTAAATGGGCCAAGTGCGATGCCATTATTCATGGAGCCGCTGAGTGGAAATAGTTCTGACAAAACCAGTTTTCATGAGACGATTAAAAAAGTGAGGGATTTTCAAGCACAAATCGATATGGATAAAAATTTCAAATGGGTTGCAGATAGCGCGCTTTATGCGGAAGATAAATTATTAAAGCATAACGATTACTTATGGTTGACCCGGGTATAAACTGCGGAAAACATTAGAGGAGAAGAATGAAACCTTACCGAATCAATTGAATAAGCAGATAAAAAATCCGACGATGAGGTGGGTTTTTCAATTGATGGAGGGAATTAGTGTGGTTAGATTCTATAAAGAGTCATCAGAAAAACCAGATAAAGAAATGACGGCTAACATCAATGAGATTAGGAAACAGATTATTCGTTTATTTGGAGAAACAGCCTGCGAGATATACGGTCTTATTCAAAGAAAGTCGATAAAAGATTCTTGCCAAAATTCAAAAAGCTTTGATCAATATCAGGTTCATTTGCGGAGTCAATAGTGTTTTCCCGCCCAAGGCAATAGAAAGGGGTATAAAGCGGAGCGTTTCAGGCGCGCGCAGTGGAGCCGTCGTAAAGCGGTGGTACTCTCGCTTGACGTCACGGCGTAATGAGCACGGCTGAAACGCGCAGCTTTGTACCCCGGAGATTCACTGCGGACTTCTTGGGCGGGGAAACACTATTGACGAGGTTTGGGTGCATTCATGAACACGAATTAACGACATTTTTTCACAGATTCATCACAAGCGACCGTTAAATTAAAAAAGTCTATTTTTTGTTCTAGGAATGTGGGTATCATTATCAGGTTACTGTGAATGCGAAAGAACTTGAATCTTCGCATGTTTTCACGAAACCGCGTGGGCGCGGTTTTGCCAAAAACACCCGAATCTTCAGGCTCTTTCGCGTTCTCGCTAGCCTGATAGTGAAATATCCAGGTTAATTCAAAGAACACGTGCCAGGTGAAATTGATTCTACTTGCACAGTGTGAATATTGCTGAAAATATTGTTAAGAATGAGTTTAATTTGGTCGATAGCTTCAGTAGTAGTCACTATCTTTCCATCAGAAAATTCCTTGAAAAGATAAATAGTTAAATCAGAAAATTCTTTTATACAATCGATAAAGTTACTGCCTTGAGATATTCCAATAATTGAGTCGATGTATTCTTTTAAAAGAGTTTTGGCAACAGCAACTCTTTTCCTATCCTTAAAATAATTGTAATCATGACCGCCATTATAGAATAATCTGGTTTTATGAACATTTTCGAATAGTTCAAACACCTTTAGTGCAATAAGGGTGTCAGTTCCGACATAAATTTTAAATATAGATTATATTTCAAAGCCTTATTTTTTAAAAATTGTTATGTCTGACTCGAGGGAAATTTTTGAATAAACTAATTATAGACGAATCGAGCCTGACATAACGAATTTCAGGTATGATTATCGATTTTTTCATAACAGTCTTACTCCAGAAATGAGACGTCAATGGAATAAAGTTCTTCCTCAAATAGAAGAAAATTTACCTGAGATAAAGAATATCATTCGTCTTTAAAAGTTCCCTTTTCTTGATAATCTTCTCAAAATTCTTCATAATCTCAACCTGTGGGTTATATACTCAAAACGATTAGGTTTTCGGTGTTCTAGCATAACACCGAAAACCTAATCGTTTTGAGTATAAAAACACCCAATCATGACAAAAGAATTTTTATACTCAAAACAAGGTGAGAATTATGAATAGAGGTATACAGGCAAACAAAGCAGAATCAAAATTAAATACGGATGAAAAAGACCTGTATTTGGACCCATCTGCCAGGAAATGGTTCGATTTCCGGCGGCACCGTTATTATGAGGGTGATTCTCATTATTTATTCTTATGTAACTTTAAAAATCAAGCGACTCCTTCTCTTTTAGGTTATTTAAAATCAATGTCCATCCATTCTTTATGTTTATCTGGGACTGATGCTAATAAAATATAATTGACGCCATCCTTCAGAGCCCTGTTCGTACCCTTAATTTCGAAGGGGGCACACTAGAACCCAAAATTCTTGATAACTTTTTGTCTCGTCAAACTTTAACCGGCCTACATTTTTGGGATTGCAAGATTTCTTCTAAAATGATTCCTCGTTTCAACATGCCTTCTCTTAGTTTAAAGGATTGTCAAATTGGCCCTGAAGAGGCAAAGTTATTTCTTAAGATGCCATGGCTAACAAACCTGAATTTAAGTGCTAACTACTTATTGGGTAATACAGGTGCACAAATTTTATCATCACATTCTACTCTTGAGAAATTGACATTAGCAGAATGTAAGATTAATTCGTATGGAGTAAAAGCCTTTTCCGGAAATAAAACCCTAAAGGCGCTTGATCTTTCCAAAAATTCTGTTGGCTATCAGGAACTCTGTTTCTTTTTATCTCTTCCCAATTTAACTGAACTATCTTTAAGTGCATCTAAAGAAATACCTACAGAATCGACTACCACTACCCATGCAATTAACCGGGCTTTAAAGATTCTGGATGTGTCGAGTAACTCCTTAGAAAATCCAGGAGTGGAGGCGTTGCTATGTTGTCCCAATCTCACTCAAATTAATTTATCCTCATGTAAATTAATTGAGATTGATTTTATTTTAAAATTCCAATATTTAAAAATTTTGAATTTATCCTGGAATCTTTTAACAGATGAGAATGTGCTTGCGTTATCAATGCATCCTTTTATAACAGAACTGAATTTACGCGACTGTGACATAAGCCCAACAGGGCTTGGTTATTTATCGAATAATCCTGTTTTGGAAAAGCTTAATTTAGGTCGTAACCGAGAATTGAGGGGAGATTCGATAGTCGAACATTTTTCCAATTTTCCGGCATTAACCGATTTGGATTTAGGAGGTTGTAGTATTGATGATAAAGCTGTTGCTGCCTTAGCCAAACATTCAGGTCTGCAAAATTTAGATTTAACAGGTAATCTGATTATCCTGAGTTGGGGAATCGTTGCCCTGGCCTTAAATCCAAACATGCGTAAACTTCATTTAAGCTGCGAAGGAATTAACATGATTTACCTGCTGTTTTTTGCAGGTAACCAGGCTTTAGATGACTTTATTATGCAAGGAACCATGAGCAAGGACATTTCAAATTTATTATTTAAAAGAAACCTCAGCCTAAAAAAACAATACGATAAAGCAACCGAGGATATCCTGCTATCCTGTCTCCCTTTTCCCCAGGTGTTAGTTCCCATCGTTGCGGACTATTCTCGAGAATACAGGTATGACTATCGATTTTTTCATAACCGTCTTACTGCAGAAGAGAGGCGTCAATGGAATGCAGTTCTTCCCCAAATAGAAGAAAATTTGCCTGAGATAAAGAATATCATTCATCTTTAAACCCAAATTCTGCAGTTGCCTCCAGCTTTTCTTTATGAATGGATTATTTTAGTATTAGATACTTATGTATTCGCAATATGCCCTTAATTTTTTATTGATGTGCGTCGGGTTCGCCCTGGTGCTGTTAAACGCCTTCTTCGTCGCCGCGGAGTTCGGTATGGTTAAACTGCGCCATACCCGCATCGAGCAGATTAAAAACATTTACGGCTTGCGCAGCAGGATACTGGTTCAGATTAATAAACACCTCGACGCTTATCTCTCAGCCTGCCAATTGGGCATCACCCTCGCCTCACTGGGGTTAGGCTGGATAGGTCAACCGGCGACTGCCGCGCTATTGGCGCCCGCGCTAAAGTGGGCAGGTATTTCATCCAAAGATTGGGTGGAATTTATCTCTATTTTAGTGGCTTTTTTCTTCTTATCCTTCCTGCATATCGTGGTGGGAGAACTTATGCCGAAATCATTGGCTATCCGTCAGTCCGAGCGGGTATCTTTATGGACCGCGGTGCCTTTGTATGGGTTCTACTGGCTAATGTATCCGGCTATCCGGATACTCAATGCCTGCTCAAACTACTTACTTAAAGCCGTCAGGTTAGACGAAGCGGAACCCGGAGAGAAAGGCTACTCCACGGAAGAAATTAAATTAATTTTAAACACCAGCCACCTCCATGGCGAATTAACTAAAGACGAACTGGAAATTTTGGAACACGCCCTGGATTTGGCCGATTTACAGGTCACTGAAATCATGCGCCCTATTGCGGAAATGACTGGGCTGGAAGCAAATCAATCCGTCGAGGAAGCGTTGGCTATTATTCTGAAAACCCGCTATAGCCGTTACCCGCTATATCAGGACACAGAGGATAACATTACCGGCATCATTCATATTAAAGACTTACTACCGGTCATTTTTGAAGGACAAAAAATTACCCCTTTAACCACTCTGGCCCGCCCGATTTTAAAGATAAGAGAAAATTTACCGGCTCTAGAGTTGCTGAAAAAATTCCGGGAAGGAATGCCGCATTTCGCTATCGTATTAAGTAAAATGAATGATCCGATCGGCTTTATCGCTCTGGATAATCTATTACACATTTTGTTGGGCCGTATTAAAGACGAATTTCATAAAACCCGCGACGACTGGATCGCATTGCCGGATGGTGGATTTTTAATGAATGGCAACTGTTCGATCTACGCGCTGGAACGCGCACTGGACATTGATATTTCACCGGAAGATGAACAGATCAACACCCTCGCCGGCCTGATTTTGCAGAAAATACACCGCATCCCCAAACCCGGCGAACACGTCACTTTCAAACAATTCAGGGTCATTATCGACCGCATGAAAGGCCCACGCATTATGAAAGCCCGGGTTTATAAAAGACCGGTTCAATCATAGCCATGATCGGCATAACTCTTATCAAGAAAATTATTTAAATTCAAATACTTAATTTTAACAACATGTTCTGGCAATTTTCTCCCCTTTATTTTTTAATTATTTAATAAGTTAGGGGGGGTCAGGCCTGAAAAAACATATCATTACCCACAAGTCGTTATTGGCTTAATTTAATTCAAAATAAGTCAATAATTCACACAAGATTGTGCCTTTTAAAGGCGAATTTTGCTGCTTTAGTCGGCAAAAGTCAGGCTTAAAGGACTTGTGGGTAATGATATGGCCTGAAAAAATGACATTACCGGAGCTGTTATTGGAATTTTTAATGAATGCGCTCCGACTAAGGCAACGAATCCTCATGACTTTAATCACGGAGCGGACCGGATTAACCCCGGAAGATATCTATAAAAATCTGATGACTAACCCCCAAACGGAACTGCTCACAGTCTCAGAAGATTACGTTGAAACAACTCCGTTAGGTCGGCGATTTTTAAACGAATTATTAACCGGCTTTTTGCCCATTTGACCATCGATTTTTCCATGAATGCCTGACTACAGAAAGATGCTTCCAAACTGCACTATTTTTTTAAAATTTAATATTTTATTAATAATTTCCGTTTAAAATTGAATAATATTAACTTTAAACCTAAATTTTGAGAAAAATATGAAAAAAGAAATACCAGACCATTACGATATAGATGAAAAATTAGCCAATAAAGCTCTGAATGGATATCTTGAAAATATAGATGCTTATATCATAGCCTTGTCCAAATCCCATAAAGAAGCGAAAGAATTCGCTATCAGTCAAAAAAGAATGCAAGCGCTTAAAAAGCAAATTGATGATTTTAAGGAACTAAAAAAAGTAGCTGAGCAGTTTATGGTGAGTTTAAAAAATGTTTGTCTAAAACAAGGAGCTGATGGCAGCGAAATTAACTATCAAAGTAACCTTGCTAATCTTCTGCAACAGTTAATTAAAATGAATGCATTTAAAATGGATAGTCAGTTAAAAGCCGCCCCCGGTGACACTGTGCTATGGTCCAAAATCGATCCAAGAATGGCTAAAAAAATGGTTAAACCGGGCAATATTGCTTTGGAAAGTTCTTTAGCAGGCTCTTTAGCTTCTGAACAATATTTATGGGGACTGAAGAAATGG
Source organism: uncultured Pseudomonadota bacterium (assembly GCA_963712715.1). Classification (GTDB taxonomy): domain Bacteria; phylum Pseudomonadota; class Gammaproteobacteria; order Coxiellales; family Coxiellaceae; genus JAFEDN01. The sequence continues at coordinate 16,542 of CAVQJI010000034.1, read as the reverse complement.
TCTAACAATCCACATTCCCCAGTAAAAATGTTTTGGGACGCCCTCTCAGAAGAAATCAATAACGTTACCAATAAAGGATCGGATGTTCAAGTATATGTATTTGAGAAGATATTACCAGAAACTACTTTAGCTTCAGTTGAATTACCTATTATCATGAAAAAAATAGAGGAAAAAGAAGTACGCAGCGTACATTTGTATGAAGCAAAATATTTTGATCATGCAGCGAGAAAAGTATATTGCCTATCGGGCAAATTACCCAAAGATTTAACTCACTATCAGGATAGCTATCTCTTCACAGTGACAAAAACAGTCAATCTTTATTATGTGAATGATCAGGGTATTGCTCAACCTCTGCGAATTGATTTGGATCAGGATATAATGAATGCTTTGCACAAACATCATAATGTTACTGATTTTAAACAGTTAATAAATCAATACGCTGAAAAAAATCAATCTATTGAGAATGACTCTCCGATATTCAAAATAAGAATCCTGCTGGATGCAAAAAAAGAAAATAAAATTTTCTATATCAACAAAATTCCAGAGAATCTTGATCAGGCACAATATAAAAATGCAATTTTTATCATGAAAAATACATCACCCAAGTATATAGCGTTTACATTTCAGAATAATGAAATTCAACCAAAGACTATTAAAAATTTAGAAAAATTAGATGAACTTTTGCAAGATATAAAACCCGCTGTAAATAATCCAATCCAGGATGTAAAACCCTCGCTTTATCGTTATATCCGCACAATAATTGCGCGGAATGAGGGACATGGACGATATAAACAGCTCCAAATTCCAACCACTCCCATTATCCTTCAAAACAAGAGCGAAGTGGCTCGACATAGTGGAGCTTTTTCTGAGGCTCAACAAAAAAATCAATCGGCGTGGTTTTTCGCGCAAAAAGCCAGGACAAATATAGATAAGGTTTTAGCGTCTCCAGACTTCAAAAACCATTCTATTTTTAAAGCGATTCTTATCAAAACATCTCTGGAAATTGCTGAATTAATTGAGGCAAATCATATTGACGTCAATCGTGCCGATAAGCGAGGTTGGACATTGCTCTTACGCGCCGCTCAATCAGGTAATTGTGATATGGTGAAAGTATTGATCAGGCAAGGTGCGCTCATTAATCAAAGCAATCTTCAGGGAATTACGCCATTAATGATAGCTGCCTGCAATAATCATTTTAATGTAGTCCAGTTGTTACTGGATTCGAAAGCTGATTTAAGTCTAAAAACAAAGAAAGGGGCAACCGCTTTAACCATAGCGCAAAACCTCAGACATACCGAGACCGTTGATGTCATTCAATCCACATCCAATTCATTCAATAAAAGGAAAATAAATTTTGGCTTTGAAAAAACCAATGAGCGCGTATCGGCAGACAGTGCTCATGTTAATTTAAATTTAGTGTCCAATAGAAAAGTGGCCTCTAGCCAGGAAGAAAATATCCAAATTTCTAACCCGCAAACAATAGAAGTTATTTCTTCGTAGAAGATATCCAATGGGCAGCCAAGCGGGAAGCTTCCTGCTGCGCTGCCAGGTCAATGGGATCGATAAAATCAGAATAATGATTTTTATAGAAATTCCTGATTGGAAAAAAGAGAGCCCCTCCTTTTTGCTCGTTCAATTTTAAATTGAATAAAGAAAAATTTTTACCGTAAAGAGCATTTGACAGCTCGGCAGAGCAATGTTTTTCTAATGATATAGCAGTCAATAAAAAACGGTAAGATAAGTGCATCGCAGCCGCTGCCCTGTTAAGCAGTTTTTTTTTCAAAAAAAATTCGCACAGTTTAAAATTAAAAACACTATAAAGAACATAACCAGGACACCCATGGATAAGTGCGGCTGTTTCCAAAATATTTGTTGTAGACTCTATGATTTTTTGTTCTTTACTATCTTTTAATTCAGTTAAAACATGGTCAGTCAACAAAAATGTTGCATAAAAAGAATGAAAAAGTTGCGTAGCTAACAGAATAAAAATATGTTTTACCGATTGCTCTTCATACTTAAGGGATTCATTAATCAATATTGAACCGGCCAGTAAATCAAAAGCCGAAAGGTTTTTTTGGGCCCGAAATTGATATTCGAACGGAACCCCTTCTCCCAATTCTTGCAAGCCTTCTTCCCAGGTACTTTGTTGATTCAGCCGGCACCATTGCCGTATGTTGGGATTATAAATAGCCAACCGCACAAAAGAAGCCATATCTTTACATTCAGCCAGTAAGATATCTTCTATTTTGGCCGTATCTTCTTTAGATAATAAATTAATTTTGTTAATTATTTTATGTTCGTAATCGTTTAATTGCAGGAATGGAATAGACTTCCCAATTTTTTTTGATTCGCCACTAGTTTCTTTCTTCATATTTAATTTCAGTAACAATTCCAGTTTGGAGATATGTACATTCGTTAGGATTAAAGCCGTATAAGGTCAATGCCAGAGTCGTCTTTAGATATTTCCATCCTCTAAGGATAACTAATTCTTCTAGTTATGTCAATATACTAGCCTGATAATTCCGCACGCTATTGCGGAAAAGTAGTCGAGAGACTAATTCCATACCACACTCCGAAAATGTCAGTATTTTTCGGAGTATACTCCGAGGATTGCATTACCGCAATAAGGTTACTCATAACGCAATACGACGGCAGGTTGAGTGCGGAAGGCGATTAGGGCGGGGTAAATTGTGGCTAACACGCTGAGACCGAATGCGATGACGCAGACCTGCCAGATATCGGAAAACATTATTTTCGAAGGCAGATAATTTACAAAATAAACGGATTCGGAAATCAGCTGCAAATGAAACACTTTTTGAATGCCGTTGACAATCGCCGTCACGTTGAGCGCCAGTAACAAACCACCTACCATACCGCACAGAGTTCCCGCCAGCCCAATCAACGCCCCCTGCACGATAAAAGTATTCATAATCGTGAATGGCGTCGCACCCAGAGTGCGCAAAATGGCGATATCCGCGCGCTTTTCATTGACGACCATGATTAAAGTCGAAATCAAATTAAACACTGCAATGGCGATAATAAATAATAAAATCACGAATAACATGGTTTTCTGCATGGCCAGAGTTTGAAAAAAACTGCCAAATTGCTGCGTCCAGTCGGAAACGCTGTCGCTGGATGGCAATAATGCCTGCAATTGTTGATTGACCATACCCGCCTGATAAAGATTGCTGATGCGTAAATGTAATCCATTCCAGCGTTGCGTCTCCGCCAATAGCGTTTGGGCATCGGCCAGATTCATGTAAACCAGTATCTGATCAAAACCAAACCCCTGACTACTGCTGAAAATCGCCGACAACGTAAATCGCTGATAATCAAAGCGCGGCAACGATCCATCGCTGCCCTGTGCGACAAACAGACTGATAGAATCGCCCAATTGCAAATCCAGTTGTTTGGCAAGGGATTTTCCCATCATTAAATTAAAGCTGCCTGGGGTCAAGCTATTCATATTACCGGCGATCACCTGCCGGGCTAATCGCGATATCTGCGCTTCCTGACTGGGCAGAATACCGAGCACGTTCACTCCCCTCAATACTCCGCCATTCAGAACCATTCCCTGGCCGGTGATAAATGGCGCGGCGGCCCGGACCTCGGGCGCCTGACGGATATTTTTTACCAATCCTGGCCACGATTGTGAAATATCATTGCCGGCGACTACCGTTACCTGCGGCGCAATCGCAAAAAAACGATTGCGAATCTGTTCATCAAAACCATTGATGACCGATAACACGGTGATCAAAACCGTTATGCCCAGAGCAATGCCAATGATCGAAGCCAGGGAAATAAACGAAATAAACCGGCTGCGCCGTTTCGCCCGGGTGTATCGCAATCCAATATAAAGGGCTAAAGGCCGAATCATATTAAGACGCCATTTCGCAGTACCAGTTGCCGGTTCATCTGCGCCGCTAATTGCAAATTATGAGTCACTATCACGAAACTGATATTTAGCGCCTGATTGAGTTGCTTCATTAATTCATAAATATGTTCGGCGGACGTCTGGTCCAAATTACCGGTTGGCTCATCCGCCAGCACGCAGAGAGGTTTGGTCACCAAAGCTCGCGCGATAGCGATACGCTGGCGCTCACCCCCGGACAATTCGCCGACACGATGCTCTAATCGCGCCGACAATCCCACCCGCTCAATCATTTCTTTTGCACGTCGTATGGTTTCTACCCTGTTTAATCCACGAATTAATAAAGGCATGCAAACATTTTCCAGTGCGGTAAATTCCGGAAGCAGGTGATGAAATTGATAAACAAACCCTAAACTATGGTTGCGTAACCGGCTTTTCGCTTTTTCATTTAACTGCGATAAATTCTCTCCGGCTACCAGCACTTCTCCACCATCGGGCTTGTCGAGTCCGCCCAATAAATGCAGCAAAGTGCTTTTACCGCTTCCCGAAGCCCCGACAATCGCAATCATTTCTCCGGGAAATACCTGCAAATTCACGTCCTTTAAAACCTCGACGTGAAGTTTTCCATCGTTAAAGGTTTTACGTAAATGCCGACATTCTAAATTATTCATAGCGCAACGCCTCAGCAGGTTGTATACGAAAGGCCACAAACGCGGGGTATAAAGTCGCCAATATACTTAAGCCGAGCGACATGGCGCAAACAATTAAAATATCTCTGACCAGTATTTTTGTAGGTAAAAAATTCGACCAGTAAGCGGTGACCGGAATAAACTGCACGTGAAAAAAATGCTGCAAGGCATTTACCACCGGATTGACATTCAGAGTCAGGATGATGCCCACGGCTAATCCCACCAGGGTGCCAAAAATTCCCAGCACCGTCCCCTGCACGATAAAAATGTTGCGGATGGTGCGCGGTAAAGCGCCGAGTGTTCGTAAAATAGCGATATCAGCCTGTTTTTCATTGACAACCATCATCAGCATGGAAACCAGATTAAACGCGGCAATGGCGATGACCAATAATAAAATAATAAACATCATGGTTTTTTCCAGGGCCAGCGCCTGAAAAAATGCGCCGGATTCCACTGTCCAGTCTGTGACTGAGAAATCACCCGGTAATAATGGCTGGATTTGCCGATGCACTCGCGCAGCGTCATCAATATCCGTTAATTTAAGATGCAAGCCGCTCACCTTGGGTCCCGCAGCCAGTAATTTTTGCGCATCTTCCATATTGATATAAACGGCATCCGAAGCAATGCTGTTACTGACACTGTTATAAATCCCGGATACTGTAAAACGCCGGTAGCGCGGAAATAAGCCCAGCGGAGTCGTGGTGGCCTGAGAGGTAAAAAGATTCACGGGATCTTTGGGTTTTAAACTGAGCTGGTCCGCCAGATTTCGGGTAATCATCACATTAAAGCTGCCGGGAGTTAAGTCATTCACATTTCCGGTCACCGTTTTTTTGGCTAATTGCGATATCCGGACTTCTTCACCGGGCAGGATGCCCATGATATTGACCCCACGCAGTAAATCGCCTTTAATGAGCATCCCTTCCCCACTCACAAACGGCGCACTGGCGCGCACCGATGGAATCCGGCCGGCGATGTGGGCCAATTGCCGCCAATTATTAGTGATATCTTCCCCGGTATTGATCGTCACCTGCGGCGCCATCGCAAAAAAATGGCTACGGATTTGTTCGTCGAAACCATTCATGACCGATAACACCGTCAACAGTACGGCAACCCCAAGCGCAATCCCCAGCGTCGACGCCAGCGAAATAAAAGAAATGAAACCATTACGCCGTTTGGCGCGAGTATAGCGCAAGCCAATATAAAGTGGTAAGGGTCTGATCATTGCCAAATACTATAATAGAATCCTATGGCTGGAACCAGTCATTCCGCCCAGGTTCAATGAAAATTGCTGAAAAGACAGGTTAAATAGCTGCTCTTAACAGGAACGTTTTAATAAGTTATGATTTGGGATGGTCTTTCAGAACGAAATTAATCAGATTTTACAAACCATTGCGGCCCATTCACAGCCTTTGCTGGACCACGGCAGCATTGCGCTGTTTTTCCTGATGGCTCTGGGAATACTCGCTTTGCCGGTCCCGGACGAAACCCTGATGGTTGCGGCGGGCTTCCTCATCAGTCGCGGCAAATTAACACTCAGTTATACGGTTTTTGCCGCTTATATGGGCGCTATCTTTGGCATTAGCCTGAGCTACGCCATCGGCCGTTATGGCGGCAGCGTGCTGCTGGAAAAATATGGTCATTATGTGCGATTAACCGCTCCCCGTATCGAACGAACACGGCGCTGGTTCGCCCGAATTGGCATGTGGGCATTATTCATCGGCTATTTTATTCCCGGTGTCCGGCATTTTACGGGTTATCTGGTCGGGACCGTCCGTATCCCATTCAACCGTTTTGCCATTTTCGCTTTTAGCGGCGCCATCCTCTGGGCCTCGGTTTTTCTCACAGTCGGTTACCTGATCGGCGGTTGGTATGGGAAATAAACTGTTCTTAAAGGCGGATTTGCGACAGGAATTCCTGTTCATCCATGATGTGGATGTTCAGTTTCCGGGCTTTTTCCAGCTTGCTGCCGGGATTTTCGCCGGCGATCACGGCGGTGGTTTTGGCGGACACGCTGTTGGTGACTTTGGCGCCGAGTTTCTGTAACGCTGCCGAGGCTTCTTCGCGACTCATTGTCGCCAGTGTTCCCGTGATCACAAAAGTTTGTCCGGACAACGGTCCAGCCGCGGCGGAGGACTGAATCACTGGCCAGCGCATACCTGACGCAATGAGTTTATTGATAATTTCAACGTTATGTTTTTGGCGAAAAAACGCATGGATATGCGCGGAAACGATGGGGCCAATGTCAGCGACTGTTTGCAGGTCCTCTTCAGTGGCTTGCATTAAGGGCGCCAAATCACCGTAATTTTCGGCCAAAGCGCGTGCGGTGGCCTCACCCATGTCGCGTATTCCCAGGGCGTAGAGAAAACGCGGCAGTGTGGTTTTTTTGCTGCGTTCCAGAGCATCGATCAGCTTTTCAGCGGATTTTTCACCTAACCGCGGTAATCGGGCCAGGGTTTCCGCTTTCAGCCGGTAAAGTTCAGGGATATTTTTTATCAATTCCTCAGTCAGTAATAATTCGACGACCTTGTCGCCAAGGCCATGGATATCCATCGCTTTACGGGAAGCAAAATGCCGGATACTTTCCTGCACCTGGGCCCGGCAAAATAATCCGCCCATACAGCGAGCTATCGCCTCTCCTTCCGGCTTAATGACATCGGCGCCGCAGACTGGACAATGCCGTGGCATCGGAATTTTTTTTGCACCCGGGGGCCGGTCGGCCAATATCGGTCCTACCACTTCCGGGATGACATCACCTGCGCGACGGACGATTACCCGATCACCTTCGCGAACATCCTTACGAACTATCTCATCAAAATTGTGTAATGTGGCGTTGCTGATTGTCGCCCCTCCCACAAACACTGGTTCGAGCCGCGCCACGGGGGTGATCGCACCGGTGCGGGCCTACCTGAAATTCCACGGCACGAAGCCGGGTGGCTTTTTCCATTGCGGGAAATTTGTGCGCTATCGCCCAACGTGGCGCCCGAGAGACAAATCCCAATTGTTTCTGCAAAGCGAGGTCATTCACTTTAAATACCACACCGTCGATTTCAAACGGCAAAGTGTCGCGTTTTTGAAGAATACGCCGGTAATATTTTTCGCAAGCGCCAATACCAGTGACCAGATCGCGATCACGGGCTACCGGAATCCCCCACTGCTGGAGAGCGTTTAGAATTTCCGCATGTGTGGCAGGCAGTCCCGAGGGATCGGCTTGACCGATTCCGTAAGCAAAAAAAGCCAATGGCCGGGTAGCGGTGACCGAGGGGTCCAGTTGCCGCAAGCTGCCGGAAGCGGCGTTTCGCGGATTAACAAAAGTTTTCTGGCCTTTTTCGGCGGCTTCGGCATTAAATTTTACAAAACCAGCTTTTGGCATGGTAATTTCGCCGCGAACTTCCAGCAACTGAGGGTAATCTGACCCGCGCAACTGTAGGGGAATAGCTGCGATGGTGCGGACATTCTGCGTCACATCTTCACCCACGTCGCCGTCGCCACGGGTAGCGGCCTGGTGTAATTCTCCATCGCGGTAAATTAAACTCACCGCCACTCCATCCATTTTTGGTTCGCAAACATAAATAATTTCCGCGGTGGTTTTCAATCGCTGATGAATACGCTCGTCGAAACTCTCCAGTTCTTCATCCGTAAATGCGTTGTCCAGCGACAGCATAGGCAGAGTATGACGCACTTGCACAAAGGCTTTCAGAGGCTGCGCGCCTACTCGCTGGGTGGGCGATTGCAGAGTTATTAATTCCGGGTATTGGCTTTCAAGTTCTTTTAATTCACGAAATAATAAATCATATTCTTCATCGGAAATGGCCGGATCACTCAGCACATAATAGCGATAGTTATGTTCATTAATTGTCCGCGCCAGCTGCTCCGCGCGAACGCGAATTTTTTGCGGGACGCTCAAACAAAAAGTTCCATGGTTTGTTGGCTGGTTTCAAAGCGTTTGATTTTTTCGCGAATTTGCTGAATTTTCTCGGGAATCAACGTCGCCTGATTTTCATCGAGTAACGTTCCGCCCAAATCTTCCATTAATTGCCGGGCGGTATCCAGCATTAATTCGAAGTTAACGCTCGGATAGACATGGTTGTTTAAGGTAATAAACAAACTCAAACCTGGACAGTTAAAATCTCCCATATCCGATGGTTTTAATTCGCCATTTTTGGTGGCGGCGGCGACGCTGAATAAAACCACCTGACCATCCTGATGATATTCATAGCGATGAAAAATATTGTTTTCTCCAAATCGCAAACCACAAGTCAATAAACATTGTAAGAGCTCGTAACCGCTATAAGGACGCCCCTCTGGAGCTCGCAAAAATAAAATTTCTCTTTCCAGCGGCAATGCCGCCGGCGGCGGCGCCGGTTTAGGCGGAGGCGAAGGTGCGTTAGCAGGGACCGGACTAATGATCGTCTTTTCCTCCGACGCGGTTAATCCTAAAATAACATCCGGGTCGTCGGAATGGGCTGTACCGATAGGGCGGCGCCCCCACCAATAACAGACCGCCGCTAACGCCAGTAAAACAATCGCCACGAGTCCCTGTATCATTTCTTTTCCTCAACTCTCTTTCTTCATGCTTCGGCCAACGACACCGCTTCAGCCACGTTGACTGAAACAATTCTGGAAACACCTGCTTCCTGCATCGTCACGCCCATAAGACGTTCCGACATACTGATAGTCACTTTGTTGTGACTGATCACAATAAATTGCGTGGTTTTCGCCATTTCCTTAACAAGCTGGCAGAAACGGCCCGTATTCATGTCGTCCAACGGCGCATCGACTTCATCAAGGACACAAAAAGGCGCCGGATTCAGTCTGAACATCGAAAAAACCAGAGCAACCGCGGTTAACGCTTTTTCGCCACCCGATAGCATGTGGATGGTGGCGTTACGTTTCCCGGGGGGTTGCGCTTTCACCATGACCCCTGCTGTTAACCAGTCATCCTCCACCAATTCCAGCATGGCCTTGCCGCCGCCAAAAATTTGTGGAAATAATTCCTGAAAGTGCTGATTAACCTGCATAAATGTTTCCTGAAATTTCACGCGGGTTTCACGGTCAATTTTGCCAATCGCGGTTTTTAAAATTTCCAGCGCCTCATTTAAATCAGCCTGCTGTTTGTCCAGGTAAGTTTTACGTTCGTTAACTGTCTGGTGCTCGTCGATAGCGGCCAGATTGATCGGACCCAGCCGGTTAATGCGCGCCGTTACAGACTCCAGCTGTTTTTCCCATTCCGGCGCATTCGCTGCCGGAGGCATTGCCGCGGCCAAATCACTGATCTCTCGATTCTGCTCAGTTAATTGTTCCTGGATAGTGATTTGACGAACTAAAATCGCCTGGCGTTCCATCTGTAAATTTTGCCATTGGGTTTTAGCCTCGGTCAATTCTGCCTGAGTATCCTGTTGGGCTTTGGAGAGCTGTTTTAATTGCTGATTACTGCTGGTGAGTGCGGCTTCCGCATTCCGCAAAGTTTGCTCGATATTCAGACGTGAGCTCAGTTGCTCCTGTAACTGCACGCGTAATTCTTCCAAAGGTTCAATATTTTCGTCGAGCTGCCGGGTTAATAATTCGCGCTTCTCTTCCAGCTGCTGTCGCTGCCGCTCATCCCGAAGGCTGCTTTGCCTGAGCAATGCTAACTGGTTTTGGGTGGCGGAGAGGCGCACCATGAATTCGTCGGCGGATTGGCGCTGGCGGTCGGTCTGACGGCGAACGGCGTCGAGTTCCTGACGTAATTGATCGCGCTCTTTCAGAAGCTCGGCCTGCTGGCTAGCCTGGGCCTGTTCCACTTGGCTGGAATGATGATACTGCTCGCGGTTTTTAATTAACAAATCCTGCAGATTCTGAATGGATTGGTCACATTCCTGATTTTCCCGCAGCAGCCGTTGCTGTTGCTGCTGTAATTCCGCGAAACGGCTTTGACGGCCGCTTAATTGCGTCTGCGTTTCGGTCAGGCGCGCGCTGATATTTTGATAAGCGCGATGCTGGAGTTCCTGTTGCTCTTCAAGCTGACGCAGGGATACATCTCCCTGCTCTAATTGGGCTTTGCAATTGTGCATTTCTTCGCGGGCAATCAGGATTTGTTGCGTTAATTGCTTTAATTCCTGTTCGCGAACCAGAATACCACTGTCTTTATTGACTGCTTTATTAATCCTGACCCAGTTTTTACCCATCCAGATACCATCGCGGGTGATGATGGACTCATCCATGGTTAAATTCTCACGCGCCTGCCAGGCAGAGGATAAATCCTGCGCGATATACACGCCCGACAACCATTCATGCAACGGCCATTGGCTCTGAATCTGGCTGGATAACAACGGTAATTTGGCCAACATTGTCACGGGTTGAGCTTCAGCCCGCAGATCTATTAACGTGACACGACCGGAGGTAATGCATGCCACCGATTCGATAAAATTTTCGATATTTTCCAGACAGACTGCGTCAAAATAACCACCCAACACCGTCTCCACAGCCAGTTCCCAGCCGGAATTTACCTGCAGCACCTGGCCGAGCCGTGGGCAGTCCGTCAATGAATTATCCTCGAACCATTCTTTGGTGTGATCGTTATGATACCCCAATGCCGATTGCTGCACGGCTTCCAGAGCAGCGTGACGGCTTTGTAGCGTCTGTAACTGGAGTATCCGGCTATCCAGTTGTTGTTTGAAATCTATATTCTGCTGACGTTGTGCGCGTATGGCTTCGCTGATATGCGCTAATTCGTTCTGTGACGTTTCCAGCTGCTGACGCCATTGCGCGGTTTCGGCGGTTAAGGGTGTGATCTCCGCAGCAAGGCCATCCAGAGGCAACTGCTGCTGACGCTCCCGCAAGTGCAGCTGGCGGAAATTTAAATTGTTGAGTTGCTGCTCGTAATGCTGGAGATTCGTCTTCAAAACCCCGGCCTGTGCTGCAAACTGTGAAGATTCCGTTTGAAAAACATCCCATCGGCGCTGCCATTGCTGCATCTTTTGTTCAATGGCCTGCAATGTCTGCCCCGCCGTCTGCGCCGCGGCTTTAGCGGCGGCAGATTCCGGTTCCAGAACAATTAATTCCGCACTCAATTCTTCAATATGTTGCCGTTGTTCTTCGGTATGATCTTCAAGCTCCTGGCACAGCGATTCCACTCCGGAAAGTTCTCTGCGCCAATTTAGAATCTGTTCCTGCCGGTGCTGGATACGCTGTTCCAGACGCGCCACCTCAGCCCCTAATCCATAAAACTGTTTTTGGACTTCGTCACGCTCTGCATTAACCTCCGCGTGTTCAACCCGGCTTCTTTCGATACTGGTTTCAATTTCACGCAAACGGGCGAGTTGTTCGTCCTGAATCAGTTGATATTTCGTTAAGGGAGCTTCCTGCGCCGCCAACTGGCTCTCTAATGCCTGCCATTGGAGGACTTTTATTTCAGCCTGTAACTGGCGCTCCTGTTGTTTCAGTTCAGTATAACGTTCCGCGGCTTCTGCCTGGCGTTTTAAGTGCCGCAATTGTTTGGTTAATTCTTCGTTGACGTCGTTGAGGCGCTCCAAATTTTCCTGTGTATGACGCATGCGCATTTCGGTTTCACGGCGGCGTTCTTTATATTTGGAGATACCGGATACTTCTTCCAGATGGCTGCGCAATTCTTCGGGTTTGGCCTCGATCAAATCGGAAATAACACCCTGTTCGATAATGGAATAACTGCGCGGTCCCAGGCCAGTGCCTAAGAATACGTCCACGATGTCACGACGGCGGCAACTGACACCATTCAAAAAATATTGGGATTGACCTTCGCGATGCACTTCGCGGCGTATGGAAATTTCACTGAATTTGGCATATTCGCCAGCGATGCGCCCCTCGCTATTATCGAATACCAATTCTACAGACGCCATTCCAACTGGTTTACGTCCTGAAGTGCCATTAAAAATAACATCGGCCATGGATTGGCCACGTAGCTGTTTAGCCGAAGTCTCACCGATAACCCAACGGATCGCATCAACCACATTCGACTTTCCGCAACCGTTGGGTCCCACAATTCCCGTTAAACTCGCGTTGATTGGAATGATGGTGGGGTCGACGAATGATTTAAAACCAGCTAATTTGATGCTTTTTAAATTCATAGGGCCCTACTATATAGTCTAAATTCCACGGTGAACTCACCAGGTCTCCGCATTAAAACCCATTAACGTCCACTTTTGCTTCAGATTTGACGAAAAATCGTCCTTAAAATGCTCACATAGAGTACTATGCTGCGCTTTTTCGGACAATTTTTCGTCAAATCTGAAATAAAATTGAACGTTTTGCGCTGTGTAAATTTTAATGCGGGAGCCCCTGCAATCTCACTAAAATCCCATGACAAAGCCTTGGCGAGATCGTACAATATGAGAAAGAAGCATTATATCATAATGCATAAAATATTACAGGAATTGTTTATGAACAGATCGACCCTGCAAAAAATTGTCGTCGCGGTCATAGTGGTGGTGATATTGGCCATTGTGCTGGCTTTCATAGCCAAACCTCACGCTTCCAGGCCCGCATTATCCATCGATACCACTGATCAGCCTACTCGTGGTAACCCGGGTGCCAAAGTGCATGTTATCGTTTTTGAAGACTTAAAATGCATCGCCTGCCGGAATTTCAATAACACCGTATTGCCGCGATTAAAAACCGAATACATTGATAAAGGCATCGCCAAATATACCGTTATCAATGTGGCGTTTATCAATGGGTCCATGCCGGCTGCCAATGCGGCACGATGCCTTTATAAGCAAAATCCCGACTGGTTTTTTACTTTCGTAGATTATGTCTATCAAAATCAGCCGCCGGAATCGGAAGACTGGGCGACCATTCCCAGACTGGTGCAATTCGCGAATGTTATACCTGGCGTGGATGCGGAAAAACTCAGCCGCTGCATTTATGACAGTCCTTACACGGATTTTATTCAGAATAATTTTAAACAGGCGGGTAAATTACAGGGATCGACGGTAGCCACCCCCGCGTTATACGTCAATGGCCGATTCATCGAAAATCCAACTTTTGTTAATGTCAGTAAAGCGATCAATGCAGCAAAATAAACTCGCCAACCCTAACGCATCCTGCGCGGGATATGCTCTTCTTGGCGCATGGCTAATCGCCCTGATTGCCACGTTAGGCGCACTCTATGCCAGTGAAATTTTAAAAATGCCCGTTTGCGCGTTGTGCTGGGACCAGCGAGTGTTTATCTTTCCTTTGGCAATCCAGCTGGGTATCGCCACATTCAGAAACGACACTGGAATTGCCCTTTACGCCATTCCTTTAGCCGCTTTGGGAGGGTTGATCGCCTTATACCATTATTTGGTCCAGAAGGTTCCTGCCTTGGCGCCCTACACTCCCTGCCGGGCGGACCTTAATGGTGTGAGTTGCGAAAAAATCGACTGGCAGTTGTTCGGATTTATCACTTTGCCGCTGTTAAGTTTTACGGCCTGTGTTTTGATTATTGTGCTATTGACCATCAGCATCAAACAAACCAAAAACTTTAGCCCTTCCCACTGAGTATATAGTCATCGCGAATGAATTTTCGATTTCGTCATTGCGAGCGCCAGCGAAGCAATCCAGTACAGAGCGTTGTCCGAAGTACGTACTGGATTGCTTCGCTGGCGCTCGCAATGACCGGTTGAACCTAAAACTCAGGCGCGATGACTATATACACTTATTTCTTGACTAATTAAGATTTATTGTGTTTATAACCACGATAATTCACAGAGAGATCCTGCATAATATTATTCATCCTTCCCCAACGGTCTTCCACCGATTCTAAATTATCCCGAATAATTTGGTCTATTTCAGCCTGCGCTTGCTCAATATCATCACCGTATTTAGTCAATACTTTATCTATATCTTGAGCAATCTTTAGTTTTTTAGCTCTGGAAATTTCAGGAAATAATAAATTTTTTAGATAAGTACTGGTGTTATTATCTTTTTGTTCCTGTGCAAATTGAGCCTTAATTTCTTTGAGATATTCGCGGAATCTTTTAATCTCCGAATGTGTTTTATTTTTCTTAGATTCATGGAAAAAATGATTGCATCCAGAAGTTGCTACGTTCTTTGTTTCAAGGTGGACATCTTTTAAAGAAGTTTTTTTAAAAATCCCTTTATCTTCTAACGTAGGTATCAATTTTTTGCCTTGTAAGTCTCTGGAAATAAGCCATTTCAAAAGTAACATTATTTCTTCTGAGTCAATCACACTATTTGAGTAGAAATAACCCTGAAAACATTTGCTCTCATCATACCTAAATGCTATGTCTTTTTCTTTAAATCCTATGGCTGTTTCTTTCTGCTTCTGACGGGATCCAAAACAAGTGTTAATATTACAGTGATAAATATTGGAAAAACTACTCAGGCGAGAGCTGACACCTCGCAAATGCGCTGCGCCAATATGCAGCATACCACTAATTTTTCGTGATTTGATGATATTATCGACCATAGTGTTATTACGGTTTTCCATACCTTTTTCTTCCACATCTGCTGGAGAGTACGTTTTGGCTAAATCTACTTTTATTAATTCCATTCCATATTCCTGAGCAATGCGAGGACTCATACATACGGAGGACTCCAGGGCAGTTTTATTTGAAATAGGTAGTTTCATATCCTTTTCTTCAAAATAGTATGTTTCTATTCCCAGGCGATGACAAATATTCGTAATCATCATCATTGTTATTAATGAATCAGGTTGTCCATGCATTTCTCCGACTACAATAATAAATATTTCCTTTCCGCTTTTTTTGAAATTCAAGTATTCAGTAACGATATAGGCTTCTAATCGATCATAAAGTGATTTTAAACTGGATATTCCTAATGTAGACTCCCAGGAAGGGGTGTAGCCTTTTTCTTTAAAATGCTGGACAATTTGATCTTTGTTAAAAAAAAGTGCTTTTTTTACAGGAGTTAAACCACCAATTGACTTTATGTCTGCTTTTGCTCCAGCACGAATTAGGATATCAATCTTATTTAGAATATTCTTATCATCACATTCAATTAATCGATCCAAACAGGTATGACCATCATAACGTGCATTAGGATTAGCCCCCTTCGTAGCTAAGGACGGAATAATTGAAAATAAACCAAGTTTAGCAGCATAATAAATGGAAGGAACATATCCCTTAGTATCATTATCTGGAGGTTGATCTATATAAACGTATTCAACACTATCAAATTTGGAGACTAAACCTTGGCTATATTTAAAATCAAGTGTCCCTAATTGTATAATCTTGCCTAATAAATTACTTAATTTTCTTTCTTTCCCTGGCTGGTTTGATTGACTGAGCAGAACCTGTGTGGATGAAAAATTTTGTTTACATTTAGCTAAGCAAAAATCCCTAAAATCGGCAACCGGGTTTGATGATTCAGAATCTTCGTCAGAATCTTCAGAACCTGCATCTGCAGACAGGTCATTAAGCCTGGTAAGCAACTTCAATAAATCCTTATCCTCCTTAAAGGCCCCAATATAGGAGTTAAAAATTCCAGGGGTAATATCAAATAGGTTATTTTGAGATTTTATTTTTCTGAGAGTTTCTTCTACTTTATTTAAAATGGAAGATTCTAAAGTTGGAACTGCGGTTTTGCTCATATACTTCTCCGGATAAAAATTTGTAATGATAATAATAGGCTAACATTAAAATAAAATTAGTAATTTTCCCTGGATTCGTTTTGCCCTAAACCTGATTCATTGGCGTCGTTAATAATGACTGGCCCCGGGAACACGATCTTCAGGAGAAAATCTTGCCCAACATTTCCGATAAACCCAATAAACATCCCGTTCATGACCGTTTCTTCATTCGCTCCATGTCCGATTTGCGCGTCGCCAAAGAAGTGCTGCTACAGCATCTGCCCTCTGATCTGCTTAACGCCATCGAAATCTGCAAGGATAAATTCCACAGCGTCAATCTCAAAGGCAAAATCACCGATATGCTGTATCGACTGCCGCTCAAACAGTCCGTTCAGCCCGCGTATGTCGCCGTCCTGATTGAACACCAATCGACTCCG
>CAVQJI010000033.1:0-5951 GCA_963712715.1 uncultured Pseudomonadota bacterium | reverse complement strand
ATTCGCCCTGAATAACATTGCGAACCCTGAACCATTGATTCGCAACAATCACTTCACTTTTAGGGATATTCTGATTTTTTGGTAACAGGTGTGATTTTTCTGTGGCGCGCCAGGATAATCTCATATTGTCAATAATATTGACAGTAATTTTTTCCTGATTGCCCACTAGTGATCATCGCTCTTTAGGTCGCCGGGCAATATTGACAGGCAGTGATCGCTCTTGTGAATGGTCAGCCAACAGCCCCCGCAACAGATCCATTTGAATCCTGTGTTTATAAAGCCGGGTCCACTTCTTCGGTTTTATCGGTTTCGGGCGAACCGCCGGAAGATTTTTTAACAAACGGCCGTGCCGGCGTGACTCGCGCCGGGCGTCTAGCGATCATGGAGCCATTCATCGCCGTGATGGCTTTTTTTGCTGCCGCTTCGGTGGCAAACGTGATAAAACCAAACCCCCGCGAACGCCGGGTGTCGCGATCTCGAATGATGAAGATCTCGGTAATTTCTCCAAACGGCGAAAAATGCCGCCGAAACTCATCCTACTCAAGATCATGAGATAAATTGCCGATAAAAATCTGTTGAGTCATGTTAAAATCCTGTTCTGACTGATTTGTAAATGCGCTATCTCTCTCGTGGATCAATGCTGACTAGGCGTAAAAACGCCATCTCTTCCCTGACAACAGGCTATTCTAAATTCTTTCAAACGAAATGAAAAGAATTTTTAAACGCATAAAAGTCCCTCAAAATAGCAGGAATGCCCCGCATCAAAAAAAAAATTAAATGCTTACAGGATCTTTAAATATTTAGGTCTCCAGTAGAAAGCTGGTTCTCATGAAATGCATTCCTGAAAAGCAGCAGAAAACACATGAGCGCTTAATCCGTCAGGTGTAGGGTATGAGTACCAATGACACTGATACATTGTAAAAAAAATGAAAAACTAAAAGTACCCCGGTTAATTTTTGTAGTGATACTGGCGACTGTTTCCGGGATTCCAGTTTGTTGCAATTTTTGACAGAGATCCGGATACCCCACTCCTTTTTTTTGAGTTCCGCTTTTATGATATTGGAGGCTCTTTTCTTCCATTTTACATCAGAAATATCCATAAAGTATCCCAAAAATTGATAATGAAATAATACTATCAAAAATAATATAAAAGTGTCAAAAAAATTTGACAATGATATCATATATGATATTATTATATTGTAAATGATAGTTAATGATGGCATTGGGCTTTCATTCTATCCTGTAGGGAAAGGAGATGCAGTTATGTCCGTTATATTTATTGAAAAGGACAAAATTGAAGAACTTTATTCATTGCTGGAATTTCATTTAGATAAAGTAAAATCCATTATTCGATATAGCCCATATTATGCACAATTTGCGAGAGATGAAGAGCGATCCAGTGGTGTACTGAAATTACCTTTTGAGGAAGATCGATGTGAAACCAAATTTATTCAGTGTATTTTTCATTATGCCGTCATTTCGAATTGGGTTGCCTATAGCGTTCAATATCAACAGGCTGTGGACTTTAAAGAGCTAACAGAAATCGACTTTGATTCTGCTCCACCGAAGCCAGGAACTTTAAAAAATCTAATCGATGAACTGCTGCATTTACACTATAATATGAATACAAATTCTGGCAATTTTTTTATTGACGAAAAATGGCACGAACCTCTCAGAAATATTATCAATGGCCTGACCCGGCAGACATCCAAAATATAATCAAAAAATTAATAAAAAGCGCCCATTAAAAAGATGGGCGCTAACTTTATATTTTATTGATTTCCTCCCTGAGTTTCTGCCGATTTCTTCTGCCAATCTTTATCCTTATCTAAAATATATCGCGCAGCCTGTTCAAAAAAATCGTCCACGCGCTCAATGCCGACCCATTCGTTGTAAGATTTAATTGCAGTTAACAATGACTCATCGAGTCGTAAAGAAAGTGTAATTTTTTTGGATTTCAGTTGTGGAATTAATAATGACATAAAATAGCCTCCTATTCGTTAATTTATTTTCAGCATTGATCAATTAAAAATGATTTCGCTATCCATTAACGACCGTACTTTATAAAACATGGGACTGCAAGCCAAAATGGAAAGTCATGATAAAAAGTGAAAATATTTTCATATTACTTTGAAATTTTCGTGAAAAATTGATCTTTAAAAATGGCTATCCTTACCAACAACCTAAAACGAATTTTATCTGACGTTCCTTTCATCTATAAAAATTCAATTCACTGACTTAACTGAGTTTTAAAAAATATTAATTAACATTGAAGCTAATCTTTATCAGTATCTTGAAAAAATAAAACGATTTCCATAATGAATTAACATAAAACTATAAAAATAACCTTGTAAACCCTATAAAAATATTTTAAATTTAATCCATGAAAAAATATCCATTTTCAAAAAAATCTAATAAAGAAATATATGAGAGTTTATGCGGATTTCGTCGTCTCTCTCTATTTTAAGGACCACACCCGTCGCACTATGAGTGCTGGTGCGGAAAAGTTCAATCATTCAAACCCTTACAATGCAGTACGATCATGCACGAAAAATAGCGGATTTTCTTGATGAGGTGCAAAGAGGTGCATGGTTTTTCAGGAGGTGCACATCTGCACCTCTCCACATCCCTTTGTTTTCAGCCATTTTTTAAAAAAAGGAGTGCACATCTGCACCTCTTGTGGTAAAACAATAGAGTGAAATTGATGGACGCTGCAAAAGGGCTATTTACTGTTTTTTAGAAAATTGGAGGACATTATGAAACGAAGCAGCATCAATATCTCGAAGGGCGATTATAAAAAAATTCAGGCACAGGCTGAAAAAAAATCGATTGCGCTGGCCGATTATATTCGGCACTTAATTCAACTGGGACTTAAAGTCGAAGAAGCGGCGGAGCATCATTCCAGTGGCCATTCAAACGATTCCGCATCAAAGGATCCGCAAAAAAACTGTTGACCTGGGAATTGGAATCCCGTTATCTCATCCGTTACCTCATTCAAAACGGGTTTGAACGCAGCCTGGACGAGCGCAATGCTTTTTTAAAGGAAGCAAAACAGAAAGCCACCTCCCGGGTTGAAGCCTGGTTAAAGGGCCCAGGATAATGCCTCCCCTTGAGAAGCGCATTAAAGGTCTAATTCCAGTTCACGTTCCCGCTGCGGAATGGGCTGAGGCGGCGGGGACGCAGGAGTGGGGGAAGGACGCCGGTCTTGAATAGTGAGGGGGCTATCCAAGGTCTTGTTTTCTTGAAATGGGGGTATCGTTTCGGTCACTGGCGACAGCAACGAACCTTCCACCTGTATCTGTTTTTGCTGAGCTAATCGAGACTCACCTAATTGATGACCCCAAGTAGAGGCAATTTCAGAATCCTTGCCGAGGGCACTTTTATCCGGGGATAAACGGTTAGCTTCTGCAAAAGAAACGGCCTGTTGTAATTCGATTTTCACTGCCGCTACCCCTTGTTCTTTTAACATATCGTTATAATCCTGGCCTTCGATTTTGGGCTGGGCCAGCCAGACGGTTTTACCCTGTTGTTGCAACTGCTCGGCGGCAAAGCGGATCAGTCGATCACTGTGTGGACTCTGGCCGTCGTTATCACAACATAAGACAATATGGGCGTTGGTTTTGGCCGGATCGATGTTTTTAAAATTGGATTTACCCAGGGTAATACGCACATCCGCTCCCCCTAAAGCCTGATAGACACTGAGAGCGGTTTCGGGGCCTTCGGCCAGATAAGTGACTCCCTGGTTGGCCGGCACTTTGCCCCAGGGTTGTAATGCAACCGAACCCTGGGAGGGACGACCCCAGGTTTGTTTTTTCACTTCGACCTCAGCCTTTTGAGCGGTATCTTTATCCAGAAAAATCGCCTGTACCGCTTGCACCTGGTTCGTACCGTCTTTAGCCACTACCAGCAGCGCCGGATTGACACTGGCATTCCGGCGCGAATAAATACCGGGATGGAAACGGACGCTCTCAGGAAATTTGTCCAGAGCAATCCCACGGTGCTCACGCAAATAGCGCTCTGCCAAAGTACTTGCAATCGGTCGGCTTTCTTTCGCTAACCGCCGCGCATAGTCAAGGCTGCGCTGTTGTTCCGGGGTGAGGGTATGAGAAGCCGTCGGCGGCGATTGCGCGGGTTTAGGTGGGGAAGTGAGGGCGCTATCCTGGACAGTAATATCCGCCGGAGAAGTCCCTAAAATTTTTAAAGCCTCCTGCAACACTACCCGAAAATCCCGCCGCCTGATCCAGGTCTTTTTTGAAGGCAATCAAGTCCAACAGATGGCCACCTTCACCGGTTTGAAAATCATGCCACAGTCCTCGTTTATCGCCGTTCATCGTGATCACCAGGCTGCCCTGTTTACTGCCATACCGGTATTGGCCGCCCATTTTGGTTTTCGGTTCACCCAATAATTGTTCTACCACAGACTCCGCCTGATCCGTTAAACATTGGCTAATCCGCTGAGCGTCCAGCCGAGGGGGTGATGTGGGTTTGGCTGGGATGGGCTCGGATTTGACTGTTAGCTTCTTTTCAGGATAATTTTGATTTTCTGGACGGCTTTCAGGTGGGGAAATCGTTAAACGCCAGGCATCGGGACTGTCTGTCGACCCCATCCCGGGAGCCGCCACTTCATCCGGATAAAAGGCCTTCGACACGATCCGATCATAGCCCCGGCGGTCTTGAGACATTTCAGGATTCTTAAGCGTCGGAGAGACTCTGGAAACGGGAATCTCCCCGACGGCTTCCAGCGCACTGGACTTACGCCCCGGATTGGTTTGAATGGCCTGCAGTAACCGTTCTTTATCATCGGTATACAGCGTGATTTGATGAGTGGCTCGGGTGAGCACGACTAACAATGACCGCTGACTGGTGAGTTGCGGGCGGTAACTTTCCGCATTGATCAACACTTCGCGAGATGGTTTTTCCCTGCGCGCCATAGCCGGTGATCGTATAGGCATGATCCCATGCTGTAGCCGAGTGTGAGTACTGATTAGCTCAATCGGATTGCCCATCGGCGTTAACCCCTGATCGGTGAATTGTAGTGAACGCACGATGATTTTAGCCGGATCCACGGTAGCTTTTGAGGCGCAGACTTCCCGATTTCACCCTGGGCTGCGGCAGCCGGTATGGGAGATTCTGGGGTTTTTGACGGCAAAACCACCGCTTCCACCCGCGCCATCTCCGGGCTGAGCAACCCCAAGGCTTCATCCGTCCGCGTCCAGCGGATTAAATCGCCGACCATCAATTCCCGGCGCTCGACCTCATAGACTTCCACCCCGGCCCGCTGGCCGCTTCGGTAGGGTCGAGGTTTCCACAACACCGGATCGGAGCCGGGACGCTTCAGTTGCAGGCGTTGCCTCTCCGGGATGATACCCAGCCACCTGCCAGTTCCCCTTTATGAATGCCGCCGGACTGACTGACATTAAACCGCAAGACATCCCCGACATGATAAAACCCTACTTGGCTGCGCTCGATTTCGCTTAAGCGCCGGGACACTAAAATATCCGTGATCAAAGGAGGCCCGGAGAGTTCACCCTGAAGGATTCACCCTTCCCGAACCAAATCATTCTGCATCACCCGGTCTGCGTTACCGAAGGTGATAATCTGAGTTTGCGCCCGGCTCGCGGCATCCCGGCTGACGTAATCCTCGGCGATGAGGGCCATTCGCTCTCGGCACGGTTATCCTGGCGCTTGTTTTCCTGATCAATAAAACCGCCGACCTCAATAATGCGATTTTCCAAAAATCTTAAAAACGCCTGAAAAATCTTTTTGATAAACGGCTTTTACCGCGGCTTGCAGGGTTTCATCCTTTTGCCGGGTAATCTGGGTCAAATGCACCACCGATAACCCCATCCGCTGTAAGATTTCAAAGGGTTTACCGGAATCGACCGAGGTATACTCGCGGATATCGCCCACCAACATCCCTGACCATCCAGGTGGATCAAGGCTTTGATAAA
>CAVQJI010000032.1:0-54641 GCA_963712715.1 uncultured Pseudomonadota bacterium | reverse complement strand
TCGATAATGGGAGCGGGCGGTCATTTTATTCATAACAATTCCTTAAAAAAAATATAGCGCCCATATTCTATACTTATTGTTTAGGCAATTGAACAGCAATTCCCGCTAAAGGAAAAATCAGCGATATCCGGATGAAATATTGAAATAATTATTTTTCAATATAAATATTTTTCGCAGAAAATACCTTACGCTATGGGGGATCGTAAGGGGGAGTTGCGCGTAGCGACTCCCCCTTCATTCCGAGCATCGGCTCTGCCGAGCGGAGGATAAAAACAGGAAGCGGCTCCCGCTGTACTCAGCGGGAGCCGCTGGCAATTGAACCTGTCCGTTAACATATGATATAAAGTCGCCTATGACAAAACAGACTGAATGGCACGTTTCAAAGCTGATCGCCCATCGCGGAGCTTCGGTGATAGCGCCGGAAAATACTTTGGCATCTTTAATAAAAGCGCATGATTTGGGCGCGAAATGGGTGGAAGCGGATGTGCGTTTGACCCTGGACGGTGAAGCGGTGATTTTTCATGATTCGAAACTCGACCGTTGTACCAATGGCCGTGGTCTGGTGAGTAAAACTCCCTATTCGATTATTTCCGAACTGGACGCCGGTAGCTGGTTTAGTCCTCAATACGCGGGTGAAAAAGTGCCGACCCTGGAGGAATGGCTGCAGGTGGCCGCCAAAGCAGAGTTTGGAATTGTGCTGGATTTAAAAGGCAGTTGGCTGGAAGCGAAACGTCTGGCGGACTATGTGAGTGTTTTATTATCCCGCCACTGGACTTCCCGGGGATTGCCCCGGCCATTGATATCCAGCGGATCTCCTTCGTGTTTAAGGGCTATGGCCGCCCAGCAATTAGGCTGGGATCTGGCTTATATTATGCCGCGCGAGCAGGGATCCTGGGAAAAATTAGTTGAGAAATTGCAATGTATTGCTGTTCACGTGGACCATCAGACTATCTCGGAACGGTGGTTGCAGGAAATAAAAAAACGCGATCTGCACGTCGCAGCCTATACAGTTAACGATCCCTTACGCGCCCAGCAGTTATTTGACTGGGGCGTGGACAGTATTTTCAGCGATGACTCGCGCCTTTTGACGTCCCCAAATCCCCACGATACAGAGCATTAATCAGTCTACCGTTAACGCTGTTCAAATAGTAACGAGCCTGTAAATGTTTCCATGCCGCA
Organism: uncultured Pseudomonadota bacterium; assembly: GCA_963712715.1. Lineage (GTDB taxonomy): Bacteria > Pseudomonadota > Gammaproteobacteria > Coxiellales > Coxiellaceae > JAFEDN01. The sequence goes on along the minus strand of CAVQJI010000032.1, from coordinate 53,462 downwards.
GGTGATAAATCCCCTGATTTTTGCAGACTTTGACGTTTACGTTGGGTGGTTTCATATAAGCTGATGGCGGCAGCGACGGAAAGATTTAAACTTTCGGTCATGCCAAACATGGGAATGCGGTAGTGCCAATGGCAGGCTGCTTTGGACAATGGCGACAAACCACAGTGTTCATTTCCCAGTAACAAACACAACGGTTCAATGACCGGAATACTGTGGACGCTTTCTCCGCTTTGAGGGATTGCGCCCGCTAAACGGATATTCTGTCGATTGATTTCCGCTAAAAAATCCGCGGTATTTTTATAAAAAGCTATTTCAACCCAATCCATGGCGCCTTTACTGATTGGCCGCATGCCGCTAACGATTTTCTCCGGAGCGATAATGTGAATTTTGGCGACGCCGAAAATTTCACAGCTGCGGATGACCGCGAAAGCGTTATGGATATCGGCGGGCATTTCCAGAGCTATCTGAATGCCCAGTAACCGGCTATCGAGAACTTCAGAAATTCGCTGTTGACGTCGCGTAGAAATAAAAGGCTGTAATCGCTCGATAATTTTTTCTGCACCGTAGCGTTCTATCAATAAATTTTGTGAATTTTCAACCATTGAAGATATAATAGCATGTATACGACAAATTCGTCATTGCGACCGCGAGCGAAGCGTGGCGGAAGCAATCCAGTACAGAGTTTCTACAAAGTCTGAACTGGATTGCTTCCGCTACGCGCTCGCAATGACAAAATTACTTAATGCTTTCATCTATATATGTCGATTTTGAACGATAATCACCGGTTTATGCGGCGCGCCCTGCATTTGGCAGCAGAGCGCCGGGGATTTTGCGCGCCAAATCCGGCGGTGGGAGCGGTCGCTGTGAAAGCCGGAAAAATTATCGGTGAAGGCGTGCATTGGGCTTATGGTCATCCGCACGCTGAAGTCATGGCTTTGCAGTCATTGGGCGAAGAGGCGGTGGGCGCTACTTTATATGTCACTCTGGAACCCTGTTCTCATTACGGCAAAACTCCCCCCTGTACCGATTTACTGATTCAGAGGGGCGTGCGCGAAGTTTTTTTTGGGATGCAGGATCCTAATCCCCGGGTGAGCGGGGGAGGAGCGGCTGTTTTGCAGGAAGCGGGTATTTCCTGTCAACTATCGCCTGACCCGGAAATAGAAAAATTTTATCAAAGTTACCGCTATTGGCTCGTGCGCGGACTGCCATGGGTGACGATAAAACTGGCGATTAGTCTGGACGGTAAAATTGCCGGGTTGCGTGGCGCGCCGGTGCAAATAACCGGACCTGAATGTCAGCGCTACACTCATCGAAAACGCCTGCACAGCGACGCGATTTTAACCACCGCGGCAACGATCATCGCCGACAATCCGCAACTCAATATCCGCCTGACGGACGAAGTCATTGCCAAACCCTTATATATTCTGGATAGCCGGTTACGCTTACCGCTAACCGCGCAGGTTTTCCGCACCGCAAAATCCCTGATTGTTTTTCACGATGCGCACGCTCCTGCGGAAAAACTGACACAATTGCAGGCGGCGAATGTCAAATGTATTGCGGTTTCCTCTGATGACAGGGGGCTGCATCTCCCGGAGATTTTATCAAGCATAGGCGCCGACGGCTGTCACGATTTGTGGGTAGAAGCCGGCGGACGCACCTTTCACAGTTTTTTATCCGCGAATTTAGCCCAATGCGCGCTTATTTACGTCGCTCCCAAAATTCTGGGATCCCAGGGAACCCCAGCCTTCACTCATTCAGAGGGTTGGTCATCCCGGCCGGAACAAATTACCTGGACTCAATGCGGAGCGGATGTTATTGCCTCTATTTTTCCCCTGAGTAAACCCCCACGGTGACCGGGCATAGGCGTCAGGTTAAGGAATTTTAGCCGTCATTGCGAGCGCCAGCGAAGCAATCCAGTACGAGCTTTGTAGAAATTCTGTACTGGATTGCTTCGCTGGCGCTCGCAATGACGGCGTCTTTTGGAAAAAAAATCCTTAAACTGACGCCTATGCGGTGACCGGGTGAGTCTACTCGCTTGTGTCAGATTGTGGATCGTAGCATGATATATATAGATTTTATAAATCTGATTGTAAAGTAAATTAACAACGAGGTAAAAAATGAGAAATCTTCAAATACAAGATGGCATAGATGAACAAGACGTATATATTCCTATTCCTATCATAGACGAAAAGCCTCTCAAAGAAGGTTCGATTGAGCTTTATGAAAGCGTGCTGAATGAATGCGTTCAGGTTGATACTGTGGTGAAAGATTATATTTTAAAAGAACATAACGATTTTAAATTATTGTTTAAAACCAGGAACGAAATTCAAAATTTTGCTGAATCGCTCCAGATGGAGATGAAGCGATGGAAAGAGTCTCCCGAATGTAAAGAAAAATTCCAATCATCAATATTCAATAGATCTCGCCGGAATCAGGCTATTTGGATGATAGCTTCCGCACTCACCATAGCATTGGGAGGCTATGTTGCTGCGCATGACGATCTTCCAGTTGTGGGCAAGCCGCCTCAATGGTTAGCCGGGACTTTACTTACTCCAGGTATGATTAGTGGATGCATGAGTTTGTATGGAATTGGCAAGTTCTGCAATAAGGAAACCGCAGAAAACAATATGTTGGCGTGTATTAAAAAAAGATTATTTTCTAATCTTCAGAGAGAACATCTCTATTCAATATACTCCTCTTCTAAAAATTCGATCAGAGATCATAAAGAATTTAAAGGCTTTGTAAATTCCGCGGCAGGAAAAATAAAAGATCTTGGCGCAATTGTTACAAATTATTTCTCTATATAACTGTTATTACAGCAATTCCCGCTGTACCCGGCGGGAATTACTGGGTTGATTTATCTTGACGACCGTAATAACGTACTTTACAGTTAATTTAAAATATTAAAAGAGGTGAAACCATGGAAACCCTTACTGCTACCACGGCTCGCAGACAAATTGATCAACTGATTGAATCAGTGGAGCAAAACCACGACACTATACAAATTACCGGTAAAGCGACCAATGCTATTTTAATTGCAGAATCTGACTGGAATGTCATTCAGGAAATACTGGTTCCGGGTATGCGCGCCAGTATTAAAAAAGCTTTAAAAACTCACCGACATTTCACTCGATCCCGCACACTTCGCTCATAGGCGTCAGTTTAAGGATTTTTTTCCCAAAAGACGCCGTCATTGCGAGCGCCAGCGAAGCAATCAAGTACAGAATTTATACAAAGCTCGTACTGGATTGCTTCGCTGGCGCTCGCAATGACGGCTAAACTTTCGAAACTAAACGCATTTGCAAGTGAATATTTCCCGTTGCAGCCAGGGCGCCAGCTACGGGGTGGCAGCGGAGCCTTTTTCGCGCACAGCGAAGCGAGCACGAAAAAGGCGCAGCTGACAGGCCCCCAAATGCGATCTATCCGCGGCACCCCTGGCTGCAACGGGAAATATTCACGGATTATGGAATAAATTGATTAAATTTAGTCCGATTATCGGTGCGAGAACAGCAATTCCCGCTAAAGGAAAAATCAGCTATATCCGCATGAAATATTGAACTAATTATTTTTCAATATAAATATTTTTCGCAGAAAATACCTTACGCCATGGGGGATCGCAAGGGGGAGCATAAGCTTCGCGCTCCCCCTTCATTCCGAGCATCGGCTCCGCCGAGCGGAGGATCAAAACAGGAAGCGGCTCCCGCTGAGTACAGCGGGAGCCGCTGGTGCGAGAATCGCTGAGTGGACACATTAGGAATAAATCTGGTACAATTGCTTCGTTAAATAGCCTTCAGGGCAAGGTGAAAATCCTTACCGGCGGTGGTTGAATGATAAGACCTAAAATCGTTCACAAGCCCGCGAGCGCTTCCTTGTAAAGGGAAGGTCAGCAGATCTGGTCGAGCCAGAGCCGACGGTTAAAGTCCGGATGGGAGAAGGATGTTTGATGCGAGTGCGGTTTGAACCGGGCCGATGTGTGTCCGGGGCAGTCTGTGCTCCGGCTTTTTATCTTTCTCCCCTCCGGCCGCAGTCATACATAACGAGGGGTCTATCTATGAGGAATCCTGTCAGTCCGTTCGCCGCGATTGAAACCGCTTTAAATGATTTACGGCAAGGCCGTATGATTATCCTGGTCGACAATGAGAGTCGCGAAAATGAGGGTGATTTGGTGATCGCCGCCCAGTATGCCACTCCCGAAGCAATCAATTTTATGTGCCAATACGCGCGTGGCCTGGTCTGTCTGCCCCTGCCGGAAGAAGATTTTGACCGGTTAAAAATTCCCATGGTGACTGCGAATAACCGCTCCAAACATCAAACCGCTTTTGGCGTCTCCTTTGAAGCCGCGCAGGGTGTGACCACCGGTATCTCCGTCCAGGACCGGGCGCGCAGCGTGCAGGTGGCGATTGATCCCGGCAGCGGCCCCGACGACATTATCATGCCTGGCCACACGTTTCCCTTAAAAGCCCGCCCTGGCGGTGTGGTGGAGCGGACGGGACATACCGAAGGCAGCGTTGACCTTGCCCGCCTGGCCGGATGCAGGCCGGCGGCAGTCATTTGTGAAATTATGAATGAAGATGGCACGATGGCCCGTCTCCCGCAGCTCACGGACTTTGCACGGCGGCATGGGTTAAATATGGCGAGCATTAGCGACTTGGTGCATTATCGCTTCCGCCATGAAACCCTGATCACCGTAAATACGCGGGTGCCTTTGCCCACCGAACATTGGGATGACCTGTTCCTGCAGACCTTTAATAACCGTTTTACCGGTGACGAATCGTTCGCGATTATCAGGGAGCCAGTAAATGCGAAGGGCGCGACACTCGTGCGTTTACATTCACAATGTTTGACGGGAGATATTTTTGGCTCCCGGCGCTGTGACTGTGGCAAGCAGTTATCCATGAGTCTGGGATTAATTGCCGAACAGGGTGGGATATTGTTATATTTGCGGCAGGAAGGACGGGGGATTGGGTTGGTGAATAAAATCAAAGCTTATGCCCTTCAGGATCAGGGTCTGGATACCGTGGAGGCCAATCATCATTTGGGTTTTGCGGCAGACGAACGCGATTATGGCTGGGCGGCGCAGATGTTGCGGGTTCTGGGCGTCAGTCAGGTGCGGTTGATGACCAATAATCCCCATAAAGTCACGAGCCTTGAGAATTACGGTATTGCGGTTTCCGAACGTGTGCCCCTGGAAGCGGGATCCTGTGGCAGCAATATTAAATATTTGCGTGCAAAACGTGAAAAATTAGGTCATTTACTGGTGGAGAGCATAGGATGAAGATTGCCATTATTGTCAGCCGTTTTAATCAGGAAATCACCCAACGTTTACTGCGGGGCGCAGAGGAGCGCTTAAGTGAAGTGGGATTATCTCATGACCAGTTTCCTGTGACCTGGGTGCCGGGGGCTATTGAATTGCCTCTGGCCGCCCAGCAATTTGCAAAGCGCGAGGAATTCAGCGCCATTATTTGCCTGGGAGCGGTCATTCGCGGCGAGACTGACCATTATGACTATGTCTGCCAGCAGGTGAGTTACGGCTGCCAGCGTGTGGCGCTGGATTTTGATATTCCTGTGATTTTTGGTGTATTGACGACCGAAAATGAAGAACAGGCCTTGGCGCGGACGGGCGGCGCGCACGGTCATAAAGGCCGCGAAGCGGCAGACGCCGCAATGGAAATGATCGCCATAATGCAATCCCAGGACGCCTGCGCCTGCGGGACTTGTGAATAAAGATAATTTTGATATCGTCATTGCGAGCGCCAGCGAAGCAATCCAGTACAGAGGTTTGTCCAAAGTACGTACTGGATTGCTTCGCTGGCGCTCGCAATGACGGTGTTGAATTTAAAATTCGGACGGAATGACGATATGTTCAAAAAAAATCCTATTTTCCAATCTATCACCCTTTGGTTCGATCGCACTTTTGCTGATCCTGAAGTGGTCAGCCTGTTCCTGACTTTAGTCGTATCCATTTTGTTATTTGAATTTTTCGGTAAAATTTTAATGCCGATTCTGGTCAGCGTGATTATCGCGTATCTCCTGAATTCGCCGGTGAAATTACTGATCCGCCGCGGATGTCCGCACATTTTCGCCGTCTGGGTGGTTTATATTGTATTTTTAGGGTTATTTATTTACGGAATCTTATACATCATTCCATTAATCGGCCGTCAGTTTGTCAATTTGATTGATCAGATGCCGGGTATCCTGATGATGGGTCAGGTGTGGTTGACGAAATTTATGTCAAAACACTCCTGGCTGTTTTCGGATGTTAATATGGAGCACGCGCTGGTTTATTTTAAAGAACAAACACCCCGGTTGGGACAAAAAATTTTACAATTCTCATGGGCGGTATTGCCTAATATGGCGGAACTGATTCTGTATCTTATCCTGGTCCCTTTGCTGGTGTTTTTCTTTTTAAAAGACAGCCATAAAATTATGCAGTCTCTTAAACGTTTTTTACCGCGACGTCGAGTGCTGGTAAAAAGAGTTTCTTTGGAAGTTTATAATAAAATTGGCGCTTATGTGAGAGGCCGGGTCATTGAAGTGTTTATCGTGACTTTCCTCGCCAGCCTGATGTTCGAACTATTAGGCTTACAATATGCCATTTTGCTGGGTGTATTGGTGGGACTATCGGTGATAGTGCCTTATATCGGGGCTATTATTGTGGCTATTCCGATAGTGGGGGTGGGTCTGACCCAGTGGGGATTCGCGGCGCATTTTTGGTATTTGATGCTGGTTTTCGTGATACTGATTTCCATCGACGGCAATATTTTATTTCCCTTGTTGTTTGCGCAGACCATGGATTTACATCCTGTGGTGATCATTCTCTCCGTGCTGATTTTTGGCGGCATTTGGGGATTTTGGGGTATCTTCTTCGCCATCCCTCTGGCGACCCTGGTGCATGCTGTTCTGCGCGTCTGGCCTCGTGAAGAGATTATTGAAGAGTGACTTGGGGAGACTGTTCGAGTTCCTGCCGGCTGCCAAACAAACGGTTGTAAATCCGGCTAAAACTGTTCCAGCAACCATAACGGTTGGATGAAAGCGATAGTTTTACCGGCCTGGCATTGGAAGGTTCTTCAAAACCGGTTTCGAGGTCAGGAGAGGCCTCAGTCTGGACGACCGGTTTATCGATGAATTGCCGTTTGAATTCCCCCGCGGTCGCCGCCAGAGATAATCCAGCGCCCACCACTGCGCCGTAATTCACGCCAATGCCATCATAACCATAGGCCTCTGATAGTAAATAAGAAACACCCACGCCTACCCACAATCCGGTAATGCTTAGCGCCACCGGGCGCACATATTTATCGGTTTGTTTAAGAATTTCAATCATCACAAATTGACCGGTAGTCAGTACGGAGTACACACATGCCGCACGGATAACGGGTACTCCTAATTCCTGAACCTCCGTGTTCACTGTGGACTGCATCAGTCCCATTAACAGATGTGGATCCACGCTGAATGCGATATAAGCCGGAGCCGGTAGGGCTATGGCCATCATCACTGCCAATTTCGCGGTGCGTTGGGCAAGGGGCAGGTTCTTTTTGCCCAGGGCGTCGCCGACCAATTGATTGCCGACCTGGGCCAACCCCTGACCAAAAAGTATGCTGAAAAATAAAATCCAGGTCCAGAAATTCTGTGCGGCCGACCGGCTGGGGGGCAGTCGTCCCACCAGCAAATTGGTCGCTAATTGAGATAATAATTCGGTGCTGATAGTGGCCAGGTAAGCGGCGGATAAAGGGATGAATTCTTTGATCTGCTTTCTGTCGTCCTTTGTCCATTTGCAGAAACCCCCGAGAAAAGAATAATCCTCAAAACTCGGGCTAAATTTGACGACTGAATTGAGGATAAGCCAGCTTCCCAGTATTTGCCCGAGAAAGCCGGTAAACGCGCCGGGGATGCCCATTTTCGGCAATGACCATTTCCCCAATGTGAGAACATAAGATAAACCAAATCCCGATAATCCCCAGCATCCCAGAGTAACCCCCATCACGATATGGCCTTTACCATTTAAAAACAGCAGGAGATCACTGAGGAAGCGCATCATGAAAATGGGCAATAAGATACTCCCTGGCCGCGTAAATTGCCCGAGTAAACGGCTGACAGCCGGGTCCTGGCCCAGTTTACCGCAAACCCATTCGGCATTAAACATGAGCGCCGACGACAGGGCCGCGGGCCCAATACCGACTAACAGGGAAGTTCTGACCAGCCGTGAATATTTTCTCTGCGCAGCGTATTTTGAAGCGTAATCTTTCATTTCGGTAGCCTGGTAAACTTCTCCCATCAAACGGCTGCCGATTTTGATAAAGGGAAGCAGCGGATAAAGTGCAAAGGCGACTCCAAAGTTGAGAAAGTAGATAATCAGGTTGGCAGCCGCCTGGGAATCGGTGGTGTCTCCCTGTTCGTTCTGCACCTGGGCGATGACATAACTCAGCACCAATAATTCAAAGCTATAATCGAAGCAGGCCATGCGTTGCAGGGTGAGCGCCAGCATGTCCCGGGGCAGTTTCAGCTCTGATCTGAAAGAATCCAGGAGAAATTTAATCTGTTCGCGCACTGTGCGGGACTCCACCTCAATTAAAGGGGTGTGCAGATTGAATGGTTCTACTCTCATGACATTAGGTCCTTTAAATTTTGTATGAAGTTAGGATTGATAATTTATTGATTATCCCATTTTAAACAGAGCTTTTGTCATTGCGAACGTAAGTGAAGCAATCCAGTTCGCACTTCGCACAATGCTCTGTACTAGATTGCTTCACTTGCGTTCGCAATGACAGTATCAATAAATTATAAAACAGCTCCTAATCTGTTTTATCGTCGCCTAACCCGCCAAATAATTGGGTCATGTCGCTCATTTTATTTTGGGTGATTTTAGTCACTTTTTGGGTGGCATTGGTCATGGCTGCAGCGATCAGTTCCTGAATGACTTCTTTCGGTTCGGTCAGAAGTTCATCAGCCAAATGCAGGCTTTTAACCACGTATAGACCGTTGATCGTGACTCTGACCAATCCAGCCCCAGATTCGCCTACAATCTCGGTATTTGCCAACTCTTCCTGATTCTTTTCGATTATCTCCTGGATTTTTTGGGCGCCTTTCATTAAGGACCCTAAGTTAAGTTTTCCCAGCATAGTTATTTCTCATTAGTAAGTTGAACTTCCAGAAGCGCGCGTGAACGGAAAGCATGACCAAGGGTGCTGCCATCCAGATATTCCAGCTCGCCACCAAAGGGTACACCGTGCGCGATGCGTGTGCAACGAATATGTGTGGTATCGAGGTGGCTGGCAATGTAGTGAGCGGTCGCCTTGCCTTCCATGGTCGGATTCGTCGCGAGTATTAACTCGGTAATGGAATCATTGCGCACGCGATCCAATAACGCCGGAATGCCAATTTCCTGCGGGCCAAGGCCGTCCAGGGGCGATAAATGACCTTGGAGAATGTAGTAAAGCCCCCGATAACTCGACGTTTGTTCAATGGCGAAAACATCCGCGGGATTTTCCACCACGCAAAGCAGACTTCGCTCGCGTTGCGGATTCCGGCAGATCGCGCACACCTCTTCTTCCGTATACAGTCTGCAGCGATGACATTCCTGCACGTGTTGCATCGCCTGCTGCAGAGCCCCGGCCAGCGCCAGGCCTTTTTCACGGCCCTTAGCCGCTAATAATTGAAAAGCCAGACGCTGTGCGGTTTTCGGACCCACCCCCGGCAGCGCCTGGAGCGTTTCCACCAAACGTTTAGTCAGCGGACTCAGCATGAATTATTTTTGGCCTTCGTCTAAAGCAATATTTTTAATGTCTTCCGGGATATTCATGCTTTGGAGCAACTCCACCGTTTTATTCTGCGTGGTTTTCTGGATTTTTTCACTCAGATCTTTCCAGGCTTCTCTCAAACGCCATTCAAATTCTTTTTGGCTGAATTTGCCGGCGGCGTCACCAAAAGCGCGCGGATTAATTTTAATATCTTCAAACTGGTAAGTGGCCGTCATGATGATTTCAATAAATTCATCGTGGGATTTGCCACTGACTTTAGTTTCGCCGAGACGGGCATAAGTATCCTGCATTTGCTGTTGCATAGCCATGATGCTGTTTTTTATTTCCGTCAATAACGAATTTTCATCGAGAGCTGGCATTCCCTCTCGAGTCATAGGCATGTTTGCATTTTTCATAGTTTTCCCCTTTGTTGGTTGTTTAAGAAGCGCTCTTTTTGGACATGATACTCTCTTTGATCACACTTGCGTCAAAGCGTTGTATCACATGTTGCACAACGGGGTCGCTTAAAATAGCCTGTTCGGCGGCCTGCTGTTGTGATTCCTGTTGACGCCTGGCTAAATCCGCCGGCGTTTCTTTAATATCTGTTCCAATGGAAATTGTGACGGTCATCGGCCGCCCATAATATTTACTGATGGCTTCGTTGATGCGATCAATGTGTTTTTGATTCAGCAACGGCTGGTGTCTGGCGTGCAGGCGCAGCTTCAGTTGCGTATCGCTCAGTTCCTGAAAAGCGCAATGGCTGGCCAGAATTTTAGTGGCGCCGTCTAACGCTAACTGGTCTAATAAATCAGGCCAGGCGGAAGTTGCCGGTGGTTTGGTGACGACAGGAGGAGCAGCCATGACGGCAGACGCAGATGCCGGAGCCGGCCGGGGAGGGGCCGCCGCCCGGTCTTCTGGAATAAACGCCAGCATTCGTAATAACGTCATTTCAAAGCCGCTGCGCGGAGAAGGCGCCCACGGTAAATCCCGTTGTCCCACCAGGCCAATTTGATAATAGAGCTGGATGTCTTCGCGGGTTATTTTTCCCGCCAGGGCGCGGACGGTATCGTCGACCATATGCGCGGGCGCGTCAGGCGCTGCCTGAATGACAGCGATCTGGTGCAGCAAAGACAGTAAATCTCCCAGTGCGCGGCTAAAATCAGCGCCCTGTTCGGTCAGTTTATCGGCATGCGCGAGGAGGGCGTTGGCATCCCCGGACGCCAGCGCCTCAAGAATTTGATATAAAATCTGGGTATCGATAGCGCCCAGCATATTTTTGACGTCATCCGTCAATACCTTGCCGTTGCCAAAAGCGATACTTTGATCCAGTAAACTCAATGCGTCACGGACGCTGCCTTCGGCGGCTTTGGCCAAAAGCGTGGTGGCGCCGGGTTCATATTCGATATTTTCTTTAGCCAGAATAGTCTGACAATGGGAACTGATTTGTTCGGGTTGCAAGGCGAATAAATGAAATTGCAGGCAGCGTGATAGCACGGTAGCCGGTAGCTTTTGCGGATCCGTGGTCGCTAATAAAAATTTTACATGGGCCGGGGGTTCTTCCAGGGTTTTCAGCAGGGCGTTAAAGCTATGTCCTGACAGCATGTGAACTTCGTCGATCAAATAGACTTTAAACCGGCCCTTGGCGGGCGCGTATTGGATATTATCCAGTAAGTCGCGGGTATCTTCGACCTTGGTACGGGAGGCCGCGTCAACTTCCATAAGGTCTACAAAACGGCCGCTGTCAATTTCCTGACAATGGCAACAGGTTTCACAAGGTTGTGCGGTCACACCGGATTCGCAATTGAGACATTTGGCCAGAATTCGGGCAATAGTGGTTTTCCCCACTCCCCGGGTGCCGGTAAATAAGTAGGCGTGATGCAGATAATTTTGAGTCAAGGCATTGGTCAGCGCTCGCACCACGTGCGCTTGCCCCACCACATCGGTAAATTGTCGGGGGCGCCATTTTCTGGCGAGAACTTGATATTGTTTACTCACAACTGTTTTTTAACCGTACAGCAATTCCCGCTGGGTACAGCGATAATTGCTTCCTATTTATATCCTGCGCTCGGCGGAGCCGATGCTCGGAATGAAGGGGGAGCGCTGCGCGCTGCTCCCCCTTGTGATCCCCCATCGCGCAGAGAATTTTCTACGAAAATTATTTATAAATAATATAATGACCACAGCAGCCGCACCCCGGCACCCAGGCTGACCTGTTACCGTTGCTCCCTTCCGGGCCTGGCGGGGTTCACAGAATCCTGTTGCGAGGGGACCGCTGTGGCCATTAACTGGCGGAGAGAGAGGGATTCGAACCCTCGGTACGCCTTTTGAACGCACACCCGCTTTCCAGGCGAGCCCCTTAAGCCACTCGGGCACCTCTCCTTAACTCATTCATAGCTTGGGGTATCTTAACATTTTTACAACCCAAGCGGTATAGTCAAGGGAGGTGAATTTCGAATATTATAGTCATTCCGTATTAACAAAAACTTAACGAGATAGTAGTTGTTTGAGGATTTTTTCGTAAATCAGGGTTAAGTGAGTCAGATCCTCAAGAAGGATATGCTCGTTGATCTGATGGATGCTTTTGCTCGGTGGGCCAAGTTCGACTATCTCGCAGCCCAGGGCGGCGATAAAGCGGCCGTCGGAAGTGCCCCCGGTGGTGTTGGCGGCGGGATGACGATGGCAAATTTCTTCCACCGCTTTTTTACACGCATCGGCCAGCTTTCCCGGCGGGCTAAAGAAGGGCTTGCCGCTCAATTGCCAATCAATTTTATAATTTAAATCATGATCATCCAGCGTTTTTTGAACGCGCTGCTGTAACTGTTCGGCGGAACTGGCGGGAGAAAACCGGAAATTAAAACGCGCGGTAAGAGTGCCGGGTATGATATTGGAAGCGCCGGTATCCGCCTGGATATTATAGATCTGAAACGAAGTGGGGGTAAAAAATTCGTTGCCATTATCCCAGGTTATCTGTGTCAGTTCATCCAGTGCTTTAAAACTTCGATGGATCGGGTTTTCAGCGAGGTGAGGGTAGGCGATATGTCCCTGTTTGCCGATCACCTGTAAAAATCCGTGCAGGGACCCGCGACGTCCTACCTTAATGGTGTCTCCCAAATCCTGTTGACCGCTGGCTTCGCCGATCAGACACCAGTCGGGTTTAATGTTATGTTTCTGAAAGTGTTCCACGACTTTCACGGTGCCGTCCAGGGCTTCTCCTTCCTCATCGCTGGTAATGATAAAACCGATGGAGCCGGCAGGTTCGGGATGGCTGGCGAGAAAATATTTGCAGGCGATAATCATCGCCGCCAGCGCGCTTTTCATATCGGCGGCGCCGCGGCCGTACAAATGGTCGTCCCGCACCGAGCCGGTAAAAGGCGGTGAATGCCATTTTTCCAGCGGGCCGGGGGGCACCACGTCGGTGTGTCCCGAAAAAATCAGCAATGGACCCTGTTTTCCCCGCCGGGCCCAGAAATTTTTAACCTTGCCAGATGGGAGTTTCTCGATGGTAAAGCCCATTCGCGATAATTCATCGATGAGCAGATCCTGACAGCCATTGTCTTCGGGAGTAACCGATTCACGATTAATGAGGTCAGTAGCCAGTTTTAAGGCATCCGCAGCCATATCATTCATAAATTATTCCATACGTAGTAATTCATTTAACGACACTTTTCCACGGGTTTTGGCGTCTACCTGTTTCATAATCACCACGCAATGACGCCCATAACGGCCGTCGCCGGAAGGGAGGGAGCCGGGGATCACCACCGAACCTGCTGGCACTCGGCCATAGATGACTTTCTGGGTTTCGCGGTTGTAGATCGGCGTGCTTTGGGTGATGAACACGCCCATGGAAATAACCGCGCCCTGTTCAACGATAACGCCTTCGGCGATTTCGGACCTGGCGCCGATAAAGCAGTCGTCTTCAATAATTGTCGGGCTCGCCTGGAGCGGTTCCAGAACGCCGCCGATCCCGGTTCCCGCGGAGACGTGGACGTTTTTGCCGATTTGCGCGCAGGAGCCGATGCTGGCCCAGGTGTCTATCATCGTACCGCTATCGACGTAAGCGCCGATATTGATATAACTGGGCATGAGCACCGTGTTGGCCGCGATATACGCACCCTTGCGCACGCACGCCGGCGGCACCACTCGAATACCGGATTTTTGAAAAGCCTCTTCATCGTAACTGGCGAATTTTAAAGGCAGTTTATCATAAAAACATGTAAATCCAGCGTCCACAACATGGTTTGCATGAGATTTAAAAGATAATAAAATGGCCTGCTTGACCCATTGATTAACGACCCATTGACCGGATTTTTTTTCCGCCACGCGCAGTTGCCCGCAATCCAGCAAGTCGATAGTTTGCTGGATGGCTTTCTGCAATGTTTCCGGAATATTATCGACTCGTAACTGTTCCCGTTGCGCATAACCGGTCTCGATAATGGTCTGTAAATCACTCATAATTTTCTCCTGGTCGATTCCAGGCATTCTATCAGTTTCGCACTTTATTGACTATCAGTGAGTATTTCTTTAAAGTGATGGGAATGTGTTAATGTGTTAAAAATGAATTTAATAGAGGAATAAGTATCCATGAATAAAAGAAAAAGAACTGAGGAATTAAATATACCTTCAAAGCAGTTATCTGAAATTCAACAACCTGGATTAAAAGAGCAAAAAAAAATCATAAGGATGCCCCTGCTGTCAGACGATATAAAAAAGACGCCGCACCATATCAAGCAATGGGAAATTAAGTCGGCCCTTTCCTTTCCCCAGGCGCTTTGGGTATTAACTGCCGGCTTTCTCGATAAAGCCGACGTGGCCCGTCTTACTCGGGTGCATAAACTATTTTTGTTCGTTTATATGGAATATCACAGGATATTATATAGAAAAGAATTTCCGGATTTTGACCTGAAGCATAGCCTTTCTTCCCATTTTTCATATACTACTGAATTGCGGTTATTCAATGAAAGAGTGAGGGAATTAGAAACCTTTTTTACTCTTATTGACAAGTCTTATTTACCTCTCTTTTTAGCGCTGAAAAAATATGATCAGGATAACGCCATAAGATTTATTGCTTTCAAATTGCAGTCTGCCCTGCACAGTCAGGAAAATGTGACGGATATGGTTTTTTTCCAAAAAATAAATAATGGCGATACAGCCATTACATTAGCGCAAAAACTGGGTCTTCAGGATTTCCTGGATTTTTGTTTTAAAAAGTTGATTTTAAATGGACATGTTTTAAACCGGAAAAAATATAGTCTGGTCATAACAGGTAACCTGGAAAATATCCTGAAGGACACCGTGATGAAAACGGAAACCCTGTGGATGTATGCCTGTGCTTATGTCTGCGATCAAAAAAACATCTGTGATGCGATTTCGGGCCTTTTCTTTTGGGACAAAACATTTACCAATCTGGACGAAAGTTTAGCGAGAACGCTAACACTGATCGCTGCATTATTGGGTAGTTATAATTTGCTTGTCTATGCACTTGATCGAATTTCTGAGAATGAGATTAGTTCTCAAATGCATTTGCATGGTCATTATGAGAGAAGTCAAATTTATTGTAATGATTTAAATATACGGATATCTCCTTTGAGTACAGCTATTATGAGCAATAATGTGGACATGATAAAATATTTGTTGCCAAAAACACGCTTGACCGTTGATCGGACCGGTGATGATTGGTATGAATTGAGTTGTTACCAGGTTCCATTAATGGCGTTTTTTATCAGGCAAAGAAATTTTGACGAACTTAAACAATGCTTAAGCGACACAGACGGAAGAATGCTGGTGGAACCTGTTGCGATAGCTCCTAAATATTTTGGGATAAATTTATCGGACAGCCTGCGTCGCAGATATAATGTGCTGGATTTGGTATTGGCGACTGAATGGCAGGAGGGAGCTGATTTATTGTTTGCACACGCGGTGGAGTGTGGAGATGCGGCGCCTCTTTATCATGCAATTTGTAGAGGAGACTTACAAATTTTTAAATTTCTGGTTGATCATCAGTTATCATTTTTTATTAAATATCCATTGCCTGAAGACTTGGGACATGACCATTCAGAATACCCTTTAATAATGGCTGTACGGGATGAAGATGGCGATAAGATCGTTAGTTACATTATTGAAGAAATTGGCAGGGAAGCGGCGTTAGAGCAAATTTTAGAAGAAATTCAAAACCCCAGAGACGACAATATGAGAACTCTTACAGCTCTTAGGGATGAATTGATCGAAGAGATCCAGGAAGCTAAAGAGTCTAAAAGTCTAAAGAGTCTAAAGAGTCTAAAGAGTCTAAAGAGTCTAAAGAGTCGCAGAGGCAGGTTATGCAAATACCTTTATCCGGTACGAATTTGTCTATTCTTTCCGGAGGACAGGATAACCATCAAAATAGGTCAGTGGGAAACACTCCTAAATTGAACCAGATAACCTGATTTGCCAGTCTGATATTTTTGCAGTACCATTGACGACTCGCGGGGTATAGCGCAGTCTGGTAGCGCGCCTGCTTTGGGAGCAGGATGTCGGGGGTTCAAATCCCTCTACCCCGAAAGTTAAAGTTAGAGCGCCTGTAGCTCATTTGGATAGAGCATCGGCCTTCTAAGCCGAGGGTAACAGGTTCAAATCCTGTCAGGCGCGTTTTAAACTGGGTTCTGTAGCGACCCCGTAGTGACAAGTTCACAAAAACAACATTGGCGGCGTTACAGAATCCAGCTTAAAACGATTTATGGTGGGCGTAGCTCAGTTGGTAGAGCCCTGGATTGTGATTCCAGTTGTCGTGGGTTCGAGCCCCATCGTCCACCCAACTAAATTGTCTCGCCGTGGCGTAAGGTCAGGACTTCATAGCCGCTTTCCGTCACCGCCAGAGTGTGTTCCCATTGTGCTGATAATTTGTGGTCTTTAGTGATCACGGTCCATTGATCGGCCAGCAGGCGCACGTGGCGCTGACCCGCGTTAATCATGGGTTCTATCGTAAAAGTCATGCCTTCTTCCAGTGCGATACCGGCGCCGGGCTTGCCATAATGCAAAACCTGGGGGTCCTCATGAAATACCCGGCCTATGCCGTGGCCGCAATATTCCCGCACCACTGAAAACCGGTTTTCTTCCGCATGCGCCTGGATGGCCGCGCCAATATCCCCTAAATGGACGCCGGGCCTGACCATGCGGATGGCCAGATATAAACATTCCTGAGTCACACGAATAAGCCGCTGCGCAAATGGAGGCGCTTCGCCGATTATAAACATCTGGCTGGTATCGCCGTGAAAACTGTCTTTAATAACGGTGACATCTATATTGACGATATCTCCCGGTTTAAGCTTCTTGTCGTTCGGAATGCCATGACAAACGACATGGTTCACGGATGTGCAGATTGATTTGGGAAAACCATGATAGTTCAGTGGCGCCGGAATCGCCTGTTGAACTTCTACGATATATCGATGACAAAGATCATTTAATTCGTTGGTGGTGACACCTGGTTGCACATGAGGAGCAATCATCTCCAGCACTTCAGCGGCCAGGCGCCCGGCGACCCGCATCTTCTGAAGTTCATCGGAATTCTTGATGGTTACATTCATTTTTCAACACCGTAAAGCTGGTAGTCTGCCTGAAATTGTGATATAAAGCGAGGAAATACACACATCTATCGGCACATAGTTTGGGGTGCTGGCCTGGCCAGTCGAATTATGGGGTAGGTGGAGGATTAAAACAAAAACCCTGGAGAAAATCATGTCTGAAGTGTCTATGCGTCTCATGTTAGAGGCTGGTGTCCATTTTGGCCATCAAACCCGTTACTGGAATCCCAAGATGGCTCCGTACATCTATGGTTCCCGCCATAAAATTCATATTATTAATCTGGAAGAAACTTTGCCCATGTTTCGCGAGGCGTTAAAGTTCCTGTCCAATATCGCAGCCAACAAAGGCCGGATATTATTTGTCGGCACCAAATATGCCGCGCGCGATGTGGTGCGTGAAGAAGCCATCCGTTGCGGTATGCCCTATGTGAATCATCGCTGGCTGGGCGGAATGCTGACTAACTACAAAACCATTCGCCAATCCATTAAACGCCTGAAAGAGCTGGAAGAATTACTACTGGATGAAAAGATTATTTCCAGACTGACCAAGAAAGAAGTCCTCCGTCTGGTCAGCGAGAAGGATAAACTCAGCACTTTAATCGAGGGCGTAAAAAATATGGGCGGCTTACCGGAAGCATTATTTGTCATTGACGTCGGCAATGAAAAAATAGCTATTCGCGAAGCCAAACGGTTGAGTATTCCCATCGTCGGCATCGTAGACACTAACAATAACCCGGAAGGCATCGATTTCCCGGTACCCGGCAACGATGATGCGTTGCGCGCAATCCGCTTTTATTGCAAAACCCTGGCTGACGCGGTTATCGAAGCCCGCGGTGTATTAGAGTTAACGGCGGGAGCTCCGGAAGAGACTCAACCCGTTAAGGCGAAAGTCAAGGTCAAGAAAATTGTTAAAAAGACTGCCAGCGAAGAAGCTGAATCTGGGGAGTCCACTGCGGAAGAAGAACCCACCTTAGCCGCTAAGCTGGAAAAAGCGGCAGCCGCTAATCCGTCTATTAAAGCTGCGATTAAAAAGAAACCCGCGAAAAAAACCGAACCCGCTGATCATGAAGAAACCGGAGAAAAACCCCGTAAAAAAGTGTCTCCCCGTCAGTCTCATGCGGCAAAAACTTCGGATGAGGGTTAATACGCATGACAACAATTACCGCAAATATGGTTAAAGAATTGCGTGAACGCAGCGGCGCTGGAATGATGGACTGCAAAAAAGCGTTAAACGAGACGAATGGAGATATCGAGGCCGCTCTCGACGCACTGCGCGCCGGCGGTCAGGCAAAAGCGGCTAAACGCGCCGGGAAAATCGCGGCTGAAGGCGCCATTGTCATCCGTTTAGACGATCAGCAACAAAATGCCTGCGTCATCGAAGTGAACTGTGAAACCGATTTTGTGGCGCGTAGTGAACAATTTCTCGAATTTGCCCAGAAAGTGGCCGCGCGCGGATTGCAGGGCGGAGTGAAGACTGTCGAGGAATTATTACAGTTACCCATGGCCGATGGAACACAGACGATAGAACAGGTTCGTCAGGAACTCATTGCAAAAATTGGCGAAAACGTTCAGGTTCGCCGCTTAAAGCAGATGCAATCCGAGGGATTTATTGGCAGCTATCTGCACGGTACACGCATCGGTGTCCTGGTGGCGCTGACTCGCCGTGAACCGGAACTGGCGCGCGATTTAGCCATGCACATTGCGGCGACCAACCCGCAGGCTCTTGACTCGGAGCATGTACCGGCAGACCTCATCGCCCGTGAACGGGAAATTTTTGTGGCCCAGTCAAAGGAAAGCGGCAAGCCCGACAACATTATCGAAAAAATGGTCAGTGGCCGGATAGCCAAATTCCTGAAAGAAATTTGTCTGGTCGATCAGCCCTTTGTAAAAGACCCTGAAAAAACCGTTGGCTCGTTACTGAAAGAGCGTCAGACACAAATCACGGATTTCGTACGCTATGAAGTGGGAGAGGGCATTGAAAAACAGACTCAGGATTTCGCTGAAGAAGTGAAGGCGCAATTGAAAGGATAGCTTAATATGAGTGACAGCCTGCAACCTGTTTATCGCCGGATTTTATTAAAAATGAGCGGTGAGGCCCTCATGGGCGGGGGGCAGCATGCCATTGACCCCAAAGTACTGGATAGAATGGCGAAAGAGGTGGGCGAAATTTACCAGCTTGGCGTACAGGTGGGGATTGTGGTCGGGGGCGGTAATTTCTTTCGCGGAGTGACCGTTTCCGAAGCCGGGATCAATCGAATCACCGGCGATCACATGGGCATGCTCGCCACCCTCATTAACGCGTTGGCCATGCGGGATGCTTTTGAGCGTTCCGGTCTGCCGGTGCGGGTGCTTTCAGCCATCCCAATGAGCGGAATGGTGGATTATTTTAATCGCCGTAAAGCCATTCATCACCTGCAACTTGGCCGTGTGGTTATTTTTGCCGCCGGCACAGGCAACCCCCTGGTCACCACGGATTCCGCCGCCAGTCTGCGTGGTATTGAAATTGAAGCGGACGTTGTGCTAAAAGCCACCCAGGTCGATGGCATTTATTCCGCCGATCCCCGTCGTGATCCCAATGCAGTGCGTTACGAGCATTTAACCTATCAGGAAGCCCTGGAAAAAGAATTAGCCGTCATGGATTTAGCGGCTTTTTGTCAGTGCCGTGATTACAACATGCCGTTATGCGTATTCAACATGCAAAAACCCGGCGCCTTATTGCGGGTCATTACTGGCCAACCTGAAGGAACGCGGGTGACCAATATTGTAGAGGAGGCATCATTATGATTGACAGCGCCATTACCCAGGCGGAAACGCGGATGAAAAAAAGTGTGCAAACACTACAGGATGGATTCGCTAAATTACGTACCGGCCGGGCACATCCCGGTTTGCTGGATAGCGTTCGTGTAGAATATTACCAGCAGCAGGTACCTTTGAGTCAGGTCGCCAATGTCGCCATTGAAAATTCACGTACTTTAACGGTGACCCCTTGGGAAAAAGATATGGTGGCCAAAGTTGAAAAGGCCATTCGCAATTCGGATTTAGGATTAAATCCCAGCACAGCGGGCATGCTCATTCGTGTGCCTTTACCCGCGCTCAATGAAGAGCGCCGCAGGGATTTGGTACGGGTGGTGAAGGAGGAAGCCGAACAGGCGCGGGTGGCTGTCCGTAATATACGCCGTGAGGCCAACCAGGAATTTAAAAATTTACTGAAAGACAAAAAAATCAGCGAGGACGAGGAGCATCGGGCCACCGCTAAAATGCAAAAAATTACGGATAGCTATATCGTTAAAATCGATCAACTGGCGGCTGGGAAAGAACAAGATTTGATGGCTATTTAACCTGATGAATCCTGATTATCAGTTAAAACATGTCGCTATAGTCATGGACGGTAATGGAAGATGGGCGCGCAGCCGTCTTCTGCCAAGAGTGGCTGGACATCATGCGGGCGCAGAGGCGGTTCGCAACGCGCTCGAATTCAGCATTGAACAAAATTTACAGGCCTTGAGCTTATTTGCCCTGAGCGTGGAAAATTTTAATTTGCGACCCTCTCACGAAATCCAGTTATTATTAAAATTATTTATCGACTCCCTTAAAAATAATATCATCGAACTGAATGAAAAGAATGTGAGGATACGCATTATCGGCGACAGATCCCCTTTTGACGAGTATTTACTCAGGCAAATTGAGCATAGCGAACAATTAACTGCTCACAACTCGGGTCTGCAGTTAATAATGGCCATTAATTATAGCGGCCGTTGGGATATTACTCAGGCGGCACGCCGCCTGGCGCAACAGGTTCTGGATCGTCAGCTAAATCCCACGGATATCACCAGCGCTTCGGTGCAGCAGTATTTATGCCTCAGCGATCTACCCGAACCCGACCTGCTGATCCGCACCAGCGGCGAACAGCGAATCAGTAATTTTATGTTGTGGCAGTTCGCATACACCGAAATGTTTTTTACCGATATTTACTGGCCTGATTTTGACAGGCAGGCTTTTCAACGGGCGATTGATTTTTATTATTCCAAACAAAGACGCTTTGGCCGTACGAGCGAGCAGGTAGATACCCAGTATGCTTAAATACCGGGTGCTGACCGCGGTGATTCTGCTGGTGATTATTCTGGCCATAGTCTCGTTGTTAAAATCACCGGCTTTTGCCGCCGTCATCGCCATTTTTTTTGTGGTCGGTGGATGGGAGTGGGCAAGGCTGGTGGGTTTAAATTCGGTGTTCTGGCGTCTCGGCTATGTATTTCTGGTAATACTGCTGTTGTTTATCGCTTATCTTTCCTCTCCCATCCCCTGGTTTTATGGCGCATTCATCCTGTGGCTCTGGGCTGCGGCGGCGATCATATCCTACGAATGTGGGGCCGGCTTATTGGGCTTTCAGCTTCCATGGATCAAAGCCGCGTGTGGCTTGGTCATGCTGGTCGCCTGCTGGAAAGGCGTTGTGCTGTTACAGGCAGCCTCGCCGTGGTGGCTGATCATCTGTTTGTGTTTATGCTGGCTGGCGGATACGGGAGCTTATTTTACCGGCCGGCATTGGGGCGCTCACGCTTTGGCTCCGCGTATCAGCCCCAAAAAAACCTGGGAAGGATTTTGGGGCGGAGTATTATTGGCCGTCGCCGTCCTCGCTGTGGGCGGTTTCTTTTTGCCCATTACCCCTCGCCAGCATGGGCTTTTCATCATATTGATTATTATTTGTGCGCTATTTGCTGTGGTAGGGGATTTATTTGTCAGTTTACTCAAAAGACAAGCCGGTTTGAAGGACAGCGGCCGATTATTACCCGGCCACGGCGGCCTTCTCGACCGTGTCGATAGCACTATCTGCGTTGCCCCCATCTTCGCTTTAGGCTTCTACTGTTGCTAAAGTTGTGATCTTTTTATATTCCAGTATAATGCCCACTAATAAAGTTTATTTCGTCATTGCGAGCGTCAGCGAAGCAATCCAGTTCGTACTTTGGACTATATCCTGTACTGGATTGCTTCACTTGCGTTCGCAATGACGGTTTCTAATGGATGTTATGTACTCGTAAAAAATGGTTATATTTGTGAAAAAGACTATTCAAAGATTATTAACGATCATTGGCCTGGTATTTGTCATTCAAACCGCCTTTGCGGAGAGCTTTGTCATAAAACAAATTAAGGTCACGGGTTTGCAGCGCGTGCAGGAAAAAACGGTGTTAAGTTATATGCCGGTCCACATTGGCCAGGCGCTGACGACACAGGATACGGATAACATTCTCAATTCCCTTTATAAGACCGGCTTTTTTTCCGATGTGCGTTTATCGCGGCAGGGCAATACTCTTATTGTGGACGTGAGAGAGCGCCCGACCATTGGTCTGATTAACATTGAAGGTAATAAAGAGTTTACGGATAAACAGTTATTACCGGTTTTGAAGGATTTAGGCATTGCCGAGGGTTCTCCTTATGATAACTCCAAAGTAAATTCGATCGTTCAGGGGCTCCGCGAGCAATACAACCAGCTGGGTTATTATGCGGTCCAGGTGACTGCGGAGGCCCGGCCGGAACCACGCAACCGCGTGGCCTTATATATTAAAGTCAAGGAAGGCCCGATTGCTAAAATTCGCCGTATCACCGTGATGGGTAATCAGGTATTTAAAAGCCGGGAAATAAAAAAGGTCTTTGCTTCCAAAACCACTGCCTGGTGGAAACTGAGTTTTCTGGTGCACAACGATCGTTATTCAAAAGTACAACTCGGAAAAGATCTGGAACAGCTACGGACTTTTTATTACAACCGTGGTTATTTACGTTTCCAGGTTGTAGACCAGCAAACGGTGATATCCCCCGATAATAAAACGGTCGATATCATCATTCGCATCAGCGAAGGGCCGCTTTACAGAATTAGAGGCTACGAGTTACGCGGCTTGTCGGCTTATCCCGAAGAGTCCCGAACTTTGCACGGTTATATTGATCGGCTGCTGAAGCCTGGAGACATATTTTCCAAGCAGAATATGCTGACCGGAGCAGAAACCATTCGAGTGTATTTCGCCAGTAAGGGCCATGCCTTCCCGGTTATTAATACGGATCCCTCGATAGACGACAGTACACACCAGGTTTTTGTGGTCTACACCGTGTCCCCGGGACCGGTGAGTTATGTGCGCAATGTTGATTTTATCGGCAACACCCGCACTCAGGATACGACTTTGCGCAATCGCATCGCCCAGATGGAAGGTTCGCCTTACTCAATCGTTGATGTGGAGCAGTCCAAAGCCCGACTGGCCTATTTACCGTATCTGCAGGACGTGACGGTGGATACCAATCCCGTGCCCAATGAGCCAGACCAGGTAGATTTAACTTATCATGTCAAGGAGGTCAATGCCGGCAAAGCGAGCATTCAGGGAGGTTATTCAACGTCGGATAAATGGATCTACGGCGCCAGTCTTGCCGAGCCTAATCTCTTTGGCACCGGTAATTACGGCGCCCTGAATTTTAACGCCAGCGAATACCAAAAAAGTTACAGCTTATCTTTCGTACAACCTTATTATACGCCTTACGGTATCAGCCGTTCCATTACGCTGTTTTCAACCATCACTACGCCTTCCACCAGTTTAAACCAGTCCAGTTACACCATGGATGGCTATGGCGGCACGGTCACTTATGGTCTGCCCGTATCCCTGAATAACCGCATTAACCTTGGCTATGGTTATACGTATATTGTTCTACACGGCGTGAACGGCTCACAAACCGCGCCATCAGTAGAAGATTTTGTGGAAGACCACCCCAGTCCCTACAATCAGTTTAAAGGTCTTGCCAGCTGGAATTACAGCACCCTGGACAGGGCGACGTCACCGACTCGCGGACTCAGTCAATTACTGGGATTGGAGTTAGGCGTGCCGGTCCTCAACAACAGCCTGAGTTATTACAGACTGACTGAAGATATCAGGTATTTTTACCCTCTGCCGTTTGGATTTATTGTTGATCCCAACGCTTCCATCGGTTATGGTAATGGCTACGGTAATGTCAATACTTTGCCGTTTTTCAATAATTTTTATGCGGGTGGTATCGAAACTTTGCCAGGTTATGCGGCAAACAGCTTAGGACCGACAAATCCCAGGCAGGGAAATGGTCATGACGCGGCCCTTGGTGGTAACCTGAAATTGTTGGGGGGAGTGAACCTTATTTTACCGCCCCTGATACCCAAGGTACGCACCGCGCTGTTTGTAGACGCCGGGAATATCTGGGACACCAATAAAGTGGACGCTGATCAGATACATTATGAAAATGTTGAGTGGAAGAACGTACGCATGTCAACGGGCATTATGGTAATATGGTATTCCCCGATGGGACCGTTGCAATTTAGCGCTGCCAAGGCGTTCAATACTAAAAATACGGATCAGGTGGGTGGTGCGAACTGGTTTGGCTTCTCGTTTGGAGCCAGCATATAGCACTGGTAGGCAAACTTTGTTTTGCCGTGGTTTTTTATTGGAGGAAATGACATGAAACGAATTTTATGCTTAGTAGGAATCTCTTTGGCTGCACTTTGGACTATGAGTAGTATGGCCGCTGGTGTCGCGGTGATAGACATGCAGCAAATTTTTCAAAATTCAAAACAGGTTAAACAAATTAACGATGGTTTGGAAAAACAATTTGCTTCACAAAAAGAAAGCGTGGACAGCTTGAGTAAACAGTTACAGGCAAACATTGATAAATTTAAAAAAGATCAGACGGTGATGGATACCAAAACTGCGAACAGTTTAAAAGACAGCATTCGTAGTCAGGAACAAAAGCTACAACAACAGCAAACGGATTTACAGCGTCAATTATTTGAAGCCCAAAATAAAGCGATGACCCAGTTCCTGGATAAAATCAAAGGCATCGTGAAAGGCATGGCTGCGACCCAGGATTATGATGTCGTATTGCCGAAAAATGCTCTGCTGTATTCTAAAGATAATTTGGATATCACCAGCCAGGTTTTGAGCGCTTTGGATAAACAAAAAGCTTAATGCGGTTTTAATTTAATTCTGATTGATTGACCCCGCTCCAATACGCGTCGTCCAGCGGCTTGTCTGCGGGACGACGTATCGAGGAGCCAGGTAAATAGTTAAAATTAGAAAAACAGTCCATTAGTGAGCAAACCCGGGAGTTCCTGCTGAAGGGGACTCCTCACTGTGCATTAGAGATTAAGATCAATGCCAACGACAAGCTACTCTTTAGACGAGATTTCGAAAAAAATTCATACCCGGTTAAAGGGGGATCCGCAATGCCGCATTGATCGGGCGGAACCACTGCACATCGCTAAAGCGGGAGCCATCAGTTTTTTAGCGAATGCCCGTTACCGTTCTTTTTTAACCGACACTCAGGCCTCAGCGGTTATTTTGCGCGAGGAGGATGCTGAAAAATGTCAGCTCAATGTATTGATAACGTCCAATCCCGAACTGGCTTTTGCACAGCTCCTGCATTTTCTTTATCCGGGTCCGTCCATAACGCCGGGCATTCACGCCAGCGCGGTTATTGGGGAAAATTGTCAGATTGATCCTACCGCCTCCGTCGGGCCTCACTGCGTTATTGGAGACAGAGTCCAAATCGGCGCGCACACGGTGATTGGCGCAGGTTCAGTGATAGGAGAAGATAGCCGGATCGGGGAATACTGCCGGTTGTATAGCCGCGTCACTATTTATCACGGTATTGTTCTGGGAGACCGGGTCGTTATCCACAGTGGCGCGGTCATCGGCGCGGACGGATTTGGTCTGGCGCACGATGGCCGGCAATGGGTAAAAATCCCTCAAATAGGCCGGGTAATCGTCGGCGATGATGTTGAAATCGGCGCTAATACCACGATTGACCGTGGGGCCTTACAGGATACCGTGATTGGTCAGGGGGTTAAAATAGATAATTTAGTGATGGTCGGCCATAATGTGAAAATTGGCGATCATACGGCGATCGCCGGTTGTGTCGGTATTGCCGGCAGTACTGAAATTGGCCGCCACTGCATGTTTGGCGGCAGCGCTTCTATCTCCGGACACCTCGAAATCGCCGACGGGGTCATTCTGACAGGCACCGCCGCGGTGGGTCAATCTATCCCGGAACCGGGAGTATATTCATCCGGAGTAGGCGTACAAAAAAACAGTTTATGGCGGCGAAATACGCTCCGTTTTCACCAGCTTGACGACATGGCAAAACGTTTACGCCGTTTAGAACAAAAAATGGAGGAATCGCGCGATGGAACAGATGAACATTGAAGAAATTAAGGGCTTCCTGCCGCATCGTTATCCTTTTATTATGATTGACCGGATCGTAGAAATCATTCCGGGGAAATCCATTACCGCCATTAAAAATGTCACTATCAATGAGCCGTTTTTTACCGGCCATTTCCCGCGCATGTCTGTCATGCCGGGAGTGTTACTGATTGAAGCGATGGCGCAAACTTCCGGTATTTTAATTTATAAAACTTTAGGGATTGTCCCTGGGAGCGAATTATATTTTTTAGCGGGCGTCGATAAAGCGCGTTTTAAGCGTCTGGTGACGCCCGGCGACCAATTGCGCCTGCATATTGAATTAGGCAAACGCCGAATGGATCTCTGGAAATTCACTGGCGTCGCTTCAGTGGATGGTGAAGTGGCCTGCACAGCCGAATTTATGAATATTAAGGAACAGCAAAGTGATTGATTCTCGCGCAATAATTGATCCCGGTACGAAAATAGCCCCCGGTGTAAAAATCGGTCCATTTACCCGCATTGGCGCCAACGTAGAAATTGGTGAAGGCACTGTCATTGGTTCCCATGTGGTCATTGACAAAAACACCCGTGTGGGCAAAAACAATAAAATCTACGATTTCGCGGCCATTGGTGGCGATCCGCAGGATATAACGCCACAGGACCGCGAAACATTTCTGGAAATAGGTGATCACAATATCCTTCGTGAATTTTGCACCGTGAATCGGGGATCTAATAAAGCGGTGGGCAGTGGAACTACCCGGGTTGGGCATCACAACATGCTGATGGCTTATACCCATATTGGTCACGATAGTCAGATCGGAAATCATATTATCTTTGCGAATAATGCTTCGACCGCGGGTCATGTGACCGTGGACGATTATGCCAATTTGGGCGGTTTTGTTGCCATACATCAATTTGCGCGCATAGGCAGTTATAGTTTTTTGTCTCGCGCTACCCAGATAGCGCAGGACATTCTACCCTACATGCTCGTCATCGGTACTCCCGGCAGCCCGGTGGGATTGAATCTGGTGGGGTTAAAGACGCCGCGTGCCCATGGAAGTCATGCGGGTTTTGAAACACGTTTATCAATTATTTTATCGCCGGGATTTAAAATTGACTGAAATTCGTCAGGAACTCGAACAGATTTCGGAACGCCACCCTGAAATTAAGCTCTTTCTGGACATTATGGATAATACCAAACGCGGAATAGCCCGTCCCCGCCTGCATCGCCATCATACTTTAGGGGAGGATGATCATTCCACTATTGCCAGTGAGTAAGTGAATCGGTAAACTACCCTGCAGTTATGGTCACTGAGGGGGTTGTTTGTGTTAAAAAAGCTACTACCAAAGCAGGAAAATTTTTTTGAGCTTTTTGAACAAGCCGCTTTTCAATTAGAAAGTGCATCCGAACATTTTGTGCAGATGGGACAGGATTTACCCCGCGCCAATGAATACGCCAAATTAATCGCTGAACACGAAGCAACCGCCGATAATTACGCACGAGCGACCTTTGATCTCTTACACAAGGCCTTTATTACCCCATTTGACCGGCACGATATTCATCGTTTGACACGTAAACTGGACGATATTCTGGATATTATTAATCGCACCACTCAGCGTATTGTTTTATATCAATTTAAATCATTGCCTCCCGGTGTTTTACAGATCAACGCATTAGTGTTGCGTGCGGTGCGGGCGGTCAAAAAGGCTTTAAGTCAACTCAAAAATTTAAAGAATGCTCCCGAAATTATTCAGCTTTGTAATGAAATCAGTGAGACCGACAGCCGGGCAGAGCAGATTATGCTGGAGGGCGTTGACAAATTATTCACGGATGAACAGGATTTTAAATACCTGTTGAAGGCAAAAGAAGTTTTCGATTATGCGACTGAAATAGTTCATGAATGCCATAATTTGGCGGATATTATTAAAGGCATTGTATTGGAGTATGCCTGATGGGTCATGAATTGTTGCTCATCATTTTCCTGGTGGGACTGGCGTTTTTATTTGACTTTCTGAATGGTTTTCATGATTCCGCCAATTCCATCGCCACCATTGTCTCCACACGCACTTTAAAACCACATTGGGCGGTGATTTGGGCGGCGTTTTTTAATTTTATCGCATTTCTGTTTTTCAAACTGCACGTCGCGGATACCATGGGTACGGGTTTGATTGATCCCAGCATTGTCGATAAACAATTAATCTTTACTACTCTTTGCGGCGCTATATTCTGGAATCTATTGACCTGGTATTACGGCATTCCTTCCAGTTCTTCACACGCTTTAATAGGCGGTTTGGTGGGCTCCGCTCTGGTTAAGGCCGGTTACCATTCCGTTCAGTTTGCCGGAATTAGCAAAGTCGTGGCTTCCATTTTTCTGTCGCCATTGTTAGGATTTTTTTTGGGATTATTGTTCATGTACCTCGTTACGGTCATTTTCTTTCATTTTACCCGTGCAAAAGTCGATAAATGGTTCCAGCGGGTGCAATTTCTTTCCTCAGCGCTAATGAGCCTTGGTCACGGCGCCAATGACGCCCAAAAAACCATGGGTATCATTGCGATTTTATTATTTTCATCCCATCTGTTAGGGCCCACTTTTTATGTGCCGATCTGGGTCATTATTACCTGTAACTTTGTCATGGCCCTGGGTACTTTATTGGGAGGATGGCGAATCGTAAAGACCATGGGAATGCGGATTACAAAATTAAAACCCGTACACGGCAGCTGCGCTGAATTCGCCGGGGCGCTCACTTTGTTTGCAGCCACGCATTTTGGGATTCCTGTCTCTACGACGCACACGATCGCTGGAGCTATTTTTGGAGTGGGTTCCAGTAACCGGGCTTCTGCCGTGCGATGGGGAATTGCCCAGCGCATCGTGTTGGCATGGGTGATTACTTTACCAGCCGCAGGGCTTTTTTCCGGCATACTCTGGATAATCATCCACTGGCTTCAGGGTTTGCTGAAGATATGATATAAGGAGATATCATTGGCTCAAAAAAATGACGAAGCATTTAAATTAAAAGCTAATTTTTATCCCGTGACGGTGATTAAATTTTTTCGTTGCGATCAGCGCAGCGTTTTACAGCAACTGAAGGAAATTCAGCGAAAAGCGCCTAATTATTTTCATCAATCTCCCGTCGTTATTGATGTCACGCATTTAAAGCGCCCGTCTAAAGGTTTGGACCTAAACAGGCTGTCACAGACATTGCGCGAGTATCAACTGATTCCTGTCGGTGTCCAGGGTTTATCACCTGCCGAAGAGGACAGCGCTCTGGCATTAGGGTTGGCGTTATGGCAGCCCAGCGCAGTAAATAAAGATATCAGGGAAGTTTCTGAATCTGCGCCTGAGTATCAGATAGAGCCTCACTCTCAGTCCACGCCAGAAGAAACTTCAACAAGAATGCCTTCTAAATGGCCAAATACTGTCGTGACTAAACCGGTCCGCTCGGGCATGCGTCTCTATGCCAAACAGAGTAATTTAATTTTACTGGCCCCTGTGAGTTCAGGGGCGGAGTGTATTGCGGATGGGGATATTTTTTGTTACGCTCCTGTGAGAGGCCGGATTTTAGCCGGTGCGAGCGGCGATTCGCAGGCGCAAATTTTTTGCCAATCTTTGGACACAGAATTAATCGCCATTGCAGGTTATTATTTGCTCTATGACGAATGTCCTCCGGAAAAAAATGGATGTTTTCAGATTCTACTAAAAGAGAGTAAACTCTATATTCATAATTTTTCTTTAGAAAGGAGTGTATTGTGTCAAAAATAATTGTCGTGACATCCGGTAAGGGTGGGGTTGGGAAGACGACTACCAGCGCCTCGTTTGCCATGGGGTTAGCCAACGCCGGTTATAAAACCGTCGTCATTGATTTTGATATTGGTCTGCGTAATCTGGATTTGGTGATGGGGTGTGAACGCCGTGTTATTTACGACGTTGCCAGCATTATTCATCATGAAGCGACCGTTAAACAGGCTCTTATTAAAGATAAGAACAGCCCAAATTTATGTATTCTCGCCGCATCACAAACTCGAGATAAAAATATTCTCACGCTGGAAGCAGTAGAAGCGATTATGTCGGAACTTCGCGAATCATTTGATTATATCGTCTGTGATTCCCCTGCCGGGATTGAACAGGGAGCGCTGATGGCCATGTATTTTGCGGACAGCGCTTTAGTTGTCAGTAATCCGGAGGTGTCTTCGGTGCGTGACGCCGACCGCATTTTGGGATTCCTGGACAGTAAAACATTGTTAGCGATTCAGGGAAAAGAAATTGAGAAACATTTAATCGTCACGCGTTATGCCCCCAAGCGGGTTTCCAGCGGTGACATGATGTCTCTGGAAGATATCCAGGACTTATTGGGCATTCCATTATTAGGAGTCATTAGCGAATGTCAGTCAGTATTAAAGGCTTCCAACATGGGCGAACCGGTGATACTCGATAAAAAAAGCAGAGCGGGTCAGGATTACGAGCAGATTGTTCGCCGTTTCCTGGGTAAATCAAGAGGGGCTGAAACGGTTAAAAAACCGCTTACGTTATTGCAGCGATTGTTTAAAAACAATAAGGAGCTCGTATCATGAAATGGATTAATAACCTTTTGGGCGCCCGTTCAGCCAGTATGGCTAAAGACCGCCTGAAAATCGTCATTGCCCAGGAACGTTCCGCAAAGGGTCAACCGGACTTTCTACCCTTGCTGCATAAAGAAATTCTGGCCGTCATCGAAAAATATATGCGCATCAGCTCGGATATGGTGGAAGTGGACTTCAGCCATCAGGACAAAAGCGCTATTCTTAAACTAAACGTCATTCTACCGGATAGCAATAAAGCCAAAAGCGTGAATTGAAAAAATTCTGCGATGTTAATATTAAGACTGCCGCCGGAGTTTTTTATAAACTTCGTCGTCATTTCGTTTACCGATTAAAGTAACAAATACAGTATCGTCATCATATCGATAAATTATGCGATATTCCCCTGCATCTAATCGAAA
The DNA here is from genome assembly GCA_963712715.1 of uncultured Pseudomonadota bacterium. Taxonomy (GTDB): domain Bacteria; phylum Pseudomonadota; class Gammaproteobacteria; order Coxiellales; family Coxiellaceae; genus JAFEDN01. The sequence continues at coordinate 22,019 of CAVQJI010000032.1, read as the reverse complement.
TAAATCCTTTTTGACCCGTTGTGAAATTTTATGCTGGAGTCGAGCGTTTTTAACGGTATCCTTAAGGAAAAACTTGTATAATAATAACCTTACTCACAAGAGGAGTGCTGATGGTTGTTTACTTTTTGATTGCGGGTGGATTTTTTCTGATTTTTTGCGTCATATTCAGAAAGGCCATGCGGAAACGTAAAGTTCAACAGACGACTCCACAATACAGGGATTTTCGGCGTGAAATACTCTATTCACTGAGTTCCTCGATCATCTTTATGCTGATTCCCGTGCTGACAGCTATGCTTCCCTTTTTTAAATTTAACGCCTATCATCATTTTGGGGTTTATTTTCATCACTGGATATTCATACCCGTTTTTTATCTGATAATGCTTTTTCTCCACGACGCTTATTTCTACTGGACTCATCGAATCATGCATCACCGCAGACTGTTTCGCTGGTTCCACCGGACTCATCATCGTTCAGTGACTTCCTCACCCTGGACTTCTTTTTCATTCAGTCCCCTGGAGGCCATGGTTCAGGGAGCGATTGTCCCCATTTTCGGAATGATCATACCCGTGCCTGTCTGGCATGTTGAAATATTTTTCATTTTTTCATTAGCTTATAATGTTTATGGGCATCTCGGTTATGAACTTTATCCTCGAAAATTTCAGCGGCACTGGTTGGGACGCTGGATTAACACGGCCGTACATCACGATCTGCATCACCAGCGCAGCAACAGCAGTTATGGATTGTATTTAACTCTGTGGGATAGAATGATGGGAACCATGAATAAGGGATACGACCGGCGCTTCGACGAAGTGACAGCTTCACAACGCGAGCCTGTTAACCCACAGTTGCCTGATCCGCGAGGAATTTTTGTTCTTCGGTGAGCTCGGCCGTGCTGTTGTGCTGGTATTTGATCAGCCCAAAGAAGGCGGCTATGGAAAAACCTATTACCACCACCGTAAACGCAGTGTCGCTAAAGAAAGAGCTATGGGTGGGTGAGAGGAAAGTCAACAGCCACAAGCCGGCAAAATAAAGTATAATTCCAAGGCATTGTTTCAGCGCATCCATAATTTCAGCTCTGGATTTCACGTTTAATCCAATGAATATTATCTGAAAAATTAAAAACAATAAGAAAATATTAGTCACACTCTTGACGTGTCCCATGGTAAATAAATAAGTAAACATGGTGAATACAAACAGGGCGATCAAACGTCCTCCCCATAAACGAAACGGATAATTACGGGTGACGATCGCATTCCGAAAAACACAGAGCGCGATAGGGATGGGAAGATAAGAAATAACATGAAACAGACTCAGGAATTCGGCCAATTGACTCCAGCTGCGGAACATGACTAAAAATAGCACAGCCAGGACGGTGTTTGCGATCAGCGAACGATGCGAAATATTATAAGTAGGATGACTGGTGTTGAATAACGCCGGCATCTGGCCGCTGCGTGACATGGCGGTAAACATACGCGTCGCCGTCCCGGTAAACGCCACACCTGCGCCGGAAGGAGCAATGGTAGCGCCAAAATAAATGATGGAGGTGAACACGCTCAGTCCCAGCAGCACCGATAATTGAATCATCGGAGCGCTGAATTCAAGTTGATGCCAGCCGTTAGTCAGCATAGCGGGGGGAATAGCGCCTATAAAAGCCACCTGAAGTAAAAGGTACACTCCTAAACAGAACAGTAGCGAAATCAACAGAGCCAAAGGTATGGTCCTTTCGGGTTTTTTAATTTCACTGGCAAAGGATACAATCGACTGGAAGCCATTGAAAGAAATAATAATTCCGGTAGTCAAAATGGCCCCTAAAATCGATTTAGCGCCATAGGGCATAAATGTTCCGTTGACCGACGTAAAGTTGGTAGGATGAAAAGCGATACTAATAAAGACAAGGGCAGTCACTACCGGCACGAGGACTTTCAGCAGAGAAATAACATTGTTGGCCTTGGTGAGAGCTTTAGCTCCCCAATAATTGATAAGGCAATAAATAAGAACCAGACCAATAGAAAAAGAATTGCCTGCCCACGTGAGCTGATCATTACTGTATAAGTAGGGTTTAAGATGAGGGGTCAGGTTCATTAAATATTGAATGGTAGCGTCCGCTTCCAGGCCAATGACTGCGACAATACCCAGCCAGTTAGCGATAGCGAATGGGAAGCCAAAAAATTTATTGTGTGACAACGAGGGGATAATGGCGGAAAGCCCACGCTTGGGATAAAGAGAAGCAACCTCGGCGAAACAGAGCGCTAAAAGTAACATGATCCCGCCGCTGACTACCCAGGTAATCAGAGCGCTGGGTCCGGCGATAGCGGCGGTTTTGTAAGGAGAAAATAACCAGCCGCTCCCAATGACACAGGAAATTCCCAAAAAGGTGGCGGAAACGAGGCCTATGCTTTTCTTGCTCATATAGTTTTCCTATGTGGGTTTGTTGAATCAATAACCAACCGGCGGGGATTATAGCACAAATTGGCCATAACCACTACTCTGGAGCAGCAATTCCCGCTGAGTACAGCGAAAATTGCTTCCTGTTTTTATCCTGCGCTCGGCGGAGCCGATGCTCGGAATGAAGGGGGAGAATCGCGATTCTCCCCCTTGCGATCCCCCATCGCGGGGATAATTTTCTATGAAAATTATTTTTTTATAAGGGTGATTTATTTTATTTTATTAAATCAAATAGTTAAAATTCACCGGGAATTGCTGACTCTGGAACAGCACCAAACCTGATCCCCTGCGCCAGGGGCGAATCGCGGCCCCAATTGATGGTGTTGGTCTGGCGGCGCATATAGGTTTTCCAGGCGTCTGAACCGGCTTCACGACCGCCGCCGGTGGCTTTTTCACCCCCGAAGGCGCCGCCTATTTCAGCGCCGGAGGTGCTTACGTTGACATTGGCTAGACCGCAGTCGCTGCCGCGGGCTGAGAGAAAATACTCGGCATGTTGCAAATTTTGGGTAAATATCGCTGAAGAGAGACCCTGGGGGACGTGATTGTGCAGGTTAATAGCTTCTTCTAAAGTCTGGTAAGTGATGAGGTAGAGTATGGGCGCAAAAGTTTCCTGCTGGACAATATCCCAATGATTTTCCGCTCGCGCCAATACTGGCTCGACAAAAAACCCCGGGCCTTCCAGCACCCGCCCCCCGAATAGGATTTGGCCACCGGCTTTTTTGATACTCTCCAACGCCGCGAAGTATTGTTCAACCGCTTTCCGGTCAATCAGGGGTCCCATGAGATTGTTTTCCTCGATGGGGTCGCCAATGGATATTTGCCGGTAAGCATTGAGTAACTGAGATAACACTTTATCATATATAGAATGATGAATAATCAACCGGCGGGTACTGGTGCAACGCTGACCGGCGGTGCCGACAGCGCCAAATACCAGCGCGGGAATGGCCAAGTCCAGATCGGCGGAAGGCTCCACGATGACGGCATTATTACCTCCTAATTCCAGTAAACAACGTCCTAGCCGTTGCGCCACCTGCACGTTCACCTGGCGTCCGACTTTGGTTGATCCAGTAAATGAGATAAGGGGAATTTCCGTAGCCTCGACAAAATTTTGCATCAGTTGCTGTTCGTCGGTTATTAACAAAGAAAAAATACTCTGATAACCATTTTTCGCCATTACCTGATTACAGATTTTTTGCACGGCGATAGCGCATAGCGGTACTTTGGAAGACGGCTTCCAGATCACCGTATTGCCGGCGATAGCGGCGATGAACGCGTTCCACGACCATACCGCGACTGGAAAATTAAACGCGGTAATCACCCCGACCACCCCCAGCGGATGCCATTGTTCATACATTCGATGCTGGGTTCGTTCCGACGGCATGGTTTTTCCATAAAGCATCCGCGATTGACCGACGGCGAAATCCGCCATATCAATCATTTCCTGCACTTCGCCCAGGCCTTCGGCTTTTGATTTACCGGATTCCAGCGATACCAGACCACCTAACCAGGTTTTTTTCCGACGTAATTCGTCGCCGATTTGACGGACCAGTTCACCACGTTTGGGCGCCGGCACATCACGCCACGAAGTAAACGTCTTCTGACTCTGATCAAGAATGCGCTGAAAATCCTGCGGACCGCACCGATACACGCCAGCGAGTGTTTGAGCATTGGCGGGGTTAATCGAATTAATAATGCCGCTATTCTGCCAAGACGACCACCAGTCTGTGCCGTCACTGGCGCCTGGATTATGAGCGGCGATACCCAATTCCTGTAGGTATGAATTTTGCATAAATTCAAGTGTAAAACGAAACCTTTTTCGGTACAAGAGCATGTTCATTTTTGGGGCATTTCTATACATGTGTCGTTGCCACCATTATTTTTTATAAGTATACTCAAGATGATATTTAATGCGGTGGGGGGGCTACTGCACAATATCAAATTGCAAATTAGGAACAGACCATGATTCAGGTTTTACTGATTGATGATCACGCGTTGGTGCGTGCTGGAATCCGTCAATTACTTCTGAAGGCGCAAGGTATAACGGTGATTGGTGAAGCGGGGTCTGGGGAGGAAGGGGTAAAATTAACTCGTGAACTGCATCCTAACGTCGTGCTGCTGGATTTTAAGTTGCCGGATATTACCGGTCTGGAAGTAATAGCCAGATTATTGCGCATTGATCCTCACATCAAAATTATCATGCTTTCCTCGGCGATTAATGATTTATTTCCAATGCGTTCTTTAGACGCGGGAGCGCGGGGATACTTAACTAAAAATGCTACCAAAGAAGAGTTGATACGTGCTGTATACGCTGTCGCTTCTGGTCAAAAAGTGATAAGTCCGTTGATCGCCAGCCGATTAGCGTTGGCAAAAATAGATGATAAAATACCCGCTTCCTATTCTTCGCTGGGAAATAAAGAATTTGAAGTCATGATGATGACTATCCGCGGTGTTCCCATCAAAGAGATTGCCGACCGGCTGCACATTAATCACAAAACCATCCACAGTTATCGCTGCCGTATTTTTGAAAAATTGCAGGTCAACAATGATGTCGATCTGACCTTACTGGCTATCCGCGAAGGCCTGATCACCGCCGAAGAAGCGGAAAGTTAAGGAATTGACTCCCTCAAATATTGAATATATAAGGTCTGTTGACAATTCATAAATTATTTATAATTCCGTCATTGCGAGCGTGAGCGAAGCAATCCAGTACATAATTTCAACAAAAATGCGAACTGGATTGCTTCGCTCACGCTCGCAATGACGGTTAGTTATGAATTGTCAACAGACCCTACTTATTAATATATATTTGGAGAAGCTCATGAAAGTCGCTAAATTATTTCAGAATGGCCAAAGTCAGGCTGTGCGTTTACCAAAGAGTTTCGTTTCAAAGGGGAACAGGTTTTCATTAAGAAGCTTGGAAATGCGGTAGTGTTGTTACCCATGAAAAATCCTTGGCAACCTCTTTTGGATAGTCTGCACAAATTTTCCGCGGATTTTATGACTGCCCGCGAACAGCCCAAAGTTTAACTTCGACGATAACGCCGCTAACCATTATGGACGTTTTAATTTGGAATCATGAGATATTGCCTCGTCCATTATTTGAGATAAACTTTACGCAATTCAGGACAAGATCCTGATCCTGATTAGATGAACCTCTTCCTAGGTGAGGTTCATGATCATGAAATAATTTGAAGCTGTAATACTCATCTGGAGTATAACTCCGAATTATCTCAGTTAATACCGGAGGGAGATGATTGAGTAATTCTTTCTTTATCTCCTTAGGATATGGACTTTGAAATAAAGAACTTCTGTTTCTGCTCGTTACAAAATCAAAAAGTCTCTTCGCCTGCGTATCTCTGCGCGTCCCAAGGTGAACACATTTTAAAGCCTGATTACCCAGGAAAGAGTAAAGTGCTAAAAGATCAACTTTTTCAACTGGCAATCCCAGAAACTGTATGGATTGATTCAAACCCAAAGCGATTGCTCCCCAATAAACAATATTATTGTTACACAGGTTCAATTTGATCAAGTGCGAGTTATTGGCTAAAGCGATCGCTCCCCTGTCACCAAGAGCGCAGTCAGGTAACTCCAGACTGGTTAAAGCCGGGTGAGTCGAAAGGAACTCTGCCCCTTCGTCTCCTATTTTATTTCCTTTCAGGTCAAGTGACTCCAAATGAAGTGTCTTTAGAAAATACTTTGCTCCTTTAGAACTCATTTTGCAGTCATCTAACATGAGTTCAGTGAGAGTGGGAATCCGGGATATGCATTCCGCCCCTTCGTCTCCTAAAGGGTTTCTGCTTAAATTAAGGTCTTTTAGAGCAGGACAATTTAAAAAATAAGCAGCTTCGGCCGGGCCAATATTGTTACTATGTAAATGTAAACTTGTTAAAGTGGCGATAAGCAACAGAGCACGAACCCCTTCTCCTTTTATTAGAGGATTTCGACTTAAATTCAGTGTTTTTAAGACACGATTTTTTGAAAGCGAATCCGCCGCCGTTTGGCCAACGTTACACATAAATAATGTCAGTTCGGTTATAGTGGAGTGGGACGACAGGGCGGTCACACCTTCATTCTCTATTTGGGAAGTGCAATTTAAGTTAAGTGTTGTCAGGAGATGATTTTTCTGGAGATATTCTGCCCCTTTAGGGCCGATTCCACAATTAACTAAAGTCAACCAGGTGACAGTGGGATGGGAGGATAGGATATACGCACCTTCATCTCCTATTCCTGGATTGCCACTTAAACTCAGTTTTTTTAAAGCATGCATGTTCGAAAGAAAACCCACGTCCTTAGAGTCAATTCCACTAGAACTTAAATCCAGGCTGGTTATAGTGGAGTTTGACAGGGCCAAAAAATTTTTACCCAACAGGGTGCACAAACTTAAATCAAGTATTTTTAAAGCAGAATGATTTAATAAAGAAATCGTGTCTGTAGGCCCCAATACGCATTTCATCATCTCCAATTCTGTTAAAGGATAATGTTTTAGTAAATGGGAAAGCTCACCATCACTTATTGTACAATATCTTAAAATCATGGGGACTTTGAGAGCAGAAACAAATTCGGCCATTATTTTAGAATTAACTTCGCAATGAATTAGCATTAAATGGCTAATATTAGAGTGCGATTCCAGGTAACTGAGTATATAAGGAATATCTTCCTGTTTGAGCTGCACACATACTAAGTGATCATGTTTACTGCCAAGCCAAAACCGTCCGCTATCCCATTCTGCAAATTTTTTTTTGTAAATAGATGGATTTAATTTCAGGTCTTTTGCATCTTCTTCCAATCTACGTTGGTACGCTTCTTCTGAAACATAATATTTTTTTGACATTTTTTTAACCCCCTCAAGTCTGTTTTCTTTCTACCCAAGTATCCATTTTTACCCTATAAAAAGCAATAATAGATAGTAGGATTACCAGCAATTCCCGCTAAAGGAAAAATCAGCTATATCCGCATGAACTATTGAACTAATTATTTTTCAATATAAATATTTTTCGCAGAAAATACCTTACGCCATGGGGGATCGCAAGGGGGAGCATAAGCTTCGCGCTCCCCCTTCATTCCGAGCATCGGCTCTGCCGAGCGCAGGATATAAATAGGAAGCGGCTCCCGCTATACTCAGCGGGAGCCGCTGAGCTATTGACCCAAAAACCAACTCAGAGTAGACTACTGCTGTTGTATGTAGGTTAATATTTACAGCAAAAAAAATAGGGGGGGAAATGAACAAAGAAAAATTATTACATAACTCTGCAATAACTTATACTGCAAGATATAAGGAAGAAGAAACTCAAAAACAATTGGAAAAAATGCCGGGTGGTACTGTTTTCGTTCATTCTTACCCTGCATTTGAGCTTCTGGAACAATTGACTCAAATTTCTCTCGTAAAAATTATTATCGAATACCTGGACTGGCAGGAGGAATCCTATAGACTATTCCCTGTTTTACCACTGGAATATATAAACCATCCTGGAATAACCTACTCATTACCTTATAGAAGGCCCGACGGCTCCTGCTTATTCTCAGTACCCGCCGACTATAGTAAAGAAAGATGTTTAGCTATCCTTGCCCTGGATTCAAAGACTTATAATAGAGAGCACATTGCTGAAAAAACCGACACCGAATCATCTTTTTTTAAGAATTTATTTGGTAAAAAAGCCGACATCCGATTATCTTTTAAGGATTTAAATGAAAAACTAACTCTCGTTTTGGACTCGTTACGGATCCCAAAAGATTTATATTACATTGTATTGGATTATCTTAATTATGAAAATATAGATTATTTATGGTGGAATAGAGATAAAACAAAAACTTATCATTATCCTTATACTAATTCTTATGAATATCATAAATTGATCTCCCAAATGATACACTCATTCAGATATTTTCCTAAAAAAAACTTCCCATTGAGAGAAAAAATTCTAACTGAAATGAATAATTTTCTTGAGAAGTATTTGATAATGGAAACGTTGTACACTAATGGCATTCTGAATTATCTTTTTATTAAATTAGCAAAACTGGCCATTCGAATATTACTGGGTGATTCAAAGTTAACTCCTGAATTTCAAAAGGATCTTTCCTTATTGCGGGACACAGGGATTAAAAATATTTTCGGTGAAATGGAAACTCCTTTAGATGTATTAATATCAATGCTCACTGGTAGAGTTTTTGGCTTTACCAAACGTGATCAAGCCCCAGAAACCGGGATCACCTTGTTCGAACACGTTATCAATCACATACGGCTACTGAAAGCGGATGAAATTTTAAAGATTAATCAATTTTTTCTCTTTGCCAGAGTTTTTATTGAAAGTACGCTGATCGCCGAAAATTTTCCAATGAACATCGTTTTCTCTGTTTCCCAAGACATAATAAGGAATCTTTACAGACACCTGGATGGCCTCAGGAGCCATAACCATAATGACCCTCTTGAAAATTTGGATAATAGCGAAAGGCCTCACAAGATTTGTAAAACATTAAAGCTTCACGGTATTAAAATGAGTGAAATTGAATTTAAGGGTTACAATGGTTATCTTTTAGCTCCGAAAGCTGAAAAGGATGCGATCAAAACACTCAATATTCATCAAAGATCTGCTATTCTGGCGAAGATCCGTTCTTTTCTTAGGGAAAATTACTCGAAAACCGGGGAACTTTTTTCCAGGCCTAACGTTTTCTCTCATAAAAGCGCTCAACACGCCTGGGATTTAATGCAAATGGTTATTGAAACCAGTTATCAAAGTAAACATATGCTGGTAGCAAACATTCAAACCCTTGAGAAACAGTCCAACGATGTTAAACTGACTACCCTTTTAAAAGAAATCGGAAAGGATTTGGCAAACGAAAATTATAAAACGCCAACTTCGCTTCTATCTCTTAACGGGGCATCATAAAAGATGATTTGAAGTTCTATATGGTCATTCCGAATGAATTTTAGGTTCAACCCGTCATTGCGAGCGCCAGCGAAGCAATCCAGCACGTACTTCGGACAACGTTCTGTACTGGATTGCTTCGCTGGCGCTCGCAATGACGATATCGAAAATTCAATCGCGATGACTATAGTGATGGAAATATTTGCCAAAGCGATTATTGAGAAATTCCGTGAGGGTGAATTGGGTTTGGTGGATAAAACCGCGGTATTTTTTCGGATTGTTCAGTACCAAATCAAGAACCACACAGACGGAACTGGCGGTGGTGGTTTGGATGGCGGTCAACGCCTGGTCGTTGATCGTCGAAGGATAAAATTTATTAAAATAATTTTCTTCCAGCCGTTCATGGTTCCGCTGGCCCTCGACCGCCACTTCCACAATGACCACGTCCTGATGCGTGCGTGGTATTGCATTTAACAGAATTTTTTTTAAGATCTCGCGGTCTTCGTTCAGCTTCAGATCGTTCATTAAAAAACGCATTTTTTCGCAATGACCGGGATAGCGCAGGGTTTTATAATTTAACTGCCGCGCTTTGCCGGCATATTGTTCCACAAGAGTACCTAATCCACCCGACGTGTTAAAGGCTTCATAGCTTGCGCCGTCCAGTTGAACGATTTCCAGGTCGCTCAATGGCGCTGTCTGCAGAATATGATCGTTGACAATGGCCGGGCATGGATTGCCGTATTCGTTAATTAATCCGTCGATTGACCAGGTAATCGCATATTGTAAGGTATTATTGGCCTGTTGAGGTAAGGCGCCGCAACGCAGTTTCACGGTATCCAGCTTGTCAAATTTCTGCATAAGATGATGGGCGACAATATTAATAAAACCGGGAGCGATACCGCATTGTGGAACGAATGCGCTATCAGCGCCTTGTGCCAGTTTAGCGATTTCGGCGGTGGTGCCGATGTCTTCGGTTAAATCAAAGTAATGCAATTTTAAAGAACGCGCCAATTCCGCAACGGGTAAATTTAAAAAATAGGGCATGCTTGAAATGACTGCCTGCACTTGGTATTGCTCAACGACCTCGGCCATTTTGGAAGAATCCGAAACATCGAGAGGGACATAACGCAGTCCCGAGTGGAGTAAAATCTGTTGGGGTGGGGTTGGATTCAAATCAGCAAGAATGACTGAGTAGCCTGTCTCGGGTTGCGTGAGTATTTGCCCTACTGCCGTGCCGATTTGACCGCTGCCTGCGACTAAAATGGTGGGCATGGATTCTTCCTGATAATTGTGATCTAATCAGTTTAGTATGAAAACCAATTACTTACAAGCCATGGGGATAATGAGCTGGCGATTACGGGAGCCTCTTTCCAGGCAGCTGCCATTATGCTATGAGTTGGGGAAGGGAGGAGAGACTGCCCATAGCGGATCATTAATCGCTGAAGCGGTGAGTGCGCCTGAGAAGCAATTACTGGATGCGATTCTGGAAGCGTTAGGTGATAAAAATGTGGTTAAGGCGGCGGCCCCAGCATCGCGTCTTTTACTGATGGGAGCGCATTTAGCGCAACGTTATGAGGCGTCCTCCAAATTGGTCACTCATTCCCTGGCAGAAATGCTGGAAAATCCGCAATTAAAAGCAAAGGTATGGAGAGATTTACGCGATTTCTTCCACTTTTGACGGGATTATCCTTAATTGATATTAAAATTAAATTCAGCTGCATAATTCCAAATGTAATTTATTTGTTCCTGTTCTAAGAGGTTACCCATGAAAGAAACTAATCTACCTGTTATTTATGACGATATCTTGAATGCGTCTTCAAGATTAAAAGGTTTTGCCCACCGTACTCCAGTTTTCATATCATCTCAAGCGAATGAAAAAACTGGAGCACAGATATTTTTTAAATGTGAAAATTTCCAGCGAATCGGAGCGTTTAAATTTCGTGGCGCATACAATGCGATTAGCCAATTAAGCGAAACACAGAAGCAAAAAGGGATTGTTGCTTTTTCATCAGGTAATCACGCCCAAGCGGTTGCATTAGCTGCGCGTCTTCTCAATGTACCTGCAACCATTGTAATGCCTACGGATGCTCCTTCGGTAAAATTGGCGGCGACACGTGGATATGGAGCAAACATAGTGCTTTATGACAGAAATAACGCCAGCCGAGAAGAAATTGCAGCAAATTTAGTGAATCAATATGGATTAGCATTGATTCCACCTTATGACCATCCTGATATCATTGCAGGCCAAGGCACTGCAGCCAAAGAACTTTTAGAAGAAGTGGGGACGCTGGATTATCTGTTCGTCCCTGTGGGTGGAGGCGGACTCATTTCAGGTTCAGCCATTTCTGCAGCGCATTTATCCCCTCATTGTATTGTGATCGGTGTAGAACCAGAAGCTGGCAATGATGCTCAACAGTCTCTAAGAACCCAAAAAATTGTCAAGATTGCAGTGCCTAATACGATTGCTGACGGCGCACAAACTCAATTTGTCGGTAAATTCGTTTTACCGATTCTGATTCGATACGTTAAAGACATTGTCACAGTCAGCGACAATCAACTTCGTGAACAAATGCGTTTTTTTGCGGAGAGAATGAAAATGATAGTTGAACCTACGGGATGTCTTGGTGCAGCTGCTATTTTTAACAAAATCGTAGACGTGCAAGGTGCACGAGTAGGTGTGATTCTAAGTGGTGGAAATGTAGATATGAATAAATTTTGTGATTGTGTGAGGAGTGCATCGTGAATTTAATCGAAACAAGAGACGCTCCTCTTCCTGGCGGACATTACTCACAAGCAGTAATTTCTAATAGGTTAGTATTTGTTTCTGGGATTTTGCCTTTGATTCCTAACCAAGGCAAATCGATACCTGAAGGGATTGTAGCTCAAACAGAACAAATTTTTAATAACCTTCGAGCTATTTTAAAGGCTTCCGGCTCTGATCTTCGCCATCTTGTCCACGTACAAATATTCATTGCAGATATTAATCTTTGGAAGGATATTGATAACATTTATCAAAAGGCCATGGGTGCGCATAAACCAGCACGGATTGTTATTCCTTGTGGTAGCCTACTGCATTATGATGCATTAATAGAAATAAGCGCCACCGCAGAAGTATAAGCTTCGGATTATAATACTTTTCGACAACGGCTGCCGTCGAAACTCAGGCAGCGGTTTTTAATATGCTGAAAATTTTAGTGGCGTTGTTTTTATGGATATTTGATACATGAGTTAAATAGTCTTTATTTTAAATTCTGGTTGTGCCAGAAAATTGGGAGAATGATGAAAACTTTGCGGTTTTAGGGTGTGCGGCTATTGTCCGGGAAGTCAGTGGGAAGTCAGGGTCAAAGTCGATGAAAATTTTAAAAAATAGGATCATTGACTTTAGCTAACCCGTCATGCCTGTCCCCCCTTAAGGACATCCTCTTAACTATCTAAGATCCATCTAGCCTGACACCCTTGGTAGAAGAAGATAATGAACTTGAAGAACATGAGGAATTAATAGAATTACTCGTATTCGTAAAAGGAAAGCGTATCCTGAAGGTTTTGGCGGAAGTTGTTGATACCGTGGTTTTCTGGGCGTACCGCTGGTAGACGGTTTCCGGCGCTCCAAACTGATAATAGTTGCCCGCCACATTTTTTTCTTCGGGGTTGACATGGTTAAAGACCATCTGCGAAGTAGAAGTTAGTGTAGATTCGGATGTGTTAGTCGCAATTATCTTATTTTTGCTGGAAAAACCAAAAAACGAATCTGTTACAGATAGTATTGTAGACCATGTTTTATCAAGCAAATTTTTTTCCTCTGGAACTCCAAAAATCCCATAATCAATAATTATCTTTAACAGCGCACCAGGAAAAGTAGCTTGAAAGTAATTTTTTAATTCGACTGCATCTAATTCTTTGAGCCTTATATTCTCAAAAAAAATTAATTGATTTTCTAAAACTCTATTCGGAGCTGTTGTTAAATAACCACTTGAACGTTTATTGGGAGTACTCATTAACAACTTGTCGATTCTTTCTTGAGCTTTATCTTTCTCTCGTTTGTTATCCGAAAAATTTTTTTCAATCACCAACTGAAAAAGCTCTTGTTTTTTCTCCGCTTCTTCTATTTGTTTAATTAAGTCCCTGTATTCAGGCTCTTTTCTTTTTTTACATAGTAAATCCGTTGCTTTTCTAACTCCTTGAGCAGCAGCTCGCCTTAACCAATGAATACCCTCCTTACTATCTTTGTCTATCCCGGTTCCATTGAAATAACAAATAGCTAAAGCAAAATGCGCTCCTTTATGCCCCTGATCAGCTGCTAAGCGATATAAATTCATAACTTCTCTAGTATCTTTTTTTCCGCCAATTCCTCTTTCATAACACAAAGCTAAATTAAATTGTGCCACTCTATCTCCTTGCTCAGCGGCCAAACGATATAAACGAACAGCCTCATCGTCATTTCTTCTTACGCCTATTCCTACATAATAGCAATAAGCCAAACTCTTTTGTGCACTTACATTTCCTTGCTCGGCCGACAAACGATATAAACGAACAGCTTTTTTGACATTTTCTTCTACACCAATTCCATTCTTATAACAATAACCCAAAGTATTTTGTGCTATTGCTACATGAAATGGAGTTGCAGAATCAAAAAAATTTAACACTTTTTTTTTATCTTTTTCTCTAACGTTATTCAGCGAAGTAACAAATTGGGTGAAAACATTTTCTAATCTTTTAGTCGATCCTATTTCTTTTGCTTGCTCTACGGCTATTTCTAGTTCTTTTACTAATCTACCAAGGTTGTTAGCTTCCATTTTTGTAGGAAATTTTGACTCATTCTCTTCTTTCATATTCACCTCCCCTAATTTTACAATAAGTAATTTGCCCCACTACTTCGGGCATATGTTAAAATGATATCGCTTTTTTAATATCCGAACCAGATCTGACCCTATGTTATTCAGGGCATCCTCATTAAAATTTAGCCAATAATACACTATCCAGGAATTCATGATCCCATCCGGCCAACTTTCTCATACGTTTCAAGCTGATACGAGGCTTGTCTTTTTAATAATATTCAGCAAGTTCAGCACGGTGATTAATCTATCTGGCTCCCCGGGACGGACTTGAACCGCCGACCAAGTGATTAACAGTCCGATGGTATTGGTTTAAATTTGCCATAGTGTAAAAATTGGTCGGACGGTTATTGATATAGCTTATTGTTTTAATTATATTTATTAACAATGGACGCTCATCCACATTTTGAATTAATTTTAATCAATTTTTGAAATTGTGACCTGCCGTGACCCCTTGATTCCGGCAAAATTCCGGCAAGGAGTTTTGTTTTTTTAAAGAGGTAAGAATTTATTCAGTCTTATTTCCATTTTTAACGTTATAATGAGTTGTTTGAAAGAAGTATTTTGTCATTTGGATTACGAAAAACTAGGTTTAGACTAATTTTTACTATATACTAATATCGGTTGTTTTTAATGCTACAATGACTAAATTATAATAATAGCCTTTTAACAAGTAATCAAATTAACATATTTTTGGATTGAATTAAAAATTTAGGATTTTTATGACTAAAGTAATCTCTCTGTTTAATCATAAAGGTGGTGTTAGCAAAACCACTACAACTTTTCATCTCGGTTGGAAATTAGCTTCTTTGGGAAAAAAGGTTTTGATTGTTGACGCAGATCCACAGTGTAACCTAACTGGGCTAACTTTAGGATTAGGAGATTATGATACCTTATTTAGGTTCTATGACAGTCGGCAAAATACTGATATTTTTAATAGTCTTGCCCCTGTTTTTGCAATAGAATCTCCACAACGAAACATTTCTGGTAGTACGCCTGTAACAAAGACTAAAAACTCGAATCTTTCGATACTAGCTGGGCATATAAGATTTTCCGAAATTGATATACAAATAGCAACAGCGCTTACAAGTAGTGAAACGATACCCATACTTAGGAGATTTATCGGTTCTCTGAATGCCCTAGTGAGAAGTATAGCTCGTTCACAGAACTTTGATATTGTTCTCATAGATATGAGTCCTAGTGTTTCAGCAACAAACAATTGTATATTAATGAGTTCTGATTATTTTATTATTCCTACTTCTCCAGATTTTTATTGCTATCAAGCAATTGATTCATTGAGTAATGTCTTGCCAAAGTGGTCAGATAATATAGCTTCGTTTAGAAAAGGAACGGATGAATATGTTTTGCCAAAAGAAAATCCTAAAATGTTGGGTTTTATTTCCCAAAATTACAGAATATATACTACAGAAGAAAATGAAAATAGCAATGATCAAAAAACTATGTCTAAGGCTTATCAAGTATGGCTAAATAAAATTAAAGAAGTGACTAATAAAAAATTAGTTCCTTCTCTTGAAAAGGTAGGCATGATTGTTAGTGAAAGTACCTTTACCCATGCAGTATCTTATGATTCCCCTTACCATCTTGCAGGAATTCAGAACTTTAATACGCTTATCCCTACATCACAAAAGCTATCAAAACCAATATACGAATTAAAGCAAGAAGATGGAAATTGGGCGGGAGCTATATGGGAAAAAATCAACAATGGAAAAGAATACGGTGTAAAAACAAACATTAAGCAAGCGGATACAGTTTATACGAATTTAGCTGAGGCAGTTCTTAAAATGATTTATGAATGAGATAGTTGTGATCATTCTCATTTAATGGCTTAATTTTTGATGTCCAACGCTAAAATTAGAGGCAACTTTATTTTTGAATAAATCTAAACTGTAATTTATTGCCCAATATGCAGTACCCAATGAGATAAAAATTATTATTGTAAGGAATAGTGGTTTTCTTGGTTTTTTTCTAATATCAACTATTGGATAGTATTTATTCCTGATTTCTATTAATTGATTTCTAGCGTAGGTCCATAAATCAGTAATAACTTTAAATTTAATAATGTGAATTTTTCCATTTAAATCTATTAACATAAAAGTGTAAATATGCGGTTTGGGTAGGGTTTTAGCTTTGTTGGCTTATCGCCAATTAACACATATACCTGCTGATAAAAACGATGCTCCTGATGTTGAGCACAGGGAACGTGAGCTTCTTTATCCAATGACTTACTCATCCATTGAGGAAAATCCACATTGACTCGTTTGGCTCGCAGCCCAGGACGGTGCGCTTTATCAAAATCAAGTGAGGTGGTAATGTCTTCGACTTCATCAAATTTTTCATCAAAGTCAGATGTTTTTATATTCATATAGGTTTACCTCTTCTTCTCGTGAGCGCCTTACTGAAATTAATCGAATATTGGAACTTCCGCTGCTGAAAAACGAATATCCATCTTACAAAGAGCGACGTGTTAAAGCTGAATTTATGTATTCCATAACCTATCTTTGGGTAAAGCTTTTGCTATTGGTGAGTAATTCAGATTTCAGTTGTTGTAATTGTTCAGTACGCGTTTTCCACAAGACTTGAAGCGCTTGTAGATCAGCCTGTACCAGCCATTTACCAACACACAGGCTTCGAGTGATGCCGCAGCCACTGCCCCAAGCACTTGGGGGAGAATTATATCGCAAAACGGCATATGTTTTGCCCAGACCCTCAGCGGACGAACGGTCAGCAAACCAATCGGCTTTGATATATTGGGATTGAGTATGATCCCATAATTCTATGGCGCGAGTTCGCGGTAACGGAGATTTCCATTCGATGGGGCAAGGTTCAAAATGACGGTCTGGACGAGTATATTCATTGACTATATGCGCCGGCAATCGCTTTTGCGCTCCGCCGACCACCGTAGCCCAGTGATCTTTAGCGTGCTGACCAGTCTTCCACACTGTTGCCACTTGATCCACGTAGGTTTGGAGCGCCTCCATCAGCTCTTTGAGATTAAAATGAGAGTCGTATGAGGTGCCTTGAGATTCTAATGTCTGCAATTGTTCCGCTTGCACGGCTTGTGGTAAGTACTGCCGAATCATCGTCCACATGTGCCAGTCCAACGCCCATACGGCATATTGAAACGCGGTGATCTGTTTAAATTCACGACCTGATAAATCCTTCACGATCCCTGCATACCGCAATAGTTGGTTATCTTTTTTAATCAGTGCTTCGGCCAAATCTTGTTCACCCTCTGCCACAAATTGCAGTAATTTCCCCAAGGTTTTTTGATCGACGACTGATTTCTCTACCAGTTTGGGGGCATGCGCCAGGATAAACTGGTTTTGCGACAAGGGTCGCATCGGGGCCAATGGAGAATCTACGGGGTCATCGAGGTTCAACAGTTTAGAGAGTTTTTTAGATTCTATTTTCGGCTCTGGCTGCTGCCTGAAGGCTTTGATTTCTTCCAGGCGAAGCGGGATCCGAATCGCCGGTGGATTTAAAAAGACCATCAATGATAATTTGGCCTCGGGGCTCAAATCCTCCGATAGCGTAGTGCTACCACTGCCAGCAGAGGACGAATGGCTACTATTCATTGATGAGGAAGAAGTGCTGGAGTTCGAAGAAGTCGATGCTTTCTGACGCTCCGACTGCCATAATGTATCCAATTGCTTGGCCACCTCTGCTGCTTCAGGACGTTGCGTCGGATCTTTATGCCAGCAATTCAATATAATTGTTTTAAATTCTTCAGGTGTGCTTTCGGGAATCGTTTCCTGTTCACCCGATTTTACCCAGTCTATCGCAATGGCCGAATTGGGCGCGTCGGAAAAAGGGATTCGGCGAGTGATCAACTCCCAGAACACCATGGCCAATGCATATAGGTCAGAAGCCTTCGTCGCTTTGCTCCCCCGCTTAAACAATTCCGGTGCTGCCCATAACAGCGTCCCTTTAAATTCGCTTGCTGTTGTGCTGGACGAACTGGTTTTTAAGGTAGAGAGGCCAAAATCTGCTAATTTGGCTCGGAAGTTGATATCTAACAGCACATTGAGGCTTTTGAGATCTCGGTGTAAAATGCCCTGTTGGTGGAGATGGTGTAAACCAATGGTCATATCCAGACTGATTCGATAACGCATTGTCCAGGTCAGTGCTTGACTGCTTTTGAGCAGGCGAAACAAATCGCCCCCGGGCATATATTCCATCACCAGTGAATAATGAGGTTTTTCTAACACAATCCCCCGTAGCCGCACGAGGTAATCGGATTGGGTGCTGGCATTGGCCATGACGCTGGCTTCTTGAAGAATCTCGTTTTGAGTCAGCTCGCTGAAATCCTGAGAGGCATATTGTTTAATGGCGACAGGGTTAAACTGCCATTCGCCGGCAAACACTTTACCATAAGCACCCTGACCTAACAGGTTGCCAAAGGTTAAATCGGCAAAATGGATGGTAAAATCCAAAGTGATTTGAGCGCCTTTCATAGATCATATCCTCCTGTATCGGGTGACTTTCCTGGGGCTCGATGCACAGCACGGTAAATGCTTATTATAAAAGAAGTGATGGTGGCAATTCAAATGAGCGAGAGCTTCCTGGCAGCGAATTTGTATTCATCCGAACCAGATTTAATCCTATCTTAAGAATTTTGTGATTGACCTCTTTTTAAATTTACATTAACTTGATTCTTGACTTTCTATTTTCACATCGTCCCAGTGAAAAAAAATCAGGTTCATGGTGGTGTCATCACAAGGATTTAGGATTATGGATACTCAACGCACTCTAGGATTGGAATTAGGGCCTACTTTATCTAATCAACCCTTGCTTCCTGCCGAGACTACAAGTCAGCAAGAAAAACGATTGGATGAATTAACCGCTGCGGTTGCCACTTTAGAAATCACATTGACTCAAAGGTTGCAAAAAATAGAGGTATGGATTGAAGAAGCTAAAGCCAGCATGACCGCTCAACAAAAATTGGGCAAAGCAGAATCCAAACAAATCACAGATCTGCGTGTTTTTGTGCTTTCCTTAGAACAACAGAGGCAAGCAGAACAGCAACAGCATCAGCAGCAAAAGGCGTTGTTGGCTGATCTCCAAAAGCAAATTGCCCAGGCGCCCGATGCCAAAGTGGTGGAACAATTGCAGCGAGAGTTAAAGGCGGTTCAAGCTCAATTAGTGGTTGAAAAATCCAACCCACCGGAAAATGTGCCAGGCTTATTACAATCCCTGCAACAGGAATTGCTTCGCCAAAGGGGGGTGTTATCAAAAGCCACTGTTACGCCTACACTGAAACAAAAAATGCAACCGAAACTCGATCAATTAGACCAATTGCAAAAACATTGGAATCAGTTACAGGAGCGTTTTAATGTCGCCTGGGTGGAGCATACCAGCGCCCAGGAAGCGGCGATTCAAAGTTTACAGCAAATCATCGGTGAGTCTTATTTGGCTTGTGATCAACGGCTGAAGCAATTGGAAGCCGATGTGAGTGTTCTCAAACAGTGGGCTAAAGAAACCGGACAACGGTTGGAGACCATGGAAACCGAAGAGAATGATACGCGTGCAGAACTGTTATCATTAAAAGAAGAATTTAAATTATGGACCTCTCAACAGGAAAAGAATAATGCCGAAGTGGTAGAACTACGATCAAACATCAGACGTAGTTTACCCACTAAAGACAATAAATATGAACCTGACTTAAATCCACAAGCGCGCTTGCTGCAATTAAAAGAGAAATATGGCAGTGATAATAGCCCGCAACCGATTCGAGAAAAATTACAGCATCTCTCTCAGAAGTATCAAGCGGATCAGGCCGCTATCACAGCAGCCTTATCCGAGTTATCTGATGCTGATTTACAGCATTCTTTACAATCTGAGCAACAGGAATTAAGCGCCAAGGTCAAAGCGTTGGAAGAGATGGAATCCCGCTTTATTCATCTCCATGAAGCTTCTATCAAAAGGCTCACCGAAGAGGTCCAGGAAGCAATCAGTTCTTTGGATAAACGCATCATTCATGTCCAGTGGCAAGTGAATTATGTTAAAAGCGATGTCTATGATCTACGCGAACAGGTGGATATGAGTGATCCCCGTTATACCGTGGGCTTGCGTTTAATGGACTTGCGTCGAAAAGTACTGGAAGACAAAACTCTCACGCGGGAATTAGCGTATTACATTGCACCCAATGGCCAGAAAATTCCGGGTAGTGATGCTTCAACCCCCTTGCAACCCTGGGTTGAAACGAATTTTCTGAATACGAATAAGCGTGTCTTGTTACTGCAAGGGATGGGAGGCTCCGGAAAGAGTACCTTCAATCGACATTTATTACGCCGGTTATGGTTGGATCCTGCTTGGGAAAATTTTAAGCCGGGAGATAAAGCGCCGACCGCCTTTGTTCCCATCTTTGTCCCTTTAGGCTCTAGTAAGGTGGACCCTCGGCGATTATTTGACTACTTGCGTGATCTTCCCGAACTGGTGGAAGACTTTACCGATAACGAAATTAATGTTTTGAAGTCAGCGTATCGTTTGCTTTGGATCGCCGATGGGTATGATGAAATGCCGGGAAATATCAAGGTGAATATTTATGAGCTAAACAGTCTAGATCAATATGCGGGGAGGATGAAGTTATTAATCAGTCGTCGGTCTGATCCCCCACTAACCGTTTTGGAGGAAAAAACTCACCTGATGCCCTCTAATGAAACCGTCTTAGATTCGCATTATCTTTCTTATTATGTAGCGCCTTTTAACGATACTCAGATTAATGATTATATTGCCCAGTACTTAAAGAAAAAACGAGAGCCTTCTCAACAGTTCGTAGATGATGAAGATCCGGGATCAGAAGGTTTAATGTTATGGGAAGATGCGCTCACTTATCAAAAGCATTTTGCTTTAATTCCGAGCATCGAAAAGCTAATTCGAACCCCATTTTTGCTCATGATTGCCGTAGAAACCTTACCAACTATTATAGCTGAGGTGGAACGTGAACAATCCAGGTTATCACAAAAATCACAACAAAAATCCGGCCAGATGGGAAAAATTGAACTGACACGTAAAAAATTATTAGCGGGTTTCGTTGAGAGCTGGTTTAGTCGGCAAGCCGCGAAAACAGGGCAATCTCGAGATTTTTTAGAAAATCCCGACGATTTACTGGGTGGAGAGTTTGTCGAGGAACTCATGAACACTGGGCCAGGAACAGAAGACATTCAAGTATCTTTGCTCAAAAAAGGCTATTTGTTGTTTTGCCAGGAGTTGGCTAAACATCTGCAACGAGAGCAGCGAGTATCCGTGCAATATCCCCCTTTGGAAGAAAAACGCTTGGGAAAATTCGGCGGCGGAGGGCTTTCCTCCACCCCTGTGAATTCGACAGGATCCAGCCAAACCACTTCTACCCAATGGATTAGAGAACTATTTGATCCTCAAGATCGAGACATGAGCCGTTGCCGTCGCGGCTCGCCCTTACGTACCAGTATCTCGGGACAAGGTCGACGTGAGTATGGATTTCTTCACCCTTTATTAATTGATTATTTTGTATCGACAATCCTGGCCGATGAACCTCAGCCGGGGTTGATAACTTCTGTGGTAAGCTCAACTTTCCCCATATCACAATTATTTGGTCTTTCCAAACCCTCAGCAGATTCAAAACATTCATTGACACCGGTTTCTTCGGCGCATCGTTCTCCAGGACTACTACCGCCACCACCGCCTATTCCACGAGGTCAAAATCCAGGTATGTTACATCCACTCACAGCCCACTTGTCGCAGACCTTAGTGGGCGGCAGAGGAAAAGGAAATTCTGCACCCACAACGGGTCGTGGCATATCCACCACTTCTTTGAATAATACTTCGGGCAAAAAGTAAAACCCTATTTTTTGTGGCAACGCCTAAACAAGGAGGAATT
>CAVQJI010000031.1:0-19274 GCA_963712715.1 uncultured Pseudomonadota bacterium | reverse complement strand
ACTGAGCACACTCTTCCAGAAATGGAACTTATTTTTCGTTTATTTATAAGCGCCATGCCTCACTTCATTTCGAAGAGAATGGAGTCACGCGAAGGCGACAAACCTTCTATATAAAATCCACGTGGCATTCCCGCCGGTAAATAAAAAATTGAAAAATTCGAGGGGTTTGTTATCTCAAAGTCCATTTGATCTGATAATAAGCGTTTTATCTTTGGCGCTGATTAGCAATGAGCGAAACGCCTGGCGCACTATCGTATGGTCATCAATCAGGAGCACCTTAATCATTCCCTTTGTTCCTTTTTTAAGTTATGCGGGCGCGGGGTGGAATGTGGAATTTTGCCAACATTTTGTGTATTTGTCAATTAATGTTCAAGCAAACTTTGCTACTTTTTTTATAAAATCGTGTTATAATCGAACAATCGAAGTTGAATAAACAGTAAAAATAAAGGGTTAAGCGTGGAAAAAATAAGATATATTATACCATTAGTTACGACTAGTTTGGTCCTGAATTTTGTATCCATCCCACTGGCTTTAGCCGAAACTTCTCCCGCTATCCTGTTCCCGGCTTATCCGGGAGTCACTCTGACTGGTTTGTTCGGGGACGTCAGTTCGGTATCTGCGGATAGCCTAATTCCCATCACCGGGCATCCCGACCGCAGTCTTTTTTATTTAAACCCGCAAGGAATTTTCCATAGCACCGATAAATATTCAGCTAGCCTGGGTGGAGGTTATCGCCTATTGCAGGACCGTTGGGGAATTTTAGGAGGAAGCCTATTCACGGATTATAACCAGTCATCGTCTCATTCTTTTTGGTTTCTGAGTCCTGGTTTAGAACGCCTGGGCGATCGTTTTGATTTTTCGGTAAACGGATATTTCCCTATCAGCCGCCAACGCATAAATACCGGACAAGTATTCGCCGATGAGATCGGCGACACAAATTCGGTTACTTTTTCAGGCCATGATCAACTGGATCAACTGGTGGATCTCTTCGAATCCACCGGCCCAGGCGCGGATTTTACTGTCGGCGTCAGATTGCCCTATTTAAAAAATAATACCAAACTTTATTTAGGTACTTATTACTTCGCACCGAAAAATAACGACTCTATCCTTGGAGGCGCTGTCCGATTGGAAGTACCCGTGAACCGATTCCTGAGCCTTCAGGGCAGCGAGGCTTACGATGGAGTCATGCATAACACTGTCAAAGTCGGCCTCAGTATTGCCTTGGGCGGCAGAAGTAGCGGTTATGGTGATACAGACTTAAAGGATCGTTTAGTCGATCCCCTCCAGCGTCATTTAGCCGCGACAGCCGGTGGTTCAGCCACCGCCGAACCTGTTTTAACGGGCGCACAATACACGGGTCAATACGGGATTGAACGCTCTAATATTTGGTTTTTCACCGCGGGTGGCGGCGGCGATTCATGCACAGCGGATTCTCCTTGCCAATTATCTCAGGATGCCATCAATAGCATTGATTCCACTAATCCAAACGCTAATTTATACGTAGAAACCGGCCAATATACTTTGCCTAATTCCGCAGGTACATTGACTTTAAATGAAGGACAATCGTTGTACGGGCGCGCCGATGGTTTTACCGCGGCAGCTAATGGGAACGCTCTGCCGACTCTATTCGGCTCGCTGGAGTTAAAAGGCGATAACACTGTGGAGCATTTGCAATTATTTAACGATGGTTCACAAACCGTGGGTATACGGATAGATGACGGCGCTCAAAACGTAATTCTCGACAGTGTTAGCGTCGGCGATTCGGGTGTTAATCCCTCACGAGCTTATAAAACGGGTATTCAATTGGGGAGTCAAGACTCCGTTTATATCAAAGATTCACAGATAAACGCTTTTTCTAATGATGATAACGGAGGATTAGTCGCCGGAGTTAAACTGGATGGCGTTTCCGATAGTAACTTGTATATTGACAATACTAACATCGACGTTTCCGCCGATAAAGTGAGTGATCCTGTCGGCGTTTTCGTGGGTAATGATCAAGCGATTCAAGGTAACGCTCAAAATAATCACGTTACCTTGACGAAAGATGATATTCAGGTGGTGGGAGCAAAACTTTCCAATAGCGCTTTTGGAGTTTATTTGGGTAACTACTTCTCAGATAACAGCAGCAGTGTCTCTAATAATTATTTATATATTAAAGACTCTCAAATCAATGTAAAAAATATTGATAATAGCTCAACCTTTGGGGTCTTCCTCGGCAATTATGAATATTGCGCCCCGGCGTTTAACAACAATAATATAAAAATTGACGGCAGTTCAATCTCCGTCACTTCACAGGCTAGCGCCTATGGGCTTTTTGAAGGTATGTACAATGGGAACAATCAACTGGCGATTGATAACACCTTGACTGTCAACAACAGCAATATTAATGCGGTTTCTAAGGCTGCAAACGCGTTTGGTGTCGAATTAACCGGTGATTATAGCAATTTTACTTTGACTAACAATCTTATTCAGGCGAATGCGGAAAATGATAGCGAATTAGTCCGAATTGCTTATGGCGTGGAATTGAAAGCGGATAACGACACTCTTAATATGAAAGGCAACCAGATTATCAGCCAGGCCGAAGGATCTAATGTGTTAGTCGTCGGCTTTGCTGAAGATTTTTATTTTCCCGATACCGCTAATAATAATACGGTCAATGCCTCTTCTAATTATATCCAGGCTTCCAGCAATAGCGATAATGCGAATGTGGATGGTGTGTTAATTCAGAACGGATGGAGCACGGCTAATCTAAATAATAACACCATCGTCGCGACTGGCTCGGGCAAAGACGCCAGGGTTTTTGGCGTCAACATAGCTGGAAATGATAATATTATTAATATCTCCAATAATTCCATTCAAGCTACCGCTAACGGATTATTGGGTGACGCGTATGGGGTAGCTGCTAACAGCGGTGGCCGATATTACACGAGCGCTTTTGATAATACGATCAAATTAAGCGGCAACAAAATTAGCGCGACTTCTTATTTAGGAAAAGCTCAGGGTGTTGTTGACAATGCAGCCGACCAAAATAATGATGACTGGATTATTTTACCCAATAATAAAATTTCAGCACAAAATCATGTACGTCAAAATTTATGAGTCATTTTGAATACTTCTTGGTAAACTGAATTATCGAGTTTCGCCCCTGCGATAGGATGAGCGTGGAAATCAGTGATCGCATACGCACCGCTGGGATAAATCGTGGTGATGTGTTGCAGGTCGAATTGTAAAATACCGGTTTGTGAATAACTGCTGAGCAATAAAAAAGGAGCTTCTTGCGGTTTAAATAAACTATGTCCAATACTGTAATCGGATGATGGATTTTCTAAAATCGGCTGGCTGAATAGCGAGGAACAGGGGTTGATCCTTATAAGATGGAGCCATGAACATAGCGAAGCGAGCGAGGAAAAGTCATGCTCGCTTACCGGAAATCTGGAAAATAATGCTGCGCTAATCGATCCTGGAGTTTAATTTAGTGCACGCAACTCTGCCGGAAGCTCGCCATTGAAGTCGCGTTTTTGTAGAATGTGTTTATATCCGTATTTAAAAATCCTGGAGTCCCGATGAAAAGTAATATTGAAGCCTATATCCAGTGGAGAAAGCATTTCTCTCACTCCCTGACTTTAGCTTTAGAAACCAAACAAAACACGGAGCATCCTCCTGGCTCTATTTGGGTGATGTTATATGCTGTGTGTTTATTTGAAAAAAATTACATACCGATTCATTTTGATGCTCGCTCTGTTGATTTTCAGGTAGCATTGGAAAATTTTAATAAAAAAATAAATTTGAACGGCGTCAGTGTGAGGGATGCTCTGTCGGGAAGAGTTGGAGATTACATTCAAAACCATCAGCCCGAAGCCTTTGGAGAATTTATCCAGGAACTAAAAGGTAAACAATTAGCGAAACCCTGTTATGTTGAAAAAGTGAAATTGTTTTTGGAAGAAACGGGGGAAACAGGCTTGATGAGTTTAACCTTCCCGAGCCAACTTGTTAAAAATTACTTCCTGGGTCAATTCGGAAAAATGCAATCTTTATTTTTTAATCCATCCGGTATGGAGGCCAGGGTATCTATGAAGGCTTCCATAGCAATAGAAAAAACCACCGGTGATTTAATCATCGGTTTTCCCACGAGTGAAATATTAGCGACCTTTCATGAACTATT
Organism: uncultured Pseudomonadota bacterium; assembly: GCA_963712715.1. Lineage (GTDB taxonomy): Bacteria > Pseudomonadota > Gammaproteobacteria > Coxiellales > Coxiellaceae > JAFEDN01. The sequence continues at coordinate 15,112 of CAVQJI010000031.1, read as the reverse complement.
TTGGCGAACCGTGGAGGTCATCGGAGCCATGCGAGAACACAGCCCGACAGTTTCGCATTCATAAACGACAGGCAGATCACCATCCCTGGGAGATGTTAATGGCGTTTTGTGGCGTTAAAAGCCGGCAGTATTATGCATTTTTTCCTGATAACCTATTGCCCCACGTGGTGGAACAGCTCATTTCTGATTATGCCCAACATCATTGTGAAGACCCTGACGAAGTCTGCGAAGCCCTGCGGTCAGTCAATGCAATATGATGTGAGTGGTGTGATGTAATACTGACATTGAACGCGGAGTGCGGTAATTGCCAAATATGGCGATCCCGGTATCAATCGGCAAATCCGCAATCAAAACGACGGAACCCCTCAATTAATGACCGGCTTCATCCACTGTTATCAGGCCCTCCCGAATCGCCAGCAACAGTAAGCCAACCTCATTTTCGAGGCCGAGTTTTTTAAAAATGCGACAACGATGACCGTGAACTGTTTTATCACCCGTCCGTAAGCGTTTGGCGATGTCAGCGGCTGGCACACCGCGTAAGCATAACATCAGTACTTCCATCTCTTTATTGTTTAATACATTAAAAGCGGCGTGGGCTTTATAATCAATTTTAGCCAGGGCTAAACGGCTGGCGATCGCGGCGCTGATAAAAGTCTGGTCTCGATGGACCGCCCTGATGGCTCTGATCAGTTCTTCCCGGTCGGTATCCTTGGTGAGATAACCGGATGCTCCCATTTCCAGAATTCGTTGAGAATATTCATGATGGCTGGTTGAAGAGAGCACCAGTATTTTGGGCGCAGGCTCTAAACGCAGACAGCGGGTGGCCACTTCCAGTCCGCTGATATCCGGCAGCTTTATATCCAGAATAATCACCGAGGGATGTAATTCCCGCGCCAGTTGCACGCCTTCCGTGCCGGTTCCCGCTTCTCCGACTATCTGAATATCTTTGGCGCTGGTGAGCAATGAGCGAAGCGTATGGCGTACAATCGCGTGGTCATCAATCAGGAGTACCCTAATCATTCTCAGTGTTCCTTTTTTAAGTTATGAAGGGTGGGAGAAGGATTTTGCATTTTGCCAACACTTTGTATATTTGTCAATTTCAAAATGCATTAAACTGGATAAAAATAAATCAGGAAAATAATCTCCGCTCAGTCACTTCAGTTGAATATTTCATTGAGTAGAGTGTTATGGCTTTGATGCGTGGAGTTCAGGAGCGTTACCGCACCTGCCTTTAAAACCTGTCAAGTTTTTTAAGCAAAAATTTTTCGATTGCATTTTAAATTCCAAATGGTTTATAATCATTGACGCGACAACCGGGTGACACAAACACCCGGGAGCCGCTGACCACGAAACAAACGGAGATTTGTTACATGGCTGTCATTATATTAACTGAAAATTCATTTCTTTTGAATCACCCTGATTCTCAGGCGCTATTTCCTTTTGAAAAAAGTGCGCGGACGTATGGTTTCGACCATGCGTCCTGGCGGCTGTTTGCCTATATCTTAGGAAAACTAGTTTGGAAGGAAGCGCCGGGTTCTCGCGTGATATGGGACGCACAAGAAAATGAATCTATCAGTAGGATAAAACCAGTCCATGCGCCAACGCCGCATAGACTGGGGACCCCTGCTCCTGTGCGCGTTGGTGTCGTGGTCGCTTTTAAAAGTAAAAGAACACCAGAAACCATTACCGAAACAGGAGATAAATGATGCGACCCGCTACTTTTGTTATATTCACTTATTAATAGCGACTCGATACTCGCCAATTATTTGTACCCCTGTTGCGGGGCAAACGCCAGTTTTCTACTTCGAGAGTTCTTACGCCTCTGGAGAATGCCTGGCAGCCTTATATCCCACACAACATTCGATATTGTCTCGCCAGGTTAGAAAATGAATGGACGCAACGTCAGCCTCTAAAAGGCAGGAAAGTGTTGCTGAATATGCATCTGACGGGCATCACGCTGGCAGTCATTGATATTCTGCGCAAAACAGCTTCGGTGGAAGTCACCGTATCGCCGGAATTAGTGAAGCATGATAATGCGCAACAAGCGCTGATGGCCGCGGGCATTCCTTTTTTGCCCGAAATTCCTGAACATAAGAAAATCGGCTACTACGATATCATTTATGACTGCGGCGAGGAATGAGGCAGTTGATTCCCCGTCTGGGTATGATTGAACTGACACAGACTCATCCCAATGCTGTATGAGAACATGAATTTTCCGGTAATTACGGTAGATAACTCTCTGACGAAATCCATCGAAACCGGTCTGGGTACGGGTGACAGCCTGGTTCGGCTGATCAATAAACTCGCCAGACAGTCGATGACGACTTTGATGAATCAGGCTGTTTTACCGGGTTCTAAACCGGACGTCTCTCAATTTCCCGATTTTGTTCAGTATGTTCAATGCGGCGCAATTATTTTCCAGTCATCAATTTATGATCTTCGGTCATGGCAAGGTGGGCAAGGGAATTGTCAGCGCTTTGGAAAGCGCCGGTACGCCCCGGAAGCATATTTGTTATCGTGGAAGCTTCCACGGAAGCTTATCTTCAGGCAATGAAAAACGGTTATCAGGGATTACTGCTGAACAAAGAGTCCGGTTCACACGACACGATTAAAACAATTCGGTCACTGCTGCCGCAGATATGGGCGGTGATCACCGCGACCGGTCAGGCCGGTGCCGTATCGCGCCATTTTTCGCAAAGCGATTTTAATCTCGTGCCGCTGTTAATCAATATGGGTACTTTTGATGAATTTGGCGTTAATTTTTCACCCGAACGAATTCTCAATCGTAAAAAACCCGCTAATTTTATGCTGGAATATCCAACAGAAGTGATTTACCTTGACCCAATTTTTTCCCTGTTTTTGCAGGGTGGAGAAGAACTGTTGATTAACCCGGATTTGTCGAAAGGATTGAACAATATCTCTCCCCAACGGGATCACGCTGTTCTTAACGATTGGCTGGCGCGCCACGGCGGCGATATCTGGCGGCATCGCCAGGATCAAAAAGAAACTGAAAATTTAATTCAGAATTTATGCCGGAATTCGATTTTCCTGTCTACACCTAAAACTGACCGCCCGTCCGCCGATCCGGTAAAACCACAGCCTGTTTTATCACTATCGCATTGAGGAAACTGTCATGGAAGACTTATCCCGGCCATTGCTGCTGTCGATTGTGAATCTTTTTCTGGAAGTCTGTCCCTTATTTTTAGTGATTCTGGATCAACAGAAAGTAATCTACATGAATGCTCAAAGCCGCCGCCTGGTGAATCAACCGGAGGATATTCACCGAATTTTGCCGGATGATTTGAGCAGTCATTCAAAAAACATTATCAAAGCCATCGACCTGCCCGGTCAATCGACGCTCATCATTCAGTGGAGCCGGTATTATCTCCTGCCGCAAACAGGCCGGACGCTGATTTTATTGGCCGGTGAAGATATCAGCGAGCGCGAAGCTTATCGCAAACGCGCCACACTACTCAACGACATTATCGCTAAAGTACCGGGCTTTGTATTCTGGAAGAATACCGATTTAACACTCATGGGTTGTAACGGGAATTTTGCCCGGCAGGTGGGCTACCGCCACCCGCAGGATATTGTCGGTTTAACCGATCATGATTTACCGTGGAGTCCCGCCCAGACTGAAAAATTTATTCGGGATGATCAACAATATTTTGCAAACGGGCATTCCCAAACTCAATATTGAAGAGAAGCAACGCCAGCTTGACGGCCAGGATTTAACATTACTCACCAGTAAAGTGCCTCTGTATGCCGATGGTCAGATGGCGGGTGTGCTGGGTATTTACGTGGACGTCACGCCTTTTAAAGAAGTTGAGCGGGCATTGCTGCTGGAAAAAGACAAAGCCGAAGCCGCCAGCCGCATTAAAACGGATTTTATTCTGAATATGCAACACGATATTCGCACGCCGATCAGTGGCATTTACGGCATGATCGAAGTGTTGGCGGAAACGGAAAATCGGAAAGATATTCAGGATAAACTGACGATGGTGGTCCAGGCGGCCCGAGAACTGTTGGATTATTGTAATGACATTGTTGATTTTGCGCGGGTGGATTATGGGGTTCAACCCGTATTCAGTCAGCCTTTTGATTTAAAAAAGTTATTGCACGCCATCATGCGAATGCAAACACCGGCGGCTAAAACGAAAAAAATCCGATTCACGCTAACTGTTGGAAAAAATGTCCCGGATGTCGTGTTGAGTGATTTGTATCGCCTCAAAAGAATACTGATTAACCTCATCAGCAATGCCATTAAATTTACCCGGAAAGGTTATGTCAAAATCAGCGCCCACGTAGAAAAAAATTCAAATACTCAAAATGAGGGAATACTGCGTTTAACCATCGAAGACAGTGGCATCGGTATTCCCACTGAAAAAATAGATTTCATTTATGAAAAATTCGCCCGAATAACGCCGAGCAACAAGGGTTTGTATAAGGGTAGCGGCCTGGGATTACGAATCGTCAAACAATTCATTGAAGAAATGGGAGGTAATATTTATGTGACCAGTGAAATCAATCAGGGAACGATATTCAGGGTGCTGTTGCCGGTCGCAACGCCCTTATCCAACGATATTATCAAGGGGTAAATGGATGAACAGAAAAAAAATACTACTGATTGAAGATTCTCCGCTGCCGCAGAGGATTGTCAAAAGTATTCTTGAAAATCTGCATTGTGAAGTCGTCATCGTCGAAACAGGAGAGGACGGTGTGGCGCTCTGCATGGAAAATCACTTCGATTTGGTGCTGATCGACATCGGTCTGCCCGGCATGGACGGTATCATGGCGGCTCAATTGATTCGGGAGCAGGAAAGTCCTGGCTGCCATGTGCCTATTGTAGCGCTGACCGCGCATGATGATCCCGATATGAAGACCAGAGCGTTACAGGCCGGTATGGATGACTATCGGGTCAAACCCTTCACTTCGTCAATGGCTCGGGAAATTTTGATTAAATATGATCGTAAAATAAATGCTGGTGCGGCGCATTCTAAAAGAAAAAGAGGCTGAAGATGATTAACCTAAAAAATTCATCAGGAAAAATCAACTGTTTTTGATAATCCTGTCACGCATCGTCACTGTCACTGCATGAAAACAAAGTTTTCTACAGTGACACGATGCTCCTGCTTTTATATTTTTAATCAGCCGGTCGTCCGTTCAATTAAGATCAACATATTCAATTAAATAAATCACTTAGATGATTTCTCAAAAATCCTGAAAATTTCATGTAGAAGCTATAGAAGGATTATGTCACACTTTTAGGAGCTTTATTCAGGTTATTTCAGGTTTATTAATTGTGACTCGGCGATTGCTTTCCAGTTCTGGTTATTGCCTTCTGAAACTATGACAATGACACAAATATTTTGGTCAATCGCGGCTGTTAAGCTACTTCAATTCTGTACTAAAAATTTATCCGTCACCGTTGGCTGCTTTGCGGATTCTATGCCTTGTTTAATTTGTGATCTGAAATCTATATACCCCTGCTCCGTACTACAAGACTTGCGTAGAACCAAAACCTAAATACCCCTTGCACTCACGTCGACCCCAACTCAATAACTCGTAGTACACGTATTTTTAAATCGGTCCCAACTAACTGTATCCTGATCATGCCACCGCTCATTTGCTATCTTCAAATGAAATGCTCTAATAAACGAGTTGGGATCCATTTTCTGCAACAACATGATTCCATTCTCCATAAGTCTGCGGGTCAAATTTCGGCACGATAAATACTTCTTTATAATATTTTAGATTATGTTTTTCGCATTCCTCCCAGGTCATCGGCGCAACGCCGCCCGCTTGTTTAAACAGGGCATTGACGACATCAGGACACATGCCCCAAACCGCCGCCCCTAACGGCTGCTCACCTTTGGCGTTGGCGATATCCGGTTTCGCGCCTTGTTGAATAACCTTTGACCGCTTTTTCATCTCCTTGTTTACAAGCCGCAATCAGTTGATCTTGCAACTTCAATTGCTCAGGGCTGGCCTTCGGTTTTGGTGGAGCTATGAGGGTTTGTTGCCGCCTTGGGAATCCAGTTGCGCTAAGGAGGGCTGCGAGGGCGATAATAACTTTTGATCGGTTTTTGAATCCGATGATGGAACTAGCTGACTAGAGTCATCCGAGAGGTAACTGAGTGACCAACGAACTGTCCTGCAAAAAGGGAAGGGCAGATGGGTTTTTTTGACCGGTTGACGGACTGGAATTTTGGGGATTTTGCATGGTCGATGCTCCTTATCTCAATGTGGATGCTAAAAATTTAGCTGCACCGTTGGCTGTTTTGCGGATTCTATGGTTTGTTTAATCTGGGTTGCGTAACTGACATACCCTTGATCTGTGTGACGAACAGTCTCACGAAACGCTTTAGAAAAAATATCACCGCTAGGGTCACAACCGATAATCCAAAATTTTAATTTTTCCCAATTAAGAACATATTTGCTTGACCACTGCTCATCCGCCTTCTTTAAATGGAACTCTCGGATAAATAGATTTGGCTCTATTTTAAGCAACAAATGATACCACTCTCCATAAGTCTGCGGGTCAAACTTCGGCACAATAAACACTTCTTTATAATGTTTCAGATTATGCTTTTCGCAATCATCCCAGGTCATCGGCGCAACGCCGCCCGCTTGTTTCAGCAAGGCATTGACGGCATCAGGACACATCCCCCAAACCGCCGCGCTCAACGGCTGCTCACCTTTGGTGTTGGCGATATCCGGTTTTGCCTCCTTTTTGGAGTAACGCTTTGACTGCTTTCTCATCTCCTTGTTTACAGGCTGCAATCAGTTGATCTTGCAAAGCCAATTGCGCGGGGCTGGCCTTTGGTTTTGGCGGGGGTAGAATAGTTTGCGCAATGGTCTGCGATACTGGTGGCAGTGGCGGCGTGGATTTCGGCGGTTGAACCGGTAACTCGTATTTCAGTTCTTTCTGTACGTGCTTCGATTCTGCTTCCAATCTCTGGTTCTGACTTGGCGTGGATAATAATTGAGATTTGAGCATCTCCAACTGCTCCGTGCGTATTTTCCCCAAAGATTGGAGAGCTTTGAGGTCTGCGTTGACACCAGTACAATCGCCCCATTTGTGTGCCCCGGCCCAGTATGGGACCCAGCGCATGGACCTATACACAGCACATGAAACTCCAACATCATCCTTAGCGGTTGGAGATATAAACCAAGAACCTTTAATATATTTAGAATGGATACTATCCCACATTTCTAGTTCTCGCAATCGAGGTAACTTTGACTTCCACTCTTGTGGGCAGGGATGAAAAGAGCGGTCGCCTCGGCAATACTCATTTACCACATGCACTACTAGTAATTTTTGCTCTTTTCCAACCATTTTTTGCCAATGATCTTCTCTTTGATTCTGGTTCCAGTCACTATATTTATCCACATACGTTTGCAACGTTCCGGTCAAGCCTTGCAAACTAAAATGCTTGCCATATGCCGTGCCCTTGGTTTCTAATTCTTTCAATTGTTCCGCTTGTGCTTCCTGGGGCAAATATGTTTGTATCATCGTCCACATGTGCCAATCCATTGCCCACAGCGCGTATTGAAATGCGGTAATTGACTTAAATTCCCGGTCTGATAAATCTTTCACTGTTCCCGTGTGCAGAAGTAAATTTTTATCTTTCTGGATTAATGCTTCTGCTTTATCCTGTTCACCTTCTGCCACATATTGCAGCAATTGTTTCAAAGATTTTTGATCTATGCTCTGGATCTCACGATCATCCCGCAACTTGATCGAGGGACTTGGGATGACAGGCTTCGGGGCGGGCGTTAATGTTGGTGGACTTCCGAATAATGTTAGCGGTGTAGGTTTTTTCAATTCCTGCTCTTGCTTTGGCGGTGTCGTTGATTTCGGAGATTGAACCGGCGTCTGGCGTTTCAAGTCATCCTGTGCGCGCTTTAATTCTAATTGATGTTGTTGATTTTGTTGTTTTAACCGCTCAATTTCGGCTTGTTTTTCTGCTTCTAATCGACGTTTTTCTTCAGCAAGTTGTTGTTCGTGCGCTAGCTTCATTTGTTCCATTTGCACCTTTAATTTTTTGATTTCTGATTCAGAGTTATCCGGCGGCGGTACTTTTTGTTCCGCCAAAGGTTTTAAGTCCTCCTGCACTCTGATGGGCGTTGGCCGATCAGTTGGCGTCGATTCCAACAGGATTCAATAATCTTCTTCAATGCTGGCGGGCAGTCGCCGGGGATTTCTCTTTTTTCCCCTGGGCAATTCGGACGCCGGCGGCTTCTGGGCGCATTTATCATAAGGCAGTCTTCGCGTTACTAACTCCCACAGCACCATGCCGAAACTGTAAATGTCCGACGCCGCCGTCACTTTGGGTTCATCATCGAATAATTCCGGGGCCATCCATAACAACGTGCCGACTTTGCCTTTGGATACCGAAGATTGACTGCTGCTCTCGTGTTTCACTTTCGCCAATCCAAAGTCCGACAACTTGGCCCGCAAGCGGTCGTTGAGTAAAATATTGAAGCTTTTTAAATCCCGATGAAGAATGACCGGTTTGTGTTCGTGTAAATCACGCAATCCCGAAGCCGTCTAAAGCAATCTGATAGCGAATTGTCCATGGCAAGTCCTGACCATTGTGCAGTAAATCATACAACGACCCTTTGGGCATCAATTCCATCACTAAGGAAGGGGGTTCCAGACAGATTTTGATGACTTTGACGATATGCTCGGAGGTTAAGCCCAAGTGAAACATAATTTCCGCTTCCCGTTTTAATTCCTGAAGGGCGTCAGCGCTCAGATGGATGTTGACTTGCTTGACCGCGACCGATTTACCCGCGTAGATGGCTTCATAGACAGCGCCAAAGCCGCCTTTGCCTAATATGCGCCCGAGCTGTAACGCGCTGGCGGGAACAGAGAAATCCATACGGCCTTGAGAGTCGAGTTGCGCCAGACCTGGCTTGACGGGAGATAGGATTTTTTGTTCGGGCGGGGGTAAAATAAGGGGTATACTGATACCCCCTGACTGTGGTCGCTGGGTGAACAATGAACTGTCCTGGAGAAAGACAGGGCTGGCCGGATTTGGTGAGGGGTTGGTGGATGTCGGTTGTTGTTGCATACTGTGCTCCTTTGCATCAATAAAGATTTTCCTATATTTCCTGGGACAAAGTATTATTCATAATCGTGATGGCGGATGCAAGAAGTGCATGGGTTGGAACATTTTATCAGGGTAGAGCAGACATTATTTGAACAAATCTGAATGAGAACCTGTACGGGTCAAATATAAATGTGTTTGAGTAGTTCGGTAAATCAATAGCCAATCCGGCTCTATGTGGCATTCTCGATGTCCAATATAATTTCCCTTCAGCTTGTGATCCTGATGATTCAAGGGCAGACTATTTCCATTTGTTAAGTGATCAATTACCTTGGATAGCTTGGTCATATCCTTTTTTGTTGGCTTATTTGTTTGAAATCCCGTTCAATCTGGCTGGGTAGTTGTGATGATCATTCTTTTAATTCTATCAAATAAAGCTTTTACGCTATCATATTCTTTAAGGTTTTTTTTATGTTTAACATCCTCTATGGCCCTTAAAGTTTTCTCATTGGGCATTTTTTCAGGTAAAATGCGAGACAAAACGTATTGCTTAATGGTCATACCATGAATAGCGGCAATCGCTTTAATTTGATGATGTTTCTTGTCCGAAACTTCGATACTTAATCTTTTCATATTGAATACCCCCAACCTAATTATAATTATAGCACAAATTGCGTTTTTTACAAAATGATAAAATGTACATTTGTATCATTAAAAGTTAACGCTATTTCAATTCTGTGCTAAAAATTTAGCCGCACCGTTGGCTGCTTTGAGGATTCTATGGTTTGTTTAATCTGTGATCTGTAACTTCACAAACCCCGTCTCTGTCTCAACTACTGATCTCCACCGCTTCTCTAAAATCATCAACTCCTCTCCTATCCAGTCATCATTATTTGACACATTTATGCATTTAACCCATTTTTTCAAGTTCTTCCAACTAGATGTGTCGGAATCATTCCACTGTTCATCTGCCTTCTTTAAATGGAATACCTGGATAAATGGATTGATATCATTTTATGTAACAATTTATACCACTCACCATATGTCTGGGGACAAATTTCGGTACGATAAACACTTCCTGATAATGTTTTAGATTATGTTTTTCGCATTCATTCCATGTCATCGGGGCAACCCCGCCCGCCTGTTTCAACAAGGCATTGACGACATTAGGACACATGCCCCACATCGCTGCACCTAACGACTGCTCACCTTGGGCGTTAGCCATATCCGGTTTAGCGCCTTGTTGGAGTAATGCCATGACCGTTTTCTCATCTCCTTGTTTGCAAGCTGTAATGAGTTGATCTTGCAAGGCCAATTGCGCAGGGCTGGACTTCGGTTTTGGCGGAGCCATGATGGTTTGCGGAATAGTTTGTGATATCGATGGCAGCGGCGGCGTGGATTTCGGAGGTTGAATCGTCAACCCGTATTCCAGGTCTTGTGTCCGATTTAATTTTGCTTCTAATCTCTGGTTCTGACTCGGTATGGATAATAATTGAGATTTCAGAGTTTCCAATTGCTCCGTGCGTGTCTTCCACAAGGATTGGAGAGCTTTGAGGTCTGCTGCGCGACGTCCACCGGATCGCTCGCATGCCACTCTGCCGAACTCCACACACGCCATGCCGCTCCAGCTTGCCAGTTATATCTTATAAAACCATATGTAAGTCCAAGTCCATCTTTAGATGAGATGGGTATAAACCAAGAACCCTTAACGTATTTAGATTGGATGTTATCCCATATTTCAGGAACCTCACGTGTCCGCGGCAACTTCGATTCCCATTCTGGTGGGCACGGTTCAAAGGGCCGGTCTGGACGACAATACTCATTCACTACGTGCACCGGCAATAATTTCTGTTCTCCGCCCACAACTTTGCACCAATGATCTGTCGCTCGTTGATCATAATTCCAGACTTTTTCCGCATTATCCACATACTTCTTCAGCGCACCGATTAAGCTTTGCAAGCTAAAATGCTTACCATGTGTCGTGCCTTTGGCTTCTAATTCTTTTAACTGTTCCGCTTGCGCTTCTTGTGGCAAATATTTCTGGATCATTGTCCACATGTGCCAATCCATCGCCCACAGCGCATATTGAAACGCCGTAATAGGCTTAAATTCACGGCCTGATAAATCTGTCACTGTTCCCGCGTGCAACAGTAAATTTTTATCTTTCTGGATTAATACTTCAGCCTTATCCTGTTCACCTTCCGCCACGTATTGCAGCAATTGACTCAAGGATTTTTGATCCACCGGCGTTAGCGCTGGTTTTAGCGTAGACGGAAGGGTATATCGATTTTGCGATAGTGGTTGCACAAATTCCAGCTTTTTTTCTAATTCCTGCCGTCGCTTTTGCTCGCTTGCTTTTTCTATTTCCAATTGCCTCACTTTTTCCTGCAGTTTTTTCATTTCCTCATCTTTAGAATCCGCCGTAACACTCAGTTTGGGCTGATCTCCTGTTTGCGAAGACGATAGGGGAGGGAGCTTTTGCTTTTCTTCACTCATCACCACCAACGGTTTAAGCCGATCCACCACCTGAATTGCCGTGGGTCGTTTTCCCGGCGTCAAATCCCAACAGGATTCGATGATCCCCTTTAATTCTGCCGGACAATCGCTGGGGATTTCTTCTTTTTCACCGTCTTTAATCCAGGTCGCCGCTTGTAACTGGTTTTGCGCATCTTTAAACGGAATTTCTCTGGAGGCCAACTCCCACAACACCATCCCCAAACTCCAGATATCCGCCGCCGTGGTGATTTCCGCTCTGCGTTTAAATAATTCCGGGGCCATCCATAACACCGTGCCTTTCGCCACCGTCGATTGACTGCTGGTTTCCTGTTTCACTTTCGCCAGGCCAAAATCCGCCAGTTTGGCTCGCAACCGGTCATCCAGCAGAATATTTAAACTCTTTAAATCCCGGTGCAAGATCGAATAGCCATGCAAATCTTTCAGTCCCCACGCTGTATCCAATGCGATTTGAAATCGAATCGGCCACGGCAACGCCTGACCATTATGCAGTAATTGATACAGCGATCCTTTCGGCATTAACTCCATGACCAAGGAATAATGCAGCGCTTCCAGGCAGATTTTTTTCAGCGGCACGATATATTTGGATTCCACGCCCAATTGGAACATGATCTGCGCTTCCCGGCGGAATTCTTCTATCGCTTTTTCCGTTAAATGCTGGGCTTTAAGCCGTTTGATGGCGACGGGCTGGTCATTCCATACGCCTTGATAAACGGAACCGTACGCTCCTTCACCCAATAATGGGCCCAGCGTTAAGGCGTTGGCCGGAATGGTGATATTGATACGGATGCCACCCTGGGAATCCAGTTGTGCCAAGGAAAGTTTTGGGGGCGATAATAACTTTTGCTCGACTTTTAAGTCCGGTGATTGAACCAGTTGACTAGACTCATTCGAGGGTAACTGAGTGACCAACGAACTGTCCTGCAAAAAGGGGAGGGCGGATGGGTTTTTTTGACTGGCTGACGGACTAGAATTTTGGGGATTTTGCATGGCTGATGCTCCTTATCTCAATGTGGGCGCTAAAAATTTAGCTGCACCGTTGGCTGCTTTGCGAACTCTATGCTTTGTTTGATCTGTGATCTGAAACTTAAATACCTGTCCTCCGTGTATCGCATGATCCCCTCAACTTCACCTTTTACTATAAAATGTCTGTCTGCAAGTTCCGTCCTCCCCGTATAATACTTTAGATCATTCCAACTTTTACTGGGTGCGTATAGCAATTGTTCATCCGCTTTCTTGAGGTGAAATGCTCGAATAAATGGATTGGCATCTATCTTCTGTAATAATTGATGCCATTCCCCATAAGTCCGGGGGTTGAATTTAGGCATAATAAAGACTTCTTTGTAACGTTCCAGATTATGTTTTTCGCACTCTCCCCACGTCATCGGCGCAATTCCGTCCGCTTGTTTCAACAAGGCATTGACGACATCAGGGCACATGCCCCAAACTGCGGCTCCTAACGGCTGCTCGCCTTTAGCGTTTGCCGTATCTGGTTTTGCTCCTTGTTGGAGTAACGCTTTGACTGCTTTTTCATCTCCTTGTTTACAAGCCGCAATGAGTTGGTCTTGCAAGGCTAATTGCGCGGGGTTAGCCTTCGGTTTTGACGCTGGCATTAGGATTTGCGGATTCTGTGATACTGATGGGAGTGATTTGCTTTCTATAGACGACGTTGTTTGAGTGGATAATAGCGATGCTGTGCTGCTACTTAGCAAATCAGGTTGATACTTTTGAATGCGATGCAATCTTTACAATTTCTTGTTCAATCTGAGATCTATAATATGCAAACTCTTTTTCAGTCTCACGGACAATTACATTCATACGCCCGATGGTTGTTGACATCCACCATTCATTGGCATGTAACTCTACGCTTGCTTTCCAATTATCCCAGTTCGCAGAATCGTTGTTGTGCCACGAATCGTCTGCCTTTTTTAAATGGGCGGATCGAATGAAGAGAGATGAGTCTATTTTTTTCAGTAAATCACTCCATTCTTTGAATTTTTTTGGTGCAAATTTATCTACAATAAAAATTTCTTTGTATATCGCCATATTATGTTTTTCGCATTCTTTCCATGTCATCAGTGCCACGCCGCCCGTTTGTTTTAGCAAGGCATTGACGACATCAGGACATATGCCCCAAACTGCCGCCCCTAGCGGCTGCTCGCCTTTGGCGTTCGCCATATCCGGTTTCGCGCCTTGTTCGAGTAACGTTTTGACTGTTTTCTCATCCCCTTGTTTACAAGCTGCAATCAATTGATCTTGCAAGGTCAATTGCTCAGGGCTGGCCTTCGGTTTCGGCGCAGGGATCAACATTTGTAAATTTACAGACGACGACGGCGGGGATTCTCAGAACGCCCGGATGACCGGGGCTGAAGTTTTTGCTCGGGTTGAACCGGTTGCTGCGCCTGAAGCACCAACGGGTCTGAAAAGGTGACCAATGATTTGCCTGCAAAGGGATCTCTCAATGCCGATATCGGAGTGCTGCTGCTGGAAGCCGAGGACGAAGCGCTGCTACTCATCGATGAGGAAGAATTGTTGGAAGAAATTGAGATTTGCTTGCGCTCCGCCTGCCACAAGGTATCCAAGCGTTTCGCCAGCGCAGCAGCCGAAGGCCGTTGATCGGGGTCTTTATGCCAACCTTCTAAAATAATGGCTTTGAATTCTTCCGGAGTTCCTTCAGGGATTTTTTCTTGTTCACCCGCTGTAATCCAATGTAGCGCCACTTCTTGGTTGGCGGCGTCGGCAAAGGGGATTTGGCGAGTGATCAATTCCCAGAAAATCATTGCCAGGGCATACAGATCGGAAGCTGTCGTCGCTTTGGCTCCTCGCTTAAACAGTTCTGGTGACATCCAGCGTGGCGTTCCTTTTTGCCCGCCTGCCGTGGTGCTGGCCGAACTCAATTTGAGGGTCGATAGGCCGAAGTCTGCTAATTTAGCCCGGAAGTTCATATCCAACAGAACATTCAGGCTTTTTAAATCTCGGTGCAAAATGCCCCGTTGGTGCAGATGGTGTAAGCCAATGGCCATATCCAAACTGATGCGATAACGCATCGTCCAGTTCAGTTCTTGACTGCTTTTCAGCATATGAAATAAATCCCCACCGGGCATATATTCCATCACCAGTGAATAGTGGGGTTTTTCTAACACAATCCCTCGCAGCCGCACTAGGTAATCGGATTGCGTGCTGGCCGTGGCCATGACCCTGGCTTCTTTGAGAATCTCATTTTTAGTCTGCTCGCTGAAATCCTGAGCGGCATAGTGTTTGATGGCGACGGTCTTAAATTGCCATTTTCCGGCAAAGACTTTGCCGTAAGCGCCCTGACCGAGAAGGTCGCCAAAGGTTAGATCCCCAAAGCGAATCGAAAAATTATTGAATCATTGCGTCACTTCGGTGTCGGAATGGCTGGATGGCGCAAATTCCTTTTTAGGCGCTGACCCGGACGGCTCATCGCGCAATTGGGTATCCGCCTGGTGTTGTTGTGAGGAAGGTAAAGCAGTCATCCACGAACTGTCCTGTAAAAGGGGAGGGCTATTAATGTGATCACG
>CAVQJI010000030.1:0-36768 GCA_963712715.1 uncultured Pseudomonadota bacterium | reverse complement strand
CGGAGGATGAATTTTTCACACCTAAAAAATCATGCAACAACGTCGTTATGACATCGTAATGACTGGTGAGATAAGTGAACGTTTTGGTTGAATGACGCGGGTAGTAAAAAATCATCGGCACGTGAGTTTGTGTCGGAGTAAAATTGCTATTATGTCCCCAGAAGCCCATCCGATTATCATCGAATTCTTCGCCGTGATCGGAAGTGATGATGATTATCGTATTTTTCATTAATCCTTTTTGTCTGACAGCAGTGAGCAACTGGTTCGCTAAACTGTCAGCATAATATACGCTATTGCGGTATTGATTAAAAAAAGATTTTGGGTCTACTTTGCCACTTTCAAGTAATACCCGATTTTCCATATGGGATGGTTGAAAAGGGGCGGCAAAGCCCGTTTGGGGGTAGGTATATCCATGGGCTGAATCATAAAATACAAAACCAAAAAAAGGTTTGTTGTCTTTTTGAGCCTGATCGATAAATGCTATCATGTCTTGAGTAACCTGCTGATCACGCTCGGGTATAGAATGGCCAGGAGTCTCACCCCGTAAATTTTTGACATTGGCAAATACATTCCGGTTAAAGGGTGGCGATAATGGGGAGGCGCTCATATAAATGCCCACCCGATAATCCTGCTGATTCAGCACATCAAACAACACCGGCCCCTTGCCGGCATGGGAGAACGAAGAAAAATAAGTATTGGGTAAGCCATAAAATAAACTGAAGAGACCACCTTGAGTGGCGCGGCTGCCACTAAAATGATTATTAAAGCGCCACGCTTCCTGGCTAAACTGATAAATATGAGGAGTTGTTTCAGGATTCAGCAAATCAGCACGCCAGTCATCAATACCGATTATCAGGATATTCATTTTTTCCTTAGGCGGATCAACCATTAAAGGATTCAATGGATAATGCAAAAATTTTCTGCTATCCGAGGCGGATATTTCGGGATGTGGTGCATCTTTAACCCAATGGTGTTTGTATAAAAAACGGTGGGCATCCAGCCCGCTATAAAGCGGTAATGTTTCGGCTAAAACCATGAGGGATTGATTATAAGTAGCATTTGCCCAGGCATAAATTAACTCCGAACTGGCTAGACATACGGCTAAACCAGCAATAGTCAAAGTTGTCCAGCGCAAACGGCGGGGCTTATTTAATAAGCGGAAAACCAGATAAGCCAATACGCATTCCACAGCGATAAATAATAATAAAGCTAAAATCGCAAAGGTCCATTCGCTGGTAGTGAATTGAAAGATTTCTGCGCGTTGCGGACTGATAATCAATTTTATCAATTGTAAATCGAGATGGGTCCGGTACATTTGAAAAACTGTGCTATCGATAAATAATGCAAGTAAAATCAATACAGCAAGAACAATCGCTAAGGGAATAATAACGAACCGCCGGGGTATTAACAAATTAATGAGATTAGGAAAGAGTAAAACTGGAATTAGCGTCAAAAACGACATTTGTCCAATTAAAGCTCCCACCAGAAATATGGCGCTCAGAGCGTCGGTGGGCAAGGTTTGTTTTGAAAAATAATGCAAAGATAATAAAACTGAGCAGGCAACATTGACAAGCCAGAATATCATTAAGAAACGTGCATTAGATCGACGTTGAGATATTTTGTTTAAATTATTCATTAATTATTCGACTGCTAAAAAATGGTTTTTTTAGTTCTGTCTTATTGTACATGAATTGATTCCATTCTTCAAAAAGATTTGAAAATATCAGAATGTAAAGATTATTGCATAAAAAAATAGTAAAATCATGATTGGAGATTTCACTGAACTAGTTGCAGGAGTAACTATGATGCTCGGCAGAATTCGGCGTGGTTTACGCAAACCCCCACATATTATTGCAAAACGCCTATGGCAATTATGCAATGAACAATTGGCGCGCCACACTGCTCCGCAGCGGGCAGCCAAATTTAATTTGCAAAAATTATTAGCGGTGACACAAACGTCCAGCTTAACAACACTGTGGGAAAATTTGGGACGGCGTCCCTATTTTGCACAAACTCAAGTATTGGGTCATGAAATATTTTCGAAACGGTATCCATCGGAATTAACGGCAATTATCGAAAAGGCCAATTTAGCCTTAAATATGCAGGTAAATCTTTTAGGCTCAGGATTGGTTTATTTGGGTGAACAAATCGATTGGCTTAAAGATTACAAAACCGGAATTCGCTGGCCGCTGGGATATATCCGCGATGTCGATTATCGAAATCCAAACCGTCCTAGCGACGTAAAATTTCCCTGGGAACTATCGCGAATGCAATGGCTCATTCCTGCCGGGCAGGCATATTTATTAACCGCGGATGAACAATATGCTGTGTTAGTGAGAAATGTGATCGAACAATGGATTGACGCCAATCCCTATGCCTACAGTATCAATTGGGCGTGTACCATGGAAGTGGCTTTAAGAATTTTCAGCTGGAGCTGGTTTTTTCATGTATTTCATCGCAGTAAAGCGTGGTCCGACCTGCATTTTCAGCAGAAGTTTTTATCCAGTCTATTTTTACACGGCGAATTCACAGAAAAATATCTCGAAATCAGCGATATTAATGGGAATCATTACACTGCGGATGCTGCGGGATTATGTTTCGCTGGATTATTTTTTGGCAGTGGCAAATCGGCAGAGCGTTGGCGAAGGCTGGGCTGGGAAATTTTAATTCGTGAATTACCTCGACAGGTTTTTGCAGATGGCGTCGATTTTGAAGCTTCAACCGCATATCATCGTTTAGTGTTGGAATTATTTTTTCTGCCAGCCTGTTACCGGCTTTCACAGGGATTGACAATTCCTGCCTCATATCGGCAGTCCCTCATCGAAATGGCGAGATATGCACAAGCTTACACTCGTCATGATGGTTCTGTACCATTCTGTGGCGATGCGGACGACGCCCGAGCGTTACCGTTGGGAACGCAGGCTATCAATGATCATCGTTATTTGAGCGCGCTGGTCGGAATCAAATGGCAAATTAAAGATTTACTTTCTTATTTTGCCGGGCCGGTCGGAGAAATATATTGGTTGCTGGGAGTGGACGCGCCGCAGGGAATCACGCACCATCCCGTACTGCCGGTAAATGCTGGTTCAAGAGCATTCACTCAGGGTGGTTTTTATATCATGCGCACTGCTACCGATCACGTTTTCATTGATTGCGGACCCATCGGACTCGGTGGCCGTGGTGGTCATGGGCATAATGATTGTCTATCTTTCGAAGCCATGCTGGATAGTATATTATTAATTAGTGATTGTGGCGCCTATGTCTATACTGCTTCTTACGAGCAGCGCAATTTATTTCGCTCCACCGCTTACCATAACACACCGCAAATTGATGGCGAAGAAATCAATCGTTTTGTTCGTTGGGATGACTTATGGAGTTTTCAAAAAGACGCCAAACATTCAGTTCTGGATTGGCAAACAAATATGGACAGATCGCATTTTCGTGGAACGCATTCGGGATATTTGCGTTTACAGGATCCGGTTTCCTTACAACGGTCAATAACCCTTTCACATCTGAGCCACACTTTAGTGATTAAAGACGAATTTTTTTGTTCCGAATCACATCATTATTCCATTCCTCTGCATTTAGCTTTGGATGTAGAGCCTGTAGTGACTGAACAACAGGACGTGATTCTGCAAGCGCAGGGAAAACAGTTTTTGTTATCCTGGCAGGAAAAATCATGTTGGAACTTGACGATTGAAAACGCCAGAATTTCACCCACTTACGGCGTTGTTATTCCAACAAAGAAGTTGTGCTGGCAGCGTCGTGGGTATCCTGAGTCCCTAACAGTCACCCTGGGACCCGGGTCTGTGAATTAACGTTTGCGTAATGACATTTTCTTCACTATGCTAGTCAACAAATATAGTATAGGGAAGTATATATGAAAAACTCACCACATTCGGTTATCACTGTCGTGGGATTGGGATATATTGGATTACCCACTGCCAGTTTGTTGGCCACTAAGGGCTTCACCGTCTGTGGATGTGATGTTAACCCTGCGGTAGTTAATACCATCAATGCCGGTAATATCCACATAGTGGAACCTGAACTCAATATTTTAGTGCGTTCGGCAGTCGATAGCGGACGGCTCACCGCATCATTGACCCCACAACCTGCCGATATTTTTATCATTGCCGTTCCTACTCCCATACAGGAAAATCACACACCTGATCTCAGTTATGTAAAAGCAGCGGCGCAAGCGATTGCTCCCTGTATCCAGCCGGGTAATTTGGTGATTCTTGAATCGACGAGTCCGGTCGGCACTACCGAAAAAATAGCGGAATGGCTGGCCGAATATAGGCCCGATATTTTTCGGCAATCACAAAGGCAGGTATTCCTGGCGTATTGTCCTGAACGGGTTTTGCCGGGACATATTCTACGCGAGCTGACAGAAAACGATCGTATTATTGGCGGAATTGATGCGGTTTCCGCGCAACGGGCCAAAGCATTGTATGAAACTTTTGTCCAGGGTGAAATCTTTGTGACCGATACGCGGACCGCGGAGATGTCAAAATTGGTTGAAAACGCGTACCGGGACGTTAATATCGCTTTTGCTAATGAATTATCGCTGATTTGCGAGGATTTAAATATCAACGTTTGGAATCTTATTAAATTGGCCAATCGTCATCCACGGGTGAATATTTTAAAGCCCGGTCCGGGTGTAGGTGGGCATTGTATCGCAGTCGATCCCTGGTTTATTGTTGACGCGGCTGAGGAAAAGGCGCGGTTAATTAAATGCGCCCGGGAAATTAATAACGGTAAACCCCATCACGTGATCGCACAAGTGCAAAGACTTTCCAGCCGGTTTAACCAGCCCAAAATTGGTTGTTTAGGCCTCTCTTTTAAGCCTGATATCGACGATTTGCGCGAAAGTCCTTCCCTTTTCATTACCGAGCAACTGGTGGAAAAAAATATGGGTGACATTCTGGTTGTCGAGCCGAATATCCAGCAATTACCCGTTACTTTAGCAAATGCCAGGGTGAAGCTGGTTTCTTTAGATCATTGTTTGCAGCACGCAGATATCATTGTGCTGTTGGTAGACCATCATCAGTTCACTGGAATAAAGAATCAGATGCCGCCGGATAAATTAATTATAGATACCAGGGGAGTATTGGTATGAAGCAGGTTTTAATTAAAAATGGTAAAGCAGTGGTAGAAGAAATTCCCACACCTCAATGTGAGTCCGGGTTAGTGCTGGTAGCAGTACATTATTCCTGCATATCTGCTGGAACCGAAATCAGTAGTCTGAAAAACAGCGGTTCACCGCTTTGGCAACGGGCAATACAACAACCACAAAATGTAAAAAAAGTATTGCAATCGGTTAATAATATTGGCCTGGCGCGAACATATTCTTTGGTAACGGGACAGCTCTCCGCGGGCAATCCCACGGGTTATTCCGCTACGGGTGTGGTTTTAGCCGTTGGAGAAGATATCAAAGATTTGCAAACAGGCGATAGAGTGGCTTGCGCGGGGGCGCAATGTGCGCATCATGCGGAAATTATCGCGGTACCCCGGAATTTAACAGTGCCGGTTCCCGAAAATTTGGATTTTTCATCAGCCGCGACGGTCACTTTGGGGGCTATCGCCCTGCAAGGCGTGCGCCGCGCTTCTCCCACTTTGGGGGAAACCTTCGTGGTGTTGGGACTGGGGATTTTAGGCCAATTAACCGCGCAAATATTGCAGGCAAACGGTTGTCATGTGATTGGCATTGATATCGATCATCAGCGCGTCGAATTGGCAAAAAAATTAGGAATGGAATTCGGTTTCGTCAATCAGGGAGAAGATAATATTTCCGCGATACAACGTTTAACTCAGGGAATTGGCGCAGATGGTGTTATCATTACCGCCGCCACCTCATCCAATGCTTTGGTGGCTGAGGCTTTTAAAATGTCCCGGAAAAAGGGACGCGTCGTTTTAGTGGGCGATGTGGGCCTGGCGCTAAATCGCGGTGATTTTTATCAGAAAGAAGTCGATTTCTTAATTTCCTGTTCATACGGACCGGGTCGTTATGATGGCCGTTATGAGGAACAGGGTCTGGATTATCCTATTGGCTATGTGCGCTGGACGGAAAACCGGAATATGGCCGAATATTTGCGTTTGATTGCCAATGGCAAAATTAATGTAAACGCTTTAATCAGTGAAACGGTATCCATTGAGAAAGCCCCGCAAGCCTATGACGCTTTAAATAACCCGGAATCTAACCCGAAGCCTCTATTGGTTTTACTGCATTATCCTAATGGCGTTCAACCAAAACTGGCGCCGAAGGTTATCAATAACCATCAAACTAACCATGCGGGAAAAAACAAAATTCGCCTGGCGCTCGCTGGCGCGGGAGGGTTTGCCAAAGGCATGCATTTACCGAATTTAACCCGGCTGAACCAGTATTATCATTTACAGGCGGTAATGAGCCGTTCCGGGCATAATGCCAAAGCCACCGCTCAGCAATTTTGCGCCAATTATGCCACCACGGATTATCAGGAGTTACTGACAGATCCCGATATCGACGCTATCCTGATCGCTACGCGCCATGATTTACATGCGGAATTAACTCTGCAGGCTTTGCAAGCGGGAAAACATGTTCTGGTAGAAAAACCGCTGTCCATTTCTTCAGCCGAATTAAGCAAAATTGCCCAATTTTACGCTGATAATAATAATGCCTCACCGGTACTATTAACAGGATTTAATCGCCGTTTTTCCAGCTATTGTCAGCAAATACAAAAATTAATCGCGACACGCACAGGGCCAATGATTATTAATTATCGTATGAATGCAGGCTATATACCCATGGACCATTGGGTTCACGGCGTTCAGGGCGGGGGACGAAATTTGGGAGAAGCCTGTCATATTTACGATTTATTTACATTTTTTACCGATAGTGTCGTCACCGAAATCAGCGGGCACGCTATCAGCGCTAAAACAGATTATTATTCACCGATCGATAATTTTATCGCCACGATGCGTTTTGCCGATGGAACGGTGGCCAATTTAATTTACACGGCCTTGGGTCACAAGCAATATCCTAAAGAACAAATGGAAATTTTTTACGACGGGGCGGTCATTACCCTGAATGATTATAAATCATTAACCGTCATTGGAAAAAAATATAAGGGTATGGAAAAATCCGTAGCCGACAAAGGACAATTAGAAGAATTAACTGAATTCGCACGCGCCATCCAGAAAAATAAAGATTGGCCTATTCCCTTGTGGCAACAGATTCAGGCCACAGAAATAAGTTTGCAGGTGGAACAGCAATTACGAAGGAGTGTCTAATGTGTGGAATAGTCGGCGCTTTATCCTGGGGAAATTTCTCCATAACTGAACCTTATATTGTCGCCATGCGCGATACCATGATCCATCGTGGGCCTGACGGCGAAGGCTGCTGGATCAACGCCGATCAACGCTTGGGGTTAGGGCATCGTCGATTATCGATTATAGACTTATCTACTGCCGCAAACCAACCGATGGCTACCGCAGATAAAAATTTTTGGGTGGTATTTAACGGTGAAATTTATAATCATGCCGAAATCCGCAGGGAACTGGAAGAACTGGGATATCGTGAATGGCAAACCGATCATTCTGATACCGAAGTGATTTTGTATGCCTTCGCGGAATGGGGTATTGACTGCCTGCACAAATTTCGCGGTATGTTTGCTTTTGCATTATGGGATGTTCGTAAAGAAGAGCTTTGGTTAATCAGAGATCGTATCGGCATTAAACCCCTCTATTATAGCATTCACCATCAACGTATTGTTTTCGCTTCAGAAATAAAAGCGTTATTAAAAGATCCGCAACAACATCGCACTGTTAATGAAGAAGCGTTATTTCATTATTTAACGTTTCTGGTCAGTCCTGCGCCTAATACCTTGTTCGACGGCATTTATAAATTACCTCCAGGAACCTGGCTGAAAATTAGTAAAAGCGGAAAAATCACCGAGAAGAAATATTGGGATGTTTGGGAACATGTCACGCCCCTTACAGATAAAAATGAAGATGAAATTGCCGGTTTATTGTTAGACGAATTACGTACGGCGGTTAAATTACGAAAAATTAGCGATGTTCCCGTGGGCGTTTTTTTATCAGGAGGCATTGATTCAAGTACCAACGCCGCCTTATTTTCAGAAGGTGATAGTCAAACAGTGAAAACGTTTACGATTGGATATGAGGGGGAAAATTCAAGTTATAAAAATGAAATGCATTTTGCTCGACAAATGGCAAATCAAGTGGGTTCAGAACATCATGAACGGCTATTAAATGTTAATGACTTGCTGGAATTTTTACCGAAAATGGTTTATTTACAGGATGAACCCATTGCAGATCCTGTTTGTTTTCCTGTTTACTGTGTATCAAAGTTGGCGCGCGATAATAACGTTATTGTCGCTCAGGTTGGTGAAGGTTCCGATGAATTATTTTGGGGATACACCAGTTGGAAAACCAAATATAATTTACAACGCTATGGCAATATTCCAGGTACTTACCCGTTCAAAAAAGCCACTATGAATTTATTGAGTTTAATGGGGAAAAAGAATCGGCTTGAATATGAATTACTGCGGCGCAGCATTAAAGGGCTGCCCATATTTTGGGGGGGCGCTGAAGCCTTTAATGAACATCAAAAGCATAACCTTCTTTCTTCGCGTCTTCGCGCCAAATTCGTAAATCGAACATCGTGGGAAGTAATAGAGCCTACCTGGCGGAATTTTCAGGACAAAGCCTGGGATAAATCCATTTTACATTGGATGAGTTATCAGGATTTAAATCTACGCCTGCCGGAGCTTTTGCTAATGCGAGTCGATAAGATGAGCATGGGCGTCAGCCTGGAAGGTCGAGTACCTTTTTTAGATCATAAATTTGTTGAGCTGGCTCTGGGAATTCCCAGCAGAATAAAAACAAAAAATCAACAGTTAAAATACATTTTGAAAAAAGCGGTGAGAGGGACAATTCCGGATGAGCTGATTGATAGACCTAAACAGGGATTTGGAGTACCGATTTCAGACTGGCTGCTTAACAAATTAGGTGATCGGGTCATGGAAGAACTAAAGAATTTTAGTAAGAATGAAGATTTTTTTGATCCAAAAATGTTGCAAAAGATCACTGAGACAAAACTACTATGGCCTTTATATAATTTCGCTCTTTGGTGGAAGGAGTTTATAAGGTAATAGGGAAATTCGTATTTATGATGATGCGTAATATAGATAACAAATATATCGATTTAAAACTATCGCTGGTTTGTCTGTTATTTTTCTTTTTACCTTCGGAAAATAGCTATCCGGGAAAGATATATTATTTTTTGACCAGTATGAATAGTTCGATAAATTTGCCGTTTATTATAGTATTATTGATACCTACAAATGTAATCTCATTATTATTTTTGGTGATCAGATTAACGAATAGAGAAAATTTTTTTTCAAATCTGACTGTGTTTTCTCTAATTTTATTTATAACTGTATTGATTTTTTTTTGGGCAGGAACATTTAGCGTAATTGCTAATTGGGATACTCCGGGAGTAGTTACAGCTTACATGTCAACAGCTATGTCTGTTTTTTTGCTCGCTCTTGCATTTATTAATTTCCGCATTGGGCGAGCACAAAACCGCCTGATTTATATAGCTTTTGCTCTAGGTTGCTTATTCCCTTTAATATTTGGCTTAAAAGCATATTATTACAGTTGGGGTATTCCGGATTTTCCGACAATTATTTTGTCTCATTTTGATCTTAATAAAATGGGTCAATATTTAAATCAGACTTTTGGAAATGCAGATAATAACTCAGTATTTATGGGAATGGCGGGATTAATATTTTTTTGTCTTTTGTTAAATAATAATTTCAATAAACCTGATTTAATTTTATTTGCGGGAGTTTTCGCTCTTCTGGTAATAAATATAATAATACTAGAAGTGAGAACAACGATCTTTTGTTTTATTTTTATAAGCTTAGTCATTAGTTATGTCAGAAGTAGATTGGTTTTTGTATGCTATTTCTTAATGCTGGGAGGATTATTTTTAACTTTATATATTTTATCTCCAATAGGGTTTGATATTTTCTTAAACAGGATTAATTTAGCAATGACATGGTCCGATAATTCCGCTATCGAAAGACTGGAAGCGATGCGGATCGGCTGGAAGGTGTTTAAGGATAATTTCATATTAGGAGTTGGACCAGGCGCTTCAGGATATTTTATTAGTTATGGCACTGCCCATCAATTTCATATTCAGGAGGGTGTCGAGTTAGGTGTCTTAGGTTGCATTGCTTCTATCGCTTTTTCTTTTCTGGCCATCTGGCAATTTATCAGATTATCCTTCCTTTATTATTTGGGTAAAGTAGAGTTCGAAAAGCTGACATTTGTTGCGGCGCCTGCTTTTTATTTTCTTTATGCCATATTTTCTAATCCTCCATTAGCCATAGGTGTTGTAAATACCTGGTTTTGCATTGCGGTCATGATGCTTTTTTTGAGTGATTGCGAATTTATGGAATAATTTGTCTGAATTTTTTCAAAATAACGCTCACATGATTATGCCAGGTATATTTATTGAGCACTTCATTTCTTGCATTATTACCAAGTAGTTTTCGCCAATCCGGATTTTTAGCTAAAAATATAAAAGCCTTAATGAGATGGTTAATATTACCGGGTTCGCATAAAATCGCCAGTTCTTTAGAATTTGGTAAGGGGGAAAATTTAGGTAGATTATCCGCGTTTAAGCTGGTCTTTAATACCTGACCTATTTGTTCCAGGTTTGAAGCTATAATTGGTTTGCCCATCGCCATATATTCAAACAATTTGGTAGGAGAACCAAAAAATTTACTGCCATCACGATTATTAATATGTGGCGATAAAAATATATCAGCTATAGCTAAATATTCAGGAGCCTCATCCTGAGGTACAATTCCGGTCAAGACTAGATATTCCCTATATTTTTTTTCGTTAAGCATTTTCTTAATTAATGGCATTTTTACTCCATCGCCAATTAATAAAAAACGTATATTGAATTCCTGTAAATATTGAGGATATCTATCAATAAATTGACAAATGGCAGAGGCCAGTATCTCAATACCATGCCAATCACCGAATGTGCCGATAAATGTCAGGATTAAAGCATTTTGGGGAATATTTAATCGTATACGCGATGCTGATTTTACAGTTGAGGTAAATCTTGTAGGATCAAAGATAATGGGATCGATGCAATTTGGATAACAGGCGATTTTCTCTGGCGATACTCCAAAACTGATTAATTGATCCTTTAGCACTTCTGAAATCGTTACTATTAAATGCGCATGTTGAATACAAACAGATTCACATTGTTTCGCAATCTTGTTAAAACGTAATTTATTCCCCCAATTTTCAGCAGCCCAAATCGATGATCCATTATATTCAATAATTAATGGAATTTTTAATAATTTGGAAAGTTTTACTCCAGCATAATTGTCAACTGATAAACGTTGGTAAATAAATTGGCAACCCGTTGCATGTTGAACTAATTGAGAAATCATTTGCTTGTTGTACCAACAATGATTTAACTCAGCCGGAAGCGTTAATAGTCGAGGCAGATCTGTTTTGATAAAATCGACTTGGTGAGTTAATAAGGATAATCTTCCTTCAGCGGCATATTTTATGGAATAACCGCACCCTGCCAATGCATTAATAACGCCTGAGATGTGACCAACCGACCCTCCTGATCGGGTAGTAAACCAGATGGTAGCGTCTATATAGAGTGCTTGCTGGCGATTTTCCGGAACACATTTTTCAGGACTTTGCTTTAGAAGGTCGGTTGTGTCTTTAAGGGAATGTAAGTAGGCAAAATATGATTTTATAAATTGAAATATCAAGTTCCAAATTGAATTTACTATTCTATACTTGTAGTAAGGTGTTTGTGCGAAATCATAATTAATAACTATAATTTTTTTTGCGCGTGTAAAGCTGGCTACTAATTTCAATAAAGGTAAAAATAACTTTGTATTTTCATTTTCTAATGGAAGCAAAAGATGATTAGTATATAGACTCCTACAAAAACGCCACGTCTGCCATAGAGAACCTTTACGTAATTCTGAGAATTGAAAATAAGTAATTTTCATTTTCATTTTCTGTTCTAATTGTAATTTAAAAGAATAAGACAAAGGATAAATAGTCAATGCTATGTTTTGATGTGAATTCATTTAAGAACTCCATAATAATGGTAATTTTCCAATGGAAATAGTTTTATTAGACTGAAATTATTATAATGATTTTGATGCATTGATATTCTCTTTTAAAATCTGAAAATATTTTTTTAAATTTAATTGTTTTCGTTGAAATCGATAAGAAAATATTAAGATCATTATACAGATTAAGATATAAGTTGATGATAATCCCATTGCTGCGCCTTCTCCTGAAAATTTTGGAATAAATATAAATCCAAAACTTTGTACCAGGAAGAAACCGATTAACCAAAAGAATACAATGGTTTTAGGAAAATTATGAGAAACGATATATTGAGAAACGATTGAGATGATCCCTAAACAGAAGGAACCCGGAAGCATAAATAACAGAATAGGAACGGCAGGAGCAAATCTCACTCCAAAAATAGCAGGGATAGTCCATTTAGCTGTCAAAGCCACAGTGACATACACTATAGTCATGAAAAACGTAATTGATAGTAAAGCCCGTTGAGTTTTTTTCAACCTTTCATAAGGATTGTTAACCAGTTCAGGAAATAATAATAATGAGCAAGTAGAAGGAATAATAATGAGTGCATCACATATTTGAGACGCAATGGAATAATAACCTAATATTTCTGTAGAAGTAAATATTTTTAATAAAAAAATATTGCTTTTAAGCACTGATATTCCTAGCATTGTAGATGCATAACTTTTAATTCCGAATCCAAAACCTTCATGAAAAAAATTAAAATTAAATTTAAATGGTAAAGTAGTATAACGAGAAAATATATAAATTAATAACAGAGCAATGCTTAACCATGTAAAAGCAGTGATGGCTAAAAAGCCTTCAACAGTGAAGGCAAAAAAACCACTTGTAAACAATAATATTCCTAGTGTTAAATTACTGTTAATCTCAAATAAATTAAATAGTTTAATTTTATTAATGCCTATTAATAAGTTAGTTCCTAATAAATTAAATAAAGATGCAGGCGCAAGAATCGCCAAAAATTGAATACCAACAATATGATGATGCCCATAATTTAATATTATCCAGGCAAAAATGGCAGCTAAAGAACCAATAATAACAGAAACCCATATGGCGTTAGTGACCAGGTAACCGAGAATTTGCTGATTTTTTGAAACTAAATATACATTGCTAGATTGCATCCCCAAACTACCTAATTGAACTAATAGTATGGCTAAAGTAGTCACAAAAAAATAATCGCCGCGACCCTTGGGACCCAAATAATGTGCGGTAAAAATACTAACCAAAAATCCTGATAGCAGAATTAGGCAACGAATTAAAAAAGTATAAGTAAAATTTTTAATAATCATAGTGGGTCATCTCATGAGAACATGTAAAAAGGGATCTCAAATTAT
This sequence comes from uncultured Pseudomonadota bacterium, assembly GCA_963712715.1. GTDB lineage: Bacteria > Pseudomonadota > Gammaproteobacteria > Coxiellales > Coxiellaceae > JAFEDN01. The sequence continues at coordinate 23,263 of CAVQJI010000030.1, read as the reverse complement.
AGCTGATCATTGCTGAAACCAATCGTGAATTTGGTAACATCGATTTTTTTTCTCAAGGTTTTTAGTTGTAAAAATGGTTTCTCGATTAAAAACCATGAGAAAAGTGCTAGTAATAAAGTACCACCATATACAATGAGCCACAAATAGTTTAAATGTGAAAAACCTAGAAATAGCAGTGTAAAAATAATTTGCATATGGTAAAGGTATAATCCGAATGATAGATCCATTTTGCCTGTTAAAAAATTTAAAAATTTAAATGAATAAGCAAATGAAATCACACAGCCGGATAAAATAAAAACTCTAAGAATATTAGAAAAGCTTATTATTTTATAGTCTAAAATAGGGGTATGATTAATTTTGAGACATAATAGACTGAATAAAATATAAAAAATAATCCAGTAAATAAATTTATCTATGAAATAGATTGAAACTACATTCCATTTCAAATAAGCGAAAGCTCCGATTAAAAAAATCCATAAATAGGCCGGAATAGTATCATGAATTAGCCATGATAGAAAACTCGCCGAATGAGATTTAATAAAATAGGTATTTAGAAAACTAAAGGAAAAAGACAAAAACACGCATAATATAATTATAAGATAGAAATACTTAAACCTGCTTTTAACGTAAAACCAAAAAATGAGGGGAATCAATGTATAAAATCCCAGTTCAATAGTAACAGTCCATAAAACCCCACTTGGAAATAATTTATAAAATCCGTTCCAATGAAAAGGATCGGATCCACATAAAAACGTTGGGCATTTATTGCCAATTGAGAAAAATATAATTTGCCGGGAAAGAAATGGGTATGTCAATATATCATTGGGACTAAGAGCGCGGGTTGCAAAAAGCATAAACATAATAACCAGCAAGTTAACCCATAAGGCGGGGTAAATACGAAATATTCTGTTTAAAAGATAACGTTTTAGATTGCCTTTGTTGTCAACGTAAGATTTTACGACAAGAAATCCACTAATAGTAAAAAAGATAGGGATAGGGTTAAACATGTAAAGAAAAGATAAAAGTTGGGGATCTACCTTTAAATTAAGCCACTGCACTGCATGAAAAAAAATTACCAGCAATGCCGCTAGTAATCTAATTAAATCAAAATTATTTAAACGTCCTGTGATCATCGTACTCTCATTATTCGTATAAATATAAACTCGTGATTCTAGGTTGAGATTGTATTTTGAATCGATTTTTAAATTTTAAGCAAGGCTTTTCTATCAAGAACCAGCAGCAGGCGGCAGTTATAAAAGTAAGTATAAATACGAATTATCCATAAAATTCTGGATCTAGTATAACCCGAATAAAGTAAGGTATAAATAATTTGCATATGAAATAGATATATACCATATGAAAGGTCAATTTTGCCTGGGAAAATATTTAAGGATTTGGCTGAGTGAGCAAAGGATAAAGTTAAAAAAGCTAAAATCAATATACGTGAAAAGTTAAAAAAACCAATTATTTTAAAGTTCAATAGCCTGTCATGATTAATTATTAAAGCTAACAGACTCAACAATATATAAATCGTCAACCATATTGTCCACTTGTTGATTATAATTTTAGATAATCTATTCCAACTAAGATAAATACAAGCTCCCATTAAAAAAATCCATAAATAAACAAAAATAGTAATATCGAAAACGTTCGCTAAATGCCCTTTATTCTTTTCTAAAATATAGTGCGTATTATAAACAGCTAATATTAAAGATATAATAAAGCTAGAACAAAATATAAATGAAAATATTTTGAATTTTTTTCTTTTGAAAAAAGAAAAAATAAAGGGTACAAAAAAATAAAAACCCAATTCAATACTAATTGTCCACAGGACACCGCTTGGAAAGACTTTATAAAATCCCGTGTACAGAAAAGAATTATTCTGACAAATTATCGCTGGGCAAACGTTTCCGTACATGAATAATACAATGATAGGCGAAAAAAAATGGTATGAAAACCAATCGGGACGGTTAAACTCACCTGAAAAATATAATAAAATTAATATTAGGATTAAATTTATCCATAAACCTGGATAAATTCTCAATGCTCTAGATAAAAAATAAAATTTAAGATTATCCCCACCTTCGATATAAGATTTGGTAACCAAATACCCGCTAATGATAAAAAAAACAGCGACACCAGGAAATAAATTAATTACGTAATATAAGGAATGGTAAATAGGCAAATGCAGCCAATCAATACTATGTATTGCTACCACTTGACAGGCGGCTAACAACCGAATCAGATGAAAATTATTCTTATGACTTAGATCCATGGAACCAACATCCTAACATATTGACGAATATCATCAAGTTCTTTTGCCTATGTATGGCAATGGTACAAGTTGACGGAATTATTTTGTGCATTTTCCTGATATATAAACTCATGGCTGATCATTGGTGACACTCATTGTATACATTCTTATATAGGGTGACTTTTTCCATGTTTTAATCCGTAGACAGGGTTTTTCTATCAAAATCCAGGATAAAAAGCCGATTGGAAAGGAAATGCCGTAGACAATCAACCATAAATATTCAGAACGAGAAAATCCTAAATATAGTAAGGTATAAATAACCTGCATATGATAAAGATATATTCCATAAGTTATGTCCATTTTACCATCCAAAAAGTTTAAAAATTGAAATGAATAAGCAAACGAAATAACGCTACAGGCTAAGGCAATAATTCTCAGGATATTAAAAATATTAAATATTTTAAAATCGAATACAACATCATGATGGACTTTTAGACATATAAAACTGAGAGCGAGATAAAAAATAAACCAGTAAATAAATTTATTAATTAAATAAATACTAAATACATTCCATTTTAAATAAATAAAAGAACCAATTAAAAAAATCCATAAATAAGGCACAATAACATTATATAAAGACAATGCTATGAGGCTGGTTGGATGCGATTGAATAATTTGAGTACTTAACCATGAAAAATAAAAAGATATCAAAACAAATAGAGCGCTTAATAAATAAAAGACAGTAAATTTCTTTTTAACGTAAAAGAAAAAAATTAAAGGCATTATAATGTAAAATCCGAGTTCGACTGTAATAGTCCATGTAACCCCACTAGGGAAAAATTTATAAAATCCGGAGTCCCATTGAAACGGAGTTATTCCACATAAAGATGCAGGACAATTATTAGCAATTGAGAATAATATTCCTATGCGAGATAGAAAAGGATAAGTCGGTATGTCCTGAATCTTAAAACCACCCGTAATGAAAAGTAACAAAAAAATTATTAATAAATTTACCCATAAGCCGGGATAAAGACGCAATATTCGATTTAAAATATAACGTCTCAGATTACCTTTGCTGTCAATGTAAGATTTTACAACAAGGAATCCACTAATAGTAAAAAAAATAGGGATGGGATTAAACATGTAAAGAAAATATAAAAGGTGAGGATTTACACTTAAATGAAGCCAATACTGTGCGTGGAAAAAAATTACCAGTGATGCCGTTAGTAATCTAATTAAGTCGAAATTATTTGAACGTCCATTTATCATCTTCTTTCCTGTATATTTTTCTCAAATGGAATTATATTTTGAATAATATTAATGAATATTTTAGCCTGATTTTCACGACTATATCTTTGGGATGCCTTAAAACTATTAGTAGAAAATTCAAGTAATTTTTTTGATTCTTGACTGTATAAAAGTAAAGTTTGGGCCAAAATGGCTGGCTCTCCAGGTAGCAAAGAAATCCCGATATTTTCCTTTTGTATTAATGCAGTGGCTTCGCCAGCAGGCGCGACGATTACAATAGGAATCCCCATACCCATCGCCTCGTAAATTTTTGACGGGATTACTTCAGAAAATGCTGGAGAATTTTTTAAATGGACTATTGCCATATTACATAAACTCCAAAATTCTGGAATTAATTCCCTGGGTTGGGGTTCTACCATGCAAATATTATTTAATGATTTATCTTTTACTAGGTGGATTAATTTTTCCCGATCAACTCCAGTTCCCACTAAAAGAAAACGAATTGAGGTAGACGTCTTTAAAATTTCTGCTGCATACACAATGTTCTCTAAACCATGAGCCATACCAAAAGTACCAATATAACCGACGACAAAATTTTCATCATTAAATTGATAACGAGTAGCCAGTTCGGAATTTCGAGAACGCGGATAAAATTTGTTAAGATTGACGCCACTTAAGACTACCTTGATTTTTTTATCTTCAATACCACGTGCTTTCAAATTACTTTTAAATGCTGAAGTCAATACCACGATCTGATTCGCACGTTTATATAAAAAGATTTCCAATTTTTCTAATAATGTAATTAAAAATCCCTCACGCATAGCGCCAACGGCCATGATAGACGCAGGCCATAGGTCGCTTACTTCGAGAATAAAAGGTATTTTTAGGAGAGCGCTCACTCCCCATGCGGCCAAGGCGGCAAAAGGAGTAGGGCAGGTGGCCATAATCACATGCGGCTTTTTTTGTATCAAACCGGCGAGTAATGCCGGTAGAAAATAAGAAGTATAATCGATAGTGCGCCGAAAAAAGCCCTTGTTGCGGGCCATAAAAGTTTTAACCCGGATGATGCGAATTTCATCCATTATTTCCCGTTGGTACAATTTATTTTTATATCCGGGAAAGATTTTTCCTTCTGGAAAGTTCGGCGCGGTTGTAATGACTGTCACTTGATGTCCCATTTTTACCCAAAAATAAGCCTGGTCGTATACTCTTGAAGCCGCGGCATTTCTTTCGGGAGGAAAGTTATCACTAAAAAAGAGGATATTCATTGAGTAGCTCTCATTTCAGGTTCCGGCCACGAAATTCTCGTGGTTAATTTCACGGGAAAATTTAAATTTGCCTCTCCCTGAATTTTTTTATTGGCAATCGATAAACCAAATTCCGGATGATAAGTGCTGTTAATGATTACTCCGTTTAGCTGCTCATCTAAATCTAACCGAGCAATGATTTTACCTGACTGGTTAATTTTGTAATGATTTCTGGTGATCGTCTCAACATCTAACGCTGGATGAAAGTGAAACGGCAAGGTTAAATGATGATGCCCCAAGCCTGATACTTCGTCTAAAATCGACAAACTGTTTTCGAATAGCCGCCAGGTTCTTTTATGGTTAATCTTTCCCCGTAAGCGGCGATAACCATCATGAGCGGCGGTGATTTCGCACCTACTATGGATTTGATTAATCGTATTATGAATTCTTGCGCGCCTGGCAACCCGGAAACCGCCCCACACTTCTGAAGAGTTTTGCTTATCGATTACTAAAGTATTGTGCGCCAGAGTTCCGCGTTGCCTTAATCGTTCGATATTTTTTTCATAAGTTGATGTTCCGGAATTGACAATAATTCGCTGCTGGTCCAATGAACATTCAAATGTGAGTGTATCCGCATGAGCATGACCCGGTAAATAATCCGGGCCTAAAGGCGCAACGTCGATAAACACTTGTGCCCGGCCTTTACTTAAACGCGCATATCCAGTTGTTGGCAATAGGACTGAATCATTGGATTTATCAATATCAAAACCTAACCGTTTGGCATAAGTAAATAACTGGGTTGGAGGGACTGCCACATTAAGTGCGGCGTCATTAAATAACGCGATTTCGCCGTCGGGATGGCGCATGACTCCGAGCCAATTTAACATGTTGTATACATGCTGTTGCCATATTGAAGGGATTTCATGGGCAGATGCTTGCAGCATATTGATACAATCCAGAATATCTTCTAATACCAAACAATGATATTGCGTACTCCGCTCGATATGGCCGCCATCGGCTAATATTTGCATTGGCAGTTGTTTTTTTAAAATCGAGAATCCCTGTTGATACCATTTTTTTCCGGCGTCATGAAAAAATAGACCTGCAAATAATAATGCTTTACCGTTAGCTATGAGGTGGTTGCCCTGTAAATGAAACTCTATGCGCTGACTGAGATAGTGGGCCTGTGTCATCAAACTGTCTAACATGCCGAGAGGTGGTTCATTACCTTGTAATAGCCATTTTATCCAATTAACAATCCGTAATGATAATGGATAGGGTTCCCATCCCTCGTGCTTTGCCGGCGTATTGTCCTGAATCCAGTCGTGGATCAGTTCAATGTGCCATTGATAACGCTCCGCGGACTGTTCGGCGTTTAGGTCATCAAAATAATGCAGATGATATACAAATAATTTATCCATGCGAGGGGTATACCAATCAGATGGTGCATTTAATGAATATTCAATATTGAGTAAACGAAAATGTTTTGATCCGATCAGGCTTCGCTGTTTAATGGCAGATGAAATCCACTGCGAGGCTAACCTGGGAACCGGTGTGTCATTGAAAACAACTATCTCTGGTTTTTTCAACTGAAACCATAACCGGCCGAAAATTTGCACCGGTTTTAAATAACGAATCGTGTTATAATAAAGCATTATCCGTTTACACAAGTTGACTGCTCCATGATTTGAGCTAAATAAATGCTAACAGCCGCCACTTCATACAATTCCTCGAAAGAAATCGGTGGTTTATTGTGATTGATGCAGCGCACGAAATTTTCTACGCAAGCTTCATGCCCTTTATCCTGCCGCCATAATTTTTTCCCATAAAATTTTGGCCAACCATAACCAATTAAATGTCGAAAATTATCCAGTTTTAAAATTTTGCCTTCACAAAATATCTCCAAACGTTCTTTGGCGACGCTTCGATGACCGTTTGCAAAATAATGAATCGTACCTATGGATTGATCGGAAAATTTTAATTGAATGGTGACTGTGTCATGCGGAGTAGATGAGTGATCTTTTTTTAAAGGAAACGCTGAATAAGCTAAGATAGTATGACCGGCCAGGTAACGCAGCAAATCAATAAAATGACAGCACTCGCCGATAATCCTGCCCCCTCCGATCACACGATCTTGTGTCCAATGACTGGCAGGGATTTTGCCTGCGTTTACGGTCATGATAAAACATTTGGGAGCAGTGGTTTGATTTAACAGGGTAGCAATTTTATCAATCAGAGATGAATAGCGGCGGTTAAAACCGACCATTAATACAGAAGATGGATTCTCAATTACCGATTGATTAATCCGTTGAAGTTCGTCTATGGTTAAACACAATGGTTTTTCCACATAAACGTGCTTTCCCGCCGCCAGCGCTTTGCAGACTAATTCTGCGTGATTATGATGACGGGTAGCGATGACAACAGTATTAATGTTTTTGTCAGCGATCAATTCATCGGTATTCGTAGTTGCCACAGGGATATTGTGCTTTCGGGCTGTTAACGCACAGTTAACACCGGTGGTGGCGGCGACTGTCATTAACTGCGCATTTGTCTTGCGAAACGCAGGTATTAAAACTCTGCCGGCAAAATTGCCCGAACCTATAAACCCTATTTTTACAGGAGAAGAATTTTGCATATCTGCATTGTAGCGAACCGACTGACCTTGCAGTTGTGAAACGCCTGTAATTGTGTCTGAATTTTTTTGCGGATATTCAAGTAATATCCCCAGTGAAGATTGCTTATCTGCCAGCAAGGCGTATGCAGCGGATGCTTCCGGGAATTCAAAACGATGTGAAATAAGCGGCGCTACATCAATATGCTTTTCCGCCAGCATATCAAGGACGGCCTCAATGTTTCTTCGCTCAGTCCAACGGACAAAAGGATACGGATAATCATAACCCATGTCTTCATAGTGACTATCGTAACGTCCAGGCCCATAAGAGCATGATACCTGAAACAATAATTCTTTCTCATAAAAATCAGCGCGTGAGAGTTCCAATCCACTAATACCAAGGAGAATCACTTTACCACGTTTTCGCGACATCTGGGCGGCTTGACGCAGCGGATCCTGGCTTTGCGTGGCTGTGGCGATAAAAACCGCATCTACACCGTAACCTCGAGAAAATGCCAATGCTGTATCGACAGGATGTAAATCTCTGGATAAATTAATCGGTACAACGCCAAACCGTTGCGCGAGGGTCAGCCTTTGTGCATCATAATCGAAACCAATCACCCGGCACCCTTGTGCGCGTAGAAGCTGAGCTGTCAATAAACCAATTAATCCTAAACCAATGACCGCGCAATTTTCTCCTAACTGTGGACTAGCTAAACGAATTCCCTGCAAGCCAATGGCGCCGAGAATGGCGAACGGCGCTAATTCCGGCCTGATTTCTGCAGGAAATTTTACGCAAAGATTTTTGGGCGCCAATACTCTTTCTGCGTGAAAACCATTGGATACCACCCAATCTCCAGGAGCGATGCCAGTGACGTCTTTGCCAATGGCGATGACTTTCCCGGCGTTACAGTAACCCATGGGAATGGCGGTATCTAATTTATTTTTTACCGCCTCCACGGTCGCGTGCAGGCCGTCGGTTTTAATTTTATCAATGACCATTTTTACTTTATCGGGTTGCTGCCGGGCTTTGTTGAGTAAATTGGATTGACCGAATTCAAGCAACATGCGTTCCGTTCCCGAAGAGAGGAGGCTATAATGGGTATTAATAAGCACATATCCTGGTTTTATTTGCGGACATGGTACTTCAAGGATCTCGGTAATACCGGTCTGCAGATTCTGCAAAACCTGTTTCATGCCGCCACCATGGAAGATTCAATAGAAGCATTAGTTATTTCCAGTAATTTAGTTAAAATACGTAGCGATGCTTTGCCGTCGCCATAAGGGTTATGTGCTAAACTCATTTGTTGATACCGTTCTGAATTCTCAAGAAGATTGGTCGTTTCGCTCACAATTTTATTTTTATTGGTGCCCACAAGGAGCGCGGTGCCTGCGGTAATTCCTTCAGGTCTTTCCGTTACATTTCGCATAATTAAAACCGGTTTTCCCAATGAAGGGGCCTCTTCCTGGATGCCGCCGGAGTCGGTTAGAATTAAATAGGAGCGTTTCATCAGATACACAAAAGGCAAATAATCTAAAGGTGGAATTAAAAAAATATTTTTATAGGAACCTAATAGATTTTGAACGGGTTTTTGCACATTAGGATTTAAATGCACCGGATAAACGATTTGTACGTCTGGATGAAGCGAAAGCGTAGCGAGAGCTTCGCAAATATGTTGAAAACCTTCACCAAAACTTTCTCGCCGATGGCCGGTAACTAAAATTATTTTTTTATCAGGGTCGAGGAAACTAAATTCATGGTGCATTTTCTCGACTAAATTATTATCTTGAGAAAATTTTTCGTGAGTTTGCAATAAAGCGTCTATAACAGTATTGCCGGTTATGGTAATTTTCATTTCTGCAATTCCGGACCGGTATAAATTTTCCGCAGCCAATTGTGTTGGCGCAAAATGATGCTCGGAAACCATGGAGGTAATTCGCCTGTTCAGTTCTTCTGGCCAGGGAGAATAAATGTTATCGCTGCGTAAACCGGCTTCAATATGGCCAACGGGTATTTTTTCGTAAAAAGCAGCCAGGCTGGCGGCTAAGGTTGTCGTTGTATCACCCTGCACCAGGATCATATCAGGCACAAATTCTTTAAGAACTATGCGCATTTTTTTTAAAATATGCGCAGTGACATCATTCAAACTTTGGTTGCGCCGCATAATATTCAAATCATAATCCGGTTTAATGGCGAATAATTCGAGAATCTGGTCGAGCATACTCCGATGCTGAGCGGTCACACAGATTTTAGCGCAATCGCTGCCAAAATGCTGATGCAGGATTTTGATGACCGGCGCCATTTTAATGGCTTCCGGTCTTGTCCCGAAAATAGAAAGTATCTTCATAACTACCAGTCCTTGTAGTAATGCGTTTACGCGTTTTCATAATTATAGTAATAACGATAGCGATATTTACCATAACTATACGCGCTGTTATCCGGGTGGAGATTATTGTAAATCGCACCCTGAATTTTAATATTATTGGAATATAGTCGTTTAACCGCGAATTCAATTTCTTCAGCATGATGCATGCCTGAGCCGATTAATAAAAAATTAATCCCGGCTTGCTTTGCGACGATCACTCCGTCGGTCACTGCCAATATAGGCGCAGTATCAATAACAACCGCGTCATAATGTTTGGAAACCTGCGCAATGACTTCGTTAAATCGTTCGCCCATTAATAATTCGGAAGGTTTTCCCATAAAAGCGCCTGAAGTTAAAATATGTAAATCTGGATTTTCTAAACGCTGAATCGCGCTTTGCAAGGGCTGAGCGCCGGATAGCACTTCACTGAAACCTGGAGATTTATTGAGATTAAAATAGCGAAACAAATGGCCTCGGCGAATATCGCCATCGATTAATAAAACGCGTTTGCCAGCATCTGCCAAGATATAAGCAAAATTACTGGCGACAAATGATTTGCCGACTCCCGGGCTGATACCGGTTATGGCAATGACATTATTAGCGCTTGATTGCAGGCAAAATTGTAAGTGTGTGCGTAAACTCCTGAGGGCTTCAATAGATAAATCGTGAGGCGCATTAAAGGCTAGGAGTTTGGACTGCCCAATCAGCCCTTTTTTCAGTAGGCGGTCGGTATTATTTTGTTTCTTGCTGTAAGGAATTATCCCTGCGGTGATAATTCCCAAATTTTGTTCTATCCAGCGCGGATCTTGCACTTTTCGGTGTAATGCCCGGCGAATTAAAGAAATTAAACATCCGAATCCCAGAGAGACAAATAGTGAAGCCAATAATTTTGTCGAGACTCGATTAGGTAAAGGCTCATCCGGTATTCTCGCTAGGGATAATATGCGAATGTCGCTTACAGTCCCGGCGGCAATAACTTGTAGTTCCTGCATTTTTTTGGCTAGTAATAGATATAATTCATTCTTTACTCTCACATCGCGTGCCAGCCCTAAGGCAATTTGATCCGCCGCAGGTAATTTTTTCATTTTTTTTTGCAAAGAAGTCAATTCTTGCTGTAACTGTTTTTGGCGTGAATCTAATTCAATTATAAAAGGATGCTCGTGAGTATAGTACTGCAATAATTCATTTTTTTTGAGTTTCGTTTCAGCTATCTTTTTTTCGATTCCTGACATTTGATCCAAAAATATTTGGGTTTCTGCTGATAAATTTAACTTGCCATTTTTGGCTCGATAATCATTTAAAGCTATCTCGGCCTCATTCAGAGAATTTTTAATTAAAGGTAATTGTTGCGTTAAAAAAGCTAAAGTTTTAGAGGCTTCAACGGATTTATTTTTGATATCTTCCTGGTATGCTACATTAGCAATCTTGTTAAGTATAAAGACTAATTTTAGAGGATCAGTACCTATTAATGATAACTGCAGGATACCGGTTTTGTTGCCCATTTGTGTTATTGAACCGACATCAGTGATAGTTAAATTTTGTTGCAATCTCCTCACAATAGTACTTACCGGATTTTTTTGTACCCGAAATTCAGTACCCGGATTGCAAAATAGTGATGACACTAAAATCTTGACAGGAATTTTATTTTTAGATGTAGTGGAAGCCGCTTTACCCACGTATCCTGTCAGTAAAAAATGATTATCGGGTTCATACAAGTCGTAAGCGTTGTTTCCTTTTGCAATAATTTTAAAATTTTGATTTAAGTAGTCATGAGGTATATCGAATTGAGCCACCTTGAATTTCTCGCCTCCCCAGGCAAATCGGGATAGACCTTTCCAGGGTTTAGCCAAGGTGGATGAATGATGACGTTTTTGAATAAAACTACCTAATAAAGGAAAATAGTGCTGACCCGTGATTATATTCAAATTCAGATTTTCAACGACGGGTTCGAGAACAAAACGCGAGTCCATCAAAGCTTTTTGCACATCGGAAGGAGAAGCTTTGATATCAAATAACGATGGAACGTTCTCAAGTTGTCCTAAGCTATCTGATTTATTTTCAATTTGGATGAGTACATTGCTTTCATAGCGATGGGGTTGAAGTAACAAACCGACTGCAGCGAGACAAAAAGTAATGCCTGTAATAACACCGATTAACCATTTATCCTCATAAAGCGCTAACAACAAACCCCGCAAATCAATTTCACTGCGTTCTGGCCTTGAGTCCGGTCTTTCAAATGGTGGAATTTTGTCTGTATTCATTTAGGTGATTACCCCTTATTATCTGCTGGTTATTAATGAATTGGTATACCAAATGGTTTCAATTGTCGGCAATATTTGGCTGATCACGCGATTCCACCGTACCACGTCAGCAGTGGAAACATAAACGATGTCATGAGAGCGCAGGTGAAAATTGGAACCAGAATAAGGGCGTCAGGGGATTTGGCAGTCCAGCCAATAGACAATTGGATGATATACGGATCCACGAATCACATAGATATGACCGGGATCCGAAGTTTGCTGGTCGACTCCTCCTGCCAGAGAGATGGCATCGGTGATGGAAAGCGGCACGTCCGTAATGGGTTGCACACCCGGTTTTGTCACCTCACCCATGACATAAATTTTTTGACTACGAAAAGAGGTCACTCGCACTTGCACTTGCGGATTGCGCACATAACGAGTCAATTTCTGCGCCAATCGACTGCGAATTTGTTCAGCGGTGGAGACCGGATACCGGCACATTACCCACCATCGGAAAGAACAATTTTCCGTCAGGATCCACTAAATATCCATAGCCATAAGTTCCTGAGGAGACGCTTTGTTGCAGAATAAGATTTTGTTGCAGATCGTCGGCTTGGGGGGTATCGGGTAGTTGGATGGAAGGCACATTAAATTCAGGGTGATTCCAGATTTGAATATTAATAATATCCTGCGACCCAACGTAATACCGATAACCGGAGTGAAAGTCATACTGATTGCGAATGAGTCCGGCGCTGATGGGAATTAAAGTGGCGGCGACTTTCACATTATTAACAGGCGCTTTTACCATAGGTCCGGTATTCATATTCATTCCGGGGGTAATGCGGTCGCAACCGTATATTAAAGTCAATGAACTGAGTGACAGAATGGCGTTAATTAATTTTTTATGGATAAATCCCACAAATATGCCCAATCCCTGGTTGCATGTTCAATTAATGAAAAGTTCGTTCAAAATCTGCTAACGGTTTTTGAAAAGGGTCAATGATATCATATTGGCCCCATTTGCCGAAAGAGTGTACCTTCCCGCAAACAATGAGAAGCATATCATGAATATTTTGACGTTACCAGGAATCCATCTGCATGGAAGGCTAACTTTTAGTTTTAATGGCAGTACAGGATAAAAACCAGCCAAATAATTTTTCTAAACGTAATATTTTCACAAATGGCAGTCGCTTTAGTATTTCGGGTTCGAGTTGATGAATGGACGTATTAATAATGAAAAATCGAACTAATAATTTTCTTAAATTGCTTTTACTATACAGCTTTACATAGGGTTTTATATTTTTTCCATCTGCACCTTTTTCAATAGTTGCAAGAAGTCCCTTATATCCTAATCTAAATAAATCTCTTTCTATTATCCCCTGCAGTAGAAGTTTGCTAATAATATGAAAAGCTGAATATTTATAATATAAACCGACATAAAGTGTTCCGCCGGGTTTAAGTACTCGAAAAATTTCTGCAAAAACACGCTCAGCGTTAGGAATATGGTGAATTACTCCAAACGAATAAACAGCGTCAAAAGTGTTGTCCGGATAAGATATCTCAGTCGCATCGCACTTTTTTAACTCGACATTTAAACCTCTCACAGCAAAGTTTCGCGCAGTTGAAAGCAAATGCTTATCAGTAATATCGATGCCGTGACAAAATGCCCCTGCCTTGCCAAATTGCACCAGATCAGTACCCAATCCCACGCCAATTTCGAGTACCCGTTTACCAGCAAATTTTTCAAATTGAAAGTAATCGTGCATCCAGGGCTGTATTTGATAGCGGTTATGTTCTACTCGCAGGAAATAGGCTAGAGAGTTTCCCTCAAATCCGGGTACTGCTCCACAAGGATTAGTATTCCATTGCAAAGTAGCATTTTTCCTGGCTTCATGATCCACAGTAAGCGGATCCTTCATAATCCAACTCCTTTTAATTTTTTATGGATAGATCCCACAAATATGCCCAATCCCTGGTTGCTTGTTCAATTAAATGAAGAGTTCTTTCAAAATCCGCTAACGGTTTTTGAAAAGGGTCCAAGATTTCATATTGCCCCCATTTGCCTAAACAGTGTACCCTCCCACAGGCACTGGGAAGCATATCATGAATATTTTGACGTTGCCAGGATTCCATGACTAAAATTAAATCTGCTGCCAGTAAAAGAGGTGTAGTGGCCTGACGAGCCCTGTGTGCGGAGATATCAATTCCTTTTGCCAATAAAACCTTTTGCGCCAAGGGGTCTGCGGGATAGCCCACCAACGCAGCAATTCCAGCCGAACTGATTTTGGTTGATATCTTCCTGGCGGCCGCTTCCCGGATAAACAACGCTTCAGCCATCGGACTTCTGCAAATATTTCCAGTGCAAACGATCAATACGTTGTTGAACATTGGGTTTTAACTTCCCGTTTATTTTTTTCAGATAAAGTTTCAAGCAATATTTGGACATATACTCAAAACGATTAGGTTTTCGGTGTTCTAGCATCCCATTGACTCACAATCTTTAAATGTTACTCAATCGAAAAACCTTGAAATACAATGAGTATTCCTGCGGTTTTTCTCAATCGTAATATTTAAATCTCAAAATTCAGGCGCGATGACTATAGTGTTTCAAATAAGTCTTTATTTTTTTGCAGCGATCTTCATGAACAATCCATATTTTTTAAAAAATAATTTAAAGAACCATCGCGGCCAAATTATTCTTGCCACAGTTAAAATAATACCAGCGTGACGTTGACCGGCTGAAGAAGTTAATAAATCTCCATGACCTAATGAAATACTGATTGAGACATCGCTAAAATTTTTAAATAACTCCCTGGCTTCCTGGATTGAGTACGCTTTTGTACCAATGCTCTCAAGATGAGTAAAATAGATATCCTGTAGCGTACGAAATAGTCTGCCTCGCATCAAGGCGTATCGAATCCATAACATTATTCCAACCAAACTCTTCTTATGGTAAATCATAATCTTAGCAACGCCACCAGACTTTAATACTCTCAATACTTCTGAAATAGCTTGCTGCGTGTTAGGGGTATGATGTAATACACCCCACGAATAAACCGCATCAAACATATTATCGGCAAATGGTAAATTTTCTGCATCAGCTACCTGTAATTCTGATTGTAGTCCTAAAAGATTAAAACGATTTTTAGTATGAGAAATAGCTCTCTCCGTCAGATCTATACCGTACAACATTGGGTGCTGGTTACTAATCATTGGTTGTTGACTTTGGGCAATCATTTGATGGTCAGCCCCCAAGCCTACACCAATTTCTAATACTTTTTTATTTTTAAATTGCTTAAAATCAGCAAATTCTACAATTTCCGACTCTAATTGATAACGCTTGATTAATTGCAGAGTATATCCAATTTGAGTATTTTCCGAGAGATATAACGCTTCACCACATGATTTTTCGTTCCAAAAATCCCTGACCTTTTCTTTTAAATTGAATAAACAATCCATTTCGTTTTTACCTTGTATTCAAGTATCCTTAACTCAACTATTGCAGGTTCAGGATCCTCGGGTATAGTGCCGTCGTGGCAGTTTTACTATCATGATTGACAGCAAGTATCCTGCATAAGTATTGATTTCTTTATTGTGGGCAAAGTCTTTGAGAGTGTCAATCCTTTTAGCAAATACGAGTTTAGACAGCATGCAGGACATTCGTGACAACGCCCCAGATAATCAGTTCGTCTTCCTGATTAACGATGATAGGTGAATATTTTTTATTTTCAGAAAGTAACTTAATTTTCTGGCCTAATTTATAAAGACGTTTTACCGTTAACTCAGTATTCACCACAGCGACTACAATTTTTCCATGTATCGGATCAAGACTTCGATCGACCACTAAAATATCATTGGGATAAATGCCTGCGTTAATCATGGAGTCGCCCGCAACTCTGACTAAAAAAGTGCTGCTCGGGCGTTTGATCAGGTGTTCATTTAAATCAAGAGTGCTCTCTAAAAAATCATCTGCTGGAGATGGAAATCCGGCTGAAACTTTAGTGCCATAAAGCGGTAATTTTAATGAGGAAGCTAATATAAAATTCATAATTTGGTCAACCTTACTGACGGGAACCCGAATTGCGCGGGTGGCTTCACCAAATTTTCCCGAATAAGCGGGCCGTCCAGCCCCTAATCGTTTTCCTCCTCTACTGGTTATCATACTATTTCCTCTTGTTGATTTGAATATTGTACATATATCAAATTATCATGGAATTTGGGCTATGGCAATAGATCGAGTTCAGGTTAAAAGATAGAAATGCTATTATTAAGCCAGTTTAGTCAATCATGGAATGATCATGGCAAATTTTCTGCGTTCTCCTTGTGATAATGTTGTCATCTCGCCCGGCTCATCAGTAATCATAAAAAAGAGTTGCGAAAAATGGGTGTTGATAGTGGCGATACTGGGTTCCAGCATGGCGTTCATCGATGGCACGATTGTGAACCTCGCATTACCAGCCCTTCAATCCTCTTTGCGCGCCTCGATCAGTCAAATCCAATGGGTAATAGAAGCATACGCATTAACGCTCGGAGCATTGCTTTTAGTCGGTGGTGCATTGGGTGATTTATTTGGCCGACGGAAAATCTTTCTGATCGGCATCATTATTTTTGCTATGGCTTCGGCCTGGTGTGGATTAGCATCGACAATTGTCTGGCTCATAGCGGCGCGCACTTTTCAGGGTATCGGGGCGGCGCTTCTCGTTCCAGGAAGTCTTGCACTGATTAGTTCTTCCTTTCCAGAAGAACGCAGAGGCCAGGCCATTGGCGCCTGGGCTGGATTTACCGCTATTACTACTGCAGGAGGTCCCGTTATTGGCGGATGGTTGATAGAGCACGCTTCCTGGCGATGGATTTTCTTTTTAAATTTACCGCTGGCAATGGCCGTTTTAATATTTTCTATACTTTATATATCAGAAAGTAAAAATGAACATCAGCCTCCGGTATTGGATTGGTCAGGTACAATTCTTGCAATTGCCGGACTGGGGGCCATAATATTTGCGCTCATTGAATGGGGATATGGTGGTAGAACGGTTATAATGTCTTTAATTACCGGAATTATCGCATTGATTGGATTTATCTTTGTAGAGGCAAAAATAACCTTTCCGATGGTGCCTCTTTCAATGTTCCGTTCGCGTAATTTTAGTGGTGCAAACATTATTACTTTCTTTCTTTATTTTGCATTATACGGTGTCCTTTTTTTTCTTCCATTAGATTTGATTCAAATACAAGGTTACACACCGACAAAAGCAGGCATGGCATTACTTCCCCTGATCTTACTGATGTTTTTGTTGTCTCGTTGGGCGGGTACGCTGGTAAAACGATTTGGCCCTAAACGGCCACTCATTGTCGGACCAGCGATTGCTGCGCTAGGGTTTGCATTATTTCTCCGAACAAATATGGGTGAATCGTACTGGATAACATTCTTCCCTGCCACTGCTATTCTTGGTTTGGGCATAGCGATAAGTGTAGCACCCCTCACTACGGTCGTTATGAATTCTGCTTCGCCAGATCATGTTGGAGCGGCATCTGGCGTAAACAATGCGATATCTCGAATCGCGGGACTTCTGGCAGTTGCAATCCTTGGTTTAATCATGACGATGATTTTTAATCACCAATTAATTAAAAATCTCAAAAAATCAGAGACGCCAGTCAATATTCAACAGGAAGTTTTAAATCAGCGATCCCTGCTGGCAGGAATTAAAACGAATGATAAAGGGATTCAGAAAATAATTCAGAACGCATTCATGAACGGATATGAAGTTATTATATTGCTCGCCTGCCTGTTAGCTCTCGTTAGTTCTTTAAGTGCAGCATTAATTATAAAAGAAAAAGAAAAATAATTTATCAGGATTTTTTTGGAATTTTCAATGCATTTAATCTAAAATTAAGAAATGTCTTCAAAAGAACAGCTTCGGCTCAATTCGCAGGGAAACGGCGATGTACCGCTTTGGTATAAGTGGGGGCCCTATGTATCCGAGCGTGCATGGGGAACCGTTCGGGAAGATTATAGCGCGGATGGCGATGCGTGGAGATATTTTCCTTTTGAAGAAGCTCATTCCAGGGTTTATCGATGGGGTGAAGATGGCATAGCGGGTTTTTGCGATCGTTATCAGGTTATGATTTTTTCTCCAGCATTCTGGAATGGTAAAGACCCTATTTTGAAAGAAAGATTATTTGGATTGAGTTCACACGAAGGCAATCATGGTGAGGATGTCAAGGAATATTATTATTATCTGGATGCGACGCCCACTCATTCGTATTTAAAATACCTATATAAATATCCGCAAGGTGAATTCCCTTATGAACTATTAAAAAATGAAAATGCAAAACGATCTACTTACGAAAATGAATATGAATTGGTTGATACCGGTATTTTATCGGATAATCGATACTTTGACATTTACATTGAATACGCGAAAGCATCACCAGAGGATATTTGTATTCGCATACAAGCTTTTAACCGTGGCGATCAATCCGCGCCTTTGCATATTATTCCTCAAATTTGGTTTCGGAACCAATGGTCCTGGGGAGGGCAGCATTTACCTAAACCTGTCATTGTGAACAATACCGATAAATCTGAGTATATTTGTCTCCTCGCAGACGACTCCAAACTACTGTCACCTTCGAATTTAGCATTTGACTATCATCTAAAAAAACGCTATCTGTATAGTCTTACCGAAGGTAAGCTTTTGTTTACTGATAATGAAAATCCATACCCACAATATCCATTTCATAAGTCTGCATTTCAACGAGCGGTGATTAACAATGAAAATTGCACGAATATAATGGAGAAAGGCACTAAGGCGGGCATCCATTATTACTTTAATAGTATTGAACCTGGCGAATCAGTCACTGTTTATCTCAGGCTTACAGATTGTCCATCACAACAGCCTTTTGCGGATATTGAAGAAATTTTTGAAATTCGAAAAAAAGAAGCCGATGAGTTTTACGAAAGTATTTATCCTGCTGGCGCATCACTGGAAGAATGCATGATACAGCGGCAGGCATTAGCGGGTATTATCTGGAATAAGCAAATATATTTATATGATGTTAATCGCTGGTTAAAAGGCGACGAGTCTAAATACTCGCTTCCAGAAAGTAGAATGGATATACGTAACACTCATTGGCGACATATCAATACCATGCGCATTCTTTTAATGCCCGACAAGTGGGAATATCCCTGGTTTGCCGCCTGGGATTTGGCTTTTCAGTGCGTCACTCTGGGATTATTGGATATGGAATTGGCAAAAGAACAGTTATGGTTACTTTTATTCGATCAATTTCAACATCCCAATGGCGCTATTCCTGCGTACGAATGGGAATTTTCTGATTTAAATCCTCCGGTGCAGGCATGGGCCGCACTGCGTTTATTTCAAATGGAGTATCAGAAAACTGGAAAAAAGGATTTCAATTTTCTGAAAAAATGCTATTTAAAACTGCTGATGAATTTTTCTTTTTGGGTCAATAAAGTAGACACTTCCGGATGTAATGTTTTCGAGGGCGGTTTTCTGGGTCTCGATAATATCACTATTGTGGATCGTTCTTTTGATATTCCTCAAGACTGTAAGATAAAACAGGCGGATGGCACTGGCTGGATGGGTATGTTTTGTTTAAATTTATTAAGGATTTCTTTAGAGTTATCCAAAATTGATCCTGGCTATGAATTAATGGCGACTAAATTTTTTCAGCATTTTGTTTATATCTCAAATGCCATGAAAAAAATTGATTTTAAAAAATATAATTTATGGAACGAAGAAGATAATTTTTTTTATGATACCCTTATTTCTGATCGTGGTCATAAACTCAAGTTTGAACAGTTAAAAATAAGATCATTAGTGGGTTTAATCCCATTATTTGCCGTGGATGTCATTACCTTTGAAGAACTGGAACGCTTTCCCGAGTTTCAAAAAAACTTTTACTGGTTTTTAGCTAATCGAAAAGACATCACTGATGATTGTGTTACTAAGGTAGATGATGAAAATAGTTATATTTTATCTATGGTTGATGAGAATAAATTTCAAAAAATATATGATTACATCGCTGATTCTGATGAATTTTTGTCTAATTTTGGTATCCGCAGTCTTTCTAAATATCATGATAAACATCCTTTTATTTATAAAAATGCGGAAATTGGATATGAACCGGCTGAATCTTTACATCGATTGAAAGGAGGAAATTCAAATTGGCGTGGTCCGATATGGTTTCCAACTAATTATCTTTTAATTGAATCATTAAAGGTTTATAAAAAATATTTTAAATCCCGAAATATCGAGATTGAGGAATTTGCAAATCGTCTCATATCATTATTTAAAATAAATAACTCAGGAAAAAGAAATTTCTATGGGGATTTTCCCTTTGCACAGGATGAGTACTTTCGGGATCATATACTATTTTTTGAATATTTTAATCCTGAAACCGGAGAAGGTTTGGGCGCCTCGCATCAAACCGGATGGACTGCCCTGGTAGCAAACTTAATAGATGAATTCCGTAAAAAATTGTAATTTTGTCATTGCGAGCGCGAGCGAAGCAATCCAGTTCGAACTTTGTAGAAATTCTGTACTGGATTGCTTCGCTCACGCTCGCAATGACTAACTAAAACCGTTATGATATATGACATTTTTCGACATGTTCAGGAGGAAATATGCATAAAATTCCGGGTCAGCGGACGATAAGGAAAATCTGGAAGAGCGAACCCACCATTGAAGGAGCTGGAGTTCATCTTCGGCGTGCATTTGGATTTCATGAATTACCTTTGCTCGATCCTTTTTTATTACTCGATGATTTTCGTTCAGAAAATCCTGCAGATTATAAAGCCGGATTTCCCTGGCATCCTCATCGCGGCATAGAAACGATAACCTATGTGTTGGATGGCGATGTGGAGCATGGCGACAGTATGGGTAATAAAGGTGATATTTCAGCGGGTGATGTTCAGTGGATGACGGCAGGCAGCGGAATTATCCATCAGGAAATGCCAAAAGGAAATCGCAAAGGCGAAATGTTAGGATTCCAATTATGGGCAAATCTCCCGGCACGTTTAAAAATGATGGAACCGCGCTATCGTGGAGTAAAACGTAACGAAATTCCGCTGATAGCCAATCAGGATGGATCGAAAATCCGGATAATCTGCGGGATAGTGGACGGTACTCAAGGTCCGGTAAAAGACATTGTCACCGATCCGGAATATCTGGATGTGACGCTGCCTGCTGGTAAAGCGTTTAAACATCCAGTCAAAGAAAATTACACGGTCATCGCATATGTGATAGAAGGCGAAGCTTTTTTCGACCTGGCCAGAATTCCCCTTGCTCACGATACAGTTGGCATCAATTATTTTGATATGAAACCTCCCTGTTCATGTGGCAATGGCTCTCTGGTTCTTTACGAAAGGGATGGAACGAATATTACTGTGACTACAGACCAAAAGCCGGTACGATTTTTGCTGATGTCAGGAAAGCCACTGAATGAACCTATCGCATGGTATGGGCCGATCGTTATGAATACTCAGGAAGAACTTCGAATAGCATTTCAGGAATATCAGGACGGAACTTTTATAAAGAAACGTTAACGTTAACTTTTACTTTTACAACTCAGGAGATTTTACAATGGATAAAATTAAACCGCTTTTTACTGCAACAGCCACCGCGGTGGGCGGCCGTAACGGCCATAGTGAAACCAGTGATGGTTCTGTAAAGGTTGATCTGTCTGTACCTAAAGAAATGGGCGGGCCCGGTAAACCAAATACAGTGACGCCGGAGCATCTTTTTGCGACAGGTTATGCCGCGTGTTTTGGTGGTGCGCTCGACTTTGTTGCCAAACAACATAAAAAAAACGCTGCAAATGCCAGGGTCTCCTGCTCGGTATCAATAGGTCCTCGTGATGGAGGTGGTTTTGCACTGGCTGTGAAAATGAGAGTCGAAGACAAAAGTGTGTCACAGAACGATCTTGCTGCGCTGGTGAAAGAAGCGCATGAAAAAATTTGTCCTTACTCACATGCCACCCGTGGAAATATTGAGGTAACATTTGAGGTGGCAGGATCGTAGTAAATTTTATTGGGTTTATATTTTTTTTTGGAGGTAAATTTATGACTAACTCTTCTAAGGGTTCAAAACCTGTCAATATTCAACAGTGATAATTGCTCCGTGCTTCGTTAATTTGCAGATGGAGTTCCTATGAACACTTGTTTGCCCCGCCAGGGTGCGTTTGGTGAAGATGGCTATCGCTTCCCGGTACGAATTTATTATGAAGATACGGATGCCGCCGGTGTCGTTTATCACACCAACTATTTTAAATTTGCAGAACGTGCGCGTACGGAAATGCTGCGTCAACTCGGCATTGAGCAGGAAGCGCTGCGTTCTTCGACCGGCCTTGCTTTTACAGTGCGGCGCTGCACTGCTGATTTCATCCTTCCTGCGCGGCTTGATGATGATCTCATGGTGGTGACTAGGGTTATCGCTTTGGGCGGTGCGTCGGTGGAATTTGAGCAGGAGATTCTGCGTGCGAATATTATTTTGGTCCGTCTCACTTTTCAGATTGTCTGTCTGGGCCGTAATAATCGCGCCCATCGTTTGCCACCAGAATTCCGCGCAGCGTTTCAGAAACATGATTTGACGACGGCATACAAATATGTTTAAGTGTGTGCGAGTAAACCACTAGGGGGGCCGTAAGGCTTAGAGGGCGTAAGCCCGACCCTTTGAACCTGAATAGGCTAGGACCTGCGTAGGAAAGTGGTGTGTCAGCTTATCGATTGATCGATCGTGCTTGTTCCTGGCCTTTAATTTTTTAGACAGGAGCGCCCGATGCAAACCCAGCTATTCACTGGTTCCAAAAAAATATATATTTCCGGACAGCAATATCCTTTTCTCCGCGTTCCTATGCGGGAAATCCAGTTAAGCAATCAACAGAAATTCGCAGTTTATGATACCTCCGGCATTTCACAATACAGAGAGCGCATGGAATGCCGACAACGGTTTACCGGCATTACGCAAACAATGGTGGCCATCGAGAAAGCCAGCCACCACGCAATTATCCTATGCGAAACAGGGGATTATTACCCCGGAAATGGAATTCGCCGCCATTCGGGAAAATCAAAATTCGGCTGCGAATCACCTCATCACGCCTGAATTTGTGCGCCAGGAAATAGCGAGTGGCCGGGCGATCATTCCAGCCAATATTAATCACCCTGAGCTGGAGCCTATGGTGGTTGGTCGTAAATTTCTGGTTAAGATCAACGCGAATATAGGGAATTCAGCGCTCGGATCGTCTATCCCCGAAGAACTGGAAAAATTAATCTGGGCGATACG
>CAVQJI010000029.1:0-5413 GCA_963712715.1 uncultured Pseudomonadota bacterium | reverse complement strand
CAGTGGCGAGTCGAAAGTGGTAAATTAGTTCTATTAAAACGCATTATTAAATTTCTGTCATGAGCATTGGGCCATAATTTTTCCCAAGTCTGTCCCTCCTCAACTTTGATACATGAAAATGCCGGATAATTGCAAAATTCTTTTCCGTAAAAGCTGTATGCAGCAGAAAAATAAAATAGTGTAAATAAAAAAGCCATTAAAATTCTGTACATTATTTCCCTCCCATTCACCGATTACTTTCATGAATCTACTTTTAGATTATAAAATAGTAAGCTTGGTGAGTAAAGCAGAGGTAGATTGTGCGGTGGCAGCGATGGTAGAGGCCCCAAGATCTGCGCTAGTATCCAACGTGGTGTGGCTCAATAAACGTAAATTTAATGATTTTAATTCCTCCCCCACAGTCTTGCGTATCCCTCTTAACAATCGAATCTCTTACTATCGAATTATATGCACATCTACAAAATAATCTGATGCAAAATTGCAAAGCAAAAGGTCCAAATGCGGGAATGGGTACACATAAAATTGCAACATCATGGAAAAAATACACCCGTTCACAGTACTGAATTCGACTGTCCAGATTCAGTCCGGACTATTTCCATGTTGTAAAATCGTGCATGCAATTAAGAATTGTAAGGCATCCCCACCAAAATGATGAGCATGATGATTGTCAGTATGGTGATCGGTGGAATGATGATCTGTCTCAGCGTGATAATCATTATGAAGCCTTGACCTCTTTTACGAGTTGGGATTAATTCCCTGGCTGAACGCAAGTAGGGTTAGGGCGACGGTGCTTTTTAACGTTTAATTTCTTAAAAATATTGCTGCAATAGGCATATATGGTTTTGGGTCAATATGTATTTGCCGGCGATAGCCGTGGTGGTGTTGCCGCGCAGCATCATCCACATGGTTTCGACTTTTCGACGGATAAATCGCCGAGAGCGAAGTCGTTCACTGGACGAAAGCATTCGCTTCCCACCCGTCGCCCCTGGAAAATGGAAGTTAAGGCTTCCTTGAACTCCGCCGGATGGCGGTTTTCGACAGATAGCCGTGCGCGCCCGCTGCAAATACCCAGGTGGGAATTAGTTCGTTCGTTTCCGCGGTGAGAATTTAAATTTTGAAGACGGGTCGATTTTTAATAATGGTACGTGACTTGCGGCCCGGAAATATGGGGGAATTTGAAGTCTTATGTCTCCAGTTCGGTTTTCAGTTCCCGAGCCAGTTTAATTCCCCCCCATCCACCCGCTTCGCCGATAGCCTGAATGTCGGCTATTTTTTGCAGAATGAATTTTAAACTGGAACGCACAATCGGATGGTCGTCAATCAGTAGAATACGTTTATTTTCGAGAGAAGATTGCACGCTCATGTCACCCATAAAAGGTTGGGTTCTGGTTTCACGGTTAGTTTCTCATGTTAATACTGTTTATATGGCATGTATAAATTTAAAATTCTTTATTCCTCTACTTTAGCCATTTTTAGGATAAAGCCTAAAAACGGCGTCATTGCTTCGCCAGCGCTCGCAATGACGGTATTTTGTTCAAGGGTATCAAAATGGATAAAGCCCAGTATTCTAGAGATGAATTATTAAGGTATTATGAAAATTTCCGCATCGATTATGAAGATATATCAAAGGGATACAGGGCATGGGTTTCGGGCCAGGCTAAATCATTGCGTTCGTACAATGGGTATGCAATAATCGCCTTTTTTAATTAAAGGCGAGAATATATGCCAAGAGGTCGCGGCCCCCACGGGCCAAAAAAATTCCGTAAAGGCAAAAAAAGATAAGACTACGGTTCTTCACTTGGACAGGGAGGTTTTGATGGCGAAAGAACTCGGTGGTTTAACGGTAGCCATTGTGGCCGCAGATGGATTTGAGCAGGTAGAGATGACGAAGCCCCGGGAAGCCCTGGACGATGCAGGCGCTCGCACTCAGCTAATTTCCCCCAAAAAAACCGTTAAAGGCTGGCATCACGATAAACAGGGTGATGAATTCCCGGTAGATGTCCTGTTGGACAATGCTAATCCCGATGATTATCAGGCCTTGTTATTACCAGGGGGTGTGCTCAATCCCGATCAGTTACGGTTACTTCCCAGCGCTATTAATTTTATTCGCAAGATGGTTACTTCCGGGAAACCGGTAGCCGCTATCTGTCACGGTCCCTGGACTTTAATTAACGCTGAAGTGGTTAAAGACCGGACGATGACTTCATGGCCTTCTATCAGGGTAGATTTAATCAATGCCGGCGCAAAATGGGTCGATAAAGAAGTGGTTCGCGACGGCAAAATGGTCACCAGCCGTAAACCCGATGATATTCCCGCCTTTAATAAAGAGATGGTTGCACTGTTTGCAAGCGCAGCCAAGTCTATTAGTTAATATTTTACATAATGAAAAATAATTTTCGCAGAAAATTCTCTGCGCCATGGGGGATCGAAGGGGGGAGCATAAGCTTCGCGCTCCCCCTTCATTCCGAGCATCGGCTCCGCCGAGCGCAGGATAAAAACAGGAAGCAATTCTCGCTGTACTCAGCGGGAATTGCTGTAAAATCTCCCTTCTCATAAATCCCTGTATTCAAAATCGCTGTAAACAATGGAATATTAATTGCGAAATGCAGAGGAGTAGAGATTGATGTTAAAGCAACGTTTGGAATGGTTGCGACGGTTAAATGGCGAAAAACATTTAAACTTTATCAGCGCGATGAAATATTTTATGGATAATATAGCCAACCATATCGAATGGTTACACCATGAAAAAATTTTTAGCGCTTTTCCACGATGCGATCAACTGATACTACCCGTGGCTGCCTATTACGGTGAACAGATGAGGATCACATCGAGGCTGTTTTTTTGGGTGAAATCACAACAATTTATTTGTGGTGCTACGGAATTCTCCAATCATTTATTCGTCGTACTCTATTTTTTTGAAGACGTATGCATGGGATTGGCGGCAGCGTCTTCGTTCTCCACACCCATGAAATTTTTTAGATTGCTTGAAATAAATGTTGAAGAATGCCGCGAGTATAACGACTGATCTAAGCGCCAATTGTCCAGGTTATTTATGCGAGGGTCCTAAAAGTATTTCTTCAGCGGATTCCAGATTTTCGGGAATGGCGTACAGAATCACCACGTCTCCCGCCTCTGGTTTAAAGTTTGCCTTGGGATGGGAAAAATAATTGTTACCGCGGCGGACAGCGATTATTTCTACTTCATTGAGACGGTTGGTAATTTCGCCGAGAGTATGATTCACGGCTTCAGTGTCTGCTGAAAGAATAATGGGGCGTAACTGCTTTAATGGACTACCTTCTTCGCTTATCTCTTCGGTAAAAGTTCCGGGAAAATATTGCCGTAAAATTTCGTAATGCTGTTTGCGGATATTTTCTATCAAATGAATTATTTTAACCTGCGGCACCTTTAATGTCCGCAACAAATGATAAATTAGAGTCAGACTTTCTTCGTGTGTCTCCACGACTATCTGCGAAGCGTGCTGGCCTTCCAGCTGCGCCAGTTCGACTTCATTCCTGCATCGCACCATGGTAGGAAGCCGAGGGTTTACATTGTTAATATATTGCAATACCTTCACGGCTGATCGCGGATTGTCGAAACTGATCACCAATGCCGTCGCCGTGGAAACACCCGCGGCTTCCAGCAGCCCGGGGTGAGTCGCATCTCCGTAACTCACCGGTTTCCCAGCCAGGGAAGCCTCGCGAATGTGTTCAGGATCGAGATCCAACACAATATAGGGAATTTTTTCCTGTTCCAATAACGTGGCGATATTTTGTCCTACACGGCCATAACCACACACGATGACGTGATTTTTTATCGCACCCGTTTCTTGTGAAAATTTTTTAATGGCCTCCGCATGAGTGAGATGAATGGCTTTTGGAAAAAAGAATTTCGCAATGGGGCGGTTATAAGAAATCAGTATCGGGGCTAATCCAAAACTCAGTAATAACGCACCCAAAATAGTCTGCCCATAACCATGTGGAAATAATGTGTTGGATAAAGCCAGGGTCAACATGGCAAAACCGAATTCGCCACCCTGAGCCAATATTAATGCGGTTCGAAAAGCCGTGTATTTACTGGTACCCAAGCCTAAGCTTAGCAACATGACCACGATTATTTTGCCAAATAATAAGCTGAAAAATAGTAAAATGATCCACGGCCAGTATTGCCCCCAGCTGGTAAGATTTAACAGCATACCGATTGTCATAAAAAAAAAGCCCAGCAATATATCGCGAAATGGACGTATTTCAACTTCGATCTGGTGGCGAAATTTGGTTTCACTGAGCATCATTCCGGCCAGAAAAGCCCCCAATGCAAAGGAGAGGCCGAGGTTTTGGCTCAACCATGCGGAGGCCAGAGTGACCAGCAGCACAGCCAGGGTAAATAATTCGATCGCGTAAGTGGCGGCAATTGTTTGGAACAGACGCCGGAACAACCACTTCCCGAAGGTTAAAATAATGAGAAGGGCCAAACCCCCTTTGAGTATAGCCAGCAACACGGTATGGATCATGGACATTTCTTTATGCAGTAGTCCCAGGCTGCCAATCAAAATGAAAAATGGAATAACCGCGAGGTCCTGAAATAATAACACCCCTATGGCATTTTGGCCGGGAGTGCTGAGTAGTTCCATCTGCTCTGCCAATTGCTTGACAGTAATCGCGGTGGAAGACATCGCCAAAATTCCACCGGCCACCAGCCCGGCGTACCAGGGAAGGTGCAGAACCAGGTTTCCAAACAGTAAACCGATGAGGGAGCAGAGTAATACCTGTGAACCTCCTAAAAAAATCACCGCCCGGTGCAAGGCCAGCATTCGCGGCAGGGAAAATTCAAGGCCGACAGTGAACATCAAAAATACCACACCGAATCCAGCCCATTGATGAGCCAGCGTGACATTTCTGATCCACCCAAGACCGTGCGGTCCTGCTACAGCTCCCACTATCAAATATCCCAGTATTTGTGGTAAACGCAGAAATCGAAAACAAATACTGAGGGCGAGTATGAGGGATAAGATAATAATAATGTGGTTTAAAACGGGATAGTTCATAGAGATAATCTCATATCCAGAAATTTTCCTACGAAATGAGCTAGATTATAGCGCATATTTTTAACGTAGAACAGATAAAATTGAATAACTATCTATTTCTTTAATTTAAAATAAGGAAAATTAATGGCTATTCATAAATCCATAAAAAATCAAAAAAAGGTTAAGGAAATTACCAGATTCGCGAATTTACCCTCGGCATTGCAGCTTGAAATTCGGCGTTATCTTGAAACCGGTGATTTTAAATCAGCTAAGGTTTTATATGATATGGGAATTCAATCATCAGAAAAATATTAATCTTCGTGACGCTGATGAATCATATCGGCGATAAAATGAGGATTTTCTAATGGAACTAAACACAGTTGGGAAAGAGAC
>CAVQJI010000028.1:0-5184 GCA_963712715.1 uncultured Pseudomonadota bacterium | reverse complement strand
TTGAAGAAGAGATTGCTTTTGCCAAAGAAGCCGCTGCGAATTATTTGCGCAAGGACGCCAAAATCAATATTCGACTTTCTCATGTCGATGTAGAGCGGGCAAGACGGATAGCAGCGAGAAAAGGCTTACCGTATCAAACCTTTATTGCCAGCATCATCCATGAATATGTCGCTAGTCATTTATAAAATCCTTATTTAAAAAGAATCTTCTGACTTTGGCGCTAAACTCAGGCGCGATGACTATATACTTGTGATTTGTTCGCTGGGGCTTTTTATGATAGAATGCAAAAACTTCAGATACCGAAAATAGAGAAAACTTCGAATGAATTTACCTTTTTTTTGTCAATTAATCCTGTCCGGCGTCGCTGCATTTTTCGTTGATATCTCTCCTGTTTATGCTGATGATGTCCCTGATTATATCAAGGTTCACGAGAAGGTAAAAAACATTTGTCAGCAGGCGGCAAAAACTCCGATTCCCGCTCAGGATCAGGCATTAGCCAAAACTTTGAAAAAGTGCAATGCCAGTGATCTTTATTATGGCATTGGTCAACCGGCTGATTATGTTAAAGCCCGTCAATGCGCCTATGCCACCGGCGATTACCCAATGTTAACCATGATTTATGCGAATGCTAAAGGGACGCCGCGAGACTGGGAACTCGCCATCTATTTCGGCTGTAAATCCGGATTTTCACAAGCTGAGGTCGATGGACGGGTAGACCATTTGGTACAGCTGCGCGATAAACATTGGCAGGGCGCTGATTTTGATATCTGTGACGATATTACCAGTGGTTATATGATGGGAGTCTGCGCTTCCCGGAAAGAGCAGCAGGCTGAGGCGCAACGGAAGGCCCGGCTAAACACTCTGATGGCCTCGTGGAACGAAACGGATAAACAGGCCTGGCAGAAATTACAGATCGCAGTGGATAAATTTATTACAACCCGTATTTCCAATGAAGTGGACCTGAGTGGCACAGCCCGCGCCGCGATGGAGTTTGAGGAAGAGGCTGCTCTGCGGGATGATCTGGTTACTTCCCTGCAAAATTTCTCCAAAGGTGATTTACCCTCTTCTAGCGCTCTGCGCGCCGGTAAAATTGATCAGCAACTCAATCAGATTTATCAGGAAATCGAAAAAAATAGTGATTTTTCCATGGGCACTGTCGATCGCGCGGGAGTTAAAAAAACCCAATTAATGTGGCTGAAATATCGGGCACGCCTGGGTCGCTTTCGGGAAAGTTAAATACCCGCAAGTGAATGAAGACAGCTGGAAAACCTGGCTGGCGGAAAAACGCATTAAAATGCTGCAGGATCTGGCCGAATAAGGTGGATGATAAGATTAGGAAAGATAAATTATCCGCTGCGGAGCGGGCGGAGTTCGCTGAAGCGGTCAAAAATGTTAAACCTTTCTGCGGCAGGGAAAAATAAAGTATTTCCCCAAAAAATGGTATCCGACTGGAATGTGCCGGGAGAAAAATCTGCGTATTCATGGATAGATCTGGATAATTTGGCGCCTGAAGACTGGGTGGGTATAGAGGATTCCATTACTTTTCAGCGCGGCGGTTTGCAGAATAAATTATTAAAAAAGCTGGTGCAGGGGCGACTCGCGGTTGAAAAAACTCTGGATCTCCATCGTCTGACATTATCAACGGCGTTGGCGCAGGCCGAATCTTTTTTGCAATATTGCCAGCAGCAGGGCTGTCGATTGGCATTGATTATTCACGGCAAGGGTAAGAAATCCGATAAACCCATTCTAAAAAATGCGCTCAATCTTTGGCTGCGCACTCAGGATAATGTGTTGGCTTTCCACTCCGCGCGGCCCAAAGACGGCGGCGCCGCGCCGTTTACGTGTTAATTAAAAAATCCTTTTAGGTTTAATAGCCTCTTTTAATATCCACGGTGTTTATTAATGGCTTGCCGGACATGGCGCGGTGGTAATTATCCAGAATTTGGGCAGTCACCGTGGCGGGGTTAGTCACCGAGGCAATGTGAGGCGTTACGCGAATGCGGGGATGCTTCCAGAACGGATGATCCGACGGTAAAGGTTCCTCGCGAAAAACGTCCAGACAGGCGCCGGATAATTGTCCAGAGGCTAATGCCGCCAGCAAATCCTCATCAACGACATGTTCCCCACGTCCCGGATTAATCACATACGCACCTTGGGGAAGGCAGGCGAAGTTTTTGGCGTTTAAAATATTTCGGGTCTCAGGAGTTAATGGCAACATACAGACCAGGGCATTGGATTTAGATAAAAAAGTACTCAGTTCGGCAGACCCGGTATAGTGAGGAATGCGCGGAAGTTGCTTTGGAGAATGACTCCAGCCAATCACCTTGACACCCAGCGAATGCAACGTTTCCGCGGCGTGTTTACCTAAAAATCCGATGCCCATAACGCCAACCGTTTGATCTGCAAAATTAAAAGGCAGGGTCCTTCCCCACATTTGCCGGGTCTGATTGGCTTCCCAAACATCAAAGCGCTTAAGCCAATACAGCACCGCGGCGACAACATATTGGGTCATATCGATGGACATGGCTGGATCGACGATGCGGGCGACTGGCACATGCCGGGGTAAATCCGGATCCGCAAGCAGGTGATCAACCCCGGCGCCCAGGGACGCGATGCCGCGTAAATTGGGCAGAAGTGCAAAAACGCCAAGGGGAGCATACCAGGCAATGGCGAAATCAATGTCTTTATAATCACCGATATCAGGATAAACACGCACATCCAAATCCGGCTCAATCGCAGACAGTTGCCTGGGGACATTTTCTATAAAATAAGTCAGGCTTTTCCGTTTTTTTTCGTCCCGGCCGATAAATAATCCAATAGCCATCATTAATTCTCCGTATAATCTATCACCGAACGGCAGGTCAAACCGTGCCAGGAAAAAGTATTCTGCGCCGCCAAATTAATAAGCGTAGCCAGACCCATTACCTCGTAACCGACCTGCGTGGCCAATTCTGCCGCCGCGCGCAGGGAACCACCGGTAGCCAGAAGATCATCGACAATTAATAAACGTGCGCCGTTGCCCTGTTGCATTTCCAGAGTACTTTCGCCATATTCGAGACCATAATGAATTTTTCCGGCGATATTCGGTAATTTTCCAGACTTGCGAACTTTTACCAACCCTTTGTTATGTTTGTAGGCGAGCGCTCCAGCGAATAAAAAACCCCGCGATTCTATTCCCGCTATCATGTCGATATTATTCCATTCAACCCCCGAAAACAGAGCGCTCATAGCATCGATGGTTTCACGGAATTTAATCTTAAGCAGAGGGGAAATATCGCGGAATAATACGCCAGGTTTAGGAAAATCCTGGATTTCGGTAATTAATTCAGCCAGTTTTTGCATGGTTTATTCCGTAAGTAAATATGATAGATTATACTCTTTTCATCCTTGAGAAAAGAGCATTGGAATTGAGACGTTTTTTCCTTGGTGTTTGTAGGATGGGTTAGCGACGTGCATTTCATCGATAAAAAGGCGCATTCGCGGCTTGTCTGATTTTTTATTTAAGAGTACTATAACACCTGTCATGTAAATATCTTTTTACGTTGAAGGAGATTTTTATGAACGTGATTCCTCCAGCGATTTCTCATCAGTCTATACTATGTAGACTCGGCGAAACAGTTCGATTATATGCTTCTGATCAAAATAATTTTTTATGTGTGCCAGACTTGCAGCATTGTATTTCCATAGGATTTATAGGGAAAAATAATCATAAATCATTATCTGCCTGTCCCTGTTTGGTATTTTTTTCTCAAACAGGTCGCGTAAAATTTTTTGCAGATGAATATTTGGCGGCGCTGATTAAACGTGAAACCGTTTGGTTAGGAGGAGTGGAAAGTGTGGAGATTAAGGCTTCCTACAAAAATCCTAAATCCGCGTGGTATTTATGTTACGTTGAAAATTTCTTTGAAGAATTAGGATTTAAAATATTTGCGGATTTTAGCCCGTCGGATAAGCATATTTTAGGTCATGAAGATCTGGTTGAGTACGAAGATCATCCTTATCACACGGATATTGAGGATAATCTCATTTTTGCAGAATTTTTATTAAAATTTCTAATTTTGGGAGTGGATCATTGTTTACCGGTTATAAAATACGATAAACAATGGATCAATGCTTATCCACCACCCGTGTCTTTTTTAGAAAAATTAAATTTATCATATTTATTATCCGCAAAAGTATTAAACCAGTTTCTGAAAAAATATAATCTGGAAGATGACGAACAAATAGTGGCGGCGATGATTAAAAGAAATTTCACGGTCTTTATGCACAATTTTCTTCGCCATCCACTGGTTTCCATTGATCATCTGCCGGCTTATTCCATCGCATATAAATCCAGCACTTTTCCGCGCGATGTGGGATCGCAAGGAGAAAATCGCGATTCTCCCCCGCCTGCACCCGAGCGAGTGTTATTCCGGGCCACGGCTGCCGAACGCAGGATTTAAACAGGAAGCAATCCAGCACGTACTTCAGACAACGCTCTGTACTGGATTGCTTCGCTGGCGCTCGCAATGACGGGTTGAACCTAAAACTCAGGCGCGATGACTATACTGGGTTGAGCTGGTAAAGTTATTTCATTAAACACGCCAAAATGTTTGTTCTGGCTTCGAGGTGAGGGAGATGATGTGGCCGGCTTCGCTATTATGGCATCAAGCTCCGCTTCCATCATGTGAAACGTCATATCATATTTTTTATTGATTTTGGCATAATCACTCGGAATTTTGCCTGACTTATCCTGGGTTAATGGATTTGCTCCTGCAACCAATAACATGTTAACAATTTCTTTATGGCCTGCTGCCGCTGCATAAAATAAGGCGGTTCGGCCTTTTTCGTCTGCAGCATGGACATCCACTTTGGCATCCAGTAATTTCTGAATTTCTGAGACATTGTTCTCTCTACACGCTATCATTAATGGGGTTTTTTCTCCAGAAATCGCTTTGCTATCATCGGGTGAGCTTGATTGGACAGTTTTTTTGGCGAGCCATGAATCCAGGAGTAAAGTAACGGAGTGATGATTTTTTTCCTCGGCGTACATTCTTGCAGTTTTTCCTGATCTATCTTCGATTGACAGGTCTGCTTTCCCTAATAATAATAATTTTACAGCCGCTTCATGCCCACTTGCCGCTGCGTAAAATAAAGCCGTTCGATCTTCCGCATCTTCCTTATCGATGTCAACTTTAGAATCCA
>CAVQJI010000027.1:0-51770 GCA_963712715.1 uncultured Pseudomonadota bacterium | reverse complement strand
CCCATTGAAGAAACCATTCGCCGGCCAGGGCGTTTACCTGATCGAGCGCTCCGGGTTCTTCAAATAAATGGGTGGCGCCGGGGACAATCACTAGCTTATTGACGCAGGATAATCTTGCTTGGGCTTGGCGATTTAAATCAATCACCTCGGGATCCTGTCCTCCCACGATCAATAAAGTGGCGGCTTTCACTTTGGAAAGCGCCTGTTCCGCGAGATCCGGCCGGCCACCCCGGGAAACCACTGCTTTCACTTCCTTATTTTCAGCGGCGGCTATCAGCGCCGCGGCTGCTCCCGTGCTGGCGCCGAAGTATCCGAGCGCCAGATTTTTTAATTCAGGCTGGTGCCCCACCCAGGTGGTTACCTGATTAAGCCGCCTTGCCAGTAAGGGAATATCGAAGCGATATTCACGGGTGTATTCGTCAATTTTATCTTCTTCCGCCGTTAATAAATCAAATAACAATGTCGCTAAACCCAATTGATTGAGTGAACGCGCGACATAATTATTTCGGGGGCTTAATCGGCTGCTGCCGCTGCCGTGCACAAACAACACCAGTCCGCGGGAATTTTCGGGTAATTGCAAATTCCCGGCTAAAATAACTTCTCCCGCCGGGATAACAGTGGCTTTTCCCCATTCATTCATGTTTTTTCCCTAATAAGCGGTAAACTTCTTCGTCGGTGGTTTGAGAAAAATCTTCATACCAGCTACCAATCGCAAAAAAATCGGTTGGAGTTTCCAGACAAACCATCTCATCCACCAGCCTGCTGAATTGGGATATTGCCTCCATTGGCGCTATCGGCACTGCCGCGACTAGATGGCGGCAATCCAGTTGTCGTATTGCATTGATCGCCGCATGGAGTGTCGCGCCGGTGGCGATGCCGTCATCTACCAGAATGACCGTGCGATCTTTAAGATTGGGAAGAGGGCGGTTGCCCCGATATTTTTCATCGCGTTCATTTAAAACCATTTGTTCACTGGCGATGACAGCGTCAATAGTGTGTCGCGATAATCCCAGCATTGCGATTATTTCCTGATTAAATACCGTGACATTTCCCATGGCTATTGCGCCAAACGCCAATTCTTCGTGGCCAGGAACCCCCAGCTTACGGACTAAAAAAATATCCAACGGCAGTTTCAGCGCGCGGGCGATTTCATATCCAACCGGGACGCCGCCGCGCGGCAACGCGAGCACAATCGCATCCGGCTTCCCGGAAAAACGCGCCAATTTTGCTGCCAGCAATTGCCCCGCCTCAGTCCTGTCACGAAATATTTTAATCATATATCTAATAAATATGGCACTAAATTAGTAGATAATCCACGAAGCCGTCCACGGCTGTCCCAGGATTTTAATTAAAATCTTGGGAGAGCCCTGGTAGGAATGGCGATAGGTATTGTTTTTTTTTCATTCATTCATGATACTATATTGAATGTTTTTAACAGGTGGTTAAAAATTATTGAAAAAAGATTGTATGTTCAATATTGTAAATTTTAAAATATGAATATTGAACTTACATGTGTATATATTCTTAAATTGAGGAAATAATGATGAAGTTTAAAAAATACTTAGTAGGCATTTCAATGATCCTGGCTTCAGCAGCTGCATGTGCTAAACCCAATGCAATGACGCTTGATGGAAGTTTTATTAATAACACTTCCAGCAGTGTAGGGGGGGTGGTATTTGCGAATGATTATTCTGATAATGTTTATATAAAAATATCAGGTGTGCCCATGTCACCTAGCGACACGAGTAGTGGTGCTTTTGATGTTGTATCAGGAATTGGAGTCACTTACTCTATAGAATTAAGTAGTTTGAAAAGCTATATCACTATGCGGTTGGTAAATATGAACACTCATCCTTATCAAATGTGCGACTGGCATGTTGACAAAAACACATCGACGGCAAATCCCCCAGTGCTCACATACGGTTCTGAACCAGCATGCACCCTAACCGGCGCTTACAACTTCGAAATGAGAAAACTATAGATCCCAATTCGTGCCATTAGGGTCAGGCCTGGGGTGGTGAAAGCCGCATTATAGCGCCACAAAAACTTGGTTCTGTTTTTGTTCCATAATATTGACCATTTTAAATGTCGCATTTCTTTTTGCTTGCACTGATTTGATAATATTTTTTTTATACCACTCAGTAACAGATTTTGTTGGAATAGATTCTAAGGCTTTCTTAATGACGGATTCCGACATTTCCGCCACCAACGCAGGAAGCGCTAACAAAAGTCCAGTAAATCCATTTCGTGATTGTTCTTTCTCTAAAAATTTTTGTTTCCCAAATAAAGATTCGATGATTTCACTACTTCCCAGTAAGCGCTCACCAGTCCTTGCTTTTAGGGCCTCTTTTTTCACAAAATCAATAGCGGATTCCTTAAAATTTCTTGATCGAAAATCTAAATTATATTCATTCAATTCATTCTCCAACTGCAGCGAGAGATTGAAGTTAAGGCCATTTTTTCTGATAAAATCTTCTATATGTTTAATCACCATAATTAAATTATTCCATTCACTTATCTTTGTAGTCATATCATTAATCCAGCTAAATTTTTCTCTTACTTTCTTTGCCTCGTAATCTTTATTAATGATCTCATCCCGTTTATTAAGAAACAGCCTCATCTTTTCAACCCAGTGAAGTAAAGTATAAGAATTCATATATCTGGATTTCTTCCTTTGATTCGGTGAAACCAAAGCAGCCAATTCTGTCTGACAAATTTCTCGCTTTGTTTTTACTGATAATTTGACTAATTTCTCCCAGTCTTCATCATTTTTAAGCTCATGCTCCAACGCAACACTATGGCATGTTTAATATCATATATGTAACAGGTTTCTTTATGTTGATTACAAAACATTATAATACCTGATTTTAAGTCGGATCCATGATCAGCAATAATTTCTCTTGGGATACCCGTTTTTTCTGTCGCTCTTTCAAGCTGAGCATGAATAATTTCTCCGCTTGATTTCGTTACCGGTATTAACTCAATGGGTTCAACATCTGAAAAATTTAAAGACCGATTAGTGGGTAAATCACGTAATCGTATGCCAAGAATGACTAAGAATTTTTCAGAGCTAAGCTGAATGGAATGATCAATAATCCAGACCCAATCATCCGCTTTTTGTTTAGGACGATTTAATTTGTAGTAACCCAAGCGCATTAACCAAAGGCGTCCTGTATACCAGGAAGGCGCTGATGTAGGAAGATTAAAGAGCGATATAAATATTTCCATCATTTTGCTAGCAGCTCTTAACCCAGTGGCTGCCAATAGCGTAGAGGATATCCATAACTGAATGTGTGAAAGAGAGTATTGGTGCTGTGCAAATGGTTTATTAAAGTTGTTAAACATCGGGTATTTAATGGATGTTTTTACTTTTTTTTTTAGCATCCTCAATCACCTCTTTAAAATTTATCATCTTCACTTTTTCTAATTCTACTCTCAGGCTTTTAACTTCCGATTTTAAGGATGCTTTACTCGTTTCCAAAAATTTAATTCTATTTTTACATAGCTTTGTTTTATTTTTAGCTTCCAGGGCTTTTTCTTTCCATTGATCCCTGCTTCGCTTAAAAAATTTAACTAATTTATGTGTTGGACTTTTGTAATCATTATCCATTGACATTGTTTTCAACTCCTTTTAAGTGCCTGTCGAGACAACATTTAAATGGTAATAGATTTTTATAAAAAAGGAAACAATATCGGAAAAATTCTATTCACTAGGAATAAATCTGGAACCAAGAAATATATTCAGAATTGAGTATTTTGCCACTAGTTTTCACCACCCCAGGTCAGGCCTATTCGCTTAAATCTTTGTTAGATGATGGCGCCGGTGCCAGGCGGCAATGGATTCGTCATTATATTCTTCGTAATTCAATTGCCGTTTGC
This sequence comes from uncultured Pseudomonadota bacterium, assembly GCA_963712715.1. GTDB lineage: Bacteria > Pseudomonadota > Gammaproteobacteria > Coxiellales > Coxiellaceae > JAFEDN01. Next base: position 47,891 of record CAVQJI010000027.1, on the reverse strand, counting down.
CTTTAGGAATTTCTACCCAATCAGGGGAAAAATTCAGCATAATATTAACATTCCCGGGTGGTCTGGGGAGCGGTGAATCGATCGCGGATGCGAAAGGATAAATCCATTTCGGCCAGCGCTTGTCCGCAATCCACAAACAACTGGCGCATTTTTTACAAAAATGCCTTTGCCCCGGGCTGATAATAGATTTACCATTTTTATGTTTACCCAAAATGGCGTGATAAATACCGATATAACGTTTACCCTTTATTTTCAATGTTCCGGCTTCTCCCATGATATTGATAGCAAAACCTCCACCTCCAGCAGTCTTTCGGCAAATGGAACAGAAGCAGCGCAAAAACGGATATGGCGTATGCGACTCCACCTCGAATTTGACCGCCTGACAGTGACAGGATGCTTTCAGTAACATGGATGTTCCCTCATCTTATAAAATTCAACTATCTCACAAACCAGCCGCCCTGACGATCGATATTAAAAATCTCCCACAGATGGCTCAACAAAGAAGGCAGAGTTTCCGCCAATTTCCAGGGTGGATTGACGATGAGCAATTGGCAGCCGAGTAATCCTTTGGATCGCGGATCTTCCGCGGCGATGGTCAGTCCCGTTATTAAATAACGATCGATGCCGTTCTGTAATGCGACTGTCTGCAAATTCCAGCTCCGCTGTGTGGTGACCGGATACCATATCATATAAATGCCATGCGCCCAGCGTTTTAAGCATTTTCCCAGCAGCGTCTGAATTTTATCGTTCTCATCTTTTTGCTCAAACGGCGGGTCAATCAGGACAATCCCGCGGCTGACCGGCGGCGGTAAAATGGCGGGAAGAAATTCATAAACGTCCCGGTGATGAATGGCGACGCGCGGTTTTCCCTGAAAATTCTGTTTTAATCGCCGGTAAGTTTCCGGATGAAATTCGTTGAGAATCATGCAATCCTGCGGACGCAGCATTTGTCTGGCAAATTCCGGCGAACCAGGGTAGTGCTGACATTTATCTCCCTGCTGATAGTGCTTTAAAATTTGTAAATAGGTCTGGAGACATTGCGGATGCGGCGCGCCGCTATTGATTAGCCGTTGCACCCCCGCGCTGGATTCACTGGTTTTTTCCGCCTCCACGGAGGATAAATCGTAAATCCCCTCCCCGGCGTGAGTATCGATATAACAGAAAGCCGAATCTTTTTGCCGCAAATAATCGAGAATAATGGTCAAGACACTGTGCTTAACCACCTCCGTAAAATTCCCCGCGTGATAAATATGCCGGTAGTTCATTTGTTTATAAAAAAGAAAAAAATAAATCTAATTCATGATAAAGAGTTTGTAAATCTTCAAATTTCGAACTGACATTGCTCCTTAAAAATGCTTGATCTATAGTGGAAATAATTTTTTTCATGATTTCCTTATCTTTTTTATAAGTTATTCCCTCCAAACGGTATATATTTTTTAAGTCTTCAGCCGGATGATTTAGCTCAGATAAATTGTCATTAACCACATCAATAGCTAACTCTTGGTGGATACGAGCAACCGAAATGGCGGAATGTATTTTTGGAAAATGGTTATACTCTGCTATAAACCACGCTTCTAATTCCATGACACAAAACAAAAATATAATTTGACAAGCTCCAATGGGAAGAAGCTTTTTGATAAGATGATGACGGAATTCAAGTAGCTGTGATTTATTATAATCAGGATAAGCATCACGCAAACCTATGATTTTTTTAAAGCCTTGCTCGACAATCCCGCAATACTCTTCGCGGATGGACGACAATACTGCCTTATCCTGGCAACAATTTTTTACCTGTATATAATAGTCTTCATTTGTAGATCTTGCCTGTATTTCCAAAATTATAACTTGCCCGCCTCCTCTTTCTTTAATAGAAGTGATTGAAACGTGATTTAAACCTGCCATATAAATAATTAAATTTTTAATAAAAATTAAATCGCCTTAACCTTCAACGAAAATAGCGAGTTTATTCATTGTTCAATCAAATAATCGGATGAAAAAAAATCAAAATTATTGAGACCTGTAAAACGAAATTCCTCAAATTTTTCTTTACTGTTCTTAATATTAAACACACGACATCGTTTACCTTCTCGATGTAAGACCGTCCAGTACTCCAAAGGAACTTCGTTCATAACAAAACGATCATTTGTGGCCATGATCAGCTGAAATCTGGCATTCTCAGCCTTATCCATAATTAACTTAATCAAATGGCAAGAGCGTTCGTAGTCTAGTCCCTCCCCAATATCATCAATCAGAATACAGCTCGGTTCACGAGTCAACTTCAAATAATTCAATTGTATTATCAAAGAAATAGCACGGAACATACCTTGAGAAGTTTCAAACTGCTCCGTCTCACATTCCAGATCTTTCTCCTTAACCCAAAGCCCAAAAACTTCAATTGGCCAGCCTGGGGTTAAACTGATTGAGAAGGCTGCTTAACGCCAATATCAGAAACATCATAATTAATCTGTTTTAAATCCTCAATAATAGCTTCTTTAAAAGAATTTCCGAGTTTTTCCTCTCCTTTTCTATAAATATCAACCACAAGCAACGCATTTTTGGTATCAGCTTCAGTTGAAGAGTTATTTTTTTGAGTTGAAAATGTTTCTCTTCCCAAAGGAGTTCCAAATGAATAGTGATGAACAGATTTTGCCCATTTGTATAATGGCTCAAAATAAGAATGCTGCAAAGAATCTCTTCGAGAGAAAAAGGCCAATTCAGAATCAGGTGATTGGAAATTTATTAGTCTGTCTTCCTTTTCAATATATATCTCTCCCTCCCCCTTTGGACCCCGAACCAGGAATTCTTTTTCTTTACCCTCTTTCAAAAAAATCTCTTCAACTACTGCTTTTTTTTCTATTTTAAGTTTGTAACGGAAATGCTCACCATTAGTGTCTTCAAACAATGCATCAAAGGCTGAGGTATAATTTGGTTTAGCTTCTCCACATAATAATCTGGCAAGAAGGTTAAGACAATTTAAAATCTTCGTTTTTCCACTGGCGTTTCTACCCACAATAAGATTAGTCCCCAAAAGGTCAAGGTTATCCAAATTCCATTCATTGGGCTGGCCATCAAATTGTGAATATTTTATAGATTGCAGTCGCATTATTAGCGCTCCGTTGCGAATAGACTAGTCAAAATCACTACTTCCCTTTATAATATCATCCCATGAAAAAACTGTATATTAAAACCCATGGCTGTCAGATGAATGAGTATGATTCCAGTAAAATGGCGGATGTTCTCAAGGCGTCGCATGGGATGGAATTGACTGCCCTGCCCGAAGAGGCCGATGTACTTTTGGTAAATACCTGTTCGGTCCGTGAAAAAGCCCAGGAAAAATTATTTTCTGAACTGGGACGGTGGCGTCCTTTTAAAACCGAACGCCCGCATGTACTGATCGGCGTCGGCGGCTGCGTTGCCAGTCAGGAAGGGGAAGCTATCGTTAAGCGAGCGCCTTTTGTGGATTTGGTATTCGGTCCGCAAACCCTGCACCGGCTGCCGGAACTCATCGAACAGGCCATGAAAACCCAAAAAGCCGCCGTCGATATCACTTTTCCCGAAATCGAAAAATTCGATCATTTGCCGGAACCCCGCGCCGAAGGGCCCAGCGCGTTTGTTTCAATCATGGAAGGCTGCAGTAAATATTGCAGCTTCTGCGTGGTGCCTTATACCCGCGGCGAAGAAATCAGCCGGCCTTTTGACGATATTATTACCGAGATCGTTATCCTGAGTGAACAGGGCGTGCGCGAAGTCACCCTGCTCGGCCAAAATGTCAATGATTACCGGGGGCTCATGCACGATGGGAAAATCGCCGATCTCGCCCTGCTCATCCATTATGTGGCCGCTATTAAAGGCATTGAACGCATCCGCTTCACCACGTCGCATCCCTCGGCTTTTTCCGATAATTTAATCGCCGCTTATGCGGAAGAACCCAAGCTGGCCAATCATCTGCATCTGCCCGTGCAAAGCGGTTCCGACCGAATTTTGGCGGCAATGAAACGCAATTACACTGTCCTTGAATATAAATCCAAAATCCGCCAGCTCCGGAAAGTGCGGCCCGATATCAGCATTTCTTCAGACTTTATCGTCGGCTTTCCTGGTGAAACCGAAGCGGATTTTCAGGCCACCCTGAATCTGATCACCGAGATCGGCTTCGATCATTCGTTCAGCTTTCTTTATAGTAAACGGCCAGGAACTCCGGCTGCGCAGTTAGCCGACGACCTGCCGATGGAAGTGAAAAAGCAACGGCTGGACATCCTGCAAAATCAACTGGCTCTCCAGGGAATTCGCATTGGCGAAGGGATGGTCGGCGCCGAGCAACGAATTCTGGTCACCGGCGCCTCCCGCAAAGATTCGAATGAACTTTGTGGACGCACCGAAAACAACCGGGTAGTTAATTTCGCCGGACCGATGAACTTGATAGGGCAAATGGTTTCTGTCAAAATCACCGCTTCAAGGCGCAGCACTTTGCGTGGAAGGATACAAGATTAGTGGCCACCTCGGAATCCCGACGACACATTACCCTGGTTCCCGCTGACAATAAACGTCTGGCAAAATTATGCGGTGAACTGGGAGAAAACCTGCGCATCATCGAACGTCACCTGGGCGTTGAACTCAATAATCGCGGCAATGAGTTTGAAATTATCGGCATCCCGATGTCCGTAGACAAAGCCTGTGAAATTCTTCAGAAATTATACGCTGAAACTGCCTCCGGCAAAGAGTTAACTGATCAGCAAATCCAGCTCATGATGAAATCCATGGACATGAAATTCGAATTCAATACCGCGGAATTTCAGCAAAAACTGGATGAAGCCACACTGAAATTAGCACTTACCAGCATTAAACCCCGTACGGCTAATCAGATTCATTACGTGCGCTCAATTCAAAAATACGATATCAATTTTGGCATCGGTCCTTCGGGCACCGGAAAAACTTATCTGGCGGTGGCTTGCGCGCTGAATGCTTTGTACACGGATCAGGTGAAACGCATTATTCTAGTTCGTCCTGCCGTAGAAGCGGGAGAAAGCCTCGGTTTTCTCCCAGGCGATTTAGCGCAAAAAATCGATCCTTATCTACGTCCCCTTTACGATGCGCTGTATGAAATGGCAGGCACCACCTCCGTATCCAAACTCATTGAAAAAGGCGCCATCGAAATCGCTCCGCTGGCTTATATGCGCGGACGCACTTTAAATGATGCCTTTATTATCCTCGATGAGGGTCAAAATACTTCGAAAGAACAGATGAAAATGTTTTTGACCCGAATAGGTTTTGGTTCCAAAGCGGTCATCACCGGTGATATTACCCAAATCGATTTACCTGCGAAAATGGAGTCTGGCTTACGTCATGCGATCACCCTGTTGCGGGATATTTCCGCCATTCGTTTTTCATTTTTCCAAGCCGCCGATGTCGTTCGCCACCCTTTGGTTCAACAAATTATTGAAGCCTATGAAAAAGAAAGCAGTTAAACTAAAAGTGACTTTTCAAAATCGCGCCAAACAGGCGCAGACGCCCACAAAAAATCAGTTCAAGCTTTGGGCCGAGGCCGCCCTAGTCACTCCTCCCCCCGCTTCTCCTGAAATAACCATCCGCGTAGTCGATAAGGCTGAAAGCGCTGCGCTCAATAAAAAATTCCGCCATAAAACCGGACCAACCAATGTGTTATCATTTGGATATGCGCCGATACCCGGCGAGAATTTCGCCTCTCTGGGCGATCTGGTCCTCTGCGCAGATCTGGTCAGGGAAGAAGCGCATGCTGAAAAAAAACTATTGATAGCGCATTGGGCGCATCTGACAGTCCATGGATTATTGCATTTGCAGGGTTATGATCATATTGAACCTGTCGATGCGCGAACCATGGAACAACTGGAAATTAACATCCTGACGGCATTGGGCTTCGCAGATCCCTACCATTATCAGGAAAAGGATTGAATATGAAATTAAACCCCTTCTGGTCAAACTGGTTGCGAGGACGGTGTGAACCTCAAACTTTGGAAGAATTATTGGCTATTTTTCAACAGGCTCAAAAAAATCAGTTGATCGATCAGGAAGGCATGGATATGCTGAAAGGCGCCCTGCAGGTCTCGCGTATGCAGGTTCGGGACGCCATGATACCCCGTCCACAAATGGTAGTGATCGATGGTTATCTGACACCCCAGGAAGCATTGCCGCAGGTCATCGAAGCCGGCCACTCCCGTTACCCGGTAACCGGTGATGACCGGGATGAAATTTTGGGAGTTTTATTAGCCAAGGACCTGTTAAAATTTAATTTAGCCGACACTCCCGCTGCGACCCAAATCCGTCAGCTGGTTCGGCCGGCGACATTTATTCCCGAGAGCAAACGTTTAAACATTTTATTAAAAGAGTTTCGCTTTAATCGCAATCACATGGCTGTCGTCGTCGATGAATACGGCGGCGTTGCGGGTTTGATTACTATTGAAGATGTGCTGGAAGAAATAGTCGGTGAAATCGCCGACGAATACGATATTGAAGAAGAGCCTTCCATTAAAACAACCCCTAAAAAAAATGAATTTATCGTCAGGGCGATAACACCGCTGACCGAATTCGATAATTATTTTCACACGCATCTGCACATAGAAGGAATCGACACCATCGGCGGATTAGTCCTCAAAAAATTAAGCCGTTTACCCAGACGCGGCGAATCCGTCCTGCTGGATTCCATCAAAATTACCGTACTCGAAGCCAGCAAGCGTGAAATTCAAACACTTAAGGTCATAATACCGGAGTGATGGATATAGTCATCGCAAAATCGTCTTTGACGAATTTTAATACTGTAAGGGAATAAATATATGGGTTTATCATTAGTACTCATTTTTTTATTGGGCGCCATTTTACCCTTTGCGTTCGCGCCCCTCAGTATTTATGTGTTTGCGTTTATCGTTCCCGCGGTTTTGCTCTATCAATGGCAGAAATCGACTCCCTGGCAGGCTTTTATAAAGGGGGCTGTATTTGGACTGGGTTTCTACGGCGTTGGAGTTTCCTGGGTTTATATCAGCATTCACACGTATGGCAATGCCTCCGTGCCGGTGGCCAGTTTAATCACTTTGTCGATGATCCTCTTCCTGACCCTTGGCCCCGCGACCCAGGGTTATCTGTTGGTGCGCCTGTTTGGCAAAAAGAATCCGCTGATCCTCTGTCTGGCCGCTTTTCCCGCGACCTGGGTAATCTGGGAATGGCTGCGGAGCTTACCTTTAAATGGTTTTCCCTGGTTATATCTGGGTTATACGCAAATGACCACCCCGCTGCGCGGTTTTGCGCCTGTCATCGGAGTCTATGGGGTTTCACTAATGGTCGCGATCATTTGTGGCTGCGTGGTACTGATGTCTACCCGGCAATGGCTAAAAACTAAAATCCAGGCACTCGTTGTTCTCCTGGCCATTCTGGGTGCGGGATGGTTACTGTCGGACAGACAGTGGACAAAACCCGCCGGTCCGCCGCTGACCGTCTCTTTGGTGCAGGCTAATATTTCCCAGTCCCTTAAATGGCAGCCCGGGCAGTTTGAGCAGATTCTGCAAACTTACGAATCTTTAACAGCGCCCTATTGGGGAAAGAGCCGGTTGATTATCTGGCCAGAAGCCGCTTTGCCGGCTTTCCCTCACCAGATTCCCCGCATTCTGGAACAACTCGATCAAACTGCGGCCAGTCACAACACCACCCTGCTTTTGGGAATTTTATTGGGCGAGCCGGACAGCAAACAGTATTTCAACGGCATTAAGTTGTTGGGACTAGACCAGGGCGATTACCGTAAACGCCATCTGGTGCCATTTGGCGAATACACGCCATTAAAGTCCGTGTTCGCCTTTTTAATTAATTACTGGAATATCCCCATGTCGGATTTTAGCGCAGGGCCCAGGAAACAGGCGCCTTTAACCGTCGCCGGGGGAGTCAGAATCGCCCCCTTTCTCTGTTATGAAATCGCCTATCCGTCCGAGGTGGTGAGGTATTCCCGTGACAGTCAGATGATTGTGAACATCAGCGACGACAGCTGGTTTGGAAAATCAATGGCCTCCGCCCAACAGGCAGAAATGGCCCGAATGCGCGCCCTGGAAACCGGACGAATGGTACTGCTGGGAGGCAATACCGGAATAACGGCAATTATCAATCCATTAGGTGATATTGTTAATGTCATTCCTCCCCATCAAAGCGGAGTACTAAACGGCAAGGTCACCCCGATGCAGGGCAACACCCCGCTCATGCGCTGGGGTTATTTCCCGCTGATCGGAATTATCATATTACTATTACTAACGCATTTTAAAAGACGAGGGAGATTGGGGCCTGATTGAAGCGGCGGTGATGGTTTGCTTAACGCCGGGCAGCGGGCGCGATACTTTCAGGGCGGCGGTAATTTCTTTTTGATGCGGACTGGGCTGGAACGGGACGCCTTCGGGGCCAATGGTATCCGCCAAAAATAATGAGGCGTAGGCAAACATGCCATTCCGGGGCTGAATTATTTTCTGGTCGCCGCGCTGCATCAAGAAGGCGGCGTAGCCTGTCTTTTCCTGCACTGCCTGGCTACTGAGACCAAATCTCTCGTTAAATTTGCCCGCCAGCAGATGCGGGTCCGTCGCTATTTTTCGCGTTTCCAGAAAGCGCTTAAACAGTTCATTATTAAGATATAAAATATTGTTATCCAATATATGCACGCCGGCTTCGTGATTATTGATGGCTATGGAGCCATTAGCAATGCCTTCCCGCAGCCAAATATACATTTGATCCTCTAATTCCATTTCCGCGGGAGTGATCACTTCCACAAGAATTTGCGGCAACTGTTTCATAAAATTGAGAATATCTTCCGAGCGGATTAATGATAACGACCGGCTGAATTTTACGGCCGCCTTCACCCTGCTCGCCACGAAGTGACGCCAGCCAGTCTATAAATAATTCAAGATCACTGCTCAGCCATGCAAAACCTTCCTGAGGCATCATCTGCCGGGCCAGCAAGGCGGCGGCGTCATGATTCAGGGCCTGATAAACGCTGGTTTCGTAGGGATATATTTTATAAAATTCAAGATGTTGCTCCACCATGGACCCCAGATAGGGATACCAGGCCTGCACATAATTCCCGGCGCTGGTGCAGACGGCGATTTCCTGCTGACTGATCACTTTGGCCACATCAAAAAATAATCCGGCGGTAAAAATGGCATAATTGACCAACGGGTCAGCGTCGATTTTGGAACCCGCCTCATTGGCAAACTGGCGCAGCGCTAATACTCCGCGCGCCAGGCCTAAATTAAGCAATCCGCCCAACCCCCCGGAAGGCTCCTCGGCAAGAACCTGCACAAACTCGGCATAATGGTTGATCGCAGGCCGGTACAAAGCTTTAAAATGAGCCTCGGGCAGTGCGCTTAACTCCTGAATTTCGTGAAATAATGTTTGATGGCGCGTAGCAGCCAGCAGTTTGGCGCTGGGCCAGACCGGTAACACCTGGCCTAATTGGTATATTTTGGTTTGCATGACTTTTTGCAAATGGGTCAAAGTACTGCTCAGCATGGCTTCCATCCTTAGAAATTAAAGTGAAAACCGGGAGCTTAAACGATTTATCGATAGTATACCATACTCTAAATCCTATTGCATAAGTAGGCTAATCAGGTAATCTATCCGGTAGATTATCTGAAAATGAGTACCGTTATGAACGATCAATATGATCCCGCTTCCATAGAAGCCGCAGCGCAAAGTTATTGGGAAGAGCACCATAGTTTCGAGTGTCCGAAAGACCCGGAACCTAAACAGGAAAAATTCTATTGTCTGTCCATGTTCCTCTATCCCAGCGGCGATCTGCACATGGGGCACGTGCGCAATTACACAATCGGCGACGTGATTTCCCGTTACCACCACATGCAGGGTAAACAGGTATTGCAACCCATCGGCTGGGATGCGTTTGGCTTGCCCGCGGAAAACGCCGCTATCGCCCACCGCCTGTCGCCGGCGCAATGGACTCACAACAACATTGAAAAAATGCGTAAGCAGTTCCGGCAACTCGGTTATGGTTACGATTGGCGGCGGGAAATCGCCACCTGTGAACCGGAATATTACCGATGGGAACAATGGTTATTCGTCCAGCTTTACAAACAGGGACTGGTTTATAAAAAAAGCGCCGTGGTGAATTGGGACCCGGTGGATAATACCGTGCTCGCCAATGAACAGGTCATCGACGGAAAGGGCTGGCGCTCGGGCGCGCCCATCGAGAGGCGGGAAATTCCACAATGGTTTTTTAAAATAACCGCTTACGCCGACGAACTGCTCAACGATTTGGATAAATTGACCGGCTGGCCTCCCCAAGTGGTCACCATGCAGCGTAACTGGATCGGGCGATCGGAAGGAGCCGAATATCCATTTCCCCCTGGAGGGCAGCGGCGAGGGTTTAACTATTTTTACAACGCGCGTGGATACACTGATGGGGGCGAGCTACATCGCTGTCGCTCCCCAGCATCCGCTAGCCCAAAACGCCGCCAAAAATGACCCGGCTTTGGCGCATTTCATCGACGAATGCCACCACACCAAGGTCGCCGAAGCCGATATCGCCACTGCGCAGAAAAAAGGTATTCGCCTGCGACAGGAAGCTCTTCACCCCATCACCGGCGAGAAATTACCAATCTGGGTGGCTAATTTCGTATTGATGGAATATGGCTCAGGCGCGATTATGGCAGTGCCCGCGCACGATCCACGCGACTTTGAATTCGCCGCTTTGTATGACTTGCCGGTAAAACCAGTCATTCAACCGATGGATTCGGCTTGGGACTTTACCCAAGGGGCTTTTAATGACGATGGCATTCTGATCAACTCCGGGACTTTTAATGGCTTAACGACTGCCAAAGCCCGGGAAAAGATAATCGAATTTTTAATCGGGAAAAAACTCGGCGAGCGCCAGGTCCATTTCCGGCTGCGCGACTGGGGGATTTCACGGCAGCGTTATTGGGGCGCGCCGATTCCCATCATTCAATGTCCTCGTTGCGGCGACGTCGCTGTGCCTGAAAAAGATTTACCCGTGATTTTACCCACGGATTTGATTCCTGACGGACACGCCTCGCCGCTCGCTTCCATGCCTGACTTTTACAATGTGCAATGTCCGCAATGCGCAGGGGCGGCCCGGCGCGAAACCGACACGATGGATACCTTCGTCGAATCTTCTTGGTATTACGCCCGCTACGCCTGTTACGATCAGGACTATGCCATCCTCGACGAACGCGCAAACTACTGGACGCCGGTGGACCAGTATATCGGCGGCATTGAACACGCCATTTTACATCTGCTGTACGCGCGTTTTATGCATAAATTACTGCGCGATCAGGGGCTTTTAAACAGCGATGAACCCTTCACACGCCTGCTCACGCAAGGCATGGTGTTGAAGGACGGAACCAAAATGTCTAAATCCAAAGGCAATATTGTCGCGCCGCAAAAAATGCTGGAAAATTATGGAGCGGACACGGTGCGCTTATTTATTATTTTTGCCGCGCCTCCTGAACAAAGTCTGGAGTGGTCGGACAGCGGCGTCGAAGGCGCTTACCGGTTTTTGAAAAAACTATGGAATTTTGCGCTCCAGGTGAAAATGTCCCCCACCCCTTCACCGGCGCAGCCGGCGGAATTATACGAGGTCTATCAGCAAATTCATCAAATTTTGCAACAGGCGCGGCAGGATATTGATCGTCTGCAATTAAATACCGTTGTGTCTGCAGCGATGAAATTATTAAATTTGTTGAGTAAACTTCCTCTGGATTCCCAGCATTTGCCGGTTATTCACGAAGGCATGAATATTTTGCTGCGTATACTCGCGCCGATTACTCCCCATATTACCCATCATTTGTGGCGAGAACTGGGATACGGAGAAAATATTCTCAAGGCGCCATGGCCGCAGGTTAATTTGCAGGCGCTGCAAATTCAGGAAATCCAGATGATGGTGCAAATTAACGGGAAATTACGCGGTAAAATTACTGTCGACCAGAATGCCGCTGCCGCGGAAATTGAAGCCCTGGCTTTGCAGGAAGACAGTGTGCGCCGGCATATCGGTGACCAGACCATTAAAAAAATTATTGTGGTACCCAAAAAATTAGTGAATATTGTATTATGAAAAAATGGGCGTTCAAACAATGGGGCCTGCTGTTGGTTTTAATTAATTTGAGCCTGTTGACTAGCGGCTGCTATTGGCATCTGCGCAATGCCAATGAACTACCACCGCAATTGAAGGTGATTTATCTCGATGCGGAATATTTAGAAAGCCGCTTCGATGTGCAGTTACTGGATTTACTCCGGGCGCTCCGAATTACTCTGGCGCCAAAGCCGCAAGCGGCGCCCTATACTCTGCATGTTTTTGATTATAGTTTGCAGCACAATAATCCGGTAGTTTCCTCGACCAATGTCGCCATCACTTACGTTTACACATTGGCGGTCACCGTCAGTATTACCGGCGCCAACGGTCGGATTGTCGTGCCTCCCCATCAGATTAGAGCTACCCGCTCCATCATCGTGAATACCAATCAAATTTTTACCGTGAATTCTACCAGCGTTTTCGAGCAGGATTTGCAGAGGGAGGGTATTAATCTCATTTACTACTGGCTGACCAGTGCGCAAATTCGTAAACGCTTAAACCCGCCATTGAACAACACAACAGAGCCACCTCATGCAACTCAACCCGCAACAACTCTCCCAGCATCTTAAAGGAACGCTGCTGCCGGTTTATCTGATCAGCAGCGACGTACCGCTATTGCGTCAGGAAGCGCGCGATGCTATCCGTGACGCCGTGCGTCATGCCGGTTATCATCAGCACCAGCGTCTGGAAGTCGAAACAGGTTTTCACTGGGCGCAACTGACGCAGGCCGCCAATAATTACAGTCTATTCGCCGATCAAACCCTTATTGAATTGCATAATCCCGCTGCAAAATTCGAAACCGAGGCCGGCAAAATTCTGTTAGCCTACTGTGAAGCACCGCCGGCGGATAAAATATTATTAATCGTCACGGCCAAACTGACCGGCGCCCAGCAAAAAACCCGTTGGTACAAGGCCATTAACGATCTCGGCGTTATTTTACCCATTTGGCCGGTAAAACCGCAGGAATTGCCGCAATGGATTCAGGGGCGGTTGCGGCAGGCCGGCTTAAAAGCGGACGCCGCCAGTATCCGTTTTCTGGCCGAATTTACCGAAGGCAATTTACTGGCGACCCAACAGGCCATCACCAAATTACGCTTGCTGTATCCGCCGGAGCAGTCGATTGGAGTCAAGGAAATGGCCGGGGCTATTAGCGACAGTGCTCAGTTTAATGTATTCGAACTCAGTCAGTATATTTTACAAAATGATTGCCGCGGCGTGATTCGGGTCCTGCATCATTTGCGCGGCTGCGCCACCGAACCGACATTGGTGCTGTGGTTATTAGCCCGCGAGTGCCGCGAATTGCTGAATATGACTGAACAATTACAACAAGGCAAAAATCTGCAGGCAGTGCTGGCCGCGCATTGGTCCAACCTAAAACCGCTGTATCAAACGGCGCTGCGCCGGGTGAATGCGGTAAAGTTAAAAAAGATATTATTAGCCTGTCAGGAAGCCGATCAAATAATCAAAGGGGTTGCGCCCGGCGATCCCTGGCATGCACTGACGCGTGTGGGTTTAGAACTCGCAGGCGCCCATAATGCGTGCTATGGCTATTGGAATATTTGGCGGGACTTTTGATCCGATTCATTGCGGTCATCTCGCGATCGCCGAATTTTTATCCCGGCATTGCCCGCTGACGGAGATTCAATTCATTCCCTGCCTGCTGTCACCCCATCGCCGGGAACCGCTGGCGAGTCCAGAACAGCGTCTGGAAATGATTCGTCTGGCAATCGCCGGTCACCCCACCTGGAAAGCCAACGACATTGATTTTCAACGGCCGGGACCTTCGTACATGGTAGATACTTTATTTCTGTTGCGTCAGCAGCAACCGCAAACCCGCTGGTGTTTGATTCTGGGTATGGATGCTTTCGCGCATTTCGATGAGTGGCGGGAGTGGCGAGAAATTCTTAAATTGGCACACCTGATCATTGTAAATCGGCCGGGATTCTCGCTGCCGGACGCGCAATGGAGTCAAAAAATGCTGGCCACAGCGCAAATCCACTCGCCGGACAGTTTAAGACAGTTCCCGGCCGGAAAAATTTTAATTCAGAATATGCCACCCAGCCCCATTTCCGCCACCGACATTCGCCACCAAGTCAATCAATCCATCCCGGACAACGCCCTACCACCAGCCGTTTTGGAATATATCCGGAGCCAGCATTTATACCAAAGATGTATGGGGTCGAGTCTCGAATCGTGAAAAATGGTGCTTTTGTATTAAATAAGCCCCATTTTTCACGATTCGAGACTTGACCCCATCGCTCATTAGCAGTAAAAATGGAGATAGCAGGTTAATTTTTTGAGTTGCTATAAAACCCGGCATTAGAACATTGTGCTTTTAACTGGGGTGACATTATTGCAAGCAGAAGGTGACACTGGTTTATCGCCAACGGTTATATCGACCTCGGGACCTACGCTGCAACTGTCGTGAGTACATAATTTTATTTTGAGCACATGCATACCATCAGCCAGTTTCAGGGTCACGTCCCCGCTGGCCTGGCTGCCTTTCGCTTTAGTGGTAGCCCCTGAAAAGGCGACATTTTCATCGTTATCCAATACTTCCCAGGTCAAACTGGGATTGCCGCTCCACATGTCCCAATGAAGAAGGACCGCTTCACCGGATTCATATTTCTTTTTCATCCACGCAATGCTGGCGATGCCTGGCTCGGGAATATTTTCGCAAGCGCTGGAGTCTGCTTTCGCCCATGGATTACCGTCTGTAAAGTTGGGGTCGGGAGCCTGACCAATTTCAGTATACCATTTGGCGGCATAAATTTTTCCGTCAGTATATTTTACCGACCCCAGTTTTGAGTTTCCAGGCAGCACAGATTCGTTTTCCCGCGACTTGATCGGATAGGCGTCAGTTTAAGGATTTTTTTCCCAAAAGACGCCGTCATTGCGAGCGCCAGCGAAGCAATCCAGTACAGAATTTCTACAAAGCTCGTACTGGATTGCTTCGCTGGCGCTCGCAATGACGGCTAAAATTCCTTAAACTGACGCCTATGCGACTCGATCGCGGGATCCAGTGCATCGTGCTTTTACGTATGCTGTTGATTCAACAACAATAAAACTCAAAACTGAGGTTTTACCGGGTAACTGACGGCTGGATTTGTGGATGGCATGTAACTCACTGCCGGGTTCCATGCAGGGCAGTCTACCGCATGAGCCGATTGTGAAACCGCTAAAACCAGCACAATGCACAGTACGGCGCAAATGGTCATTAATTGTAATTGTAATGAATTTTTCAGTAAGTTTATTTTTCTATTCGCTAATTTTTCTCTCATAAATCCTCTACCCGGGTATTAAATATTTTAAACAATGAATATTTCATTTGAGTTATTTTATACTTTAAAACCTTAAGAGACTATTAAGACACAGAGCGAAAATAAAGATATTACCCATCAAATGAAGAAACGGGAACAATGGATTGATAAAAAAGGGATTTTCAATACCTATGTGATACGAAAAAGGCTGGGTGACAAAGACTTATGGATTTGTCTTTGAACACTTGTAAAAAATGACCGGCACTCGATCGTGATTAAGCACAAAAGTGACATTAACCCCACCTACGGAGTTAGTACTGGGGACGTCATAATAGATATAATTGGTATTCAATTTGTTTTTATTCGCATAATCAATGGCATGCCTCTCTACTAATACAAAACCTCCCACTACTTCGGCCTGACCTTCCAACTTCATGAGGGTCCACTTATAATTTTGTTTATCTAAGACTTCACAACCCCAGGCTGGCGTAGGCTGCACCTGCCCCAGCGTAACAGGCGCCCCGCTCGCAAGGTGATTTTGATGAAGCGCATTTTTAACTCCTGATGACACAGAAGTATGTCCAAAGAAGCAGGCTGACAGAAATGGCAAAGTTAACAATATTGCTGGTCGAAAACTATTTCTCATAATATCCCCTCAAAAGTTTGAATGAGTATAAATTTTACAATGCATGGGGTCAAGTCTCGAATCGTGAAAAATAGGACTTTTGTATTAAATAAGCCCCCCTTTTTCACGATTCGAGACTTGACCCCATCGCCTCACTGGGCTGAATACCGGGGATACTCACCTTCGCAATATTCAATGACAATGCTTCTTAAATCTTTTGGAACCTTACAGAAGAAACCTAAAGAGTAATGAATCATTTTGGGCAGTACTTTTTCGTAGTGTTCACAAAAGGGTTTATTTCTCTCACATATTTTTTTGATTTCAAATAAAAGCACCGCACTTCTGAAATCAGTAGAATTTATTTTCAAGCATGTTAATGATCCATTTGTTGCCAAAACAGAAATAAATTCTTTAGCAACTATATCTCCAATGGCTTCGGTAATTAACTGAATCTGTTTTAAAGTTGAATTTTTTTCTAACGATTTAGCAATACATAAACCTCCCTGATCAGTAATAGGATTACCTGACAATACTATCTCTTTCAGAGTTGTATTGATTTCAATTGCCTTGGCCAAGTGTGCTGCTCCAACGTCAGTTATTCCATTTGACATCAAATCTAAACATTTTAATGATTTATTTTCTCTAAGAACCTCTGCCATGGCAATCGCGCCATTATCTCTAACATAATTTGCTTTTATTACAAGTGATACAAAATTATTTTTATTTCTGATGGCATTGGCTAATGTAATTGCACCATCGCAATCGATCTTGTTGTCGAAAAAACATAAACACGTTAAAGAATTATTTTGTTTTATTCCGTCAGCAAGGATCGAGACACCTGTAGAGCCAAGAGGGCTCTTTACCAACTCTAACTTCGTAAGGACGGTATTACCTGCAAGCGATTCTGTCAGGCGAATCAAAGTGTCAGGATGAATTATCTTATTCTCTATTTTGAGTTCAATTAAGGAGGAGTCATTAGATTCCAATTTATGGATAATATCATCCATCTCTTGATCCCGGGTTATTTCTCCTTTTTTTTCCTCCGGCGCGCTCTTCTTATTGTGATATATGTAGTGATCGCTTAATTGTTGACTGATGAGTCGGACTTTTTCTGATGACAACTTATTCATAATTCTATTCTCTCTAAAGTTAAATAATAATAAAAAATTTATAATTTCGAGATTAATTGTATCAGAAAATTATTATCCGTCAAGAAAAAGTCTCTTCCAGACAGGAAAAAACCAGGAAAAAACCGATTGCCTTGTGGCTTAAATTAAATTATAATAGCTGACACCGTTTTAATAGGAATAAATTATGCAAAAAAATATTCATCCCAAATATCATGAAGTCACTTTTAACTGCACGTGCGGGCATCAATTTAAAGTGAACTCGACCATTGAGCAGGATGAGGTGCATCTGGACATCTGTTCACATTGCCATCCATTCTTCACGGGTCAACAAAAAATGATCGATACCGCCGGACGCGTCGAAAGATTCCGTCAGCGCTATGCGAAAAAAGGCGATAAAAAAACAGGGTAAACTACCCGTTATTAATTTGCGCCAGCAAAGCCAGCATCGCCTCACGCAGGTCCGGTAATTTTTCCGGGCCTTTCCGCCAGTTACTCAACTGATGACGCCATTGTTTGGCGCCTTTTTGTCCCTGAAATATTCCCAGCAGATGCCGGCTCATTTTCCAGAAAGGTACCCCCTGAGTTAACTGATCGGCTATGTACGGTAAGTAGTCCAAAACCACTTGACTGCGCGCCATTCCCGGCTCTTCCGCCAGCAAAAAAGGATTGTCATAAGCTTCCCGGCCGATCATGACACCATCCACCTCCCGTAAATGTGTCCCGACTTCCTCCAGAGTTTTTATACCGCCGTTAATTATAATTTCCAGTTCGGGAAAATCTCGTTTTAACTGATAAACCACGTCGTACCGCAACGGCGGCACGGTACGGTTTTGACGCGGACTAAGTCCTTTCAACCACGCTTTGCGGGCATGGATAATAAAAGTCTGGCAACCCGCCGCTTTTACCGTCGCAATAAATCCTGTCAAGGCTTCATAACTGTCCTCATGGTCCACGCCGATTCGGGTCTTCACGGTCACTGGGAGTTTCACCGCTTCACGCATGGCGCTGACGCATTCCCCTACCAGCGAGGGCGTTTTCATCAGGCAGGCGCCGAACTGCCCGGAGTGCACCCGATCGCTGGGGCAACCGACGTTCAGGTTTACCTCGTCATATTCGAGGTTTTCCGCCATGCGCGCGCAAATCGCCAGGTCGCGGGGAGCTGCTCCACCAAGCTGCAACGCCAGGGGCCGTTCTATGGGAGAAAAATGCAGATGCCGGGCGCCATCCCCGTGAATCAGGGAGCCCGTTGTCACCATTTCGGTGTACAGTAACGCCCGGCGGGTGATGAGACGCATCAGCACCCGGTAATGACGGTCCGTATAGGCCATCATTGGGGCAATCGAAATTTTCCGGTTCAGTATCATTTCCTTATTTTAACATGGAATCAGCTCCGGTAGCGGCCTCCACTTCAGTACCCTGTTTTGGTGGAACGGGACGGCAAAAACCAGTATACTGGCGCATCTTTAATACTAGAGAAAAATATGCCTGTTTTCGTTGCCTTGATTTGCATACTTGCGGGCGGGATACTTAATGGATCTTTCGCCTTACCCACCAAGCATATTCAGCAATGGAGCTTTGAAAATATCTGGCTGAATTATTCAGTTTGGGCGCTGTTATTGTTGCCCTGGCTAAGTATTTTTACCCTGGCGCCGCACGTCTGGAACGTCTACGCCAATATCCCGGCCGGTTTACTGTGGATATTAATCGGCGGCGGCGCGTCGTTCGGAATTGGTCAGGTTTGTTTTGCCCAATCTTTAAAAATGATCGGTTTTGGACTGGGATTTGTGATTAACATCGGCCTGGGAACCGCGCTGGGATTTTTACTCCCGTTGGTGACTCTGCATCCTGAAAAAATTTTTACTGCGTTCGGCGCGGTCACTTTAGTCGGAATCGGTTTAATCGTTATCGGACTGATAGTTTCCTATTACGCCGGAAAACGTCGGGACAGTGAAACCCGCGGGACCCAACCTTTTGCGCCAACCAGTCAATACCAATCGGGTGTCATTCTGGCGGTAGTCGCCGGGATTTGTTCAGCCATTCAGAATTTTACTTTTGCCACCACAGGCAGCTTACAAACGATGGCCATTCATGCCGGATTAAATCATTTAGCCGCCTCGATGATTATCTGGCCGGTTTTTCTCACTTTTAGTTTTATCCCCTATGCGCTTTATATGCTGTATTTACATCACCAAAATAAGTCCTTCGCCCATTATAAATTTTCCCGCAATTCCGTTAACTGCCTGTTAACACTGATTATGGCGTTATGCTGGTATAGCTCACTGGTATTTTATAGCCAGGCTTCGCTGCTAATCGGTAGTCTCGGCCCGGTGGTGGGCTGGCCTTTGTTTATGGTTTTAATTATTCTGGTTTCCAATTTTTGGGGATGGCGGCATCACGAATGGGGGCACGTCACGGCAGGGATTAAAAATCAGGCGCTAGCGGCGATTGGCCTGCTGGTGCTGGCGGTGGGTGTATTGGCTTACAGCGCAACGTTAACATAAAGGTAAAAATCATGGCATATTTTATTGGTATAGAAGGCGGTGGCACTAAATTTGTATGCGCGTATGGATCAGGCCCCGATGATTTACAGGAGCGTACGGTTATCCGCACCGAGACGCCTGAAATCACCATGCGGGCATTGGCGGATTATATCCGCGAAGTGCAAAAAAAAGTAAAAATTGCCGCTATTGGCGCTTCCATATTTGGCCCGCTCGATTTGAATCACGCATCTTCAACTTATGGCTTTGTTACCACAACACCAAAACACGACTGGATTAATTTCGATTTTGTCGGCACGTTAAAGCGCGAATTTAATTGTCCAATCGGCTTTGATACCGACGTCAACGCGGCGGCCATCAGCGAATACCGGTGGGGCGCGGCGCAAAATATCAGTGACGTGTTGTATTTAACCATAGGAACCGGGATTGGCGGCGGCAGCATCGTCAATCACCGGCTGGTGCACGGCGCGATGCATCCGGAAATGGGACATATTTTAATTCCGCAGGAAAAAAACGATAAGTTTGCCGGTGTTTGTGAATACCATGGAAATTGCCTGGAAGGTCTGGCGTCAGGGCCGTCATTGAAAGAGCGCTGGAAGGTAAAATCCGCGCTGGATTTGCCGGAAGATCATCCGGGCTGGGAATTTGAAGCCAGCTATTTAGGCATGGCGCTGGCTAATTATACGCTGATTTTATCGCCGAAACGCATTATCCTTGGCGGCGGCGTTATGCGTCAGGATCATCTTTTACCGAAAATTCGCAATCAACTCATTAAACATTTGGGCGGTTATATCCAGAATCCCACTGTCATTCAGGGTCTGGAGAGTTATATTATTAAACCCGGATTACAGGAAAACGCTGGCGTGTTGGGCGCGATCGCATTGGCGGAAGTCGCTCTGGAGGAGAATAATCATGGCAAATAATGAAACTGGAAAAATTTATGAGCGTCCATGGGGAACTTATGAGACGCTGCGCATCGAAAATAATTATCAGGTTAAATCATTAACGATTAATCCCGGCGGTCGCCTGTCGCTGCAAAAGCATTTTAAGCGGGCGGAGCACTGGGTGGTGGTCGCAGGCTCCCCCACTCTCACTGTCAACGATCAAACCCGCATTTATCAAGTCAACGAACATATTTTTATACCGCGCGAAGCCGTACACCGTATTGAAAATTTCGGTGAGGAAATCGCTAAAATTATCGAAGTTCAGGTTGGCGATTATCTGGGTGAAGACGATATCGTTCGTCTGGAAGATGTTTACGGCAGAAATTAGATTATGAAGAAATTAATTATCGGAATGAGGGTGCTAACGAGTACCGGCGGGTGGCAGGTGAAGGCGCATTTTGCGCGCGCAGCGCCACGAAGCGAGCACGGAAAATCGACTTCACCTGACAGGCCCCGGCGAGTGCTGACTCGCTATCCCTTGGCGAATTTTTAAAATATTGACGGGCATGGAACGGCTGATGACTATAAATTGTTTTAAGCTGGATTCTGTAACGCCGCCATATTGTTTTTTGTGAATGTGTCACGACGGGGTCGCAACAGAACCCTGTTATCAGATTGACCTGCTATTTTTCATTTTTTTTGGGGAGGTACAAGTCGGTAATGGTACCTTCGAATATTTCCGCCGCCATCATCACGGATTCTGACAGAGTCGGATGCGGATGAATGGTAAGCGCGATATCTTCGGCGTCGCAACCCATCTCAATCGCAAGAGCCAGTTCAGAAATTAAGTCTCCGGCCTGGACACCCACTATCCCCGCGCCTATTATTCGCCCTTCCGGATTGAATATCAGTTTCGTCAATCCTTCAGCACGATTCAATGATAACGCACGACCGGAAGCCATCCACGGAAATACCGCGGTTTTATAGGCTATTCCCTGTTCTTTAGCCTGGGTTTCCGTCATACCCGCCCATGCGACTTCGGGGTCTGTGTATGCCACCGAAGGAATACATTTCGGATCGAAGAAATGTTTTTTCCCGGCGATAACCTCGGCGGCCAAGCGGCCTTCCGCGGAAGCTTTGTGCGCCAGCATCGGATTACCAGCAATATCACCTATCGCATAAATGTGCTCTACGTTGGTACGCATTTGTTTATCCACAGGAATAAAGCCTTTTTCGTCGACTTTAACACCGGCTTTTTCCGCACTAATTTTTTTGCCATTGGGAACTCTGCCAACGGCCACCAAAATACGATCAAAACGCTGCGGGTTAGTTTTCGGGACCTGCTCGCCTTCAAACGTCACCCATAAACCGTCTTTTTTTGCCTCGACTTTGGTAACACGGGTTTTCAGCATAATATTGGCGTAACGTTTCGCGATACGTTTATGTAAAGGCGCAACGATGTCCGCATCCGCGCCGGGGATCAATTGCGGCATCATTTCCACGACACTGATTTTGGCGTTTAACGCATGATAAACGGTCGCCATTTCCAGACCGATGATACCACCACCCAGCACCAGCCATTCTTCGTCGGAACCTTCCAATTCCAGAGCTCCGGTAGAATCGACCACCCGGGGATCATCGGGAATAAACGGTAATTTTACCGGCAATGAACCGGCGGCGATAATCGCCTGCTCAAATTCAATGACCTGTTTGGACTTTCCGTTGGTGACGGTTATCTCATGAGGACCGCTGAACAGTCCTTCGCCGGTGACAACTTCCACCTGCCTTTGTTTGGCCATCATCTTTAAACCGCCGGTTAATTTTTTAACGACACTCTCTTTCCAGTTTCGCAATTTTTTCGCGTCGATTTTTGGCTTCCCGAAATCCAAACCGAATTCGCTCATCTCCGCCGCTTCTCCCACTACTTTCGCGGCATGAAGTAATGCTTTCGACGGAATGCATCCCACATTTAAACACACGCCGCCAAGAGTTTCGTAGCGTTCAATTAAAATGACTTTTTTACCTAAATCCGCCGCGCGAAACGCCGCGGAATATCCTCCGGGTCCGCTTCCTAAAACGACGACTTCCGTTTTTAATGATTCTGATGCCATGTTTTTCTCCAGGATTATAGTAATAAGGTTCTGATATCGTTAAGACGGCTAATTAAATACATGATAAATCGCGCACCGTCAGCGCCATCGACAACCCGGTGATCATAAGATAAAGATAATGGCAACATTAAACGCGGTTGCCATTCACCCGTGTCTTCATGATATACCGGTTTGGTTTGAGTGCGGGATACGCCCAGAATCGCCACTTCCGGTGCGTTGATGATCGGCGTAAACGCCGTGCCGCCGATTCCACCCAAACTGGATATGGTAAAGCAGCCGCCCTGCATATCCGCCATGCCCACACCGGTTTCTCGAGCTTTTTTACTGACTTTTGCCAGTTCAGCCGCCAGAGTAAATAAACTTTTCTGGTCAATGTCGCGAATGACAGGTACGACTAAACCATTGGGCGTATCAACAGCGACGCCAATATGAAAATATTTTTTCAAAATTAATTGATCATTACTCGCTGCTAGCGATGAATTAAAATGTGGGAATTCTTTAAGCGCGGCCACCACCGCTTTCATCACAAATACCAATGGGGTGAGTCGGGTTTCGCGGCCCTCGATCATCGTTTTTTGCTGCTGACGAAACGACTCTAATTCGGTGACGTCTGCTTCCCCAAATTGAGTGACATGGGGAATAGTCACCCAATTGCGATGCAATCCCGCACCGGAAATTTTCTGAATTTTCGATAAGGGTTTGGTTTCAGTGGGACCAAATTTGTTAAAATCAATAATCGGCGCAGGCATTAAAGCGATTCCGGCGGCTGTTCCTTCCGCTAACGGCAAACGCTGTTTAACATATTGCTGTAAATCTTCCTTTAAAATCCGGCCTTTTGTGCCGGAACCCTGAATTTTTGCCAAATCTATACCGAATTCACGCGCCAAACGGCGGACACCGGGACCGGCGTGAACATCAAACTCTTCTTCCCCGGATTCTTCTGCCTCAGGTTCTTCTTTCTTTGGCTCTTTTTTTTCTGGTTCTTTTTTTTCAGGTTCTACTTTCTCTGGTTTTTGCGGAGATTCCGTTTTTTTCGCCGGTTTTTCGGCTGCAGAGCTTTTTTCAGCAGGGGCGGATTCTTTAACGCCCTCCACTTCGATTTCGGCGATTAAACTGCCTGCGGAAACTTTATCGCCGACTTTAACCGCGACTTTTTTCACCACGCCACTTTGCGTAGAAGGGACTTCCATGGTGGCTTTATCGCCTTCCAGAGTAATTAATGAGGAGTCTTTAGTAATGGTGTCACCGGGTTTAACAAACACTTCAATGACATCGACATCGGAAGCACCGCCTATATCGGGCACCTGTACTTTTTCTAAATTTGGCATATTTTCTCCTTTTAAAATTTACACCGTTGTCGGTAGCGGGCGCTCGGGATTTA
Source organism: uncultured Pseudomonadota bacterium (assembly GCA_963712715.1). Classification (GTDB taxonomy): domain Bacteria; phylum Pseudomonadota; class Gammaproteobacteria; order Coxiellales; family Coxiellaceae; genus JAFEDN01. Next base: position 23,905 of record CAVQJI010000027.1, on the reverse strand, counting down.
TACCCAATTTTTTTATAACAGCAGATAAATCCGCAGATTTAATTTGCCCCTGTTCCGACAACGCTTTTAAGGCTGCGTAAGCGATCATTTTCGCATCGACTTCAAAAAAATCGCGCAACGCTTCCCGGGTATCACTGCGCCCGAAACCATCCGTGCCTAACACGACGTAAGGAGCCTGTAGCGCTGAACGAATTTGATCGGCAAACAGACGGATGTAGTCTGTCGCCGCGATCACCGGAGAATCCTCTTCACCTAAACATTTTTCCACATAAGTTTGTTGAGGTTTCGCCTTCGGCAATAAACGATTATGCCTTTCGACCGCTATAATATCCCGATGCAATTCATTAAAACTAGTCACACTATAGATATCAGCCCCGACATCGTATTCCAATAAAATATCCGCCGCAGCCAGCACTTCCCGGAAAATAGTGCCGGAACCTAATAAACGCACGCGTTTTTTGGATTTTTCTTTGGTTTTTTTAAATAAGTACATCCCTTTGATAATGCCAGTCTCCACACCCTTGGGCATCGGTGGGTGCACATAATTTTCATTCATTAAAGTGATATAATAAAATATGTCCTGCTTCTCATGAAACATCCGGCGTAAACCATCCTGAATTATAACCGCCAATTCATAGTTAAAAGTGGGATCATAAGACACGCAATTGGGTACGAAGCTAAACATCAATAAATTATGGCCGTCCTGGTGCTGCAAACCTTCTCCCGCTAATGTCGTTCGGCCAGCGGTGCCGCCCAGAAGAAAACCGTGAGCACGGCTATCGGCCGCTGCCCAAACCAGATCACCAAAACGTTGATAGCCAAACATGGAATAATAAATATAAAAAGGAATCATCGGCAAATCGTTGACCGTGTAAGAGGTGGCGGCGGCAATCCAGCTTGCCATGGCGCCTGCTTCACTGATGCCTTCCTGTAACAACTGACCTTTGCTATCTTCTTTATAATACATTAACAAATGCGAATCTTCGGGTTGATAACGCTGTCCAAAAGGGGAATAAATGCCAATCTGACGGAATAATCCCTCCATACCAAAAGTCCGGGTTTCATCGGCGAGAATGGGCACAATATATTGTTTAACGGATTCCTCTTTTAATAAAGCACCTAAAATTCGGCCATAAGCCATGGTAGTTGATATTTCCCGATCCTCAGTACCTTCTAACTGAGATTGAAACACGGATAATTCCGGAGTGTTTAGGGCTTTGGTTTTAACGCGGCGCGCCGGCAAAAAACCGCCTAATTTTTTGCGCTGCGCCAGCAAATATTTAATTTCCAGGCTATCTTTACCGGGGTGATAGTAATCTAATTTTTTGACCTGCTCATCAGTCACCGCCAGATGAAAGCGATCGCGAAATGCTTTAACAGCTTCCTCAGCCATTTTTTTAGTATTATGCGCGATGTTTAAACCTTCACCGGCGGTACCCAGCCCATAGCCTTTAACGGTTTTGGCTAAAATAACCGTTGGTTGGCCGATATGCCCCACCGCTGCCGCATAGGCGGCATAGACTTTTTGGGGATCATGGCCGCCATCCTGCAAGGCTTTTAATTCCGCATCGCTCATATCAGCAACCAGTTCTAATAACTCGGGATATTTACCGAAAAATTTTTCGCGTAAATAAGCGCCGTCTCTGGCGCTAAAATTTTGATATTCGCCATCCACCAATTCTGCAATACGTTTTTTCAGAAAACCTTTTTTGTCTTTGGCAAATAAACGATCCCATCCACCACCCCAGATGACTTTGATGACGTTCCAGCCAGCGCCACGAAAAACGCTTTCGTATTCCTGAATAATTTGTCCATTACCCCAGACAGGTCCATCTAACCGTTGTAAATTGCAGTTAATCACAAAAATTAAATTATCCAGTTTTTCACGACCGGCAATATTAAGAGCACCCAGAGACTCTGGCTCTCCCATTTCACCGTCCCCGCAAAACACCCAGACTTTTCGCTCCGATGTGTCACTTAAACCACGATTGTGCAGATATTTGAGAAAATGAGCCTGATAAATTCCCATCAAGGGGCCGAGTCCCATGGAAACAGTGGGAAACTGCCAAAACTCCGGCATTAACCAAGGGTGAGGATAGGATGAAAGGGCTTTGGCGTTAAAAGCTTCCTGGCGAAAATGATCTAAATGTTCCGCTTCCAGACGGCCTTCTAAAAAAGCACGGGCATAGATACCTGGAGAAGAATGGCCCTGATAGTAAATCGAATCCCCGCCGTGCGAAGAATCTGGCGCACGGAAAAAAAACTGTAACCCCACTTCGTACAAAATCGCGATGGAAGCGAAGCTGGACAAATGCCCTCCCACGTCGGGATGTTTTTTGCCGGTCTTAAGGACAGTCACAATCGCATTCCAACGCATGATGTTCGTCAGTTTTTGTAACATTCCGCCGTCTTCAGGCATTTTAGCTTCCGAATGCACATCAATAGTATTCATATACGGAGTTGATATGCCAGCCTGAGTCACTACCCCGGCTTGTTCCGCCCGCGTGGATAACTGGTTTAATAAGAATTGCGCGCGTTCCCGGCCCTCATGCTTAATCACCGACGTCAAAGCATCGAGCCATTCTCTGGTTTCGACAGGGTCAAGATCGTCCGAAGAATTGGTTAAATCATGCATATTATGCTTTTCCTGTTTTAATATATTAATACCCGGTGATTTTAACCCATCCAGAACACCAATGTCTCTACCTTTTAATCTCTGCGTAGGCGGTCTGACATGGCTACGGGAGTGGGGTAACGCATGACCACCCAGTATGAGGAAACCATAAACGAGAAAATAACAGCGGCCTGAATACAATTCGCAGTGACGTCGCTAATTAAATGGTAGTCCATGCCCACATAAGCAATAATCAGGGAAAACTCGCTGATTTGCCCTAATCGCACCCCGACTTCGGCGGCTACGGATTTGGTCTCTCCTACCTGCTGTAACAGGAAGCGAAAAGCAATCGGTTTTGCCATTAATAACACACCCGCCAGCAAAATGGCTGGAAAAATGACAGTGGATAAATAATTCAAATTGAATGTGGCGCCCACGGAGAAGAAAAACATCACCAGAAAGAAATCCCGAATCGGCTTTAAACTTTCAGCGATATAAACCGCGATAGGACTGGCCGCCAAACTGACTCCCGCAATAAATGCGCCAATTTCCGCCGAGAGACCAAAAAAAGCAGCTAATTGAGCCAGGGTCAGACACCATGCGATAGACAACAGGAATAAATATTCTTTTATCCTATTAAATTTTGACAGTAACCAGCGCAGCACAAACCGTTCCGCAGCATAAGCAAACAGTAATAGCGCAGGCAATGCAACGATTACCAGGCCAACATCCATATAAATATTTCCAGAAGCGGTTAAGGCTCTTAACATCAGCAAAACAAATATTGCTAATAAATCCTGTAGTAATAAGACACTGATCATCACTTCACCGGTATGTTGATGATGCAGAACTGTCGTCGGTAATAGCTTTATGCCGATAATCGTGCTGGAAAACATCATAGCCGCGCCAACTACTATACATTCCGGGATGGTAAACGCAAAGAACCACATTATCAAAAAGCCAATGGCGGCAAATATCACGGAACTCATAAAACCCACCCAACTTACTTTTTTCAGCATGTGCCAAAGCTTTTGCGGAGGTAAATGCAGTCCCAGAAGAAATAAAAGAAACAGTATGCCGATATCGCCCACATGGCGAACCATCTGCGGATCACCAATTATTTTCACACCCCATGGACCCAATATACCGCCTAATATCATGTAAGCCACGAGCATGGATTGGCGAGTGAGTAAAGCAAATGTGGAAAGAACAGCAGCTCCGGCAAAAATAGTAAAAATGGCAAATATAAGTTGGTGTTGTTCAGGCATTTTTAAATATTAGCATGGTTACGCGATTATTGTCATATCCTATTCTCAGGTTTTAGCTGGATACTCTAAATAAACAATTTTTAGAGACAATTTTTTAATGTAAATTATAAAAATCTATAAATTAAGAGGTTTTTAACACATATTAATAGATAAACCAGGCTTTGATTCGCAAAAAAAAGCAAAAAATTGCAAAAAAATGAAATTTTTTTACCTTAAATCTTGATTTAATGATTATTTGTTATAAAATTATCAATATCTTCATAAGAAGATGACTTATTTAACAACTTTAGGAGAAATGATAATGACCGAAGGAACAACCAAAAAAAAACGCGCCCGTCCTGCGAAAAACGCTCAGGTAGCACGTTTACAAAAAGAATTGGCAAAAGCTCGCAAACAAGTGCGCAGTGCAGTTCAAGCAGCTTTAAAAAAAGCTAAAAAGCAATTGACCACTAAAATTAAGGCTGAGCGGGCTTCTGCAAAGAAAAAACTCGCGGAAGCCAGGAAATCTGCTTCCAGAACAGCTTCGCCAAAAAGGAAATCCTCCAAAAAAAGCGCTTCAAGCTCTAAACGGAAATCAACTTCACGAAGCAAAAAATCAGCCTCTAGCCGGAAAAGCCCTATTCGTAGAAGCGCCAGTTCCAGAAAAGCAGGCTTGAGAAGAATATCTTCGAGTAAAGGTTTGCGCAGCAAGAAACGTAATGTTTCAGGCAAAAATCTTTCATATCGCCGTAAAAACGTTGGAAGATCTACTTTAAGCAATATGGGCGTTCATCACGGAAAAACGGTGTCCAAATCTTATTCCCGTAAAAGTGGAAAAACATCGGCGCGCCGTATAACCTCTCGTCGTGGAAACGTTCTGAAAAAGAAATAAATTAATATGCCACGAAAAAAAGCCGCTTGTTTCATCCAGCGGCTTTTTTATTTTTTGAGTATATAGTCATTCCGAATGAATTTTCGATATCGTCATTGCGAGCGTTAGCGAAGCAATCCAGTACAGAGCGTTGGCTGGAGTACGAACTGGATTGCTTCGCTAACGCTCGCAATGACGGTTGAACCTAAAAATCATTCGCGATGACTATATATCTAAGTCTTTAAATTCTGGGCCTGTTCCAATAACTCTACCAGATTTCCGGCACTCAACGCACCCGAATCTGCAAATACCACAGTTTGGTTGCGGATGATCATTACCGAAGGCACCGATTTGACTGCGAATTCTTCCGCCAATTCTTTTTGATCATCGACATCGACATTGGCAAAAATAACGTTCGGATAGCGCGGCGCCACCTGTTCGATAACTTTGGTAAAGGAACGGCAGGGCACACACCATTGCGCCCAAAAATCAACAAGCACGACAGGATTGTTATCGACTATTTCATCAAAATTATCCTGATTTAAAACCAGAATATTATTAATAGGATGTGATTCCCTCATTAATATAGCCGTCAGGCGTTCTCGAACTTTTTCTATCGAGCCTTCAGCGGAAATTTGATAAAATCGTGGCGCCCCGGCATCATTCGTTTGGGCCCACTTCCGGTACCAAATGATCAAAGGTTCTGTTTGTTGATGATAGACCATCAGCCGTTCACGAACCGTTTGCTCAAGGTCATCCTTGCGCTGGACCAGCGGCTCACCCGTCACGTCATCTTTACCTGCCACCCTGGGAGGATGATAGAGACGATGATAAACTCTGCCAGAACCTGGGTGAACCAGACGTCCGGTCATACGCTCGATGAGAATATTGTCATCGATCTGTAATTCAATCACGCAATCTATAAAAATCTGTTGCTGCTTTAACGCCTCCGCTTGCGCCAGAGTACGTGGAAAGCCATCCAGTAAAAAACCATTTTGGCAATCTGGCTGGATAATGCGTTCTTTAACGAGTTCAATAATGACTTCGTCAGAAACCAGTTGTCCCTGCTCCATAATGGATTTGGCTGATAAGCCCAGTGGAGTTTGAGCCTTCACGGCTGCGCGCAACATATCGCCGGTCGATATCTGCGGTATTTTTAAATACTGACTTATCCCCTGCGCCTGAGTGCCCTTTCCTGCTCCCGGCGGCCCCAATAATATGATTCGCATGTTCCTCACCCCCTTTCCGAACACATAAGTTGCAATTCCCCGCTATCCTTCTCCACCCGAATTCGACCGCTGTCAGAAACGATAATTTTAGCGCCGTACCGTCCGGGTTTATAATCGGGGCAGTAATAGAAGCTTCCTCTCTGCCCCTGTGTGAAGCCGGTTGGCATCCATTTTAGAGCATCATTGTAGCCCAGGCTACCTTGCCACCAAAAACGATCACCGGCGGTCAACGCCGAATATACCCGCAGCACCTCACGATTTTGATCGAGCAGCGCTAATTGACCTATCTGCCATTGACCATCACAATGTGTCCCATCCCTGCTGCCGCAAAACACCACCACCTGGCCCCGGCTGATGGCCTCGCTGCGCGCAGCGTGGAGCTCTGCGATAATCTGATTCACAGTATGAGTCGTTTTGTTTTGGGCCACCAAATGGCGCCAGACTGGAATCCCGGTCAACAGCAAAATTAATCCAATGCTGATACTCAATAACAATTCAAATAATGTAAACCCCTTGAACTTCACAGGAGTTCCCATCTAAGGAGATTCTCCATCGTTTTCATATTTCCTCAGGCGGCAAAGTAGGAACATATAAGTGGGGCCAGACCCGAAGCCGCTTAATGGTATTATGGCCCACTCTTATTATTTCCAGCGGATAACCCGCGATTCGCGCACAAATACCGGCTCTGGGTATGGCTTCCAGATATTCGATCACCAAACCACTCAATGTGCGAGGCCCATCGGTGGGGAATTTCCAGTTCATTATTTCATTAATACTACGAATGTCCATACTCGCATCCACCAAATAACTGCCGTCCTTTTGAAGGATCACTGAGCGGCTGGACTCAATGTCTTTGGTAAATTCACCCACAATTTCCTCTAATATATTTTGCAGAGTAATCAGTCCCTGAATATCGCCGTATTCATCCACCACCATGCCTATGGTTTGGTTTTGCTGACGGAAATTTAATAATTGCTGATTTGCCGTTGCTTCCTGCGGAACGAAATAAATTTCCTCCGCTAATGCCATTAACTCTTCCTTGTTAATGGTTTTTCGCTGCAGCACAATTAAGACTCGCCGTAAATTAAGCATACCTACCGCGTGATTAATATCATCCTGATATAAAGGCACAAATGAAAAAGGACATTTAAATAACTGTTCTAAAATATGCTCCCAGCTTTCATCCATATCAATGCCGAAGATTTCACTGCGCGGGACCATAATTTCTTCAACCGTCATTTGCTCCAGATCCAGAATCCGCAACAACATTTTTTTATAATCATCAGACAATTTTCCCTGATTCTCATCCAGGAGAGTTTTTAATTCTTCAAGGGTTAAAGATTCCGATCGCGTGGGATGACGCCGAACTCCAAACAATCGTAATAACCCATTACCAATCACATTGACAAAAAAAACCAAAGGATAAAAAATCTTTAACAGAATTTTTAATACCGCGGAGGCAGGCCGCGCCACCTGCTCAGGATACAGGGCCGCCAATGTCTTTGGCGCGCTTTCACCAAAAATTAACACCAGCAAAATAAGGATAACTGTTGCTACCAACACCGCGGCTTTTCCAAAAAAATGCACAGCGATAACGGTGGTAATGGCAGAAGCAAAAATATTTGCAAAGGTATTACCAATTAATATCATACCCAGTAAACGGTCTGGTCTGGATAAGAGATTCATCAGCCGCCTGGCGGCGGTATCTCCTTTACGAGCCGCATGAACCAGGCGGTAGCGATTTAACGACATGACCCCCGTTTCACTGGCGGAAAAAAATGCCGACACAAAGATTAAAAATATCAGTAAAAGAATTAAAAGAACGTAGCTAACTGTCATATAGTCAAGCTTGTTAAATAAACAATAATCAGCAGTATTACTCCAAACACAGTTGAATTGATGGCCTGAGCGCCTCTCCAACCCCGCCAATGCCTCCCCAGAAGTAATACCAAAAAAGTGACCCAAGCAGCCACTGCCAATAAGGTTTTGGGCAAGAGAACAGGATGCTGCCACAACAAGTTATGATAGAAATAAAAACTGGTGGCCAGCATCGCTGTGAGTAAGATAAATCCCCAGCGGTTAACTAAAAATAAATATGCCTCCATGGATTCCACGGGTGGCAGTTTATGAACCCACACGCCGGTTCCCCGGTTTCTTAACAATCGCTCCTGCAGGGCCAGTAATAAGGCCAAAAGCCCGGCAATTGCCAAAACAGCCACCGTTAATACCGACAGCAATACATGAAATTTCATATACGGGTTGTGGGGAACACAGGTGAACGAGAATAAAGGCTGTTGTAATTCAGCGCGTCAGGTAAAAGTGTAGTCATTGAAAGCGTTATAGCCACCCGGAAATCATACAAGAGCTGGAGTCTAAACACAATATTGATTATAATCATCACCATGTTTAATCAATTGAGCGAAAGATTATCTCAGGCTGTAAAAAATTTACGGGGTTTAAATCGTCTCTCCGAAACCAATATTCAGGAGACACTGGAACAAATTCGCAAAGCCTTGCTGGAGGCGGACGTTGCCCTGGCGGCGGTAGATCAGTTCATCAGTGATATTCGTCAAAAGGCCATCGGCCAGGCGACTATCGGCAAAACCCAGCCCGGCGAAACTCTCATCAAGCTGGTGCAGGACGAACTCACCCACCTCCTTGGCGATGCGCAAAGCGAAATTAACCTCAACGCCCCAAGCCCTATCATATTATTGATGGCTGGCCTGCAAGGTTCAGGTAAAACCACTTCCGTGGCCAAACTGGCCCGCTGGCTGCAAACCGTCAAAAAGAAATCAGTCATGATGGTTTCAGCGGACGTGTACCGTCCGGCAGCCATCGAGCAATTAGCCACATTGGCCCGTCAGGTGGGCGCTCACCATTTTCCCAGCACGGTGAACGATTTACCGGTTGACATCGCCAGTCAGGCGCTCGCGCAGGCAAAAAAACAATTTATAGATGTGCTGATCATCGACACCGCAGGCCGTCTGCATATCGACGAAGAACTCATGGCGGAAATTTCCCAAATCAGCGCCGCAGTGACTCCCACGGAGACTTTGCTCGTCGTCGACAGCATGACCGGTCAGGACGCGGCCAAAGTCGCCAAATCGTTTAATGAAACCCTGGCTTTAACCGGGGTCATTTTAACAAAAACAGACGGTGACGCGCGCGGCGGCGCCGCCCTCTCCATGCGCATCATTACCGGCAAACCCATAAAATTTCTCGGTGTCGGCGAAAAAATTGACGCTCTGGAGCCTTTCCACCCCGAACGTGCCGCTGCGCGCATTCTGGGCATGGGTGATATCGTCAGTTTGGTGGAAGAAGCCCAGCAGAAAATAGATAAAGATCAGGCCATGAAAATGGCCAAAAAAATGCAGAAGGGCCAGCGGTTTGATTTCAACGATTTCCTTGCCCAGCTGGAACAGATGAAAAAAATGGGCGGAATGCAGTCCATGTTGAGCAAACTGCCGATGATGGGTCAAATTCCGGCAAAAGCGGCTGCGTTAATGGATGATAAGTTATTTGTGAAAATGGAAGCAATCATCCATTCGATGACTGAAAAAGAGCGTATTTTCCCCGCTCTCATTAACAACTCCGGTTCCCGTAAACAGCGGGTCGCTAAAGGCTCGGGCACCACCCCACAGGATATTTCCAAATTCCTTAAGCAGTTTACCCAAATGGAAAAGATGCTGAAAAAATTTCAGGGCAATAAAATGGCGAAACGCCTCCAGCAAATGCAGGGACAATTACCCCCGGAGTGGCAGGGAAAAATATAAACTCGACTTTAGCCATTTTGATACCATTGAACAAAATACCGTCATTGCGAGCGCTAGCGAAGCAATCCAGTACAGTTTTGGTAGAAATATTGTACTGGATTGCTTCGCTAGCGCTCGCAATGACGCCGTTTTTAGGCTTTATCCTAAAAATAGCTAAAGTCGAGATAAAGACAGTTTAGCGAAATTGGTAAGATTTCGGACCTGAACTTTTATTTTCAAGCTGTCTCTGAGTAATAATCGCTTTGAGTTCTTCCTGGTTAACATAGCCATTATTTTTCCGATAATTTTCCATAAAGATTGTAAAATCGATGACCCTGTCCCGAAGAGCTGCTTTCACTAAAGGTTCTAATCTCAATAAAGTTTCGCATATCATTTTGACCTTTGTGATCGCTATCCTTATGCTTAACAAAACTATAAATACTGGACTAATAAATCCCAAATTTCTTTCGCAGTCATTAATTTTTCTTCCAGGACCAGTATTCCATGGTCACTCAATAAAATATCCATAAAATGTTGTCCCAAACAGGAAAGTATGACTGACTGAGATAAAAATTCTCCCAGAGTGAATAATTTTTTCTTTAAGGCTTCTTTCCCCTTGTCATTTCTCAATAACCTATTCAGTAAAAGCAGTGTATTTTCATTTTTTGGGCAAGATAGAATTTCTTCCATAGTAAATAATTTTTCCTCCACCCCTTCGATTGCTTTAGCTGTAAAAAATTCTTTTCTGGAAGCAAATAATCCCTGGTTACCGGAGCAAATTTTACGCGTGGATTGGATTCAGATATATAGTTTTTAAATTGATTTAAAAGATTTTTTTCTTTGCAATAACGACTATCAATCACAATAGTGTTATACAAAAATTTTGATGCCTTAGAAGTATTTATTAATTCTCTATAATTTAAAAAAATGATAATCGCGCCAGCACACCATAGTCCATCGTTTTTAAGAAAATTGAAGTACGCGTGGCGGATGGAGGATTAAAGCCTGCCTTTAAATTTTGATCAGACAAAGAAAGCGCTGTGGCTAAATTTAAATCATCTTCATATTGTTTATTTTGTGAATCTTCTATTGGTTGATTTTTCTTACTTTCTTCTTTTTCATCCTGCGCATCAGTTTTTAGAGACAGATAAATCGCATGTCCAAGCATACCATCTTCATCGTCTTCTTCATCTTCTTCCGGGTTTTTATTCATTAATTCAGGAAATGGTTTATCTTGTGAATAATCCATGGGTTGATTTTTTTTACTCTCTTCTTTTGAATCCTGAGCATTAGAAATATTTAGGGACATATAAATCGCATGTCCAAGCATACCAGCTTCATCGTCTTCTTCATTCTGATCATTGACTAAAATTTTAATTTCGGGGCTTTTATTGATTAATATCAATTTATTAAAATGCACCCTGGCGATATGAAAAACAGCATGATGCATCTGCTGGTTTGACTTTAACCAACTTAAAAAAATCTCTACTGTAGGGTAAAGTAAAGATAGCTGCCTGTTTCCCTCCTGATTTTGTTGCCAAATGACATGATAACTCATTGTACCTGACGCATCCTTATATTGATGTCGCAAACTGGCAAACGCTGTCATTAATTTGATTGAAGGCCAAAGTTTAAGTTTTTCAAAGGATTCACAGCGATATAATTCAAGATGATTCAATGGAATTTCATATTTATTACACTTTTCATTGAAAAATAGCCAATTTCCAGTTCTTTTACCTGCTAAAAACGCATCGACCAGTGCAGGATAAGGAGATAAGCAATTATTACCGAATTGCCTTTCATACAAACCATTATATAAAGCTTTTTTGTTTGCTATTGCTTTTTCATCGCTATCACAAAGAGCAAAATCATTTTCAAACATTGTGAATATATCATCATGAATAATAGAACGAAAAAAATTGAATCTTTCTATATCATGATCACTCAAATAGTCATAACACCGTTGAAGAAAATCAACCCAGTACTTTCTGGTTATACCATTGGATAAAAACATGCAGCTTCCATCGCCTTTGACTTCCTCCAATCGAAAAACCAGATCGACAGAATTTAACGTTGCATGGTATTGATCTTGAGGAAAAGAATCCAGTTTAGGTTTTATGTCCTGAACCTTTTGGTCATTATTCTCCTTTTTCTGATCTTTTCTATTATCAGGATTCGGTAAGTTATGTAAATGTAAACTATCGGTTGAGCCGTTCCTTTTTCTTTTCATAAGTTTCACCCAATGTTATAATGTATTTCTCGAGCTTATCACGCTTTTAAAAAATCTTCCAGGGTTAATACCCCTTCCTTTTTGGGCGCTAATCATGTAGTATTCGTTAAATTATTTTTAAACCGGAGCGGAATGCATTATGGTAGTTATTCGTTTGTCACGGGCTGGCACTAAAAAAGTTCCATTTTATCATGTCGTTGTCGCGGATCAACGTAAACCGCGGGATGGGCGTTTCATCGAGCGTCTTGGCTATTATGACGCTGTCGCCAGGGGCCGCTCAACGAGAATCGAGCTTAATAAAGAACGTATCGAATACTGGGTCAGCAAAGGCGCGCAGCCTTCGGCTCGGGTCGCTCATGTTTTAAAGGAATTCGTCCAGTTCGGTCTAACCGGCGCGTATCCCGCAAAAAAACCCAAGAAAAAACCGGCAATGCCAGCCGCTGAAACGGCGGAAACCACCTCCACCGAAGAAAAGGTTGAGTGATAAAATCGGTAGTCCGTGGAACAACGCATCATAGTGGGCCATTTTGGCCATAGTTACGGTATTAAGGGCTGGATAAAAATTCATTCTTCCACCAGCCCGGCCAGCAATATTTTGAAATATTTTCCCTGGCAAATACAGCATCAGGGTATCTGGCGGCCCGCTGAAGTCACCGAATCAAAACAGCAGGGAAAAAATATTATCGTTAAACTCGCCGGATGTGATAACCCGGAAACCGCTAAAACCTTTACCAGTGACCTCATTGCCATCAATCCAGAACAGCTTCCCGCACTGCCGGCCGGAGAATATTACTGGAAAGACCTGATTGGACTGCGTGTCGTTAATCAGGAAGGCGTGGATTTCGGCGCCATCGATTCTCTGCTGGAGACCGGTTCTAATGACGTTCTTATCGTTAAAGGCGACCGGCAGCGTTTACTGCCGTACACCGACGAGGTGGTAAAAGATATCAACCTTACCGACCAAAAAATGATCGTCAATTGGGACGCAGATTTTTAACATACCTTACCCTTACATAATTATGCAACTTCATATCGTTAGTTTATTTCCTGAAATGTTCCAGGCATTGCGGTATGGTATTGTCGGGCGCGCGTTAGAAAATCAGCTTCTGACATTACACCACTGGAATCCGCGGGATTTCACCACCGATGCACACCACACCGTCGATGACCGCCCCTACGGCGGCGGTCCAGGCATGGTGATGAAAGTCGCTCCCCTGCGTGACGCGATACGGGCGGCCCAGGCTCACTTCGACTCCCGCCCACCCGTGCTTTATTTATCGCCGCAGGGACGGCCGCTCAATCATGCGCATATCGTCGAACTGGCCAGGCGGCCGGCCATGATCCTGTTATCCGGCCGTTATGAAGGCATTGATCAGCGTTTGATCGATAGTGAAGTGGATGAAACCTGGTCGGTGGGCGATTATGTGGTCAGTGGCGGCGAACTGCCCATCATGCTGCTGATCGACGCCATGACCCGCCTATTGCCCGGCGCCCTTGGAGACGCCGAATCCGCCGCGCAGGAGTCTTTCAGCCAGGGCCTGCTGGATCACCCTCATTACACGCGGCCTGTCGAAATAGATGGTATGCGCGTACCAAAGATACTTCAAAGCGGCGACCACCAGGCTATTGCGCGATGGCGCTTAAAACAATCGTTAAAAAGTACTTGGCAAATGCGTCCAGATCTGATAAAAATAGCGGTTACCGGTGATCAGGAACAGAAAAAACTGTTAGACGAGATTATCCGTGAGAATGAGGAATAAATTATGCAAAATAAAATTATCCAGGCGATCGAAGCCGAGCACATGCAGGGCAAAAAAGTGGCGGACTTTTCTCCGGGCGATTCCGTTATCGTCCATGTAAAAGTCAAAGAAGGCGACCGCGAGCGTATACAGGCGTTTGAAGGCGTCGTCATCGCTACCCGCAATCGCGGCCTCAATTCAGCCGTTACTGTTCGTAAAATATCGCATGGCGAGGGCGTAGAACGTGTATTCCCCATTTACAGCCCGATGGTCGAAAAGATTCAGATCAAACGCCGTGGGCATGTGCGCCGCGCGAAATTATATTATTTACGCAATCTGGAAGGCCGCAAAGCCCGTATCAAAGAAAAACTCACCAAAGAATCCAGCGCTGAATAAGCCCCCCTTCGCGGACAAGAATACTCATTGTATTTGGGTTCTGCAGCAGCTTGCAATCCAGGAAAGTTTGATATATTCCAATCATTAGAAAAAGAGGTGCTCCACATGAAACGACCAGAATTCTCAGACCTATCAGACGAACTTCATTTGTGCATCGCAGGCTTTTTTAAGCCCGCCGAAATAGCCAGACAACAAAATGTCTCCAAGGAATGGAAATTACTCTTAAATGAAAATGCATTATGGAATCAGTTTTTAGAAGAAAAATATCGGGTTCCACCAGACGATCATAAGAAATCAGCGAAACAAATTTTTAGAGAAAATGAAAAGTATCGGCTCCTTAAGTATCGCGATTTACCACTTGCGCCCAAGTGGATAAGAAACGTAGCTGAAAAAACCGGTGTTCCAAAAGACCTCATTCACGCCTGGTTTCTGGACAAAGATGAAAACTATCAAAAAGTTACAAATTGTGAATGGTATTTAGAAAATAATAATCAGAATCCTCCACACCCATCTGCCCTCAATTTAGAACAAGTGCTTGTATTATCTTTTACTCAAACAATTCATCTCTGGAAAGCAGTCGATTATGTGAAAGCTGGAGAGTTGTCTACCGATGAAGTTTTAACATTACGACAGCCGGAATCTATGCGGTTGTTTGGACTTGGTTCACCGCCAGCCGAGGCTTTGGCAGATTATCGAGACTATCGAGAAACGCACCCGATAACAACACCCGAATTCGGAAATCCGGGTTTCTAATCCTGACGGCAAAAAACTCATTAGAAATAATTTTTCATAAAGAAAAATAATTTTCGTAGAAAATACTTTGCCCGATGGGGGATCGCAAGGGGGAGAGAGCTTCGCTCCTCCCCCGCAATGAAGAGCATCGGCAAAGCCTCGCGCAGGATATAAACAGGAAGCAATTGCCGCTGTACTCAGCGGGAATTGCGAGAAAACACCGGCAAATAACGCGAGAGCCATGCCGCTATTAAAAGTCCCACGGGCAAAATAGTCAGGGCGATCTGATATTGATGCACGGTATAGTGCGTGCCGTGATGGCTGGACAACGCCAGAAAAAAACCCGCCAGAGGCTGTAGCAGCGGAGCGCTGCCCACGGAAAGCATATTCACAAAACCGACACTGGTAGCTCGCATGTGCGCCGGCGCAATCTCATTGGCGATGACAAAAGTGAGCACATAGGCGCTGTTAGTGAATCCCAATAACAGCATGATCACGCCCACTCCCCATACAGGCATTGGGGGAACATAAAGCACCAGACTCATCAGCACCAACGATAACAAAGCCCCCCACAAAGTCACCTGCCGTCTCAGTGCGAAACGGCTATCCACCCAGGCTAAAACAGGGCCGCCGATGGACACGCCGATAAATACCAGATTACAGATAAACGCCGCCATCGTTAAAGAAAGACCATGAACTGTCTGCATAAATTGCACGCCCCACAAAGCGATAAATACCGTCTGCACGGCAAACATCAGTCCGGAGTAAACGCCATTAACCCAGGCAACTTTACTGTGGGTGAGGATTTTAATATCGCTCCAAAAATGAGAAGGTGGCAAAGGCACCGGCACGGCGCCGGGGGGAGAATCGCGTACAATGCACCATAATAACAGGCTTATCGCCGCCGATAGCAACGCAGCTCCCTGAATGGAGGCGCGCCATCCGTAGTGGATGACCAGATGCGCCAGTAAAGTCCCACCGAACATGGCGCCAAACATGCCAAGGGTTTCCGCCACAGCCACCATTACCGCAAAACGACTAACCGGAAACCAGCGCGAAATGAGACTCAGCGAGCCCACAAAAGCAAACGCCGCACCTAAGCCCATGATAAGCCGTCCGGCAATCGCCCATGTCAGTTGGGTTGAATTGGCAAAAATCCAGCACCCTACCGCGCACACCAGGGCGCCCAGGGTGAGCAGAAGCCGCGGCCCAAAACGATCGATCAGAATCCCCGCCGGGGCCTGTAAAGTCACATAAATGTAATAATAAGTACTGGCTAGCACGCTCGCGCCAAGGGCGTTTAATGTAAAACTTTCCATTAAACCACCGACGATATCCGCCGAGGAAAGCTGTAGGAAGAACTGGAACAACAGGAATACCGCTGACGTACCCCAAACGATCCACGCTAACGCGGGAGTAGACACCCCCATTTTTTCCATTATTTTCATTCAACAAATTATATAGACCCTGAATTATTATTGAAAGTTTCTTGGGAAGCCCATGAAATTAAGATTTTTTTAATATTATTCAAATGTATTATATATTATTATTTTCAGGTTATAGAAGTTTAATAATTAAGTATTGGGGTAAAATAGAATGAGCCGGGGCAGCGATTGTTCGAATAGTGATTCCAGCATTTTCGGTGAGGATTCAGAGGTAGAAATCAGTGAAACGAAGGAGGAAACCAAACTTCCAGATCCCACAGCTGTCATCGAGATTTTAGGTAAAGCCGGGCTTAAACCATTGGAAGTTCAGGCTTCCCAGCGCAGGCCCGGAGAAAATCTTTATAACCCTCATATCGAGAAATTACTCGAAAATGGTCAAACATCCTGTCTCGACCCCGGAGAAAGAAAAATATTTGCCTTAGGCAGTGACGGTTTTCTAAGGGTCGGTAGCCGAAATCCCAAACACGGTAACCGTAATCCAACGCGCCGTAACGAAACTGTCGTAGACACTCTCAATTATCTCAAGCACATACCTCAGGAACAATGGATATTTGTGGATCCGGCTGCCAGCTGCGGACACCCCACTTTATTAATTCAGGATGATGAATTCAACGGTCAGGCTTATTTCGGCGGCTGGTTAGTCAAACGTATGGATGGCAACGGAGAAGTTATCGAGGTATTGTTCCAGTCTGGCAGATTGACCAGAAGCTTCAACGAGGAGCAAATGGCGGCTATTAAAAAGGTTTTGGAGAGAATACTTAATGAAGCCTACGGCCCTATTAAAGTAGTCATTCACGAAAACTATTCAACAGCCAATGCAAAATTTTGGAAAAGATCCGACTGCGAAGATAAAGGCAGCCGGCGGGTTCAGACAGATTATGCCAATCTGGTATCCGGCACTGCATTAATAGCGATCACTGAAAAGGCCATAGAAAAACATAAAGAATATGCCCTGAAAGAAGCTAAAGATAGTTTCTTTCATAGACATAGCACCCACGGAATTGAAAAGAATCAATTACTGTTAGACCAACTGAAAGCCAATAAAACTGATTTTTATGAGATGTTAAATTTATTAAGAAAATATTTCAATGATGAACCGCTCGCTGAAGGACAAAAAATAAAATGTCCATCCAGAAGTCATGCGCATTCGTTTATTAGTTTTTTTCTTAATGAATTATCTAAAGAATTAAACGATTTAATCAGCGAGACCACATACGTTGAAGATTCTGGTTCAAGAGTAAATCTGAATCAAATATTATATATTCAGACAGACTTTACGGAAAAATCTGCGGAAAAATTAAGAAAACAGGTCTTTCAGTATTTTAAAACTATGATAGGGCAGCCTATCCATAAAGACAGAGAAATAAATATTGTCCTCTCCAAATGAGAATAATCGCCGCACAACCTGACAAAATGCTATAATGAAGCATGACCGAACATTACCCATCTGTTATGGCCACTGCTCAACCGGCTCTTGCCGTTATCGACGATTTTGTTGCCATTAAAGTCGCAGGCGCCAAAGCGGATGCGTTTCTGCAAGGGCAATTCACCTGTGATATTCGCAGTCTTAAACCAGATCAAGCCATTCCCGGAGCCTGCTGCGACCATAAAGGACGCATGCTGGCGAACGGCTGGCTGGCACGATGGCAGGAAGATTTTATGCTGTTTCTGCCGAAAAATATGCTCAATCTCACCATCGAACATTTGCAAAAATTTGCGATGTTTTCTAAAGTAAACTTGATGGAAGAATCCGGCTGGGCGGCGCTAAATTATGCGGGTGGCTCTCTTCCCACCCTGCCCGCCGGAGAACTGATTCATAGCCAACTGCCTTACCCAAATTCTTATGGCTATTTTCTACATTGGATAATGGGGCCGGAAGAATCAGTTCGCTTAATACAGAAAAAACTGGCGGAAAATGCTGTCCCTATTGAATCATCCACTCTGCAATTATTCCTGATAGCCGCACAGACGGTATTTATTCAGCCTGCGACACGCGCGCTATTTACTCCGCAAATGATTGGACTGGAAAAACTGGGCGGCGTCAGCTTCAGTAAAGGCTGCTACGTGGGTCAGGAGATAATCGCGCGCACCCAGCACCTTGGCCAACTCAAACGTCATCTACAAACTTTGCAGCTCGCCGCAGGTGATCCCCCGCGGGTGGGCGATCCTCTTTCTGACGATAAAAATGAAGAAATGGGGAATATTGCCGCCGTGGGAACTGATCCGCAAGGCGGATACCGGTTACTCGCGGTCGTTCAGGACAGGGCGCTGCCCGGCCCATTATTCGCCGGAAACCGCCCCGCATCTCCCCTATCCTAATCCCTGCATTAAAAATCTCTATTTCTATCTGTTTTTTTAATCTTCCCTTAAGGTTTTGATCTCATAATACCACACAAATAAATTAATTTTGCATTAATTAACAAAAACGTCCACCCACTAAACAAGAGAGATTATTATGAAAAAAATACGGTTAAAACACACTTTACTATTATTAACAGCTTCCAGCATTGTCCCTTTTATGAGCGCTTATGCTGCTGATAACAGTGGCAGCTGGGAATTTAACATAGGTGCTTTTTATGCCCAGGCTGATACCCAAAATTCGCCATATCTGACGGTGATAAATCACCAGGATCCAGATGCATCTTCGGATACAATATCCTATAACAACGTCACTCCTAAATATAACTTTGGTTACCAGGTCGGATTAGGATATCTATTTAATTCCAAACAGGACATCCAATTTAACTGGACTCACTTTAATAGTGATTCCACCAGCTCCACCTATGTAGAAGGATCCACCCTTTCTAATAATACCCCCGGGGCCACTTTTACAACTTTGTCGGGACAGGCCGCCAACTTATGGGCTGGGGATTCCATGAACGCCAGTGAAAAAGCTACCTTCAAATACGATGCGATTGATTCCACGTTCGGGCAAAATATTAACATCGGTCCCCGTTTCCAGGCGCGTTTGTTTGGAGGCATTCGAGCCGCGCAAATTAACTCTGACCTGGTTGGAAATTATGATTCGATCCAGGATGCGGGTTATCACATGGTGGAAACAGATACGCTCAATTCCAGCTTTAAGGGAATAGGACCGCAATTAGGATTAAGCGCCAACTATAATATCGTCAGTTGCTTGAAGATGACTACCCAGGTAGCCGGAGTTGCTTTGGTGGGCGATTCGAAGACCAGCATGGCTGCAGAAAGAGTTTTTTATGACACCAAGCCTGTTAACTACTACACCAGTTATGATTCAGGAATCCATGTTGTGCCGGGTTATGATTTAAAAATGGGATTAAGTTGCGGCATTCCATTAAGTTCCGAATCAAAAATAAGTCTTGAAGCCGGTTATAATATCACTCAATATATTGGCGCGATGGCTCAGTTTCCAGATAACACGCAAACCTCCAATGCCACGATAAGTGGGCCTTACATGAATTTAAACTATTCATTCTAAATAACCCACCTGAAAAAAATGCCTCATTCTGAATGGGGCATTTTTTCAATCCTTAAATCTCAGGAGAGGGAAAAGGATGACATCGCGAATGGAAGCGCTGTCCGTGAGCAGCATCACTAAACGGTCAATGCCGATACCCTCGCCCGCCGTCGGCGGTAATCCATACTCCAGAGCGGTAATATAATCCGCGTCGTAAATCATGGCTTCCTCGTCCCCGCCTGCGCGCGCCTGAACCTGCTGCTGGAAACGCCGGGCCTGATCTTCGGGATCGTTGAGTTCGGAAAATCCATTGGCTAATTCGCGTCCGGCGATATACAGTTCAAAACGGTCGGTAATGAATGGATTCTGATCGTTAGCACGGGCCAGGGGTGAAACTTCCGCTGGATATTCGGTGATAAAAGTCGGCTGCACCAGTTTTTCTTCCACCAGCGCCTCAAACAGTGCGCTTTGCAATTTACCCAGACCGGCACTGTCGGGCACGCCGGTATTATATTTTCTGGCTAATTCCCGGGCCTTATTTTCATCGTCCAGTTCTGCCATGGTAATTTCAGGACAATACTGGACAATGGCTGCTTTCATGGTGATGCGTTGAAATGGCTGGCTTAAATCAATCGCCATACCCTGATAGGTTAATTGCAGGGCGCCCAGCACTGCTTTTGTCACGTGACGCAACATGTCTTCCGTAAACTGCATCATACCCATGTAATCCAGATAAGCCTGATAAAATTCAACCATGGTGAATTCAGGATTATGCCGGGTGGAAATGCCCTCGTTACGGAAATTGCGGTTTATTTCGTACACTTTTTCAAAACCGCCGACCACCAAACGCTTTAAATAAAGCTCGGGAGCAATCCTGAGATAAAGTTCCATATCCATGGCGTTATGATGGGTGATAAACGGTTTGGCGATGGCGCCTCCGGGTTGAGGTTGCATCATCGGCGTTTCCACTTCCATAAAACCGTGACTGTCAAAGAATTTGCGCAGCTCGCTGACAATGCGTGAACGAATCTGAAAAATACGCCGGGAATTTTCATTCACGATTAAATCCAGATAACGCTGGCGGAAACGCAGCTCCTGGTCAGCAAGGCCGTGAAATTTGTCGGGCAATGGCCGCAGCGATTTTGACAATAACCTCAGTTCATCCACTTTAATCGATAACTCGCCGGTTTGAGTTTTAAAAATCACGCCGCTAACGCCGATAATATCGCCTAAATCCCAGGTTTTAAAATCCGCATATACGCCCTCCGGCAATTGGTCGCGAGCGATATAAAGCTGAATTCGCCCGGACATATCCTGCAAATGCACGAAGCCGGCCTTGCCCATTAAACGCCGAGTCATCATTCGGCCGGCGACTTTTACCCGCGCCATTTTTTGCGACAGTACAGTCTCTTCTTCTTTGGCAAAACGCTGGTGCAAATCTGCGGCTAAAGCATCGCGCTGAAAATCATTCGGATACGCGCAACCTTTTTGGCGTAAAACCTGCAATTTAGCTTTACGCTGCCCGATCTGTTCGTTGGATTCGATTTCTATCACGTTTAAACTCCTTCTTTTAAGCTCGCTTCGATAAATGGATCAAGGTCCCCGTCCAGGACTGCCTGAGTATTCGTTGTTTCTACGGAAGTGCGCAGATCTTTGATTCGCGCCGCGTCCAATACGTAGGAACGGATCTGGCTACCCCAGCTAATCGCCGATTTCCCTTCTTCCAGTGCCTGCAATTCGCTCTTCTTTTTCTGTTCTTCCATCTCGTACAATTTGGCTTTCAATTGCTTCATCGCCGAGGAGCGATTTTTGTGTTGGGAACGGTCGCTTTGACACTGCACGACAATTCCGGTCGGTAAATGCGTCAACCGGATGGCGGAATCGGTTTTATTGACGTGTTGACCACCCGCTCCACTGGCCCGATAAGTGTCGGTGCGAATATCGGCGGGATTGATATCAATCTGAATATCATCGGAAATTTCAGGAGATATAAACACCGACGCAAACGACGTATGCCGTCGGTTACCCGAATCGAAGGGAGATTTTCGCACCAGGCGATGCACTCCGGTTTCCGTACGCAACCATCCAAACGCATATTCTCCTTCGACATGCACGGTGGCGCTCTTGATACCCGCCACTTCACCGGCGGACAGTTCGACAATGGTGGTCTTAAAACCGCGCCGGTCGCACCAGCGCAAATACATGCGCAACAGCATTTCCGCCCAGTCCTGGGCCTCGGTTCCACCGGAACCGGAATTAATATCCAGGAAAGCATTATTGGGATCCATGGGGTGGGAAAACATGCGTTTGAATTCGAGGTTCTCAATACCCTGCTTTAGCTTTTCCACTTCTTCGATCACTAACTGCAGGGTTTCCTCATCATTTTCTGCTTTGGCCATTTCGAGCAATTCGGTATTTTCACGATGCGACCGCTCAAACTGCTCGTATAACTGCACAGTCGTTTCAAGCTGCGCGCGCTCGCGGCCTAATTCCTGGGCGAGAGCTGGATTTTTCCATATTTCAGGGTTTTCCAGTTCCGTACGAACTGCCGCCAATCGCTCGCGCTTACCTTCGTAGTCAAAGATACCCCCGAAGGGCCTGCAACCGATTGTTTAAATCCGCCAATAATTCAAATACCCAGTTAGTTTCAAGCATAAAATATCCTGGTACAGGGAAAGATAGGTAAGATATTATTAATAAGTTAAAATGTCAAACTACCAGCAACTACCAGCAGCGGTAGCCGCTGGCGAATTTTATTGCTAATATGTAAAAATGATGGTAAAATTTACAGCTTAGAAGTTAATTTTGCCAAAATGGGCCAAAAAATGAATTTTAACAGAAACTTACAAAAACCCACACGCTCCTTTTTTTTATTTGGACCTCGTGCTACCGGGAAAAGCACCTGGCTTAAAACTTCTTTTCCAGAACATTATTATTTAGATCTATTGCGAAACGATATTTATTTTGACTTGAGCAGTAATCCAGCGGCGTTACGGGAAAAAATTTTAGCACAGGATCCCTTAAAAACCTGGATAGTCATAGATGAAATACAACGGCTTCCAGTTTTGCTTCAGGATGTGCATTCTCTTATAGAAGACAAACAATATCGATTTGCTCTCAGCGGTTCCAGCGCTCGAAAATTGAAACGAGGTCAGGCTAATTTATTAGCCGGTCGCGCTTCAGTAAAACATTTATTCCCATTAACATGGTCGGAATATAAAGATGCGGCCACTCTGGAAGATGCATTGGCTTTTGGAACACTTCCCAATGTCATCACTGATCCGGCAAGCCGCATTGAACAGTTGGAAGCTTATGTAGGTACCTACTTGCGTGAAGAAATAAAGGAGGAAGCATTAACCCGCAATGTGCCTGCCTTTGGACGTTTTTTAGAATGCGCGGCCATCATGAACGGGCAGGTAACAAACCTCAGTAACATTGCCAGGGATACAGGAATTTCCCGAAGTACAGCTTCCACTTATTTTGAAATTTTAGTGGATACACT
The DNA here is from genome assembly GCA_963712715.1 of uncultured Pseudomonadota bacterium. Taxonomy (GTDB): domain Bacteria; phylum Pseudomonadota; class Gammaproteobacteria; order Coxiellales; family Coxiellaceae; genus JAFEDN01. The sequence continues at coordinate 712 of CAVQJI010000027.1, read as the reverse complement.
TTTAGGATTTTGGTTACCGGCCTGGACTCCGCGAGCCAAAATCAAAGAAATCGCCCATCCTAAATTTTATTTTTTTGATACCGGAGTATTGCGTGGAATTCAAAAAATGCTTCGCGAACAGGTAAGCGCTGAACAAAAGGGAATTTTATTTGAAACTTTTTTATTGAACGAGCTAAACGCCTATAGGGCTTATGCTGATATTGGCGGAGATTTTTACTATTGGCGTACCACTGGCGGAATTGAAATTGATATCATCTGGCAGCGTGCTTCTACTATCGTGGCAATTGAAGTAAAAAGCAGTACTCGCTGGAAGACGGATTTTGAGTCTGGTTTCCGAAGTTTACTTTCTTCCTCGATAAAACCCAAAGCCTGCTATGGCGTCTATTTAGGAAATGATATTCTTAAAAAAGATTTCGGCTGGGTATTGCCCTGGCAAGAGTTTTTACTAAAGCTTAATAAGCATGAAATTATATGAACTCGACTTTAGCCATTTTTAGGATAAAGCCCTAAAAACGGCGTCATTGCGAGCGCGAGGCGAAGCAATCCAGTGCAATATTTCTACAAAGATTGTACTGGATTGCTTCGCTCGCGCTCGCAATGACGGGCTTTTGGTCAATGGTATCAAAATGGCTAAAGTCGAGATGAAGACGCTGCACCCTCGGACCTTTTCAAAAAAATCTCATAATTAACAATCACTTAACTGTTAAACATG
>CAVQJI010000026.1:0-12388 GCA_963712715.1 uncultured Pseudomonadota bacterium | reverse complement strand
TTATTACCTCTATTCGTTCAGTTACGTATTATTATCCCATCAGCCAAAAACTGGATCAGTCCATAACTGAATTGTATGCTGAAGCCTTGAAACGGGCAGAACAATGGCTACGGCAGAAAAAATCAGCGCCGATGTGAACGAACAACCGGCGCTCATGGAAGCACTCAAACAACGGCTGCTGATAGAAGAACTGCGGGTATCACTCAGCCAGATATTTTCCCGTTCCAATTTATTCAATACGGAAAAATATGCTGTTTAAAATTCGATCGATTCAACGCTGGTGTCCCTGGTCGATGGAAGTTCAAGCCTCGGGGCCACTGGTGAAACAATTGTTAATAGAATGTTACCCGGCGACCGCAAACAGCAACAGTTAAAAGCCATCTGTGCGGATTACAAAGCCCACCTAACCACGCAAATTGAAGGGGAACTCAAGAGCCAGCGTTCCAAAGTCTACCAAGACTATCAAAAACAACCGCCGCAGGTGTTTGGCGGCCCTACGCTGCAATGTGGTTTGCAGACGCAAGCCAGTTTGATCCTTGTCGACCCCTGGAACGTTTTCTGGATGAAACCACACCTGACTGAAAAATCCCAGTGCCTCATTGCAATCAGCGATGGACAATTTTCAGGCGGTGCGGCGATTAGAAACCACGCTGGAAAATCCAATTAAGCCGGTGACTAAGCAAATTCAGGAATTTAGTCAGCGATTCAAAGCAGAGCGTGTGGTGGTCGAGAAAAATCCGGATAGTGCTGCGGTGCAATTTATTAAAAATGTCCTCAACACCCTGTCACGCGGATGGATTCTAAAGTTAGGGTTTTGGCGGGAAAGAGGCCAGGAAGCGTCTTCACAGATCCAGAAAACCTTGACTCCACCGGCGGCACCCACTTTAGTACCCACCCTGACTCAGGGTGGATAACTCATCATTCCGTCATCAATACCGGCGCTCTTCGATGAGGGAGAGCGCCACCCATCGTAGGAGGTCATTATGAAAAATTTACAAATTATCTGTGAACGTGCGCAAATGACTTTACGCACCGCGTATTATGAATCCTTTCTCAATAACCCAGAATATCAGAGCCTGCTGGAAGCGGCCCTGCAAAAATCTCAAGGCCATCAATTATCTTTACTGCAATATCTCGTTTTAAAAATGATGGTACATTGTCAGCAATGGGCCTGTTTATGGGGAGAAACGGCCTGGCAAAAGGCGGTTCATGCCTGTATTGCACAACTGGTCAATAGAAAATGGACACACGATCAACGACGAATTTGGCTGCGACAGGCGGATGACCTGATCGAAATGGCCTACGTACTCAAACAGTACGCCGGGATATTCATCAGACCGCCAAAGACCGGCAGATTCCGCCGATGACGTTTGAGCAGGCTTACCAAGAGGCCCGGCAGAGCTACAGGAACGACGAGAGGCGCTCATTGAATTGGAAGACCAGGTTAAACAAATCGGTCAAAGTACGCCCAACTGACCGGAAAACCCAATGTCGTCACCCTGGCTCACTTACAGGGTATCACCCAAAGCTTACCGGCTGACCTGCCCACTTATTCCAAAGCATCGACGGAAATGCGATTATCCGACCGCTACGTTGAGCATAAAATTCAGGTGGAAAGGGAAGCCCGCATTGTTTATCAGGAACTGTGCCAGGATGTGATCAAAACTCCGATCCAGGAAACTTTAGCGCAACATAGTTCACCAAGGCAGACAACGCCTGACTGATTATGCCGGGCATATCTTAAAAACCGCTGAAACTCTTCAACAAAAATGCAGCAAGACCACCTGATTTTAAGCACCCATCGAAACCAAATTCTGACCGCGCACGAAAAACGCATTGCCCAATTGTCGGGAACTTAGAGCAAATGATTCAAACCTGCCGTGATTTTCTCCCTAAAAATCCTGAAAGCGCCTATTTTCTGAGTCAACCGTCACGTCAGGCATTGACTGGTCTGGTAGAGAATGCTCAAGAGATTAAACGTCAACTGCATACCAATCCAGTGGCCATTGACTCAGCGTCTGTGCAGGAAAAAATTTTAACGATAGAGACACACCGGCGAAATTATGAGCAATCAATTACCGGCTGGTATGCATTTTTTTCATGTTTTTCTAAAGCTCAACAACAGCGTAAAAAAATCAATCATGAACTGAAAACTCACGTCGCTGATCTGGTGGTTCCAACCTGTAACCTTTCGGATCGTGAAGGGGTCGTCACGGAAGATCAACTGAAAGCACAACAACAACGGATACAGGAATTAGAACATAAAAAAGCTCACCTTGAGAAAAATACTACAAAAAATACGGGAAATTGAGATTCCAACGGCTCAAGGTCTCTCCCCATGAAATTCAGTCCGTGGGATGAGTGAATTTGATGAGCAACGGTGGTGGGTCAAAAATTTGTAGCACTGACAGACAAGGAGAAACCTGAGATGATATTAAGTCAAGAACGCCTTTTGATGATCGAGTGTTTGAGTATGGATATCATTCGCGAAACTTATGGCAAGAACGAAGACATCACTCCTCCCATTGATCTGAATAAAATCGTTGACAAAGCCGGACTGAAAATCATGGCCGGAGAAACCCGTCATCCTGACCTTGTTGGGTGTATGATCGCCAGGAGGGTCTGATTATCGTCAAAAAAAGTGATCCGCGGTTTCGCAAAGTATTTACTATCGCGCAGGCCGTTGGGCACTATTATTTGCATACCGATAAATCCTCCGAAACTTTTTATCGACATCAGCAGGATCTCCTTGAAGCCTATCCTGAAGAACGTCAGGCCTGTGAAGCGAACTGGTTTGCCGCCAGCCTGTTAACTCCCAAAAGAATTTTTACCCTCTTTGGCAGGTTTATCCGGGATATCGATGCCTTAGCGGAATGCTTTGGCGTCTCATCCCTAGTGTGCTATTATCGGTTGAAGCATTTGGGAATGATTTAAAAAAACACCCTTTCAAAGCTCATCAAGCATGAGCAGCGATGAAAAAATCTCACATCAAATGATTGAATTTTCTGATAACGCCTCATCAAAAAATCAGGTATGCTGTTTGGTTAATATCAATTAGACTCAATATTAGGATAATAAAAATTCTACGGATGGAAAAAACCATGTTGCATTCATCACTAACTGATCAATACTTTGATTCTTCCTGGCAATCGGTAGACCGGATTCCCATCGTGCTGTCCTTGCTGAAAGAAGAATTGAACCAACTGGAAACAGTCAATAGCACTGGCTCGCCCCCTCATGGGACTACTCCTGCAAAAGAAATTATTCCGTTATCAAGCCCTTTACCAACACTGGAGTCAAATGGATTTAAACCCGCGACAAACCGAGTGGGTTGCCAACATGCGATTCTATCTGCAAACATGGGAGAAATTAGTAATCCCATCGTCCCAGTTATCTTCTCCTGTTCTCTTACCTCGGGTCGAGCAAAAAAAGTCCGCGCCGATATCCAACTTTGTTGCTTTAACAAATAATAGGAGAAATCAAAGTGATGAAACCCCCAAAAAAATCCACTGCTCGGTATAATACCTTCTATCCACTTCACCCCAGTCGATCCCCAAAATCATTCGTTGGGTTTGTCATGAGCTTCCTGACACAGTGGTGCCGGTATCATATCAATACGATAAAAAGTACAGAGAATTGTTCCCCGGAAAATCAATTGTGTCATCGGGATAGCCGGACTCATTGTGTTTATGATTGCCCTGATTGAAGCCACCTCCCTGATGGGCAAAAATAGAGCGACTCTGGTTTTCAATAAACCCGTTCCTATCATTGAACCGCAGAATATGTAAGCGTTGTTTATCAGTGAGTGATTCGCCGAACCACCGCTAACTGCCAGTCTAACTCCGCATAACCCAGCAATTTAGTGAGCGCCGAGTTATTGATGTGGACATGGATGGCGAACCGGGAAACCGTACGCCATCGATTTGCGCTTGGATGGTTTGATCCACTTGTGAAAAAATAACTTCGCGGCCATCAGACAAAGTGAACCTGCGCACCGGTTGACTCTTTGGCGCAGCGAAAAATGAATAGGTGGACGAAGTGGCCATACAGCATCCCTGTTGGGTGTCTCCTCGTGATTTTTTCTCTCATTTCCTATCTTATCGGATTATTGCTTAAAAATCTATTTCTGATTTTATTTCAAACCAATTCAACGGCAGCAGGACGAGGGCATTGAATAGCTGATCGTTGAATACTTGATTGAATGTGGTCTAAAAAATCCAGACGGGCTTGTAAGGCCAGCCGGGCATGAACAGCAATTTCGCGCCACTTTTTTTCATCTTCTCCGGCCAGTTGATGTAAAATTTTTAAAGCGTGGGGAAAGTGTTCGTGATGATCCAATTCGATATGCCGGTTTAAATAATATAATAATGGCTGAATGCAGGCTTGTTGAGACTGCGGGATGGCCTGCTGCAATTGTTGGACTAAGGGCGTAAACATGGCGGCGGTGATCGCTTCCCGGCCATACACAAAGGCCGATGCTAAAATGTGGGTATCCTGATTAAAAAAACTAAACGTCGTTAACACAAATTGCTGAATCGCCACCGATAATCTCGCAGATTCCATGGCGGCAATCAGAATATCTCCCTGTTTTAAGCGTTGCAGAAAATATTGTATAGGCCGAATATCTGCTCCCAGAGCTTGCATCGCCTGCAAATATAATTCAAAGTGACTGCAATACGCTTGACCATCCACGGTATGATCATTTTCTTCTTCGACTAAAATCCGGCTGATAAGGTGCGCGCTATAAGGGTCTTTCGGGGGAACCACGGCGCGCGCGTGGTTACTAAACGGTGATATAATTCCTTCAACAAGCAAATAAAATCCCAAACTGCAAAAACATGATACTCCATGAATATCCGCAAATTTTCAATAGAATCAATGGCGGCATAAATGGCATGGTTTTTAATTTTTTGAATCAATGGTGTTAATTGTTCATTGATGATTTTTAGTTTATCCATAGTGATGAGTTCTCCGATTGAATGAATGCTTTTTATTTTTATCGATTCGATAAGAATTTTTTTGCTTTTTTTGATTTTTCGTTTTCAATAAATTCGAAATTTCCTGCACGGTTTGTGCATCTAGCGGTTTTATAAAAGCTTTTATCATACCCGCCGCTAAGCAACATTCGCGATTTTTATCATCCAAATGCGCGGATAAAGCAACGATAATGGAAACCGGGCGCTGATTCTGCTGTTGCCAGCTTCGAATTTCTTTCGCCACGACACAACCGTCTTGATCTGGTAGACCTAAGTCCAGGCACACCAAATCATAGTCATGTGATTTCACTTGCATGAGTGCCTGTGCTCCATTATTTGCGGTATGCACCTGAAAACCGGCATTCATCAACGTATTCTGAACCGCTTTCTGTACGATAGGATGATCTTCTACGACAAGAATGAATTTTTTATTTTGCGAGGGAGGCGTGATTGTTGAATGAACCACTGGATCCACGATAGTATTTTCACACGGATCATGAGAAAAAATAAACTCCGCGACTTCAGGTGAGTGTTGAGGTGCTAACGATTCCCGCAGAGGAATCAGTACCGTAAAGGTGGTGCCTTGATCTTCCCGGCTGTTGACAGTAATTTCGCCGTCTAACTCCGTGATGAACTGTTTGACCAGCGCCAATCCTAAGCCAAATCCCGGATATCGACCTTGATACGCGGGATGCAATCGTTCAAAGCGGGTAAAAATCAATCTTTGTTTATCCGGGGGAATACCAATACCCGTATCCCGCACCTCAAATTGAATGACCAGACGTCTGTGCCTGCGCCGCATGCAGGTTATGCGTAAATCGACGGATCCATCGGGTGTGAATTTAATGGCGTTACTCACTAAATTGAGCAAAATACGCTGGATTCGAACGGGATCGCCGATCAGCGTCGATGGAATTTTGTCATCATAATCGACATGGAAATCGAGATTCTTTTCCTGAATCGAGGGTTTGACCAGCCGGACAATATGATCGACTAATTCCCGCAAATTAAATTGAATGTCATACACCGGCAGATCACCGGCTTCGTGCCTGGAAAATTCAATCACCTGATTCAGCAAATTTAATAACACCTGACTCGATTGAATTAAATCATGGGCGATCATCCTATCGGATTCATGATCCAGTCTTTCGGCTAATTGCTGCGCCATACCCATCATACCCGCCAAAGGGGTGCGCATGTCATGACTGATATTGGTAATAAAGGCTGATTTCGCTTGATTGGCGGCGTCAGCCTGTTGTTTAGCCTGACGTAATTCACGTTCCTGGTCTTTAAGAGCCGTAATATCCGTAAAATAACCGACAATCCCTAAAGGCTTCCCGTCATCGTTACAGATCGGCAATTTGCTGACTAAGGTCACCAGTTTGTTACCATTGGGCAGTACGAGTGTCTCTTGTTGGTTGTTGATGGGATGACCGTTTAAAGTATCCTGATCTCCCTGGCGAAAAATTTCTGCCGTGTGACCGCCCGGTTGCCAATTTAAATCAAGATCGGTCTTGCCCACGATGTCTTCCGGTCTGCTCAGTCCGACCAGGCGGGCAAAATTCTCATTGCACCCTAAATAAACTGATTTTTGATCTTTTAGGAAAATATACTGCGGTAATGATCGCGTGATATTTCTTAAAAAAACTTCAAAGATAGGGGTCTGGTCGGTGTCATCCTTACGGGATACATGTTGAGTCATAGCGTCTTCCTGAATGAATGTTTATCCATTGGCCACCCACCCGGGCGGGATTTCCCGGCAATCGGTTCATCAGCCGCCCTGGCTCATGTACTAAGATTGCCCATCCCGCGCTGACGCCGAAATCGATCATCCTTGATAAACTCCCTTCTGAGCCGATTGTTGTCCCAAAACAAGTCAGGCAGCACCCAGCCCCGTCTGAAAGACGTTGCTGAATACTTTTTTCAAAAGGAAGTTTAAACCGTCGGAACCGACCGTTCTCCAAGACGACTACGCAAAAATCTGATAAGCTTTTCCTAGCCATTAAAGTTCCTTTGTTAACTTTGGTGGTTAGTCGAGGGCAGGTGGTACCAACACTTGTCCTTGACGATTGCTATGGTACCTCAGTTCCACGGGAATGCAAGACCCGGTCTTGGTTCAGATGATGTAAGACTGTAGGCTCTCCAAAAAATGAGATTTGAAATATGCTCCAGGAGCCATCTGATTCAAAACTTGGGGTGGTCGATATTTATTATGGAACAGATATGTTCAATAAATAAACAGTAAGCATGTCACGTTGCTAATGTATGAAACGGATGTGAGGATCAGTTTGTAATGGAGGAAATGAATATGCATCATGGTATAAAAAGGAAAAGTCCATCCCAAAATGTGGACGATCAGCTAAAGCAATCAAAAAAACCAAAGGAAAGCCTTCCCGAAGAAATAGAAAAAGAAGAAGAGGATTTTGATATTCAAGATTTTGTTTGCCCTATTTCCTACGAAGTGATGAAAGATCCCGTAGTCGCTGCAGATGGTCATTCTTATGAACGAGCTGCGTTGGAGAAATGGTTCGAAATGACTGCTTTCCCAGCCAAAAGTCCACTAACGAACCAGCCTCTAGCACATCAACGTTTGCAGTCTAACACTGCATTGAAAAGTGCTATTGAGAAATATCGACAAGAGGTGCAGGTAATAGAAAGAACTTATCAGCAATTAGAGGAAGAAAAACAAAAACATGAGACATTGACTATTACAAGCCATCAGAGAATGGACGGCTTAGAAAAAGAAATTAAGGCTATTGATGAGACAAAAATTAACTTAGAAAAAGAGCTTCAAAGTTTATCCGAGCAAAATCAAATAACAGCCGGAACTTATCAGAATGAGCTTGGGGAATTGATTAAAGAAATTGCAAAATTATATTCCCAAGCAAAAGAGTGGGCATTGAACATATCAGCAGATGAATTGAAAACCGAAAATAAAATACTTTCGAATGAACTCAAAGTAACACCGGGCTTTTCCTCACTATATGATGAAAAACCGACCTTTTATGGGGAAATAGAGAGTCAATCCTGTACTTTTATCGAACATAAAGCGCAGGAAGATGGCAGCTGTGGATTTCATGTTCTAGGTGCTACTCGTAAAGAAGTGGTTAATGAGCTGCTTCGAGATATTGATGATAAATATGCAGGAGAAGGTGACTGTCAATTTTTAGCTGAAGAAATTGAAGCAGTTTTACGTTCAAATATACGGGGCAGTATCCATATACCAGAATCAGTAAAATTAGCCGATGAATTAAAGCGATCGTACGAAGATTATGATCACGTCGTCCAAGACATCAATATTCAGTTGATTGCATTAAACCCTATTTTTCAAGCCTTATCAGCCGAAGCATTACGACTTCATTTAAATACGCTACCTAGAGAAACCGCCCAACCCTATATAGAACAATTACAAAAGGCGAAGCAAGAACTAGAGACAGCGATAGCAGATAATGATTCTAAATTGCAGGTATTATGTCGTCATCGAGAAACCTATAAACAATATGTGGAAAAATTTTTAGGAGGTACAGGTTGGTTAGGCTATAAAAGCGCAATGCTTTTTTGTCGGAAAAAAGACTATAGCCTGCATGTTTTACGCCGAGTCGCAAAAGATAGCCCTCAGTTGGAGGTAGCGGCACAGCATGTCGCCATCCAACCCATGAACACTATCTATATGTTGCATACGCAAGGCTTTTCACATTTTAATTTATTAGAAAAAAGCAACCTTCCTATTTCTTCAGCGTTATTACCTCCTTCTACTCATTATTTATTAAAAGGCGCTGTGGATTTATTGGCGGAAATCAGCTTTTTTGAATTAGAAAAGGCTTTAATTAAACAGGATAAAGCAGCCAATCGAATCGCTCAGTTCTATTTATCTTATCAAATAAGAAAAGTAGAAAAACTGCAATGTCAATTGGAAGTAATTCAAAATTCTTTACAAAATCATGAAAGAGACATCAAAGCAGCCTTTGAAAGTAAGGAATATGGTTTAGTAGGAACCTTAGGACTTAGTGCGGACGTGCTCAAAAAACAGCTTGAGGAAATTTCCCGAGAAATTGATCGTCTTAAACAACTTCTATTAAACGGAAAACCGCAGCAGCATTTTATGGAGGCTGTTGCTCGGCTTAACGCTTTATTGATAAAAAACCAACACCATGTTTCGAATTTATTAGAGGTATTTACGCAAAAAAAATTAGAACAAACTTCATTGAGAGAAAAATCAAAATCAAACCGGGACTCCACGCTTTAATATTAAGCCTAAGCCACGGGGTAATGCTTTGCCCTTATTGTTTTCAGCGGTGGAGCAAGGTGATTTAAAAGTGGTGCAAAGTTTTATTCAAACGGGGAGTTCTATCCATGCCGTCACAATGGAGAGAGTCTGTTGATATTAGCTGTGAAAGCCGGGCAAGAAGCTATAGTAAATTATCTTATTACCTCCTGGTGCAGATTTATCTGTGCGGGACCGAGGTGCGGACTTACTGCAAATTGCCATTTTTTACAGTCATTATAATCATAAGGTAATGCAACGTCTTTTAAAAGAAGGTTTGAAATTTTATTCACCCTTGCTGGAAACGGCGTATCGTGGTGACACTCGAAAATTACAGGATGAAATAAAAGTAATAACAAGTAATGTTGATTCTCAAGGATGTACATGCCTGCATTATGCGGCAGCCGCTGGAGAAGAAAAAACCGTCATCTGGCTTGTGGAAAATGGATTAGCAGTTTCTATTCGGGAAAAGAGGAGAATTTTACCCCCTTATTGCTCGCCTGTGCTGGAGGTCATTTGCCCGTGGTACGCTGGCTGTTAGAAAAAGGCAAGGCTTCTCGAAGGGAAAAAGATAAAGCTGGTAATTCCCCTCTGTTGATATCCGCTATCAGTGGTCATGCTGACTTAATTGAGTGGCTATTGGATAACGAATATGCTGATATCGAGGAAAGAAATACCGAAAAGGATAATGCATTGACATTGGCAGCCTATTACGGTCGTTTGCCAGTGGTACGATTATTAATAGAAAAATATCATGTTTCCGCTAAAAAACAAGATGGACGAATATTTCGGTACGGAGTAGTCTAGGATAATAATTCACTGCTTTACTGGTGGCCGCTTCCGTGGGTCATTTGGCTATTGTGGAATGGCTACTGGAAACAGGTGTCTCTTCCATTACAGAAAAAAATAAGGACGATGACACCGCTTTATTATTAGCGGCATAGTATGGGCATTTGCCAATAGTACAATATCTTACAGGGAAAATATCCGGATTCAATGAAGGTAAGAAATAAAAAAGATGATAATACGGCTTTGTTGGCAGCTGTTTTGCAGGCCACGTGCCTTAGCGACAATGGTTACTGGAAACAGCAGTGCTTCTCATTATAGAAAGAAATAAAGACGGTTATACGGCTTTATTATTAGCTGCATATCTTGTGGAGATTTGCTAATAGTACAGTTTCTACAGGAAAAATACCCAGATTCAATAAAGGTAAAAGATAAAAATGGCAATACAGCTTTACTATCAGCTGTTATAAACGGACAATTGCCTGTTGTGCAATGGTTATTAGAAGGGTACGATCTTTGTTTGATGTCAAAGAGTGCGGAACTCGAGGTAGGAAAGTTGTATTTAAGAGAAGTTAACGGAAATATTGCTTATTCGGTCATTACTCCTAAAGGTAAAATGGAAATGGATGTTAAGACAGAGATAAAAGCTCCATCGTCATTTGATTTAAATAATGGGTTTGACCGTGTTTCAATGTTAGGGATGGATAGTCCGATTCCTAGTATAAAACTAAATGTAAACCCAAGGCTATTTATATACGCCCAAACGATCGAGGGATATTTTCAGCCTGGTGTTTACAAGGCAATGATTTTAAGGAGTATAAAATTACAGATCAAAGTTATTTCAAAGATAAAAATGGGGAAATTGCGAATAGAGATAAAGATAAACAAGGATTTGATCTCATTACATTAAAATGCGGCTATACCCTAAATAATTTAGCTCCTCTAAAAGCGGCTATTTTGGAAATTACATCAAAAGCAAGTCACACCCAATTAGAACAAAGCGGTTCTTCCATTACGGAAAAAAATAAAGTTGGTAACACTGCTTTATTATTAGCTGTATACTATGGACATCTACCAATAATACAATTTTTGTGGAAAGCATATCCGGATTCAATAAAAGCTAAAAATAAATATGGCGCCACGGCATCAATTTTTGCTGCCATAAAGAACCATTTACCCATTATGCAATTTCTATTAGAATTTGGTGGTTCTTCTTTGAAAGAAAAAAATATACAGGGTTATACCCCTTTGCTTTTTGCTGCGCAGGAAGGGCATTTGCCAATGGTGAAGTGGCTTTGGGAGAAAAGTGAAGCCCCTCTTGAGGAAAAAGATAAGGATGGGACACCGCCTTATTATGGGCAGTGTATAAAAACCATTTGCCCGTAGTTAAATGGTTAATAGAACAGGAAAAGAATGAGCTAGATGAAAGATATGCACATGATAGCTCCAGAATTTTTAGCATTTTAAGAAACATTATTTTGAAAAGTAAAGGGAAAATAGAAACAATCGTTTACTTCTTACAAAAAACAAAGGATTTAAAGAAAAAATTTTTAATACGCCATAGGTCTCCCAAAAAACCTCGCTCTAGAAGATCGCTAAATACAGCTTATGCTCGAGAGATGAAGATCAGGAATAATCCTTATGTAAAACAGATCATTGAGCAGTTAACTCAACCGATTCCCAGGCAAGTCAAAATCATTCAAATAGAGGAAGAGCCAGATCAAAAACCTTCTTTCGGTGAAACTTCTAACTTTATTTGTCCATTTAGTGGACAGATCATGACTGATCCAGTCATTGCCAGCGATGGTCACTCTTACGAACGAAACGAATTCACAAAATGGTTACTATCTCATAACAATACTAGTCCCGTTACTAAACAACGCTTGAGCTCTGCCACGGTGAATCCAAACCACACCTTAAAAAAGGCTATATTGAGTTATCAAGCACAACTTGAAAAAGTAAAAAATTGGCAAAATAAAATTTCTGATATACAGGAGGAAAGACTAAAATTATCTGACAATTATCAAACTGCCAATTATCAACAGCGGTTACTGTTGAATGAGAAACAACATGCTAAAGATAATATCGAGCAAAAGATAGCGTCTGCCAAAGAGCTGCTGAAGAACAGACAGCCGAACATACCAAGACAAAACAAGAATTGGAGGCAATTTACAAAAATTTACAGGATGCCCTTCAAAAATTAGAAAGCAGGAAAGAACTGAAATTGGCTCCTCAAAAAGGGTGTAGCCGCGTTTTGATGTCAAAAAAAACCTATCTCATCCCCTAGTATAGAAACCAAGAGTGATAAAAAGGCTATTTATATTCAGGAGGATAAAGAAGGCAGATTTTCCGCATGGTGGTT
>CAVQJI010000025.1:0-10860 GCA_963712715.1 uncultured Pseudomonadota bacterium | reverse complement strand
TGGCCAGATATTGGAAAATATCTGTTACAGCTACTGGTTTTAAAGGACCACTAGGCGCGCGATGCCGCACAAATATCTCGCGGCATCCAACGGGATAGGGCCGTCCTTGGCGAATATAGTCTAAAATACTCTCTCCTCTGTTCTCCATGAGAGGCAGTATGAGTGGCGTACTTGTTTTTCGTTGAAATATTAATATGCGATTTTTTCTCCACTCAATATTTTCTAGTTTTAAAGAAACAATCTCACTTGCTCTTAATCCATAAGTAGTGATGAGTGAAATTATTGCATAATCTCGCTTTCCTGTTGGTGTAGAGCGATCAATCGATTTTAAAAAGAGAACGCACAATTTCCCAGTCAAGAGAATGAGGGAGTTTCTCTTCTCGATAAACACGTGGCGTATCTATTTTGTATTCTAGTTTTTCTGGAATTTCTCCATTCATAACAAGAAATTTTAGAAATGTGCGAAGATGGGAAATAAGATGCTGCAATGTACCACGTGATAACCTGTTCCCATTATCGCGAACAAAATCTTCAATGTCTTGCAATTTTAATTTTTTCAAATAGGAAAGACCACCACGATTATTAAAAGTATTCAAAAATTGCAATACAGTCTTACTGTGACAATCAATGGTACCCGGAGAAAAACCACGAGCTTTCTCCAGATAACAACGATAATCAATCAGTTTTTGTTCTATCGGATTTCTTTTTATCGGATTTAGTTTCTCTTTTTCAAATATTTTATACTCATCAAAATAACGCTCTAATAATTTTGTTGTTGTCGCGATATCAATCTCTTTTTGAGAATTCCTAGATAATGTTGCACAATCTCTTAATTTATCTCGTGTAATTTTTTTGATTGAATAACATTTACGTTTCCGTAAACGAGAATCTATCATTACAGTTGGACGTACTAGAATACGTACAACTGAACGTCGATATCCTAAGTGAGTGAGAAATTTCGTAAATTCATCTAACGCTGACCCCAAAACTGGTAACGACGAATAGCGTTGATGCGCTCTTGGAAAAAAGATATAAGCATTGAAGTCTCCTTATGTTGTTAAGAAGACTCCATGTTAAAACATTAAATATTAATGTGCAGTTTATGTAAAAAAAATGATTCTATTACAATAGGTTAATATAATTACTCCACATTAATAAACTCTCACCATTTTCGGCTAATGTGAAGCTCCACATTTATGGATGACTGGGTAACCGTGGCCGACACTCGTTGGAAACAACGCCAGGCGATTAGGGTAATGAACCAAATACTTGAAGATTTAAAAGTCAAAAAACATCCCGACAAAACCAACGCCGGGCGTGTGGAAAAAGGAATTGATTTCCTGGGTTACCGGTTTAGCCCGGGTGAGTTGACGATCAGTCAACAGACGTTAAACCGAATGGCAACCAATCTGTCCGGGCTTCAGGAGCAACAAGTCAGCGATAAGCGCTTGCGGATATATTGGCGCAGATTTATCTCTTGGAGTTTTAGCGGGCTACGTGATTTTATAGATTGGAAACAATGGTTACCCGCAGCGCTTAAATATTTTGGCAAAGAAAAATTATTTTGTTTGTTACAACGCTGCTCTAAAAATTGTTCACCACCTCTGGACGTTTTGCAGTCTCTACTCCTTGTTTAATCTGTGATCTATAACTTAAAACCCTTGCTCTGTCTCGCCCGCGAACGCCGCTAACCACCGAAAGACCCTCCACAACCCTGCCATCGTCTCCCTACTTACATACTCACGCAAATTCTCCCAACTCGCACTATCGTTATCATGCCACCGCTCATCAACTTTCTTTAAATGATATGCCCGAATAAATGGATTAGGATCCATCTTTTGCAACAATGTATTCCACTCTCCAAAAGTCTGCGGGTCAAATTTCGGCATAATAAACACCTCGTTATTATAATATTTTTTATTATGTTGCTCGCATTCCTGCCAGGTCATCGGTGCAACCCCACCCGCTTGTTTCAATAAGGCATTGACAACATCAGGGCACATGCCCCAGACCGCCGCCCCTAATGGATGCTCACCTTTAACGTTGGCGATATCAGGTTTCGCGCCTTGTGTGAATAACTTTGTCACTTCCTTGGCATCCCCTCGTTTACAAGCGTCAATGAGTTGATTTTGCAACTTCAATTGCTCAGGGCTGGCCTTCGGTTTCGGCGGGGCTATCATAGTTTGCGGAATGATTTGCGATACCGGCGGCAGTGGGGGCGTTGATTTCGGCGTTTGAACCGTTGTCTCATATTTCAAATCCTTCGCGCGTTTTAATTCGGTTTCATGCTGCCGTTTGATTTGCTCAATTTTAGTTTGATTTTCTGCTGCTAATCGGCGTTTTTCTTCCGCGGCAGCCCGTAGTTGCTGTTCCTGTGTTAATTTCAGTTGTTCCATTTGCTTTTGCAGGGCTAACTGTTCAGACTGGTGTTGCTGCTGAAGTCTGGCAATTTCCGCCTGTTTCTTGATTTCCACTTCTCGCCATTCTTCTTTTTGTGGTTGTTGTTGGATATCCCGACGTTTTCCCTGCCAGCGCATGTTCCATTGGGTTTCGCGTTCTTCCTGGCTTTTTTTCAGAGTTTCGATAATCGCCCGGGTTTCCGGCGAGAGCGGATGAGTCTTGACCAGCGCCGCCAATTCTTTTTGAATTCCGTCCATCAGGATGCGGTCTTCCGGTTTGAATGCCCAGCATTTTTTAATTAAGTCTGCTAATTTGGGCGGGCAATAGTCAGGAATAGTTTCCGTTAGACGGTCTTTCACCACCCAATCGCTGATCAGACTGGTATCACCCTGAGCGTCGGCAAAGGGGGTCGCGTGAGTGAGTAATTCCCATAACACCATGCCGTAGCTGTAAATATCGGATGCCGGAGAAGACCGGCCGCCGCGTTTATGCAACTCCGGCGCCATCCACGCCCGCGTGCCGACGCTCTCGGTTTTTTTAGCGACGGTGGAATGCGTGCGCACGCTGCTTTTTACCGTAGACAGCCCAAAATCACTGAGTTTTGCGCGCAAGCGCCCATCGATGATATTTAATAAAATGTTATGACTTCTGAGATCGCGGTGCAGGATATGCTGGCGATGCAATAACGAGATACCGTCGGCAATGTCCGCCGCCAACTGATAACGTAAATCCCAGGGTAATTTGGCTTCACTCTGACATTGTAATAAATCAAATAGAGTGCCGTTGGGCACATATTCCATGATTAGTGCGTAATTCGGTTTTTCCACGGCCAGCCCGAACAGCCGCACCGTAGGATAAGGTTCTTGCGAAACCTGCGCCATGTACGCCATAATCCCCGCTTCCCGATATAAATCCTTTTCGGCGTCGGTGGTCAGGGTTCCGGTGAGTTCTTTAACTGCGACAGAGTATTTACCCTGCCACCAGCCGCGATACACTTCGCCATAACTGCCGCTGCCGATTTTGTCGGCTTTTTTATCATATTCCAGTTCCCTGAAAGGAATTTGTAACACCGGCGTCAACTGGATGGAGGGGCGGCTGGGACTGGATTTAACCTCCGTCGCGCCATGATGTTTCTGTAATAATGCCAGCGCATTCATCAGCGCCTGTTGTAGTTGTCCGTATTGGTTCACACACGCCTGACGGTATTTCAGAAAAGGTCGTTCGCGGCGATTCAGCCCCAGCAAGCAGGGTAAAATGCCGAGTGGTTCGGATTGAGTGAGTTCTTTGATGTAATTTTCCTGAGACTGCCACTGTCCCTGTTCCAGCGAATACCAGGAGCGGCAGTCGCGGATCAGGAATTTGCCGACGGTGGGAAAAGTGGTGCCGTAATCGCCTTCCAGCATCAGTGGCAGGAGGAAATCAGCGCTTTTTTTCGCTTCCACCAGGGTAAAGTCGAGTTCCTTGCGCACGTTGGTTTGACTATCAGGTTTGGTGCGTTCAGCATAGCGGTTCGTACCGATCAGCAGCACGTATTGACTATCCTGAATACCAGAACGCATCTGCTCATCCAGGTCGCCCGTCATGCGCTGGATATCCAGCCAGGGGGTTAACCCCGCTGCCGTTAAGTCAGCGGCCAACTGTTTAAGAAAGGTATGCAAGTGAGTTAATTTGGGTGTACTGGCGGCTTCCCAGGCGTAACTGAGAAACACCTGCGGCTGGATGATCGTTGAGTGTTGGGTCTTGTCTAAGGTTTTAGGCAAATGCAGCGCCGCCTGGTCTTTTATCATTTTTTTGACATTGCCCAGAAACTCTTTTAACAGAGCTTGCCGTTCCTTGATTTCATTCTGTTGTGCTTGCTGGCGCAGCCGGACGAGTTCGGGGGATTCGGGGGCGGCGTGTAATCTGCTCATGGTTAACTCTCCTTGATGCGGTTAAATTTTTTCTTTGTCATGATTTCCTGGGACAGAAAAAAGTATACCGCTCTTTGGCAAAGATACAAGCGGAAAATTCGCCGAATAAATTTTTTAACCCCAGCTTGGAAATCAGACAGATTCAGTATGAAGATTCTTTTAAATTGGATAGGTAATAGATATCAGCTTCGGGATTTCCGGTGCGTCAGAGTGATGCGTGGTTGTGGGTGTGTGCAGATTGAACGAACCCCGCCCTGCTGTGCCTTTGATCGCGCTTTCGCGAATCAGGCACAGCGGGGCGGCTGAGATGGAAAAAATAGACTGGTGCGTACGAGTGTGGCATTGGTGTGAAGGTTAAAGCATTGCGTAAGCGCCGGTGATTTCAAAATCCGCCGGACTGGTTAGGAGGCTGAATATGGGCTTCAGCGTTTATCTGGTTTAAAGTAAGATATTACTTTATATCCTAGTTATCTTATTAAATAAGTGGGCAAGCTCGAATGCGCCGGGCTTTTAATTCCATGAATTGAACCAGTCCGGCGGAGAGTTTTAAGATCATTAAATGAACGGTCATGATGGTTATTATGCCGTTATGATTTCTACTCAATGATCAAGGAAATAAACCATCTGTTGTTGAGCGCCGCCGGTTATCCACGGTTGTCCATGACCGCCGTGGCCTGTCACGCGAAACCCGCAAGCGAATGTCTCATTGTGGTCATAATTTTTTTTATAAAATATTTTTTTATTCATATTCTGCTAACAGAGATCGCGTCACTGTTGATGCGTAATCGCATCTACAGTGACGCGCCTATCGCCGGAATGGTAAGTCATTTAATTTAAAATAAATTCTTTGGCTCGCGTCACGGAAAGAGGATGTGCGCCACTAAAAGAGGCGTGACGCCAGCCGCATGATTGCCTGGAAAAAAGTCCTGTTTTAAAAAATAAATCGTTAATCGCTCTATGCCGTCAATATTAATTTTTTTACCAAAAATCCGTCTGTTAAATTTCAATATAGTGGTACTTTGTTGATGTCTGGCTGGTGGTGCTGCGCGCATTGCGGCGGGTGATGCCGCCTATCCATGGCGGCGAGCCGGTTGGTAGTCTGGAAAGCCTGTGCCGGTTGTGGCGCTTATGCTCAATAAATTTCCTTAATTTAATAAGATAAAGTAAAATATTTCTTTATATTTTACTTTATCTTATTAAATTAAAGCGTCAAGCCGGACAGGACTGATTTTTAAGTCAGCGCATTGAACCAGCCCGGCGGATAATTTTATCAATTTCTGAAACTAAATCCATTCAGTATAAAGTCGCTGGAACTCCGTCAAGGAGGGTCGCATGGGTTTTGACCTGCGCACAGGTCGGGGCGATACGATGAACATCCGACAAGGCGTTAATCTTTGAGTGACGCCGGTCTATAGCAGGTCAAAACCCATGTGGCCACTCGTAGAGCTTGTCCTTGACGGAGTGGAAGCGACAATACCCTATCAGCAGGGTTTGGCGGCGGCCTTGCGCTGCCAAACCCTGCTTCCGGCGAGGGCGGAGGGTCTGGGAGGCGGAGCCGCCCAGGATTTAAAATCCCTGGCGAAGCCAGCCTTCATCGCGAAGCGATGTCAGAAATATTCATGCTGTGAGTATCAAAATATTTTTGGGTGATTAAAAATAGCCACTCTCTGTTGACCCCGGTCAACAGAGAGTGGCTAAACGGCACAGCTAAGGTTTTGAAAAATCAGTAAATTTTATGGAAATTCAACTGTGAAACCGGATGTGAACGAAAAGTTGAATGTCATTCTAATAGTTTTTAGCTATTTTATAGGGTATTTTATAGAAGTCGATGGTATGTCGATTTTTGATTGACGCACAGGGTACCGTCATTTTAGGCGCCAGCCTTCTACCGTGGGGGAAATATTGTTTCAGGGTGGTATCAGAACGCTCTGGTGGAATATTGAAAGAATTCATAGCAGAATGTTTACGGTAGTGGTCATTTATAAGGCTGGTTAAGTTTTTTCTTCCGGTTCAGGAATCCATAACGCTTCATTTTTTTGCGCAAAGTACCCCGGCTGATATCCAGTAGCCTGGCGGCTGTGCATTGGTTCTGTCCGGTGTGTTGCAACACCATTTCCAGCAGCGGCGATTCCATTTCTGCTAATACTAAATCATAAAGGTTAGCGGGTTGCTGTTCTTCCAGCCGCACAAAATATTGTTGCAGTGATTCGCGGACACTTTCGCGCAATGTGGTGGATTTGGACTGGACGGTAGATACATCCTCTGGCCTGGTGGCCCTGGTTTCATTCACGGTCAAAGAGGTGGTTTGGGTCATCGCAGTTATTCCTTAAAATTATAAAAATACAGCCTTGCCATCGGTTGGTTTTCCTGAGCGTAACCGACAAAAAGAATGCCTATGTTATCTTTTTGATATGGAGAAAACCAGACTGGTTGATTTTCGGCAAAAAGCTGTGGCATAGTAGGCGCGTGAGCCAAGTACGTCGAATACTTGGACTCACGCTTACCACATTAACTTAGGAACAAGTTAACATGGCTGCCTTTAGTTTATACGAAAAAAAAATCCTTTTCAAAAATCGCCGCCGGAAATCTCCGGTGAATTTTCCTGTTGAACAATATAATTTGTCGGCTATGCGCGCCTTATTAGAAAGAGCTGCGCCGGTTTTAAACCGTAGCCGGATTGTTTGTTCACGGAACGTCACTGGTATTGCGGTGGGCGAATGGTCGAAAGGATGCGATAAGCGCTCGTAAAACGGGTCAGTCATGCGCCAATGCGTCATCGGGCGGCTAACCCCTATCAACCGGTGGGGCATTGGTGTTGTGGTCCTTTAAGGGCGAAACCTGCCCAAAAAAATTATTGTTCTCACGCCAGATGATCGGTTGGCTGGATGCAGATTAGCTTCCGGCAGTTTGCAATGGCTGCAACAATGCATGTACCTGCGCCCGTGCTTTTTCTTTAGCGTCTTTCATTAAAGCATCCCGGTCTTTCATGGAGGCTTGAGTCAGGATGTCGATTAAATGTGTTACCAGAAGGCAGGTTTCATGTTGCCAGGAGAGTTGAGTTTGCCACAGCAGAATGTGTTCCTCGATGTTCAGGAAGGGTGAGCGTTCGCCGTGATTTTTTTCTGCGGCTTCTTCGACCTTGAGTCCGAGTTGAATCAGGTAGCGAAGATAATCTGCCGGAAGCAAAGATTTTTTTTCAGCCTGAGCTTGAATTTTTTTATAATCGTCGTCAGGGATACGGATACTTGTCCTTTTCATCATGCCTCCTTTTTTTAGAAAAACAATGATCGCGATGGGAGGTGCATGGGAGGTGCTGATCAATAAAATACAGCCTCTTATTTTACCCGAAGTGGTGCAGATGAGCACCTCTTTTTGGTAAAAACGGCTAAAAACAAGGGGATATGGAGAGGTGCAGATGTGCACCTCCTGAAAAACCGTGCACCTCTTTGCACCTCTTAGCAAAAAACCGCTGTTTTTCGTGCATGACCGTATCGCAGTGTAAGGGTTTGAATGATTGAGGTTTTCCGCCAGCGCACTCACAGTGCGACGGGTGTGGCATCCAAAAACGAAAAAACAACGAAAACAGCGTAAAAACATAAGTCATTCTGTATTAAAATATTTTTAGAAATTATATTTTTCTATGAACAAATTGTAAATTTTTTTAAGTTAACCGATCATAAATGATGTTTAGGTTTCGATTGTATTTTATTTTTTTTATAAAATTTTTGCTAATTATTTTTAACTGAAAATTGATGGTGACAATAAAATATTTTTTTAGAGTTTTATAGATAATTCATGAGTAATTTAAGTTATGATTCACATACAAAAAGAAAAAAATTATTAATCAGTTAATGATCAGTTTAATGATGTTGAAAAAAAATTTTTGAAAATTTTAAAAAATAATTTTAATTTTGAATTTGAATGGGGATTAGGAAAAAATAAAAAGAAAAATAAAAAATTCCTGAACAGAACTGCACCATGAAAATAAATCAGGTTTAGCCTGCTCAGGAATATTTTTTTTATAAAGACTGCTCAGGTTCAATATAGGTTGTCATCACTGTTTTGAGTTGGTGTTTCGCGATGGCGTTCCAATCATCCAGCATCGACCACAATTGCAAGCATTGCGCTTGCTCGATCTGTTGAGCATTGGCGATGCCCAGCACAGAAAGGACTTGCATTTTTTCCATACAGTCTTCAATGATTTCCAGAGGCGTTAAACCTCTATGCGAAGGTAGGACGAATGATGAATTTTCAGATACAATGGTTTTAACCATGATCAACACTCCTAGTTGTTGGTTGTGGCTAGTCCTGTCGCGGTGTACCACCACTGCGCCGGGACGCTTCAATGAAGTCTCTGCCTTTGCACCTTAGAAATTCAAGGCAGGGCGGAGACTTCACCTTATAGGTACCTTAGCAGAAGTCCCGTTGGGTCGCAATGTCCGTCAATGGTCCGTCAATGGTGATTCAATAAATTTCATTGGGTCGATACCGATTCAATCATGAATTAAATTCATGAATTTAGTTTTTTCGGTGTAACGAGTGTTACAGGTGTTACAAACTGGTATCTTGTATTCTAACCTGTTATTTTTTAAATAAATTTTCTTAAAGAGACATCTATAATGCATTAAAAATTCAAAGTGTTACAAGGTGTGACAGGTGTTACAATCCAGGTTCTGTAACACCTGTCACACCTTGTAACACCTGGCATCCCAAAGAAGTTGAATTAATTTAACCAGTTGATAATAAAAATATTTTTTAACCTTGTAACACCTGTAACCCGTGTAACACCTTAAAATGTCGATACTCAAAATTGCTGACCCTTTTGACTAAAAAACTAACCCATGGCTTGCGGGGCGGATGGTTTTTGATGATAATGGCTAAGAGTCCCGTAAAGGCCATTGACAGAACAAAATCATCAGGAATTATTTCAATAAGGAGAATATGAACCATGCAAAATCCCCAAAACAAAGGATCATCGACCGGTCAAAAACCCCCATCCTCTCAACCCTTTTTACAAGACAGTTCGTTAATCACGGATTTACCGGCGCAGCTATCGGGAGTTGAGGCCAAATTACGCGACCCGTCCTCGTCCGGGTCAGTCCCCAAAACAGAACCTGCGCCGCCGGGCAACTCCAGCGGTCAGGTAACACTAGATTTCACTATTCAGTTTAGCGATTTAACCTTTGGCGCTTTGCTGGGTCAGGGTGGCTACGGCAAGGTTTACGCGGGTGAATGGAAATTCAATAAAGTCGCCATTAAGCAATATACGGCTCAAGATTTCAGTGATCAAACCCGGCTGGAGATTCGCAAAGAAGCGATGGTGATGGCGACGGTGAGCACGCAGTCGGATTACCTGGTGCGGTTGCGGGGCATGATTCTGGAAAAGCCGCATTATTCGCTGGTGATGGAATATCTGCCGGGCGGCGATCTGTTTCATCTGTTGAAAAGCAGTGAACCTTTGACCTGGCCGCGGCGTTACCAGATTGGGTTGGATATGACCATTGGTCTACATCATCTGCATGAGCGCAGTGTATTGCACCGGGATTTAAAGAGTCTGAATGTGCTGCTGGACGGCGCTGGTCATGCGAAGCTGGCGGATTTTGGATTATCGACGTTAAAGACCAGTTCAGCCAGTACCACGGCGGGAGGATTTAAAGGGACCGTGTTGTGGTCGGCTCCTGAATTATTCAGGCGAGGAGCGAAAGCGACGATATTCTCGGATATGTATAGTTTGGGGATGGTGTTGTGGGAACTGGCCAGCCGCAAAATTCCGTTTGCGGATGCGGAGAACCCAATGATTGCGATGGATTGGGTGAAGTCAGGAGAAAAAGAAGTTATCCCAGAAGAAACGCCAAAAGAATTTAAACAATTGATTGAATCCTGCTGGGATAAAGAGCCGTCGAAGCGCCCGACGACGGACAAGGTCGCTCAAAGTCTGAATAGATTGTTGCAAGAACACAAAGCCGATGAAAAATCCTCCTCTCCTCAAGTCAATTCGCCGTCCTCGCCAAAATCCGTGCAAGGGGAATCGAATGAGGCCGAAATGAAAAAGCTGCTGGACGAAGTGATGCGGCTGAAATTAGAAAAAGTAGAAGAGGAGCGGCGACGTTTGCTATTAGAAAAAAAACTGGAAGACAATGCCCGTCAACAGGCGGAGCTAGACCGCCGCCGTGCGGAAGAACTCAGAGAAATTCAGCGGCAGCCGGTGGAACCCAAAGATAAACTACCGTTGACACCGTCGAAGAAAGAGCAGGAATTAAAAAAACTAACGCCCTTGCCATCCTTATCGGGAAATATACAACCCTCATTAATGCCGCCGCCAAAACCCACACTAAAGCCGTTAGATCAAAAATCTTTGAGCCAATTGCAGCAATTACTGCGCTATGTGGCCGAAGGCGAACAGGATAAAGCCGAAGCGTTAATACAAACAGACAAAAATTTACTGCTGCACGCGGGAACGGTGAGAGAATTATCTGGCCGAGAATTTAAGCCGATTACCGCATTTCAATATGCGTTATGGGCGATGGATTGGCACATGTGGACGATGATT
>CAVQJI010000024.1:0-17626 GCA_963712715.1 uncultured Pseudomonadota bacterium | reverse complement strand
TTATTTTGAGCTGGAGCAAATCCTTCCTCTGCCGCTTTTTTATAGAAAAATATAGCTTTTTGATCATCCTTTTTGATGCCGTTTCCATTTTGGTATGACACGCCAAGGTTGAAATTTGAAAAGACTTCTTCGGAAAAACGCTCATAATAATGTTCAGGAAGTTTATTTGACTTCATAATATTTCTCCTTCAGTCAGTTATTGTTACGAACTCTACGGTTTGGTTCTAATAGTATGAGCTGGCGATCTGAATCGAACAGACGACCGGCTAATCACAAAGCCTACATTTATTGAAAGAGAAAGACAATAATTGCAGCAATTCCCGCAGAATGCAGCGGCAATTGCTTCCTGTTTATATCCTCAGCGAGGCAATGCCTCTACTCTTCATTATGTGGGAGCGCGAAGCCTGTTTAGTCCGCGAGGTAATGAATTGCGTTTTCGCTTAAAAACCCCGTATTGATGACAGTATGCTCTTTTGACTATCCTGAGTGGCTGGCGGGATTCCCGTATCCCATTTTTTAAATTAAGTTAGAGGAGTTAAGTGATGAAAAAACATCAACTGTTTGGTCTGTCTCTGGGGTTATTGTTAAGCGGTTTGGCCCTGGCCGGTCCGGCGCGGCCGGCTCTGGTAAATATTAATACCGCGGACCAGGCGACGCTGTCCGCAGTTCCTGGCATTGGTAAACACAGAGCCCAGGGGATTGTGGAATATCGCAAGGATCATGGTGCGTTTAAGGACATACATGATTTAACTCATGTTAAAGGATTTACTGAAAAAAACCTGCAAAATGTTCTGAAACGCAACCCGGATCAGTTAGTCGTCAAAAGCTGATAGTAGGGAGTATAGTCATTGCGAGTAAACCACCCCCAAAAAAATGGGGAAATATCAGGAATGACGGCGTCTTGGGGTGAGAGGGTATTCCTTGCCGTCTCACCCCTTCCTTATGTTACTATATAATCCATGCCTATCGTCACCAGCAGTACTATTGCTATTTTGGCTGCCATATTTTTTATATGGCTGTTTCGCCGTTTGGCGATCCGGCTGGAATTTGTCGATCGTCCGGGCGGACGCAAACAGCATGAACAGGAAGTACCCCTGATCGGCGGCATTGCGATTTTCTTTGGATTTTGCTTCGCACTACTCTCGTTACCCCTTTCCTTACAAAGTTACCGGGGCCTGATTGCGGGCGGCAGTCTGTTATTAACGATTGGCATAGTCGACGATTTCAGAGAACTCAACTCGAAATTGCGCCTATTAGGTCAAATAGCGGCCGCTTTATTATTGATTTGCTGGGGCAATTTGCAAGTCACGTCTTTAGGAAATTTATTATTTTTAGGAAATATTTCCCTGGGCGCGTGGGCGATACCTTTTACGGTGGTATTGGTGGTGGGGTATCTAAACGCCATGAATATGATTGACGGCCAGGACGGTTTGGCAGGCGGGATTGCTCTTATCCAGGTGATATTGCTCGGTTATCTGTGCTGGCATACCCAGCGGCAGACTGATCTTTATATCCTGATTATTTTGAGTTTCTTATTACTCGTGTTTCTGGCTTTCAACATGCGTTTACCTTGGCGCAGACATGCCGCTATTTTTTTAGGAGACGCCGGCAGCACCTTTATCGCTTTTGTGATTGCCTGGGTGGCGATATCCGTGGGGCAGGGCGGAGGCGCCATTAAACCGGTAGTCATTTTATGGATATTGGCATTTCCGGTATTTGATTTATTGCATGTCTGCATAGTCAGGTTTATTCAAAAGAAACCTTTGCTGCTACCGAGCCGTGATCATTTTCACTATCTTCTTCACATTCTGGGTATAGACGCGGCTATTTCCACCTGGGTGCTGATGGTGTTTTCTTTGGCGCTTGGAGTGACCGGAATTCTGCTCAGCCATTTTCAGGTGGCGGAAGGCTGGCAATTTTTAGCCTGGATTGCAGCGTTAATAGCCTATTTATGGATCGTCAAATTAGTACGCGATGCGGTGAATTAGGATAGTATGCTGCAGGTAAAAAAACTGGGTTATCAGCGCGGCGAACGAAGCTTGTGGCAGGGTATCAGTTTTGAGCTGGCCCAAGGAAATTTGCTGCAGATCACCGGCGCCAACGGCTGCGGTAAAACGAGTTTATTACGCGTATTAACGGGACTTGCACCCGCCAGCGAAGGAGAAGTGTATTGGCGCAGTGAGCTGCTAATAAAACAAAAAGCTATCTTTCAGCAGCAATTACATTATCTGGGGCATCAACAAGCGGTCAAAAGCGAACTGACTGTGGATGAAAATCTTCGGTTTAACTTGCCTGGATCTACGGAAAAATCGCGGCGGGAGGCGATTGCGCAGGCGGGTTTAACCACGCATATCGATTATATGGGTTATCAATTATCCCAGGGTCAAAAACAGCGAGTGGCGCTGGCAAGATTATTTCTCAGTTCCGCACCGCTGTGGATTCTGGATGAACCCCTGGCGGGACTGGATGCGAATATGATCGAAAATTTTCAGAGCATTTTGGCCAGACATCTTGATAGTGGCGGCATGGCGGTATTAAGCACGCACAGGCCTTTGACTGGATTCGCTCCGGCGCGCTCCCTGAACCTGCTTCTCGGCGGGAATGGTTAACCTGACATGATCAGCGCTATTTTAATGGCTATTCGGCGCGAGTGTCTGCTCACCTGGCGCCGGCCTGTGGAATGGTTAAATCCATTATTGTTTTTTTTCTGGTGTCGATTTTATTTCCATTAACACTGTCGCCCGACGTTAAAATCCTGCAAATGATAGGGCCGGGCGTAGTCTGGGTAGCGGTGCTTCTGGCGGTATTGATGTCGCTCACCCGGTTATTCCAGCCCGATTATGACGACGGCAGCCTGGAGCAATGGTTGCTGGGTCCTTATCCATTAGCATTACTGGTTTTGGCCAAAATTACCGCCCACTGGCTAATGTTATTTTTGCCATTATTCGTGATGACGCCGCTGATGGCGATGATGTTTCATTTACCGGTGAATGTGGTGACAGTATTGATGATGACCCTGTTACTGGGTACGCCACTATTGACATTGTTGGGAGCTATCGGTGCAGCGCTGATCGTGAGTCTCCGCCAAAGCGGACTGCTATTAGCCCTGATATTATTGCCGTTGTATATTCCCACTTTGATTTTTGCAACTGCCGCGCTCAACGCGGTAGCAGCCGGAATTTCTCCGGCTGCATCCCTGCTCTGGATAGCGGCTTTGTTGCCGCTCGCGCTGGTGTTATCTCCATGGGCCAGCGCCATTACCCTCAGAATGGGCATTGCTTACCGCTGACCCGATAATTTAAAATGACCAGATGTTAAGAATCTTATCCCAGGCCGCTTCTCCGCAAACCAGTTATCGCTGGGCCGGCCTGCTGTTGCCCTGGCTGACGGTATTGGCGATCTGCGCGTTTGGGTACGGACTGGTGGGTGGTTTATGGCAGGCGCCCGCGGATTACCAGCAGGGTGACGTTTACCGGATAATCTTTATCCACGTGCCCGCCGCAGCCTGGTCTCTGGGAATTTATATCATGATGAGCGCCGCAGCGCTGGTGCATTTGGTCTGGAAACTCAAAGTAGCTGATATCATCGCCAAACTCAGCGCTCCCATAGGCGCGAGCTTTACCGTGCTGGCGCTCCTGACAGGATCCATTTGGGGTAAACCCACCTGGGGAACCTGGTGGATATGGGATGCTCGTTTGACCGCCGAACTTATTTTATTATTCATTTATGCCGGAATTATCTCCCTGCGCACTGCGATCCCCGACCCGAAACTCGCATCCCAGGTGAGCGGCGTTCTGGTTCTGGTCGGACTGGTCAACATCCCCATCGTCCATTATTCCGTAGACTGGTGGCAGACCCTGCATCAGGGAGCCACCATTTTAAAATTCAGCACTCCCTCAATCTCCCCGAGTATGTTGTACCCATTACTCGCCATGTTATTAGCCTTTTTCCTTTATTATTTAATTATTTTGTTAATCGGCCTACGCTCCGAACTCCTCAATCGCGAACAAAAAACCACCTGGGCCCAAACCATAATTCAGAATTTTAACCCATTTGCAGAGTAAATATTCCCCTAACCCGCACAGGCATGAGAAGGAGTACAAAGCGGAGAGCTTATCCGTCGCGCGCAGTGGAGCCGTTGCAAAGAAGTGGTACTCTCCAGACTGTACCGGCGTAATGAGCACGTCGGATAAGCTCGCAGCTTTGTGCTCCGGCGGTTCCCTGCGATTTCTGGGCGGGTTAGGGGAATATTTACGGTGTGTGTGCAAGTGCAAGTGTGCAGGATTGACGAATCCCCCCACCGACGGGTATGCTTTGCGCCATCATGAGTACTTTTTCTGATCTTCATGCTTTTTTGCAAATGGGCGGATACTCCGCAGCCGTGTGGCCGGCTTACGGATTGGTATTTTTAGTGCTATTTATCCAGTTCGTCGCTGCCCGCCGAAAATGGCTGCGTGTGCGTAGAGCCTTATATCATAAATATGTTAAATCACCGTAAGCGCCGGTTGGGTTTTATCCTGCTCGTCGTCGCTAGTGTAGGCCTGAGTGTCGGACTGGGATTATATGCCTTACGTCAGAACGTCAATTTATACCAAACCCCCCAACAGGTTGTGCAGCACGCGCCGCGTCCCGGCCAGGTTTTTCGTTTAGGCGGCATGGTGGTTAAGGGTAGTGTCAAACATGGGCAGGGTTTAAAGGTGGACTTCGTGTTAACAGATTATCACGCCAACCTGCCCGTACAATATCAGGGAGTATTACCTTCCCTATTTCGTGAAGGGCAGGGGATTGTCGCAGAGGGACGGATGAACAATCAGGGTATTTTCATCGCCGATGAAGTACTGGCAAAACACGACGCCAATTATAAACCCCCGGCAATTCCCAATCAGGAGCCGCCGGCATGATTCCGGAATTAGGTCACTATGCGTTATTTTTAGCAATCTGTTTAGCGCTGACGCAGGTCATCCTACCGCTGCGCGGCGCAGTGACCGGACAGAACACTTATATGCGATTAAGCCGTTACACCGCCTGGGGACAATTTGGACTGGTGGGCCTGGCAATCGCCAGCCTCGCTTATGCATTTTTAACCAATGATTTTTCCGTGGCGTATGTCGCTGAAAATTCCAATAGCCATCTACCCGCCGTATACCGGTTTTGCGCCGTTTGGGGCGCGCACGAAGGCTCTTTGTTATTATGGGTATTTATTTTGACGGGCTGGATGTCCGCTGTCAGCCTGTTCAGCCGCAATTTACCGGAGCCGGTCCTTGCCAGAACTCTGGCCGTATTGGCGATTATCGCCATCGGTTTTTACCTGTTTCTGTTATCCACCTCCAGCCCGTTTACCCGATTATGGCCCAACGTCCCCGCGGATGGCGCTGATTTAAATCCCATTCTCCAGGACCCAGGCCTCGCGGTGCATCCCCCAATGCTTTATATGGGTTATGTGGGTTTCGCCGTGCCGTTCTCTTTTGCCATGGCGGCGCTGCTATCCGGACGGCTGGATGCGCAGTGGGCGCGCTGGTCGCGTCCCTGGACCCTGGTCGCCTGGTGTTTTTTAACCCTGGGCATTGTCCTTGGCAGCGCATGGGCCTACCGGGAATTGGGATGGGGAGGCTGGTGGTTTTGGGACCCGGTTGAAAACGCCTCCTTTTTACCCTGGTTAGCCGGGACGGCATTGATCCATTCATTGGCGGTCACCGAAAAACGTCAGCTTTTTAAAGCGTGGACAATTTTATTAGCGGTGTGCGCATTTTCACTGAGCCTGCTGGGTACTTTTTTAGTGCGTTCGGGAGTGCTGGTGTCCGTGCATAGTTTTGCCGCTGATCCGCAGCGGGGATTATTTATGCTGGGTTTCTTATTATTCGTCGTCGGCGGTTCATTAGCGGTTTACGCCTGGCGCGGCCGCCTGTTGGCCAGTGGTGGAGAGTTCACGATTTCTTCGCGCGAATCGTTGTTATTATCCAACAATATTTTATTATTCGTGGCCATGCTGACGGTATTGTTGGGAACATTATATCCGTTAATTATCGATGCCCTGCATTTGGGAAAATTATCCGTAGGGCCGCCGTATTTTAATCTCATGTTTATGCCGTTAATGGCGCCGTTATTTATTCTCATGGCGATTGCGCCGCTTTTTCAGTGGCAAACGATGCTTATCAGAAATTTACGAAAAAAATTATCGATTTATTTACTGATCACTGTAGCGCTGGCAATTTTATCGCCCCTTGTCGCCGGCGTTAAAAATACCTTGTGGATTTTTTGCGCTTTGACGCTGACACTTTGGCTGATCTTACTGACTTTAAATCATGGATTCACCTGGCGGAAATGGTTGAAGCCACGGCGGCTGGCGTTGAGTCAATGGGCGATGATTCTGGCGCATTTAGGCATCGGTGTTACCGCGATGGGAATTATCTGTAGCTCTGCCTACAGTCAGCAACGCGATGTCAGCATGCGCCCAGGCGATAGCGCCAGCGTGGGGCCTTATGAATTCCGGTTTCAAAAAATGACGGAAATCCAGGGACCCAACTACGAAGGTCTGCGCGGTGAAGTGGCTGTCTATCAGAATGCCAAACTTCTGCGAATCCTGCGGCCCGAACAGCGTTATTTCCGGGTAGCGAACACAGCCACCACCAAAGCCGCCATCGACGCGGGACTGTTTCGTGACCTGTATGTTGCGATAGGATCGTCGTTGCCTGACGGCGCGTGGTCGTTCCGCCTTTATTACAAGCCATTTATCCGCTGGATTTGGGCGGGCGGAGTCATGATGTTTTTGGGCGGCCTGTTGGCAGTCGCCGACCGCCGTTACCGGCGCCAGGCGGTAAAGAGAGAATTAAGATGCTAAAACAGCGCAAATATTTTATCCGCGCATTACCGTTCATTATTTTTATAGCGATAACCGTGTTCCTGTGGGTTGGTTTGCACCGTAATCCCCGGGAAATTCCCTCGCCGTTGCTGAATAAACCGGCGCCCGCGTTTCAGGCGCCGAGCCTGCGGTCGCCACAGCAGGACTTGAGCGAAAAAATTTTTCACAACCGTGTGACCATTCTCAATGTGTTCGCAACCTGGTGTATTGCCTGTCAAGCCGAGCATTCCGTATTAATGGAGGGGCGAGGGGATCTGCACGGAGCGCAACTCATTGGGCTCGACTATAAAGACAACCGCCCAAAAGCATTGACATGGCTGCGCGAATCCGGCGATCCCTACGAGCAGGTGATAGACGATCCACAAGGAAATATAGCCATTAACTTTGGAGTCTACGGCACCCCGGAAACTTTTATTATCGATCAGCAGGGCGTCATTCGTTATAAGTTTACCGGCGCGATCAGTCCCGCGGACTGGAAACAAACTATATTACCCAAAATCCAGACCCTAATAAAAAATGATTAAAAAAATGTTTAAAATCGGCTTGATTTTCTGCTTATTCTGGAATTTTTCGCTCGCCTACGCCGCGGCGGTGGATCGTTATCCTTTCCCGACAGAAGCGCAGCGGCAACAGTTTCAGGGACTGATCAGCGAATTACGTTGTCTGGTTTGTCAAAACCAGAATTTGGCGGATTCGAATGCCGATCTGGCTAAAGATTTGCGCCAGCAGGTTTACACAATGGTTTTGGCCAATAAAACTGACGCGCAGATCAAGGAATATATGACCCTTCGCTATGGAGATTTTATTTTATTTAAACCCCCTTTTAATTTTTACACGCTGGGATTGTGGTTGCTGCCTCTGCTGTTGCTAGTGATCGGTGGTATGATTTTATGGCGCATCACTCATCCTCGGAAAACCGCCGCGTGAACGTTATATTTTGGGGTATTATCGCTTTGCTGACGATAGCGGCGTGGAGTTGCGTGATTTGGCCGTTCTGCCGGAAATCCGCCTCTCCTGTGGGATACGGTGTGAAAATAGGGTTAGCCGGATTTCCTGTCATTGCCCTGGGGTTATATTTAGGGTTTGGAGATAGCCGCCAGCTTCAGCAAGTTTGGACAGCCCAGCGTCAAAACGCCGAAATCGCCCGGCAGGCGGCAAAAATCAAAAATCCGCAGGAGCTGGTTACGCAACTGCGCGATCATCTTCGACAGGACCCACGCAGCGGCGAAGGCTGGTATTTGCTGGGAAAATTGTATCTGGATCTGCGTCAATACGCCGAAGCAGAATCGGCATTAACACAAGCCCGCCGTCTTCAACCGCAGTCTGGCGAAACGATGCTCGCCCTTGCAAAGGCAAATTTTTTCCGTCACCAGGGACATTTAACCCCGGCTATGGAAGCCGCATTGAGCGGTATGTTAGAATCCCTAACAGAGCCGGTGGATGCGCTGAATTTATTAGCGGTAAACGCTTACCAGCGTAAAGACTTCCATCTGGCAGTGAATTATTGGCAAAGGGCGCTATCGCTAGTGCAGCCGGATAGCCCTGATAGCCGAACGCTGCTGGGAATGATCAGCGACGCACAACATCAAGAAAAAGGAGTGGACAATGGCAGAAACAATTGATGACATTACGATTGAATATACCGAAGAAGGCGTTTTAACCACCAAACAGCTCGATAAAGTGATATTAACCCGCGGCGCGTGGACAACCATTGTGTTCCGGTACCAAACCTGGGATAAAAAGAAACAGGCCTATGGACCTGAAGCTTACAGCATTCGCCGTTACCAAAAGAAAGCCGGCGCCTATCAACAGCGATCGAAATTCAATATTTCCAATGCCGAACAGGCCAAAAAAATCATTGAAGTCCTGAACAAATGGCTTGAATGAGAACAAAAAATATGCTATAAATCGCCGCTATATTTTTCAGTTTAAGCGGGGCGAACATCGATGAGCAAAGATCATAAAAGTACAGTACTTCCTTTTGAGCAGATTAATCATCTCTCTCCTGTCTACCCATCACATCATGGAAATGATGAAAGCAAATCCATTAGCCTGCTGCTTATTGACGCAGTCTCCTCCTCTGGCTACTGGCGGTGGTCCAACATTGAAAATAGAAATTCTCAATTGGCAGAACAAATACCTTTAATTTTTAAACTGATTAACTTTTGTGAAGTTTTGGAAAAGATTGTTTTGGAATATTTGATTGATGATCAAATTGAAAATAATCAAGAGGATGAGTTTCCCCGGGATCCCTGCAGAGACCTTGAAAGATGGTTAAAGGCGGCATGGAGCAGGGATTTTAAATGGCCGGAAAATAAACAATTTCTGAATGTTCCTTATGAAGACGAAAAACTCCAGCAAATGACCCAGCTCCTGGTAAACGAAAAGCAGTACACCAGTCAATCCTCTGTACGGCAGATTATTTTGCCTCAAATACTGTATATATTTCCGCAAGCATTAATTAATATCATTGACGGATATTTGGGTGAAGATGAAAAATAAAAGTAGTGAGATATATATAACGAAAATAAAAGAATTTTTTGTTGAGTTAAAATCAAAGTTTGGTGATCTAAATGGATATCATACTCTATATGCATTTGTGGTGTATGCCATTAATGCTCTCTCAGCTATTGAAAAAAATTCGAGTTTTGAGCCGCTTGTTAATAAATGGTATGTTATGGAGGATTTGTATTTGAATTTTCCCATTCAGAATGCTTATGATTACCTTTCAATAATTATGACTGAACCCGTTATGTGCAATATACGGAAATGGGAGGACCTGAAGGTAGAAAAGAAGTTCACATTTTTTCAATATCTGCTTATGGAGAAAGGCACGCTCGGTTCCAATTTTGTTAAGCAATTTCCCCAAATTTTTTATATGGTCAGAGCTCTGGCTGACAGTTCCTATATTCTCGCAGGAAAAGGAAAACTTCCTCCCAATGTGGCTTTCCATTTAACCAGGGAAATGTCAAAGTCACTTTATGACCATGTGATTTGTCTGGGATGGGGTTCCAAAATTAAATCGTTAGATAACACGAAGGATAACAAACCCACATTATTGACGACAACCCTGGGGCTGTTGGAAGAAAAAGTAAACGATATTCAATCTTATCGAAGTTTTAACGGTTTCTCCCTGATTCCTGAGGATCGGAGTACAGGAATACGCTTATTTAATTATCATAAAAGAGCTGTGCCCTTGACCATTCTTTGTAACCACATCAATGAATCTAAAAGTTTTAACCCACTGAAATGGTTTAGTCGCGAAAAACCGAAGGCTTTAAAGACCAGGCTTTTAAATACCCCGTATTCTAGTGTTAATGAATATTTGCTGATTGATGAAATAGAAAAACTAATTTCTTCGGGAACAATTCGCGACCCGAAATATAAAAAAACATTAGAGCAGGTGAGAGACGCGCTTGTAAAAAATAGCCGTTGCGAGCCGCTGTCCCGATAGAATTCCTTTTTACTTTTCTCGTATAATATGTCATTATAAATTAAATAATCTATTTGTAACTTTAAGATACGGAGAAACATCGGTGAACAAGAGCTCTAAAGATTTAATGCCAAATAATACAGAAGTTCCTTTTGAACAGACAAATTTAATACCACATGGCACGGTACTTCCTCTTGAACAGATTAATCATACATTTTTTAACAGCCTGGCGCCTGATGAAAATGACGAAAGAAAATCCATAAGTCTGCTGCTCCTTGACTCCATTCCCGGTGTCCCGGTTACTCGATGGAACTTCTTGAAAAGATTATATGCAAAAAGAAATGCTGAACTGACAAAAAGAATACCTTTAATTATTAAACTGATTTCCGATGTTTATCAGCTTTATATCCCTAAAGTTTTGGAAGAGATTATTTTGGAATATTTGATCGATAATTTGATTGATCAGAGTCTTCATGATGAATATGATAACCTGTCCCTGGAAGGGTGGGCAAAGTTAATGTGGAGCAGGGATTTTAAATTCCCGGAGAATAAGCAGTTTCTAAATTTTCCCTATAAAGACGGAAAACTCCAGCGTCTTACCCGGCTGTTAATGGAGGAAAAGCAGTACTCACCCATGAGTCGATCTAAAGTACGGCAGATTATTTTGTCGCCCATACTTTATATCATGCCAAAAGATTTAACCGATTTAATTAACGAATATCTTGGTGAAGATAAACAAATTAATAGAGAAAAAAGATATATAACGGAAATAAGACAATTTTTAAATACATACATTTTAGATGTTCACGACGCTAACGAATTTTATAGTTCCCTATTATCTTATGAAATCAGCCGCTAAGGCTCTCTCAGCCATTGAAGAGAATTCAGGTTTTAAGCCATTTGTTATGGAAGTTCCGGTTTTTCTGAAAGATGTTAGAAATTTTTCCATAAAAAATGCTTTTGATTATCTTTCCTCAATAATGTTGACTGAACCTGTATGGTGTATGACTTCGAAACCGACAGAAATGAGAGTAACATGTTTTCAGTTTATAATAGATAACCTGCATTTTGCCGAATCTGTACATGTTAAGCAAATTTCCCAATTTTTTTATATGATAAAAGTTCTTGTGGAGAGTTCCCGTATTCATTCAGGGAATCTTCCTCTCAATGTGGCTTATCATTTGACAAAAGATATGGCAAAATCTCTTTATATCCATGTGGATCGTCGTCTGGGACTGGGCTCTGAAATTAAATCATTAAATAACGTAGACGGTAACAAACCCACGTTACTGACTAAAACCTTATCTCTGTTGGGCGAAGAAGTAAAAGATATTCGTTTTAATGGTTTTAAAGGTTTTTCCGTTATCCCTGTAACCTGTCGACAGGGATACGCCTATTTAATTACGATAAGAGATCCAAGCCATTAGAAATTCTTTATAACTATATCAATGAACCTAAAAGGAGTTCTCTAAATCCGCTGAGTTTATTTAGTGGCCGTAACCATAACGATGCGAAGACTTTAGCGATCCGGCTTTTAAATATTCCGTGTTCTGGTGTACAGGAGTATTTTTTGATTGATGAAATCGGGAAATCACTTTTATCTAACGGAATACGCGACCCGAAATATAAAAAAGCATTGGAACAGGTTAGGGATGAGCTTGTAAAAGATAACCCATTAAAGTCATCCGAAACATCACGCCTGGCCCCTAAATAAAAAGTGGTTTACGCTGTATTAATCAAAAATCATGAGAATATAGGCAAAGAATAGCAGCAGGTGAATGGCCCCCTGCAGGATACTGATGCGGCCGCTTGACAAAAGTCAGGATGCTCATGATCGCTGTCAGGACCAGGATGGTGGTGTCGCTGTAATCCAGGCCCAGGATCACTGTTTTTCCCGTGATTAAACTAATGATGAGAATGACCGGGATGGTTAAACCGATACTCGCTAACACCGATCCCAGCGAAATATTCACTGAGCGCTGTAACTGATTGGCCCGCGAAGCGCGAATGGCGCTAACGCCTTCGGGGGCGACCACCAAAATAGCCACCAATAAACCGCCAAGTGAGCTGGGCGCGCCCATTTTTCCCAGCATAAAGTTAATGGGGATCGCGGCTTGCTTTGCTAAAAACAAGGTAGGAATTAAATAGGCGATCACTAAAATAACATGATATTTAATAGGCTTTGCCGGATATTTAATATGCAGATCAAAAGGAGTAAAAGTTTGCTGGGGCTGAAACGGAGTCTCAAAATGAGTGCGGTGACTGATAGTTTGAATGACCAAAAAAATGCCGTAAATACCCAGTGAAGTCACGATGAGAAAAATTTCCTGAAAGGTCGAAAAGGTAGCGGAACTGGTCGAATGAGTAAAATTTGGCAATACCAATCCCACCACCGCCAACAGAATAATCACGCTTAAAAAGGCAATAGAACCCTGCAGATTATATTGCTGTTCCTGATAACGCAATCCTCCCAGAAGTAAACTAAGTCCCACAATTCCATTCAGAAAAATCATCACCACGGCATACATGGTATCTCGCGCCAGCGTTGGATTATCGGGGCCGGTTAGCATGATGCTGGCGATCAGTGAGACTTCAATGGAAATCACGGTTAGCGTTAAGATCACGGTGCTGTAAGGTTCCTGCATTGACTCCGCAAGGGCCTCGACATGGTGCGCTACCTCAAATGAATTCCATAAAATAATCAGAAATAAATATAGAAAAGTAACGAGAAGCATTCGTGTGTTGTAAATTACTGAGCCAGGTATTACCCAGCGCTAAAAATGCCAAAACTGTCAGCCACGCTAGCCACAAAGCCGGTTCATGCACAAGCAGAGAATGTCGTAAGTTTTTCAGCATGTCACCATTTTCCTGAAATCATCTATCGAAGATTAACATAACATAAGCAAAAAATAATAATAAGTAGAGAGCGCCCTGTAACGACTGGTGCGGCAATTCCTTAACCTGAGGCCTAAGGGCTCATCCGTGAGCCGGTTAATCAAATGTTTTAAATGCGCTGTAAAAAGCATTTAAACTGATATTTTTCTCTTGATTTTTTTTTAAAAATATGTTAAAAAGGCGCTAAATTATATTTTTAACTTTAAAGAGAGAAACTTCCGTGAGCAAAGATAATAAAGAGTTAATACCAAAACATACAGTGCTACCTTTTGAACAGATTAATAATGCATTTTTTATTAACCCATTACCTAATGACGAAATAAAATCCATTAGTCTGCTGTTCCTTGACTCACTCTATCCCGGCGCCCGCAATTCTCGATGGCATTTTTGGAGAACAATATTTCAAAACAGAAATGCTGAATTGATAAAAAGAATACCTTTCATTCTTGAACTGTTTTTTCCTAAAGTTTTGGAAAAGATTATTTTGGAATATTTGATTGAAATTGAGATTAAAGGTGGCTCTATGTCCGTGGAAGAATGGGCACAGTTGACGTGGAGCAGGGATTTTAAATTTCCGGAAAATAAACATTTTCTAAATTTTCCTTATAAAGACGAAAAACTTCGGCGACTTACCCAGCGTCTAGTGGAGGAGAAGCAGTTCTCGCCGAGTCAATTTGCTGGTGCACGGCAGATTATTTTGCCGCGCATACTTTATATGATGCCGAATGTACTCATTGATCTTATTAGTGGATATCTTGGTGAAGATAAACAAATTAATAGAGAGAAAAGATATATAACGGAAATAAGAAAATTTTTTGATATTTTCAATTTAATGTTCACAACTCTGACAGGTTTTATAGCTCCCTATTTACTTTTGAAATTAGCTTTTGAAGCTCTTTCAGCCATTGAAAATAATTTGGGTTTTGAGCCATTTTTTACGGATAAAAATATAATCCCGTTTTATTTGGAAAATAATTTTAAATTTCCCATACAAAATTCTTTTGACTGTCTTGACTCAATAATTTTGACTGAGCCTGTGTGGGCCTTTACCAATAAACCGACAGAAATGAGAATAACATTTTTTCAATTTATAATTAATAATTTGCATTTTCTCGATACTCTACAGATTAAGCAAATTTCCCAGATATTTCATATGATGAAATCTCTGGTTGACAGTTCCCGTATTCTTTCAGGGAATCTTCCTCTCAATGTGGCTTACCATTTGACAAAAGATATGTCAAGGTCACTCTATATCCATGTGGACCGTCGCCTGAGACTGGGTTCTCAAATTGAATCATTAAATAACAAGGATGGCAACAAACCCACCTTACTGAACAAAACGTTAAGTCTGTTGGGGGAAGAAGTAAAAGATATTGATTTTATCGGTTATAACGGTTTTTCCCTTATCCCTGCCAACATGGCGACAGGGATACGTTTATGTAATTACGATAAGAGATCTCAACTATTAGATATTCTTTATAACTATGTCAATGGAACTAAAAGTTTTAGCCTGATGAGTTGGATGAATGGCCAAAATGACCAAAGTAGCGATGCGAAGGCTTTAGCAATCAGGCTTTTAAATATCCCATGCTCTAGTGTAAAAGAGTATTTACTGATTGATGAAATCGAGAAATTACTTTCATCTAGCAAAATACGCGACCCGAAATATAGAGAAGCATTAAAGCAGGTTAAAAATATGCTTGTGAAGGATAGCCAGTTCAAGCCATCCGAAAACAGCGCCTTCTCTAATTCCAGGTAAAGGTATGCCGGCTCATCCTTGAGCCGGAGCTTTGCCCATTAATCAAAAATTAACATAATATAAGCAAAAAATAATAATAAGTGGAGTGCCCCCTGTAATGGACTGGTGCGGCCGCTTAGGAAAGTCACAATGGAAGTAATTAAACTGAGAACCAGTAAAGTGATACTGGTTTTGCTTAAACCCAGAATAATAGTTTCCCCGGTAAAAAGTCCGATCGTCAATACCACCGGAATAGTGAGCGCCGTCGTCGCCAGCACCGCGCCCAGAGCGATATTCACCGATCTTTGCAAATGATTGCTTAAAGAAGCGCGGATCGCGCTGACCCCTTCAGGCGCCAGAACCAGAATTGCCACCAGTAACCCGCCGAGCGCAGGAGGAGGGTTTAAACTCACCAGAGTCGTATCGATGGGCCTCGCGATCAGCTTGGCGATGACTAACGTCGGCGTCAGATAAGCGATTAATAAGAATGCATGATGGGCCGCGCATTTGGGCGAATATCTTAGATCGAGATTCATCGGCCTGCAGGGTTCATGGGATTCAAAAGGAGAAATGAAATGTTTGGTGTGGCTGACAGTTTGCATGCCAAGAAAAATAATATAAATGGACAGTGAAGTGAAAATCAGAAAAAGAGTCTGACCCGTCGAAAAAGTAGGCCTGGCTGTTGATTTTGTATAATCCGGTAAAATCAAACCGATTACCGCCAGCACCAAAATAACGCTGATAAATTCCATCGAGCCGCGCAAATTATAACGTTGTTCACGATAACGGATACTGCCCAGCAGTATACTGAGTCCCACGATACCGTTCAGCACGATCATAATAATGGAATACATCGTGTCGCGAACGAGGGTGGGGTTATCATTACCGATAAACATCACGTTCACCATCGTAACGATTTCAATCGATGTGACGCTCAGAGTTAAAATCAGGGTTCCTAACGGTTCACGCACTTTTTCTGTCAACATTTCCACATGGTGTGCGATTTCGAATGAATTCCAGATAACCGTAATAAATAACCAGATGAATAAAAAAGCAAATCTTACCGGATGAGAGAGATCGCCTAACCATTTGTCGCAGAGATGAAGACCCAAAAAGGCCCCTACCGTTAGCCAGGCGAGCCACAACGGCGCTTCGTGGAAAAGTAGTTTCTCTCTAATTTTCGCGCCCATAATTCATATTAACACAGGAAGTTATGATATTATAGCAACTTATGAAAACTCTGGAAAAACAGGAAGCCATGACATATCTGCTCACAGCGGGCGACTGGGTCCGCTGGGGCGTTCGCGTTTTAACGAAGCCGGATTATTTTTTGGGCACGGCACGGAAAATTCGTGGGACGAAGCAGTAAACCTTGTGTTGACGGCATTGCATTTGCCACCGGAGACCAATGCAGATATTTTTCACGCGGTGTTAACTCCCACAGAACGTCAGGAGATACTGACCTTAGTGGAACAGCGTATAGAAACTCGCAAGCCTTTAGCATACCTGTCAAACAGGCATGGTTTTGTGGGCGGCCATTTTATGTGGATGAGCGGGTGCTGGTACCGCGTTCTCCCATGGCGGAATGGTTGGAAAAGCAGTTTGAGCCCTGGATAGAACCTGACAGAGTCCGAAAAATCCTGGACATCGGAACCGGCAGTGGGTGTATTGCCATTGGCGCGGCTTGGGCTTTTCCGGATGCGCAGGTAGATGCCGTCGACGTCAGCCCGGGCGCTCGGAAGTGGCCGCTATCAATGTAGAACGTTATGGTCTGCAAGAGCGTGTGCAGTTACACCGCTCCGATTGTTTTGCGGATTTGCCTCCAACACTTTATGATATTATTCTCAGTAACCCTCCGTACGTGGGGGGGCTGAATTTGCCGGTCTACCCAGGGAATATTCCCACGAACCTGCGCTGGCTTTGCAGGCTGGTGAGGACGGTCTGGATGTTGTTAAAAAAATTTTAGCGGATGCTAAACGTTTTTTAGCTCCCGAAGGCATTCTGGTGATTGAGGTGGGAAATACCGAAGCTGTCATGCAGGAAAAATATCCAAATTTACCCTGTACATGGCTGGAATTGGAGCGGGGCGGTCAGGGCATATTGTTACTATCCCGTCAGGTCAACTGGCTGTTGCTGGCCGCTGTGCTGGCGCTGGTCGTGAGCTTCCGGAGCTCGAGCGCCCTGGCCTCGGCCTATGGCTTTGCTGTCACCGGAACAATGACCCTCACAACCGTGCTCATCGGCGCCGTCATGCATGGTGTCTGGCGGTGGCGGTGGCCGACGATCGCCGCTGTGCTGGCGCCGATTATGGCCGTGGACGTCGCCCTGTTTAGCTCGAATTCAATGAAGAGACCAGAACAACGGCTCCTGACTCCGTTGGTGATCGGTCTCGTCATGTTCACGATCATGGAGCACTTGGCGCACGGGCCGCCGATTGGTGCTGTCGCGGATCGAGAGCGAGACGATGTCGTTCGCCGACTTCTTAGCCAACTGCGACGAAGCGCCGGAGGCCCGGGTCTCCGGCACCGCGGCCTTTCTCAGCACCCATACCGAACACGTGCCGCCCACCCTCCTGCTAGATCTAAAGCACAACAAGGTGCTGCACCGGACGGTCCTGCTGATCCACGTCGCGACCGACAACGTTCCGCGGGTGGCTGGCGCAGACCGGATAAAAGCGAAAGAGCTCGGTCACTGCGGTCGT
>CAVQJI010000023.1:0-21582 GCA_963712715.1 uncultured Pseudomonadota bacterium | reverse complement strand
TCTAAATCTAAATAACTTGTTGAAAAAAAGAAGTTATTTTCTTTTTGGACCACGCGGCGTGGGAAAAAGCACTTTGATCGAACAATCTCTCCCGAACGCCAAAACCTATGACTTACTGGACGCTTCCGTTTTCCAGCGGCTTGTTAGAGACCCCACCTTAATAAGTCAGGAAACAATAGCTGATACTGTAGTCGTTATTGATGAAATTCAAAAATTTCCTCCCTTGCTGGACGAAGTACATCGTTTAATTGTGA
This sequence comes from uncultured Pseudomonadota bacterium, assembly GCA_963712715.1. GTDB lineage: Bacteria > Pseudomonadota > Gammaproteobacteria > Coxiellales > Coxiellaceae > JAFEDN01. The sequence goes on along the minus strand of CAVQJI010000023.1, from coordinate 21,328 downwards.
AACGAAAGCAAACATTTTTATTAACCGGAAGCAGCGCAAGAAAGTTACGTAAGGGCGGCGCAAATTTATTAGCAGGTCGGGCATTTCAGGCATGGCTATTGCCATTGACCTCCCGGGAGATTCCCGATTTTAATCTTTCCAGCTATTTGAACACCACCGGCCTGCCAGAATATTATGGTAATACGGAGGCCCATGATTATCTCAAAGCTTATGTGGGTACTTATCTTCAGGAAGAAATTAAGGCAGAAGCGCTAACCAGAAACTTGTCTGGTTTTGTCCGTTTCCTTGAAGTGGTCGCACTTTGTAATGGAGAGGAAATCAATTATGCCAACATTTCCAGTGACTGCGGGGTGCCGGTACGCACACTGGAAAATTATTTTGGAATTTTGGATGATACCCTTATCGGTTTTTCCATCCCTCCGTTTCTGTCGACTAAAAAACGAAAAGCAATTACGCGGGCAAAGTATTTTTTATTTGATATTGGCGTAGTCAATTCTCTAACCAGACGTAGGCCAGGTTGAAATAAAATCCGAACTTTTTGGCCGTGCTTTTGAACATTTCATTGCTCTGGAACTACGCGCCTTCCTCGCTTATCATTTTATCGATTTGCCATTACAGTATTGGCGTTCTTCATCTCATTTGGAAGTAGATTTTATTATTGGCAATAAACTGGCTATTGAAATCAAAGGTACCGATCTTGTCACTGATAAACATCTCAAAGGAATTCGAGCCCTAAAAGAAGAAGGATTAATCCAAACTTATGGCGTGATTAGTTTAGACCCAGACGAGCGGCTTACCGCTGACGGAATACACATTTGGCCATGGAAAACCTTCTTAAATAAACTTTGGGCTAATGAACTCCTTTAAAAATTGACATGGTTATGAAAACAATTATCCGCAGACTTCGAAATTCGATGAAGCAAATATTAAGGGCTGTCGCATGGCGAAAGCAGGCAATTGCAAAATCGCCCCCATTCAAAAAATCCGGAGAGGCTGAAAAAGATTATGGTTTTGGGATGTGGAGCGATCATGAGAAAATGAATACTAAAATATTAAAACCGGAGGTTTTTATGAAAGCTACCGCGACTGAATTAAATAAGCAGCCCGGTAAATATCTTGATAAGGCGATTAAAGAACCGGTAATCATTGAAAGAGCAAGTCACCCGGTAGTCGTCATGATTTCTTATGAACTGTATTTGATGCTAGAAGATGCCTATTGGGGAGAATTAGCCTGTCTCACCGACAAAGAGAAGGCATTAGGGGTTAAAAAGAGTATGGATTTTCTGCTGGGCGATAAATAATGCCAAAACCTACAGGATCGAGTTCTGAATTGTGATCAGATTGCAATCGCCTCGTTCCCTGTTCACGATTGCGGACTTGATCACTTAATTTGTCTTAGTATATCGATACATCTCTTCATTAACACCGGCAAGCGGCAAAATTGCCAATTTGATCTATATTTAGACATACAGGAGAAATGGTAAACAGGGAGATTAAGAAGTGAAAAAGAGGATTTACGGATTAACAGGCATTCTGGCCACATTGGCTGTTTGTTCTCCGGCGTTTGGTATCGGCGTTTACTTTATTGATCATATGATCATTAATTTCATTCCCAATCCGGCTTCCTGCGAATATTTTATTAATTCCGGGGCATTATTTATGGCCGTTAATCCCGGCCTGCCCGATACCATCACCGGGGGCGGAGGAACACGGGCGCTGGTTAACTCTAATTCAACCATCGCGGTGCTGAATGCGCGGCCAGGCTATACGGTTTTGGTTCCGGCCCTGGATCAGGAAATCTTTTGTTCAGCCATGTGCGCGCTCACTCAGGCCAACTGTTTAAGGCAATGTGCATTTGCCGTGCGTAATTTGTACAGTGTGCAAAAACCCACATACGCCGTCCCGAATGGCACGGTATTTATTCGCTGTCCCACGCTCAATATGTCCAAATATCCCTATTATCCCAGCGATCCTTATACCAAATTCCCCTATACGCGATAATCCTAAATTCCGCAGTTGCCTCCTACTGCGAAGAGCTCTTCTCGCGACGGAGGCAACTGCGGAGACGCGGTAGTTCGCTTTAACTGCCCGGGTGATCGGCCCCAGCCGGTTAACCGGCTGGATTTCAATCAGGCTGTTGGTGAGAAAAATTTCGGGGGCGCTCTTCAAATCTTCAACGGTGATAATCCTTTCCTCCACCGTTATCTTTAATTTTCCGGCCAAAGCAATCACCTTTTGGCGCATAATGCCGGGCAAAGCGCCGTTGGCGATACGCGGGTCGCAAGGCCGCGCCCAGTCACCAGGAAAATGTTGGCGGCGCTCGCCTCGGCCACGTGGCCTTTGGAATTCAATAAAACCGCTTCCTCTGCGCCGCCTTCACGGCGGCCATTTTGGCCAGAATATTATCCAGATAATTGAGGGATTTAATTTGCGCTAACGGCGAGAACTCGTTTTGCGAATTTCCACCACACTGACACGCACCGGTTCGGGATCGAGCGCCGGCAGCGGAAAAGCGGTCAACATAATTGTGGGATGGTCCGGCGGGCGGGAGTAGTCCGCGCGGCCCGCATCCGCGAGTCAATGTTAATCTTAAACCGGCGTTTTGACCGGCCAGATCGTTGCACAATAATAATTCAGGAATAATTTTTTCAAGTTCGCGGCACTCTAATGGCAGGGGAATTTCCAAAAAATCCGCGCTTTTTTTCAGGCGCGCCCAATGCTCGCAGAGCGATAAAACCTGACCGTCGTCCGCTCTCATGGTTTCAAACAAACCATCGGCCAGCAGAAAGCCTCTGTCGGCGGTGAAATCCGCACACTTTCCGGCGCGATAATCTGTCCATTGAAGTAAATCATATTTCCACTCATTGTATTAAAAATGAATAAAATAGTAAACACTTCATTGACAGGAATCTTACATGACAATTTTGTCATTGCGAGCGCTAGCGAAGCAATCCAGTTCGATGCTGTGTGTAAAATCAATTATTTAGCACTAGGCCTTGTACTGGATTGCTTCGCTCACGCTCGCAATGACGAATTTGTCGTGTACTGAGGACAGGAATTTGCACTGGTATATTTTTTAAACTGTACTATATTTAATCTGACTACTAATTTAACATTTTTTAACAGGGAGAGTTATTCATGAAGGGATTAATATTAAGCGCCATAGGCGGGTTAATGATCGCCAGCCTTGGTTGTGGTTACGCGGACGCTATCCGGGTCACCGTCATCAATGAATCGAACAAAGACGCTCATCTGTTGATACCGTCTTTGGGTAACAAAACGATGCCCGTTAGCCAGATGGGAGCCAAAATGTTTACGGCGGATTATAAATATCCGGAACGTATTATGATCCAGGGCCGGAACGGCATTCCCAAGGCCTGTGACTGGAGCATGCCAGTGGTAGGCAAACAAACGATCAGAACGATTACTATGAATATAAGTACCGATAAATCAACGAATTCTCAGAGCTGCCTGCTAAGCTGGCAATGATGAGATAGTGGCGTAAATCGCCAGATGTTCTATATTTACTTTGTATATAAACTAACCAGGAGGATATGAAATGAAAAATGTTATTATAGCCTTAACAGCCGCAGCCTGCGTATGTGCTGCAAGCGCCAGTTTTGCTCAACAAGGCATCGTCGAAAACCGTGGGCCTATAGGGGGAAAAGCAGTGACCGTTAAAGTCGAAGGCCCGATCGGTGCTATTGGAACTGAACGGGTAGTGACCGTTAACAACACGAAGTTTGTATTTCGCCAAGGCAGCAGAGAAGTTGTCAAGACAGTCCGTATATGGGGTTCATCTGAAGCACGAAACCTTCGGGTTACCTACGAGGGAAGACCCTGTACGTTCGGTGGTCTCAAGGTAGAGAAAGTAGGCAAGAAGAATGCTACAGAAGAACGTGTGTCTACTGTGACCATATTGCTTTCCGGCAAGGCCAAAGATTTGGCAGGGATGTCTTGCAAAGCGATGGTAACCGTTACCGGTAAATCTGCCGCGTAACTATGACAGAAATGGCCTGTCATCGACTTAAAGATGACAGGCTTTTTCGCCATGGATAAGTCCGGCGTAATCTTAAAAATTGTTTCGCGCTATTTTGTTTCTCTTTTAATAACTCCTCACGCATTTTCCCGCTGTATGCCAGTGGATCAAAAATTTCCAAAACGCGTTTTTCCCAATCCAATCCCGGCAAATTTTTTCCGGAATCTGACTGACAGGACTATTTCTAGCCGGCAGTCCAAAAAATTTCTGCGCCTGCTGATACAGCAACTCGCTGGCGCGGCGCTTGGCGTCGATGCTGTAAGCGGCAATATGCGGGGTTGCGATCACGGTGCGCTGCAACAGCTCAAGATTAATATCCGGCCCGTGTTCCCAGACATCCAGACACAGCTCTAAATGATGTTGGCGCAATAACACCTGAGTATCCAGTACCTCGCCGCGAGAAGCATTCAGCAATACCATGCCGGATTTTTGCCGCTTCAAAAAAGTGTCGTCCAAAAGACGCCAGGAAGAATAAGCGCCCTGCGCGAACCAGGGCCGGATGAAGACACAGCAGATCCAAATTCGCAAACTCTGTGAGCGGCGTATTCAAAACCCGGCTCGGGGCCGCGCGGGGCGGATCGTTGAGTATGAGCTGAAAGCCCGCCTGTGCCAGATAATCCGCCACGATTCGTCCAACCTGGCCTACACCAATCACGCCGGCCCGCAATGACGGTCCCCTCAATTGATCCCGGGTTCGCAATGCCGCGATAACGCACAACACATACTCAGCCACCGCCACCGCGTTAGCGCCGGGAGCATAAGCCCAGGCAATGCCATTACGGTCCAGCCAGCCGGTATCCAGATGGTCATACCCTGCCGTGGCTGTCCCCACAAACCGCACACCAGTTCCCGCCAGCAGCGCTTCGTCCACCTGAGTGACCGTGCGAACCCACAACATATCCGCCTGCGACAAATCCGCCCGGCAATCGCTTCCCCGGGTTTTTTAACCAAGCAATGCCCGGCGAATAAATCATCGACTAATGGAATTTGTTCGTCTACGACAATCTGCATTAAAAATACTCAATGAATCGTACGGTCCATCCATAATAACATAAGATTCATGCCTAACCGTCATTGCGAGCGCGAGCGAAGCAATCCAGTTCGGACTTTGTAGAAACTATGTACTGGATTGCTTCGCTCGCGCTCGCAATGACAATACCCTTTTGCCCTCAGCCGCTGATGAATAGCCAGGATTTGCATCTGGGAAGCGAGCCTGATTTAATGAGCAAACCATGCGGTATTTACAATATTTTCCAGAATTCAGACTTCGGCGGGCATTGATCCTGGGTCTGTCCTGTTTCGGCGCAGGCGCCGTACAGAGCGCGCCTGCAGCCTCAACCGTTCTGGTCAAATCCGCCACCGTAAAAGAGCTCGATCAGCTGCCTTTACCGCAAAGCACCACTATTGCCACCAAATTGTTAACCATGGATGAAGCCATTGTTCTGGCTTTGCGCAATAATCCTTCCATTCATAGCAGCCGTTTACAACGTATTTCTGATAAATATGCTCTGGAACTGGCTGACTACCAGTTTCAGCCACAATTTCAATTCGGCGCCAGCGCCACGTTTACAGAGGGCGAAAAACCGGCTACTCTGCCAACCCCGGTATTACCTACAACACCCGCTACGGCACGGAAATGAGCCTGACCAGTAACACTAATTTGAAGGGCGATCAGCAGGAAACCTTTCGGGTGGTGCAACCGTTATTGCGCGGTTTTGGCCATATCAGCGAAATTCCCTGGCTTAACGCTCAGGACACTGAACTTATGAATCGGCAAACCTTCAAAAGCAGTATCATTGACATGGTCACGCAGGTCATTACCAATTACCGTCAGGTCGTTCAGGATTATAATAGTCTCACCGTGCAGGAAAAGGCTCTTCAGCGGGAACAGCAGACCTCAGCCCAGTATCAATTGCGGGTCAGCGCAGGAAAAATGGCTTCCAGCGAACTGCTGCAGGAGCAGGCGACCCTCGCCAATACCCATCTGTCCGTGGTGCGGCAAAGGAATCAGACGCAACAGGACTATCAGACTTTACTGGACACACTCGGCCTGTCGCCAACGTCAAAATTAAAAGTGAATACTCAAATCGATTTCCACGCTTACCATACCCCTTCCAAAGAACAGGCCATCGCTATCGCCCTGAACAACAATCCTCAATACGTGTCGCAGAGATTAGGGTTAAACGCGGCAAGGCGGGCTGTGGCCCTGGCGAAAGATAACTTACGCTGGGAGCTTAACTTGAGCGGCGCGGTCAATTTTGACAACAGTACGGGCGCCAATTCCGTTGTTAACTTCTCGAATGAGATCAGTACCACGGACAGGCCGACCGCCATCGTTGAACTGTCAATCCCCATTCGCGACATTACCAGTAAAGCCGCATTGATTGACCCCAGAGTGGGTCTGGCGCAGGCCGAGGATTCTCTGGAACAGGCCCGCCGTTCGCTGATCCGGCAGGTGGTCAATAGTTTGAATAATCTCAACAGTGAACTGGAACAATTAAATCTGGCCCAAAACGCGCTGGAATTGCAACGCAAAAATCTCGCAGCCGAGCGAATCAAGCAGCAATATGGGCAAACTACGGCATTAAATGTTAATATTATAGTGGACAATCTGTTGCAGCAAGAAATTGATTTTATTAACAGTCAGATTGGTTATTTGAACAGTGTCACCGAGTTTGAAAATCTGCTGGGCACGACTCTGGACGATTGGCATATAGAAATGAGGTATTAGATCATGGGAGCGCCATTGCGACAGCAAACCGGATTGTTATTATTGTGTGGGCTAGCCGTGGGGTCTGTGCTTTGCGTCAGCGGCTGCCATAAACAAACATCCCGACCACTAAAAGTGAAAATGTCAGCATTATCACTGCGCAAGCCAAATCCACCGTCACAGCGTTACACTTCAATGGACCCCTGGGGCCGCTATCCTCACAATCCATATTAAGTCCGCTGGAAGGCCGGGTGACTGCGGTACTGTTTGATTATGGCCAGCAAATTAACAAAGGCCAGGCGGTCATCACCATGGACGCCAGTAAGCTGGCGGAGGAATACCGAAAAACAGTCAGTGATTTTCTGGAAAAAAAACAAACTTACGAAACCGGGCTTGTTTCTTATCAGGGAACCGAAGCCCTGTATAAAGCCGGGGTTATTTCCAAAGAAGAATATTTGACCGCATCCAACCGTCAGAAAAGCGATACGCTCAGCTTTTATCAGGCCAAATACGATCTGGAAAAATTGTTGCCGCAAACCAGCGTTTCTTTTAAGACCATTGAAGAACTCAGCCTCTCCAATGTTGCCCAAGCCCACGAACTGTTAAATAAGCAATTCAAGGAAATTAAAATTTTCTCTCCCGCCAAAGGCGTGGCGTTATTCCCATCCGCGGATCAAAAAAAGAAGGCAGCGGAAATGGCCGAATCAATGTGGAGAGACGATCTTAAAGTCGGACAACCATTTTATCCGTCGGCGATTTAAGCGGTTTCTCCATGAAAATTAACGTCAGTGAAATCAGCATTAATCTGATTAAAAAGGATCTTCCGGCCAAAATTACCGGTAGCGCTTTTCCGGGCATGACCTTAAATGGATATGTTTCATCGGTCGCGTCACAGTCCAATCCGGCGAAGGCGGCGAAGAGGGCATGGGAATGTTTGAAGTCAGAATTAGCATTCCTGATGTCACCCCCGAACAACGCCGCATTATCCGCGTGGGCATGAGCGGTGCGGCAGAACTGGATATTCCCGAGCCTCCACAGATCTTCCTGCCAATAAAGGCTGTGATTCAAAAAAATGGTAAAACCGTGGTCACCGTGGAGGATAAAGACGGTGTGCGCCGGGAAGTGGTGGTGATTACCGGTAAGACGACGTTAACCGAAGTGGCCATTGTGAAGGGCATCTCTCCAGGAGACCGCGTTGTCGTGCCTCATTGAACTTAAAGATGTGACTAAAACGTATGTGATGGCCACAGAGACTTATACCGCTTTAAAAGGCATTAATTTAGGCATTGAACGCGGCGAACTGGTCACTATTATCGGCGCTTCGGGATCGGGAAAAACCACTACTATGAACATCCTTGGTTTGCTCGATCATCCCACCACCGGTAAATATTTTCTCGACGGCGTGGACACCTCCACCCTGAATTTAAATAAGATAGCCGATTACCGGAATGAAAAAATTGGCTTTATTTTCCAGTCTTTTTTTTTACTACCGCGCCTGACAGCAGTGCAAAATGTGATGCTGCCGCTGTCTTATCGCCGTAACCACCCGCCGGGAGATCGCAAAGATAAAAAGCGCGCGCTGACCATGCTGGCCAAAGTCGGCATGTCCAAGTACGTCACGCACAAACCTTACGAATTATCCGGCGGTCAACAGCAACGCGTCGCTATCGCCCGCGCTTTGGTGGGTGATCCCAGCATTGTATTAGCGGATGGCCCACCGGCGCCCTCGATACTAAAAATAGTCATGACGTGCTGGAGCTATTAAAAGAGATCAATAAAACCGAAGGCGCCACAATCGCCATCATCACCCATGACCCAGAGGTTGCCAAGCAGTCTCAACGTATTATTAAAATTTTTGACGGGAATATCGTGTAATGGGATTTCTGGCGCATATACGTGAAGCGTTGATGAATTTATTCTCGGCCAAATTACGTTCACTGTTGGCTATTTTAGGTATTCTGGTCGGCACCGGTTCTGTCGTCGCTCTGATTTCTTCCAGCGAACTGGCGACCGATCACGCTTTGGCGCAATTTAAAAAATTGGGTACGAATTTATTGGCGGTCATGCTGAGTCCTGGGTCGCCAAACGAAGCTTCCAGCGGTCAGTATAATGCATTGAAGCTGAGCGACATGCAGACCATCCTGAATCAGGTTCCGGCCGTCGAAAAAATTGTTCCCTACACAACCCTGTACCAGCCGCTGTATTTCCAGGATATTCAATTTAACGGCCAGATTTTAGGAGCCACCGAAGCTTTGGCGCAGATTGTAAAAATTAACATGGAGAGCGGCCGTTTTGTGTCTTTTCTGGATGCCAACAGCTTTTATTGTGTTGTCGGTCACGATATTGGCGCACAAATTCGTGCTAAAGGCCTCAATCCGATTAATCAGCAGATCAATATCGGCAAAGATTTGTATACCATTATCGGAGTAGCCGACTATTGGGAACCCAACCTGTTTTTATTTGCGAATGTCAACGAAGGCGTCATTATTCCACTGTCGCTGTCACTGGTAACCAATACCAATATCCAGATTCAAAACATTCTTTTTCAGTTACATCCTGACACGCCATTAGATCCGGTCAAAACCCAATTACAAAATGTGATTAGTCAATTAACGCCGGGCACTCAGATACGTTTCCACGATCCGCAGCAAATCATTGACATTGTCGGTAAGCAGCGCAGCACGTTTACCTGGTTATTAAGCGCCATCGGCGGCATTTCATTATTAGTCGGCGGTATCGGCGTTATGAACATCATGCTGGTATCGGTTATCGAACGCCGCCGCGAAATCGGCATCCGCATGGCGGTCGGCGCGCGCCGTAAGGATATTCTACAAATGTTTTTGATTGAAGCCGTCGTGCTTACTCTTTTAGGAGGTTTATTAGGCGTGATTTTAGGTACGGCCACCACTCTCATTTTAGCGTTATCATCGGGTTGGGAATATAGCTTCCATTTACTGCCCGCCGCTCTCGGATTTATCGTGTCAGCCGCCGTCGGAGTTTTCTCCGGTCTTTATCCTTCCTACCGAGCCTCCCGGCTCGACCCCATCGCCACACTGCAATCAGAATAATCAAATCGTTTTTAATTTTTCAAAAATACTATCGGTATTTTTATAATTGACGACAAAAAAATCTCCCACCGGCTGCTCAGACTCCCCGGAATAAATAAGAAATCCGAAAGGACAACGATCACCGACTAATTCCTTAAAAAACCGTAAATTCTTTAGTAAAGCTGGACTAAAAGTCTGTGTAGATTTAATCTCAACAGGAATTAATTGATGGCCCAGTTTTAATATAACATCTACTTCATGACCATGATTGTCACGGTAATAATAAATTTCCGGCTCCTCTGCCCGATTATAGCGACATTTTACCAACTCCATAATGACTAAATTTTCGAATAAATGCCCACGCATGGGATCCCGGGTGAGCTGTTCAGGGGTTTGTACTCCTAACAAATAACTAGCCAGCCCCACATCCGTAAAATATATTTTGGGTGATTTTATTAATCGTTTACCAAAATTCTCAAAATAAGGCTGGATTCTAATAACCAGGTAAGAGGCTTCCAAAACAGATAACCAGTTATTTAGAGTTTTATGAGCAATTCCTACTTCCCCGCAAAGGCTTTCAATATTTAAAATATTACCTATTCTTCCCGCGCTTAATTTCATAAAGCGTTGAAATTGTGCCAGGTCTTTAACGTTAACAAGGGTACGTACATCTCGCTCAATGTAAGTGCGGACATAGTTGCGATAAGTCATGCCAGGATTTACATGCTGGGCATAAATGCGCGGAAAAAAACCGCTAATAAGTAATTCTTCAAATAAAGAAATCGATTTCAGCTCGCCGCGAATTTCTTCCAGACAGAGAGGCAACAAATCAAATAAAGCCACGCGCCCAGCCAAAGACTGGCTCACTGCATGATGTAAGGCTAACTGATGACTTCCGGTTAATACAAATACACCGGTTTTATCGCTTTGATCGACTATCGCCTGAATATAAGAAAGCAGTCCGGGAACGCGCTGAATCTCATCCAGAATGGCGCCATCCGGGTGTTCGGCAAAAAAACGCCGGGGGTCGCTTTCCAGCAACGCGCGGGTATCCGGTTCTTCCAGGTTAAAGTAGGGTTTATCTCCAAATAAATATTTTACCAAAGTCGTTTTGCCCGACTGCCGGGGCCCCATTAATGCGATCACCGGGTATTCCCGGGCAGCCTGGCTAATTACTTTTTCGATTATTCGTCTAAACATAGTTTATCTCTGTACAAAGCAGGACGTTAAGGTCTCAATTTGTACATAATACCTGATCAAACCCAAAATTTCAAGGAAAATCCGGACAAATCCAGGAGTCAACTGCCGGATTTACACAAAATTCCAGAGGGGCTGTCCCGTGCGTGCCCTCCGTATAGGTGTCAGTTTAAGGATTTTTTTCCCAAAAGACGCCGTCATTGCGAGCGCCAGCGAAGCAATCCAGTACAGAATTTCTACAAAGCTCGTACTGGATTGCTTCGCTGGCGCTCGCAATGACGGCTAAACTTCCTTAAACTGACGCCTATGCGTGCCCTCCGCGGTATATTCCCAGCCATCCGCCCATTCGCAAATTCAAGGCTGAACAAAGCCCGAAGCTGGCATGAATCACCGAAAATTTGTATACTATTGATAAAATTAAGGATGATGGCGCATGCAAATTATTATTTTAGGAGCGGGACAGGTCGGCGGTTCACTGGCTGCCAGTTTGGTCGTTGAAGAACATAGCGTGACGGTGGTGGACCTCGATGAAGAACGGCTCAGCGAGCTTCAGTCTCAATATGATCTGCGAACCGTGTTGGGACATTGCACTCATCCCGCCACTCTAACCGAAGCCGGCGCCGATAGCGCGGACATGATTATCGCCGTTACCAATAACGACGAAACCAATATAGTCGCCTGCTTCGCGGCCGCTACTTTTTTTAAAATTCCACTTAAAATCGCCCGAGTGCGCGCTGCGGGCTACTTTGAACATTCCGGCCAATTTTTTGCCGGCGCCCATTCACCGATTGATGTCTTTATTAATCCGGCAGAACTGATCACTCACTCACTGGCTCATCTGATAGAATATCCCGGCGCTTTACGCGTTTTCGATTTTATGGACGAGCGAGTGAAATTAATCGCCACCAAACCACTGACGGGCAGCGCGATGCTCGGTAAATCCGCCGAAAAACTTCACGAACGGCTCCCCTCGGCCCACGCAAAAATTATCGCTATTTATCGTGATAATCACCTAATGCCGCTGGATACGACTGTGATTGACCAGGACGACGATCTATTATTTATTGCCGAAAGAGCACACATTAATGCCGTGCTAAATACTTTACGCCCTGGGGCTGTAAAACACGGTAGCAAGCAGATCATGATCATTGGTGGCGGTTATATCGGCAGCCTTCTGGCGCGGATACTCGAAAATAATCATCAGGTTAAATTAATCGAACATAACCGCCAGCGCTGTGAGCAATTAGCGCGGGAATTAAAAAATACCCTGGTGTTGCACGGTGATGGCTGCGACTCAAATCTACTCCGCAATGAAGACGTGGAAAACACCGATTGTTTTTGCGCACTATCCAATAGTGACGCGGATAATATCGTCAGCTCTTTACACAGTAAACAGCTGGGGGCCAAACAGGTTATCGCGCTTGTCAATCGCGATGCTTATCTCAGTCTCATTCTCAGCGGTTATATTCACCTCGATATTGCGCTATCACCACAGCAAATCACCACCAGCGCCATATTAAAATATTTGCGCCATGGCAATATTTTTAAGACATACTCATTGCGCCGCGGCGTCGCAGAAGCGCTGGAAATAAGCGTTCCCATGGGCGCAAAAATCACCGGCATGACAATTGAAAAATCTTCCCTGCCGCAAGGTCTTCAGATCGCCGCCATCCAGCGCGGGACCCACCTGGTTTTTCCTGATCAGAATACCTCCATCCAGGCTGGCGATCGGGTTGTGCTCTTCATCAGCGATAAAACTAAAATCGCAACGGCGGAACGGCTTTTCGCGGTCAAGGATAACGCATAATATGCGTATCCTGGCCATCGCCCGCATGCTCGGACTGCTACTGCTGATCTTTAGTGTGAGCCTAGTGCCACCGATGGCTGTTTACGGCTGGTACCGGGAAGGCACGCTGTCACCGTTTGTCATCAGCTTTGCGCTTTGTCTTATCGCTGGTGCGATTTTGTGGCTGCCTACCCGCAACATCTCCTCGGAATTAAAATCCCGGGATGGATTTTTGGTGGTCGTGTTAGTGTGGCTGGTAGCCTGTCTGGTAGGCGCCATTCCATTTTATCTCTATTTTTATCCGAATATCAGTTTTACCGACGCCTTATTTGAATCCGTATCGGGATTATCCACCTCGGGTGCAACCGTATTCAGTCACCTCGACGACATGCCCCATTCCATTTTATATTACCGGCAGCAACTCACTTTATTAGGTGGCATCGGCATTGTGGTCATCGCACTCTCGGTTTTACCGATTTTGAGGATCGGCGGTATGCAACTCTACATCGCAGAAACCGGTGGCCCGGTAAAAACCAGCCGGCTGCGTCCGCGACTGCAGCAAACCACCAAAGCGTTATGGCTGATTTATACAGGACTGGTGTTAGCCTGCGGTTTATCATACTGGCTGGGAGGAATGCCCCCGTTCGATGCGTTCACTCAAAGTTTCAGTACCATCTCCACAGCCGGGTTTTCTATTCACGACCAAAATTTGGCGTTTTATCACAGCCACTGGATTGAAGGAATTTCAATTCTATTTATGATTTTGGGCAGCACCAGTTTCGGACTTCACTATCAATTTTTTCGTCAAAAACGTTTGAGCGTGTACTGGCAGGATCCCGAATTTATGATGTATTTAAAAATACTGGTCACTACGGTACTCATTGTTATCGCCACTCTGGTTTTCTATGAGGCTTACCAACAACATTTTGTCAGGATCACCGCCAATGCCGCATTTACAGTCGTTACCATTCTCTCCACCACGGGCTATACATTAATCAATGTGAATGAATGGCCGACCTTTATCCCCTACCTGTTGATGTTTGGCTGTTTAATCGGCGGCTGCGGCGGGTCCACCAGCGGCGGCATTAAAGTGCTGCGTTTTATGTTGTTAAAAAGACAGGGCCAACGCGAACTGCAACGCCTGATTCATCCTCACGGCGTATTCTCAGTTTATCTGGGTGAGCAACTGCTTTCTGATAAAATTATTCAGGGCGTTTGGGGATTTGTGGCCATTTTTTTCGTGCTGTTGATTTTGATTATTTTAGCATTGATGGCGACTGGCCTCGATTTTCAAACCGCCTTCGGCTCCGCCGCCGGAGCCTTGTCCAATACCGGCATCGGGCTAGGCAAAACCGCCATGACCTTTGAGAATATTAATAATCCTGCTAAATGGATAATTACCTTTGCTATGTTCACCGGCCGCCTGGAAATTTTAACTATTTTAGTATTATTCACTCGTAGCTACTGGAAGAAATAATACTTTGACAGGCAAGGAATTTTATATTATTTTATTCATTAGTGAGGTTTAGCGAGGAGAAGGATAATGTCACTCACCAGAGAAACCATTTTAAAAATTGAAAGTTTGACGACAGACCTTGTTCAGGAAGCGTATGGGGATAACGAACCTGTCAGTCCACCTGTCAATTTGCACAAGGTGATTCAGCAAAGTGGGCTGGCGGTAAAGGTCGGAATATTTGACGACCCCGATATCATCGGCATGTACGACCGAAAGCAAAGCGCCATTTTATTACTGGAGGGCGATTCTTTTGCCCGGCAGTTATTTACCGCGGCGCATGAATTAGGTCATTATTATCTTCATAAAGATAAACCCAATGAAATATTTTATCGCAAGGATTTTTATCTGCTCGATGACAGTGACAAAAGTCAGGAACAGGAAGCCAACTGGTTCGCGGCCAGTTTATTAATGCCCCGTGAACTGTTTGCGATTTTTTACAAAAAATTTCGGAATATTGAGCAACTGGCGAAATTATTCAATATTTCGGCTACTGCTGTCTACTTTCGGATTAAAAATTTACAGAATCTGAACTGGCTTTAAAAAAAGGTATTCTATCATGGACGAAATGGATGTTGTCCTCGAAGAAAAATCCGAAAAAAAATTTAAAGATTTTTTTGAGGATTTCAAAACCGCGAGCCTGGAGCCGTTTAACAATAAAAAACTGGCTAACAAAGATTATATCTGGCGCATCAAAAACCGCGGCAGATTTGCCTGGACGATTATGGGCATACTGATTGGTCAAAATTTTCTGATTTATAGTTTGATTTATTGCGCATTTCTGACGGGTCAATTGGTCCATTTACAATTAATCCTGGGAGTATTGCTGTCAGGCACTCTCGTCGAAACGTATTTTACCCTGAATCATGTCGTCAAATGGCTTTTCAATGACATTGACTATAAAGCCATGAAAGATTTTTAGAATGCAACTTCCTGAATTCCCATGAAAATTAGGGCATCACTGTCATTGCGAACGCGAGTGAAGCAATCCAGGACGGAGCGTTGTTCGAAGTACGAACTGGATTGCTTCGCTCACGCTCGCAATGACTAAAGCATGAAGCCCTATTATGTGCGTAAATAACTTTCTTATTTTGTATGTAATTTTTAAGAACTTTTACTGGTACCACTCGTCCAGACAGGTTTGAGCTTCTTCAATACCCTGGGGCTGAAGAGCGGAAAAGATTTGCACAGTGAGTGTTGAACCGAATGGCTCCAGCGCGGCGCTCACCTCTTTGTGGGTTTTGCGGGACTCAGAAGTATTTAATTTGTCCGACTTGGTTAATAAAATATGTACCGGGACTTCGCATTTCATAGCCCACGCAATGAGCTGCTGATCGCCTTCTTTGAGTGGATGACGGATATCCATAACCAGTATGAGTCCCCGTAAACATTGCCTGGCCTCCAGATATTCGTCGATCGCCTTTTGCCAGCGTTCCTTGATAGTCCGTGGGACTTTGGCATAGCCATAGCCTGGGAGGTCCACGATGCGGCGGTCTTTATCCACCGAGAACAGGTTAATCATTTGTGTCTGCCCAGGGGTGCTGCTGGTGCGGGCAAGGCCACGGATGCCGGTAATCGCGTTGATGGCGCTCGATTTCCCCGCATTGGAACGGCCAATGAACGCCACCTCCCAGCCCTTATCGGCAGGTAACTGCGACAATTCCACAGCGCTTTTCAGATACTGAGTTTGGTGATAATCAAACTGCGGCTGACGCGTCAGCTTCATGCCACGCTGCCCTTTGCGTAACGCTTCGCCATCTGGTCAAAAGAATAGATTTTGGTGAATTTGCTGGCTTGGCCCGCGGCGCCGAATGCCTGGTAACGGGCTTTACAGATTTCACTCATTGCCACACGCGATTCGCCCAAATATTTACGCGGATCGAATACATCAGGATGTTTGGCAAAATACTGACGAACCGCGCCGGTGGCGGCCAGGCGTAAATCGGTGTCAATATTCACCTTGCGAACGCCGGACTTAATGCCTTTTTGAATTTCTTCTACCGGTACGCCGTAGGTTTCTTTTATTTTTCCACCGTATTCGTTAATGACCTTTAACCAGTCCTGAGGCACGGAGGATGAGCCGTGCATGACCAGATGGGTATTGGGCAACCGTTTGTGGATTTCTTTAATGCGGTCGATAACCAACACCTCCCCCGTCGGCGGGCGGGAAAATTTATAAGCGCCATGACTGGTGCCGATGGCAATCGCCAAAGCATCCACTCCGGTTGCTTTTACAAAGTCTGCTGCCTGCTCGGGGTCCGTTAACATTTCACTTTCGTGTAATTCGCGCTCGGCGCCGGATTCATCCTCTTTTCCAGCCATTTTGGTTTCTAAAGATCCCAGCACGCCCAGCTCGCCTTCCACAGAAACACCGCAAGCATGAGCCATTTCCACCACTTTTTGGGTGACTTTGACATTATATTCGTAGTCGCTGGGAGTTTTCATATCGTCGCGCAAAGAACCATCCATCATCACGGAAGAAAACCCCAACTGGATGGAACGCTGACAAATCGCGGGAGAACCGCCGTGATCCTGATGCATACAGATCGGAATCTGCGGCCACTCCTGGATCGCCGCCTCGATTAAATGATAAATAAACAACGGCCCCGCATACTCGCGCGCACCGGCGGAAGCCTGAACAATCACCGGACTGTTAGTCGCTTCGGCAGCTTCCATGACCGCACGGATTTGTTCCAGATTATTAACGTTAAAGGCGGGCACGCCATAATCGTTCTCAGCGGCATGGTCTAATAACTGACGCAATGTAATCAAGGGCATAATTATCTCCTCACGGTACTCGTAATAACAATACGCAGACAAAAATAACTGCGATAATAACGAGGGCTAAAATACCTATCGTATAAAAACTTCTTCCCACATTCTCTTTGCTGAATGCCTCGGGATTATGACGGATGGTGCGAACCATGTACCAGAGCATCAGGGCAGCGGCGATTAACGCTAAAATAATCGTCCATCCGCTGGTATTCATATATCCTTGCCGACCTCGAGTATTTTCATGGAGTTGGAGCCGCCCGCGACTCCGGCATGGTCCCCGGTTGTTAAGATAATTAAATCGTCCGCCTCCACCAAATTTAAACTGAACACCTTACGCACGGCTTCGCGATTTATCACATGGTAAGGATACTGCGTGACGTCAAAGGCGATAGGGAAAACGCCGCGGTAAAGGGACATTCTTCCCAGCGTCTTCGTAAAACGGCTCAATCCGTAAATCGGAATGCTCGTGCGGACCCGCGACATCCACAGCGGCGTGCGGCCCGACTCGGTCAGGGTGACGATAGCGGCGATATCCAGATGATTCGCAGTATACATGGTGGCCATGGCGATGGCCTCATCAATCCGTTCAAAGCGCGCTTCGAAACGATTCCGGGAAAGAAGGCCCGGTTGTTGCTCCACGGCCCGGCAGGCGCGCGCCATGGATTCGACCACGGCGACGGGATATTGGCCACTGGCAGTTTCCGCGGAAAGCATCACCGCGTCGACGTTGTCCAATACGGCGTTGGCGACATCGGAAACTTCCGCTCGTGTGGGGACGGAATTGGAAATCATGCTTTCCATCATTTGTGTGGCAATAATCACCGGTTTATTCAGATGACGGGCCCGGCGGATAATTTCTTTTTGCACCATCGGTACTTCGGCGTCACCGATTTCAACGGCCAGGTCGCCGCGCGCGACCATAACGCCGTCGCTGGCTTCAATGATTTCATTAATCGCGGCAACGGCTTCGGCGCGTTCAATCTTAGCAATGATGCCAGTAAAATTATTTTTTTGATCCCCGGCAAATTGATGAATCAACTGCCGCGCCGAAACCACGTCGGCAGCATTACGGGGAAAGGAAATGGCAATGTAATCCACGTCCAGGTTCAGAGCAAATTGCATGTCCTGCTTATCTTTTGAGGTCAGGGCTTCGGCGGTTAATCCACCGCCCAGGCGGTTAATGCCTTTGTGATTCGATAAAATTCCACCGACAATCACCCGGCAGAAGATTTGTGAACCCTTGACCGTTTCAACCTGAAGACGTAAACGTCCGTCGTCAAGTAAAAGAATATCCCTGGATTTCACATCGTTGGGTAGATTTTTGTAATCAATGCCTACCTGCTCAACCGTCCCGGCATTATCGTCCAAAGCCGCATCTAAAATAAAAGTGGCGCCTTTTTGCAGCTTAACGGCTTTTTCTCTAAAATTAGCCACGCGAATTTTGGGACCCTGTAAATCAGCCAAAATGCCTACGACCTTTTTTTGGTCAGCCGCTATTTTGCGAACGTTTTCCACTCGTTTTTGATGATCGGCTTGAGTACCATGGGAAAAATTTAAACGGACGACATTGACTCCGGCGGAGATTATGGCTGATAACACCTCTATATCATCGGTGGTGGGTCCGAGGGTGGCGATGATTTTGGTGCGGCGCACCAAATGATCCTGTTTCCTCATTTTTATTGAGCTCGCTTGATTAGTATACTGACAGCAGGCAATTCAGAACCTTCCAGATACTCTAAAAATGCACCACCTCCCGTACTAATATAGGAGATTTTATCACTCACACCAAATTGTCCCAGTGCGGATAATGTATCGCCGCCCCCGGCGATTGAAAAAGCTTTACTGTGAATGATCGCATTCGCGAGAGAGCGGGTACCGTGGCTAAATTGGGGTAATTCAAAAACACCGAGGGGGCCGTTCCAGACTACCGTTCCCGCATCTGCGATGTAACCATTATAATGTTTGGCTGTCACCGGCCCAATGTCGAGAATCATATCGTCCAGATTCAGGGCGTCCAGTGGTTTGGTGACGGCTTTGGCTTGCGCGGTCATTTCCGGTGCGACCACGACGTCCACCGGCAGGGGAAATCCACGCCTTCATCCCGGGCGCGATTGATGAGGTCTTTCGCCTGATTTAACCAGCTTGGCTCATATAAAGACTTGCCGACGGGATAACCCTCCGCCGCCAAAAAAGTATTGGCAATGCCACCGCCGACAATCAGGCAATCGACCTTCTTCAGTAAATTTTTAAGTAACTGAATTTTAGATGAGACTTTTGAGCCGCCCACCACCGCAATCAGAGGCCGCCGGGGATGTTCCATCGCTTTGGATAAGGCTTCCAGCTCCGCCATCAGTAGCGGTCCCGCGCAGGCGACAGGAGCGTATTGACTTACCCCATAGGTTGAAGCCTGGGCGCGATGAGCAGTGGCGAAAGCGTCCATCACAAAGATATCGGACTGTGCCGCCATGCGCCGCGCCAGTGCGGAATCGTTCTTTTCCTCTCCCACCAAAAAACGGACATTTTCCGCCAGGGCGATCTGGCCGGGTTTTATATCGACACCGTCCAGCCATTGGCTGATCAGGGACACTGGCTGTCCCAAAGCTGCACTCAACGCCGCTGCGACTGGAGCCAGAGACGCCTCTGGATCGTACTGACCTTCTTTGGGCCGTCCGAGATGAGACAAAACCAAAACCCGCGCGTTGGCTTTTAAGGCTGCCTTTAGGGTTGGCAGCGCTTTCTCAATTCGAGTATGGTCAGTGATTTGACCGTTTTTCATGGGAACGTTGAGGTCTTCACGGATCAGCACCCGTTTATTAGCCAACTCCAGATCGACCATTTTTAGAACATTTATAATACTCATAACTGTAAATTTTACTCCATCTTGCCAAAAACAACCATAAATATTTTTGAGGCGATGATTTTATACCTTGCCTGACAGGAAATTTACCCTTATTATCATTCTGCGGACCTGGATCGGGTCTTTTACTTTTATTTTAAGGAGTTGCCATGTCAAGGAAAAAACAATTACCTTCTGCGCATGAAGAAGAATTTTTCGACCAGATGATACTGGATGACGAAAACTATGGCGAAGAAGATATGCTCAGTACCTTTGGCCAGGTCGCAGACGCTTCGATAGAACACATGAAAGTGGCTTGCAGATTGACTAATTTGATCGTGAAAAATCACGCCGGCGAGAAATTATCCACGAGCGATATTCTCGACATTTTCCGCAAAGCCTCCGAAACTATTCTGGACTGCACTCCACTAAAAGCATTATTCGAAAAAGAAAAAACCTGAAAAAAACCTGGTCCCGGGTTTCCCACACTCATTGCACCAATGGTACAATCAAAAATAGTTGGTGCAATTGGTGCAATTGATATATACTTGGTGCAATTGGTGCAATTAGCCGGGGAAAGCCATGGGACCTGTATTTGAAGAGAGGGAATCAAGGAATCTTGAATTTAAATCCCTTCTGCCTAATTTTCATAGTCTGATAAAAACCTGCGTGGCATTTGCTAACGGTGTGGGAGGAAAGATCGTCATCGGGGTTGACGATAAAACTCGCGAGGTTATCGGCATAAACGATGCTACACGCAATAGGATCTATGATGAATTTCCAAACAGCCTGTACGACGCGACCAATCCCAGTTTGTTGGTAGAAATTTATGAAAAGAATTTTGATGATATCAGCGTTATCATAGTAGACGTTCCATTCAGTATCAAAAAACCGGTTTTCATTAAAAGTGAAGGACTTCCCAAAGGCGTTTATTTACGGGCAGGTTCAAATACACGGCGAGCCAGCGCTGAATACATTGAAGAATTGATGCGCGAAAACAAACGCCTGCATTTTGATGAAGAGCCGGTACAGGCAGATATAGATATCTTATCACCTGCTCTTCTAAAAACCGTACTTCAGAAAACAGATACGGAGCGCTTACTCACAGAAAAAATAATTACCCGCTCCGGCAATCATCTGCAAAAACTGCATCCGACTGTCAGCGGAATATTATCATTCTGCGAAACGCCGGAAGTTTATATTCCCGAAGCTTTTATCTACTGCACCCGATTCACCGGTGTGGATGGCCGTGAGATCATACAAAGTGAAGAAATTCGCGGACATCTGGGAAAACAGGTTGATAACAGTTTTGCACTGGTCAAGGCCTGGTTAATGAGAGATTATCAATTACTCGGCACGAAATTACAGGGAAAATCCATTATTCCTGAAGCTGCGCTGCGCGAAGCGATTATTAATGCGGTTATC
>CAVQJI010000022.1:0-67250 GCA_963712715.1 uncultured Pseudomonadota bacterium | reverse complement strand
AGTACCTTTTCAATTTAATTCTGACCGGTTGCAAGAATAGTCATTGCGAGCGTGAGCGAAGCAATCCAGTACAGAATTTCTACAAAGTTCGAACTGGATTGCTTCGCTGACGCTCCCAAAGAACTTCCCCTTAATTTATTGAATTAAAGGAAGTTTTTCAACAAGGTCAAATCCTAGTTTTCTAGCTTGAAAACTCAGATTTTTGACCAAACGATCACGATATTGTTGTTCATAATAATGTTGCCCCGTTTCGATATAGTCTACCCCATTCTTTAGCACATTAAAAATGATCACGGCCAGTTTATGGGCTGTTGCGGTCGTTGCTTTCGGTGCGCCCAGCCGGGATTTTAGACGACGAAAGAACGCCCCCAAAGCGCTCTGGCTTCGATGTAATGTACTGGCCGCCATACGTAAAGTCGCCGCTGCTATATTGGCTGTCCGCTTACTTTTTCCACTGAGCCGCTTTCCTCCGGAAACTTTATTGCCTGGACACAATCCCAGCCAGGAAGCGAATTGCTTACTGCTCTTCCAGCGAGTTAAATCCAATCCAATCTCAGACACCATTTTCAATGCGCTGGATGCTTCAATCCCTGGAATCGCTGTTAAATCAACGCCGGTGATTCGTTTTAAATGCGTGGTGACATCAAATGATAAGGTATTTTTACAATGCGAACTGGATTTCTTCCTGATCTTTTCTCCGTCCTGTTCCGTCACTTCTGCTTTCTTTACAGCTTCATTGTCTTTAAAATCACAAAGGCGTTTTTCAATTTCATCATCACACGCTTTGATTTTATTTTGATAGACATCATAAAGCTCCAGGGCTTGTGTCAATGCAAATACATGTTCGTCCCGATAATGACCCACGAGCGATTTCTCTATCGTCTCTATCGAGTTTTTACAACGGCGATCTCGATAACTCGCTAATAAACCGGGGTTACGCTCTCCCGCCACCATCGCCCGGATTATTCTCATACCCGTATCGCCGGTAATATCACTAATGACATTATGTAATTGTATATTCATTTGACTCAGCGCTTTTTGCATGTGTTGAATATGGCTCGCGGCCTGCTCAATCAGCATACTTCTTTGGCGTAGATACGCTCTTAATGCGCAAACTTCTTCATTTGGACGAAAGGCTCCGCTGAGTAATCCGTAAGTGTGTCACTGCTGCAGCCATTGGCAGTCCATCACGTCTGTTTTGCGGCCACTCACATTTTTGACGTGACGGGCATCCACCAGTTTGACTTCAAAACCCTGAGATTCCAATAATTCATATAAGGGAATCCAATACACCCCTGTTGATTCCATGGCTACCGTTTTGATGCCACATCGCTTCAGCCAATGGGCTAATTCATACAGATCGGCAGTGAAACTCTTAAACTCACGGACACAAACCTCATCACATCCTTCAGGCACAGCGACAAAATGTGACTTCGAGCCAATATCAATGCCTGCCGCCATCGGGTTAATATGTTCCAGATGTTTCGGCATCCTGGTTTGACCTTTGGCTCTTTTTTTAGTTGACTTGCCAGCCTTCATGTCGGTATCTTTATCCATATCATTTTTCCTTTTAAGTAAAAGTTGAAGTGAGGAATGATATGTCGTGGCGCAGGGGTTTGAATAAGAGGCTCTCTCCCAAACGGGATAGTGCAAAACTGCACTTCACCAAGGATAGTGTCGCAAAACCCCTGTAACCACACTCGCAATCAGGCATCAAGCACTAATGCATACTCGGCTTTTTCACCACCAACATATCTGTGGCTATTTTACCTTGCCTGAAGTTCTTTTCCGATAGATGCCGCCGAAGGCGGCTGGGTCACTCGCAATGACGAATCCAATCAGTCAAAACTAAATGGAAACGGTATTAGTTAATTCGCTTACCGGCAGATGTGGTCCGCCAGGTAACCGACAGTGCTCACGTAGTAATTCGAATCATTCCAGCTTTGCAGGGCCCTGAAATTATGAAATGTCATGAGGACGACCCCGTCGCTGCCAGGTTGAATAATAGAAGCGTCCATATCACCGGCTGGCCTGGCCGAGGCCGTGTTAATCCGTACTCCCAGTCTGCGCCACTCGCTCACCGGTTTAACAATGGTTTTACCCATCAGGGAAGAATCAAATCCGGCCGGCAAAGTCACTTCAACCGCCCAGGGCTGTCCAGCCTGCCAGCCATTTTTTGCCAGATAGTTGGCAATCGAAGCGAGGCCGTCGGGCAGACTGTTCCAGATATCTTTACGCCCATTGCCTTCGTAATCTACGGCGTATTTAAACCAGCTACTGGGCAAAAACTGGGGATGGCCGCTGGCCCCCGCCCACTCGCCCTTAAAATTCGCCAGGGAAATCTGCCCATCCTGAATAATATGCAAAGCTTTTAACAATTCGTTTCGGAAAAATGCCTTGCGATTACTGGCATAAGCCAAAGTGGCCAAAGAGCCAGGCACGGAAAAATTTCCCATAATATGGCCATAATCGGTTTCCAGACCCCATAGCGCAATGATAAAACAGGGATCGACGCCGTATTTCCGGCCGATTGCCTCCAGCAATTCCTGATACTTTCGATATTCCTGACGTCCCAGCTGAATCCTCGCATTATCCGCGCGGCTCTGTCGATAGGCCAGGAAAGTGAGCCGATGCTCGGGCTGGGTATTATAATATTTGAGCACTTTGGGATTAGGGCCGGGAATGGTGCTGAATACCCTGTCGAAAACCTGTGGCCTAATGCCATCAGCAATAGCTTCTTCACGTAATTGCCGCACCCAGACTTGCCACGACTGCTCCTGTTCCGCCACAGCAGAAATTGCATGGAAAATAAATAATACGGCAAAAAATAATCCAAGCGAAAATCGTTTCATATCATTACTCCCTGAAATTTGGCTTTATGCAACTTTATGATAATATAATAAATAGATCAAGACAGGAGTAATTCTATGAATGAACCTAAAACGGGAGGACTTGCTGGCGTTGTCGCCGGACAAACCAAAATTGCTACTGTTGGTAAAGAAGGCGTGGGCTTAAGCTACCGCGGATACAGCATTGAAGATTTAGCGAGCAAAACCTGCTTTGAAGAAACGGCTTATTTATTAATTTACGGCGAATTACCCTCCAAACAGCAGCTCGCTCAATACCAGCAAAAATTAATTCAATTGCGGCAATTGCCCAAAGTTTTAAAACAGATTTTAGAACAGATTCCAGTGACTGCTAATCCCATGGATGTCCTGCGTACAGGCTGTTCCGTGTTGGGAACTCTGGAACCGGAAACGGCGCAACATTCTGGTCAGGAGATAGCCGACCGGCTCATCGCCCTGTTTCCAGGTATGTTGCTCTATTGGTATCATTTTCAGAACAGCCAGCGTCGTATCAATACCGAATTAACCACGCCCGGCACGGCGGCCTATTTTTTAAAATTACTTCATCAGGATCAGCCGGAACAAACCCTGGTGGAGGCGCTGAACACTTCGCTGATTTTATATGCGGAGCACGAACTCAATGCCTCTACTTTCGCCGCACGGGTAACCGCGGCGACCCTCTCTGATTTCTATTCCGCTATCGTCAGCGCGATCGGGACTTTACGCGGTCCCCTGCACGGCGGCGCCAACGAGGAAGCCCTTAAACTGATTGAGAGTTTTGAAACTCCCGAAGAGGCGGAAACGGGAGTTAAAAAAATGCTGGCGGATAAAAAAGTGATTATGGGTTTTGGCCATCGGGTTTATAAACATTCAGACCCGCGTTCGGATATCATCAAAATCTGGGCCAAAAATCTCGCGCAACAGCATCACGACGGACAAATACTCGCCATTGCTGAAACTATCGAAAGAATCATGCGTGATGAAAAAAAATTATTTCCCAATCTGGATTTTTATAGTGCGCTGGTTTACTATTTTTGCGCCATTCCCATCGGATTTTTTACGCCTCTTTTTGTATTCGCTCGCACCAGCGGCTGGGCGGCGCATATCATTGAACAACGTGAAAATAATAAACTGATTCGTCCCATTGCCGACTATATCGGACCACCTCTGCGGCCGATTGTGCCAATTGACAAGAGAACTTCAGCATGAATATTAACGATAATAAAAAACCACCTTTCGATAAAGAAATCGCTAATATCGCTGAATATGTCTGTAATTATATTATCGATAGCCCACTGGCTTACCAAACAGCTTATTACGATTTGTTGGACTCACTGGCGTGTGCATTCATGGCGCTGCAATTTCCCGACTGTACTCGAGTTCTGGGACCGGTGGTTCCCGGAGCGGAACAGAGCAACGGTTCTCATGTCCCCGGCACGTCTTTTAAACTGGAACCGGTGCAGGCCGCTTTTAATTTAGGAACCATGATTCGCTGGCTGGATTATAACGATACCTGGTTGGCGGCGGAATGGGGACATCCTTCCGATAATATCGGTGGTTTACTCAGCACTATGGATTATTTAAATCGACAAAAAAACCGCCCCCTCTTCACTATTCATGATTTATTGACATTCATGATCAAGGCGCACGAAATTCAGGGGATTTTGGCTCTGGAAAATAGTTTTAATCGCGTGGGGCTCGATCATGTGGTGTTGGTGAAAGTCGCGACCACTGCCCTTGCTACCCGCCTGTTGGGTGGCGAGCTTGCGCAAGTCTGCAACGCGGTCTCACAGGCCTGGCTGGACGGCCAGTCCCTGCGTGTTTACCGTCATTCTCCCAACACCGGTTCTCGAAAATCCTGGGCGGCAGGAGATGCAACCAGCCGCGGAGTGCGCCTGGCGTTACTGACCATGGCCGGTGAAGGCGGTTATCCGAGCGCTCTAAGCGCCAAACAATGGGGATTTTATGATGTTTATTTTGAAGGGCGGCCCTTGCGAGTCACCCGTCCCTATACCAGTTACATTATGGAAAATATTTTATTTAAAATCGCCTTCCCCGCGGAATTTCACGCGCAAACCGCTGCGGAAGCGGCGATTCAGCTTCATCCCGAGATAAAGGATCGCCTGGAAGATATTCATAGAATTCGCATCAGAACCCAGGAATCCGCCATGCGGATTATTAATAAACTGGGACCGCTGCATAGCCCGGCCGACCGTGACCATTGTTTGCAATACATTACGGCTGTCAGTTTATTGTTTGGGGAACTGACCGCCGGGCATTATGAAGATGACATCGCAAAAGATCCGCGGATCGATTTTCTTCGCCAAAAAATGCAGGTCCTCGAAAGTCCTGAATTCAGTAAAGGCTATTTAGACCCGGATAAACGCTCAATTGGTAACGCCATTCAGATTTTTTTCAAGGACGGTACTTGCACCCAGGAGATTATCGTTGAATATCCGATCGGCCACCGCAAACGTCGCGAGGAAGGCATGCCGCTGTTAATGAAAAAATTTACTGATAGTGTCTATCAGCATTTTGATAAAGATCAGGCGGAAAAAATTTTGGAACTCACCCATAACCGGGATCAATTTTTAAAAACTCCCATTCATGAATGGACGCATTTATTACACAGGAAATAAATATGGTCACAGAACCCTCCTCCCCGTCATTTTTTGGAACGCAGGCACGGATTTTAATAAGCGAATGGAAAGCATTGGCCAAACTGATTATCAGTCACAGTATTCCCGCTAAAGAAAAACCTATTCTTAATATTGAAGATTTGGAAAGTTTTAACATCGAGAATCTGGAAGATATCAATTTTGGCACCTCCGATGAATTACCGCATATCATGGCGGAAAAAAATATCCAGACCGCCCTGCAGGGACCGTTTGGGGCGATGATTAAAGATAAAATGGCTGCATACGCGCGTCTCACCCGGGTTCGCCTGGAGATTCATCTCTGCAAAGAAGAATTATTTAAAAACAAGCGTGCCAAACCTGAAGCGGAACAAATCCCCGAGAAAAAACTCGAAAAATTAAATTTTTCCTTACTGGACAACATGCAACATCAGCTCGATGAATTATCCGAACAGCATAATGAGCAATGGCGTGAATTCATTCAACACTGGACGGAAATACTGATCGATTTTTTTGCTGAGTCTAAACTATTATTAACAGAGCGTGAAATCAGGGAACTCCAGGACGAAGATGTTGCGACGGATATATTGCCGCGATTTATTGAAGTCGGCTTGAAACTACCTCAAAAGGATTATAAACAAATGAATTGCGCGGATTATCTGTATTTAAAAATGTTATTGACCACGCAAAGCGCCCTGAGCCGTCAACACCTGGCGCACGATGATGCGCAGATTCAGCAAAAATTACAGGGATTTAAACCCCAGTTAGCAAAAATGCAAAAAGAGGAACAAAAAATTCTCGAGGAACAAAAAAACCAATCCTCAACGATTTTATCTGCGATCGACTAAATCTTTAATTTGAAAGGGCGATGCGGTATAATAATAGAATGAAAAATACTTCAGCAAATTTACCTATCGCCGTGTTTGATTCCGGGGTGGGTGGATTAACCGTGTTGCGGACCCTGAAAGAGCATTTGCCCCAGGAATCTTTTTTGTACTTTGGCGACATGGCAAGGGTGCCGTACGGAACGAAAAGCCCTGCCGCGGTGATCAGCTACACGCTCGGCGCAGCCCGGCATCTGGTTTCCCAAAATATTAAATTACTGGTGGTCGCTTGCCATACCGCGAGCACCCTGGCTTTACCTGCGCTTGAGCAGGAGTTTCCCTCGCTCCCCATAGTCGGGATGATCGAACCCGGCGCCAAAGCCGCCTGCGCCGCCTCTCAAAATGGCCACATCGCCGTTATTGCCACGGAAGCCACCGTCAAGGCACAAGGCTATCAAAAAGCAGTGCGGCTGTTGCGCTCTCCCGCGCAAGTGGTGGCGCAGGCCTGCAGCATTTTCGTCGCATTGGCCGAAGAAGGATGGGTTAAGGGCCCAATTGCGGAATCCATTGCCAGACAGTATATCAGTCCCCTGTTCAACTCTCTTCCGCGTCCCGATTGCTTATTGTTAGGATGCACGCATTTTCCGCTGTTGCGGGAATCCATTCAAAATGTCATTGGCAAAGAAACGTGTATTATTGATCCCGCGGTTGAAACTGCCCTGACAGTAAAACAAATATTACAGGATCGGGATCTAATCAACACCCAGCCTGCCGCAAACGCTCTCAGCCAATTTCAGGTTACTGATTCACCGGAACGTTTCGCCTACGTTGCCGGACAATTCCTCGCGACTTCGATTAGTCTCGATCAAATCCAGTGTGTTGGGCTGCAACTTTAGATTATAAGGAGATGTTTATGTCAAAGAAAATTTTGTTTACGGCGGTTTTCGCCGCATTGACTATTAGCGGATGTCAATCCAGCCAATTGACCCCGGAAGCTGAAAAGGTAATACTCGCGCCCAATCCTCCCGCCCCGGATTGTAAATACCTTGGCGCTCTCACCACAGACAAACAGGCCAGTTTCATGAGCGCTGGATTTTCCACGAATAGTAGAATGGAAACGATTGCAATGAACGACCTTAAAAACAAGGCTGCTAATTTAGGCGCTAATTACGTGCAGATGTTTACCACTCGCACCGCCAGTGACAACCCGGAGCAAATTAACGTCTCCTACTCCGGCAAAGCTTACAAATGCCCTCGAGGTCTTTAACACTCGAGGGTCGGGTACACCATAAATTAGTTCTGGGAGTCCAGTTAATATGAAAACCAAAATATTACTAATAGGTATATTGGTTAGTGGAACAGCGATCGCAAACTGTCCCAGATACGAGACCGTCAGTTATACCTGCGTCGAATTTGAGAATAATGTTCAATGCTCCTGGAATCCTGCCAATGGTTTTTACCAGGGCAGCGCTAACCACAGCAATTATCCGATCCCGGCGGGGGCAGAGGCCGCCCGATTTTTACGGGCATTCTGGACGCCCAACGCCCACCTTACCTCTGATCAACGTCTGAGTTACGGGGTTACCGTCTGCCAATATGCTTACCGTGGCCAGATTATTGTTCTTTACCAGAAAGACCGCAATCCGAATATTGCCGATCCTCGCAGAAAAAACAGGGATCTCTGGTTTCTCAGTGACTGGCAGGGCGTCAAGGGCTACAGTTGCTCCGCCGGTGAAAGAACCTGCGATTTTGATTACGGCGAGAGACTTTAAGTTCTGCAGAATGCCAATCCCCGCATTGTCCTCCAAATTTAGGCTACCTCAGGTTCCCTGAAACGATATCATTGCGAGCGCAAGTGAAGTAATGACAAACCTGGAACAGCCCCTGTTCTCCAATAATTATTTTTCAATATAAATATTTTTCGCAGAAAATACCTTACGCCATGGGGGATCGTAAGGGGGAGTTGCGCGTAGCGACTCCCTTCATTCCGAGCATCGGCTCTGCCGAGCGCAGGATATAAATAGGAAGCGGGTCCCGCTTCCCATCTGTTTTAATACGTGAGATCATATGATATCGTAATCATAAAAGACGTTTTTATCGATGGGAAGAAAATGAAAAGAAATATGACAAAAAATGAAGAACAGTTCGAACTGGATTCAGAGATTGAATTCTGCCGCTTCGATGAAAACTTTCTGAGATTAGAGTATAGAGAAAATAAATATAATTTTAACATGGCGAATGTTTGTGACTATTTGTCCAGAAATCCCGGGATTACAAATCTGGACATCTGGGACAAATCCCTTGATCAGAAAGACATATTTTCTCTGGCAAACCTGCGAACCCTAAAGGAGCTCACACTCTACAAAGTCAACATGAGCGACGAAGGGATGCGTCTTTTGGCGCTTAATTCTGCCATAACAAAGTTTGTTTTTAACTGTTGCGAAATCACTGATCAACAGGCATTGCATCTGGCAACCAAAACCAGCCCGGCGGAACTCTCAATTATGGAATATGAAAAACTTCATATCAGTGGAACAGGACTGGATGCGCTAACAAATAATAAGCAGTTAAATACATTTAATCTGGACAGTTGGCCAGTACAGGAAGCCGTTCTGAAGGTACTTGAAAATAAACTGTCTCTCACTCATCTGAATTTAAATAAAAGTTGCGAAATTGGCTATCAAAAAGGAATTCTCAGGAATCTGCGTCTGAATGATAATCAAATTGGCGATCATGGCGCCACGGTATTGAAAAATAATCGAACCATTACAAACCTCTCGCTTCGTGAAAACGGTATCACTGAACCGGGAGCAAGGGCTCTCGCCTCCAGTCATGTCATTACTCATTTAAACCTGGCAAACAATCAAATTGGAGATACCGGTGCAACCGCTTTTAAAAGTAATCATACGATTATTGATCTCAACCTCAGTTCCTGTGGAATCAGCTCTTTGGGCGCAGGCGAACTGGCAGGCAATAAAAAGATTACCCGCCTGGTGTTGCGAGGTAATAACATTGGCGATCAGGGTGCGGCCGCTTTTTACGATCATCCATTTATCACTGAACTTGATCTGTCTAACTGTGGTATTGGAGAACAGGGAGCCCTTCAACTCGCCGACACTAAAACAATTACCCGCTTAAATCTGGAAGAAAATAAAATCGGCGATCGTGGCGCAGCCGCTTTTAAAACAAACAGGTCTATTACTGACCTGAATTTAACTCGCTGCGATATCGGGAGCCAGGGAGCCATTGAGCTTTCCCAAAATGGCGCCATTACCTTCCTCCGTTTATCCCTGAACGCGATAGGTGACGCGGGTGCGGCGGCTTTTAAAGCTAATACCTTTCTCACCAGGCTTCATATGATGGATTGCAAAATCACCTGTCGGGGAGCCATTGAACTGGCAAAAAATAAAATCATCAAAGTTCTCGGTTTAAGTGGCAATGGAATTGGAGATGCCGGAGCTGTCGCGTTCATAGACAATACTTCTTTAACTGAACTCAGTTTATGTCGTACTGGAATAAGTGACAGGGGCCTAAGCGCCCTGACGTTGAACCAGAGCATAATCACTCTTTTAGTGGATGAATATTCCCGGCGAATAATGACTTCTTTAGCAGCGTATTTTTTATTGGCTAACCGAACATGGAGGCGTGTTGCTCTACCCGACCTGCTGTTTTTATCTCATTTCCATCAGGGCCTGGTAAACGAGATAAAAAAAATGCCTCTCAGAAACCGCCTGTTTCAACAGGAGTATCCTGCTAAAGTCCGGGAAGAAATAATCGAATGTTTAGAGATAAAAGTCCTGACCAATCTGGTTTGGGAATACGCAGAAGGGGAATTTCCCTACCAATACGGTTTATTGAACAAAATACCGGGGGGACGGGAAGCCATAAACCATTTATGCGAAACAGTCCCTGGACTCAGGAACCGTTTTGATTGCCAGCCGGCAGGAGTTCTCGCTGAAGGGAACTCTCCTTACGCGATGGGGGATCGTAAGGGGGAGAATCGCGATTCTCCCCCTTCATTCCGAGCAATCGGCTTCGCCGATGCGCAGGATATAAATAGGAAGCCATGGACGCTGTACTCAGCGGGAATGGCTGGCCAGCCGGGGAAATTTGAAGACTGGAAACCATTGGATCCCGTCGAAACCGAATATTTTTCTGAATTTGCCAAAAAGGATAATGGAACTGACATGTTGGGATTAAGAATTAGAACAATTGAGACGGTCCGTTATCTCCTGAATTACCTGAATTTAAATCCTGCCATAAAAAGGCTTCTCGCAGTGATATTCTGCCCATTTGATGAAGCAGTCAGCCTTTTGGCAGGAAATAATACTTTAACGAGTCTGAATTTATATGGCAGTGCTAATTATGATCTTCCTTTTTTTAATGCAGGCCTTGATAAAGGACTAGTAGCCCTATCGTCTAACCAGTCCCTGACTCACCTCACAATAGAAACCATGTCCGAACTTATCTTCAGCCACGAAAGAATAATTCAACTATTAAAAAATAATACTGTTCTAAAGAGTCTGGAATTGAATCATGCACAAATAGATAATGATATGGCTCGTACCCTATTCAGCCATCCCAATTTAGAAAAACTTTCATTCAAATATAGGACATTTACCTTAGATGATCATCATTTACTGAACAGTCATTTACAGACCCTTCATCTTTCTGGTATTAAAAAACAGGGGATAATAGCCTCAGGATTTTATCAAACCACCCCAGTTTGACCAACTGCGAAATTAGCAATGTCGGAGTTGCCTGTCTTTTAAAACTTAAGACCTTAAGGGTACTGGACTTAAGCGATAATAAAATAAATAATCAGGGTCTTCATATTCTTTCGAAACACCCTAATATAAACGAACTGACCCTGAAGGAAGAGCATATCAGTTATCAGGGAATTAAATTTTTTCTCAAAAAGAAAAAGAAAATACTGAAGAGCTTTGCTTACCATGGTGAGCAGAAGAATCCAGCCACGGATAATTGGGTTAATATTTTCTCAGACTGTTCAGTGTTAACCAGTCTTACGTTAAGAAGATGTGGAATCGGCCCGAAGGGAACCGCTTTACTTTCGAAAAATAAAAATCTGGAACATCTGGATTTAAGTCACAATCCTGTTGCTGATAAAGGGGCGCGTATGCTGGCGTCACACCCCCGATTAAACAGCCTTTATTTGGAAGACTGTAAAATCGGTGATAGAGGAATCACTGCTTTGGCCAAAAATCCACGCCTTAAACGTTTGGCCATTAGCTCTAATTCTGGAATTACATGTATTGGGCTACTGGCCCTGGCTTTAAACAACACCATCACTGAACTGGATTTCAATTACGAACACCTAATGACATCCAAATTAGTCCTGTTTTTTCTCTGTAATCAAACGCTAAGATATTGCACCCCTTATCCTGATTCTTCTTATTATTGTCTTTCTGGCTTCCCATTAAACGAAAATGATCCCTTAATTGCGCTGGGGGGAAGAAATCTTAGGCTACAAAATGAATATCATAGTGTCGTGCGGCAAAGTTTTTTTGCATTCACACCTTTGCTCCCTGACTTAACAGATATCGTTCTGGAATACACCAAAGGTGAGTATCCTTCCCGATACCAATTATTTTATGACCATTTAACACCTGAAATTTTCAGGAAAATTCAACAGGAATATCCAGAAGCGAATAAAAAACTTGTCGAATATCAAGAGGAATGCAAGTTTCGGTAAATACTGTCATTGCGAGCGTTAGCGAAGCAATCCAGTACAGAATTTCCACAAAGTTCGAACTGGATTGCTTCGCTTGCACTCGCAATGACAAACCTGGGATAGTCCCTGTTCTCCGGACACCCACCTGTTTTAATACGTGAGATCATATGTTATCGTAATCATAAAAGACATTTATATTGATGGAGGAAAAAATGAAAAGAGATATAACAAAAAATGAAGAACAGTCCAAACTGGATTCAAAAGATGCCGGCGCCGGCGCTTTTAAAAGTAATCATACGATTCTTGATCTTAATCTGGGTTCCTGTGGAATCAGCTCTTTGGGCGCAGGTCAACTGGCAGGCGATATAAAAATTACCAAACTGGTGTTGCGAGGTAATAACATTGGCGATCAGGGTGCGGCCGCTTTTTACAATAATCCATTCATCACTGAACTTGATCTGTCTAACTGTGGTATTGGAGAACAGGGGGCCCTTCAACTCGCCGACACTAAAACAATTACCCGCCTGAATCTGGAAGATAATAAAATCGGCGACCGTGGCGCAGCCGCTTTTCAAACAAACAGGTCTATTACTGAACTGAATTTACGTACATGCAGTATCGGGAGCCAGGGAGCTATTGAGCTTTCCAAAAATCGGGCCATTACCTCCCTCCGTTTAAACCTGAATGCAATAGGTGACGCGGGTGCAGCGGCTTTTAAAGATAATACCACTCTCATCAAGCTTCATATGATGGATTGCAAAATCACCTATCGGGGAGCCATTGAACTGGCAAAAAATAAAACCATCAAAACTCTCGATTTAACTCGCAATGTAATCGGAGATGCCGGAGCTGTCGCGTTCATAGACAACACTTCTTTAACTGAACTCGGTTTTTTTAGGACTGGAATAAGTGACAGGGGCCTAAGCGCCCTGACGTTGAACCAGAGCATAACCCGTCCTGGAGTGGATGAATATTCCCGGCGAATCATGACTTCTTTAGCAGGGTATTTTTTATTGGCTAACCAAACACGGAGTAATCTTGATCTACCCGACCTGCTGTTTTTATCTGATTATCATCCCAGTTTGGTGAAAGAGATAAACAAAATACCTTTCAGAAACCACCTGTTTCAACAGGAATATCCTGTTAAAGTCAGGGAAGAAATAATCGAATTTTTAGGGATAAATGTCCTGACCGATCTGGTTTGGGAATACGCAGAAGGCGAATTTCCCTACCAATACGGCTTATTGAACAAAATACCGGGGGGACAGGAAGCCATAAACCATTTATGCGAAACAGTGCCTGGACTCAGGAACCGTTTTGATTGCCAGCCGGGGAAATTTGAAGACTGGGAACCATTAGATCCCGTCGAAACCGAATATTTTTCTGAATTTGCCAAAAAGGATAATGGCACTGACATGTTGGGATTAAGAATTAGAACAATTGAGACGGTCGATTATCTCCTGAAATACCTGAATTTAAATCCTGTTATTAAAAAACTTTTCGCAGTGATATTCTGCGCATTTGATGAAGCAGTCAGCCTTTTGGCAGGAAATAAAACTTTAACGAGTTTGATTTTATATTGCGCTGGAAATTATGATCCTGTAAGCCTTGATAAAGGATTAGAAGCCTTATCGTCTAACCGGTCCCTGACTCACCTCAGGATAGAAGCAACAATGGACCCAGTTATCTTCAGCCATGAAAAAATAACTCAACTATTAAAAAATAATACTGTTCTAAAGAGTCTGGAATTGAATAATGCACAAATAGATAATGATGTGGCCCGTACCCTATTCAGCTGTCCCAATTTAGAAAAACTTTCATTCCGGTTTCCTACATTTACCCTGGATGATCACCATTTACTGAACAGTCATTTACATACCCTTCATCTTGCTTATATTAAAAAACAGTCAGGGGATGATACCATCAGGATTTTATCAAACTACCCCAGTTTGACCAACCTTCGTTTGGACCACTGCAAAATTAGCAATGGCGGAGTTGACCGGCTTTTAGAACTTAAGACCTTAAGGATACTGGACTTAAGGGATAATAAAATAAATAATCAGGGTCTTCGTATTCTTTCGAAACACCCTAATATAAACGAACTGACCCTGAAGGAAGAGCATATCAGTTATCAGGGAATTAAATTTTTTCTCAAAAAGAAAAAGAAAATACTGAAGAGCTTTGCTTACCACGGTGAGCAGCAGAATCGAGTCATGAATAATTGGGTTACTGTTTTCTCAGGCTGTTCAGTGTTAACCAGTCTTACGTTAAGAAAATGTGGAATCGGCCCTAAAGCAACTGCTTTAATTTCGAAAAATAAAAATCTGGAACATCTTGATTTAAGTCACAATTTTATTGCTGATAAAGGGGCGCGTCACCTGGCGTCACACCCCCGATTAAACAGCCTTTATGTGGAAGACTGTAAAATCGGTGATAGAGGCATCACTGCTTTGGTCAAAAATCCACGTCTTAAACGTTTGGCCATTAGCTCTAATTCTGAAATGACATGTATTGGGCTACTGGCCCTGGCTTTAAACAACACCATCACTGAACTGGATTTCAATTACGAACGCCTAATGACATCCAAATTAGTCCTGTTTTTTCTCTGTAATCAAACGCTAAGATATTGCACCCCTTATACTGATTCTTCTTATTATTGTTTTTCTGGCTGCCCATCAAACGAAAATGATCCCTTAATTGCACTGGGGGAAGAAATCTTAGGTTACAAAATGAATATCATAGTGTCGTGAGGCAAAGTTTTTTTGCATGCAAACTTTTGCTCCCTGACTTAACAGATATCGTTCTGGAGTACACCAAAGGAGAGTATCCTTCCCGATACCAATTATTTTATGACCATTTAACACCTAAAACTTATGAAGAAATTCAACAGGAATTTTCAGAAGCGAATAAAAAACTTATCGAATATGAAGCGGAATGCAAGTTTCGGTAATCATAAAAGAGGGTGTGATTTTATCTGCGGCGCGACGAAATAAGCGTCGTCCCGCGGACAAGCCGCATAGGCGTCAGTTTAAGGAGAAAAGTAAGCTTATATTCCCTCTCCCCGTACTCGGGGAGAGGGTTAGGGTGAGGGGTTTTCCGCCCCTCACCCCAGCCCTCTCCCCCGAGTACGGGGGAGAGGGAGGAATATGAATTTGCTTTTTTTAGCTTATTTTTTCCTTAAACTGACGCCTATGCGGACAAGCCGCGGGACGACGCACCTGGTTCTAGTATATTGATGGAGGAAAAATGAAAAGAGATATGATAAAAAATGAAGAAGAGTTCGAACTGGATTCAGAGATTGAATTCTGTCGCTTTACTGAAAACTTTCTGTGTTTAGACTATAAAGAAGATAAATATAATTTTAACATGGCGAATGTTTGTGACTATTTGTCCAAAAATCCCGGAATTACAAATCTGCGCATCTCACATACATCACTTGACCAGAAAGACATATCTTCTCTGGCAACAGCCCTCCGAACCCTAAAGAAGCTCAAATTCAGCCATGTCCATTTAAGCGATGAAGGGATGCGTCTTTTGGCGCTTAATTCTGCCACGACAAATTTTGTTTTTAACTTTTGCAAAATCACCGATCAACAGGCATCGCATCTGGCAGCTATAACCAGCCCGACGAAACTCTCAATTACGGAGGATAAAAAACTTCATATCAGTGGAACGGAACTGGATGCGCTAACAAATAATACGCAATTAAATACATTTGATCTGGAAAGTTCGACAATATCGGAAGCCGTTCTAAAGGTACTTGTCAATAAACTGTTTCTCACTTATCTGGATTTAAATAAACCTTGCAAAATTGGCTATCAAAATGGAAACCTCACAAGCCTGGAGCTGGATGGTAACCAAATTGGCGATGATGGCGTCACGGTATTTAAACATAATCGAACCCTTACAAACCTCTCGCTTAGTGAAAACGGTATCACTGCACCGGGAGCAAGGGCTCTCGCCTCCAGTCATGTCATTACTCATTTAAACCTGACAAACAATCAAATTGGAGATAAAGGTGCAGGCGCTTTTAAAAGTAATCATACGATTATTGTTCTTAACCTCACATCCTGTGGAATCAGCTCTTTGGGCGCAGACGAA
Organism: uncultured Pseudomonadota bacterium; assembly: GCA_963712715.1. Lineage (GTDB taxonomy): Bacteria > Pseudomonadota > Gammaproteobacteria > Coxiellales > Coxiellaceae > JAFEDN01. The sequence goes on along the minus strand of CAVQJI010000022.1, from coordinate 51,151 downwards.
CTGGCAGGCAATAAAAAGATTACCCGCCTGGTATTGCAAGATAATAACATTGGCGATCTGGGTGCGGCCGCTTTTTGCGATCATCCCTCCATCACTGAACTTAATCTGTATAACTGTGGTATTGGAGAACAGGGGGCCCTTCAACTCGCCGACACTAAAACAATTACCCGCTTAAATCTGAAAGAGAATAAAATCGGCGATCGTGGCGCAGCCGCTTTTCAAACAAACAGGTCTATTACTGACCTGAATTTAACTAATTGCAATATCGGGAGCCAGGGAGGCATTGAGCTTTCCAAAAATAGCGCCATTACCTGCCTCGGATTATCCTGGAATGAAATAGGTGACGCGGGTGCGGCGGCTTTTAAAGATAATACCTCTCTCATTAATCTTTATATGGAGAGATGTAAAATCACCTATCGGGGAGCCATTGAATTAGCAAAAAATAAAACCATTAAAGTTCTCGGTTTATCTAAAAATAAGATTGGAGATAGCGGAGCTGTCGCGTTTATAGACAACACTTCTTTAACTGAATTACATTTAGATCAAAACGGAATAAGTGATGCAGGCGTCAGCGCCCTGATGTTGAACCAGAGCATAACCTATCTTTCTGTGTGTGATTATATTCTGGAAGTATGGACTCCTTTAACAGCATATTTTCTTTTTGCTAACCGAAGCTTGAGGTATCATTACAGGCTATCCGGCTTTAACCAGTTATCCCATTTCCTTCCCGGCGTGGTGAAAGAGATAAAAAAAATATCTCGCGGAAACCGTCTGTTTCAACAGGAATATCCTGATAAAGTCAGGAGAGAAATAATCGAATGTTTAGAGATAGATGTCCTGGTTAATCTGGTTTGTGAATACGCAAAAGGCGAATTTCCCTTCCAATATGGTTTATTAAAAAACATGCCGGAAGCACAGGAAGCTATAGACCATTTATGCGAAAAAGCGCCTGGACTCAGGAATCGTTTTGATTTCACACTATTAGAAGATTGGAAACCATTAGATCCCCTCGAAACCGAATACTTTTCTGAATTTGTTAAAAATGATAATGGAACTGAAATGCCATGCCTGGCAATTGAGAAAATTGAGATGATCCCTTATCTTTTGAATTACTTAAATTTAAATCCAGCCATAAAAAAACTTGTTGCCATAATATGGTGCCCATTTGATAAAGCAGTCAGCCTTTTAGCACGAAATAATACTTTAACGAGTTTGATTTTAAATTGCGTTAATGATTATAGCCTTGATAAAGGATTAGTGGCTCTATCGTCTAACCGGTCCCTGACTCACCTCAGAATATCGCCATTTGGCGCCAACCTTTTCCTCAGCCGCCAAGGAATGGCTGAACTATTAAAAAATACTGTCCTAAAGATTCTGGAATTGAGTTATGCAAAACTGGATCATGATATAGCTCATGCCTTATTTACCCATCCCAGTTTAGAAAAACTGACACTACGGCCCTGGAAATTTATCAATATGGACTTTTCCCATTTACGGGAGAGTCATTTACAAACCCTTGATCTTTCTTATATTCAGGGACAATCAGGGGATGATGTCGTCAGAATTTTATCAAGACACCCGGTTTTGACCAGCCTTCGTTTGGAAGACTGCAAAATTAGCAAGGACGGACTCGCCCAGCTTTTAGAACTTAAGACCTTAAAAGTACTGAACGTAAGAAATAATAATATAGATGATCAGGGTGTTTGTATCCTTTCAAAACACCCTGGTATTAACGAACTGACCCTGGAGGGTAGGCGTATCAGTTATCAGGGGATTAATTTTTTCCTGAAAGAGAAAAAAAACGTACTTAAGAGTTTTTCTTACAAGGGTGAACCTGGTGTACCGAAAAACGAACCCATAGATGATTTGATTCGCGGTTTCTCAGATTGTTCAGTTTTAACCAGTCTGACATTGCAAGAGTGTGGAATCGGTCCTAAAGGAGCGGCTTTACTTTTGGAATGTAAAAATCTGGAACATCTTGATTTAAGTGATAATCCTGTTGGTGATGAAGGGGTGCATTGTTTAGTATCACACCCCAAATTAAACAGCCTTTATTTAAATAACTGTGGAATTGGTGATGAAGGAGTCACTGCTTTGGCCAAAAATCCATGCCTTCAACGTTTGTCCCTTAGATATAATTCTGAAATTAAATATATTGCTCTAGTGGCCCTGGCTTATAACCAAACCATCACTGAACTGGATTTCTATACCGAACATAATAGACAGCTATTCAGTTCTAAATTAGCCCTGCTTCTTCTCTGTAATCAAACGCTAAGATATTTCAACTCTGCTGCTACTTCCTGTTACGAATCTATCTTTTCAGTACACAATAATGATCCCTTAATTGCGCTGGGTGGAAGAAACTTTAAACTACAAAATGAATATGATAGTGTCGTGAAGCTCAGTTTTCTTGCCCTAACACCTTTGCCCCCTCAATTAACAAATATGGTTCTGGAGTACACCAAAGGAGAGTACCCATCCCGATACCAATTATTGCATGACCATGTGACATTGGACCTCATTAGAAATCCAGAGATGATAGGGTCAAGTCTTTAATCCTGACAGAAGATCATTAACGGTTGGCGGTGTTCTGTGTCACAATTAAGGATTAATTTAAGGACTTGTCAGGCTTAAGGACTTGACTTCTTCTGAATTTTCTTTAATTTGTCTAAAAAAATGATTTAAAGTCTGCTTTACATTAGGTAATTTTTCGTTTTTTGGTAATTCACCATACAAATTATTTAAACCAGGGATGTCCCGTACGTGTTTACAAATCAGGGAAATTAAACCTGAAAATTCGATATTTTCAAAGGCGTTGGGTTGATTTGAAATAATTAAAGCCAAAATAAAAGGCAATAATCTAATTTCCAGCTCAGGACGTACTATAGAAGTATAGATTTCGATTAACTTTTTTCTAAGGAAGTTATAAATAGGAGGTTCAAAGAAACTGGGTAAAAAAAGACGTTTGCAAGCCTGTTCGATGTTTGCCTGTTGCATTGTAGGGGTTTCCATTTTCAATGGGAAGCTAAATATTTCTGAAAAATAAGTTTCTGAAAAACACCATGACATCATAGTTGAATATATTCCAAGTAAATCAGCGGGATTGATATGAAGGCAATCCGTAGCCTGAGTTGCTTTCTTAATGGTATAATTAATAAATTTATCAAAAATAATCACGCAACTTATTTTCTTCAGTAAAGAATGACTCTGAAAAATAAGGGGTAGAAGAATTTTTTGTTCTGATTGATTAAAGCAAAGCCGCATGGCGTCGTCAAAATCCTCGAATTTGATCATTTGTTTCTTTAACATAAAGCAAACCCTTAATAACCTGGTAGGATCATCTATAAAACATTTTAGAGTCTTCTCGAATACAACCGAATCCAACGGATATCTGATACATAGTTCATTCCATAACGGTATTATTTCCTTTATGCTATTTTTTTCCAGATGACCAGTGCAGGAACGGATGAGACCAGGCTTATTCACTCTGAGCAGGCATGCATCGATCACATCATAAAAAAGCGCTTCATTCACAATTGATAGATCCGATTCTTTATTAATCCTTAAATATATCCCATTAATATTAATATCACGTAACTGGTGATTTTCGAGCAAATCAAGATCGTTTATGCAAACCACATCTATATTGACATTTTCAAAACGGAATTTAAATGAACAAAATAAAGGTGTCACGGATGTTATTTTATAATTCAATTTATTTTGGAAAGCAGCCGATTTTAATTCATTGTATGAAATATTGGTTACCATATCGACATCAAGAAAGTTGAAGGTTTGTTCGCTCACTTTTCGTTCCTGAGCCAAATTAACAATCAATCCACCCACTATGTAAAGTTGCTTCTCACTGCCGAATGAATTTTTAATTAAGACCATAAATTTAAATGCGGAGAGCAGAATTGGAGTTGGGAAAAAATTATCGGGTTTTTTTACAATGGAATAGAATTTCATACGATCCAAAATTATTTTTTGGATCGTATTTTTAAATTTTATAATTCCAGATGATATTTTTTCATCCAAAAGTGAGTGGTTATGTACTAATATTGAAGGCGTTTTTTGATTTAACATTTTCCCAAAAGGATTATAGGCATCCATTGAAACAGAATCTAATATTTTCTTTGTCTCAACTATTTCCTGGTCCAATAAAGAAAGGTTGCGAATTTTATCTTTAAGTTTTTCTCTTCTATGGAACCAATCATTTTTTGGATTTGGATTATTAAACCATTTTTCAAGACCTATTTCGGTCATTTTTCTTAGCCTGTCTTCCTGAAGCCACTGCAAAGATGCAATAGCTTTATCCAAAGATTTTTTTCTGGTTATTTCAGCATTATTCAAAATAGTTTCAATCATTTTATGCTCATCTTCAAGAAAATATTGATGGGTCTGGTAAGATTCTTTTTCTGGTAGCAAGTTAAGCTGATTCATTGAAATTTTTCTATAAGATAACGCCATTTGCAATCGATAGATTACGTAAAAATTGACTATTTTCTGGTTGTATAAATCCTTAGCCGTTACGTATAGATAACCTGACATAAAATCATTTAATTGAATTAATAACAGAAGATCATTTGTTTCAAATAACGATCCTGATCTATTTTTTACTTCTTCATCACCTTTTTCTTCAACCAGTCTGGAAAAATCCTTTTGAAGTAAATGAAACTGCTTCCATTCTTCACTTTCTGCTATCACCTTAACTTCTGTTTGTTTTTTGGGTATCAAAAATTCCGTTTGAGTTTTTTCCTGAATTTTTTCTTTTGAATGTCGATATGGCGATTTTATTTTTTTCTTTTCCAGTAAAATGTTTTTTTTGTTTTTTTCAGCCTGTTCCTCTTCTTCCATTATCTGAATATAAGCGTTATTGGATTCATCTATAATTTTTTTATAATCATCCTGTTGTGTAAAACCATGTAATTTAATTTTCTGGTGTCCTGAAAGCGACATGGACAATTTATTTTGGATCTGTAAAATATCAATAATATCAAATCCAGCTAATATATGTTTTTTTTGGCGCCCATTTTTTGATTCTTTTTGATCATTTTCCAAATTAACATCAATAATTTTTATGTCCTCACCTTCTGTTAAGCACCACCTGGGAAGGCTCACGTTATTTTTTAATGCTAAAGTAGCCAAAAACGCTTGCTCACATTTTAATAATTCGAGTTGTTTTTTCTGAAGATCTGCGATGACGTTAGAATAATGAGAAAATATTGCTAAATCGTTAATAAAAAAGCTTAATAAATAAAATACCTGATTTTGTGATAATGCTATCTCCATGAAATGGTAATCAAATGCAATTAATTTATCATATATTAATCCAATCTCTTCAGGTTGATGATTATGATTTAAACTGTCCCACATACGATTCGTGGTACTGACAAATAAATTAATTTTTTCTATAAATTTCTCTATTGTTTGATTCTTCTCTATTTTATTTTGATGAGAAGTCAATATTTTTATTTCTTTTTTTATTAACTGGTAATAGTCATATTTAATATCTCCCATCTGAAGACCTAAATAGGCCTTGTACACGCAGAAAGTCAAGAATGGGTCAATTTTCTCTGCAAGAGTAATATCCTCTTCTAACGATAAAAAAAATTCTGTCATACTTTTAGAATCTGTTTGGTGTGAAGGAAGAGTTATTTCAGAATACTTATGTCTAAAAAAGCATATTTGGTATAATTTTTCCAAATTTTTAGTCATCAGCTCTAACAACTCATTGCGATCTTTTTCATAACATTTTATGATGTCTCTGGGGGAAAGGTCCTTGTTTATATAAGCAAATCGTCCAGTCAGAGAACGATAATCTAAATATGCCCACGGGACTTTAGCTACACAGGCTGCTTCAAGAGATTTGAAGATACGAATTTGATAATCCATTATCGAACAAACGAAGCCAAAATGTATTTTAGGACTCAAATTAGTAACAAGCGGCGTACAGTATTCCAGTTTACATAAAAAAAAGTGACTGGAACCAGCCAGTTGAATGATACTCTTCGTGATGATTTGATAAAGATTTTTCTCGTCATTGGGAAAATTATGTGGGTTATTCATTTTTTCCACAATTTCTGTCCAAATTATAATAATATTGTCAATAATTCGAAATGAGAAAAGGATATTTTTATACAGATATTCCTGCATTTCATCCATTTTACTTTTGAAAATTCGATAGCGTCCTGAAATTTGATCAGAAAATGCAATAACAGACAGTTGAAAATTTGAAAATTCACTCAATAGTTTGGAAAAGTTTATCATCAAATTTTCAAAATTATTTGTTTGCAAGCATTGAGTCAACAAAAGTTCAATTTTCTTTATTTCTTTTTGAATTTTATGCTTCAGTTCAGGTAAAGATTCAAAATTGATTTTTTTTCCTATTTCTGGAAGAACAGTAGTCAAATATTTCTTGTTGAACTGCTCTATTTGTTTCAAATCCATATTGAAGTTTGACGGAAAGGGCGTCAAATGGTTAAGGATTCCCTCGAGATTCCCAGTTTTTCACGTTATTCACACTGATTACCTTTTTAATTATTATTTTATTGATACATAAACAGAGATACTTTCATCATAATGGATGAGAAGCAATTAGTAAATATTTCATCCACTTAAATTTAGGGTCTGTTGACAATTCATAAATAACCGTCATTGCGAGCGTTAGCGAAGCAATCCAGTTCGCATTTTTGTTGAAATTATGCACTGGATTGCTTCGCTAACGCTCGCAATGACGAAATAATTTATAAATTGTCAACAGACCTTACTTTATTTTTAGCCGGAATGGTTGAGAAAGTTTTGGATTTCAGCCAAAAATTGCGCGCCGTAGTTTTTTAGTTTGGATTCTCCGACGCCGCTGATCTTCAGAAATTGCTGTTCGGTTTGCGGCGCTTCCGCCGCCATTTGCGCCAGGGTCACATCGTTGAAGACGATATAGGGGGGAACTCCGGCAGCGTCAGCAAGGGATTTACGAAGTTTTCGCAATCTTTCAAATAAACTGCTGTCATAGACAAAATTAATGGTTTTTGGTTTGGCAACTTTGCGTCCTTCTGCTTTCGTACTTTTAGGTTCGGACGGGGCTTTAACTCGCGGTTTGGCCAGCTTTAAATGAATTTCACCACGCAATAAAGGTCTGGATTTCTCAGTTAATTTTAACACTGAATAATTGCCGATATCCTGCTCCAGATAACCCTGGTGTATCAATTGACGAAAAATACTGTGCCAGGCTTCCTGACCCAAATGCGCACCCACTCCATAAGTAGAGAGTGTCTGATGACGCAATTGTTTAATCCGTTCCTTATCGGCGCCGCGGAGGATGTCAATAATATGGCCCACTCCAAAACGCTGTCCCGAGCGGTATACGCAGGATAACGCCTTCTGCGCATCTTCCGTGGCATCGTAGGATTCGGGGGGATTCTGGCAAATATCACAATAACCACAGGGTTCGGCTAACTTTTCATCAAAATAATTGAGCAATACCTGACGGCGGCAGGTTTGCGCCTCCGCAAACGACACCATGGCGTTTAATTTGTGGGTTTCAATTCGCCGCTGTAATTCATTGTTATTTTTTTCAATCAAGCCCCGCACTAAAGCCACGTCGCCTAAACGGTATAACAGCAATGCCCTGGACGGCAATCCGTCACGCCCCGCTCTACCGGTTTCCTGATAATATCCCTCAATACTTTTGGGTAAATCAAAGTGGACGACAAAACGCACGTTGGGTTTGTCAATGCCCATTCCAAACGCAATGGTGGCGACAATAATTTGAATATCGTCTTTTTGAAAAGAATTTTGCACTTCACGACGTTTATCACTGGTCATTCCCGCATGATAAGCGGCTACGGATAAACCTTCTTTTAGCAACTGCGCGGCCAGTTCATCCACATGATTTCGAGACAAACAGTAAATTATTCCCGACTGTCGCGGAAATTCGCTTAAAAATTTTACAAGCTGCTGTAAGGGTTTATATTTTTCCAGAACGGCATAGTGAATATTGGGCCGATTAAAACTGGCGAGATGGAAATCAGCCTGCTGCAATCGCAAACACTCGCGAATATCCTGTTGGGTAGGCCGATCCGCAGTCGCCGTGAGCGCTATCACCGGCGTCTGGGGGTAACGATCGCGCACTATCTGTAATTGTTTATATTCGGGACGAAAATCAGGACCCCACTGAGAGATGCAATGCGCCTCATCGATAGCCAGCAAGGCAATAGTGACCTGATCCAAACGCTCCAGAAACGCCGGCGCTACCAGACGTTCAGGAGCGATATAAAGCAGGTCAATCCTGCCCTGCCTTAAATCCTCTAAAATTTTTTGTCCCTGTCCGTAGCTCAGCGAGGAGTTGTAAGCGACTGCGGCGACGCCATTAGCCCGCAAGGCGTTCACCTGATCCTGCATAAGAGAAATTAAAGGTGAAACCACAATACCAACGCCAGGACGTAACAAAGCAGGAATTTGAAAACAGAGTGATTTGCCGCCACCGGTGGGCATGAGAACAAAATTGTTCTTTCCCGCCAACAGGCTGTCGATAATTTTTCGTTGTAAAGGCCGGAATTCATTAAACCCAAAAATCTGCTTCAGCACACTTTCAGGTGTGGTCCCAGCCAGGCTACCAGAAGAAAGGTTCATCGACAAATAATAACAGGATAAACCCTAGCAATAAATATACCGGGAAAATAGTAAACGCCACATGATAATTAAAAACTGAAAAATAACGGACTCCTGCCAACATCTTGCCATCCCAATCCCAAAGCAAAAATTTTCCGAATAGGGAGTCAGTGATGGCGGTGACGGCGATGATGCCGGTATTGAGAATAGCTGCCACCATGCCAATCACTTTTAACGCATTGATTTCTTTAGCGATTGCAAAGCTCAACACAAAAGCGCTGCTGGCCAGACCAATGATGGCGAGAAAAACCGCGTTTAACCAGAAAGGGGTCTGGCTTAGATAAATTAATGGCACAAAAATAACTTCCTGTACGAGGATAGCCACCATCATCAGCGCACGCCGGCGTTTCATGCACCCGGATAAATAACCAATCAGGGGTCCACCCACACCTAAGCCCAATAATAAAGATCCCCCTAATTCGAGCAGCTGCCGATGGTTATAATGGTATGCCTGTTCAAAAAATGGTTTTCCGGCGACACCACCCAAAATGATGAGTGGCGCCAGCGCCAGCCCGCTGTAAACAGCCAGTAGCCAGTTCTGGGGATTCCACAAAGCCGTGAGGAGATTTTCCCATTCCGGTAAAACGGGCATCCGGTTACAATCGCGCATGATGGTGGCGAATAAAATAGCTAAAATAACCGCCCCCGCACCCGTGAAAATGACCATTTGTTGCCAACTGTATGATAGCCAGCCGTCAATGGTGGGCAGGTCTCCAAATATAGAACCCATCAACACAACCGTGGTGAAAAGGCCCGCCATCAGACCGTATTTATTGGAAGGCATTACCCTGGCCACCATTTTGCTGTAACCCGCGGTCACAAAAGCCACGCTGGTGACCAGAAAAATTCGCGAAATCGTTAAACAGACTGTGGATTGATTATTGATGTGCGCAAAAAAATAAATTCCGGAGATACAAAGACCACTCGCTATAATAGCCGTCAGCGTCTGAACGCTGAATTTATCCAGAATGACTCCGGCCACAAACAGTTGGGCGATAAGGAAGAAAAAGAACCATATATCTGCAAGCTGGTTAAAGTTTCGTAAATGGCCGGGCGAGGAATCCACCAACCAGCGCGCCAGATCCTGGGGAAAAAGCTCAAGAAAATGGCTCGAAAGAAAAAAAACCGTACACAAGGACAATATCAGCCAAAGATAGATATATTTTTGAAAATTTGTATTATTTTCCATCACTTGCCAATTACTCAGGGAAATTATTTAGTTTTTGTATCGCTATAACGACTCCAAAACCAAATTTTGCATTTGCAGTTCCCCACATTATCACCTAAAAAGGCCCTCCCCACAAGAGCCAGCGGCTCCCGCTGAGTACAGCGGTACCCGCTTCCTGTTTTGATCCTGCGCTCGGCAGAGCCGATGCTCGGAATGAAGGGGGAGTCGCTACGCGCAACTCCCCCTTACGATCCCCCATTGCGTAAGGTATTTTCTGCGAAAAAATATTTATGCGGATATAGCTAATTTTTCTTTAGCGGGAAGGAACTCAACTAGGCATGTGTAAATCCAGGTCTTTATCCTTTGAAGAGTTTGTTTTGGGGTGGCGCGCAATTTTGGAGAAAACGCCATTGGTATTATTGGACTGATTAATGGCCGGAGTTGAAGAATTTATTTTTTGTTTTAATGGAAGCATTGTCATTTTTTCTTTTGCTAAATCAACGAAAGCCATTTCAACTTCCGGATTATTTTTTATGCCTAAAGCCCGGATCGGTTTATAGACAAAATAAAATACATCACCTTCTTTTGCATAAACCAGAGGAGCAAATTTAGTGCCAATTCCAAATAATACCTCTTCTTCCCCTGGATAATTGGAATATGCTTTTATGAGATGACCCTGGTAATTGTCAACAACGAAATGAAAACTGATACTTTTTTCATCTATCTGGGAATTGCCTGATTTTTCAAAGTTAGTTGGTTTTTTATAGTCACTTGTGCTGTAAAAAGACTTCTCGTACGAAATAAAATTTTTCTCAAAGCCCTCAATTCTCTTTAAAATTGTTGATCTTCCGTCTACACGAAATGCTTCCGTAACATCTTCCTTCACACGCAATTTCGACAGAGCCGCAGTCGCTAAAGCTCCAACCAGCAAAATATCTTTAATTGCCGTACTGTAACCTGGTTTATATTCACGACCGTTTGCTCTAAAGAATTTATTAATTTCCTTATAAAAATCAGAAGTATACATGTTAATAGCTAATTTTTCTCCCTGATGTAAAATTTTTTCATCGATACCTTGCGCTCTCTCACCGGCAGAAAAATCAATTTTATCAATACTTGGCCCCCTCTTACCAGCAGAAAGACCGGAATTCAGTTTCGGTTTCACTCCTTCTTTCTTGTTACCCAGATAACGCAAGAATTCATCAAGTTCTTCACTGGAGTAAGAGAGGTATTCCAGATCAGGTTCCGCAAGCAATACTCCAGTTACATTAATACAACCGATTAGACGGGATGATTCCTCGATCATGGCGATAACTTCCTTATTGTTTTCAATGAACGTGACCTTACGCTTATTATTCAATAAGGACTTCACCAAATAATCAAATTGCTGAGTAGCTTCAGTCAATGGCAAGGGGCCATGGAAATATTTATTATTACGATCCCTCTGCAAAGCAAATTCCTTTAAAAAACCCAAATTTCCTTTATGCTTTAAATATTCATTTTTTTTCATGTATGTAACCCTTGTTTATTTTAAAATTTTACATATATTAAACTATTATTATTATCAAAATATTAAATTATATGCATAAATGAAGGGGCGCCCACATAGCCGGGGGGTGGATGATCCCGGATCAGGGCCGGGAGCAGGACGGCGTCATTTGGGGGGGAATTTGTAGATACCTAAAGAATTTGAGGGGGTATTACGTGAAAGTCAATTAGTGTTGGCGCGCTTGGCAGGACTGTCCAAGAAACCCACTGAACGTCATTAATGGGTCAAGGTTGAACTAAAAATCTCCTCAAAATGCTCACATACCTATGTATGCTCCGCTTTTTCGTCGATTTTTCGTTCAACCTTGACCCATTACTGACGTTCTCATGCAGTCAGATTTTTTCTTGGGACAGCCTTGCGCGCTCGGAGAGACTCGAACTCCCGACCGCCTGGTTCGAAGCCAGGAACTCTATCCAGCTGAGCTACGAGCGCTTAACTATGAATAATATACGAGTGAATAATGCGCGCCCGGAGAGATTCGAACTCCCGACCCCCAAGTTCGTAGCCTGGTGCTCTATCCAGCTGAGCTACGGGCGCAAACTGACACTCCGGAGAGAGAGGGATTCGAACCCTCGATGGAGCTTTAGGCCCCATACTCCCTTAGCAGGGGAGCGCCTTCAGCCACTCGGCCATCTCTCCAAAGAGAGTCATCATACCATTCCAGGCAATAGAATCAAGGAAAAAAAAACCCCGGGAAGCTTTTGCTTGCCGGGGTTTAATGTCATGTACGAAACTATTTTTCTTCGTCGGAGGGCCTGTTATAGTTTCCTTCTTCGCTAAAATTGTCTTCTTCTGCGGAAGCTCCGGGCGTACCGCCCCCCTCTTTTTCCTGTTGAATTCGTTGATAGATTTCTTCCCGATGAACGGAGACTGTTTTCGGAGCATCAATGCCCAAACGCACCTGATTGCCCTTAACGCCCAGGACAGTCACCTTTACCTCATCGCCAATAATAACTGACTCACTTATCCGTCTCGTTAAAATTAACATATTCCTCTCCTTTTTTCCGTGAATTATCTCTCTCTGCTTTTTTCCTCTCAGCCTACTACAATTTTAGTACATTTAACGGGCAATTGGTATCACCCTAAACGATAAAATTATAAACAATTGTTTTATAATGTCTTTTTATCGCTCAGAAAGGCGCTGTGCAATATCCGCGCTCCCAGTTCCATGTATTTTTCATCAACAACAGCTGAAATAGTAACTTCTGAAGAAGTGATCAGATGAATTTTAATCCCTTCCTCTCCCAGAGCCTGAAACATTTTTGAAGCCACACTCGCATGGGTTTTCATGCCAATACCCACCAGCGATAATTTGGCAATCCGGTCGTTAACCAGCACCTCACAATAGTGAAATGACAATTGTTGAAGAAGCTGGTTAGAAATGGATAATGCCGCTGGATAATCATCCAACGGTACGGTAAAGCTAAAATCGATATGGTGATTATCCAGAGGTGGCGTTTTAACCATCATATCGACTTCGATGACCGCGTCCTGAATCGCCAGCAACCAGTGATCTATCCATGGTGAATCGATTGGCAAACCGCGCACCGTCAATTTGGCCTGATTCCTCGCAAATGCGATGCCCGAAACAATGGGTTCCAGCACCTCGGCGTCGTGAAAAGTGACCAGAGTTCCCTCGCCTTCCGTAAAACTGGATAAAACCCTCAATGGCACACGGTGCCGCTCTGCTAAACGCACGGAAGACGTTTGTAACACTTCCGCTCCCAGGCGAGCCAATTCGAGCATTTCGCCAAAAGTAATTTGGGACAACCGTCTGGCGTCCTGCACCACTCGGGGATCGCTGGTATAAATGCCTTCAACGTCCGTGTAAATCTGGCACTCGTCGGCGTTCAGAGCAGCCGCTAACATGACCGCTGTCGTATCCGACCCTCCGCGGCCAATGGTCGTCACATTGCCATGGACATCGACTCCCTGGAAACCCGTGACTACCGGCACAATGCCTTGCTCTAAATCCGCTTTCATCGGAGACGTATCAATGTGGGTGATTCGCGCCTTGGTATGTCGTTGGTCCGTCAAAATCCTCGCCTGGGCGCCATTATAAGAGCGGGCGCGGCAGCCGGCAGAATTGAGCGCCAAACTTAACATCGCTGCCGAAACCTGCTCTCCAGTGGCTGTCAGCGCATCGTATTCACGAGGTTCAGGAGTGGCCGTGACCGAATGGATTAAGCTTATCAGACGATCGGTTTCATGTCCCATCGCCGAAACCACCACCACGACATCGTGTCCCGCCCGCCTGGTCTGTTGAATTTTACACACCACCCGGCGGATGCACTCGACATCGCCAACCGAAGTTCCGCCAAATTTTTGAACATATAAAGCCATCAGAAATTCTCATTTCAAAGCCATTCCCGCTGAGTATCGGGAACTCCTGTCATTATCCTTTACTTCTTACCCAGTCAGGCACCGACTGTAAAGCCGCTTTAAGCGCCTCCGGATTTTCGCCGCCGCCCTGAGCCAAATCCGGTCTTCCACCGCCGCGGCCGTCGACCTGTTTGGCAACGTGGTTAAGTAACTCTACGGCGGTGAAACTGGATAAGCAATCTTTGCTAACTCCTGAAATTAAATTAACTTTTCCTTCCTGAACGCTGGCCAGTATCACGGCTGATCGGCCCAGCTGTTGTTTAAGCTGATCCATAGTTTGCCTTAAAGTTTCACGATCCACCCCGTCCATTTCAACCGCCAATACCTGAATATCCCCTACGTTGATGACCAGGTCGATTAATCCCCGGCTTTGCTGGTTAGCCAGCAGCTGCTTCAATTGTACCACTTCTTTAGACAAAATGCGTTGTTCATTCAAAATTTGCGTCAGCCTTTCTACGATTTTATGCCTTTCGACTTTTAAAGTGTTGCCAATTTCCTGGAGTTGAGTCTCTGTCTGGTTAACCCATTCCAAAGCCTTGGCTCCGGTTACCGCTTCAAGCCTGCGTACGCCAGCGGCAGAAGGCATTTGCCCAATAATTTTGAACAGGCCAATCTGACCAGTCCGGCTAACGTGGGTACCGCCGCAGACTTCATGCGAAAATTCCCCCATGCTAACGCTGCGGACTTTGCTGCCATATTTTTCCCCGAACAAAGCCATCGCCCCCTTTTTTTTGGCCTCTTCTAAATTACTTTCCTCGACGTGCACCGCTACGTTGGCGCGAATGGCCTGATTAACCAGTGCCTCCACCGCCTGAATTTGAGCCGGCAATAACGGCTTGGGATGAGAAAAATCAAACCGCAAACGATCTGGAGCGACCAGCGATCCTTTCTGCACCACATGCTCACCCAGCACGCGCCGTAAAGCTTCGTGCAACAAATGAGTGGCCGAATGATTCAACACGGTATCGAGACGGGTATTATCAACTTCGGCTCGGACCTGATCCTTTAATTGCAGTTTGCCCTCAAGCAGACGTCCGTAATGCAGATACACGGCCCCATGTTTTTGCGTATCTTCCACCCGGAAGTACCCATTGGGCCCCCGGAAATAGCCGGTATCACCCACCTGCCCCCCAGACTCGGCATAGAAAGGGGTATGGTCCAGAACGACAATGCCGCGCTTGCCATTCTCCAAAACAGTCACCGGCTTTTCATCTTCCAGTAAAGTGGTAATCACCCCTTCTCCGTGCAGAGATTCATACCCCGTAAATTCGGTCGCTCCGGGAATATGCAATTGTTGAATGTGATTCATTCGGAAATGCTGGGCCTGTTGGGATTGATGACGCTGTCGCTCCATGGCGGCCTCGAAGCCGGTATAATCCAGAGTCAGCTTTCTTTCTCTTGCCATGTCATCGGTTAAGTCGGTTGGAAAACCATAAGTATCGTAGAGTAAAAATACCTGTTCACCCGGAATCTCGGTTCCATCCAGTTTCTCCAAAATCTCTTCAAAAACTTTAAGTCCATTCTCTAAGGTATTGGAAAATTGTTCTTCTTCGCGAAGAAGAAGTTCCTCAATTTGCGGCTGGGCTTTTATTAATTCGGGATAAGCCTCACCCATTATCCGCACTAATGCCGGCACTAAACGATAAAAGAACGGCTGCTGCTGATCCAGCTTATAACCGTGACGCACAGCACGACGGATAATTCTGCGCAGCACATAACCGCGTCCTTCATTAGAAGGCACTACTCCGTCCATAATCAGGAAGGAGCTCGAACGAATGTGGTCGACAATCACCCGCATCGAAGCCGATTGAAAATCCCGGCAGCCTGTTATTTCGCTCAACGCTTTCAATAAAGCCTGAAAAGTATCAATGTCGTAATTATCATGCACTCCCTGCACTACCGCCGCTATGCGTTCCAGTCCCATACCGGTATCGACGCAGGGTTTGGGCAGCGGGTGTAATTGACCAGCGATATTCCGGTCATATTGCATAAACACCAGGTTCCAGACTTCCACGTAGCGATCGCCGTCGCTGTCAGGACTGCCGGGTGGACCTCCGGCGACAGCCGGGCCATGATCATAAAAAATTTCCGTACACGGGCCGCAGGGGCCGATGTCGCCCATCGACCAAAAATTATCTTTTTCACCGCAGCGGGTAAAGCGCTTCGGATCAATATGCATTTTTTTAAGCCATATTTCTTCGCTTTCAGCATCATCTTTGAAAACGGTCACCCACAATTTTTCTGCGGGGATTTTTAACTCCTGAGTTAAAAAATTCCATGCGATTTGGATTGCTTCCTGCTTAAAATAATCTCCGAAACTAAAATTGCCCAACATTTCAAAAAAGGTATGGTGCCTGCGGGTATGTCCGACATTCTCCAGATCATTATGTTTGCCCCCCGCGCGCACGCAACGCTGTACACTGGCAGCGCGTTGATAGGGTCGCTGTTCGAGACCTAAAAAAACATCCTTAAACTGGACCATTCCGGCATTGGTAAACAACAAAGTGGGGTCATCCGCAGGAATTAATGAACTGCTCGGTACGAGCGTATGCCCGAGTTTTTTGAAATAATTTAAAAATTCCTGACGTAATTGCTGGCTAGTGACTGGCTTCATACCCCTCCCATAAATTCATGTGCCTGTTCCGGTGTAAAACCCCTGTAAATCAAAAAACGTATTTGCCGGGCCCGTTCCTCAATATCCCGCGGATTTTGACGATTAAATTTTTTCTGCCAAACCCGTTCCAATACTTTCATCCATTCTTCACTGTTTTCATTGATTACTTCAGCGGGGATCTCCCGTATCCCCCGTTCAGCTAACTCTGCCGCGATGCGCCTGGGCCCATAACCCGCGCCACTGCGATAACGAATATATCCATTTAAAAAGCGTTCATCGCTTTGGCATTTATCTGCGGATAACTCCTCCAGCACGGCGCTGACCTGTTCCGTATCCCATCCCTTGGCAGCCAGCTTGCGCCGTAATTCATGTTTTGAATGTTCACGGCGGGCCAGGAGCCTAAGCGCTTGCTGACGAATCGCATCGATCACTTAAGCCTCGACAGTTTCTTCCAGCGGTCTGTCCGCTTTTTTGGGCAACAGCTTTTCGCGCAGGGCTTTTTCTATTTCCTGCGCCACAGCAGGGTTGTCTTTCAGGTATTGACGGGCGTTATCTTTGCCCTGGCCAATCCGCGTGCCATGATAGCTATACCATGCGCCCGATTTTTCAACAATTTCGTTTTCCGAGCCAAGGTCTATCAATTCACCTTCCCTGGAAATACCTTCACCATACAGAATGTCAAAGCCTGCCTGCCTGAAGGGCGGAGCCACTTTGTTTTTAACGACTTTGACTCGCGTTTCACTCCCTAAAATATCCTCACCTTTTTTCACTGAACCGGTACGGCGAATATCCAGACGCACCGAAGCGTAAAATTTTAAAGCATTACCGCCAGTGGTGGTTTCCGGATTGCCAAACATCACGCCAATTTTCATGCGAATCTGGTTAATAAAAATGACCAGGGTATTTGATTTTTTAATATTGGCAGTCAGTTTCCTTAATGCCTGCGACATCAAACGCGCCTGCAGACCCATGTGAGAATCGCCCATTTCGCCTTCGATTTCCGCTTTCGGGGTCAGGGCCGCGACGGAGTCGATAACAACGATATCTACCGCGCCGGAACGCACCAGCATGTCGGTAATCTCCAGGCCCTGCTCACCGGTATCCGGCTGGGAAATAAGCAGCTCATTAATATTAACGCCAATTTGCTGGGCATAAACGGTATCCAGCGCGTGTTCAGCGTCAATAAAAGCGGCTGTGCCACCGAGACGCTGACAGGCGGCGATGACTTCGAGGGTCAAGGTGGTTTTTCCGGACGACTCGGGGCCATAAATTTCCACAATTCTACCCTTGGGAAGACCACCAATGCCTAACGCGATATCCAGTCCGATAGAACCGCTAGAAATAGCTTCAATATCCCGGGCGACGTCGCCATCGCCTAAACACATTAACGAGCCTTTGCCAAATTGCCGCTCAATTTGCGCCTTGGCGGCGCCCAATGCTTTTTGCTTATCGCTATTCACGCTCACTTTTTTCTCCTAGATTTAATAAAATAAATCACCCTATAAAAAAAATAATTTTCGTAGAAAATTATCCCCGCGATGGGGGTTCGCAAGGGGGAGAATCGCGATTCTCCCCCTTCATTCCGAGCATCAGCTTCGCTGAGCGCAGGATATAAACCAGAAAGCAATTCTCGCTGTACTCAGCGGGAATTGCTGACATATTTTAATAACCAGTGGATGGCGAAACTTAGCGAATCCACTCGAATCTGTTTGCGGCCGCTGGTGAAATGGCCCACCCGGCTTTGGCAAAATCCCTGACGGTCCGCCAGAGCAAAATAGACAGTTCCCACAGGCTTCTGCGGAGAGCCGCCAGTGGGGCCTGCAATTCCAGTAATACTTAAAGCGATATCTGCATCACTGCGTTTTATAACACCCTGCGCCATTTCGACGGCTGTTTCGGCGCTCACCGCACCGTATTGCGCGAGAGTTTTAGGGTTGACGCCCAACATTTCTACCTTGGATGCATTACTGTAAGTCACAAAGCCACGGTCAAGCCAGGACGAACAGTCCGGTATTGCCGTGAATTGATAAGCCAATCCTCCGCCAGTGCAGGATTCCGCCAACGCCAATGTTAGCCGATGCCGCATCAATGCGATACCCAATTCCTGGCTTAAATGAAAATTATTTTCCATGGTATCTTTTCCAATAAAAACACGGTCATTGCGAACGCAAGTGAAGCAATCCAGTACAGAGCATTTGTCCAAAGTACGAACTGGATTGTTTCGCTAACGCTCACAATGACAATTGCCAATAGAATCTATTATGCCCCACTCCACGTAATTGGCAATACAGTAATTCTCGCCAAAGTTTAGAAGACCGGGGTATAATCACAAATTTTTATAAGTCGCAAGGATTAATGATTATGACCGCAATCCTGAGTCCGCTCAATCAGCATACACCAATGATGCAACAATATCTGCAGCTCAAGGCGCAGTATCCACAGACACTGCTGTTTTACCGGATGGGTGATTTTTACGAGTTATTTTATCAGGACGCCGTACGTGTCGCCAAATTACTCAACATTACTTTAACTCAGCGCGGCCAATCCGCGGGCGAACCCATTCCTATGGCGGGCGTTCCTTATCACGCGCTGGAAAATTATCTGGCTAAACTCGTCCGCCTGGGTGAGTCGGTGGTTATTTGTGAGCAAACCGGAAATCCCGAAGCCGGTAAAGGCCCGGTGAGCCGGGAGGTCACGCGGATTATAACGCCCGGCACCGTCAGCGACGAAGCCTTGCTGGAAGAACACCGCGATAACCATTTGATGGCTGTCGCCGAGCAGGGCGAAACCTATGGTCTGGCTGTTTTCGATATCACCAACGGCCGTTTTACCGTGGCTGAGGTCAGTGGCAAGCCGGCGCTTCATGCTGAATTGGAACGGCTCAAACCTCGCGAGCTTTTAGTCAGTGAAAACAGTCTGGATGCCGAGATGCGCCGGGCAGACTGTGCCTTACAACGGCGTCCGCCGTGGGAGTTCGATCATAGCACCGCGCTGTCCTTACTCTGCCGGCAGTTCGGCACTCAGGACTTAGCGGCGTTCGGGGTCAGTCATTTACCTCTGGCGATTCGCGCTGCCGGCTGCCTGGTGCAATATCTGCAATACACCCAACGTTCGGCGCTGCCGCATTTGCAAACCATGCAGGTGGAGAATCACCAGGCTTATGTGTCGTTAGACGCCGCAACCCGCCGCAATCTGGAATTAACCCAGAATTTTAACGGTGGCCGCGAACATTGTTTAGCCGGGGTCATTGACCGCACTAAAACTGCTATGGGCGCGCGGCTACTACGCCGCTGGCTAAACCAGCCGATCCGCGATCAGAATCAGCTACGCGACAGACAACTCTGTGTTCAGGAATTTCTCCAGTCAAATCTGCACGATGACATCCGGCAAACTTTAACCGGTTGCGGTGACATGGAGCGGATTTTAGCCCGGGTGGCCCTCGGCTCGGCCAAGCCTCG
Organism: uncultured Pseudomonadota bacterium; assembly: GCA_963712715.1. Taxonomy (GTDB): domain Bacteria; phylum Pseudomonadota; class Gammaproteobacteria; order Coxiellales; family Coxiellaceae; genus JAFEDN01. The sequence continues at coordinate 31,313 of CAVQJI010000022.1, read as the reverse complement.
GGATTTAACCAGTTTGCGTCATACATTAAGTTTATTGCCAGTCCTGCACCATGCGTTAGTGAAAAGCCAGGCGGAAAGACTGGGGTATCTGGACCGTCAACTCGGCCAGTTCAGTCACCTGCATCAGGTATTGACGAGAGCGCTTGTCGAATTACCGCCCGCCGTTATCCGTGAAGGCGGGGTGATTAAGGAAGGCTATGATCAAACACTGGATGACCTGCGTAATTTAAGTAACAACAGTCAGGAATTTTTATTAAATTTAGAACGGGAGGAACGGGAACGAACTAAAATCAGCACTTTAAAAATTGGTTATAACCGGGTTCATGGTTATTTTATTGAAATTTCCCGGCAGCAGGCTGCGCAGGCTCCCACCGAATATATCCGGCGCCAGACTTTAAAAAACGCTGAGCGTTACATCACTCCTGAACTGAAAACCTACGAGGATCAGGTCCTGAGCAGCCAGTCCCGTGCGCTGGCGCAGGAAAAAATGCTCTACGAGGCGCTTCTGGCAGAAATTAATCTGTCGTTGTCACCCCTGCAGGATTGCGCGGCGGCGCTGGCCGAACTGGACGTTCTCAGCAATTTTGCTCAATGCGCACAAACCCTCAACTGGTCCAGACCGGAATTTGCCGAGTCCCCAGGCATTGTGATTAAAGGCGGGCGTCATCCGGTCATCGAACAGGCCCTGGACAATCCCTTTATCGCGAATGACACGGAATTGAATGGCCATCGCCGCATGTTGATGATAACCGGCCCGAATATGGGGGGAAAATCCACGTATATGCGGCAAACGGCTTTGATCGTGCTTTTAGCCTACATTGGCAGTTATGTCCCGGCTGACGCCGCGGTGATTGGTCCGGTTGATCGGATTTTCACCCGCATTGGCGCCGCCGACGACCTAGCCAGCGGGCGCTCAACGTTTATGGTGGAAATGACCGAAACCGCTAACATTCTGCGCAACGCCACCGACCAAAGCCTGGTGCTGATGGATGAAATTGGCCGCGGCACCAGTACCTTCGATGGCTTATCCCTGGCATGGGCATGCGCCGCGCATTTAGCCACGGTGATCAAGGCGTTTACCTTATTCGCCACGCATTATTTTGAATTGACGGCATTAGCGGATACCCTGCCCGATGTGGTCAACATCCACCTCGATGCGGCAGAGTACGGTGAACGAATTGTGTTTCTGCATGCCGTGAAAGAAGGCCCCGCCAATCAGAGCTATGGGCTGCAGGTAGCGCAACTGGCCGGCGTGCCTCAAAGCGTGATTCAAAACGCCCGGACCAAATTGCGCGAACTGGAAGCGCAGGCGCCACACGCCATGCCACGCCAGGCGCCTTATCAGGAATCTTTGCCTATCGATCCTTTGCCCCATCCCGTCCTGGAAACACTTTCACGCCTTAAACCCGACGAACTCACGCCTAAGCAGGGGCTGGAAATTCTGTATCAGCTTATTAATCAGCTTTAAGTTCCGTACTGATTCCCGGATGAGGGCATTGGCTTTTCTTCCTCTTTACCTTTAACTGGACAGGGGCGCGCAGCCAATAAACCAAGGAGTCCACATAAGCGGCCGAAAGAAATAAAGCTGCCGCCTTCTTCCTGCTTTGCGATGCTTTCCTGTTTTTCCGGCACATCATACGCACCCTGCGGCGCCTGAATGTATATGTCAGATTGGCCAGTACCTTCGGACGCCAGCGGAGGGACGTGCCCCGGCGCAGTCATCAAACTGCCCAAATCTAGTATTATGTCAGGTTGACCGGCGCCTTCGGACGCCAGTGGAGGGACATGCCCCGGCGCAGTCATCAAACTGCCTAAATCTAGTATTATGTCAGGTTGACCCGCGCCTTCGGACGCCAATGGAGGGACGTATCCCGGTGCAGTCATCAAACTGCCCACTTCTTGTATTATGACCGCCTCTGTGTTTCCGCTAATTGGACCGCCAACAGAAGCCGTGTTTATGGGCGTCGACGGGGAAACATACTCAAGTTTATTTATTTCATGCGCATACTTTTTCTTATAAGCCTCGGCATAAGCCTGTTCAAGTGAGCTGATGACCTCTTCAAGCGAAGGCCGTTTTTGAGGGTCCGTCTCCTGACAGGCCAGACTTGCCTTCCATAAGGCTTCAAAAATTATTTCTTCCTGTTCACCCAGGCCTTTAATTTCTGGTTTTGACAAATTGGGATTACCTTTTTCATTCACTGCTTGTGGAATTTCTCTGGTGATAAGCTCTCTGATCACTAATCCGAAGCTATAAGTATCTGATTTTTGAGATATAGAACTGTCATTCTCCTGCTTTTGTTCCGGGGACATCCAGCGCGTGGTTCCTATACACGAAACATCCACTTTATCAGCTTCTGTGGTCAGGATGGCGGCTCCAAGGTCGCCAATTTTGGCTTCAGCCGATTTATTCAATAACACATTGAGGGATTTTATGTCACCATGAATAATCCCTAACCGATGCAGCTCCACCAAACCCATTGCCACATCGATGGTAATTTGTAAACGCAGATCCCATGGCATAGGCTGGCCGCTCTGCAGCAGGTCATATAAACTGCCCATGTCCATACGCTCCAGGACTAAAGCATAAAGATGAGAATTCTGGAATTTTTCCTCACGCATATCGATCTGCGAGTTTTGCCTTATCAAGCCCTCTAAAGAAACGACGTGACCCGCCTGACTTATTGTTGCTTTACTCAGCATATCTATTTCTTTATTAAATAGTGTTTTCCCGACATCCACCGATACGAGTTTTACCACGTTTTTTTCAGTGGGCTGCAAAGAATAGACTATACCGAAGGCGCCTTTGCCTAAAACACTCCCTGCCACCAGCCTGTTCGCGGAAGTCACTGTGATGACGCCGGGTATCGCATATTCGCTGCGTTGTTGTTCCAGTACGGGGAAAACCTTCGTGAGTGCTGAATTCTCTTTTTTCATTTTTAAACCTATTTATGATTATTTATTAACTCAGAATATGAATTTATTATACGTATAAAACCTTAACGGAGCATTAAGAGAAGGATGCGAAAAAACTTGCCTCAGATATCGGGGCCTGATATAATTCGTTAAATATGCTTCAAGCAATTATTTTCGATTTTGACGGCGTCATAGTGGATAGTGAGCCGTTACATTTTAAAGCCACACAGAGCGTTTTTACTCCTCTTGGAGTTTCCATAGACTCTCGAACGTACCTTCACGAATGTACCGGTAATCCGGATCTGGAAAATTTTCGGCGGATCTGCGCCAAATTTCAGTTAAGCCTCGAAGAAAGCTACGTCCACAGTCTGGTGCAGGCGAAAACCGGCCATTATCGGGAGTTACTAAAAACTCAGGTGCAGGCATGTCCGGGCGTTATTCCACTCATCAAAAACGCAGCTCACCACTACCCATTAGCCATTTGTTCCGGCAGCTACAAAAATGAAATCAGTCATTTACTCACACTGATCGATAGCGAAGATTTAACTCAATATTTTAAGCATTTGGTCACCATTGAAGACGTTTCCGCCGGGAAACCGGACCCAGCGGGTTACCGGCTGGCGGCAAGCCATCTGAACGCATTGCCGGAGTTTTGTTTGGCAATTGAAGATTCGCCCGCCGGAATTATAGCCGCCAAGGCCGCGGGAATGACCGTACTCGCCGTGACCACCAGCCATCCCCCGGAAAAGCTGAGTCTGGCGGACCATTGCATCGACAGCCTGGCCGACATTACCCTGGCGGACCTCAATCAGATCTGTTTCAACTGATTTAGGGCCTGTTTACAATTCATTAATTATTCGCCGTCATTGCGAACGTCAGTGAAGCAATCCAGTACGGAGCTTGTTAAAGTACGAAACTGGATTGCTTCGCTAGCGCTCGCAATGACAAAATTCTTGTGTAAAACATAATTAATGAATTGTAAACAGACCCTATAATTTAGTCAGTTGCTTAATTAACGTTACCGGCAATTCCAGCCAACTGCCCTGCACTAATTCGCGTGGTAGCAAAATGGGACCAAAACGGATGCGAATCAGCCGGCTCATGGTCAAGCCTTGAGATTCCAGCATGCGGCGAATAAAACGGGGGCGGCTTTCTGTAATCACCACGTGGTACCAGTGATTGGCGCCCTTTCCGCCGTCATCCAGTAAACGTTTAAAGCATCCAACACCATCCTCCAGCGGCACACCGCGCATTAACCGGCTCATGCTTTCATCGGTCATGTCACCTAAAACCCGCACCGCATATTCATGCTCAACAGGTTGCGCAGGATTCATTAAGTGATTCGCCAGCTCGCCGTCATCGGTAAATAGTAACAAACCGGCGGTATTGACATCGAGACGGCCGACGGCTATCCACCGTCCGCGTTTTAAAGGCGGCAATGCGGAAAAAACAGTGGGCCGCTCCTGTTCGTCCTGGCGGGTACATATTTCGCCGATCCGCTTATGATAAAGTAAAACGCGCGGAGTTTTACGTTCTTCTGTCACAGAAGTGTGGATAACCCGCCCATCCACACGAATCGTGTCGCTGGAACTTACCCGATCTCCCAATTGTGCGGTGCGCCCATTGACAGAAACCCTGCCATCCAGAATCCATTGTTCCAGGGACCGGCGGGAACCCAGTCCTTCTCTGGCCAATACTTTTTGTAATTTTTCAGTTTCATTCATTATGCAGGCACCGCTTCTTCTGTTTCTTCAGTAACGAAAACTTCCAGCTGTAACTGTTCGGCAAGATGCTGTTCCAGTTGCTCCATATTGCGAGGTTCCTGCAAAGCCGGCAATTCAGTCAGGGTTTTCAGGTTAAAATCATCTAAAAATTTCCGAGTGGTTGCGTATAACGCCGGTTTGCCAGGAACATCCCGCTGCCCTACCACGCGAACCCATTCTAATTCCAGGAGAGATTTGATGATTTGCGTACTCACTGCCACCCCGCGAATTTCTTCGATTTCTCCCCGGGTTAACGGCTGACGGTATACTATGAGCGCCAGTGTCTCTAAAAACGCCCGCGAATAACGCCCGGATTTACGGGCGTGTAATCTTTGCAGCCAGGACGTGAATTCGACGCGTGCCTGAAAACGATAACCGCTGGCGACTTCCACCAGTTCAATGCCGCGATCGCGATAGCGCTCTTTGAGGGTTTGCAGCAACAGCCGCAGCTCCGGCGCCGGAATTTTTGAACCCTCCGGCAATGGCTCTTCCTGCCCGGTAATTCCGCCGGGTCCCTGGTCCGCGGTTAGCTGCTGGAGACGCTCAATGGATACCGGCTCGCCTGCAGTAAATAAAATAGCCTCTACAATCTGCTCTAAATTGACAGTCATAAGTTATCCTTTAGCTTTGATATAAACAGGCGCAAAAGGCTGGGTCTGTGTGAGTTCGATAGCCGATTGCCTCACCAGCTCCAGTACCGCGATTAATGTAACGGCCACTCCCATGCTGCCTTCCTGGGCGCGAAAAAAACGGGTAAATTCGCTAAATTCACGCGGACTGAGCTGATTGAGCACCATCGTCATCCGCTCGCGGATTGATAATATTTCCGGAGTGACGTGATGGTGGGCAAATAATTTGGTCCGTTCCACCACGGCCTGGAAAGCCATCAGGATATCGTGCAGGGAGACTTCCGGTTTGAGAGGCTCCAGACGCATGGGGGGCGAATCGGCGTCGGCGACAAAAATATCGCGCTCCACGCGCGGCATTTGGTCCAGAATCATTGGCCGCTTTCTGGAACCGTTCGTATTCCTGCAAGCGGCGTACCAGTTCCGCGCGGGGATCCTGTCCATCCGTTTCCTCAGACGTCGCAGGCCTCGGCAGGAGCAGGCGCGATTTTATTTCGGCCAGCATTGCCGCCATTAACAGATACTCCGCGGCGAGCTCCAGCTGAAGTTCGCGCATCAGTTCAATATATTTCATGTACTGGCGGGTAATATCGGCGATTGGAATATTTAAAATATCAAAATTCTCCTTCCGGATCAGGTAAAGCAGTAAATCCAGAGGACCTTCGAAAGCTTCAAGAAATATGCGCAACGCTTCGGGGGGAATGTACAGATCCTGTGGCAACTCGATAAGCCGCTCGCCATTCACCCTGGCAGTTAATAACTCATGTTCAGACACGACCATCCCCGCTCAACCTAAAAAAGATATTTTACCATAAAGAACGGCTTACTTTGCAGGGAGCAAAAAATTATTCAACAACCTTCCCGTCTCATGAGGGTAGGCACGATCCCCCATGGAATATTGCATTTTTTACTCAATTTTGGTAAAATATCATTAAATAAGTATTTTTTATGAAAATTGACAAAATTTCAATAAGGTAGAAAATGAAAGAATTAGAAGGTCAACAACCTAAAACAGCAGCTACCCAACCGCAACCAGCTGAACCCATGCATGAGCACAAAGCCACGGAACCATTCCCGTCGCCTGTGGCAGAAACCGCCGATGAAAAAGAGGATTATGATAATCGCTTTGTGATTGTTATAGCGACTGAAAAAGAACTTTCGCAAAATTCAAAAGCAATTAGACAAAAGAATCTGGCTTCTATTTTATATTCGAAGATAAAAAACAAGCACCCCAAGGCTAATACAGCTTTAATTTTTTATGATCCTGTGAACAAATTTAGTATGGAAGATTTAGTGCTTTTAAAGTGTATTGGCGATAAAAATCGAAAGACAAAAATTCTTTTAGTTGCTCACAGTTCAGAAGGTATAGATACTTTATCCAGTATTGGTTCAAGTGTGAAATTAACTGCAGGTGAACTTAGTTCAAATTTAAAAATGATTTTGCCTGAAATCGTTGAGTCACAAAAAATCGCCATTGACCTTATCTGCTGTGAGGCGGCCAAAGTGGGAAAAAATCTGCAACCCAGTTTCGCGAAGCGTTTAATTTACGAATTACCTACCAATGTGAAAATAATAGCAAGAAACGAAAGGATGCAGATAAACGGAGGACAAATAAAAACTTTATTGCCTAAAGATGGAGAAGTGACTGAAAAAGAATTTAATCAGTTCAGGTCTGCTTATTATGAAACGTTAAACAGCTTAGAGGAAAAACTTAGTGGAAATAAAGCATTATCTGATAGCTACTTTGATAAACATTTTTTGGCGAAAGTCCCCGGCTCAAAGCTGATTTTTTTCCGTGATGAAAAAGGTAAGGTTAATATCGAGTATTACATGAAAGAAGGTAAACCCTTGCCTGCCTTACCAGGCGCCATTCAATTTGGACATGTTCGGTTTTTAAGAAGCTTATTGCAGGATCCTGATATAAAAAAGCAATTAGAAGAAAACATACATCTCTATTTAATATCTGCATTACAAAATCGAAAAATGGGTATGGCAACGGAGTTATTAAAGTATCATCCTTTGCAGGATGATAATTCCATATTTGAGTTATTAATTAACGCCATTTTGCAGCAGAATTTTCAATTCTGTCGCACTATAATTGATGAGAAAAAATGTAGCGTTGACGTAATTATTAGAGTAAAGAAAGAAATTAATAGTAGAACCGATTTAAATCCAGAACAACGGGATTTTATTTCTTCTATTGATAAATCGTATGTAGAAAAATTTCTCTCTGCCTATACAGCGAAAAGGGGTCGGTTTTTTAATCCCTTCAGCCCCATGGCCAGCAGGATTAGAAATAAAGAAACCCGACCGCTCCAAATCGAAGACATTGTTCAAATGGCTTCTAATAAAAACACTCGTACGGCGCAAGTTTGTAATGAAATAGGTTTTGCCAAATAATTATCCTGAGAGGTTACGTTAGAAAACCACTGACGTCGCCTCTGCCAACGCGGATGATCTGGGGTGGGTTTTGAGTCAGGTCGACGACGCTGGTGGGAACGCCGCTGCAAGCTCCGCCGTCAATAACCATATCCACCTGACGCTGAAAAGCCTCGTAAATCTCATCCATATCGGTTAAGGGGGCTTCTTGACCGGGCAAAATTAAAGTCACACTCATGAGGGGTTCTCCCAAAGCAGACAATAAAGCCTGACTAATGGGATGATCCGGCACCCGCAAGCCAATGGTACGCCGGCGAGGATGCACCAACCGCCGCGGGACTTCTTTAGTCGCTTCCAGAATAAAAGTATAAGGCCCAGGCGTGTAAGCTTTGAGAAGGCGAAACGCCGGATTATCGACCCGGGCATACACCGACAATTGTGATAAATCATGACACACTAGAGTAAAATGATGGTGCTTATCCAGTTGGCGAATATGGCGAATGCGTTCACCCGCCGTTTTATCCCCCAAGTGACACCCCAGCGCATAAGCAGAATCCGTCGGATAAATAATAATCCCACCTTCCTGCACCACCCTGACCGCCTGCTGAATTAACCGTTGCTGCGGGTTTTGTGGATGGATGGTTAATTTTTGAGTCATATTTTCACTAACTGTGCGAATGATGTTCCATGTACTCACGGCATGCTTTATTAATCAATTGCTGATATTTTTCAGAGTGATGCCTGAACCAATCAAGTACATCTGCATCAAGGCGAATGGTAATTTGTGACTTTACAGGACGATAAAATTTAGATCGAACAGCTTCTCGCCAGTCAGTAATTTCTGGAGCATTTTCATCCGATAAATCGATTTTTTGTCGCTTTATTTTAGCCAATTCTTTTTTCATTTCATCGGTTAAGGTAATATCGCCGTTCTTCACTCGGTGTCGCTTTTCGCGCCGAGATGATACGGATAATTTCTTCACCATTTTCATTCTCTCCAATAATATGGGCAACGTATAGTATGGCTCCATCAATTTGACCGATGCTTTGCCATCTTTCCTCATCGTAACGATGGTCAGGCACACTCAACAGGTGTGAGTCATGAAAAATCAGAGATGCCAACTCAAAACTTATACCATGTTTTTTAATGTTTTTGGCGTTTTTATGAGTATCCCATTCAAATTCCACAAATATCCATAATTATGAATTACAATTACAATATTGTAGTTACAATTTAGCAATTTGTCAAATATAAGGGGTTGCTTCCGAAAGTAAGGTCAGGTAGAGTTTTCATTTTTCATACCAGGATTGATCGATCATGAAATTTTTATTTGATTATTTTCCAATTATTTGTTTTTTTGCCGCCTATAAATTTTCTAATATTTATACCGCTACGGCGGTGACCATCGGGGCTTCATTACTCCAGTTAACCGTATACTGGGTAATTCACCGACGTTTTGAATCCCTGCACGCCCTGACTTTTGTTTTTATCGTGGTGCTGGGGGGGTCGACTTTGCTCTTCCATAAAGATATTTTTATTAAATGGAAGCCCAGCGTTATCTATTGGATATTTGCCATTACCCTGATCAGCAGTCAATTTTTTAGCGCAAAAACCCTGATGGAACGAATGTTAAGCAATAAAATTAACCTGAGCACCCGAATCTGGAGACGGCTGAATATGAGTTGGGCTATATTTTTTGCCCTTTTGGGTTTTTTAAACCTCTATGTGGTTTACCATTTCGATACCAATGTCTGGGTTAATTTTAAATTATTCGGCACCCTGGGTATCATGCTGGTCTTTATTATAGCTCAGGCATTTTACATGACACGGCACATGGAGCAGCAGAAGTAATGTATTACGTCATTTATTGCGAGGACGCCCCCCACAGTTTTGAAAAACGTCGTAGCGTGCGCGCCGCTCATCTGCAGCATTTGGAAGCCCTGAAGCAGGAAAATCGCCTGTTATTGGCAGGCCCGCTTTACCAGCGCGATAGCGCCGAACCGTATCCATTTGATGTCAATGGTTCATTAATTATTGGTGAATTCGCCGACATTGAAGCCGCCAAAGCCTGGGCCGCCGCTGATCCTTATGCGACTGCCGAAGTATTCGCCCGAATCACAGTCTCCCCCTTCATTCCGAGCATCGGCTCCGCCTCGCGTCCTTGACAAATCCGAGGGGCTCAGGTGCAATGACGGCATGAATAATAAACAACGAATTATTGAAATTGAAAACCGGTTGCGTGAAGCGCTAAAACCCATAAGTTTAATTGTCATTGATGACAGCGCCAAACATCACGGTCATGCGGGAGCCAGGGATGGACGTGGACATTTTAGTGTAAAAATCACCGCCCAGGCGTTCGAAGGCAAGAGCCTTGCGGAACAGCATCGTATGATATATACTATTCTCGACGATATGATGAAAACCGAAATACATGCGCTACAAATTGACGCCAGGCCTATCGACCTTGAAGAGTTGTTGGTTCTGGTGAGTAATACGCTTTCTGACCTTAAAGTGAAGGATATTAAAGTATTGGACGTCAGCCCACTGACGAATATTACCGACAGGATGATTATTTGCACGGCTACTTCGAGCCGTCATGCAGCTTCCGTTGCCGAGAAGCTGGTGACGGCCGTCAAACGGTCGGGCATTCGACCTTATAATAGTATAGAAAACCAGACTGAAACCGGCTGGATTCTGGTGGACCTCTTGAGTATCGTGGTGCACATTATGCTCGCCGAGACCCGCGAATATTACAGCCTGGAAAAACTCTGGACGGTGACCGAGTCTTCGCGCAACTCTAAAGATAAAGCATAACTTTCGGCGACAACTTAACTCGTCATCCCGCGGCTTGATCGCAGGCGTCAGTTTAAGGATTTACGATCAGAACCATTACGCCGAAGAGCATCGAAAACCATCGTCCCTGGGGATAACGTCTAGACATTTGTTCCAGGGTCGCGCAGGCTGATAGTACGCGGGCGTGGTGTCGCTGAACCGTGATTTATTGCATCAGGTGTGCATATGCCTTTGCACCTCTCGCTCGGTAGCATGGCTCCCGACAAAGTCGACGGGAGGACGTGTATCGACGCCGGCAGCGTCTCGCTCGAACTCGCGCAAGAACTGCCTTCGGCCCACGCCCCCCGCTGCTGACCTACCGTGCCACCGCGACCGTCGCCGTGATGAATACAAAGTAGACCGCGGTGGCTGCAATCACAAAGACATGGAACACCTCGTGGTAGCCGAAGACGCTGGGCCAAAGACGAGGCCATTTCACGGCATAGACAACGGCTCCAGCTGAATACAGCGCGCCTCCGACGAGAAGCGTGATCACGCCGCTTGCATGGATGCGGTCGGCAAGCGCCGGCAGGAAGAACACGACCGTGCAGGCCACGGAGATGTACAGCACCACGGTCACCCAGCGCGGCAGTGGCACGCCCGTGGTGGCGAATATCGAGATGGCGGTTCGCGCGACCCGCCTCGGGGCAATCGACTTCCTGGAAAAACCAATCTCCACCGACCGGCTGCTGCTCACAGTTGAAAATGCGCTCAAACTTCAGCATCTGGAATCTGAAAATCGGCAACTGCGGCAGCGTTTGGGAAAGCACGAAATCATATGGACTGGCGACACCATGCGAAAAATTATGGCGCAGGTAGAGCGGGTTGCAGCAAGTGAGACGCGTGTATGCATCACTAGGAGAAACCGGGACCGGTAAAGAACTAATCGCGCGCACGCTGCATGAGCGAAGTCCTCGCGCATCTGGCCCTTTTGTAACCCTAAACTGCGCCGCAGTTCCCGCTGAACTTATCGAGTCCGAACTTTTCGGTCATGAGAAGGGATCATTTACCAGCGCTGCCAACCGCCACATAGGAAAATTCGAACAGGCCAATGACGGAACCTTTTTCCTGGATGAAATCGGTGACATGCCCCTTTCCATGCAGGCAAAGCTGTTACGCGTGCTGGAAGAAGGAGAAGTTGAGCGTATAGGGGCCAGCAAGCCAATACCAGTAGACGTCCGCGTGCTGGTCGCGACCCATCGAAATTTAGAAGCGTTGGTGCGCGAAGGACGGTTCCGTCAGGATCTGTTTCATCGCGTTTTCGTCTTTCCGCTCATCCTGCCTCCGTTGCGTGAGCGACTAGATGATATTCCCGCCTTAGTGGAGCATTTCGCCCGGCAAGTCTGCGCTCAAAACACCTGGAAGCCAATCTCCTTCACCCCGGAGGCACTTCATGCGCTCGCGGCTTATCCTTGGCCCGGAAATCTTCGTGAACCGCGAAACGTAGTCGAGCGATTGATGTTGCTGACCAGCGATCGTGAAGTATCGGTCGATACGGTGACCGCGGCGCTCCCCACATCTGCGGCAGACTCACGCACCTCAGGGCGAACAACCGGTTCGTTGGCCGATCGAGTGCAGGATTTCGAACGCCAGACGATAATCGCGGAGCTAAAGAGAAATAATTTTCACATCACCAATGCCGCAAAGGCGCTGGGGTTGGAGCGAAGTCATCTGTATAAGAAAGCGGAACAATTGGGAATCGATATCCCGAAGCACCGCCGCGAGAGAAGAAACCCACCCCTGAATGCCGGTAGAAACGCAGCTTGCTGCGTCTGCATTTTACGCGTGACCTGTGCCTCCTAACCGCAAGACGTTTGCAAGCAACATCTATCTACCCAAGCCTTCATCCAAAGAGTCCCAAACTGAAAAGGCCGCCCGGCAACATGGGCGACCTTCTCTTTCAAGGGAGAATAGTTCCAACGGAGGATTACCGTCAAAACTTTCTGGCGAAATCTTATGGGTCTAAAAAGGGGGTGTCAAGGAATTTTTGTGAAATAAATACCTTTATTTTCAATAGTTTACAAATAGCGTCAACAGCCGGAGCAAGTGCTTCATTGTGAGACTGAAAACGGCAATGTAAGCCTAAAGAGCCTTAATTGAAGGACTTACGCTCGCAGGACTGGCCACCGGCCCTTCCCCGGACAGGTGGAGTGATATCAACCCCATCTCTGGACTGTCGAAGAGCCGATCGGGAAAAAACCGCTTGGTTAATATGCGAATCCCGCCGAATGCGACGCCCGAGATGATCGCAAACCCGCCGATAATCGCGCAAAGATAGATCACGTTCACGATAAAGTTCGCGGGATCATTTCTTCTGGCGAGATATGTATTTTCATTCCACGTAACGTCGGCCTCGTAGTTCACGGAGGCAAGCAGGGACTTCGCCTCACTCTGCGAAATTGGCCCGCTGACCACAGCTATGATCGGTCCTGTGCGCTTATCGAAAGTTGTGAGCGGATCCAACGCCGCCGGTCCCTGCGCAGTTTGCTGCTTGGCAGCATCAATCCGGCGCAGATGCTCCGTCGCAATTTGAGGTGTGGGATAAGAAACCAGCAAAAGACGCGCTACACCACCCGGAGTGTTGTAATCTCCAAGCACAGCCTCGGCGCCGGCATTGAAATCCACGAGCAGAGCGCTAATCGGAGCGCCGACTTTGTCGAGGGCGGCGGGACCGACTACATACTTCGCCGTGTTCTTCGCGTAGTTCTGCGTGGGCAAGTACGCGGGAAGCCCCGGCAGCCCTCCAGCGTTTCCCGGAGGAGGCGGAAGCACCGCTGCCAAATCCCGCAACTCCGCTGCCGACATCGCCGAGAGCTTATCGAATACTGCATCTACCAGAATATTTCCCCGGTAAAACAGGACTCGCTCATTAAACGAAGCACCCTGATCCCCGATTTTTTCATTCTGCATCTGCGGAATTTTGTAGTAAGTCAACGCGCCGTACGCTCCGCTTGCGTCTTGGAAGTGAGCCGCTTTTACCGTCAACTTGCGGCCGTCATCTCGGCGATAGACTGCGGAATTAAAATCGCTGAAGCCGTATTCCTTTAGCACCGCCGCATTCACCGGATCGGCGACCGTGGGGTCTTTACTGACTTGCACCTTGCCTTCGAGAGTCCAACCTGCAAATTCCGTCGGGAGAATGGGGTGAGGCTTGGCGTCGGCGGCCCGAGCAAGCGAACTGGCTAGAATGACAGCGATGAGGACAAATCTGAGGATGTTCATGAAAAAGGGCAAAAGCCCCCAAGAATTAGACTACTCAATCGCGGTTAAAGTTTCCAGGCGGCCTCAATACAGGTTCAACCAACAAGGATACAAAGATACACAAAGGAAACCCGGGACTAAGGACTTCGTGCTCCTTCGTGTCCTTAGTGGTTTATGGTTTTTCGATCCCTGCTGATAATCGCTATTGTCCGGAAGTCTTCTCGATCTTGCTGGCGACTTTCACGCCGCTCAATCCGTTGACATACTTGGAGATGCCGCGATAGAGGGATTCCGCAATTTTCTGCCGATAGGCCTGAGTTTCCAGTCGCCGCTCGTCGCCGGGATTGCTCACGAAGGAAATCTCCGCAAGGATAGACGGCATGTTGGCTCCAATCAGCACGATAAAGGGCGCCTTCTTTACCCCGCGATCCCGAAGGCCCGGGTTTTTCGCCGCTAATCCACTGTGCAGCTCCTGTTGGACGTCAGCGGCAAACTCTCGCGACTCTTCTATCTTTTCTTTAAGTGCGATCTGCTTCACCAAATCTTGAAGTTCATGAATTGATGTCTCCGAGACCGCATTTTCACGGGCTGCAACCTCCAGAGCGTCCGGCGACGAGCTGAAATTCAAATAGTAGGTCTCGACGCCTCTGGCGTCGGGGTCACGGCTGGAATTGGCGTGAATCGAAACAAATAAGTCAGCTTGCTCCTGATTTGCGATTGCGGTACGAGTCTCGAGCGGAATAAAGGTATCGTCTTTGCGCGTATAGACCACCTCGGCACCCAACCGGGATTCAAGCAGCTTACCCAGTCGCTTACTGACGTCAAGCACCAGGTCCTTTCCTCCAGAGAGTTGGGACCAATGGTTCCAGTGTCATGACCACCATGCCCCGGATCGATCACGATTTTCCCAATCTTTAACCCCAAGGCGCGGATCAAGGAACGGTCGCCGCTTGCTGTGGGCTGAGCCTCACGTACATTCAGTTGCCGCGACTTTTGGCGATCCGCAGCCGCCATTGGCCGAGATGGAGGAGCGATAGTCACGGACTCTGTCGCGTCCATCTTCTTAATTGTTGTCTTTCTCTTTGACGCCTGTAGCGCGGTCGTTTCCAGGCTTGCCATAGCTCCGACGTCCGCATCATCGTCGTCGGCTTCGACGATTCTCTTGGTTGGCACGGCAGGACCTGCGGGCGAAACGGCGATCTTGAGGCCTCTGAGTCCGTCGAATTATGGCTATCCTGCGACGGAATCGCCACAGCCTGAACGTCCTTATCCTGCAGCCCCGATGTTTGGACCTGATTGTTTTTGAGGTCCCTATTGCTCAAATCGCTGTTTCTAAGATCAATCACCAGCCGTTCTGGATTCGTTTCAACTGAGCAGCTAAAGTCCGAGTGTTCCCCGACCTCTAAGACAATCCGCGCCCGTTGAGACTTGAATTGCGCAACTCGAATTCTCTTCAGCAAATCGTCGTTCACATCGACGATTTTGCCGGACAGGCTCCGCGCCAGTTTTGCGTCCAGATCGAAGAAGATGCGGTCCGGACTTTCGAGCCGTTGCGAGGAGAGAATAACTTCCTGATCGAGGTCGATCGCCACCATTGTGTGGCCAGGACGCGACCAGTGGCGGATTCCAGTTACGTGCGCCAATTTTTGCGGTTCTGTCGCGCCTCGACCGGCTAGAGAGGGGTCGTTTACGCCGTCTTTTGAAGCTGTGTCGTTAGAGGAAAGCGTATTCGTTTCCGAATCTTTCATCTTCGATGGGATATGCTGTGAGGCGAGCTTCGCGAGCGCCGTTCGCGCATCATCGGCAAGATGATTGCGGGGATACCGCCGCAGAAAGTCCTCCAGAGTATCCCGCGCGCGATCCGCTATCATTCAGATCGTCTTCGTAGATTTGTCCGATCGTAAACAGAGCTTCGAAGCGATATTTGCTCCCAGGATATTCCTGACGGAGGAATTCAAATTCGCTGATAGCACCTCGCAGCGCGGTAGCGTCATGAAAACGCCGCCCCATTTCCATCATTACTTCCGCAACCGCAGTCACACTGGCGTCAGCTTTGGTCGAGGTTGGCGAGCCACAGTAAACTCGGCGATAGGAGTCGATAACGTCCTGGTATTGGCGACGCGTTTGCCGCTCAACGGGGCTTCCTGCCAGCGCTTCACGCTTGCCTTCGGCAATCGCAAACTGGGCGTGAGCCCAGGTATCGGATCGATGCGCGTTCGCGAAGGCCGTCAAGGACGGCAACGCAAACAGCAAAGCCGCACTCCAGCGCAGCGCGCGGTCGCCTATGTTATGTCTCTTCAATGCTTTGGCCCGTAATCGCGTTCGAACCTGTGCCAATCAGTCAGTATTGCTAATGTAAAGAACGCCTCTCGCATCCCGCTCCACATGCACCGGCGAAAATGCCGGCGTACGCAAAGTCCGCGAAATAGCTCCGGGACCGCCGTAATATAAGTTCGAGATCCGGTTTACGTAATTGCGAGTCTCCGGGAAATTCGGTATTCCAGCGCTTCTCGCCACCGCGCCGCACCCGCGTTGTAGGCGGCCAATGTCAGTTTCACGTCGCCTCCGTAACTCTCCATCAGGTGCTTCAAATGGCGAACCCCGGCATCGACGTTTTGTTGCGGGTCGAAGGGATTGCTGACGTTCAATTCGCGCGCGGTCTGTGGCATAAGCTGCATCAACCCCATCGCTCCCTTGGAAGACACGGCGTTAGGATTGAAGTTCGATTCCACCTTGATGACAGCCCTTACCAAGGTTGGGTCCACATCGTGCTGACGCGCCGACTGGTCGATGGCAGCGTCGATTTCCTGCTCTGTAAAGGCTCTTCTCCGGAGTTCTGGAATTGACTGGGGAAGTCGAATTCCCAGAGCCATTTGCGAGAATCTGCTTCACCTCATCCGCAGCCGAACGGACAGCACGAACATTTGCCGCCGGAACGGGCTTCAGGCAGTGGCACGTGACGCTCCAGTAAACCAACGAGCTTTGCCGCGCCGTAGACACTCGTGAGCGTTTTGCTGCGGGCATTTGAACCGAATCGTTCACGTACACTTTGTGGCCGCTATCGTCCGTAGTAGCAGTAATGCTTTCCGGGGCAAGGGTTTGCGCCTGCACGAAGGGTGTGGCAGAAAGGAAGGTCGCGGTTACGGAACTGGCCATCAGGGCGAGTTGCAGGCGTTTTTTCATGGCAAACTGACTACTCCCAGGAGGCGAAAACACACCTCCACAGCTACCTACCTGCAACCTGAAGAGAATCCCTACCAGAGTGGCTCAATTATAGGCGGGGGGAGGGGTCGCCAATCATACGAAAGGGAATAGAACCACCATAGTAATCGCAGTAACCTCCCTGAGAAATCTGAGATAGCCGCGAAGCGGCGCGAGAGTGCAGCCCAGAGCCTGCCCTGAGCTTGTCGAAGGGGCGTAAGCCCCGGGGTAGAAAGTGGGAAGTCAGCAAGCCCTGGAAGGGCGAAAGAGCGTTGCAACACAGATTCGGCTCACCCTCGTCGGCCCTGCGGAACAAAGTTCCGAAGTTTCCCGTGTGGTAAGCAAACCGCACCCACTGGCGGCCAACCTTTCTCGCCCGCCATCACGAATTGAGATTTCCCTGATTCAAACTTCGTTGCGTTTTGCCGACACGGTACTTCTCATACCCTTTGCTTTCAGCAGCTAACGTCTCCGCTTATGCGACCCATAGATTTTTCTTTTCAAAGTATTTTTAATGTCCGTCAAAAAAACAATCAATTGGACGACCCGCTGTCAAACCAAATAAAGTCCGATCACTTCGCGGGCAGCTCAAGACCTGCACATCAAGAAGATTGAGAGGATTTTCTCGGCGCGTTCTGGTTTCAGTTGTCCGCCATCTCTATTTTTGGGACTGATGACTTGGGGCGCAGAACTCGTCCACAAATACGTATGCGATTTAGTTGAACAATGCGAGCCACAAAAATCAAGGAATTAGAAAAACGCACAATTAAGGAGCCACATTGAAGAACGACATGATAGGTGCTTCGCGAATGGCGACTATACGGTTTACAACACGAAAGTCGATCGCTCTTGCTCAAACGGTGGTGTTTTCTTGGCGTTTTGTTTGTGGCATTTGCGGCGTTCCCCTGTTTCGGTCAGACTCCGACCCGACTCCCGAGACCATGCCAGCTTCCACTCCCCCGGCTGCACCGGCAGCAGCCCCGGCGGCAGCAGCTCCGGCCGCGCCGGCACCTCTTCCTACGCCAGCGATGGCTGGGCCTCTAGCAAAACGGCCATTCCTCACGAAATCCCAGCGGGCCCATTTGGAAAGATAGAGGTCACGGGCATTCTGAGCGGCCTCATGTCGACTGAAGCAACGCCTTCCCGGGCGATTCTGCTACGCATTGGGATGTCAGCAATGCTCAGGTCTTTATCCAAAAGACCACCGGGTGGTGGCAGTTCTACCTTAGGGTGGCGCCTACAGAACCTACCAGCTCTCGGAGGCGCCAATGCTCACGACTGGCCAAACCGTGGAAAACATCTATGGTCCGTTCCCGCAAGGTTTCCTTAAGCTGGTTAAGGGAAATTTCAACGTAGAGATCGGCGCGCTGCCAACGCTAATTGGGGCGGAAAGTAATATTTCCAAATTTTGAAAATATGAACATCGAGCGCGGTCTTCTCTGGAAATCGAGGAAAACGCCGTCAATCGTGGCATCCAGCTCAATTACAGTCACAAGAAGCTTGCCCTCGCATTCAGCTGGAACGACGGTTTATTCTAATCGCTACACATGGCTGACTGGTGCACTTACTTACACAGTCAACGCTGCAAATACGTTGGCATTTGTCGCCGGCGGGAATGCTGGCGCGTACGAAGAGTACCTCGCGGACACCTCTCTATCAGAACAACTCCCAGATCTATGAGGTCCTCTACACCTACAGCAAGGGGCATTGGGTGATCAATCCTACTACCAGGCAACACGACCGTACCGACGAATGCGAGCATCGGTATAACTCAGGGCGCTTCCACGAGTGGAGGCGCGCTGCTGCTTACCTCAGACTGGAAGCACGGAATATCCGCTGTCAGCCCGGCCGGATATATTACGTCAAATGGAAGCGTCGCAAATAGCACGGATCGAACCTGCTCTATGATCCGGGTAGCAACGCCTTTTCATTCACGATCACCCCGACTTATGTCAAGGACGCCTTCTTCGTGCGGGGAGATTTCTCCATCGTAGCCGCAAACAGCACCACACCTGGCTTCGCTTTCGGTAGCAGCGGCACAGCCACAAACCAACCGCGTGGCGCTATTGAAGCTGGCTTCCTGTTTTAACTGTGCGTCGGAACTTGGATTGCGGTCTGCGTAATTTACACATTTTAGCAGGACGCAATAAAGACAAGTTGTTTCACGATATGCGGGGTCTGGCTTGGGCGTCGGAAGATCGATCCCCAAGCCTAGGCCCGCGCCAGTACGAAAAAGTACGCAAGCTAGAAGACGGACGACGACGTCCGAATCCCACTTCGAAGGAGAAGTCATATGGCAGATGCTCCAGTAGAAATGAAACCAACCCTGGGTTTGACTGGGTTGACGATGAACGCGATGGCGCTGATCGCACCCGGCGCATTTCTTTGGCTGACGTATGCCGGACAGGCGGCCGCGGGCAATAGCGCGCCCTCAATGTGGGCTGGCATCCTGTTCGCGACTTTATTGTGTTTGGCAACCGCCGTCTGTTACGCCGAAATGTCAAAGCTGTATCCCGGCACCGGCAGCTCGTATTATTTCGCCGAACAATCCTTCCTCAACCATGAATCGGCTTGGCCCTATGCCAGGCTGGCAAAATTCATCGTGGGATGGGGTTCACATCTCTATTACTGGATTTATCCCGGCGTGATGGTCGGCGTGATAGGCGTGATATCTGGATATTTGGTGGGAACAATTTGGCCAAATTTCATGAGCGCCTCGAATCCCGGCCCCATGTTCATGATGCTGGTGGCCATCATCTTTTCGTTCGCCATCGCCTATATTGCCCACCGAGGCGTAAACGGCTCAACATCTGTGAACATCGCCATTAACGTCATTCAGATTAGCGCCCTGCTGGTGTTCACGGTTGTAGCCCTGGGTTACCGGATGAACCATCCGCCGGGCAGCGTGGCATTCCAGTTCGATCAGCAAACCAGCGCCGCATTCAGCTGTGAGTTTGCTACGACAAAGACAATGGTTAATGGCGCTGCAACCGACACGATTGTCCGCGCCGCCGACGGCACACCTCAATGCGCAGTTGACGCCGCCGGGAAGCAAGTTCCGTTCAAGATCGACTACCCATATGCTGATTCCACCGGCACGTTCGTTTCCCATCCCACCGCCGGTTCCGTCATCGGTATCCATAAGTTTGGCTTCATGTTCGTGCAAGCCTGCATCGCAATCTTGATTCTGGTCGGATTCGAGTCTGTGACCTCCATGGGAGGCGAGGCCAAAAACGCCAAACGAGACGTGCCTATCGCGGTCATCACATCGCTGCTAGTCCAAGGCTGCTTCTGTTACCTGTTCGAATACTTTGCCGCAAACTACTTCCTCAATACCGGATATCCCAATGGCTACGCGGCCACGTCCTCAGCCCCCATAGGCGATATGATGATCGTAGTTGGCGATGCCCTGTTCGGGACTGGCCGCGGACGAATCTTCATGCTGGCCGAGGCTGCGACCGTATTCCTCGCTCTGATCGGGACAACTCTCTCTTGCATTAACACTGGGGCACGTGTCACCTATGCAATGGGCAAAGACAAAGAGTTGCCGGATTCCATGGGGGCACTTCACTCCAGGAACCTGACCCCGCATAAAGCCATCTGGACGCTGGCAATCATTTCCGCAGTAGTCGGATCCGTTACCGTGGCGGTGTTTTTTGGCGATGGCGGCGCGCCCTCGGACGCAGCTATTGCCGCATTGCCACACGGCTTCTGGTCCAGCTTTGGTTACACGACGCACGACAAGATGGCGGCGTTGCCGAATACTTTCCTGACTACAACGCTGGCTTCGAACTTCGGCACGTTCCTTCTGTACATGCTGAGTTGCATCACTTGTATCGTTTGCTACCACAATCACCCCAAGTTCAAAGTCATTCGAGCATCTACTGATCCCAATATTCGGTCTGCTGGCGAATCTGGCTTGCATGATCTTTTACGTGGTCGGACCGTTCATGGGCTACGGAACGAAGATGGAGCCGCTTCTCGCCTTAGGCGTGGCTCTGGTTTGGGCCATCTATGGCGGAATCTTCTTTACACGAATGTCGAAGAAGAGCGGGCGGACGACGTTGGTGGAAGGCCGCGTTCAGGCAGCGTCGTAACGATTGGTCACGGCAACAGGGGGTAGCCGGGCGGACTCATTTCGAGTCCGCCCGTCGCCTTGTTATCCTGATCCACGGAGCAGCCGCTCCATCCTATGCTCGACGTTCAGTTCGCATACCTTTCGGACACTGGGCTGGTCCGCGAACACAACGAAGATTACCTCGGCCATTTTCTTCCGACCACTCCCATGCTGGTGCGCTCGCACGGCTGGCTGTTCGTGCTTGCCGACGGCGTGGGAGGCCACGATAAGGGCGAGGTCGCATCGCGCACCGCAGTCGAGAGCGTGCTCGCCGGATTCCGTGAGGCTCCGGCGGAAGAACCCCATTCGTCTCTACTCCCACGCCTGGTGAAAGCTGCGAACCTGGAAGTCTATGAAACGGGCATGCAGACGGGACCAGGCGGCATCCCAATGGCAACAACTTTCGTCTGCTGTGCTCTTCGGTTCGACCGCGCCACAATCGCACACGTCGGGGATTCGCGCTGCTATCTTATCCGCCGCGCTCACGCCACCGTGTTAACCCGCGACCACACCGTCGCCGGCGAGCACGCCCGCATGGGACTGCTGTCCGCGCACGAAGCCTCGGAATCGCCAACCCGTCACGTTCTCAGCCGGTCATTGGGTGGCGAGATGTTCGTCAACGTCGATACTAGCGAGCATCAGGTACTGGTAGGGGATGTACTTGTGCTTTGCTCCGACGGTCTCCACGGAGCCGTGACTCCCTCTGAAATTGCCACAGTCGTGGCCCACAGCAAAGATTTGGAAGCCGCCGCCCACAAACTCATCGCCCTCGCCAATCAAGCGGATGGAGGCGACAACATCAGCGTTCAACTAGTCGAGATCCGCAGCGTAGAACGAGTCGGCATGTATCGCGGAAGACCGTACCGGCTTCGGTGAGCCATTTTGAGACCTGCTCCCGGTGGCACTTTCCGTTGTCCAGAGGGCAGGAGAAGCGTACGATGCGGGACGGAGTTCTAAGCTGAAAAATTCCTTCTCAGGAGGTCGTATGAAACTTTCAGTCATAGCAGGCTTGATGCTCTATAGCGTGCTTTTGTTTGCTCAGGGCGCAGAAGCTCCCAAAGTTCACACCATGACAGGGTGTTTGAAGGCGGGACCCACAGCTGGTTCTTACATGCTCACCAATCTGGGAAAGGGACCGAAGACGGTGGGAATCGTATCGTCGACTGAGGACCTAGCCCCACACGTCGGCCATAAAGTGGCAATCACCGGCACGGCGGTCCCCGAGGAAGAAGCGATGAAGGAAAACAAGGACGTGCCGATGGCCCCTCACTACATGAATGTGACCGCGATGAAACATATCGCGGCCACCTGCCCTTAAAAGCAACTGCCGGGTGAGTTCCGTTGAAAGACCCAGCCTTCGCAAAGAACGCGAAAGGCTGGGGCACCCGCGTGGGAGGTTTATTCCCCGCGCAGTAGCTTCCACGCCTCCCGGTAACATTCGAATTTGTAGTAGGGTCTCCGGCATGGCTCCATGGGACAAATCATTGCATGCTGTTGGCCGGACCTTCCGAGCAGAATGTGAGATGGAATCAAATACCATACGTCTTGCGGGATAACGTAGGCGGCAAAGAACTCTATCTTGTCAACGGAGTACTTGTTCCTGGCAGCGAATTGACACAAGTATCCGGTACCAGTGCGGTAGGCTGTGGACTTCACCTGGACTCTCAAGATACGCGAACCGGACTCAAGGCCGACATCGTAAGAGGAAGAATCGCCCCAGGGCCTTGAAACCTGGAATCCATGCAGCATGGCCTGAACCATGAAGCGAAGCTCAACGTATTCACCACGTTCTTTGAGAGTTCTGAATTGCTTGCACTCATCCATTGGTGCGTTCCTTGTCTATTTCGGACATACTTCTCCCCAGCTCTGTGACATATTCGTTTGAAAGGTTAGGTACAAAAGAAAAACGCGGCTCATGAGAGGCCGCGCGTGGCTATATCAATTTCGTCAGCTTAATTTTTAAGCTATATCTCTATTGTATCGAATCGAGAGGGTTAATCATGCCACGGTTTAGAGAAATATATTTCCATTCGTTTGCATAGGTTAGATGCGATCGTGTAATTCCTGCCTATTGACAAGTTCCGGGAGATTGTCAGAAACGGCGCGGATAAATCAAATCAAATCAAAGGCTCCTCGCGATCGGGGATTCTCTTGCTAGGCTAAAACGCCATCCGTAGCTCCGGGTCAACCGCAGTTACTGGACCACAGTGACTGAAAAAACTTGAAATCCTTTGACAGTGCCTACACACGTAGGTACTATTGCCTACGAACGTAGGTGGTGATTATGGCTCAACACATGCCGCGACAATCTGTATCGAATCTTACTTCGGCACAGCTGGAGATTATGAATTTGGTTTGGGAACACGGTGAGCTTGGTGTCGCGCAAGTGTGGAAATTGCTCAGTGAACGGCGAAGAATTGCTCGCAACACCGTACAGACTATGCTGACCAGGCTGATGGAAAAAGGATGGCTTCAGGCTCGTCCTGAAGGCAACGCGTTCTGCTTCCGTGCGTCTCGGCCGCGCAAGTCCACAGTGAGAGGGATGGTGAGTCAGCTTTTAGATACTGCCTTCGGTGGATCGGCAAGTGGCTTGGTTATGGCATTGCTGGAGACTCGGCCACTCTCTCCGGACGAGGCGCAACAGATTCGTGAGCTAATCGATGGTCAGGAAGTTAAGAAATGACCCCCTGGTTCAGGATTCTTGAGAGGGCTTTCTCACCCGCCATGACCATGCTGGCCGTTGCTACCGTAGTGCTGCTTGCAGCCGTTGTGGTGCACCGAATAATCGGCCGGTCGGCCGCCTGTCGCCATGCGGTCCTGCTGATCGCCCTGTTGACCGTCGGGCTGTGTCCCATTATGGTGGTTACAGCTCGCCTAACTCCGCAAGGGCCCTGGTCTCCTTGCCGAATCCAAGCGTGTTCGATTCTTTGCTGAATCGTTCTCAATCGGATTTAGTACCCCAGAACGACAGCCCGGTTTTATCTGCAGGGCATTTTCCGTTTGTTGGAATCTCGCTCGTGTTGTGGGCGGCGGGAGCGTTGATCAGTCTCGCGCGCTTGATTTGTGGCTTGCACACGATGGGCAGGGTTCGGCGTAGCGCAACGCCAGATGCGAGAATCGTTCCTTTGCGGCCCCGTCTTGCGTCGGCCTTGGGCGGAAATGTTCCCGAAATTCGCGTGGCGAACCAGGTGAGAGTTCCCGTGGCTTTGGGTTGCCTACGACCGATAGTTCTGCTCCCATCGTCGTTCCTGACACGATTTGATGACCACCAGGTTTTCCAAATCCTTGTCCATGAATGCGCCCATGCCCTACGACGTGACGCGCTAGTCGGGCTTTATCAAAGGCTATTAGCTGTCGCGCTGTGGTTCCATCCGCTGATATATGTTGCCAATCGGCTGCTGGATCGTGCGCGCGAGGAAGTGTGCGACAACTACGTGCTCCAAGCCGTTGCCTCTACCGAGTACTCGCGGACGCTTCTCATGGTAGCCCAATCGTTTTCACCTTTGCCGAATGGATGGTTCGCCCCCGCCCTGGTCCACTCGACACCTCACCTACAGGACAGGGTTGCGGGGCTGCTAATCCAAGGAGATGCATAATGACCAGAGTCACATCAAAAACAATCGCCATCGTTGCAATGGGTTTCATCGGGAGCGCGCTTGTTCTCAGCTGTTTTGCGGCGGTACCAACCGATGAGGCAGCCGTTCGTGCCACTGTCGCGGATTATATCGAAGGCTACTACACGGGGGATGCAGGTCGCATGGAGAAATCACTCCATCCTCACTATCTGAAGCACACAATCAGCGGTTCTGACGGCCAACTCAGAATGACTGAAAGGACTGGTCTGCAGATGGTACAGGATGTGCGCACGCACGGGTCATACGATCTGCCCATGTCTGAAAAAAAGGAACAGATTACAGTGCTCGATATAGCAGGTGACGTGGCTTCGGCAAAACTGGTCACGACGCACTGGGTGGATTACATAACGCTATCGAAGTGGAAGGTGAATGGAAAATCGTGTCAGTTGTGCTCAGAGAAACCGACTGAAAGATACCTTCCATCGATATTCGGAGAAAGAACGCCCATCACACGCAAAGAGTGAGGTCCTGTGAGAAAGCTACTTGCTCTGCTGTTTTTTTTTGCTCATGGATGTTTGCACAGAACCGCTTCGACGGAACCTGGGAAATGAAGATGGACACATTACAGTTCACCAGCCCCCCTGAAGACTACCTAGTCGCCCGGTGCCCCACTCATTCGCGCTCTTTGCGGATGAGTGGGACTCAGCACCGAATCCACGTCAACCGTCCACAGCCAGAAACCGATATTCATGGCTATACTCGCGCCGTGACCAAGGGACTCCATCGATTTTATGGGGCGGGGACCGCTGCGTGTTAATTTTCACAGTGAGCGTTGTAGATCAACATCGATCCGGCCCGGTGCCCCAGCCTTTCGCGTTCTTTGCGAAGGCTGGGTGCTTCACCTCACGTCGCACGGTTGAACCGTCGGA
The DNA here is from genome assembly GCA_963712715.1 of uncultured Pseudomonadota bacterium. GTDB lineage: Bacteria > Pseudomonadota > Gammaproteobacteria > Coxiellales > Coxiellaceae > JAFEDN01. Next base: position 5,776 of record CAVQJI010000022.1, on the reverse strand, counting down.
TAAATTCCAAGTTGTTCGCGCTTTCGCGCGGTCCACTGCGATTCAATTTCAACCACACAATCCTCACCCGTTAGATAATGCCGAAAACTACTCCATGCCCAATCTTTCGGGTGCTCAACCAATCCCCGTTTCACTGGATTGCGATGCAAGTAGCGAAGTTTTTCGACTTGCTTGTGCTCGCTCCATACATTGGAGTCATAATATCGCGGCTGCCAAAAAGGATCTGCCTTTTTCGCGGCGTTCAGTTTACGCGAAACGATCTGCTTCAACATCTGAAGCGATAGCGCCAGCGTGCTGCGTTCTGGCTCGCTCATTAATAGGTGAACATGCTCTGGCATGACCATATCCGACGAAGTAAAAGCCATACCACCCTCGCACCCTTTCGAGAGCTGTGACGAAGGTATCTCGCGCCTCAGCGTTGTTCAGCAGAGGAACGCGATGATAGCAACTGAAGGTGATGAAATGCAGCTCGCGAGTCTGTTGATATCGCTTCAGGCCCCAGGGCATGAGGCCAGACTACACCGGCTCTTTTTACCCCGTCTGTGACGGATGAACTACCCCAGCCTTCGCAAAAAACGCGAAAGGCTGGGGCACCCGCTCCAGGTTTTGGCGGACGATTTGATAAACTGAGGGACATCCCCCAGAGGCCGACGTAGCTCAGTTGGTAGAGCAGCCGATTCGTAATCGGCAGGTCACCAGTTCAACTCTGGTCGTCGGCTTCATAAATTAGGATCCAGCTGCACCTGTCCCGCCCGCTACAGTAGGCCGCCAGTCTCGATCTCGAGGTCATATAGCGCCAACTCCAGCTTCGTAATGGCGGTGCCGATCTCGGGATGATGCTCTCCAATCTTCTCTTGCAGCGCCTTTAGCATTTGGTAAGCGCTCTTAATGTGCTCTCCTACCTTGGCTGGATTTGATTCGGGATTTCGTTTGCTTTGCGTTTCCATGGCCACTCACTTCCCTCCTCAGCGTCTTATCTTATTTTACGCATCCGACGCTGAGAGACGGTCAATCCGTGATGTATCGCCTGACCACTTATAGCCCTTGCCCCAACTGAAAAGGTACTTAACGGCGAAGCCCGCGGCGGAGGGGCCGTTTTGATGCAGCACTGCCTTGGCGACCTCGAAGACGAGCGAGACTCTGGGAATTGAGGGAAACATTCAGCTCACTTCCAAGAATGAAATTCTGTTGCACGTTGTTCTGGTTCGTGCCGTTGACGAAGGTATCGCCGACGAAGGAATAGCGCGTATCGAAAGAAGCCCAGAGGCTGGAGGTGAAGGAGTAGCTGATGTGTCCTTCGAGCCCGGGTAATGCGTGTTGCCGGAGGCTTTCCATCCCATGATAAGAATTGTTATCGGTATAGAAATAGGCGTTGGCGTAGCCGTGAGCTCCCATTTGTGTTCAGGGCCGAAAGGATGTGAGACAGCGATTTCCGGCTTGAACGACCAGCGATTTGAACCAAGGTTGAGAATCCTGCCGGAGTTATACAGGCCTGTGGGCGCAGTGATGGTAAGGCTCACGGCTACGGTGGTAACCGGCTCGTAGCTCGCGAATTGCGCCATGCTGAGCGCCGGGCCTCCCTTCAGTAGAGAACAGCTAACTCGTAGCTGGAATCACCGGTGCCAGTACTGGAGCCTTGAATGTTAGTGCCGGTCACCTTTCCGTCGAGGCCGGCAAGCGGAACAGCGGCCTCCGCCCAAGCCATGCGGCGAAAGATGCTGAAATAGCGCGAGTAGTCGCTGATTCCCTGATTCAGGTTAAGCTCTGCACCGGCGACGACGAGCGAGGTGTCAAGGGAGGCGTCCGAGTGCGCGTGGGCATAGTCAAGCTCAAGTTGATTGACGCCGACAGGAGCATTCTCGTAATTGCGCGGATCTGTGAACTGGGCATATAGCTCGCCAGGAAAGCAAGAAATCCCCAGGGAGAGCCAGACACAAATCGCTGCACTGAAGTAACGGAGCCGCTGTAAAACCATAACTGCAAGCCCACTGACGGCTGCGACTCGCGTCTAGTCCTCGTCCAGATATTCGCCGGGAACGTCGTCCTCCGGTACCTCGTGCGTGTGAACTTCCTGCTCGTCGGCGTCGTCAGCGCTTTCGACGCCAGCGACAACGTCGGCTTCGAACGCATTCCCTTCCTCGAGGAACTCGTCGACGCTCTCCGAATCCGCACTTTCGTGGCGGGACAACCCCTGCAAATCTCTCCGGACTGTTCATCCATGCTCGATGCTCGACGTTTGGATGGGTACGCCAGCTCCCGCCCCGGCGTGCTCTTTTTCCGAGATTGTTTCTTAGCAGCGGCTTTCTTTTTTGGTGCTCTCTTCTTTTGTGCCCTCTTTGTTGGAGCCTCTTGGGCGCAGCGTTCTTCGTCGTCAGCTTCTTAGAACGCTTCTTCGCCCTGGTTAGTGTCACCTTCTTGCGGACAGTTTTCTTCGGCTTCGTCGGCTTCTTCGTGGATTTCTTTTTGGCGGCCATTCGCGCAGTCTAGCACCGGAGACCGGGTTGGGCAAAAGCTGGTTGCATTTTCACTTGGGGGTATGTTTCAGTGGGCTCATTCCGAGTATCCGTCGTCCTCGTCGTCATCTTCGTCTCCCTCGCCGGCACCACCGTCTTCCTCCTCTTCATCTTCAAGAACACCGTCCAGTACCGGATCCGCAAGGCGCAGGAGAGCCTGGGCCGGCCGGTGGGCGAGAACCGCTACGAGGTGGAACTGGCCCTGCAGGCCAGCCGCTGGCTCGGCTCGTCCGTGCTGCAGCCCGCCGCCACCGGTCATGATCACGATCCCCGGGAGCGGGCGCACTGACCGCAAACCCGGCCCAGTTACCTCATGATGAGGCCGCCGTCGGCGCACAGCACCTGGCCGGTCATCGCCGCAGCCGCATCGGAGGCCAAGTAGGCGACAGCCGCTGCGGTGTCATCAGGTGTCAGCCGCCGCCTGAGCGCCTGGCGGTCCACCGTTGCGTCGAACTGCTCCTCGGTGTTCACCACGCGGGAAGCCGGGGTGTCGGTCAGGCCGGGCGCCACGGCGGACACGGCGATGCCGTCGGCGCCGAGGGTGACGGCCAGGGTGCGCATGACTCCGAGCAGCGCGCCCTTGCTGGCGACATAGGCGAGCAGCGCCGAGGTTGGCGGAGCCCAGAACGTGTCGGAGGTGATGAATACGATGCGGCCGAAGCGCCGTTCCGCCATGCCGGGGGTGAACGCCTGGACGAGCCAGAGCGCCGATTCGACATTGACGGCCTGGACATGGCGCCAGGTCGCAGCGTTGACGTCGCCGATGGTCACCTGGTCGAAAGCTGCGGCGCAGTGGACGAAGACGTCGCAGCGCCCGTAGCGCTCGAGCACCGCGGCTGCGGCGGCCCGCGTTGACGTCTCGGACCCCAGGTCGCAGGCGATGTCCGCGTCGCGGTCGAGGACGACGGCACGATGTCCTGCCTCTTGCAAGGCCTTGGTGATCGCGGTCCCGATCGCGCCCGCGCCGCCGGTGACGACTGCGATCCGTCCGCGCAGCGAATCCAGTGCGGTGGTCATGGCCTCATACCGCCCGAGACGGACCGGCTGGCCATGGCGCAACGATCAGGTCGGCCTCCAGGCTCGAGTCGGCGCTATGGGCCTGGCGAAACGATGGCATTGAGATCTCCCGGGCAATGAGTACTTGACGGCCATTTCGCATTCTTCTGACTAGGCCGGTGAGCAATCCTCATCTGATCCAGGTGATTCACCGGGTCAGCGAGACTCTGGTCCGCGAAATCACCGGAACCAGGTGACAGCCGCTCACCTTGATGCCCAGTAGCTTCGGGGCACTCGACCAGCCAGCTAACTGCATCAAGGAGGACCAGCAAATGAGCACGACTGCCGTCCCTGACCGATTTACCACGCTGCCGGATGAACACGCGCTGCAGGCGACCGTCGTGGCGCTCGAGGAGCACGGCTTCAGTGTCGAGGTCGTCAGTGATCTCGATGCCGCGCGCCAGGCGGTGCTTGCCCGCATCCCGGAAGGCTCGGCGGTGATGACCAACACCTCGGTGACGCTGGCCGAGACCGGGATCGCGGACGCGATCAACGATGGCGGCGGCCGGTGGGAGTCGGCGCGGAACAAGATGTTCGCGCTCGACTTCGCGACCCAGGCGCAGGAAATGAAGGCGATCGGCGGCCAGCCAGACTACGCCCTGGGCAGCGTGCACGCGGTGACCCGCGATGGCACCCTGGTCATTGCCTCGGCGTCAGGCAGCCAGCTCGCCTCCTACGCCTGGGGCGCCGCCAATGTCATCTTCGCCGTCGGCGCGCAGAAGCTCGTGCCCACGCTGGCAGCGGCGCATGAGCGCATCTATCAGCACAGCCTGCCGCTGGAAGACGCCCGCGCGCAGGCCGCCTACGGGCAGCACAGCCAGGTCGGGAAGATCCTGGAGATCCACCAGGAACTGCCCGGCCGCATCCACATCGTCCTCATCCGCCAGCCGGTCGGCTTCTAAGCCGCCGGGCCAGCCGGATCTGCCCTCAGCCACCAGGAGGTGGCCCGTGACTCTCAACGCAACGCCGGACGACCGCGAGCTGGCCCTGGCGCCGCTGGACGAGAAAGTCGATCACGTCCGCGGTTCGCCCGCCGGCCGCCTGATCATCGAGTACGGCGACTACGAGTGCCCGTACTCGCGGCAGGCCTTCCATGCGATCGAGCTAGTCGAACAGCAGCTCGGCGGGAACGTGCGGTTCGCGTTCCGGCATTTCCCGCTGACCGGCATCCACCCGCACGCCCTCGCCGCGGCGGCCGCGGCTGAGGCCGCCGCGCTGCAGGGCCGGTTCTGGGACATGCACGAGCTGCTCTTCCACCGGCAGAAGGCGCTCGAAGACGGCGACCTGCGCGGGTACGCCACCCAGCTCGGGCTGGACGTGGCGGCGTTCGACCGCGACCGGGCCAGCGCGGCCGTGCTGGAGCGGATCCAGCGCGACGTCGACAGCGGCCTGGCCTCGGGCCAGGTGCTCGGCACCCCCACCCTGTTCATCGACGGCGTCGTGCACCGCGGCGGCTACGACCCGCCCACCCTGCTGGCGGCACTGGCACCAAGAAGGTGATCAGAAGCCGAGGCGCTCGTTGACGATGATCGCGGTGACCCGGCCGGGACGACCGCCTGGTTGATGCCCGGACCTCCTCGGTGCCAGGCCGCGGCGGCTAACCGGCGCCCGGCCTGGTGTTTATAGGGTGCGGCGGACGCCGGGCTGGCGTTCGATGCCGCTCAGTTCGACGGCCAGGTTGCCGTGGGTGGCCTGGCGGGCTGCGCCGAGCCGTCCGATCGGCAGGACCTCGTGGCCGTGGGAGTCTTCCCATCGGTCAAGCCGGGCAGCATGCGGGAGCTGCACTGGCACCCCAACGCTGATGAGTGGCAGTACGACATGCAAGGCTCGGCGCGGATGACAGTGTTCAACACCGGCCCGCACGCCGACCCCACCGACTTCAAGGCCGGTGACGTCGGCCTGGTCCGCCGCAAACTGCGGCCACTACGTCGAGAACACCGGCGACGACGACCTGGTCTTCATCGAAACGTTCCGCAGCGACCACTACGAAGAGGTCTCACTGGCCAACTGGCTCGCCCACCTGCCGCCCAAGCTCTGGTCCGCGCACCTGAACATCCCCGAAGAGACCCTCGCGAAGTTCCCGCGCGGCGCACAGGGAATCGTGCCCCTGCCCTAGCCGACCCGCGGATCTCCGCTGGCGGGTTGCGCTCCCGCGTCGTGAGCCATCCGCGGGAGGTCTGCTGCCTGGGCGTCGTTCATGCGCCCCC
>CAVQJI010000021.1:0-28677 GCA_963712715.1 uncultured Pseudomonadota bacterium | reverse complement strand
ACGCGCAACTCCCCCTTACGATCCCCCCATAGCGTAAGGTATTTTCTGCGAAAAATATTTATATTGAAAAATAATTATTTCAATATTTCATCCGGATATCGCTGATTTTTCCTTTAGCGGGAATTGCTGTTCAATTGCCTAAACAATAAGTATAGAATATGGGCGCTATATTTTTTTAAGGAATTGTTATGAATAAAATGACCGCCCGCTCCCATTATCGATATGAACTCTTAATCGTTATGCGCGGCAATTAGGTTTCGGGATTGTTCATCATAAAATAGATAAAAAAACTGGCTTAAATGCCATCATCGCTATCCACAGTACCCGTCTTGGCCCAGGGCTCGGGGGTTGCCGTTTATATAATTACTCCTCCGAAAGTCTGGCCATGAAAGATGTATTGGGACTGGCACATATGATGTCTTTAAAATCCGCTTTTAACGATGTACCCCACGGCGGTGCAAAAGCCGTGCTCATTAAACCAGCCCACATTCCTGACCGCGCGGCCTATTTTCGGTCTTTTGGCGATTTCGTGCACAGTTTAAATGGACTTTATATTACCGCCGTCGATGTGGGGACTTCCACGGAGGATATGGACATCATTGCCGAACGCACGCCTTATGTTATCGGCGCGGCGAAAACTCATGCCGAAGAACGTGATCCTTCGCCCAGTACTTCTTTAGGAGTCATGCACGGTATCGCCGCAGCCGTGCGATTTAAATTAAAACGCCAGGATCTCAACGGCATTCACGTGGCTATTCAGGGCACGGGACATGTCGGTTATCATCTGGCCCAATTATTACACGAACGCGGCGCCCGGCTCACCGTGAGTGACGTTAATGAAACTTCCGTGCGGATTTGCGCCGAAAAATTTCAGGCCACCATAGTTCCTCCTGAGGCTATCTATGGGGTGAATTGCACCTCTTCGCCCCCCTGCGCAATGGGAGGCGTTCTCAATGCGGACACGATTCCGCTGATTCGGGCGCTATCATTGCCGGATCAGCCAATACCCAGCTCGCGCACCATCTTTATGGCCGGATGCTGCATAACAAAGGAATTCTCTACGCTCCCGATTTTGTCATTAACGCCGGAGGCTTAATCAGCGCCGCCATCGATTACACTTATCGCGACCCGGCCATGGCCGATTTAAAAATAGGCAAAATGTATGATAACATGCTGGATCTCTATGAACGATCTGCACGGGAAAATATTCCCACCACCCAAATGGCGGAAAGGATCGCCCTGGAAAAACTTGAAAATACGCATATGGGAGAAAAGGTGTCATGATTATTTTTAAATTACCGGATCTGGGTGAAGGCTTACCCGATGCTATTATTCGCGAATGGTATGTCAAAACGGGCGATATGGTTAAATCCGATGAGCCACTGGTTTCCATGGAAACAGCCAAGGCGCTGGTCGATGTGCCTTCTCCTTCTTCAGGTAAAATAGAAAAATTATTCGGCAATCCCGGCGATACCATTGAAACGGGTCAACCCCTTATCGGTTTTGCAGGGAAACACAGGATTCAGAAAAGCCCGCCAGCGGAGAAATCAAAGCGGCGTCAGCCAAAGCGACTCCGGCAGTACGCGCCCTGGCCAAAAAATTGGGAGTTAATCTGGCGGATATTTCTCCACAAGGCGAATACATTACTACCGCGGAAGTCGAAGAAGCCGCCCACAAAACCACCGCCGACCACGATCTGGAACCATTATCACCTGTGCGCCGCGCGATGGTGATCAGTATGAATGAATCGCATAAGCGCGTTGTGCCCATTACTTTGTCTGATGACGCTGATATTTCCGCGTGGGACGATCAACAGGATATTACGATTCGTTTAATCCGGGCCGTAGCGGCGGGATGCGAGGCGGTTCCAATGCTCAATGCCACTTTTGATGATGAAAAGCTGGCGTATCGCCTTAACCCGGAAGTTAACCTGGGGATTGCGGTCGATACCCCGCATGGATTGTACGTACCGGTAATAAAAAATATCGCTGCGCAGGAAAACGGATCATTACGTGAAAAAATAAATCAATTTAAACAGCAGGCGCAGGAAAAAAGCATTCAACAGGCTGATCTGCATGGCGGCCACGATTATTCTTTCCAATTTCGGCGCATTCGCGGGGCGTTATGCTAATCCTATTATTGTTCCGCCCATGGTCGCAATTATCGGCATTGGCAAAGCTCGTGATGAAGTCGTGGCGGATGCCGGCAAACCGGCCATTCATCGCATTATCCCGCTTTCCATCACCGTCGATCATCGCCTCGTCACAGGTGGTGAATCCGCCCGGTTTTTGAAAGCGATGATCGATGCTCTGGCGAAAAAATAGCTTCCTCGGCTTCGCCGAGAATTCCTGTCAAAGAGTGATGAGGGATGGAATATCAAAGAATGGGCTGGTACAATAACCCAACCTAAAAAAACGCCGAGATGGTGAAATTGGTAGACACGCAAGTTTCAGGTACTTGTGGGGTAACACCCGTGGAGGTTCAAGTCCTCTTCTCGGCAATAATATCTTTCAGAATAATAATCTGCTCGCGTCCTGGACCTGTCGATAATATAACCACGGGAATATCCATCAGCTTCTCTATTCTGGCGATATAGTCACGCGCCGCGGGAGGTAATTTTTCATAATCCGTCACGCCGGCAGTGCTGCTTTTCCAACCCGGCATTTCTTCATAGACAGGCTGACACTCCGCTAAAAGTTGCGGGTCCGTGGGAGGCATGGCCAATATCTGGTCCCTAAACCGGTAAGCGATGCAAATTTTAATGGTTTCCAGCTCATCCAGAATATCCAGCTTTGTCAATACCACTCCGGAAAGGCTGTTTGCCAACACGATTTGACGCATCAGGGCCGCGTCAAACCATCCGCAGCGGCGGGGACGACCCGTCACGGAGCCAAATTCATGACCGCGTTTGGCAAGATGACTGCCTGTCTCATCCGTGAGTTCGGTGGGAAAAGGTCCAGCCCCGACCCGGGTTACGTAAGCTTTGGCGACTCCCAGCACCTCGTCAAAATAACGCGGGCCAAAACCGGTGCCGGTTGATGCAGCGCCCGCAGTGGTGTTGGATGAAGTGACAAAAGGATAGGTTCCCAAATCGATATCGAGTAACACACCCTGCGCACCTTCAAAAATGATCGTTTCACCGCGCAGGCGTAAATCATAGAGCAACTGATTAATGTCAGCCACCATCGGTGCAATCCGTGGGGCCATCGCGCATAAATCATCAAGAACTTTTTGCCGATCGATGGCAGGCTGCTGGTAATATTTCGTCAACACAAAATTATGGTAGTCCGCCAACGGCGTTAATTTTTCGGCCAGGCGCTCGGGATGAAGTAAATCGACCACCCGCAAGCCGCGACGGGCCACCTTGTCTTCATAAGCAGGACCAATCCCCCGGCGTGTGGTGCCAATCGCCCATGCGCTGGATTCCCGGGCGTTGTCCAAAGCCACATGGTAGGGCAATAGCAAACTACAGGCCGGACTGATCTTTAAACGGTCTACCGCCGCGATACCCTTTGAAGCCAGTTCGTCAATTTCCGACAAAAACGCTTCGGGAGAAAACACCACACCGTTACCAATCATACACTGCACCGATGGACGCATAATTCCCGATGGCACCAGGCGCAGGACTACTTTTTGGCCGGCAGTGGTATAAAGAGTATGACCCGCATTGTGACCGCCCTGGAATCGAATCACCGCGGCTGCGTGATGAGTCAATAAATCTACGATCTTACCTTTCCCTTCGTCTCCCCATTGGTACGCCAAGAATGACAATACTTTTACCCATACATTAAGCCCTTACTTATTTATTTTTGTTGGTTTGTGTGGAGTGCGCCTGGTTAAAATACTGGAAAAATTGATTATCGGGTTTTAAAACCATAATCGTGGACTTACTATTAAAAACATCGCGATAAGCCTGCAGACTGCCAAATAATGCATAAAATTCCGGGTCTTTTTGATAAGCCGCCGTATAAATGCTGGCGGCTTCTTCGTCGCCACGGGCACGCATTTGTGCGGAGGAGCGGTTGGCGTCAGCGATCATTTTAACCGCGGTAGCGTCCGCCTCAGCGCGGATGCGCTCGGCGTCCGCCAATCCGGCAGACCGGTAACTGGTCGCATCCTGTTCCCGTTTGGTACTCATGCTTTTAAATACGGAATCCTGGACATCGGGCATCAAATCAATACTCTTAATGCGCACGTCGACGATATCCAGACCTAACCCCTCTGCGACAGAATTCGCCGACTTACGCAGGAATCCCATGATATCAGAACGCTGGTCGGCAACGACCTCCTGTAAATTTCTCTTGCCAAATTCGGCTCGCAACGCATCATTGATTTTTTGGGTTAAAAGCTGCTTGGCGTTATCGGGATAACCGCCGGTACGGGTAAAATATAAAGAAAGATTTTTAATGCGCCATTTTGCATAGTAATCGACATAGAGATATTTTTGCTCTTTAGTCAAAATACGCGGTGATTTGTCCTCCAGATCCTGCAGACGAGTATCAAATTTGCGAACCGTGACAATAAAAGGCGCTTTAAAGTGCAGACCCGGTCCGTAAATTCTCGCCTCACCTTGTGCAGTTTTTTCGATGTTGCCTAAACGCAAAGTGATAGCGCAGTAGCCTTGCGATACCGTAAAAAAGGCCGAAAACAGGAATATGACTATAATGAGGGCAATGATGCCCCCAGCAATTATTTTTGGATTCATCGCCCACCCCCTTCGACAGGATAACTTGGACGGTTGTAGGCGTTACTATCCGTTTGCCCTTCTCCCATATCAGCGCCCGAAACCGGAGGTTTTTCCTCGGTGGGGGCGGAAGTGGGTAATGAGGTTTGGGCGGCGGAGTGAATGACCCTTTTTTGCAGCAATTGTTCCAGAGGCAAATACATAATATTACCTGCTCCACTATCGACTAAAATATTATTGGTATTTTTTAACACCTCAGTGAGCGTTTCCAGATATAATCGTTCGCGCGTAACCACTGGCGACTGCTGATAAGGTCTCAACAAAGCCAGATACCGTGCCGTGGCTCCCGTCGCCTCGGCGATCACCGAATAGCGATAAGCCTCGGCCTCCTGAGCTATCCTGGATACTTCGCCCTGGGCTATCAGTACACGTCTTTTAGCATAAGCTTCGGCCTGATTAGTGAAGCGCTTTTCATCTTCAGTGGCTTTGATCACATCGTCAAAAGCCGCGGTCACTGCTTCAGGGGGTTTTGACGACTGTAGTGTCACCTCCCGGACTTCAATGCCGCTGCGGTAACTTGCCAGGGTTTTTTGTAACAATCCCATCACTTTTTGCGCCAGCTCTTCGCGGCCAGTGGTTAAAATAGGATCCAGATTCATTTGACCGACTATTTGTCGCAAGGAGCTCGAAGCTGCCTGATGCAAGGTCATTACCGGAGTCACCACATTAAATAAATAATCTTTTAAATCGGCTATACGGTATTGGACCTGAATTTTAACAGAAACGATATTACCGTCCTGGGTGAGCATTTCTGCTTCGTATGGAAAGCTGTCAACTCGTTGGATATTAACTGTGTAGTGACGTTCAATTAAAGCAGGAATCCAGTGTGGCCCTGGACCCAGGGTTCGAATATATTTGCCAAAACGCAATATGACCGACTGCTCGGCAGGAGACACTAAAAAAATTCCCGCCGCCGCCCATATCAGCACCACAATCAGCAACGCCAGTCCAATGAATCGGCCAGGATTCAAATATTCACCACTCTCCCCGGCTCGCGGAGTCCGATTAAATTTTCCAAAGATTTTTTTAAATAAATGTGCTAAATCCGGCGGCCCCTCTTCAGGATTGCTGCGCCAGGGATCTCTCCCGGAATTACGATTTGTACCATTTGGCTTCATTTAATCACTCTCACTCCACACACCAGAATCAGTTTAGGTTCACCACGTCATTGCGAGCGCCAGCGAAGCAATCCAGTACGGGCATTGGCAAAGTACGAACTGGATTGCTTCGCTAACGCTCGCAATGACGGGATGAACCTAAATTCATTCTATATTATCTTAAACAGTCATTCGTCTGCAAACAAACGCAGGTAATCAGCGCGTTGAATTCGCAGCTGTAATAGACATTGACCGGCTTCATCGATTTCTTCGGAAACGACGGCGCCCATGTTATACAAAGTCGCGCGCAGTCTGCCCTGGTCTGGACTTAACGCCACCTGACAGTAAACAATTTGCCCGGGCAACAGTTCACGTAACGCTTCCTGTAACAGGTCAACACCCAAACCGGTTCGCGCCGACATCCAGACTTCCACGGGTCTGCCTTCAGAATTGCGGTTGATGCGCGGGGTCACCCCAGGGCGCAAATCTATTTTGTTATAGACCCGCAGGCAAGGCAGCTGATCGGCGCCTATTTCCTGCAAAACTTTCTCTACGTCATCGATATATTGCACATATTGGGGTGAACTGGCATCGATAACGTGTAACAGTAAATCCGCCTGACGGGTTTCTTCTAAAGTGGCACGAAAAGCAGCGATCAAATCATGAGGCAAATCCCGGATAAACCCCACCGTATCCGCGACGATCACTGCACCTAAGGGCGGCAGCTGAATTTGCCGGTGAGTAGGGTCTAGCGTTGCAAATAGCTGATCGGCCACGTAAACGTTTGCTTCGGTCAGCCTGTTAAATAAAGTCGACTTGCCCGCATTGGTATAACCGACCAGCGAGACCGCTGGAATAGCGGCGCGCTGGCGCGCCTTCCGGCCCTGCTGGCGCTGACTCAATACTTTCAACAGGCGTTTTTTGACAGAATGGATTTTACCACTGATTAAACGGCGGTCCGTCTCCAACTGGGTTTCACCGGGACCGCGCAAACCGATACCCCCTTTTTGTCTTTCCAGATGTGTCCAGCCACGGACCAACCGGGAACTTAGGTGCTGCAGTTGCGCCAGCTCCACCTGTAATTTACCTTCAAAGGTTCGAGCACGTTGAGCAAAAATATCCAGAATTAACTCGGTCCGATCCAGTACACGGCATTCGAATAGTTTTTCCAGATTACGTCCCTGAGCGGCGCTTAATGCGTGGTTAATTAATACGACTTCTGCCTGTGATATTCCAACCTGTCTGGCGATTTCTTCGGCTTTTCCGGCGCCGATAAAAAATTTAGCGTTGGGGTGGGCCAGTTTTCCAGTCACCACCGCCAGTGTTTTTACCGCTGCGGCGTCCGCCAGCGCCTGAAATTCCGCCAAATCTTCGGCAAAAGCCGGTTGCTGCATATCCATCTGCACCAGAATGGCGCGTTCCCCGCCCCGGTGTCTTTCTATGAAATGTTCATGCGATGCTTTCAGAAATTCCCCCCAAAAAAACTTCATTGTAGCATTGATAAACAGGAAAAGATAAATTACCATGACTTAACGCATGGAGAATTAAATGAAGAAAACACCTGTTGATATTGATATTTTCGTCAGCCAACAATTAGTGAAACTCACCGCAGCGGCATACGCTGAGACAAAGGCCGAAGAAGCCCATGGAAAGATCAGACACGACTCAAAATCCGGTCCTCTCGGCTTAAATCGCAGACAGGCAAAAAAATATCGCATTTACGAATTCAGTTTTGGACCTGACGATTTCTTTGAGGGAGATATCGAAAATATTTTCAGTCAGGCTTTCCCCGAGAACCCTCGACAGGCTTTCAAAAATCTGCAGGAGTTATTACCAGACGGGGTAAAACTGTTATACACTTCGGATTCAAGCAGCCATTTACCCCGTTACGAATTTCTGGGAAGAACTACTTTATTGTCGATCAAGCTGGCGGCTGAAAAATTCCTTTTAGAACATGAAGAAAACAAACTCTTACGCAAAGTCATTTCAAAAAGACTCAATAAAAAATGGGAAATCGCCAACCATCAATTAGAAAGCTTATACTCGGAACTTCTCACGGGATGCTGGTTCCAGTTTTCTCGAGTGGAACCTAAACCAAACCGGCTGGACGAACTTAAAATTCCATCCAATGCAGCTTATCTAAAATATGATAACCAATTCTATTACATAAACAAATTAAAAAAAATGTGTTTCCCCCTCAATCTGGGCAGACAGCAACAGGAAGAATTTAAAAAGATAATTAGTATAAAAGACTCCCGACCAAACCAGTTTAAATTATCCGAACTTCAGCTGGAAGAAATTGAAAGGATCACCGACTGTCACAGCTTTACAACCCCTAAACGCCAATTTACCCAGTTAAAAAAAATAATCTATCATTTTCAAAACGAAGTCAGAGTAGAATTGGTCGATATTCTTTCGGCAGGGGAAATGCCCGATGAAAAACACCAGGAAGAGATCAGTAAACAAATTCTTGAATATGAACACGCGTCTAAAAAAGGTATTGCGCCGGAACTGGCAGCTCAGGAAAGAGAACTCAATTGCGATTTATTCCGTCTGCATGAACACTCCGACGGCCGATTACAATTTCAAAGTTATTTTCGTCATTACCCCCTCACTGTTCATCAAAAACAGCGAATCATTCCCCTAAAAATTGAGGACAAATACGAACAAAAAAATTCAGTCGCCGCGCATTCACCGCTGTTATACCCTACTCAATCTGCTCACAGCGATGGCCTGACCCTGCCTAACTTTGCTAAAGTAGTCGAAGGCACTGCTGATAACAAATCTCATGACATTACCGTAGCATTTTCCGGCTTCCGCCACGGCACCCCTTTTGATTTACGTAAACCCATTAAGAAAATGCCCCATGCAGAAGGTGAGACATATAAGCATAATAGTCTCTTTCAGGTTTATTTAAATTATTGTCAGGAATTGCTGATCATTCGCGCCCAAAAGATCCAGGCTTTATTTTTTGAATACAATGCCTCGTTTCATCGCCCCAAAATGCCGGTGAGTGACATTCAGAAACTCAGCCTTGAATTAAGCACTTATATTTCCGAAGAACTGGATGAAAAATTAATTACCAGCTATATCGATGTGGCTCACGACACCCTGCCGATTTTGAAACGGGCTCTGGCAAAGACACAGATACTGGAAAAATATAAAAAAATTGAAATGTTTTTATATGGTTGCGTCAATGATATTTTTCTGGCGCAAAATTTCTATACGCACATTATCAGCGGCCATGACGATACCCATCTCATCGGGGATGATGCCGGTCTTTTACAGTGGGGTGGGTTTATAGTCTGGAACAGAGGCAGGTTCTGGAAAGAAGCGGTCGACGATGAAGCGCCGCAATTCCGGGCTTGCCGCATCGCCCAGTATGCCCTCGACTATTCCGAAAAAAATTTCGGTATGGGTTATCTGTGTTTACCGCTGAACTACCCTGATAAAAGTATTAAAATTGTCGGTAATATCAGGTCTGCCTTAGTACAGGCGTTTTTCAAAATGCAGGCCGCCTTTCCGGAAGATAAAATGGTTGAATCGGTCTCGCAGCAAATGAAAGATTCTTTATTGTTTAAACGTTATTACCTGCTTAGAGGCGAAGTGACGAAAGCCGCCAAAAAATATCTGTCTGCCTGTAGGCCTCTGACGAGAAAAACGGATGCAGAACTTGACCAAATTCGAAAAAATGAATTCAAACCGGCTGAAAAACAATTCTTTAGTTTTCTGGAATCCTCCCGGGACGAAAAATTAAATAACGCCATGCTCGATATGTTTGAGGTGGTCAACCCCTTTAAAACATTGAGCGACGCCGTCCTGGATAGTAAGCCTACCGCAGTCGCCGGCATGATATTAAAGGTTATCTTTCAAATTTTTGATAATGGTGAAGGTGAGTGGACCGGTAAATTCAATGGCGTGATTCCTGCTTTGTTTCAATTCCTGACGCACGCTATCCGAGAAAATAGCGAGGTCGCGGTGGCCGCCAGTGGGGGCTGCAAAAGCGCAAGCGATCGCTGGCAAAAAGTGGCATTAATATTAACCGACATGGTCACGAAAGGAATCACTTCTGATTTATTAGAGAAATTAAATAAAACCCTACAGGAATTTGGAGATGACATCGCTTATAACCTGAGCCGGGTCCACACCGCTCTGGA
This sequence comes from uncultured Pseudomonadota bacterium, assembly GCA_963712715.1. Classification (GTDB taxonomy): domain Bacteria; phylum Pseudomonadota; class Gammaproteobacteria; order Coxiellales; family Coxiellaceae; genus JAFEDN01. The sequence continues at coordinate 18,679 of CAVQJI010000021.1, read as the reverse complement.
AGGCAGCGGCATCCCTAAAACCCAGGATGATAAACTGGTTTTTAAGAAACTAAAACCCAAAGCCAGGAGTGCCAAAACACTACCCTTTAAAATAATACTGGAAGTCATTAACGATGTTGTTCTGGTATTGACGACTATAAAACCCTCTCCCGAGATTCTTGAATTCCAGCTTAATGCATTCCGGGCAGCGTATATCCGATATCAAAATCAGTTATTTTATTTCAACCGAAACGATAAGACGCTGCAGGAACTGACTATCGATGTTACCCCTTTTGATATAGCGTTGAAAATCCCTTTTGACGAAAAGAATTATCCAAAATTGCCAGCCGAAGAAAAAGAAAGTCATGCCGTAAAATTATCCAGTTTCTCACTTAACCTCATTAGAACTAATATCAATCCAGGCCATCAAAGACCGGATTTTATAATGATTCCGAAAGAAGAAGCCCCCACTCAACCGCCGGCCATGGTAATAAATAATTTGATCAAAGACAAAAGCGTGAGTGATAAACGGTTAGGCCCTCTTTCAGGCGTGACCGGAACTTTTGCCGAAGGCGCAGTCGGATATTATGAAATAGTGGGTTCCCGTTATCTGTATAAACAGAGAAATCCAGGACGCGCGATTCCAGGCCAGCAGGACGCCATTTACATGGATTTTTTGGAAAAATTTCCGAAAGACGAGGATGGGATAAATCGGTTCTTTTTACGCCAGGCGAAGCATATCCGGGCGCATTTAGAATCCAAATTTCCAGCGACGGCGGACTCAAAATCCGGCGTGTCACTTATTGAGGCAGGCTGCACTTTTATTTCTCTGGTAGTGGACAACATCGAAGAAAGCTTCTCATTAGGAAATATGGGCGACTCAACCTTCTATTTAGTGACTGAAATAGTCAAAGAATCCAAAGAAGATGAAGAGAAAGAGTATAAAATTGAATTGATCAATGAACTGGATACACCGAATAACCCCGAAGAAGCCAAACGCATAGTAGCTGAGGGTGGCGTCATTACTCAATCCCAAATTATGGGTACCAGACTGGGGAAGTCGGGCCTTGCGATGTCTGCCGGATTTGGCGATAACAAAGAAAAGGCGCTCAGAAAAACTTTCAAAACAAACGCAGGTATCAAATATCCGCCAAACAGTTTCGGAATTCTCGCCTGCGATGGTTTACGGGAACATTTCTCCGAAGAGGAAATTAAAGCATTTTTAATTAACCATTTAAGGGAAGCAAAAGGCGAGGCTTCACCGCAATCCGCCGCCCGTGATTTGACTATAGAAGCGTTTAGAAAAGGGTCCACGGATAATATCAGCACCATGGTGATCGATTTCAACAAACTCAAGGAATTGAATCCCGGCAAGATTGTTCAATTGGCCATTGCCGATGGCCACGGACCAAAGGCCGATAAAATTTCCCACGCCGCCTGTGCGGCACTGAGACCCAGGCACGCTCCGATGCAGAAGATCGCTGAAAATCAGGAATACCCATTCGATCATAAAAGCCAGTGCCTGCCTTTTGATGAACTCGCCGTGCATAAACGTCACGAAAAATTTAAAAAAGAACAACATGGCTGGATTTCTGGGGAAGATTTTATCGCATTATGGACTCAAAAAATTCCGGACTTCTATACCTGGTACCAAGGAATTGTCCCTGCGACCCACCGCTTCAAGTCCGAAATTAGTCCGTTGTTTTATGCTTATTGTTATGAGAAGTGGTTCAAAGGTCAGACGGAGGAAGATATAGAAAATAAAAACTATAAAGATGCCATACTCAAAGCCTTGCATGAGCTTAGACAGCAGCTATCGGAACCTGAACGGTTAGCCAAGGAATGGCTGAAAGCCTATTTTAAACGCGAAAAAATACTGGTGGCGTTAGATCAGAAAAACGATTATTTTGGGTCAAACGATCAAGAGACAGACTACGATACCGATTCTTCGCAGGAATCGGATGAAGAAAAAAATCCCAGAATAGACCGTGATATAGAATTAATGCCATTACTTCCCATACATTACGACTCTAAACTTTCCACCCCCATACGGGAGGACCGGAGTCAATCCGAAAATATTATCAATACGGATGCGATACCCGAATTCCTAAATACCTGTATTCTTCGATTACCGGAACTTCTACCCGGCAACAAGGAATTTATACCAATCGTGGAAGAGATGAAAAAGGCAGCGGCCAAAAAATTAACGCTCAGGCAAAAATGTGAAATTATTTTTAAGCTAATCGATAAAGTCTATCAGCTTAAAATAAAATCGGTGAATAGTTCGTCGTTGATGGCGCACTCCTCCCTGCTTTCGAAGGTATGTAATTGTCTTCAGGAAATCTCCATGGACAACCCTGTAAAATTTTACCGCTCTTTAACCGATAAAAATTTGACTATTCAGGGATTATATCTCCGGAATACAAGTCAACAAGCGATCCTGGACCAGGAAACGCAACACGCCGTACTTTAGAGGTTTGCCCCATATTGGTGACGGTAAGATTCAACGGCCGGAATATGTTGGCGCAATTCCTCCCGGGTATGCATGTATTCCACCACGTCTTTTAAGGTAACAATACTGCGCACTGGAATTTGATATTCCTGAATCACCTCCTGAATCGCGCTACGTTCGCCCTGGCCGCGTTCCTGCCGGTCGAAGGCGATTAGAATACCCTGCAATTTCACGGGTAAAGACTCGATCATCGCCAAAGTTTCACGCACCGTAGTCCCGGCGGAAATGACGTCATCCAGCATCACCATGTTGCCCGTCATCGGCGCTCCCACAAATTGACCCTGGTCACCGTGCGCTTTTTTTTCCTTACGATTAAAACTGTAAGGCACAATTCTCGCAAAACGGGAGTAAATACCGATAGCGGTTGTACAGACGAGCGGAATCCCCTTGTAAGCGGGACCAAACAAAAAATCATATTCAAAGCCGGTCTCATGTAACGCCTCTGCGTAAAATTCTCCCAACCGCATTAAACTGGCGCCATTATTAAACAATCCCATATTAAAAAAATAGGGACTTTGCCTCCCGGATTTAAGAGTAAAACTGCCGAATAGCAGCGCCTGATTTTCATATAAAAATTCAATAAAAGCTTTTTTATAATTTTCCATAGGTATATACCTCTCACGCCTGAAGATGCGAAGTTTTAGCGCCCAGTGACCGAGCAATCGCCGAGTTGCGATTGAGCCAAAGCGCCGGAATACTCATTGTATTTCAAGCTTTGGCGATTGAGCAACTCGGCGAGTGCGATGTGTCAATGGGATGCTAAAAGTTCGCATCTTCAGGTGTGAGAGGTATGAATCCTGTCAAAGACGAAACGCGCGATGTAATTCTCCAGCGCCGGTATTTTTCAAATGGGATGCGTCGATATCCGTCAAACTGGCGGCCACGATATTGGCTATCGCCCGGCGATCCTGGATTAATTGATTCCGTGGCGCGGGTGCGGGATGGGAACGGCTGGTCAGCGCCACTATCCAGGTATGGGTAGCAGGATCGGCCCACACTGAAACACCCGTCCATCCGGTGTGGCCAAAAGAGCCTACCGGAAACAATACTCCCCGATTGGAATAGCTGGAATCAAGATCCCAGCCTAACCCGCGACAATCCGGCATTCCCGGGGGGGTTTGCGGAGTGATCATTTTCCGGATAGTTAAAGGACTTAGCAGATAGCGTTCTCCATTGATCCGGCCGCCATTCAATAAACACTCCAGAAAAATTCCCACATCATGGGCATCGGCAAATAATCCCGCCACGCCGGAGACACCATTCATGCGTCCGGTGGTGGGATCGTTCACCTGTCCCCAACGCGGCTGCTGATCTTCCGGCGAGACAGTCGGCGCAATCCGATCGCGCATCGCGGCAGGCGGCAGAAATACCGCCGAGTTCATTTGCAGGGGCCTGAAAATATGCATCTGCGCATATTGATCAAGCCGTTCTCCGGAAATCAGCTCCGTTAAATAACCCAGAATTACAAAATTGGTATCGCTGTACACAAACACTTTGCCCGGTTCTTCAACCAAAGAGAGCTGCTCAATCTGTTTTAAACCCGCGGCGTAACGTTGATTTTCTTCCACCGGCGCCGTCCAAACAGGAGGAATAGCCTGCAGACCGGAAGTATGTGTCAACAGTTCACGAACAGTGATCCTGTCCTTACCATTGCAGGCAAATTCCGGCCAATATTGAGAGACGCAAAAATCTAAATCTAATCTGCCCGCTTCCAGCAATTGCATCACCGCCGTCGTGGTGACTATCATTTTGGTGAGAGACGCTAAATCGAAAATGGTATCGGCCCGCATACCGATCACTTCGGGAACAAGACTTTGATTACCAAACACTCCTCTATAGATCAGTTGCCCGCGATGAGCCGCTAAAATAACCATGCCTGGATAGTATCCAGCCGTTATCGATTTTTCGACTACCTTCGCTATATTCGTCAACGAATCCTTACGAATTCCGACCTGTTCAGCAATATAAATTTCCCGCGTTCCCAGCGGAAAGCGTCTGTTTTCCGCTGTAAAAGCCCGCTCATTCCCCGATACGCCCATAGAAAAAGTCCTGATAATCTGTGAAGCAACTCCGCATATGCCTTTCCATGCTCCGTCAATATTTTAAAGATTCGCCAAGGAATAGCGAGTAAGCACTCGCCGGGGCCTGTCAGAGGAAAGAGATTTTGCGTGCTCGCGCGAGTACGCGCTGCGCGCGTAAAATCTCTTTCCTCTGCCACCCGTCGGTCTCGTTAGCGCCTTGGCGAATCTTTAAAATATTGACTCGGCAAATGGATTCAAATTAGAAAAATCCTAATCAGGCACGATGACTATAACATTAACCCGCTCGGGGACAAAGCCGCCGCCCTGGTGCCTCTAAAATTTTTTTGATATAATGAGATTGTTAATATCAAGGAAGGTAATTTATGAAATTGAAATCAGTTAAGTTTGCTGCATTGACTTTTGCGTCCGGCGCCCTGCTTTCCGGTTGCGTTTATGGACCGCTCTATCCTTGGGCCTATTGTGGTTGCGGGGGTCCGCCCCTGATCGGCTGTTATTATGGGAGCCCGTGTACTTCCTATCATCCTAATTATTTTTATCGCTGCACCAACCATAAATGTGTCACATACTCCCCCTACGCGCCTAACCGGTGCGATCATGTGCCCTATTATACCGGCTGTAAGTATACGGGCTGTTGCCCTCAATCGTATACCACCTATTTCTAATGCATTAATGTAAATGCACGTGTTTAGGCTTGACCAGTTTTTCAAAGTCGCTGTAGCGCATTTTCACTAATTCGCTGTGATTTCCGGCACTGAAGGCTATTTCATCCTGATACTTGATCACATCGTCGACATACACATCAACGTCAAATAATTCTCCGATGGGAGGCACTGCTCCTGTTTCACATCCCGGAAAAGTATCTTCAAATTCATATTCATGCGCTAATTCGACGCTGTGAGCCCCCAATTGTACCTGCAGCGCTTTAAGGTCTACTTTATAGTTAGCCGGTTCGACTAAAATACACAACTTTCCATCAATTTTGACCACTACCGATTTCGCGACTTTCATGCCCGGCATGTGGGCCGAGGCCGCAATTTCCTGCGCCGTATAAGCGGGGGTGTGGCTGATAGTCGTGTATTTTACCCTATGCTCATTTAAATAGCTGGTGAGATTTTTGCTAGGCATAACCCTAACCTCCCGATTTTAATAAATAAAATCTTTACTCTCTTAGATAATTGTAGGTGAAAATCGCCATTATGTCCAATAAATATACATATTTCAGACTGATGCAATAGCGCATGTGCCCCTGGATACTTTGCCATAAGCACCCCCGCCCCAGCTCATCAGCAAAAATTTTGACAAGCATGACAAATTGTCATATTATTTCGACATGCTGTTAATTGGAAAAGAAAAACTGCATGAATTCTTTAGTAAACATGCTCAAAGCAGAAAGCCATTCACTATTTGGGCTAAACTGATCGAAGAAAATCATTATAAAGATTTTAATGCTTTGCGTAAAACTTTTCCCAGTGCGGATTATGTATGTCATCGATACACTATATTTAATGTGAGTGGGAATAAATATCGATTGATTACTATCCTCAATTATGAGGCTCAAGTCGGTGTGATTAAACAAATATGGACCCACGCAGAATATAGTTTATCTAAAAATCAAACATCCTTTAAAAAAGGTTACTTATGAATACAAATATGCAAATAAAATCGAATGTACTCAGTACCACCATGAATTATTGGCTCCATCTGGAACCTTATGCCAAAGTACCTGATACCAAAGCTGAGTATCAAAAGCAAAGAGCCTTGCTCGATGAACTGATGGAACGCTCGCAGCATAAAAAAGATAAGCATCTGATCAATTTACTTCAATTGGTGGCGCGTAATCTCAAAATATATGAACAGGAAAAGTTCGCATTAGCCCATACTTCAGTCCAGGACATCCTGCATTTCCTGATGGAGGAACACCAACTCACTCAGGCTGACTTACCTGAAATTGGTAGTCAATCTTTAGTCTCCAAAATCTTGTCAGGAAAAAGAAAATTAACCAGCGAACAAATTGCTCAACTTGCGCATCGATTTCATATTTCTCCTGCGGTATTCTATTAGAGCTGCGGTTACGGTGAAGTTCCCTTTAACGGGCAGTCCTGTTATGCTGCCCCAATGAAAAAGACTCCGCTGGCTAAAAAGCTATTAAATTATACCTCTAAAGCCATCAATGATTATCAAATGATCCAGCCGAATGATCGTGTTCTGGTATGCCTTTCCGGAGGGAAAGATTCCTATACCATGATCTGCATGCTGGAGGAATTACGAAAGCTCCGGCAGGATTTCACCCTTCAGGCTTTTACCCTGGACCAGTCCCAGCCGGGTTGGGATGATCAGGGGCTGCGGGACTGGTTAACGGCCCGCAATATTCCATATGAAATTCTCCGGCGCAATACGTATGGCGTCGTCAAGGAAAAAATTCCGGAAGGCAAAACGTACTGTTCCCTGTGCTCCCGGCTGCGCCGCGGCAATATTTATCAGTACGCGCGTGACCAGGGTTTTAACAAAGTCGCGCTCGGACACCATCGTGACGATTTGATCCGGACCCTGCTCATGTCGATTCTCTATAACGGCCAGATAAAATCCATGCCGCCGAAATTACGCACCGATGATGAATCTCTGGTGGTCATCAGACCGTTAGTTTATTGTCAGGAACAGGATATTATTCAGTATGCGCAGCGCGAGCAGTTTCCGATCATCCCCTGCACTCTCTGCGGCTCGCAGGAAAATCTTGCCCGGGTGCGGGTCAAGCGCTTAATCGACGATCTGGCGAAAGAAAATCCCAAAGTGCCCAGCAATATTTTACACGCCCTCTCCAGCGTGCAACCCAGTCACCTGATGGACAAAAACCTTTGGGACTTTGTGGAGCTATAGGGTTTAATTGTCGATTAGCGCCCAGTACGTCGTCCCGCGGCTTGTCTCGGCATAGGCATCAAGTCTAAGGATTTTTAGCCGTCATTGCGAGCCCCATCGAAAATCCAGTACGGGCTTTGTAGAATTTCTGTACTGGATTGCTTTGCTGGAAATCGCAATGACGGCCTCTTTTGGGAAAAAAATCCTTAAACTGACGCCTATACCGAATACCGCGGGACGAGGTATTTCAGGATCTATGAAACGGTACTAATTATCCCGAGGATTAATCCCAATTCAGTGACTGCTTTGCGCTCCTGGCGGAGTTCGTCCAGGGTGATGGCCAGTTTTTGTTGTGCAAAAGCATTGTGCTGAATGCCCAAAACCGGTTTCACAACGTCTCCCTCCGTACGACAGGGGAAGGAATAAATTAACCCCGGATCAACCCCGTACTCACCCTCGGAACAACGGCAAACTGAATAAGTCAGGCCTGCGGGAGTTTCATGGGTGAGGTGATGCAGACTGTCGATGACGCCGTTAGCCGCGGAAGCCGCCGACGATGCGCCGCGGGCTTTGATCACTTCCGCACCCCGCGTCTGGATCATGGGGATAAACTGATTTTGTAACCAGTTTTCATCATTGATCACCTGCGCCGCCGGACGGTTATTAATACGCGCATTATAAAAATCCGGGTATTGCGTGGCGGAATGATTCCCCCAGATCGCCATATCCGTTATCGCGGTGACGGGCACTCCCGCCTTAATGGCCAATTGCATTCTTGCCCGGTTTTCATCGAGCATGGTCATCGCGAAAAAACGGTTCTTTGGGACACGGGGAGCGCTGTTCATGGCGATGAGGCAATTGGTATTGCAGGGATTCCCTACGACGAATACGCGCACATCTGCCGCGGCATGATCATTAATCGCTTTTCCCTGGGTCGTAAAAATAGCGCCGTTGACCTTGAGCAGATCGCTGCGCTCCATGCCGGCTTTGCGAGGCATCGCGCCAACCAGCACGGCCCAATTAATGTCGCGCATGGCCACGTTAACATCGTCCGTCGCCGTCATCCGCGTGAGCAGCGGGAACGCGCAATCTTCCAGTTCCATGATCACTCCTTTCAAAGCCGGCAATGCTGCTGGAATTTCTAAAAGTTGTAATTCCACATTAACATCGGGACCGAACGCCTGTCCGGAAGCTATACGGAAAAGAAGAGCGTAACCAATTTGCCCCGCCGCCCCGGTGACGGCCACTTTTACGGTTTTTTTCATGATTGGATCCTGTTATTTTTATGAATGTGCGAAAATTTTCAGCCAATATTCTGTCCAGGAGGCATCGGCCAAGGCGATAAATTCCGGATTCAGAAGCGAAGCTTTGCCGTTATATTGCAATGACCGGCCCTGTAAATCAACTACCGCGCCGCCGCATTCGGTTAAAATGCACTGTCCCGCCGCGGTATCCCACTCACTGATGGGACCCAACCGCGGATAGAGATCCGCCTGCCCATCTGCCAGCCAGCCAAATTTCACAGATCCGTTCACATGCAGTAGCTGAAATTCACCCTGGCTATTCATCAACTGCAACAGGCGTTTGCCTCGTGAATATTGACCGATCACGATTCGCCACGGAGTTGAGTCTATTTTGGCAGGTGGCCATAGTCGTTGCGGAGCCTCTGCGCCCATTTGCTTATAAGTTCCCCCGCCCTGCCAGGCATAATAAAAGACAGCCGAAGCAGGTGAATAAATAACCCCCAACACCGGTAGATGATCCACCACCAGGGCGATATTAATACTGAACTGTTCAAGATGGGCGATAAACCCGCGGGTGCCGTCCAGAGGATCCACCAGCCAGTAAGTCCCCCACTTCGCACGTTCGGCGTAGTCCGGCCACTCGCCTTCCTCGGATAGAACCGGGAAATCGGGAGTGAAAGCTTTTAATCCCAGAGTTATCTCGCGATGAGCGGCCAAATCCGCTGAGGTCGCGGGCGTGCCGTCGGTTTTTTTCTGAATGGATAGTTCTGTTGGCTGCCGCCAGTAACGCAATAAAATTTCGCCGGTCCTGCGGGCCAGCGCAAGACAGTGTTGGGTATATCCCTTTAAATCTATATCCATTATCTTCTCACGATCACCGCGGTTCCTAATTCAACAAAATGTTCCTGCAACCATTTCGCATCGCCATAAAACAAATGAATACAGCCGTGACTCCGGTGCGTAAAACCCGTCATGGTGTAAGCGTGCAGGGCATACCCTTGATAATAATACATGCAATAAGGCATGTGCGATCCGCCTCCCGTAGCCACGGGATATTCATTGGAAACGCAATCCGCGCCTTTCATCCGGACAATTTTGAACACTCCCGCGGCAGTCTGGCAATGCAGGGGGCTATCCGAACACCACTGGTCCCCGCCGCTGGCCGGACCCCAATATCGCAACCTTCCCTCCGGGTCGTAAGCGGCGAATGCAAAAACCCGTAAATCTACCAGCAATAGCTTTTGCCCCGGGGGATCAATTTTTTCCGCAAAAGGACCGAGCGCCATAAAATCCAGGTGACGCCACGAATCCGGAACGACCAGCCAGCGGCGAAATTTTAAGGCGATGGTGGTGCGATTCAAACGCTGTACCCTATCACGCTGGCGGGCATCGGGAAACAGACTCTCCCAGGTCTCTCCCGCCGTGACGGCGACGCAATGCAATCCAGGCTGATGGCACAGACTCAGCCCATATTCTTCGGGACGTTGCGAATAAACCAGGTCCGAATCTTCATAAGCAAAAGCTGTGGCGGTCATTATCAGTAAGGCAAAGGTCAGGATTATTTTCAACGTGTCACCCGGATTCTTTATGGTAAAATGGTGTATGAATATTCCCTTAAGCCTTTATATCCATATTCCCTGGTGCGTGCGCAAATGTCCTTACTGTGATTTTAATTCTCATGCGGTGCGTGATGCGCTTCCTGAGAACGATTATATCGCAAGATTACTGTTCGATCTACAAACCCATCAGGCGGACTGGCATAACCGTTCCATTCACAGCATTTTCATCGGCGGCGGCACCCCAAGTCTTTTTTCGGCCAATGCTTACCGTAAACTTTTTCAGAGTTTACGACATTATCTGGATATGCCGCCGGATATCGAAATCACACTGGAAGCCAATCCGGGGGCCAGTGATCAGGAACGCTTTTATGGTTTTCGGGAAGCCGGAATCAACCGGCTGTCTTTAGGTGTGCAAAGCTGGAATTCTGAAAAATTACAGGCATTGGGGAGAATTCATAACGCCGATCATGCGGCGATGGCTGTCGAGATGGCAAAACAGGCGGGTTTTAGCAATTTTAATATCGATATCATGCATGGCCTGCCGGAGCAAACACTGACGAAAGCCCTGGCGGATCTGGATAAAACCATACTCTGCCAACCCACGCATATCTCCTGGTATCAGCTAACATTGGAGCCCAATACTTATTTCCATCGTTTCCCGCCGTCGCTGCCGGATGAAGAAATCCTCTGGGAAATTCAGCAACAGGGACAACAAAAGCTGGCTTCTGCGGGATTTAATCAATATGAGGTATCGGCTTATTGCCGTCAGGGGCGGCATTCCCGTCATAATCTCAATTACTGGCTGTTTGGAGATTATCTGGGAATCGGCGCCGGGGCGCACAGTAAAATAACCCATTTTGAAGACGGTTCCGTGATGCGTTACTGGAAGGTAAAAAATCCCCGCGATTATCTGGAAAAATCCTCCCTGCTCGACGGTCAGGCCCAAATACCGCATACGGATCTGCTATTGGAATTTTTAATGAATGCACTACGGCTAAGGCAAAGAATCCCAATGACTTTAATCACAAAGCGGACCGGATTAACCCGGAAACATATCTATCAAAATCTGATGGCTAACCCGCAAACGGAACTACTCACGGTCTCGGAAAATTACGTGGAAGCGACTCCGTTAGGTCAACGATTTTTAAATGAATTATTGACCGGTTTTTTACCAAAGGGTTGAGACTGACAGATTGACACTCATGGTAATTGGTGTCAATCTGAAGGTTACAAAAACATGGCAATCGGGACAAAAGAATTCTTATACTCAAAAAACAGGTGAGAAAATGAATAGAGATTTACAGGCAAACGAAGCAGAATCAAAATTAAATACAGATGAAAAAGACCTGTATTTGGACCCTAATGTTACGAGATCGTTCGATTACCAACGATATCGTCACTATAATGGTGATTCTCATTATTTACGATTACATACATTAAGTAGTGAAAAAACTCCTTCTCTTTTAGGTTATTTAAAATCAATGTCCATCCATTCTTTATATTTATTTGATACTGACGTTAATCAAAATATAATTGATGCCATCCTTAAGAGCCGTGTCCATACCCTTACTTTCGACGGGGGCACACTGGAAACCGGAATTCTTGATTACTTTTTGCCTCGTCAAACTTTAGCCGGCCTACATTTTTGGGAACACAAAATTTCTTCTACAATGATTCCTCGTTTCAACATGCCTTCTCTTAGTTTAAAGGATTGTCAAATTGGCCCTGAAGAGGCAAAGTTATTTCTTGACATGCCACGGCTAACAAATCTGGATTTAAGTTATAACCGCTTATTAGGCAATACAGGTGCGGAAATTTTGTCATCACATTCTACTCTTGAAAAATTAACATTAGTACGCTGTGAGATTAATTCGGATGGGGTAAAAGCCTTTTCCAGAAATCAAACCTTAAAGGCGCTTGATCTTTCCTTCAATTCTGTTGGCTATCAGGAATTCTGTTTCCTTTTATCTCTTCCCAATTTAACTGAACTATCCTTAAATCGATCTGAAATAATACCTACAGAATCGACTGCCGATGCAATTAACCGGACTTTAAAGATTCTGGACGTGTCGAGTAACTTCCTGGGAAATTCAGGAATGAAGGCGTTGCTATATTGTCCCAATCTCACTCAAATTAATTTATCCTCATTGTAAAAACAGCTCAATTGAGATTGATTATATTTTAAAATTCCAATATTTAAAAAATTTGAATTTATCTGCTTATCATTTAACAGATGAGAATGTGCTTGCTATATCAAAGCATCCTTTTATAACAGAACTGAATTTAGGCGCTTGTAATATAAGTCCAACGGGCCTTGGTTATTTATCGGATAATCCTGTTTTGGAAAAGCTTAATTTAAGTGGTAACCCAGCAATTGAGGGGAGATGCGCTAGTTAAACATTTTTCCAAATTTCCGGCATTAACCGATTTGACTTTAAGAAGTTGCAGTATTGATGATAAAGCTGTTGCTGCTTTAGCCAAACATTCAGGTCTGCAAAATTTAAATTTAACAGCTAACCCGGTTATCCTGAGTTGGGGAATCATTGCCCTAGCCTTAAATCCAAACATACGTAAACTTAATTTATCTTGCAACAGAATTAACGGGATTTACCTGTTGTTTTTAGCAGGTAACCAGGCTTTAGAAGACTTTATTATGGAAGGAAACCCGGTGAACCGGGACGTTTCAAATTTATTATTTAAAAGAAACCCCATTCTAAAAAAACAATACGATAAAGCAGTCGAGGATATCCTGTTATCCTGTCTCCCTTTACCCAAGGCGTTAGTTCCCATCGTTCAGGACTATTCTCGAGAATACAGGTATGATTATCGATTTTTTCATGACAGTCTTACTCCAGAAGGGAGACGTCAATGGGATGAAGTTCTTCCCGAAATAGAAGAAAATTTACCTGAGATAAAGAATATCATTCGTCTTTAAACGGGTGCGCTGAAGATTTTTTATACTCAAAACAAGGTGAGAATTATGAATAGAGATTTACAGACAAACGAAGCAGAATCAAAATTAAATACAGATGAAAATGACCTGTATTTGGACCCATCTGCCAGGAAACAGTTCGATTACCACCGGCACCGTTATTATACGGGTGACTCTCATTATTTACGCTTATTAGAATTGAGTAATCAAGCGACTCCTTCTCTTTTAGGTTATTTAAAATCAATGTCCATCCATTCTTTATATTTATTTGAGATTAACGTTAATCAAAAAATAATTGACGCCATCCTCCAAAGTCCTGTTCGTACCCTTATTTTCGACGGGGGCACACTAGAAACCAAAATTCTTGATTATTTTTTGTATTTTCAAACTTTAACCAGCCTAAGTATTTCGGGTCAAAAGATTACACCTAAAATGATTCCTCGTTTCAACATGCCTTCTCTTAGTTTAAAAGATTGTCAAATTGGCCCTGAAGAGGCAAAGTTATTTCTTAAGATGCCATGGCTAACAAACCTGGATTTAAGTGATAACTCCTTATTGGGCAATACAGGTGCGAAAATTTTGTCATCACATTCTACTCTTGAGAAATTGACATTAGCAGGCTGTGAGATTAATTCGGATGGAGTAAAAGCCTTTTCCGGAAATAAAACCCTAAAAGCGCTTGATCTTTCCGGAAATTCTGTTGGCTATCAGGGATTCTGTTTTTTTTATCTCTCTCCAATTTAACTGAACTATCTTTAAATCACTCTGATATAATACCTAAAGAATCGACTGCCGATGCAATTAATTGGGCTTTAAAGATTCTGAACGTGATGGGTAACTCCTTGGGAAATCCAGGAATGGAGACGTTAATATCTTGTCCCAATCTCACTCAAATTGATTTATCCTCATGTAAAAGCTCAATTGAGATTGATTATATTTTAAAATTCCAATATTTAAAAATTTTGAATTTATCTCATAATGTTTTAACAGATGAGAATGTGCGTGCGTTATCAAAGCATCGTTTTATAACAGAACTGTATGTAAACTCTTGTGACATAAGCCCAACAGGGCTTGGTTATTTATCGGATAACCCTGTTTTGGAAAAGCTTGATTTAAGTTTTAATACGCGATTGGTGGGAGATGGGGTAGTTAAACATTTTTCCAATTTTCCGGCATTAACCGATTTGTCTTTAAGACATTGCCGTATTGATGATAAAGCTGTTGCTGCTTTAGCCAAACATTCAGTCCTGCAAAATTTAGATTTATGGAATAACGGGATTATTCTGAGTTGGGGAATCGTTGCCCTGGCCTTAAATCCAAACATACGTAAACTTGTTTTAAACTGCGAGAGAATTAACATGGTTTACCTGCTGTTTTTTGCAGGTAACCAGGCTTTAGAAGACTTTATTATGCAAGGAGACCCGGTGAACCGGGACGTTTCAAATTTATTATTTAAAAGAAACCCCACTCTAAAAAAACAATACGATAAAGCAGCCAAGGATATCCTGTTATCCTGTCTCCCTTTACCCCAGGCGTTAGTTCCCATCGTTCCGGACTATTCTCGAGAATACAGGTATGACTATCGATTTTTTCATACCATCTTAATCCAGAAATGAGACGTCAATGGAATAAAGTTCTTCCTCAAATAGAAGAAAATTTACCTGAGATAAAGAATATCATTCGTCTTTAAAAGTTTACGTGCCAAGAAAAATATAGAAATTTATAGCAGTTTAAGGCAAAATACAGAAGATCAAAAAAAAAATAAAAAAAGCTTTAAATAGAAATAGATAGAAAAATATAGACAAAAATAGAAAATCCAATACGAGTACTGTTAATCACTTGGTCGGCGGTTCAAGTCTATCCGGGTTAGACTAGATGAAATTTCGTATTTAAGCTATTGGATTTTTCGCTTTTTTCAAACTGGTCAAGGTGTTTTTTGATTTGGCCAATTAATTTTTTAAATCCACTTCTTGTTTTATCAGACTGCTTTGTTTGATATTCTTGCTGAACTACATTCAATATCTTTAGTAACTCACCAGGTATAGCCGTTCTTTTACCTGAAACTATCAATTTAATCTTCTCAGCATATCCTATCTTAATGATATCATCTTGATGAAGACGACCTACTAACCGTTTAGATAAACTATGATTAAGATGTCGACGAATATATCTATCTAGCTCTTTAATTATTTGGTTTTTAGTGAATTCGTTAATTTTGGAAGACTTGTCCTCTTGTGAAGGCATACTGAGCTTTTGTTGTTTGTTCTCAATCTCCTTCTGATCAGTAGTCATTTTTGATAAACTGATTTGAGGTACGTTTTTCCAGGCTGTATAAAAAAGATTTGTCCCTATGAACTTTATATTTGCTTAAAACCTCTTTTAAAGAATCATCGATCTTTTCCTCTCCTCCTATTTTCTCCACACAATTATTTAATTGTCTAATAATTTCCTAGAGTCGAGAGGGCGATTTTTTTCCTCACTAATGCACATCTTATGTAAACTTTTTAAAGTTTCTAAAATAGAGATCTTCAGGACTGAATCTCCTGTCATCTTTATTCTACTTTCAGACAAGGTTTTTCTCATTACCCCTTCATCCCTGCTTCTTGCTAGTTTGCCAGTACGCTTCGAGTCTAAATCTCTTTTTTCAATTAGATAGATTAAAAACATTCCCCAAGAATAAATGTCCCATGAAAAATTGATTTGTCCTTCTTGTGAAAATCCATCAGGGGCCGTATAGAATACGGTCAGCTTTAGGCAATACCGAAGATTCACCTTTGGGCAATACAGAACCATAGTCACAAAGTTTTACTTCGGGTAGATCATTTGCAAGATGCAAAAGTAAATTTTCAGCTTTAAAGTCTATAAAAATATAATTTTGATCGTGAATAGCCGCCATCAAGTCTTGAATAGACCGTAAAGCAATAGCCAAGCAGGCCTTGAAACTGATATTTATATTTTCTTTACCGCATTCGCCCAAAAAATCCGGCTACATTACCGCAATTATTATATTCAAAAACTAAATTTCCCTTATCATCTTCCCCTAAGAAAGCAGTCATCTCAGAATTTTTATTGGAAGGATTCACTTTCAACGCATTTGAAGCCTCCTCTTTTTACCTCGCAGTATCATCATCATTATCATATCCTGTACTATTACTATGGTGAGCATAATGGTGTCAGTTCCGACATAAATTTTAAATATAGATTATATTTCAAATCCTTATTTTTTAAAAATTGTTATGTCTGACTCGAGGGAAATTTTTGAATAAGCAATTTTTCTATTTAATCTATTTTTTAAAAAAAATTATTTAAATTTTTCTCCGAGTCTGACTCCCTTGCGTGCCCTTGCGCTACATGAATTTTTCTATTAATTCTTGATGTTGAGGAAATTCTTGAATTAATTGTTTGCGGTCCGCCAATTCGAAGTCAGCGAAATCAAACCCGGGGCCTACTATGCAGCTAATCAGAGAAAAATTTTCAGGTTCGTTAAGATAAGCGCAAAACCAATGATTCCTTGACAACGATTTGGTATGGGGCGTCAGTATGAAATACCGGATTTCCTAAAATATGAGATTCTAACTGGGCGTTCTTTCCCAGAATTAAAATAGTCATAGCACAACCATAATTATAAACCCAAACTTCATCTGACTTAACTCGATGCCAAGCCGAAAAACTGCCGCTGGGAAGTAAGAAGTAAATGGATGTCAACCCGCTGCGTTCGTTGGAAACAGAAGAATATCAAAGACGATAAAAAAATCTAGAAATATCATTAAAACAAAGGATTAAGCTTTGAAAACATATCGTGTCAGACACCATTGGCACTCCATAGAGCTGTATCCAGGCAGTAAATACTAAATTGCCCAGTATATCCTGTGGTAATACAACCTTTACGTTACCGGGCAGCTAAGAATGAATGAATGATACCGCTCCAACTTTATTAACTTCCTCCAAAAACTTTATTTGATGTTGAATAGCTTCATGAAAAGAACAATAAAAGGGTAAAGTTGGTTCTGGTTCTTTAGTAAAAAGACCTGATCCTGAAGTTAAACCAGTGGACTTTTCGTCTTCAACGAAACTATTCTTAATCCAATAATTTTTTTGACGAAGCCAAAGACTATCATCTAATATTACTAAAGATTTTCTAATTGTGCTCATATCTTCCTTAAAAACTTCGGTGAGCGCTTCGCCATTTTTATTTGTTATATTAGACAAGAATGATTTAAGGTAAAAAATTTCGTCAAAGTTTTTTGGAATTTTTTCATGATTTTTCTGCTCATCCTCTTTCCCGAAATTTTTTTCAAATTCTTTAGATTCCTTATCGGATATTTTGTGGTCTGTTTCCAGGAGGCTTAATGAAGTATGAACAGTGGTATTGATTTTTTTCTCTTCTGTTTGCGAAACATCACTCGTAGTTTTTGCTTTTTTTCCTGTGGGAGGCAAATGCTGATTTTCGGAGACTTTTTGAACAATCAGTGAATCTATTATCATAGGATACTCTGCCAGAAAATCCTTATAGGCTTTTGATTCACGAAACTCCTTAGTAATAAAAGAATTATGGTAAAATTGATGATTATACTGTACAGGAAAACCTAAATTTCTTGCGAGAATCATAATTTCAAATTCAGAATGATGTCCACGTGAAGTCAAAACCGCACCGAGTACCATTAAATACTCCAAAGCTTCTTGATATGTAAAACCATACAGATCAATTAATGGAGCCAAAATCTTTGCCGCAGTTCCCGATGAACCCGTTCCCAGGGAAATATCGAGTTGGTAACTTCATCTATATATGAACTGTCTAGCGCAACTTTTTGCTCACGGTTTTTGTTAGCCGACATCTGCGAAGGCCGCGTACCTGAATAGGCATAGAATTTTTTGCTGGGTCTGAATATACCGGCATGTCCCGCATAATATTTCTTAAGCTCATCCGGAGTTTGTTCATCGGCTATAATACCGAGAGCACGTGACTCATAACCCGGACTTTTGTAATCAACCAGTGCTCTTACCAATGAACTGCTGGGTGTTCCACGATTACCACCATCAAATAAGTTTCTAGTGCGTAATTTTTTATATGTTGGCAAATCAGAATACATTTTATCCTCAGAAATGCCCATTATTTGAGGTAAAATCTCAGTAAAGAATCGTTTATGGAAAAGTACACTAGGGCTAAGATCAGGATTTTTTAAAAAAATATTGAGTTGTTCCAAAAAATTTTCTGAATTAATATTTTGATTTGAAACATTATTAAGATATTTAATGGTTAATGATATTATTTTTTTATTTTTTATATTTTCTTTAAGTGTAAAAGCTATTATCGCATTAATTGTCAAAATTAATGGGCGCCAGGTTTCATCGTTTTCAATGATTGTTTTCGCAAGATAAGATTCAAATAATACGTTTTCGTATCTATTTCCCCGGCTGTCGCGTTTATAAATAAATTTATTGCTTTCAGACTCTATTTGTTTTTGGGCAAAGTTAATGAATTCATCTACGGACATTTCTGTGGTCTTGTATCTTCTGCCGAGCCAACCCCAATATCCCGTAAAGTACTGCTCGAACTT
>CAVQJI010000020.1:0-193908 GCA_963712715.1 uncultured Pseudomonadota bacterium | reverse complement strand
TTGGCCGATGGTCTGCAGAATACATTTTATTGCGTGGTTTTGGCAAGATTGAAACTTTTCCTGGAGATGATATTGGCGCACAAAAGAACTTGCAGCAACTTCTTCATCTTGGTATGAAGTTGGATTATCAAAAAATTTCAGCGATTACTGAAAAATGGTACCCCTATGCGGGATTTATTTATTTTTATTTATTGTTATTTAAATTGAACAATAAGGGATTTCTGAACATTTAATGACCTTGAAATATTTGCTGAAGATTATATCTATGGGAAAAGAATTTAAAGTAGGTGACCATGTTGAGTGGAACTCAGAAGCGGGAAGAGTCAAAGGAATAATCAAGAAAAAAATCACTTCTGAAATTCAATTCAAGGGGTACACTGTTCATGCGTCTGAAGATGAACCCCAGTATTTAATTAAAAGTGATAAGACTGATCACTTGGCCATGCATAAAGGTTCAGCGCTTAAAAAAATATAAGGAGTATGCAAAATGCGGAATAAAAAACAAAATATTTATGATGTAAATAATGGATTCAGATCCAGTTTCAAATGTTCTCAAATGGATTCTATTGATAGTAGCAATCATCTGTTTTGCGGTGGTCGCTTGGTGTACATATAAAACCTACCAATTAGCGCCGCCATTACCGCAATATTTTCTAACATCTTCTGGGCAAGTCATTATGACAGAAGATGATGTTGTCGCTGGTAAAGCCGGTTTTCAACGTGCTGATCTCATGGATTATGGCAGTTTATATGGCATGGGCTCATATTTTGGCGAGGATTACACGGCGAAATATTTGGTGCGTTTAGGGCGAATCACCGAGGAAGAAATGGCGCGGCAACGTTTTGGGAAATCATTTTCGAATCTATCCGAAGGTGATCAATATGTGACTCGTAAAACGATGCAGCAGGCATTACAACAGATTGATCTTAGTCATCAAACAACCACATTATCACAACCGATCTCAAAAGCGATACAGCAACTGCAATCTGAAATTCAAAAATCTTTGCTCAATCATAATTTTGAGTCTGGCTGGACAAAAGCGTATAGCTTAGATAACCAAAGCGCTTTGCAAACAGCCGATTTTCTTATTTATTCATCGCTGACCACTATTGTTCATAGACTAGGTAAAGATTTTTCTTATACTAACAATTGGCCTTATGAACCGACCATGGGAAATATTCCCACGCCGAATACATTTTACTGGACGTGGATATCATTTTGTTTTGTATTTTTTGGCTTTGGCGCGGTGTTATACATTTATCATCGTTACCTTAGTGCGCCGGATAATGCACCAAGAACGCCTGTCCTGCTGGGCTTTCAACCATTGACACCGAGCATGAAGAAAGTGGGAAAATATTTTTTTATTGTTGCATTCGTCTTATTGGTGCAAATCGGTGCTGGTTCGATTATGGCGCATTACTATACAGAACGTACTGGATTTTATGGGATTCAGATTAATTCTTTTCTGCCATTTAATTTTTTAAGAGATGTTCACACACAAACTCCCCTTGTTTGGATAGCATTATCGTGGATTAGTTCCGCTATTTTTCTTGCTCCTATTATTAGTGGTAAAGAAGTCAAGTGGCAAGGATTTCTGGTTGACTTCTTATTTTGGGTCACACTCTTTATTGTTGCTGGCGCTATCGTTGGTGATTATCTTGGCATTATGGGATTAGTTAACAAAAAATGGTTTTGGATTGGTAATCAGGGTTTATCGTATCTTCAACTGAGTAGGGTCTGGCAGATTGGTTTTTGCGTTGGACTTTTTTTATGGAGCTTTATCATTTTTAGGGGGATGTGGCCAACCTGGGGTCGATTAAAAATCGCCACGATTGAGTTTTGGACTGGGCGAATTAGATTAGAACATCTTTTTTGGGCAAGTACGATAAATGTTGCCGTATTATATTGTTTTGGAATGATCCCTCTAACGGGAATTGAAAAATCCTTCACGATTACTGATTTTTGGCGCTGGTGGGTAGTACATCTTTGGGTAGAGCAATCGTTTGAATTTTTTGCAGTATCTGCAACAGCTTATCTTTTAATGGGAACGGGACTAATTTCTCGCCTTCTTGCAGAACGAGCCATGTTATTTGAAGCCATTCTTATTTTTTTAGGAGGCGTCATTGGTACAGGCCATCATTGGTATTGGACGGGTACACCGGATATATGGGTACCGCTTGGTTCAATGTTCTCATTCATTGAAGTGTTGCCACTCGTTCTTCTGATCATTGATGCGATCGAACATCGTCAATTGATCAAGAAGCAAAGCGCTTTTACTTACAATTTATCTTATCTTTATATCTTGGGTGCATCATTTTGGAATTTTGTTGGCGCAGGAGTTTTTGGCGGTGGTACGCTCAATGCGCCGCTTATTAATTATTACGAACATGGAACTTTTTTGACCTTGAATCATGCTCATACTGCATTATTCGGAGCGTTTGGATTACTGGGAATCGCATTAATTTATTTTTGCTTACGTTATGCTGTAGGTGATCGATTGACTTGGAGTGATCGATTAGGCACTTGGGCATTTTGGTTATATAACGCAGGCGTTGTGTTGTGGATCGCATTAAATTTTTTCCCGATTGGTTGGTCACAGTTGATGGATGTCTATGAGCATGGTTATGCCCACGCAAGAAGTCTTGAGTTTTATAATACAACCTTGTTATGGCAATGGTTAAGGTTGCCAGGAGATGTCATATTTACTATTGGCGCGTTATTAATGGCCTATGATTTTGTCAAGAAGCTGCGGCCATTTTTCCCCAGATTGCTGAGGTCAAAGGTTCTTGAAGATAATGCTATCAGTGTCTTTCCAACAAAGGAATAAAGTATTATCTATGCCTACACTTTATACGATTGGACATTCAACACATACCCTGCAAGAATTTCTTGATATATTGCTCTAATCACTAGCAATTAAATCTATTCTTGTTATGATCAGTGATAACCGACATCTGCGCGGACTTTACCACGAAATACCCAGTATGACCAACCAATGTACATCAGGATAACTGGTAGTAAAAACATCGTGCCAATAAGTAAAAATGTTTGCGTCTCAGGTGCTGATGCTGCTTGCCACAGAGTGAAGTGATGTGGAACGATCATCGGAAAAAGGCTGATGGCAATCCCAAAATAAGAAATGAGAAACAATCCTATTGCACCTGCAAAGGGTGCAATTTCGGATTGATTGGTTAATGCGCGCCATTCAAAGAATACAATGGCTACAGTCACAATAGGTACAGGTGAAAGATAAGCAATATTAGGCCAGGAAAACCAACGATGAGCAATATCATTATTGCTCAGCGGGGTCCAAAGGCTAACCACACCAATAGCAATAATGACTGCAATAAAACACCATCGGCCTTGGCGGCGTGCCGCATTTTGCAAGTCGCCTTCTGTTTTGAGAATCAGCCAGCCAGCGCCAAGTAAGGCATAGCCCCCCTTGACCTAAATCAAGGCAGGTAACATACTTTTCTTGACGATATCTTAATAGAGGTTTTCCATATAGGTCTGCTACAGCGTTATACCCGGCAATTCGTCCCTGTGGCATAGCATGCCGGCAAGACATCAAGGATACATGTTGATCATCGGTCATGGCGGTGCCGGTATCTCCCGCTGAAAAACAATCTTTTACGCCCGGAATTTTTAAATGCGCATCGAGAATTAATCGACCTAAGTGATTTTTTTTAGTCGGGAACAGAGCCGCTAAGGGATTTGCTCTCAGGCCGCCAGCCCAAATAATGGTTTGAGAATTGATTATCTCGCCGGAATCTAAAAAGACTTGGTTTTGGTTAATCGCGATAACCTTTACGCCATTTATAGCTTCTATTTTTAATTCCTTCAACACCTCGGCGATAATAGGTTGGGCTTGCATACCCAAAGCGGAAACCACTTCATGACTATCGACAATAATAATGCGGACTTGTTTTACTTGCCCGCAATTTTCGGCTACCTGCTTCAATCGTTCTACTAATTCTGTTGCTATTTCCAATCCAGTAAAACTACCGCCAACAACTACTGCGGTAAACCGTCCCACTACGGGTTTTTCCGGCAAACCCTCTAAATGCTTGGCTAGTTTAATAGCAGCATCAGAGCTATCGGTATTGAATGAATACTCTTGGAGTCCATCTATTGGCGGATAAATCCTATATCCCTTCATGGCTGGCATCATTAAGTAAGTGCTATTAAGGCCCGGCACGATTACCGTTTAACCGGTCCAATTCGCTGATGAATTTCGCCATGCGAATTTTCTGTCCCCGTTCATCATATTTGATGCACTGAATAAACGGAGCAGTATTCAGCAAGGCTCTTTGTTCTCGCTTGCCGATGCAAAGTATACCAAGGCGGGTTAATTGCTGATGACATGTAAAATAATAGTGGGCAATTAATTCTGAATCAGTTTTTTCTTTTATAAATGGGCTGATTCGTTCTGATTTTCTCAGGTGTCCCGATAACATTCTCCATTTTTCAGGATCATAATCATCCGCGGAAATGCCAGTTGGTTGCAACTCCCAGTTAAAAGAAATCCGATCTGTCATGAAATGCATCAATTCGTCAGGACGCAGCGGGCGTGACAGATCACCTTCGCGAATAAGATATTTTCCATCGGTGGTGCTGGCAGGTCCATAATTACAAAATATGGCGATCCCGGACAGGTCAACCGACAAATCAGTTAATGACCGGCTTCATCCACTGTTAGCAGGCCTTCCCGAATCGCCAGCAATAGTAGGCCAACCTCATTTTCGACGCCGAGTTTTTTAAAAATGCGACAACGGTGACTGTGAACTGTTTTGTCACCTATCCGTAAGCGTTTGGCGATTTCAATGGCTGGCACATTGTGTAGGGATAACAACAGTACTTCCATCTCTTTATTGTTCAACTCACTAAAAATGGCGTGGGCTTTATAATCAATTTTAGCCAGCGCCAACCGGCTGGCGATCGCGGCGCTGATGAAAGGCTGATCCCGATGGACCGCCCTGATGGCTTTAATCAGCTCTTCCCGGTCTGCATCCTTGGTGATATACCCGGATGCTCCCGTTTTCAGAATGCGCTGGGAATATTCGTAATGACCGGTGGAAGAGACCACCAGTATTTTGGGCGCCGGTTCCAAACGCAGGCAGCGGGTGGTCACTTCCAGTCCGCTGATATCCGGCAGCTTTAAATCAAGAATAATCACCGAGGGATGCAATTCCCGCGCCAGTTGCACGCCTTCCGTGCCGGTACCCGCTTCTGCGACTATCTGAATATCTTTGGCATTAATTAGTAATGAGTGAAGCGCCTGGCGCACTATTGCGTGATCATCAATCAGAAGTACCCTAATCATTCTCGTGTTCCTTTTTAAGTTATGCAGGGTAGGGGAAAGTAACAGGTTGTATTTTGCCGAAAGTTTGTATATCTGTCAATTTTAAAATGTATTAAATCGGATAAAAATAAATCAGGAAAATAACCTCTGTGCTATATACTCAACGACTCTGAGTTTGCAGACCTGAAGCAATTACTTTGATTGCCAGGGTAGTCAATTCTTCATCTGTTTTCAAAATTATAAAAAATATGGGTTTCTGTTTTTAATAATTAGAACCTTTATTTTCGATTTTTTCACCTTCAATCAGCAAAAGAGTATCTCCTTTTAAGAAGGACTGCCGAGTCACTTTCAGGGAAGGATGCTTTTTAATCAATGCTAATATCTGCCGGTCGAATCGCGCTCCGTACACTCGCTCCACAAATACCGAAAACAATTTTTGTTTTAGATACGGAATTCTTTTTTTAGAAAAGGTAATTTCTAAAATTCGGAATTTACCATTCGGTTTTAACACTCTGGCCATCTGATCCAGAGCAGCAAGTTGTAGATGATTAGGGATAACACAAAATAAAAATGTAGCGATATACCAATCAAACTGATTGTCTGGAATCTTCGTTAATAAGGTAGCGTCAGCTTGCATAAAAGTAATATTAAAGTTAAGCGGTGCGCGAGTTTTAGCAATGGCTAACATTTCAGGTGATAAATCTATAGCGGTTATTTGCACACCTACTTTATAAAAAGGCAAATTTCGTCCTGTACCAACACCAACCTCTAAAACATTCCCATAAATATCACCGACAATCAGGGGTCTGATTTTTTGATACTGTCTTTCCCAATAAGCATCGAGAAAATCATACCATCGCGATGTTCTGCGGTATTTTGCGGCAAGTTTTTTATTCTCTCTGGTTATTTCCATCGTGGCATATTTCTTCCAGCATCATTACTTTTTTTCAAAAAGATATTTGTATTGAGGATAACCCTCTTTATCTAAATTTGTGGCAGGAATAAATTTTAGAGCCGCTGAATCTAAACAATAACGTATTCCCGTGGGTGGCGGCCCATCATGAAATAGATCCCCCAAATGCGAATCTGCATATTTTGACTTAACCTCGATTTTATCAGGGAAAATAAGATTGTGTTGCGGCTTAAGAACGACATAAGAATCATCAATCGGTTTAGTAAAACTTGGCCATCCAGTGCCAGAATCAAACTTATCCGTTGAACTGAATAAAGGCTCACCCGAGACAATGTCCACATAAATACCGGGAGTTTTATTATCCCAATATGGATTGTCAAAGGACTTTTCGGTCGCGCCTTTTTGGGTGACGTTATATTGTAACGGAGTCAGGGTCTTTAGGCGCTGTGCTTTATCAAAATTTTTATATTGATCATCATTAGGAGCAGCCGACGCCAATCCACCCATGCTTAAACAAATAGCCAGGGCTAATACCTTATATTTTTGATAATTATTCATGCCAAACCTCCTTAACACGCGCATCACGACCACAATTCCAGCGATAGTATTTATAGCGAACCGGATTTTTTAAATAATATTTCTGGTGATACTCTTCCGCAGGATAAAATTTTGTCGATGGAACAATTTCGGTATAAATCGTCGGAAAATACTGCTTGACCTTGGTTAGCGAAGCGTTTGCTAATTGTTTCTGTGTATCGTTCAGATAAAATATGGCGGTCCGATATTGATGCCCTTTATCACAAAATTGTTGGTCGCTGACCGTGGGGTCGATATGATGCCAAAAATAATCCATCAGATTTTCATAACTGAGCTTATCGCTATCATATTCCACTTTCACTGATTCCGCATAACCCGTTGAACCTGCAGAAACTTGCTCATAAGTGGGATTGGGCTCCTGGCCGCCATCATAACCCGCCTGGGTCGAAATCACTCCGGGCAATTTATCAAAATCAGCTTGTAGACACCAAAAACAACCGCCGGCAAAAATAGCTGATTCAGTTTTAGCATAAGCTAAAGTGCTGAGTGTTAAAGTTAAGAAAATAACAACGTATTTCATCATATGACTCATCCTTGTTTGTAAAACTCTTTGACTCTAACTAAAGCTGTCCATAAGGTTAGACAAATAAATAAAGTGGCTAAAATGTTAATATGTCCGGGAAACCAAATCATCAGGCAAAAAAATATAAAAGCCTCCGCCCTTTCCATTAATCCTGGGCTATAATAAAAACTTTTAGCCGAGTCATTACGGGTAAAAATTCCGACGATCAAAAAACTCGTTATGCATAATAGCATGCTCCCCAGCATCAGCAAACAGATCCAACCTCGACGCGGTGGATCCAGGGAAAATAACGCTAAAATGATGGTTAACTCTACGGCTCTGTCTACTATGATGTCCAACGCTGCGCCCCAATCACTGGTTACGCCCAATTTTCTGGCTAACGCGCCATCTAACGTGTCTAAAAAACCCGATATTAATAATAACGCCGTTGCCAGTAATGGCATCTGCAGTTTTAACGCGGGAAATACCAGCAACCCAATTAAACCTGCCAACAGCGTGATTAGAACCGGTGAACAGCGCAGATTAACGTATTTCAAAACAGGATCGAGTAAAAATCTTTGGTAATGTGTCTGAAAATAATCATTTAACATACGGATTCTTTATTTTCTCTGTTTGGTTTTTCTGCCAGCCAGCAGGTAAAGATTACGCGCGTTCACCTGGCCCGATTTAAAAACGCCAAACGATAGAATACTCAGCAATAAAATGCTAAAAACAATCCAGTTGGCTAAACTCATCCGAATATCGCCAACAATCTGACCAACCAACGGATTTTTTTAGAAAACAACAGAGGCGTATAATATTCCGCCACCACGCGTTTACTGATTTCGCTGCGAGTAGGATAAGGAACAATCACGCTGGCCATATGACCGATTTTCTTTCTTTCGTTGACTAGAATGATCCAGGGTAGTAATAATTCTCCCGCATTAGCACCTAAAATACTCACCCCTGATACAACGCCGCGTCGATTGGTAATCACTTTTATTTTTCCGGTTATTTCGTGTTCTATTTGCGCACGGTCATTTTCTGTGAAATCCCAGGTGATTACTTTAGATTTAGGATCTTGACGCAAGGCTTCGGTTTCCAGCAAACCGACGTGCGCTAATTCTGGATCAGTATAAGTAACCCATGGCACTGCTGTATAATTCACTTTGGCAGGTAACCGAAATAAAATATTTCGAATTACAATCCCGGCATGATAATTGGCCATATGTGTAAATTGATAGCTGCCAACCACATCACCGATCGCAAAAATGTGACGGTTGGTGGTGCGCAGACTTTTGTCTACCTGAATCCCTCTGAGAGAATAGGCCACCCCAGTCACCGGAAGATTTAAATGCTCTACATCGATTTTTCGTCCAATCGCGACTAACAAATGCGAGCCTTGCAAAGTTTGCTGGATTCCTTCTTTCTCAATAACCACATCAATACCATTGTTATTCTGTTTTAAGGCGATTATTTGCACTCCTTCCTGTAAAATTAATCCTTGATCCACTAATTGACGGCGTAAAATATTAACTAAATCCGGTTCGTCTTTAGATAGAATTGTTTTTTTTTCCAAAATGGTGACTTTTATGCCCAACCACAAAAAAGCCTGGGCCAATTCACATCCAATAGGGCCGCCACCGAGAATGATCAGGTGTTCGGGTTTTTCCGTTAACTGAAAAATAGTTTCATTGGTGTAGAAGGGAACTGTATCTATTCCGGGGATAGCCGGTACGGCTGGAGACGAGCCGGTTGCAATCACGAAACGTCGCGCTTTAATGGTTTCGCCTCCAGCCTGAATAGTCATTTTATCTTTGAAACGGGCCACCGCTTTAATGACTTTAACCCCCAATTTTTCAAAACGTTCCACCGAATCATTCGGCGCAAGCGTCTCAATGACGCTGTGCACATAACCCATCACATTTACCATATCAATTTGCGGTTTGGCCGCAATAATTCCCCATTGATCCACCATGCCCATCAAGTGGGCTTTTTTAGCTACTGCCAGTAAGGATTTAGAAGGAACACAGCCATAATTAAGGCAATCGCCGCCCATTTTCTCAGCTTCTATTAGAACAACACGGGCGCCCATCTGTACCGCGGCAGCGGCCACGCTTAAACCTCCCGCTCCGGCGCCGAGAATGCAAATATCCACTTTAGTCTCGTTTGACATGTGATTTACCTTTAAAATGCTTATAGATAACTGGCAGTAAGGAAAGCAGCGCCAGCGCCAACAAGGGAATTAAAATAAAAGGTTTAAAAATAATAGTGAGTTGAGGAGTTTGTCCTGCATCCAGAATGTGACCCAAACCATTACCCAGCATGGTATAAACCAAAGAACCGGGAATAATACCTATTAATGTAGTCCAAAAGAATATCTTTAATGAAACTCCCAGTAAGGCGGGAACAATATTAACCACCCAAAATGGAAATATCGGCACCAGACGCAATACCAAAAGATAATTAAACGCATTATCGACAAATCCCTGTCGCATTTTATGGATCCATTTTTGCGAACGATGAGCAAAAAAATTGCCTAATGCCGTGTTTACCGCCAAAAATAACCAGACAGAACCCAATGTCGCGCCAATGACGGTGTAGACCGTGCCAGCCAATATACCAAATAAAAATCCACCCAACAACGTCAAATAAACCGCGCCAGGAATGGAGACAGCCACCGCCAATTGATAGATAACCAAATACCCAATCACCGCCAACAGGTAATGCTGCCGGGTCCATTGCAACAATTCTTGCCGATGTTGTTTCAGCGTTGAGAAACCGAGATAGGAATAAAGATGAAAATAAAAGAATAAAATCAGGCATAAGACCAGGAGCGCCAATGGGAACCATCGTAATACATTCCTTCGAAAAACCATGTCCTGCTCCTGAATAATGACATAGCTGGTTAGAGTACTTCAAAGTATTGCCGATGTGAAGTTTACAAAAAGGTTGTTCACTCGTAATGATTAATATATTTATTTCAGCGCCTGAAGGAGAGCCTACTATAATACTTAAAGAACAGCGCATAGACGGTGTCAGAGTCGATAAAAAAAATTAAAAATATTTATAATTCAAACAATTGCTTCTCAGGTAATCGTTATGTCCGGCACTAAAATCCAGCCTAAATTTAGATTGAAAATTATATTGACAAATTAATCTATTTTAGATTAAAATGTATAAATGCAAAAAACAATAAAAAGATTCCTACCTACCGCCGAGGCCATTCAGCGGCTGTTGCATCCTTACGCGGAAGTGGTGATCCATGATATTAAGCGCAATAAAATTGCAGCCATTTTTCATCCATTTTCTAAACGCCGAGTAGAAGATCCGTCTCTGCTCACACCAGAAGAAATGAATGGATTGGAAGATTGCATAGGCCCTTACGAGAAACTGAACTGGGATGGCAGTAAGCTCAAATCCATAAGCAGTGTGATTCGAGATGAAGCCGGCCAAGCCGTGGGTTTGTTATGTATCAATTTGGATATTTCTAAATTGATCAAAATCAATCAAGAAATACTGACTTTTATACAAAGTACGGAGCTGATTCCTCAACCGAAGTATTTATTTAAAGATGACTGGCAAGAAAAGATGAATCAATACATTCATGCTTACTTGAGTGAACGACACTTGAATTTAGAATCATTAACTCGTGAAGAAAAAAAAGCTTTAATTGAACATTTAAATAAAATTGGCGCGTTTACTGGAAAAAACGCCGCGGCCTATGTTGCTCACATAATCGGAATATCCCGAGCAACTGTTTATAATTATTTGAGGTAGCCATGAACATTGCTCCTTTTAAAATTGAAGAATACTTTACACAATATGAATTTTCAGTGCGTTATATGATGGGGTCTTCCGATCCAGAAACATTCACTCTGTCAGAATTGGTTGCCATGGCTGATTCGGAAAGTTTGGCTTTATGGAACAACCTTGCTTTAGGATATACTGAATATTACGGTCTTCCTTTATTGAAAGAGGAAATCAGCAAATTATATGCCGGCTTGGATCATAAGCATATTTTAGTTTATTCCGGAGCAGAAGAAGCGATTTATATAACCATGCGCGTTTTATTAAAACCTAATGATCATGTGGTTGTCATTACGCCTTGTTATAATTCTCATAAAGAGATTCCCAAAGCGATTGGTGCATGCGTCACGGAATTAGCTTTAGACTGCAAAAATGAACGCTGGTCTCTCGATTTGGAAAAACTATCATCGTGTGTTACCGATCAAACCAAATTAATCATTATTAATTTTCCTCATAACCCCACAGGATTTCAGCCTAATTTAGAGACTTTTCAATCCATTATTGATATTGCGAAACGACATCAGACTTATTTATTAAGTGACGAAGTTTTTCGATGGTCTGAGCAAGAACCTCGTGATCGATTGCCCAATGCTGTAGAATGTTATGAAAAAGCGCTCAGTTTAGGCGTGATGTCTAAATCATTTGGGTTAGCCGGATTACGCATCGGCTGGATTGCCTCGAATCTGAAAAATTTACTTCAGGAATTTGTGTCTTATAAAAATTATACTTCGATGTGCAATAGTGCTCCCAGTGAAATTTTATCAGTGATTGCTTTGCGAAATAAAGAGCGGATTTTACAGAAAATTAAAGGTATTACCAAACAGAATTTAGATTTACTGGATAATTATTTCCAATGTCATTCAGATATTTATCAATGGGAACGTCCGCGTGCAGGTTTTGTCGGGTTCCCTAAATTAAAATTGAAGATTAATATAGAAACTTTTGCGAAAAAATTGATTGAGGAAGAAAACGTGCTGATTTTACCGGATACTTTATTTGATTATTCCGATAATCGATTTAGAATAGGGTATGGAAGACGTTATTTTCCAGAAACTTTGGATAAACTAGAGCGATTCACGAAGAGGTTTTTATGAGAAATTTGCAGAAAACTAAAATCATTAGTGCGAGTATCTCGTCTAATACTCATATGACTTTGAACAGGTTCTAAGGACCTGCATATATCTTAAAGAATTTTCTCTGATTTTTTTCGTCCTATTATGAATGGCAAAAAGATTTGGGTACAGAATATTATCTTCAGGTATGTTTTTATCGGTTTGATCATATTTGATGTGTTTTTTTGTTGGTTTAAAAAAGAAAATATTGCGCCCTAAAAGATTATCATTATTTTCAATTGCTTCAGTTTCATCAAAAGGTTCTTTTTGAAGTGCGAAATTCTTTGCATTAACCAGACCGAAAGTATGACAACTTCCTACATCAAACTGATATCTTTTTTGATTTAAATAAATTCTATCAATGTCTTTTATTTTTTTGATATAATCAATAAATTCAGTCCTGCTTATATAACAAAAAAGTTCAAACATATTTTCCATGGATATTTTCTCGTCTTTCGTGTTTAACAAAGCAAAAGAATCATCAATGAAAAGAATATTTTTATTATTTTTTTTAACAATATGGATAGCAAACGTATGAGAGCTATTGGAAAGTACTGCTGTAAGGCTTAATTCTTCTTTAAGTTCTGAGATTTCTTTATTAAGGAGATAAACATCGAGATCATCATCGTAATATCTTTTTAATTTTAAATTATATTTTTTATTATAGTAATGAATAGCTAGTTTGATCTCCTCTCGGGATAGATTACGCTTCATGTATTATCTCCTTTATTTATTATTGGGTATTTTGCCGGATTAATTTTTATGCTTGAAAAAAGAACTGAAATAAAATTACTACAGGAAAACATAAAAAGACATTACTTTCAAGTGCTTTTAATTCTTTCCAGGAATTCTCGGCGAAGCCGAGAATTCCTTTCTGGTTTATATCCTGCGCGAGGCCTTGCTGATGCTCGGAATGAAGGGGGAGATGCTCCGCTCTCTCCCCCTTGCGATCCCCCATCGGGCAAAGATTTTCTACGAAAATTACACAAATCGGGACAGCCTTGGGATTACATCCAAACAAGCCTTGACATACTATAGGGGGGTATTGTATAATAAAAGCTGGTCAGAATTCGAGGTCATTTATGAATAACGAAAAAATTAAGAATAATTTGATTTCGCGGCTTAGGCGAATTGAAGGTCAAGTCCGCGGAATTTCCAATCTGATTGAAAAAGACACCTATTGCGATGACGTGCTCAATCAAATCGCGGCTGCGCAATCCGCCCTTAACAGTGTTGGCAAAATACTCTTGGAACGGCATCTCAACACTTGCTTGATTGACCGTATCCAAAAAGGCGATCACTCGGTGATTTCTGAGTTGATGCTAACAATGAATAAATTGATGAAATAACACGGGATAAAAATCATGAAAACCATCACTCTAAATATATCCGGCATGTCTTGTGGGCATTGCGTTAACACGATCCAAACGGCTATTCAACAAGCGGGCGCCTTAGCAAAAGTAGATTTACCCAATAACACCGTGTCGCTTACCTTCAATAAGGCCAAAATATCTATCGAAACATTGAAAAAAATCATCGAATCGAAAGGGTATTCTCTATTATGAAATTTCAAATCATTGGTATGACGTGCGCAGCCTGCGCCGCACGTATTGAAAAAGGTCTAAAAAGCTTGCCGGGCGTTAGCGATGCAAACGTCAATTTTGCGCTTGAAACCGCCACAGTTAAATTCAGTGGTCAACAACTTTCAACAACAGAGATTATTGAAAAAATTAATCAACTGGGTTATCAAGCAATTCCTGACGGCAATGATAAGCCTAACCAACTTCGTCATAAAAAAATTCAATTAATCATGGCAGTGATTTTATCTTTTCCCTTGTTATTAGCTATGATACCTCATTTTTCATTTTTAATGAATCCGTGGTTGCAGTTGATATTGGCGACGCCGGTGCAATTGATAATTGGTGGACAATTTTATGTTGGCGCATTCAAAGCGCTGCGCAACAAGAGCGCCAATATGGATGTTCTGGTGGTTCTGGGAACTTCGGCTGCGTATTTTTATAGTGTATTCTTGACACTTCAGTGGGCTATAGAAACCTCTCGTCTTCAACCCGAAACCTATTATGAAACCAGCGCCGTGTTAATCACCTTAATATTAACCGGTAAATTATTAGAGACCCTTGCTAAAGGCCGCGCTTCCGCGGCTATTAAAAAATTAATGGGATTGCAGGCGAAAACAGCACTGGTGATTCGTGACCATCGAGAAATGGTGATTCCTATTGAGCAAGTTGTTATCGGCGATATCATATTGGTAAAACCGGGTGAAAAAATTCCGGTGGATGGAGAGGTGATTGCAGGAAACTCTACCATTGATGAATCGATGTTAACCGGCGAGAGTATACCCGTAGAAAAAGGGGTTGGTGATCCAGTGATTGGCGCGACCATCAATACGCATGGCAGTTTGCGTATCAAAGCCGTGCATGTGGGTAAAGACACGGTGCTGGCGCAAATTATCAAAACGGTTGAAGATGCGCAAAGCTCGAAAGCGCCTATTCAACGTATTGCCGATGTTATTTCAGCTATTTTTGTGCCCATTGTCGTTGCCACCGCATTACTTACCTTTTTAATTTGGTTTGTTTGGATTCATCCGGGTGAATTGGCGGCGGCGTTGGAAACAGCAATTGCCGTGCTGGTGATTGCTTGTCCTTGTGCGTTGGGATTGGCTACGCCTACTTCCATCATGGCTGGGTCGGGCCGTGCGGCAGAATTCGGCATTCTGTTTAAACAGAGCGAATCTTTAGAAAGAATGCAAAAATTACAAGTGATTGTGCTTGATAAAACCGGGACGGTCACCAAAGGCCATCCTGAATTAACCGATTTACTTTTGGAAAAAGACAACGATATCGGAATTTTGCGTTTGGTTGGATCTGCAGAAAAACAATCAGAACATCCGCTGGCCAAAGCGATTGTTGAAGGGATCACTGCAAAAGGTATCACACTCGCTCACCCAGAATCTTTGACAGCCATTCCTGGGTATGGAATTCGGGCAATAGTGGAGGGCCAGGAAATTTTAATTGGTAATACGAGATTGCTCGAACAGCATAACGTGCCTGCAATCTCGCAGGCTCAACAAAACATCCTGGAGCGTTGGGAAAATGCAGGAAAAACCGTGATGTTGGTTGCCATTAATCAACAGTATGCCGGTATGCTTGCCGTCGCCGACACTATTAAAGCAAGTTCAAAATCTGCGATCACTAAGTTAAAACAAATGGGATTGGAAGTGGTCATGATCACCGGTGACAATGCGCGTTCAGCGCAAGCCATTGCTGCAGCAGTAGGAATAGATCACGTGCTTGCACAAGTGCTGCCAAAGGAAAAAGCCGAAGCCGTGAAAAAACTTCAAGCGCAAGGTAAAATAGTTGCGATGGTTGGTGACGGTATTAATGACGCGCCGGCATTAGCGACCGCCGATGTGGGCATCGCCATTGGCACTGGCGCTGATATCGCCATTGAAACTGCCGATGTCACCATTATGCGTGGTGATCTTAACCGCATTGCCGACGCCATTGCGATCAGCCGCAAAACGATGCTGAATATTAAGCAAAATTTATTTTTTGCTTTAGGATATAATTCGTTAGGTATTCCTATTGCTGCTGCGGGATTACTCGCCCCTTGGATCGCCGGCGCGGCTATGGCCTTGAGTTCAGTTTCAGTGGTGCTCAATGCTTTGCGTCTACAGCGAATCAAGAAAAAGTAGCGTAGACGGTGTCAGAGTCGATAAAAAAATTTAAAATACTTTTAATTCAAACAATTGCTTCTCAGGGAATCGTTATGTCCGGCACTAAAAGCTTCCAAAAATTTTAACAACTTCTGGCTTCTTGCATATTCAATATGAGTGCCAAGCGCCACTATTTTCTAATTCAAACTCTTTGAAATTTAATTTAAATTTAAAAATTCCGTCCGCTTTGACACCATCTCTGACACCATCTCTGCAGAAACAGTTTTAACCATTTTTCTCAGCCAGGAATGTGATGGATTGTTCTGATCCCGCAAATGCCAATATTGATAGGCAGTGTAAGTTGTTGAAATGTCAGCAGGGAAAGTGAATGGCATTTTCCTCATAGTCAATTTTAAAGGCTTCAATAATGAGGAAGCAATGCGCTCCACTGTTGAGGTAATAAATTCTGTACCGGGCAACGCATAAAGTGCGATATAGGCATGAGGCACGGTCACTACCACCGGACTTGGTAGATCCAATTTCTTCATCAATTGATTAATAAAATTATCGGTTGGGTCAGATACAAATGAAACCATGATATGAGGATAAGTCAGAAAGTCCTGCAAAGTGAAGCGAGATTTTTTAAATGCTGGATGATCGCCAGCTGCAACACAAACAGGATGATCGTTAAACAAAGCTTGATGAAATAAACCAGATGGCAAATTATCGAAACTGCCAGCACTAAATCCACAAATATCCGCGCTCTAACATTAAGCTTTTTACTATTACAGGTAGGATGGTCTGCTTTTTTTCAATCGATCAGTTTATTTTTAACCGAACGTTATCATTTTAATGCAACCCATCTTGGATTTTATATGGCTTGGATTGGAGTGGGTTTTACTTTTGCATTTTGTTATCTATTAAATAGATTAGTTCCTCGATACTCACTCAAAAGCATTACAATGAATAGCTTATTAATCATGTCGATGTCAGTTTTATTAACCGCCATTATTCCCTTTGAATATTCGCCCTGGATTTTTAGTATTCCAGCAGCATGCGGCTTGGCAACATCCTACTCAGCTTTAGTGAGTTTGTTCTCTCAACAGGTCGATGCAAGTAAACAAGGCTGGATAATGGGTTTAACGGGTGTAATTAGTGCAGCATCTTTTGCTGTCACCGCTGCGCTGACTGGTTATTTAGCTAATATCCACATTAACCTGCCGATTTATTTTTCCGCTATTATTCTATTTATTGCAATTTTCCCTTTAAAAAAATATATTATCCAAACTCTACCCGAAATTCGGCAGGTAGTGTAAGCCTCTTATGCAGATTTCAAGGCCTATGCCTTTACCTCTGACTTCGGGTTTAACGAATAAGTCTTCTAAGTGAATACCCGGTCAAAATATTTTACTTTACCTGTGATCATATTGATTTCAATCGCTGATCCCGGTATATCAATTTTAAAGCTTCCTGTGTGTAAATATCAAGACTGAACCGAGATTTCGTCGACCAAATATAAAATCGATTCATAATTTTTATTCACTGCTGCTGACATTGCTAATTCGCAGGTTTTAGTGGAGGAATAATATCCCTCATAATAGGTCTGTGCGACTTCTTCTGCTTCCAAATGTGTAGCTGAAACGGTGAGCTCAGGGAATAGTAAACCACGATCTCCAGCCATCCCACAACAACCAGAATGGTTGGGAACCGTCACAACGTTAGCAAAATGTTTGGCGACATTGATAAACTTATTCACTGTGCCCATTTTTTCCAGGGCGCACACAGGATGTAAGACAATGGCGTTTTTCTTTTGCTTCACTTTGATTCTGGGTATCACATAATCATGCAGGAAATCGACACTATCAAGAATCGTTAAACCAGCGAATTTTGTCTGGTTTTCTTTGGTTAACATCGGACGCAACTTCTGCAATGCATAAGCACAGGAACTGACATCGATCACGATCGGCAGCTTTCCCTCAAGGCTGGTTTCCCATAATTGTGCGATGATGCGATTGGCAGTAAATTCATAAGCCGAATTAAATCCTTTGGAAGAAAACATTTGACCGCAACAACTGCCATTGATATTGGTCAACACCTTAACATTAATCGCTGATTTATGACAAATACTGATAAAAGTTTGCATGATGTTATTATTTTTCCCTTCGTAACTGCCCATCATTCGTGAAATACAGGCGGGAAAATAGACGATTGTGGTCGCTAACTCTGGATCATTTTGTGCGACATGGTTTTTCAACACCGCTAAATCAGGTGGATAAGTGATTTGCTGTGACCATAATGGCATTCCATGGATCCATTTTCTTAAACCGCGGGTTAACCTGGTCATCGCATTATTGCCGAAAACACGGTTGATGGATAAGCCCAATTTAATTCCTGCTCTTAACAATCCCATCAGAGATTTAAAATTTTTTGCTAATGTCAGAGCAATCCGGTTGGCAAATGGATGATGGCTTTCGCTGCGTAACCGCTGTATTAAATCGCCGGTATTAATATCCACGGGACAGACCAAAGCGCAAAGTCCATCAACCGCGCAGGTATCTATTCCCTCATACTGATACTGATTCAGCAATAATTTATAATTTTTCGCATCACCCGCGAGTTGCAATTTTTTGAGTGCTCTTCTGATAATAATTCTTCTGCGTGGAGTGGTCGTCAGATCGCGGCTGGGGCATTTGTGTTCGCAGTAACCGCATTCAATACATTTATCGACTTCAATATCCACAGTGGGCAGTTGTTTTAAATTGCGAATATGGCAGAGTGGGTCGGTATTAATAATAACACCCGGGTTTAACAGTAGCTGCGGATCAATGAGGTGCTTGAGCTTTTTTCATAATTTCATAAGCGACACTGCCCCATTCAGTTTCTATAAATGGCGCCATATTACGCCCGGTTCCATGTTCTGCTTTTAAACTGCCGTTATATTTGTTGACGACCAGATTCACCACTTCCCGCATAAATAAATCGTATTGAGTCACTTCTGCCGGCACATTAAAATCCGGTGTCATCAAAAAATGAATATTACCTTCTTTGGCATGACCAAAAATAACCGCATTTTTATAGCCATATTTAACGAATAATTTTTTGAGATCTGAAATGCCATCGCCCAGCTTTTCCAACGGGAAGGCAATATCTTCCAAAATAACCGTGGTTCCGGTATCACGCCTTGCCCCTACTTTCGGGAATAGCCCTTTTCGTACCCGCCAGAGAAAATCCTGTTCGACAGGATCATTGGTGAATACTGGCTCATTTAATAACTCAAGTTTCTCCAGCGATAGCAGGAATTGATCGACATTTTTTTGCAGTACTTCGGAATTATTATTCTGAAATTCAACCAGCAACGCTGTGGCATCTTCAGGCAGCGTTTTTACCATTAGCGGTACACCCGGCATGGTTTCAACGGCATGCAATGATGCGCGATCCATAAACTCAACCATTAAAGCGCCGGCCTGAGTCAGCGGGATAATCGCCTGGCACGCTGCATAACTATTGGGAAAAAATAATAACGCGGTGGATTTATAGGCATAAACCGGTACGGTTTCCAAAACCGCTTCAGCAATAAATGCCAGAGTACCTTCGGCGCCAATTAAGAGATGCGCTAAAATATCTAAAGGATGTTGAAAATCAATAAACGCATTAAGGCAGTAACCCATGGTATTTTTGATTTGATATTTGTGCCGAATTTTTTGTGACAATTGATTGTCTGTTGCAATTTGATCGCGTATCTCCAGCAAACCCTGATAAATTGCCGGACATTCGTGCTCGAACCGTGAGTAATCGCCGGGTTTTTCGGTGTCGAAGATTTTTCCATTGGGCAATATAAAACGGATATATTTGAGGGTGTGATAAGCATTGAGCGTGACACCACAGCACATACCACTGGCATTATTTGACAATATTCCGCCGATCATCGCCGTGCTAATACTCGCCGGATCAGGGCCAATTTTTCGCTGGTATTTTTTTAAGTAGGCATTGACCATAGCGCCCGTTATGCCCGGCTGCACACGCACACTCGCGCCATCTTCTTCGATGCCGATCTGATCCCAGTATTGGCTTAAATCGACTAAAATTCCATCGGTGATGGCTTGTCCGGAGAGAGAGCTGCCGCCGGCTCGAAAAACTAAAGGTAGTTGGTATTGCCGGGAAAATTGCCATAAGGAAATGATTTCAGCCTCATTGATCGGTTGCACCACCGCTTTGGGAACCAGATAATAAAAGCCGGCGTCCGGTGCAAACGAAATCACATCAATATACCTGGCTCTGACGCGACGTTCAGGTAAAATTTTCCTTAGTTCAACCGCAATATCCATATTAACCTCTCAGAAATTCAATATTTTCAGCGAGAATTGTTGATCAAATGCGTGGCTGATTGATTAAAGTCATTTTTTTTCTGGCGATTCATTTCATGAAAAATATTTTTCTCTGTTATCGAAGGAAAATTTTCCGGATTCTTTAAAAACTCAGAAAATTTAATCTCAGAAAAAATCTTGCCTTGACGTGTTAAATATTTTGTGATGAGGGCCTGCTTGCCAAATATATTTATATCTGATATCAGGGACTCAAAGGTTTTGATGGCTGCTAGTTTTTTTCTCCCAAGTTTGCTCGTAGCAATAGAAAATATTTGATCTTCATTAAACCCGAGAGATAATAATAATTCAGAATTTAAAATAGTTTCTTTTTGGATTTTTTTGCTCTCATTGACAAGAAAATCATGAAATTCCTCTTCGGAAAAATTTAAAAAATATTTCCTTAAATAAGGTATTACGATTGACATTCCACATATTGAAATGAATTTGGCATTGACAACCAGAGATGACATGATTTTTTCTACATACGGGCTTTTAATGAAGTAAAGGAAGGATTCTTTTGGAAACAGAGAAATTAGAAAATCATAATTCACAATAGAAGTTACCAGAAATTGAGGAGTTCCAACCTCCGCGAGCAGAAAAAGTTCCAGGGAGGTGAAGTCATGCAGTGAGAAATTCAATCCTAATTGTAGTATGCTTATTAAGCGCTCACTGCCATCGGCGCGACTGACCAATGTGAGAACCTGCTGGCGAGAAAAATATTTCCGTAGTGTTTCGTAGTTGGCGTCTAAAGTATATAAATTGATATCTCCCTCAGGGTAATTGACGATGGAAAATAGCTCCTGATCAGTAAATTTCCTTTCTTTCATACGGGGAAAACAGAATTCTAAAGCGACCAAAATTTTCTCTCCGCCGCCCATTATCCTGAGTTGATTGACAGATTGTGAGAATAAGGGACTTTGGGAGATGTGGCAATAAAAGCCTTTTAAAAAATCAAGCCACATTCGTTTAAGTAACTTTTGTGTGTTCTTCAATTCAAGCTCGACATGTAAAAAGGCGGGATCCTGGTCCTGAGGTGAGAGCTTTGGTATATTTTCGATTGTCTCGTGAATAGTCTGGAATTTGACCTGAATCACTTCCTCCATGGGTGGTGTAAGTTTTCTTTTCATAAGTTATATTGTATCAAAAACAATTCCCGCTGAATACAGCGAGAATTGCTTCCTGTTTTTATTCTGCGCGAGAGCCTGTCGCATAGCCACTCAGAAAGAGTTCCTGATTAAAATCATGGTTCATCTCATTAGTGATAAAAGATGCTACCGGAAGCTATACTCAAAATACCAGGGCCAATGCTGATGACAACCTGGATTAAACAATGACTGGCAATGAGGGCATTGAAAATGACAACACAAATAATCTGCTATCGCTATTCGCGTTTGACAAACACCACAGAGTATTGCCTTGTTCTGGAATTCATTATTGGGCCATCTAATGACAGTGTGTCCTGCTAATTCCTGATGACAATAAAAGCAGGCATAAAACTGCTGACAGCATTTGAATTGAATAGCCAAAATATCTTTATCAGAATGATAGTGACTACATTGGGAATGTTCGGTAACGTGTATTCCCTGAATATCAAATATCATACTCCTCCAAAGTTGATTCGCTCCCGCTGGTCCGTTCCCTTGTCTTTTGATATCTTAATGGGAAGATTTCAGTAAAGTCAATTGTTTTACAGCAATTCAGCAATTCCCGGTGAATTTTAACTGGTTGAATAATAGAAATAAACCTGCCTTTATTAAAGATAATTTTCGTAGAAAATCTTTGCCCGATGGGGGATAGCAAGGGGGAGAGAGCTTCGCTCCTCCCCCTTCATTCCGAGCATCGGCTCTGCCGAGCGCAGGATATAAACCAGAAAGGAATTCTCGGCTTCGCCGAGAATTCCTGACAGCAATTGCTTAGGCTTGCTTTTCTTCATCGCTACCGGTATCATAGCTTCAAATTAGCCCTGAATTAGCCGAGAGAAAAAGTTTTCTATGAATTTTAATAAAGAAAATAATCATAAAGTACAAAACAAAAAAATCAGTAGTAATCCTTTTGTCGGAGCGAAAGTAAATCAAATCACAGCAGACGTGGAAGACGTGAAGTCAATAAAAGTGGTGCTTGAGGAAGCGGACTCGGCAATGCATCGCGGTGATTATGAAGTAGCGGCACATTCTTATCGTCTTGCTGCTGATCAAGGAAATGCTATCGCGCAATATGGATTAGGTCGCTGTTATGAGAAAAAGCAGGAATTTAAAGAAGCACTGCATTTTTATAGGTTAGCCGCGGCTCGAGGAAACCACGAGGCCCTATGGGCGCTCGGTGAAAAATATCAGTATGGATTATATCGAGATAATCATTCTAATAAATTTGAAATCATAGGAGATAGTAAAAGAAAAGATAGTCTCAATAAAGCTGTCTGTTTATATCATTTGGCTATGGCTAAGCCACTTGATAGACTGGGTAACTTTGATATCTTATATATTTGGAACATCTATAATCAGGAATTTTCAAATTTAAGTCCGACAGGTCGTTATCATTCGCTAATGACTATGTATTTGTATGGGACTTATTTTGAAGATTGTTCTTATGCGGGACTTTCTATTTTACACGAAGGAATGAGCGACCTCATAAAAAATCAGTTAGATGAAGATTTATTATCCACCGTTTTACAACAAGATCCAACCCTAACTGCTTTACTCGTATCTTCTGCGGAGGAGAAATCTGTTCAGATTATCCTTAAAGCAGCGAAGGAAAGATTATATGAACTCTTTGTCATCTTTATGAAGAATTTGAAGGATTGTTCATTATTTCCTACTGTGATTGGAGATTTAATATTTCAATACTTATATGTTGTTCCTATTCATTCAAAATGGATTACATTTGCGAAAGAATTAGAGTCAAAAAATTTTCCGGACTCTTCATCAAAAATTAGTAATAGCTGGTTCTTTAGCAAAACTAGAGAGGTATCCTCATTACAAGGTCACATAGAGGAGCGGGTCTCGGAATTTCAGAAGGATTTTTAAAATTAGTATCTATCCTTCAGCATATGAATTACATACGCAGAACGTTCAATTTTGGCTCAGGTTTGACGAAAAATTGGGTGAAAAAGCGGAGCATACATCGGTATGTGAGCATTTTGAGCACGGTTTTTCGTTAAACCTGAGGCAAAAGTGGACGTTCCCCTCTACAAGGTGAATAGTTACATTAATATTTGGATTTTAAAATCCCTCCATGAAAACTAGCCCATGAAATTATGGCCAAAGTTATAATGACAATCGCCAATGGAATTTGATTATTTTCAGCAGGCATTGCAACTATTCCTGAAATTAAAGTTGATAATAACATTTGTAAAAAGCTAAAAAGCGCTGCTGCTGTACCGGCAATATGCGACAGATCTTTTAAAGCACCTGTAACGCTGATTGACCAGACTAACCCTTGCCCAAAGGTTGCAATCAGTAAAGGGATAAAAACAACATATACATTTAAAACGTCGAATAAAAGTTTGATGAGCAACATACTAAATCCCCCAAAAAATATTAATATAATGCCAGTAATGACAATGGATTGAGTTCTAACGTGTTTTAAAATAAAGCGGTTAAATGCAGTAGCCATGTAATAAGTCACTGCAATGAAGAATGTCAGCCAGCCATATGCTGATGGATTAATGCTTAAGGTTTTTTGAAATAAAAAAGGTGTCATCGTATTGTAAGTAACAATAATTCCATAAGCGGAAACACCTGTTACCAAATAGTAATAAAAGCCTTTATTTTTTAATATATAGGCTACATTTTGATTAGTTTGTAACAGAAATTGTTTTATTGGAGGTTTGGGATACAGTACTTTGCCAGTCTCAGGTAAAAATATCCAAAGGCTAATCAACAACAACAATCCACAGATAAATAGAAATACAAATTCACTGCGCCAGGAAAAAAAATCAAGTAAATGACCGCCGATTACGGGTGATAATCCCACTCCAAATGCAAATCCAGAAGATAAATAAGTGGCTGCTTTAAGATAATCCATGCCGACAAAAGAGTCCTGTATGATCGCTCGACTTAATGCTATGCCTGAGCCTGCGCCAATGCCTTGCAAGAACCTTGACATCATTAAATCAAAATAAGAAGAACTAAATATACTTAAGCAGCAACCGATTAAAAAAATTAACATCCCAATAAGCACACATTTTTTTCTGCCAAAACGATCAGACAAAAT
The DNA here is from genome assembly GCA_963712715.1 of uncultured Pseudomonadota bacterium. GTDB lineage: Bacteria > Pseudomonadota > Gammaproteobacteria > Coxiellales > Coxiellaceae > JAFEDN01. The sequence continues at coordinate 169,419 of CAVQJI010000020.1, read as the reverse complement.
ACCATAAAATATTTGCGAGATCCCAAAGCCAAATAAATACGTTACTAAGGTGAATTTAACTGCATCTGGCGAAACCTGTAATTGCTGAGAAATTTGTAAAAACGCAGGTGTATATATCGCTAAACCAGCTTGTGTGAGTGCGCTCAATAAAAAAGTAAATAGAATAATTTTATTATTAAATACTGATAATTTTTGCATAGCCATCTTTAATACTATAGCAGGCATTGTGACAAGATCAAAAATTGAATCTCATTTCGGATTATAAATCGGCGGGTGGGTCTACCCCGGCGCGTGGTGCGATTGTCTTTTATCCGTTGGTGCTTGGTGCAAATCCCAGTTAGATCACAAAATAAAATAATAAAAATCAATCACTTGAGATAATTCTCCTTTTTTAAGCTATGCAGTTTATTCAAATCATGTGACTTAACTGATATAAATTTAAATCTGTCAAATTTTTTGATTGCATTTTAAATTTTAGGGAGATTAAGATTGAAAAAAACAGTAATATAATAAATAATCAATTGGGATGTCTCGAAACTGTTTTTTGAGTATTAAATCATACTTAAAAAAAATGGAGAACCACTATGCTCAAAGAAGAAAAGGATGATAATTCTCAACGGCTTCTTGGTGACACTGCCGTTACCATACAAGGGGAACCTTTAAGAAAAACTGAAATCATTGGCAATCTTCAGGCAATTACTACCATTGCTAAAGCCAGTGGCACGATGATAGCTATTCGGTTTTTATCGGTTGTAGGTGGATTTTTGACCAATATCATGATTGTCCAAACTGCTTCCAATAATGAAGAGACAAAAAATTATCTCGCCGCTAGTGCAGAGATTGCGGTGTTGCAACGTTCCATTGTCGGATTTTGTGTCAGTTATTTAGTTTCCGAAAGTGTGGTTTTAGGCGAACACAAGTCCGAATGGGCGGCTGTTTATCAACAGGCGGGGTTAATGGGCTTGGGGTTGTCTATTCCCGCAGGTATCCTGCTATACTTCATAGCACCCATATTAGAAATTCTGGGCCAACCTCACGAAACGGGCGTTTTAACGCAAGATTTTTTTCGTGGTTTTGTCTGGAGCATTCCCGCCATGTTGATGATGATCAACCAACAGCAACTGGCGACTCGATTGAAAAAACTAAAACTGGTATTTGCCTCAGGTGCTTTATATACGGGTGTAACCCTGCCGATGGCTTATCTCCTGATTACGGGCCCCGGTCCTTTTCCAGCTTTGCGCTTCCGGGGTTTGGGGTACGCCCACACTATGGGCGCCTATACCAGCGTGTTTGTGATCTCTTTGTTTTTTGGATTGCTGCCTGATTTGAGACCGCACCGGCTTTTTGTTCCCGCTTTTCCTAATGCGGGAATTATCTTACGGAAGTTGCTTCGTTACGGTTTTGCACCCGGTGTGCAAAGTATCTCTGAAATTGTATCAATCACAGGCAATACAATGATCATTGGGTATTTGTTTGGAACCACCTATCTGGCGGCCAGTCAAATTGCTATCCAATATCTTTTTTTATTGCTCATTCCGATCGCCAATGCGGCTACTGTGAGTAGTATAGAAATCAGTGCCGCGCTCGGCCAGGAGCGATCGGTCCTGGCGCCCGAGTTTATAAATGGTCGTAAGCTGGGCAATGCTGCCCTGGTGCTTACTGGCGGAATGACATTAATCTTTTCTCTTCTCTCATTGGGAATAGCGGATCAGCTCATTCTGCCCTTTGTCGATCCCCAGGATGAAAACAATCAGCAAATTGTAGCCCTGGCTAAACCTTTGTTATGGATGGTGAATGCCACTCAAATCGTCGATGGCTTGCGGTTGGTCGCAACAGCAGGGGTTCGCAGTTTGCCTTCACATGAAACAAAAATAGCTTTAATTGTGAGTATAGCGAGTAATTTGGCGGTGGCTTTGCCACTAGGTTACTTACTCGGGACTGTTGGATCGATGGAAGCGTCTGGATTTTTCCTGGCGCGTCTTATCGGTATTGGAGCTATTGGAGCGCCGTTTATGTTAAAGCGCTGGCTCGACCAGTCTACACGCTCGCACGAACCAGAGCGGGAGAACGCAGCTCCTCAATCATGGAGTAACTGGTGCCGTCAAGGATTGACGACTTTTAAGCAATATATTTGTTCTCCCTCTGAAACTTCTTATTATAGACGGTGTAGACGGTGTCAGAGTCGATAAAAAAAATTAAAAATATCTTTAATTCAAACAATTCCTCTCAGGGAATCGTCATGTCTGACACTGACACTTTGTGGAGAGCAAGCCGAAAAAATAGGCCATAAAAATAAAGCCAGAGCAGTGGGTATGGCCAATGGTCAGAATCCAATACCCATCATTATTCCTTGTCATCGCGTCATCGGCAGCAACGGTCATTTAACTGGTTTTGGCGGTGGTCTAAACAATAAGGCTTATTTATTAAAATTAGAAATTTCAGCATGAGTCAGTATCCAGTGAAATGATTTTCTAAGGGCTATAGTTTTCACTAGCATAATCTATAATTATTTGTGCGGGAGTTTTCCATGATTCATCGCTAAAAAATGAGAGCAGCTGGTGGCGTTTAGCGGTTCCTAAATAACGCTCATGGTATTTCTTATTTTTTTCGGGATTATCTTTAGTTAAGATATCTGCCTGTTCTAAATGGAGCAAAGCGTTTTCGCAGTCTACCCCCTTAGCCTCAGACAGCTTAAGTAACGAAGAACCTAAATTAAATTCGGCAGTGTACAAAGACGACTGTTTTTTCGGCGTCAACTTGGGGGTAGCCCTCCAAAAGGTAACGAGGTCTTGATAATGTTCAGCCGCAGAGGCATATTCTCCCTTTTTATAGGCAGACATGCCTTCTTGCTCAAGTTTTTTTAAATATGCTTCACTTTCAGCACACCAAAAGCCTTCTGTTGAATCGATTACTTCTTTTAAAATGATGCGATCTTTATATTCGGTATTGATCAAATTTGAAATTCCGTATAAATGGTCTTTTCCAAAAATAAGGACAACTAATTTTTTTCCACTTTTCTTAGCCGCCAATAATGCAAAATCAAGCGCTTCCTTTTCTCTATGATAGAAAAGATCTGGATTTTTTTTGCTGACTTCAGCATAAAAATCAGAATACTCTTTTTTTCACTGGGCATTTGATAATTAGAAAGGTATTCATTTTTCATGTTTTTTGATAAATTAGGATATTTTAATAAAATTTCATTAAAACTAGAAGAGAAATTATCTATAATTTCTAACGTTACCTTTTCTTCTGTACTGGTTGAAAGAGTTTGATAAACAGCCGGAACTAATCCCAAATTGAACATAATTTGAGTGGCAAAGCTTTGCCACAAAACTCTGAGCTGATTTTCTGTAAGGCGATTAAAATCTAAGCTGAGTAAATCATCGTGAGTTGGGAATATTGCTCTGAAAATTTTTGAAAACTGTTTTTTCAAATCAGCAGCAGTCACATCGCGTGCACAACCCTCTGTTAAGATGGCGGCATTTTGCAATGTAGATAAGATTTGCATGATCTTAAATTGTGAATAAATGACTTCCCTAATAATCGGCTTTAGCCGGTAATCTTGCAGGTTAAATTTTTTTTCTATATCATCCGGTCTATGAGTTTGTTGAATTAAAACTAGATTGATAGGAGAATTTGAACGCATTTTTATCCTCATTTAATTTTATTAGTTAATTTTTATTAAAAAATTTAATCCCACATTCACCCGTGGAGCTCTGCGTCGGGGAGCGAAGCTCTGCCATTGCCGCCAGGAACATATGCCTAACCGGTACGCGCATTATTCTATAAGTGTATCTAAAGCCAACTTTTTTTGCAATATATGAAAAGCATCTCAAATGACGACTTGGAAATTTTGGCTTTCCTTATGGAAGTTCAAAGTGGTGAACCTGGCGATAGTCCCTGGATGCTGTTTGAAATGGTTCGATTTATTTTAACAGACATTCTAAAGTGGGGTTGAAACTCTTTTTCTTCAAGGAAAAAGCTGTGAGAGAGAGGTAATGCTTCGCCATTCTCCAGGTATTTTTTCTTCTGAGTTAAAGTTTTCATGAAAAGACATGCTGCTGTTCTGGAAAATTGTATATGGGCTTGTTTTTTCACGTAGAAGAAGGCATGTTCGAGAGGGAGTTTTTCGCATGAGAATTCATATGCCTTTATCATAAATAATAGTGTTAGATCGTCAATCAGCAGACGATTTTTATTACTTTCCTGAAGATAGGCTAGCGCTTTTTCCGCTTGAGTTTGCTTAGGTTTTTCGGATTTCTCGGCTATAGTCTTCTTTGCAATATTTGTCTATGATCCGAACGGTTGGAACATGATAATTTGACTGTGCGACGAAGAAAGTCTGTGATCTGGGTCCTTTGGACATTAAATGCTCCTTTTATAGATGAAATTAGGAATTTTATAGATCTATAATTAAGGTTTTCTTAAAAAGAGACGGCCATAATAAGTCCGCGAATTATCTCATAAAACTCAAGATAATTGGGTTACGAATGCTGCAATGATAGGATGTAATTGCTGATTGAGCGCAGCACGTTCAGGTTGGAAAAGTGTCCCAATGAAAAAAGGATGGTTGGGTAATTCAAACGCTCGTACTTCGTCTTTTAAATCATGACCAGTGAAGCGTAACCCGGCAGACTCAAGACGGTTTTTCCATAGAGGGCTTAATCCATATCGGCAATGATAACCTTCAATAGTTGGGTTCCCGTTGAATATATGATAAAGCCGGCTTTCTGGAATAAAAATTATTTGCCCGGTCTTTTCAACCAGGGAACATTCCAGAGGGACAACAATCAGATTTTTTGCATCGACATGAGTTTCAGCATGATCAGCATCTATAATTCCACAAACATTGCGTGCATACTCAATCAATGCATGTTGAAATCCGCCGCAGGTTCCGAGAAAAGGCAGATTTTTTTCACGAGCAAAACGGATGGCATTCAAAACACCTTCCATATTTTTGTAGGGACTGCCGGGAACTACCCAGAATGCAGAAAATTTTGAAAAAACTGGAGTATCGTCACCCCTGATTTTGTCTGTTTCTAGCCATTGCCAATGAATGCGAATGTCTAGATTCTTTTCAACAAGTTCAATCGTTTTCAGAATAGCTGTATGGGCAAGTACCTGCTCATTAAAATCACCTACCAGCGCTATCGTTTTACTCATCCTGCCATTTTAACATATTTTAATCCGATAGCCAAGTAGGGTAGTTGTGTACATGTCAAGGATAATATTCATGTTAAACTATCCTCATGAAAAATCAGGCTGAATGAGAGCAATGCCCAGGCTGTCATGCATTTTTTATTCCATCGAGCATGGGTACGGATCGTTATCGCGGCGCTTGTTCCGGCTGTTGGACGGTCTGCAATCAAATTCTTTGCTAAAGAATTTTGTATTTACATTTTTATTGGTTAAAGGATTTATACGAATGAAAAAATTATCATTGTTTCTATTTGCTTTCGTCCTTGTTTGCAGTCACAGTTATGCCAACATGCCGGAAATTTCTTGTCATAGTATTTGTCCTGATACTCCTGATGAATATAAAATTAATCAGACGTTGTCTCCTGGTGGGGAGTGCACCACGGTTGGGAAATACAAAATCTATTATCGCACATTGGGAAAAGGATCCCCGACGATTATTTTTTCTTCTGGAACAGGATTCTCTGCAGATGAGTGGTTTAATTCCCAAATTGCCCCAGCTTTAGCTAAAAAAGTGAAGGTTGTCGCTTATGATCGAGTTTTTACCTTCAGCAGTTGTCCGAACCCTAACGACTATATGCCCTTGACTGCACAAGATGTTGTCAATCAACTCCATCAATTTCTGCAAAAAACCAAAATTAAATCCCCTTACATTTTTATAACGAAATAATAGGGCAATTACCGAGCTATTTACAAATAAGAAATGCACCGCCATTGAAAAAAACCATTCCCTTGATTGTGGTGTATTCGACTAAACATTGCTTGCCCATTGCCTGGACTAAAGAAGAGATGTGCATGAGTCCTGATCAAGAAAGTAAATACCAAAAAAACCAGATAGAGATAGCCAATATGTCCGATAAGCATCAAATTATTCGCCTGGAGGGTGATCATATGGTTTTTTTTACTAGGGGGAAAAGTAAGATAGTTGTAGATGCTGTGAATTCCATTGAAGCAGATCATTTTGTCCGGTTTATTGTTAAAGCATCATGAGTAATTTATGAATTTAAAATTAACCACCGTTGATGTTAGAAATGCCGCCATGATTACATTATCTTGTGCGATAGCAACTATTTCATCCAGATGGTTTACTTTACCGGAATTGATCTGGGCGACAGTCATCGCTGCTTTATTGCCGTTTAGCAAGTTTGGTGTAATACCCAAAAAACGACACATCAGCTTGATATTGACGGGTATAGCCAGCACATTATTTGTCGCGGTGACGATTTTGCATAATTCAGTCGAGTGGCTGGTCTTACCTTGGTTGTTTATTAGCGCCTTTATTTTGTATTGTTTGCCGCGTTATATCGCCGGTAGTTTTAGCGCTGGTTTGTTTATTTTAGTTTTTATGGTGATTGCACACAGCATGCCTGGTGGCACGTTCGTTGCGGTCAGGCAAGCGGTGGAAGGTATTTTGTTCGCTACATTAGTTGTTACCGGTTTAAATCTGTTATTCGACCGGGATAAAACACCGTTACCAGATCTGCCTTTAGATAAATCATTATATTTATTGCAGCGCGCCTTACGTATGGCAGTCATGATCACGTTGATATTTCTGCTGAGCCATTTTGTGAAAATCCAAAATCCTTCCTGGGTAGCGCTGACCGTAATTGTGATTGATCAAAGCAGCATGGGAGCCAGTGTTAAAAAAGCGTGGTATCGTTTGCTGGGTACGGCGCTGGGAGTAATTGCTGGCATTTTATTCGCTCATTTTTTGTTTGCGCCTTATCCGCTATCCCGGTGGTCGGCCTTACTGATGGTTTTTCTAACCTTTCTATTTGTTAGGGTTAATTACGCAATAACCGTATTTTTTAGCACTATCTTGCTGGCGGTTATATTTTATTTATTGTCTGGAAGCCAAATTACCATCGTAGAATATATGATAAGCCGCCTGGCCGATATTTTAATCGGTATAGTGATTTAGTGATTGGGGTGATCGGCCAACTACTGATCTTCCCAAAAACCTTATTTCAGACAGTGCGTCAAGGTTTTTGCCAATTTTGGAATAACGCCGGAGCCTGGATAATTTCAGATACAGCGGCAATTCATCGTTCGCAAGCATTTTCTCAGCTTTTTGTTTCGACGTTATCATTTGACTGTTTCGCTGCTGCCTTTGATCAAAGATTTTTTGGGATCTTTAGAAAAGATATCTATTTTACCCGTACCGGTTTCCAGTACATCCTTTCAAGCGCTTCAGACTTTGCTGATGTATTATAAAAATCTCGATTTAACTTCTATCGAGCATTTGGAAAAGTCTTTACATGAATTAAAGCTTTGTACAGCGCAGTATTCTCATGATTTACCCATAAAGTCTTTATTAGAGAATCTGCAAAAAATTTTGCAACATTTTCAACTTATCATTCAAACACCGCGCTGGCGCTTAGAGTTAAAATAACTCAATAAAGAATAATTTTCGTAGAAACCACTCCCCGCGATGGGGGATCGCAAGGGGGAGAATCGCGATTCTCCCCCTTCATTCCGAGCAGAGGCTTTGCCTCGCGCAGGATAAAAACAGGAAGCAATTCTCGCTGTAATTCAGCGGGAATTGCTGGGTAGCCGCGAAGAAGCTTGCTTATTCTGTTCAACTTGATCTGATGAATTTTTAATATCGGTATGAAAAAGAGTTTGCTGCAACACATTAAGGTATCCACCCATTTCATGAATCCATTCCTGTTGTTTTGGATTGAGATTTTTTTCTTTTCGCCAGTGATGATAAAGATTTTGATAGATTTGAATTCTTTTTTGAGATAGCTCAAGCTGTGGGTGATGGTGTTCGGCCACATGATCCAACTGTTCTCTGAGTAAACCAAGCGCCACAGGAATCATGCTGGCCGATGATTGCCAATGTCTGAAAGTTTCTGTAGAGTTATCTAAAAATTTCGCCATATTAGCTTCCTTGTGAATAATTGTGTTTTGGGTTCAGGTGGACTGATAATGATAAATATTTCAAAATGGAAAGTATATCCTATTTTTTCCCTATATTTTGTAATTTTTTATAGGTTCAAAGAGTGGGAAAATCTACACACTCTGTTTTACATATATTAGTAAACGTTTATCTGATTGATGAGGAGCTCATTTAATATGAAATTAAAAAATAAAATTGCATTAGTTACTGGAGGGTCTAGCGGAATCGGATTAGCCATTGCCGAGTTATTTTTGCAAGAAGGCGCCAAGGTTATTATTACCGGAAGAGACGAAATTCAATTGAAAAAAGTAAAAGAGCAACTCAATGATAAGGTTTTGACATTACCTGTTGATATCATGAAATTAAAAGAGATTGATAATCTTTACAATGAAATAGATAAACATTTTAATGCAAAGATTGATATTTTGGTTGGCAATGGGGGTATCGCTGAAGCCAGTCCTTTGGAAAAGGTAACAGTGGAACATTTTGATAAAATAATTGCTGTCAATTTAAAGGGAACATATTTTACAGTTCAAAAATCATTATCCTATTTGAATAGTCCAGCTTCCATTATTTTAATTTCCTCAGCAGCTGGTAAAGTTGGGATGGCAAATTATTCAGTTTATTGTGCATCGAAAGCTGCCATTATTTCATTGAGCCAAACATTTGCCGCAGAATTAGCGCCAAGGAACATACGAGTCAATTCAATATCGCCAGGACCGGTGCGTACGCCCATTTTTGATAAGATGGGCGTCACAGAACAAGATCTGCAGGAATGGTCTAAGCTAATTCCATTAAAAAGAGTTGCTAATCCATATGAAATTGCCACTATGGCGCTTTACCTTGCATCAGATGATGCATCCTACGTGACAGCCGCCGATTTTTCAGTGGATGCAGGATTAACAGGTATTTCATTATTTTAAATTGAGAGATGCATCATGGCCGACTGGGGCACAGCTATACTCAAAACTATTAGGTAATCTCATGCAAAGGATCGTAAAGTATCTTGTTATATTCAGCTTAATTTACGCATTCAATGTGGAGGCTAAGCCTAATCCTGTGGAAACTCAGCCAATCACCACGTTAATTATAAAATCACGTCCGTTAACCGTAGATGGTAAAACCACCATGGTGTTTCGTATTGAGCAACCTGATGGGACTTGGGGTTTCCATGGCGTGAAGGGTCAATATTTTGATGCGATCGTTAAAAATCAAACTAACGCACCCACGGCAATACATTGGCATGGGCTAATTGTCCCCAATAATCAGGATGGTGTGCCACAAGTGACTCAACCACTTATTCCTCCAGGAGGACAATATCATTACCACTTTAAACTTTTGCAATCTGGCACTTATTGGATGCATTCTCATCACGGCCTGCAAATCCAGGAATATTTATCGGCTCCTTTTATCATTAGCGATCCCGATGAAAAGCAGGATGTTAAGGAAATTATTATGTTTCTTGCTGATTACAATCAAAAATCTCCACAGACGATTATGCATGAGCTGCATAGTATGGGAAACATGGCGAATATGTCATCCTCGAAGCCGGATTTGAATGATGTCACTTATGACGCGTACTTAACTAATTATCGAACATTGAAAAATCCTGAAATTGTTACTGTGACTCCAGGAGAAACTGTGAGACTTAGAGTCATTGATGGCTCCGCAGCGACTAATTTTTTCGTGAATATTGGTCAATTATCAGGGCAAGCTATTGCTGTGGATGGTGAATCCATTAAGCCCCTTGCTGGAACGAAATTTCAATTAGCGATTGGGCAGCGTATCGATATTTTAGTAAAACTTCCCAGAGGTGAAGGAGTCTATCCTATTTTGGCGCAAGGTGAAGGATCGTTTTTACAAACTGGTTTAGTATTGAAGACAAAAAACGCTGCATTGACTCCCATTAGCGAAACAGCCCCTAAAAAGGCAGGAGCTCTTAATTACGATCAGGAATTAAAAATAAAAGCGATTAAGCCTCTTCAGGTCAAGCCAGTGCAACAAACCATTGCCGCCAATCTGGAAGGTGACATGCAAAAATACATCTGGAAGATTAACAATCAGGCGTGGCCGAATATCACCCCGCTATCGGTAGAATCACACAACAGAATTGAAATAGTTTTTATCAACCAGACCGATATGGCACATCCTATGCATTTACATGGTCATGTTTTTGAAGTGACTAAAATCAATGGTCAGCCAATCAAAGATGGAGCCATGCATGATACCGTGCTGGTATTACCTCATACTTCTTTAAGCGTTCAATTCGACAGCGATAACATTGGGAATTGGATGTTACATTGTCATATGTTATATCATCAGGAAAGCGGCATGATGAGCATGATTCATTACGCCGGATTTGAAAAGCCGACGATTAATCCTCAAGAAATGAAATGATGCCATTATTTTTATAAAAAAAATGGGTATGATGATGAGTCATACCCAATCTGATGGTTATTGCTTCTGTAAGGAAACAGTATCTCTGTTGGTGTAAGTGATATTATTTTTGTTCATTGAAATCCCGGAGGCATCAATATTTAAACTGCCTGGATTTGCCTGATTATTTTGATTTGTTGCATTAACTGTGGTTTGATTATTGTCAAATGAAAATGACAGTTTGTTAATATTGCCACCACTTTCATCGCAGCTCACAGTAGTGCTACCATTCATCATATTATTACTATTCATCGTGTTATTATTCATATTTGAGTTGTTAGCATTATTGCTATTACTATTTGAGCCGAATGTTCCATTATAACTTTGTCCATCAAAAGTATATTGGTAAGTTCCGGTAATATTGTTCATTCCATTATTATTATTCACTTGATCAAAGTGTATTTTATTGATGACCAAATTTTTTTGATTATTATTATTGTCAGTTAAAACAATACTCGGGGCTTTCCAATCGGTATTTGCCAATGATGCACATCCTGTTCCGGTGGATGAATTCATTGATGGGTTATTTTGAGCCATAGCCAAAGGGCTTGCTAAAACAGATAATACCAAAAGGTATTTGAAATACTTTTTCATTTTTTTCTCCTCAGAAATAATTTTTAATTAAAAGTCTGAACTAAACAGTTCTATTTAATTATATTCAAAATTTAGATAATGTATCTATAGATACATATTTAATACAATAAAATGCGGAATTTTTTTCAGGATTAGCACTGACGCTGCTCCAGAAATTAACGAAATCCCATTTTTTTAAGTGCCGCGCGAAGTTCGTACAAGGGCAGCCCGAGCACAGCAGTGTATGACCCGGAAATACTTTTTAAATAAGTTAATCCGTGTTCTTCAACGACTCCAGCTCCAGAACATTGCAAAACATAAGGAAAGGTTGAAAGGTATTCTTCAATGGAGTCAGCGTCCACATAAAATTCTATGATAGCGCCTGAAACCCAGTGTGTTGATTCTGCCATGGACCAATGATTATGATGATTATCATATTTTTCTAGACAACAACCCGTCAACACTTCAATAGGTCCTTGACGCTCATGAGTCAACATGGAAATAGCGTGATTTCGATCTCGCGGTTTGCCGAAAATTTCTCCGCTTATCGTGTTTCTCATTAAAGTATCCGCAGTCAGTGCGAAGAGATAATTTGTATTCAGAGAGGAAGGGGCAGGTAAATTCAGGCTTTGCATTTTATGCTGCGCGATAGCCAACACATGTTCCTGAAAGCTATGGGGGGTATAGGTTAATTGTTCATTGCTGCCATGACTGATCAGTTGATAGTTGATTTTAGCATAATCCAGTAAGCGTCGGCGCGCTAATGATTGTGAACCAAGATATAAGGAATCTGAAAACATTATTGTCGTTGCTCCATCTTTTACGTCAAATCTTATGATGCGAATAAAATTATGCTGGGGTTAGCAGCGGTTTCAATTCTCCTAACATCGTTGGAATTAATTCGGTTACCGTGGGATGGATATGCACTGCATTTTGAATGACGGTATAAGGGGCTTTGGCATACATCACATCCAGAATAGATTGAACAACTTCATCTCCACCCACACCTAATACTGCCGCGCCTACAATTTGCCTGGTTTCCGCATCCACAATCACTTTCATAAATCCACGAGATTCACCTTTGATGACAGCCCGTTTCACCTGCGTCATGGCTCTTTTCCCAATCAAGGCTGGTTTACCCGATGCGCTCACCTCGATTTCGGTCAAACCCGCCCGTCCTAGAGGAGGATCGATAAATAAACCATAAGTTAAAATGCGTTCACTCACTCGTCGAGTGTGACCATCAATCAGATTAGCTGCAACAATTTCATAGTCATTGTAGGCAGTATGAGTAAAAGCTCCTTTTCCATTGCATTCACCTAATGCCCAAATATTGGATATATTCGTCTGCAGTTGATCGTTTACTTTTACAAAATGGCGCTCATCAGTTTCTACCCCGGCTTTGTTTAATCCCAAATCTTGCGTATTGGCAATCCGGCCAACGGCTAATAATACATGTGATCCTGAAATACTTTTTTCAGAATCAGTACAATCCATTCCAACAATAATTTTTCCATTCTGTTTATCAAATTGGATACATTCGGCATTTAATCGGATATCAATTCCTTCATCCTGTAAAATTTCTCTCACCGCTTCTGAGATATCAGGATCTTCTTTTGGAATCAATCGCGGTGATTTCTCAATCACAGTCACTTGAGAGCCAAAACGACGGTACATTTGTGCAAATTCAAGGCCAACATAACTACCACCGATGATAATTAAATGCTCTGGAACAAAATCAATATCCATGATGTTCGAATTGGTAAAATAGGATATTTTTTCAAGTCCTTTCATATTAGGGACAAAGGCGCGAGCCCCAACATTAATAAATATTTTTTGTGCTTCTAATATTTCTTCGCCGACTCGAATAGTGTGTGCATTTTCAAATTGTGCATGGCCTTTATATACGGTGCAATTGGGTGTATCCCGTAGCCATTTTTCAATACCATTTGAGAGAGCATGAACGATACCATCTTTGCGAGCTTTAACTATTTTCATATCAGCGATGATATTTCCGTCAATCCTTATTCCGAATTCTTTTGCCTGTCTTGCAAGATGTGCCACATGGGCGCTGGCGATCATGGTTTTTGTAGGAATACACCCGGTATTCACACACGTACCGCCGAACAATTTTCTTTCGATAATAGCCACTTTATTGCCCAAATTTGCAAATTTGAATGCAAGGGGAGGGCCGGCTTGTCCTGCCCCAATAATGATCACATCAAATTGATTGCTCATGTAACTATTTCCTTATTGAGTAAAATTGAATTGTATTTTATTTTTGCCGTAAATTCTAATACTTACCAGCAATTCCCGCTGAGTACAGCGATAATTGCTTCCTTTTTTTATCCTGCGCTTGGCGGAGCCGATGCTCGGAATGAAGGGGGAGCGCTTCGCGCGCTCCCCCTTGCGATCCCCCATGGCGCAGGGAATTTTCTGCGAAAAATATTTATATTGAAAAATAATTATTTCAATATTTCATGCGGATATAGCTAATTTTTCCTTTAGCGGGAATTGCTGAATAATTACCTGCGTGGGTCTACTCACATGTCGTTACGCTGGATTTGAGTTGTTTGGGCCGGGGGAACCTGATATTGTGACGGATTTAATTCGGGTTTTTGCAAAAAATAGGATTATTTTATGCCTACTAAAGGAAGGCGCCGAAAATTCCAAACGCCTAAGCACCGGATTTTCCCCATCGTCGGCATAGGCGCCTCGGCTGGCGGGTTGGAGGCGCTAGAAGCCTTTCTCCCGAACATACCGGTAGACAGTGGTTTGGCGTATATTATTGTTCAGCACCTGGATCCAATCCATAAAAGTATCCTGGTCGATTTGTTACAGCAGACCACAATGCTTCCCGTGACGGAAATCAGAGACCAGTTAATAGTTGAACCTAATCATATTTATATAATTCCGCCTGGCTATGACTTATTCCTCCTAAAAGGGGTGTTGTATGTTTTGGAAAAGCTCACTTCACGAGGTTCCCACTTGCCAATTGATCTTTTTTTTCGTGCTTTGGCTGATGACCGACAACAGCATAGCATCGGCGTCGTCCTCTCAGGCATGGGGTCTGATGGGACACTCGGTTTGCAGGCTATAAAAGAAAAAGCGGGTGTCACGTTTGTGCAGAGCCCAAATTCAGCCAAATTTACCGGCATGCCGCTGAGCGCCATTCACGCTGAAGTAGCTGATGTGATCGCTCCTCCTGAGCAATTACCCGCCGAAATCATTGCCTATCTCCAACACCGTTTTTTGATTAATCTGCCTAAATTAGAACTGAAAGATAGAAGACACGGCTCCCTGGAAAAAATCATTCTTTTGGTGCGCACACGAACAGGACATGATTTCTCTCTTTATAAAAAAAGCACTCTTTATCGGCGGGTTGAGCGACGTATGGGTTTGCACCAACTGAACCAAATAACAAAATATATTCGCTATCTGCAGGAAAATCCGCAGGAAGTAGATATGTTATTTAAGGAATTGCTGATCGGAGTCTCTCGCTTTTTCCGCGACCCTCCCGTATGGGAGCAATTGAAGAATGATGTGTTACCAGCGCTGCTCGCTACTAATCCAACGGACGGCGTGTTACGCGCTTGGGTCGCTGGTTGCTCAACGGGAGAAGAGGCCTATTCGTTGGCTATGGCCTTTAAGGAAGTATTAGAAGAAGCAAACGCGCCTGGAAATTTGTCATTGCAGATTTTTGCAACTGATCTGGATAAAGAAGCCGTTGACAAAGCGCGCCAAGGTCTTTATCCGGTTAATATTGCCGCCGATCTCACTCCAGATCGACTTAAGCGGTTTTTCACCGAAGAAGAGTTAGGTTTTCGCCTGAACAAAGATATCCGCGAAATGCTGATATTTGCTCCTCATAATCTGGTAATGGATCCGCCTTTTACTAAACTCGACTTTCTAAGTTGCCGCAACGTCTTAATCTACATGGAAGTCGCATTGCAAGATAAGCTTTTAGCGCTTTTTTACTTTAGTTTAAATCCGAGAGGTTTTTTGTTATTGGGGAACTCCGAGACCATTGGAGCCGCGACTAACCTCTTCGCTCCCTTGTCAGGCAAAAATCGGTTTTATCAACGCCGAGAATCTATACATGCGGAGAAACTAGTTGAATTTCCTATGATGTTTCCTCGTTCACGAACACAGGAGAACGAAGCTTTGATTACTAAACCTAAAACGCTAGTAGTACCTAATTTACAAACTCTGACGGAGAAATTACTACTTCAAGTTTACACTCCTCCTGCCGTGCTGGTCACTGAGCAGGGCGATATTCTGTATGTCAGTGGTAAAACCGGTAAATATTTGGAACCTGCGGTGGGGAGGGCCAACGTAAATTTATTCGCTATGGCGCGTCCAGGATTGAGCCAGGCGTTGAGTGAGATCTTCAACAAGGCGATTCGCGAACAAACCACTCTCACCTTAAAGAACATAAAAGTAGGCACAAATGGCGGCACGCAGCTGGTCAATGTCACGGTGCAACCCCTAAGCGAGCAAACTGTACTGCATAGAATGCTAATGGTTATTTTTATTGATGTGCCGGTACCTCGCATTAAAAAAACATCCGGCAAAGGCGGACAGCCGGGGGCCGCCGATGATCGGATGGCGGCTCTGGCGTCGGAGCTTCAACACGCACACGAAGCGCTGCAAACCGCTCGAGAAGAAATGCAAACTTCACAGGAAGAACTCAAGTCCACTAACGAAGAATTGCAATCAACCAATGAAGAGCTTCAATCTACCAATGAGGAGTTAACGACCTCTAAGGAAGAGATGCAGTCCATGAATGAAGAGTTGCAAACCGTTAATAGCGAGCTACGAGCCAAATTGGAGGAGCTATCGCGAACCAGCGACGATATGCGCAACCTTCTCAATAGCGTTAATATCGCTATTTTATTTCTGGACGAAGCGCTGAATGTGCGACGGTTTACGAGTCAAACTGCCAGTATCATTAAATTAATTCCCAGCGATATCGGCCGGCCCATCACTGATCTTATGACTGAGTTGGAATATCCTCAGTTAATCGATGACATACGCGAGGTATTGGACACGCTAATTTTCAAAGAAACTGAGGCGCCCACTAAGGATGGACGCTGGTTCATGGTGCGTATACTGCCTTACCGAACTCAAGAAAATCGGATTGACGGCGCTGTGATTACCTTTACCAATATCAGTCCTGCCAAACAATTGGAAGCAGAATTGCGGAAAACTCAAGCAGAACTGCAAGAACGCCTCACTACGCAAGCGAGCGAACTGTCAGAGGCTAATACTGCCTTACAAAATATGCCTAAAAAGAATAACTCATAGTGAAAAAAAACTCTAAAAACTCGAAATATCTTAGTCATTTGCGAAAAAAGGCCAAAGGAAAACTGCTGTCTTCCTACGTTAGCGGAAAGAAGGCATTGCCTGGGTCAAGGGATAAGTTGAGTTATGAATTGCAAGTGCATCAAATCGAGCTGGAGCTTCAAAATGAAGAATTACAAAACAGCCTGCTGGCGTTACAGGATTTACAAAATCGTTATTGGGACCTTTACGAATTTGCCCCTATTGGATATTTTTGTTTAAATGAAAAAGGTTTAATCGTCGAAGTAAACTTAACTGGCGCGAATTTACTGGGCATTGAGAAATCCAGGCTAATTAACATCAGTTATTTTTCCGATTTTATTGTTAAAAAGGATGCTCAGGCGTTTTACGATCACTGTCAATGCGCTTTCGCCACTGGCGCCAAACAAAGCTGTGAGATCCGGATGAAAAAAAATAATGGTGCATTTTTCTATTCTCATTTAGAAAGCGCTGTCGTACAAACTGTTTTGGGAAATAACAAACAATTACGAGTATCTATCATTGATATCACTGCGCGTAAATACGCTGAGGAACAATCGCGTCAACATCAGCTGGCATTAAATGAAGCGGCTAACGTCAGTAGTGTGGGGGAAATAGCTTCTGCATTAGCTCATGAGATTACGCAACCACTGACAGCAATCACCAATTTTGTTAATGGTTGCGTAAGAAGGTTAAAATCAGACGATTATAAATCCGAAGAATTGCTCGATATTTTGCAAAAAACTGTGCAACAGGCACGACGAGTCGGAGAGGTCATACATCACATTAAAGACTTTGCTCGCAAGGGAAAACCGCAATATTCCATTAGCAATTTACATAACATCATTCAGGCCGCCGTCACTTCTTTTTATAAAGAATTTTCTGAATCTACAGTAAAAATAGAGTTGAAGTTGATCAATGCTAAGCTTTATTTCAAAGCAGATAAAATTCAAGTCGAATTAGCTTTACTTAATTTGTTACGTAATGGCATTGAGGCAATGAAACATATTCAGAGGAATGGTCTAATATCTTTAATTATTCAAACGCAAATTTTGAGAAATGATTGGGTCACAGTCAGTGTGAGCGATACCGGGTGTGGTTTTATCGAAAATGATATTGAAAAATTATTTGAGTCTTATTTTACCACCAAACCTGATGGTATAGGCATGGGATTGTGGATTTGCCGTAGTGTGATTGAAGCGCACGGAGGGCAGCTAACAGCGAGAGTGATACCTACTGGCGGGGCCTGCTTTTCCTTTACGCTGCCTCTGATAGAGGTTGTCAATCATGCTTAAATACGAAGAAGCGATTATCCAGATTATTGAAGACGATCCGGTAATCTGTCAAAGTTTGACCTGGCTGTTGGGCTCCGTCAATTTAAAAACAGCTATATATTCCACGGCATCCTCCTATCTGGAAGCTTATAATCCCACGCAATATGGTTGCCTGCTTATCGATATTCGCCTTCCAATCATGAATGGATTGCAGTTATTGGAGTTACTCGCTCAGCGTCAATGCCCTTTACCGGTTATTATTATTACCGGTCACGGTGATATGCACCTGGCAATACGAGCTATGAAATTGGGAGCTCAGGATTTTATTTCAAAACCTTATAACGATGATTTATTGATCGAAAAAATTCAAAAAATGCTATCGGAAAGCTATGAATATCAAAAATTTTATCGGCGATTTTATCCTAAACTTAAACAATTGACAGTACGCGAAAAAGAAATCATGGAAAGCATTGTGGATGGAAAATTGAATAAAGTCATTGCCAGTGAATTCGGAATTGCCCAATCCACAGTTGAGCTGCATCGGGCAAACATCATGGAAAAATTACAAATAAAATCTATCACTGAGCTGGTGAAGATCTATCTGTTACTGGAAGAGGGTTACAAGTGTAGCCCTGACACAACGTCCCTCGATTAAGATCCTAAGGAAAATACTAGGTTTACTAGGTAAAGTCAGTATATATTTTTTATGTTGCTACGATTATCATCATTTCGACTTAAATTCTGATTCTGCAGTTGCCATCGTAGCGAGAAGTTTGTGAGCTGAAACTTGATGATGTTATTCTGAAACCGGGCTCTCTGTCCGGAGAAAGAATAAACGATAAAAGGGGACAAATTCAGTGCGTTAGCCTTTCGAAGCCGATGGCAACTGTAGAATCGGGATTTAATCAAGGAAGACGTTGATTATTATGTTTTGGCGATTAAAAAATAAGAATTTTTCTGTCAGGCGTTCGAAAACGCGCAGTATTCTTCGGTAATAATATGAAGAAAATGCCTTTAGGAAATATGCTTCTGTTAACGGAGGATTACAAATCAATTGATCTGGCTTGGCAAATAATATCCGCGATCCATGAGTTAAATGCCAGTAGAGATCGAAATGATTCACTGGATGAAAACGTTGATGTAAATATAGAAGATATGGGTCTCAGCAATTGAATTAGTTTGAGCGGTTTTTTCATATTTTGTATTTGTCGGAAAAGTGCCTCTTTATTTGCGGCAGGGCTTTATATTTGGAACCATCTTGTTACCCAAACTTGACCTAATTGATCGTAGGCATCAGAGAGAAATTCTTCCAGATCTGATTCGGAAAGATGATATTCCTCGCCAGGAGGCTCGGTTTCATGGTGAATATATTCGTTAAAAAAATGGTTACAAAAAATAAAGTAATCATGGGTATGTAAAATAAATAAATGCCAGAGATTATCCAGATGTTTCAGCGGCCCGAATATGTAAGTTTTACGTCCCGATTTTCTGCGTTTGACGTTGAGCCATAACCAGGCAAGTAAATCCTGAAAATCTTGCTGTATTTGATCGGAAGAAAACGAGGGATTATCATAGCAAAAACGCTTTATAACCCCTTCGTGTTGATAAGCGACAACTTCCTTGAGTTTGGGCAGGTTGTCATGCTCCATGACTACCCGCAGCAGGCTTTGCGATCAGAAACCTCGGGCAGTAATTTGCGGACAATCCGGCAAATCAATTCTTCTTTTGACATAAAAAACTCCTTTTTAAATTTAACAGGGATGATTGTTACATACGCATCACTGAAATTATAGGGGTTGAAATTTATTAATTATACATATTAATAATAACATTAAAATCAATGACTTAAAAAAATTTTCAAAATTAATTTGCCTTTTTTGTATCTTTTTGGTACAATCGGTACTGGGCATTTATTGTATATAAAATGCAGGCGAGGAATATGAGAAACTTAATAATTGCGATAACAATAGCGGTTACGTCCCTTGGGCTAGCCTCCTGTTCCGGTAAAGACAATAGTAAAAAAGATCATATCGGCACGATTAATATCGATCTGGGTTCCGACGTTGCGACACTGGATCCTCAAATGTGCGAGGATGTGCAAAGCGTCAGAGTGATTTATGATTTATTTGAAGGGTTAACCTCACAGGATCAGCATAATCACCCCAGCGCCGGGTTGGCAGACAAATGGGAGCTGTCTTCAGACAATAAAACCTACACATTTCACTTGCGCCCTGGCCTTAAATTTTCGGATGGTTTACCGCTCACCGCCTCAGATGTGGTGTACAGTTACCAGCGATTGGCCGATCCCAAGACCGCATCCCCTTATAATTTCCTGGTGAGCAATTTAGAAAATGGCCAGGCCGTTCTGGATGCCAAATTACCTCCTTCACGACTTGGTATTCAGGCTCTGGATGATCACACTGTCCAAATCAGTTTGGCTAATCCCGATCCTTCGTTTTTATCCATCGCCGCGCAGCCTGGTCTGGCAGTCGTTTCTAAAGCCAACCTCAGCAAATTTGGCCCAGCATGGACTGACCCTAAGAACATGGTCACCTCAGGCGCTTATAAACTGGATGAAAGAGTCGTGCAGGGTTATATTTTGGCTAGTAAAAATCCCAATTATTATGACGCCGGCAATGTGGCTATCCAACGGGTGAAATATTTTCCCATTGTCGATGCCAATGCTTCATTAAGCCAGTATAAAACGGGCAGTATTGATATGACGTATTTACTGCCCGTTGATCAATATAAAACTATCAAGGCGCAAATGCCTGATCAGGAACACACAGTACTGTGGGAGGCTATTGAGTATTACGATTTTAATATGAAATTACCAAAATATAAGGACAATCCCAAATTACGGCAAGCTTTGGTGATGGCGGTAGATCGTGAAGCTTTGGCAAAAGAGGTCATGGGTCAGGATCAAAAACCATTGTATGCCTATACCACTCCAACCATTGAAGGTGGTCAATTTGCCGGATTAAATTATGAATGGGCAGGCTGGCCGCGAGACAGGCAAATTGCAGAAGCCCGGCGACTGTTCAAAGAGGCGGGTTATGGCCCGAATCATCCGTTGCAAGTGACCGTTACCTATAATACCCGGGACTATACCAAAAAAAATTCATTGGCTATTGCTTCCATGTGGCAACAGGTATTTGGTTCTGGCAGTATTCAAACCATCACCAGCAATCAGGAATGGAAAACCTTTCTGCAAGCTCGGCATACGGGCAGCTATGATATAGCACGTGATGGTTGGGTCGCTGATTATGATTCTGTTGATAGTTATACCGCCTTATATCAATGCGGTAATCCGCAAAATAATGCTCATGACTGTATTAAGGGCTATAACGACTTGCTCAATCAGGCGCAAAATGCTAAAGATCAGCAATTACGGATTAAATTACTCCGTCAAGCGTTAACGTTGGCTATGAATGATTATTCAAGAATTCCATTGTATCAGTTGACTTATTATCGCCTGGTTAATCCAAAGGTGAATAATTACGATATCGATGATAATCATCTGGATCATGTGATGACTAAATGGTTTCAATTAAATGAGTAAGAAACAATGTTGAAATTTGTCATTAAACGCGCCCTGGTGTCTATTCCCACATTGTTGGCGATCATCACCCTGGTATTTTTTCTGGTGCATTTGGCGCCTGGTAATCCTTTCGAGGGTGAGCGGGCGTTATCACCAGAAGCTCTTAAATCATTACTGGCGCAATACCGCCTGGATTTACCACTTTGGCAGCAATATTTACTTTATTTAAAAGATTTGATTCATGGCAATTTTGGTATTTCCATGAAGTATCTGGACCAATCCATCAATGGCCTATTATTTCCGGATAACATGGGAGGATTTTGGGTGACGTTGCGTCTCAGTATTTATACAATGATTATTGTAGTGCCAGCAGGAATTGTTTGCGGCGCTTATGCCGGACTTTATAAAAATTCATGGTTTGACAAATTGGTGATGTCCAGCAACATTGTCCTCACTGCCATTCCAACCATGGTTACCGGTCCTTTGTTCGTATTAATTTTTGCGGTGGCTTTTCGGATGTTTCCGGCTGGCGGTTGGGGGGAGGGCGATTTTGCACACCTGTGCTTGCCGGTGCTGGTATTAACGCTTGCCTATCTACCCAGCGTTGCCTTTGTATCTCGTGGCGGCATCATCGATGTGCTGAATTCCAATTATATTCGCACTGCACGTGCGAAGGGTTTGCCAGTCAGCAAAATTTTATTTAAACACGCCATACGTCCCACGTTGTTGCCGGTGGTTTCCTTACTGGGCCCTATGTTTGCTGGAATTCTGGTGGGCGCGGTCGTGACTGAGCAGGTGTTCACACTGCCTGGACTTGGTTTATTGACCACAAATGCCGCCACTAATCGCGACTACAATATGATTATGGCCATCACCATTTTAGGCAGCACCTTAACTATAATTTTTAATTTTATCGTTGATGTCGTTTATATGTTGCTAGACCCCAAAATTAAACAGTAAAAAAAATGATATTTATTAAAACTAAAAATCTACATTTAGATATTCCTAAAACCCGAGGTTTCTGGTTAAGCGCATTCAGGCGCCTGTCGCGTAATAAACTTGCGATGGTCAGCGCGATCATTATCCTCATTTTGGCAATCCTCTGTATTGTTGAGCCGATGTTCAGTCATATTGCTTATGACAAGACGGATTGGAGCAGTATTCTGCAGGCGCCCAATAGTCAACACTGGTTTGGCACTGATAATCTGGGAAGAGATTTATTTATTCGTTGTTTTATAGGTGGACGAATTACCTTTGAAATCGCATTTGCGGCAGCTTTTGTCGTGATATTAATAGGCGTTTTCTATGGTGCGATTGCCGGCTATGTGGGTGGCAAAGTAGACACCATCATGATGCGGATTGTCGATGTGTTGTATGGAATCCCATTTTTATTTTTTTGCATTTTGCTGATTACTCTATTTGGCAACAATTTAGCGTTATCGTTTGTAGCGATCGCCGCTGTTTCCTGGCTAGACATGTCACGCATTGTGCGTGGACAAACGCTCGGTATTAAACACAAAGAATATGTCGAGGCGGCGTTAATTTATGGTGTGAGTGGTTTCAAAATTATTGGCCGTCATGTTATCCCTAATTTATTGGGCGTTGTGATTGTTTATGCGGCGCTCACAATACCGAATATGATTGTATTGTCCGCTGTGCTTAGTTTCTTTGGTTTGGGCGTTACCGAACCCATGACCTCGTGGGGTCTGCTCATCGCAGATGGCGCGCAAAATATGCAGGCATGGTGGTTGTTATTATTTCCGGCTGGATTAATGATTATTACTTTATTATCTTTCGCTTTTTTAGCCAATGGATTGCGTGATGCGTTAGATCCACGTTAGCAGAGAAACCTATGACCCGAAACATTGTACCATTATTAGAAGTGCGAGACCTGACCATTGAATTCAGTGTTCAGGATGGTCAGGTGAAAGCAGTTAATGGCTTATCCTTTAAAGTGTATGATGGTGAAGTTGTCGGTATTGTGGGTGAGTCCGGCTCTGGTAAAAGTCAAACGATGCTGGCTATTATGGGATTGTTAGCCAGCAATAGTAAAATGAGTGGTTCAATAAAATTTAGGGGTCAGGAATTAATTGGCTTAAGCACTGCCAGGCTGAACAAAATTCGCGGCAACCAGATGGCTATGATCTTCCAGGATCCGATGACGTCACTCAATCCCTATCTCAAAATAAGTGCTCAAATGACGGAAGTATTGATGGTGCATCAGAAAATGAGCTATAAGCAGTCGCTTATTCAGTCTATCGAGATGCTCGACCGTGTCAAAATTCCAGACGCCAGACAAAGAATCCATTCCTATCCACACGAATTTTCGGGCGGCATGCGCCAGCGCGTGATGATCGCGATGTCTTTATTAACCAGGCCAAAATTACTCATCGCTGATGAGCCCACCACGGCTCTGGATGTGACCGTGCAGGCACAATTTTT
The DNA here is from genome assembly GCA_963712715.1 of uncultured Pseudomonadota bacterium. Classification (GTDB taxonomy): domain Bacteria; phylum Pseudomonadota; class Gammaproteobacteria; order Coxiellales; family Coxiellaceae; genus JAFEDN01. Next base: position 145,733 of record CAVQJI010000020.1, on the reverse strand, counting down.
AGCGTTGCTAAAAGAATTGAAGCAGGAATTAAATATGTCGATCATTTTTGTCACTCATGATATGGGGGTCGTGGCTAATATTTGTGATCAAGTGAATGTTATGTATGCTGGTTGGTTAATGGAGACAGCTTCTGTATCAAAACTGTTTACAGAACCCTGTCATCCCTATACAGAGGCATTGCTGGCAGCGCTCCCCAATCTTGATCATGATGTGGAACGTTTGAAAACTATACCCGGAGAGCCGCCTGATTTATTGAATCTTTCAGCGGGCTGTCCATTTCAGGAGAGATGCCCAAAGGTCAATGAAAAATGCGGTCTTTCAATTCCATTGCAAAAAATTTCCCCACGTCATGTTATGAAATGTTCACTTAAAGTGAGCAATGAAGAGGGTTGTCAATGAAGAAAAAAATTCTGGAAATTAAAAACCTGAAAGTTCACTTTAAACTCAGACGCAGGCCCTTCAAAGCGGGCAAAGTGATTCGTGCCGTGGATGGGATAAATTTTGATGTATTTGAAGGTGAAACTTTGGGTATTGTTGGCGAATCCGGCAGCGGTAAAACTTCGCTGGCGCGGGCATTATGTGGATTGAATCCCATCACTTCAGGAAGCGCACTTTTTGATGGCCGGATAGATCTGGCAAAAGCCACTGCAAAACAATGGAATGAGGTACATAAAAATCTGCAATTTGTTTTTCAGGATCCCGTTGCTGCGCTTAATCCGCGCATGACTATTGCTGAGATTATCGCAGAGCCGCTAATTACGCTTTACCCACGGATGGCAAAGACATCCGTTATTCTGAAAGTTAAATCGATGATTCAGCTGGTTGGTTTAGACCCAAACCAGCTTAATCGCTACCCCCAGGAATTTTCTGGCGGGCAATGTCAGCGCATCGGTATCGCCCGTGCGCTTATTCTGGAGCCGCGAATACTCATTTGTGATGAGTCAGTGAGCGCTCTGGATGCGTCCATCAAGGCGCAAATTATCAATTTATTGCAGGAAATTCAGCAAAAATTAAAATTTACTATTTTATTTATTTCACACGACCTGGGTGTGATCAGATATATTAGTGATCGAGTGTTGGTGCTGTATCACGGTCAGATTGTAGAGATCGGCCCTAAACAATCTATTTACGCTTCACCACAACATCCCTATACCCAGGCATTGCTTTCTGCGGTACCAGTAATCAAATTTACTAAAATAACTTTGACAGAAACTCAACTTTAAAAATTTATACAGCGATTTTGGACCCACTTCCGGAAATAGCCGTGAATCCGGGAAATCGCAGGGAGTCACTCAAAGTGCCTAACGCTGCGCCGCCCTGGAATTTTCGGGGGTATCACCCTGACTCAAAAAACATCTCTAAACGTTCACGGATTGAATATCATCTGACTTCCAGCCCCAGACCTGGATACCCCCGAAAATCCCAGGGCGGCTCCGCGGTGACTCTCCTCGTTTATGCCCCGGATTCACGGCTATTTCCTCCGCAAATGCGCTCCCTACTGACAATAGGGAGCGCATTTTGCAGAGGAAATATGAGTTAAGCCGAGGCATAAACGAGGAGAGTCACAGCGGAACTGGCTTTGGGGCTGGCGGGGGTGCCCTTTTCTGGGAGAAGCGGTCAGAGAGAAAACCGGTTTGAGAACGTTTGGCGTTTTTTTTTCTACGAAGCATGAACCCCCGTCAGCCCCAAAGCCAGTGCAGCGTTAGGCACTTTGAGTGACTCTCTGCGATTCCTCGGCTTAACTCATATTTCCGGGGTTGAGATAAGGTTGATTAACTTGTATATTGATGTTTGTCATAAAATATATTATAATAAGTCCTAATTCAGCTTTAGAGATCATCGATCAAATCTCCACTATCCGCAGTCAATGGCTAGAGTTCGCCAAACAGGCTCACGTTTCCAAAGTTTCAGCCCAACGACTTGCAAATGGTTTTTTTTCTGAAAAATAATGAGTATGTGACCGTTCTGCTTCATACTAAATTGATAGGCTGTTCTCCACAGTACTTTGCAATTTCTTGCCGCGTTAAGTCGCGTAATCGGGCCATTTCTTCCCATCCGCCTTGTTGGGGAATAATGGGGGAGCCTATGTGGAGGGTAAGAGTTCCTGGAGTCAATAACCATTGGTTATCACGAAACATCTGGCGAGCGCCTCTTAAACCAATCGGACAAAGCGGAATTTTCGTATCAACGGCTAACTTAAATGCGCCCATTTTAAATGTTCGCAAACCTGTGGCATACGTAAAGGTTCCTTCCGGGAAAATAAGTACCGAACGTCCCTGGATCAATTCTTTTTGGATCAGCGCGGTATCCTGAATACTCTCCAAAAAATTAACTCTATTCACTAATATGTAATCCAGCTTTTTGAGAAGACCACTTAAAATCGGTATTCCAATTAATTCTTTCTTGGCTAAAAAAGCCATATCTATCGGTAATGCGGCAAGCAAGGCAATCGCATCGATATAACTGGTATGATTGCACACCAAAATCATCGCGTGTTTCTTTATGCTTTCCAGTTCACCTTCAACCTTTAAACTGCAAAAACATAACTTGAGAATTAATCTGGCCCAACCTGACATTAGCCGACTACTGGTTTTATGGTCACACGGTAAAATCATCAGCCATAATGGGATGACCGTTAATAAAATTATTAATCCCACATAAAAGGTATATATCATTTTACCCAATTTAAATATGCTCTTGCGAACTTTTTCCTGCAAGGACTTAAATAGCAGTTTAGTCATTTGCAACCATAGAGGTTGTTTATGACGCATTAATTGCTTCTTTAAATAAGCCTGTTTACAAGCGAAACGTTGTAATTTACCGCTGAAAGTTTTGGGAACAGTGTGTGGATTTACCAAAATGACCTGATGTAATGTTATATTAAAAGAAACCGCCACCAGGGTATTAATTTTATGAACAATACGCTGTCGAACTGCGGCATCCTGTTCTTCCGTTTCTGCTAAAACAATACATTGTTCCGTTCCTGATTGCGGATCGGGTACTCCGAATGCAATTACGCATCCCTGGATAACACCCGGAAATATCGCCGACAATTTTTTCAATTTCCTCGGGGTGGATATTACGGCCGGCGGAAATAATAATATCTTTTTTCCTTCCCGTAATATAAACTTCACCGTCGGCTTGATAGGCTAAATCACCAGAATCCAGCCAGCCATCGTGAAATATAGCCCTGGTTGCATCCGGATTACGATAATAACCACACATAGACGATGGCCCCTTAAATTGTAATGATCCCACTTCGCGGTCATTCATCAATTTATTGTTATCATCGACAATACGAATTTCATGTGCAGGTAACGGCTTTCCACAGGATACAATTTCTAATGCTGATTTATCCATAGATCTCGTCGGTATTGCCAGCCCTTGTTGCATAAAAGCATCCTGATCAATTTGATCAACCCTGGGTCCTCGGTCTGGTGGAGTAAAAATAAGAGCCATAGTTGACTCAGCCAGGCCGTATGCGGGTGTCATCGCTTTAGGATTAAAATGATAAGGAACGAATTTTTTAGAAAATCTTCGGATAGTCTTCGCATGGATAGTTTCAGAACCATTTAATGCGAGGCGCCATGAACTTAAATCCAGTCCCGAAATTTTTTCGCTGGAAAGAGATTTGACACATAATTCATAGGCAAAATTAGGCGCTCCGGATATGGTCCCGCGATGATAATGGATAGCCCACAACCACCGTTGCGGTCGCATTAAAAAAGCCAGAGGAGAAAGAATACAAACGGGAATACCGTAATAAAAACTACCTAACCATGCACCTATTAATCCCATGTCGTGATATAGCGGCAACCAACTGACCATGCAGTCTGTAGGATGAACCTGAAGAGCCTGACCGACGGCGCGAATATTCGATAATAAATTATGGTGGCTTAATAACACCCCTTTTGGATCTCCGGTACTTCCAGATGTGTATTGGATTAAAGCGGCATCATCTGATTTTGCTGAAAAAAAATCAGATTTTCCCTGAAAATTTTTTAAATCCTCAACGGTCAGTACAGCATATAGACTGGGAATAAAAGATTTTAATAACTGGCCCAAGGTACGGCCCTTAATCACCGTGACTAACAAACGGATTTGTGCGTTTTGCAGAATTCTTGATTGGCGCTGTACATATTCCTCTATCCGCTCGGTCTGCGTTGGCGGATAAATAGGAACAGGAATCGCGCCGGCTAATAATATCCCAAAAAAGTAAAAAAAATACTCTCGCGATGTTGGCAACATGATTGCGATGGTTTCACCCGGATTGATCTTGTATTCTTTAATAATTTGAGCGGCGGCGCCTGCCATATCCGCCAATTCTCCGTATGATATGATTTGCTCGTGGCCATCTTCATCCTGAAGATAAATATGAGGACGTTCAGATTCTAATTGCGCATATTGCTCTAATAATTCAATTAAAGTGTGAGCGCTATTGGGATCTACTTTGGATTCGCTCAATGGTTCTGAAAGTTTTTTTGTTTCCTGATAACCGGAAGGATGCATCTGCTCAATTAAAGAAACGAAATCATTCAATACAGACACTTTTTCTAAAAAGGCTAGCGGCAATGTGATTGAAAATGTATTTTCGATGCGACGAGAAAGTTCAACGCGCTCCAAACTACCTAAACCTAAATCTTTTTCCAGAGAGGCATTCAGTGAAAGACCCCGGGAAGCTTGCTCTGCTTTTAATTCCTGAAGAAAATTACGGGTAATTTGTAATAATTTAAATTCAACCGGTGTCAATTCCCTGGGCATAATTCTTCCCGCATTATTTATCCATTAAAGATTACTTATTTGAAAAGCAAACGCTCTGATAGTATAGTCACTTAACATTAATTTATAAAGGAGATAGATAAATGAGGCAATTGGGTTCAATAAATGATGAAGAACCGAACGAACAAAGGTCTGCTTATTTATATAAAATCTTTGTCGCTCTGGCATGGACCTCAATTTTACTGGGCGTGATTTACTCCCGATTCACTGAAGAAACCATGGAAGAGGGATTCGGGATTTTAGGAGCATCCCCTTCTACCACTCTGACGGTGTTTTCATCGATTTTAGCCTCAATTCAATTTTTAAGTAATGTTTTGGGAATTAGGCCCAAAAGTGACAGCAAAAGAGTACTGAACCTGGATAACAATGAAACTGATATTAAACCATTGGTTCCGGTCAATAAAATCGGAAAATTTTTATCCTATCCATTAATGGGTATCACGTTCGCTACCGGCGCTGTCGCCACAGCCTTGCCTTTAAATCAGTTTTTGAAAAATTACCCTTATTTAAATTATCCTGTTATTGCTTTAATTGTAACGGCGAACTCAATTTATTTTATTTTACTTTCCAAAAATGATGTGGATAACACGCAATTGCGAGTGGTGAATAAAGACCCTGCGTTATTTTCTTTGTTTAAAAATTCAAAATTACTGCTAGTAGAAGCGGGTAACAAAATCACCGTAACGACGATCTATAGAGGAGCCATGCATGCCTATATTGGTGATGCGTTTTTTAAAAGGATATTAAATTTGGATGATTCGTTCACCTCGATGATTGCGAAGTTGGTTTGTGGCGTCTCCGCGGCTGGAGTGACGCTTTTGACCAGAGCTTTCCCCATTTTAGACAATTATTATGTACCGATGGAACAGATTGATTCGCAACAGCGCGCGGAATATCTATCAATGATGACATTGAAAGAAAAAATTCTCTGCAGCGTTAAAGCCATGCCTTTACCGCTATTTCGTTGTGGGTATCCCTATGTGTTAGGTTCGGTAATTTACAGGATATTAGAGAATTCAGAAGTAGATACGACTGGCCGTCTGGGAATATCCACAGTGGGGGCGATCACTTTAGGTTCATATTTAATTTTCACCTCTTATTTTGCCGGCTATAAACATGAATTGAACAGGAAAATTGTCGATAATAAGAGGGACCTGAATTATTATCAGGCCATTAGCGCTGACAATAAAATCGTTAAAGCGTTATCAACATTCATTAACCTTGCCGGTCAATTTACCTGGGTAATTGTGGGCGTATCTTTTTTGAATAGTGTCCTTAAGGACATCATGTCTGAGAATGAAATCATTGTAGCAGCGGCGAGTGTCGGCGCTGAAATTGGCTACACCTCCTATTTTTATATGGGACCCAAGATTTATCAAGGTTTAATAGCCGGTTTAAATACGTGTGGGCAATTCTGTCAGCGACGTCATTCTGTCCGTGATCCTGATCAATTTTATCAATTATTAATTAATCAAAACCAGCCCTGATCGGTGAAAAAAATATGAAAACCGCGAGTCAACGAATTTATGAAATATTAAGAGGCTCCTGGATTTTTACCAGAACCTTAGCCATTAACAGCAAAATGGTGGGAATGTCCGACTCTGAAACTATTAGCGGAGTAGCTGATTTTCATGAGATAAAGCCTGGGATTTTAAATTACAAAGAGCAGGGTCGGTGGCTAATTCAGAATAAGGTTTTTCCCATCACTAAAGAATATCAGTATCGTTATGACAATGAAAATGATATCGTGAATGTGTATTTTCTGGAACAAAGTCCGGAGACAAGGTTTTTTCACCAGATTGCGGTGAAGGCCTCTGATGTGAAATCTTCTACGATTGAAGCTTCGGGAGAACACCAGTGCGCCGCGGATAACTATAAAGCTCATTATCTATTCTCCGGCAAAGAACAGTTTACATTATTCTACTACGTCAAAGGCGCTCATAAAGATTATACCTCTAAAACAGTTTTTAAAAGAGCCTTAACATGATTGTAATGGAAAATGTTTCTCTGGTGACCGGCGAGCAAATCATTTTGGAAAATATTAATCTTTCTATCCATGAAAGACGGGTTGGGGTAGTGGGGGCGAACGGCTCGGGCAAAAGTACCCTGGCAAAATTAATCAAAGGGTTAATTTATCCAACCGATGGAAAAATTAGCGTACTAGGGACCGAGATCAAGGCCAATCAAAAAAAATGTTCCTCAAAAGTAGGATTTGTCTTTCAGGACCCCGATAACCAGATAATTTTGCCTATTGTTGAAGACGATATTGCATTTGGCTTAAAAAATCAGGGCTTATCTAAACAAGAAATAAAAAATAGAGTAGAACAAGTGCTGGCGCGTTACGATTTGGAAAAATTCCGCCGGAAAACGAGTTATCATCTCAGCGGGGGGCAAAAACAATTATTGGCAATCGCAGGTGTGTTGGCAATGGAGCCTGAACTGGTTATTTTCGATGAGCCCACTACTTTATTAGATTTGCGCAACAAAAATCTGATCAGCAGATTAATTCAGGAACTTCCAATGCCAATTGTAGTAGTTACTCATGACCTGGATTTGTTAAACGATTTTGATCGTGTGATTATGTTGGAGAATGGTAACGTAGTCATGGACGGTATTCCTTCAGAAGTGTTGAGTTTCTATGTTAAATCAATGTCGTAATCGATTCAGTAATTTTATAAGAAATCCCCTTTTAACCGGCAAGAAAATGGTGGCGGCTTTTTTAATAAGCGCCATAGTCATTTTTATAAACAATATTTATCTTTTAATGATGATTTTTAGCTTATTGCTGATCGTAGGGTACTTCAGTGAAATTAGCCAAAAATTGATAAAGCGTTTTTTTTCTGTAATGGGTATCACCCTGGTTTTTACTTTGTTAATCCACATCCTGAATAATACTTTTATGCAGAGTTTATCGGTAGTTTTGCAAATGACCATTATCTCCTGGTGCTCCTGCCTCTTCATTTCGACCACGAGTGAAACTGATATCTTGTCTACGTTCGACGTCTTTTTTAATTTTTTTACCAAACGGGGAATTGATACGCGGAAAATAAGTCTGGCTTTATTGCTGACCATCCGATCTGTTTCGTACATTACTCATCAATTTAATCAAATTAGAGATGCGCAAAAAGCGCGCGGGTTGGAAAAAACAACCATTGCCTTGCTTGTGCCACTCTTAATAAAAATTTTCAAGGCCGCCAATAATATTTCAGACGCTTTGGCGGCTAGGGGTTATGATTAATTTTTTTAATTTACATCAGGATAACGTATGAATGCAAAAGATATCGTGTACTCAGCAATGATGGCCGGACTAATAATCGTGATGGCTTTATTTCCCCCGATTCCAATTGCTTTCACTCTGTCACCCATTACTTTGCAATCTCTTGGTGTGATGTTAGCGGGATCTCTATTGGGTGCTAAAAGAGGTTTTATATCATTATTACTATTTTTATTGTTGATGGTAGCTAACTTTCCGGTATTATCAGGTTTTGTAGGCGGAGCGCAACAGTTTTTAACCGTCTCTGGAGGATTTTTAATTGCATACCCGATCACTGCTTTTATTATCGGATGGTTAACTGAAAGATTCTGGAATAAATTAAATTTTGTTATTTGTTTTTTCATTAATTTCTTTGGCGGTATCGTTATCCTTTATTTAATTGGGGTACCGTGGATGAGTTATATTGCTAAAATTTCACTGGTTCATGGTTTTTATTTTTCACTGAGTTTCTTAATTGGAGACACTATCAAAGTATTGATGGCCTGCTGGGTCAGCATGCTTTTTAAAAAGCATTATCCGCTTATCCAGCCCAAAAATAAGAAATATAATATTAAAATGCTAGAAGTGAATGGTTAATATTGAATCTGCTGAGTTGCCTGTTTTGTTTAGGGAGATAATATGAAAGAAGTCGCTATTATTGGCGCAGGAATGTCGGGATTAGTCGCTGCAAAATATATTCGAGAACGTGGAATGATCCCCATTGTATACGAGAAACAAAATGATCTTGGTGGTTTATGGCACCCTATAACCGGCACGATGTGGTTGTCATTGCGCACCAATGTTTCACGTTTTACCTGCATGTTTTCGGATTTTCCATGGAAGCCGGGATCTGATTTAAATCCCAATCAAAAAGAGATGTTTGAATATATAAAATCCTACGTTGCCCATTTTAATTTGGAACAATATATTCAGTTCAAAACCTATGTGACCCATGTTAGAAGTGTTGGAGAACAATGGCAGATTGAGTATAAAAAGGATAATCGAAACGAACAACGCATTTTTGATTTTGCAATTGTCGCTACTGGAATCTTTTCTAAACCCAATATCCCGAAAATTCCTGGTATGGACAGTTTCAAAGGTGACATTATCCACAGTAGCGCTTATAAATCACCTCACCAGTTTGAAAACAAAAACATTCTGGTTTTGGGAGGAGCGTACAGCGGTGCGGAAATTTCTGCAGATCTCGCTAACGTTGCTAAAAAAGTTTTTAACTTAATTTCTCAGCCTTTTTGGGTGATTGGCAGGGAAATACCATCGCAACCTTCAGGAAAATTACTACCTGTGGATTTGGTTTTTTATAAAAGAAATACTCGAGCCAACCCAGGTGAAATTGTATTTAAAAATTCTGAAGATTCTAAAAAAAGTAATATGTTTTTTGGCTCCTTATGTACTTATAACACAGATCAAAAGCAGATTTATTACCGCAATCCACAATCTGAGGATCCCACCCAGGTTATTGTTGCGGACCGCTATATTGAAAATATTCAACGAGGAAATATCATTCTCAAACAATCAACCATTCAATCGATAAATGGAAATAGAGTAGTTTTTGCAGATGGTTCAACTCAACAAATAGATGCCATCATTTTATGCACTGGATATAAAACTGAATTGTCCTTTCTGGATAAAACTATTTTAGATGCTCTAAATTATCAACCAGATGAACAGTTTTTACCTCTTCTATTTTATAAACTCACATTCCATCCGCAATTCCCCAATATGGGATTTGTTGGAATGTATCGGGGACCGTTTATGGGAGTTATCGAGTTGCAGTCCAGATGGATTAGTCTGATTTTTAGTAATCAAAAATCTTTGCCTTCTGCTGCAATCATGGAAGAAGGTATTCGGCAAGAGAAAGAGAATAGAGACCAAAAACCCAGGCCGCAATTTCCTCATGGAGATTATGTAGGTCTTATCGATGACCTGTCGCGTGAAATAGGTGTTTACCCATCTCCTGAAAAGCTGACAGGAATATATTCTGCTTTAAAGAATTTTATTACCCATGGTTTGGTATTTCCTCCTGTTTTTCAACTGCTGGGAGCTTATGCTAATCCCAAAATAGCTTATCAAGAAATTAAAAAAGCGCAACGCGTTCTTCACGGGGAACCATGGAATCAGAAAGCTCTTCGTTATGGAGTACGAGCTGTAATACTCGGTCTGGGAATTTATACGGGCTTTCAATTAACCAAACCTGCATTGCAACCAAAACCTGTAGGATTGCGTAAAGGGTCATTCCTGTAACAGGCATGACCCCTTATTCTATTACTTAATTACGCAGATAGGACTATTTCCAAATTTGCAAAAAATATGGTCGCCACTTACCGGCACTGTACCTATGTCTGGAAAAGTAATAGTACTGGTATTATCAAAAATAACCTTACCATTAAAGAATATCGGGTTAGTAACATCAATTTGAGAATTATTCATGGCGGATAACCCAATTTTATTTCCGGTTAAAATGGACTGATCAAATGTTACAATCGTGGTTGGGCCGCCATTAGAATTCACTGCTATTCCCGTATCATTAAATAACACTTCGGATTGCGAGATGGTGGCGCTCGTACTTCCAAAACTGTCAATGGCGACTCCTCCAGCGGCGCCTATTGTACTACTGCCGACAGCAGTTGTATCGTTTTTAGTAAAACTGGATCCGTTTATGTCTATAAGCATATTGCCGCGGGGTTCGTTATATGCAGCGAATCCGCCGGACGCGTCTATGGTTGCATTGTTTGCTGTTATAAGATTTTTGGAAAAACTGGAATCGTCTACATCTATATTTATAGTATTCGTACTATTGAAGACAGCGAATCCACCGGCCGCCTGTATTATGCTGCCATTTTCTGCTACGACGTCATTTTTGGAGAAACTGGAATTATCTATATCCAGTGTCATGACGCTAAAATTATCAGTAGCCAATCCGCCCGCTGCAAATATGAATGAATTATTGGCTAGTATAGTATTTCCAGAGAAACTGGACTGGTTTATATCCAGTGTTAAGGTGTTACCCTGGTTTTCAATAGCCATTCCACCGGCTGAGCCTATTTCCGTACCCGAATTTGCTATGACCTCATTCCCGGAAAAGCTGGAGTTGTCTATATCCAACGCTAAGGTATTGCCGCCATCATTCTCGGCGGCAAATCCGCCGGCAGCATTTATTGTTGAGTTCGTTGCTTTGACATCATTTTTTGAAAAGCTGGAATTGTTTGCATCCAGCGTCATACCACCAATGTTAAAAACAGACAGGCCACCGGCTGTAAATACGTCTGAATCCGTTGCTCTGATCTCATTTTTCAGGAAACTGGAGCTGTCAACATCCAGCGTCATGGCGCCAACATTAAAAGCAGCCAATCCCGCCGCTGAAAATAGGGTTGAATTCGTTGTTGCTGTTACTTTATTACCGATGAAATCGGACTTATAGATGTCCAGCGTCATGGTGCTGTCCTCAAGATTATCAAAAGCCAATCCTCCGGCTGAAAGTATGCTTGTATTCGTTGATGCTGTTATTTCATTGTCATTGAAATTGGAGCCGTCTATGTCCAGCGTCATGCCGCCAATAATACCTGGAGTATTATTAACAGCCAAACCGCCGGCAGAATTTAGGGATGAACTCGTTGCTGTTATTTTATTACCGTTAAAATCGGACGAACTTATGCCCAGCGTCATATTATTAGCTTCGTTATCAGCAGCCAATCCACCGGCTGAATTGATGGTTGAATTTTGCGTTGCTGTGACATAATTGCCGGAGAATTGGGACCCATCTATGTTCAGGTTCATAGTGTTGCCGTCGTTAAGCGCAGCCAATCCACCGGCCGCAAATATGAATGTATTCGTTGCGTTTATGCTATTACCATTGAAAACAGACTGGTTTATGTCCAGCGCCATAGTGTTGCCCACGCTCAGAGCAGCTAATCCGCCACCCACAAATATGTTTGAATCCGTTGCTTCCACATCATTGTTATTGAAAGTCGACTTGTCTATGTCCAGCGCCATACTGGAATTGCCAACAGAGTTGGCAGCAGCCAATCCGCCGGCGGCATCTATGGTTGAATTCATTGCCAGGATATCATTCCCGGAAAAACTGGATTGACCGACATGCAGTGTCATGCTGTTGCCAAGGTTAGCGACCGCGAATCCGCCGGCAACATCCACGGTTGAATCCGTTGCTTCTATATCATTATCGTAAAAAGCGGATTGATCTACATTCACCGTCATGTTGTTTGCGCTTCCGTTATCAATAGCTAATCCACCGGCTGCAAGTGTGAAAAAATTATTCGACATAATAATATCATTTCCGTAGAAACTGGAGCCATCTATATCCAACGTCATATTATCAGTATTTAAAGTAGCCAATCCACCGGCCACGGTTATACCTGAATTTGTTGCTGTTATATCATTGCCATAGAAAGCGGACTGCTTTACTCGCAACGTCATATCGCCCTCGTTACTAACAGCTAATCCGCCGACCGGACCCACGCTTGGGACAAATGCGCCTGTGCTCGTTCCCACAATAGTATTTGCAAAGAAATTAGAGCGGTTTATATCCACCACTAAATTTCCACCATTATTGTTTACAATGGCCGCTCCCCCTGCCGCAGCGAATGATGAATCCGTTATTGTGATATCATTGCGATAAAAACTGGACTGATCTATATCCACCGTCATACTGTCAAAGTTAGTAACAGCCAATCCGCCGGCAGAACCTGAGCTAATAATGCCGGTTGCGGTGACATCATTATCCGAAAAACCGGACTCATTTATATTCAACATCGTTTCGCCACTTTCATTGACAACAGCCAATCCACCTACTGTAAAAGATTTGGGAATTTTACCTGTAATTGTCTTGCTGTTATTAGAAATGCTCGATTCATCGATAGACAATTTTAAAGACCCGCCGCCATTGTTCACCGCAGCGATTCCGCCTTCGGCTCCCTGCGCAAACAGTTCACCACTGCCGTTGTTGTCGCTGATCAGCGAATTAGAAACAACCACTGTGAGCGCGCCGGTTCCGGAATTCAGGAAGTCAATGCCATCACCAAAATATTTCACATCCGAACCGTTGATTTGCAGCGTCTGATTACTGCTCCCTTCATGATCCACCCAAATACCGGCATGAGTTGTCTGATTTGAACCTTTCAAAATTAAATCGTTGAAGGAATCATTGACGTTGTCAGGAATTTCAAATCCGCCCTCAGTAAAATTAATCACCGGCCGATTCGAGCCATCAGCCTCCTGTTTGAAATTATTTTGACGGCCGAAGAGCCGATCATTGTTTAATACCAGATAATCGGGATTGCTCGAGCCATATACAGCATAATAGTTACCGGAATTGATGTAAAAATTGTAATTATTATTGAAATTGGCGTCATTAATATTGGCCTGGGTCATGTTGATATAGGGATTTTCAAAAGTGCCATCGCCCTGGGCGGCGCCGTTTCCTTCGGGTGCATGACCGGGAGGTACAAAAAAGGAAATATTCGAGAATTCCAGTACACCGTTTTCGATAATTTGTTCCTGATGTATGGAAGGTTCAACCGTATGCGATCCACCGGCTACCGCTATCAGACCGCGTTGCACGGGATCAACCATGCGTTCTCTCAAATCTCCCCGCCAGGCAGGAAGCGTATGACGGCCGCCGAACCAGAACGTTATACCGCCCTTGAGTGTGTTGTGAAACTGACTATCATAGGCTTCGCTAAACAGGGCGCTGAAATAATTCGTGATAGGGACTTGCAGTCTCACGGATCCGCCGCCGATATTGTCTGCGGATTTGGGCGCAAAATAATATCCCCCCAGAAAAACTTCCGAATTTTGAAAAAAAGGTAACCAGGGTAAATGGATACCGATTTGAGCATCTCCACCCCAACCGGTGGAATCGAATGTATTGACCAGCGCATCATACTGGTTATGACCGGAGAAAGTAATTTCACTGAAATTACCATCCTGATCAGCAAATTTTGTGCCATTATCTATTTGCTGATCGTTGACCGGAATATAAAGATTAGCACTTAAATCTATGATGGATCCCAATCTTTCCAATCCCGGATTGACAAACCAAAAGTGGTTGCCATCATTAATGCGATTCCAGTCTCCGAATACATATGCTCCCAGAATACCAACTTCAGGAGACACCAACCAGCGCTCTCCGCCGCCGACGCTGACGGTGTATTCATTGTTATTATGATAATAAATTTGCGGATCCACATAGAAAAAATTGAGCGGTTGGCCAAAGACCGGCGCCATGGCATCGCCTATTCCGGTCCAACCATTGCCGCCGAATCCGTACAGTGAAACTCCGGGTAACGCGGGAAAGAATACCCAGGGTGCGGGTGAAGGAGCGGGTTCAGGGCCGCCGGCAAATCCAACAGTAAAGGCAGTGCAGCCGCCAATCAGCAATAAACTTTTCCGGACATAGCCTGAGAATTGAGACATATTTTCGCTCCTTGAAAAAATGGTAAGAAACTAGATTTTACTTTAAAAATACTTGCTGTCAAATTATAATAGGTTAAGTAAGTGACATTTAACTTGAGTGATTAATTTTTGGCCTGATTGCCGTGCCCTCATCCTGGGCTTTTAAATTTTAATATAAATTTTATGCCGATATAGAATCCACAAAATTAATAACCAGAATAAAAGATAACTGATCGAGTAAAGAAGCGAGGCATTGGGTAAAGAAGCCCAACCAAATAAATGATGGACTAGATAAGCACGTAAATTAGTTTGCTGGTGATTTTGGGTGATATGAATTAGGTTTTGCAGCTTATAAAAGAAAACATGCAAAAAGAAGGCAGCAATTGCATTCAATCCAAAAATCTCAAAAGGTTTAGACCAGCTGCGCCAGCCTTTAATTTCCAGCAGCCAATAACAAAGAGCATACAGGCACAATCCTAAGCCTCCGGTCCATAGCACAAAGGAGCTGGTCCAAAGATCTTTAATAATAGGAAACCATAAGCTCCAAACCCAGCCAAAAACAGCCATTATTATCCCCACAACAATCATACCCCAGAATTTCGTCATCGGTTCATTTTTAGATAGTAACCACATACCAGTGAAAATGCCCAAAAGTGTCGTGGCTATAGCGGGGAGAGTACTCAATAATCCTTCAGGATCATACGTTTTTCCAAACAGGTGGAAATGGCCGTGTAATACCAATCGATCAATATAACCAGCCAGATTGCCGTCCGGAGAGAGATTGCCTGCGCCAAATCCTGGCACTGGCGCCAGGGTCATGAGCAGCCAATATCCCAGCAATATGGTAAAGAAAATAATAATTTGTGTGGTTTTACTGGTTGTTAAAAACAGGATAGCGGCGCACAAATAACATAATGCGATGCGTTGCAATACGCCATAGATACGCATGGTGGTTATATGAAAATAAGGATAACCATTTAAAAAAATACCGAGTAAAAAAATAATTAACGATCGTCTGATAATTTTGAAGATTATTTTTGTTAAAGAATGTTTTGCTTCACGACGTTTGGAAAAAGCAATAGGAATAGCAACACCCATAATAAACAAAAAAAATGGGAATATTAAATCAGCTGGGTTGCAGCCGTTCCATTCGGCATGTTTAAGAAAGGCATAATTTTGAGTATTGTATATGCCGGTGCTATTGACCAGGATCATCGCGGCAATGGTGAAACCGCGAAATACGTCTAAAGAAAGTAGTCTGTCCAGTTTTCGATTTGGTTTGTCCATCTAGAATACTCCATATTTCCTGACCGACCTTGCCGGTAGCACCCATCACTAATATTGAATTGGTCTTTTGAAATGAAAAAAGCTAAAATAAACATATTAGCAAAGCCGTATAGGCGCCGCAAGGTTACCTTTTTCAGAAGTTATTGGATTGAGTTTTAGGAGATTGTATATGAAAATGCAAAAGGAAATTTTTTTGGGGCCGGTTTTTTGTGAAAGCCTATATAGCGCTTTTCATAATACTCCCATAGCGCGTCTCTTGGCCGAAGAAAAGGATGCCATCAAAAAAATAACTATAGCCTTAAAGGGAATACTTGGTGAAAAGGCCAATGGGTTGAGTATTAGCCGTATCATTTCTGGAAAAGGTAAGATGGAAATTTTAGAGCAAGTCAGTAAAATTGAACAATTATTGCAAGGTCAGTTTGAATTTGAGGTAGATCACTTTGCAAATCGGGAGAACTTTTATTTACCCTCTGGTCAGCCTCGTGGATATTATATAGAAGGATTGGCGCCAGAGGATGAAAAAATTGTAAATAATCTTTTCCTGAAACAATACCTGATTATTTCATCTTCTGAAATGAAAGCTCTGGGATTTGATAGTTCGAATCCTCGGGGGGCTTTTGAAGCCCTTAATAAAATAATGACTATAGAAGACCGTATTATCTTAACGGGAAAAAAAGGCAATGTTCTTGTTGTCGCCGAATTAGAAAAATTGCAACAACTTAAAAAGGCTCTGCCTTTTCCTGTATTAATAACTCATGCGCAAGCCGTTGCTATTTTATATTATGCCAAAACGGAAGAAAAATATGGCCAATTTATTCCAAAATCCTTGGGGAAGGTTCTGCCAGGTCCAGACATTTTGTCAGAAGCTTTGAATAAATTATCAATACAATGTGTTATTGATTTCGCGGATTCAAACATGCTGAAGGTGCTTGCATTACCGGAAGCTCATGCGAGAATCCAGAGGATCTGGGACGAATGTTTGCACGAACTCGATTTTAATATGCGTCAAAATCTTATTCTAGAAATAGAACAGATTGCTCAGTCAGTAACGGATAAATCCATTGCAGAATGGTTTGGCCATGATAATTTTGTCTTTCTCATGGGGGCCGTCATCCTGGTCAAGGACTACTTCTCATTGAAAAAAATTCAAGACCTACGAAGTGAATGGTTAGAGATTGATATTTTTTATTTAAAAATATTGGATTTGCTTTTTAAAAATTCGCAATCCACACATGCAAAGAAAATAAAAATTTATTTAAAATCACAAAGAATAATACCGTGGAATTTAAATATAAATGTACGTGAAAGCAATGAAAGTAATGAAAGCAGCAGAATTTTTAAAATTTTAATACCTAATAAATATAGAGAGAAAATTTTATATCATTTTTCAACTTTTTTCCGGGAGCATTCACTGGAAGTAACGCCTGAAGTAGTAAAGGTTTTACATCAGCAAACAGGAACTAAAGAATTAAAGCAGGGATTAGCGATATTGCAAGATAAAGAAAGGGTAGAGAGAGGATTTATCATCCAAAAAGATCATAAAGATTATATTGTTTTCGCAGAAAATAACGACATTGATAGTTTTAAATATTATTGGATACGAAGTCCTGTTTCCGTAAAATCTTTACAGAAAATAGCAGTGAGATTGCATGCAAAAAGTAAGGGTTGCAAAGATTCTGATTTCAAATCCTGTTGTAATTTTTTGAAAATCATTGCTGATCACCCCTCAAATTGTTTTTTTAATTGCCTGGGTGTACAAAACGAGATAAAAATTGATACCGATAATCTTCAAAAATTGAATAACGTGATTGAAGAGTATGTGTTAATTCCTCTCGAGGTATATAAATTTATAAAGCATTTTGTTCGTAATATATCCGATGTTTCTCAGGGTGTAGCTAATAATACATACTTTGTTATATCTAAAAGAATTGTGGATCAAACTTACATGCAGTCTATTCCGAAAGCTTTTTTGAGCGCCTCTAGCGAAAATGTGATGACGTATCCCTGTATTGTAGGAAATGATAGAGCTTGTGACGCTGCAGAGCTTGCTGAAAATGAGTTACATTTTTCTTTTTCTCAATTAGATGAATTCATTGCCCAGTGGAAGTTGGAATTTAATTTTGTACCTAAGACGTATCAAATATTGGAAACCGTCGCGTTAAACTTAAGCGAGAGCCAGGCCCAATATTATTTCATCAAACGTGGTTTATCATCGCTCATTCAGAACCAGTCTGGAAATAATCAAAGATTTATGGCTACCAGGCGTACTTCTACGGTTTTTCAACCGCCCATTATTGAAGATTCGAAGGAATTCAAATTGATTTCTGACTCGCATCATACTCCTGGCACTCGTCTTTTTACCATTTCTGACGATAACAAAGATAACAGTCCGGTCCGTAGTGCTCACAGTAGTCTTTTGCCTTCTCCCCGCTCTAGTCCGACTTCTAGTCCTGATAGTAGCCCTGGTCATTGCAATCGCTCTTTTTTCACTACCGGTTCCACCAGTTACGATGCGGTTGATTCTGACCGTAAGTTGTATACCGTCGAACTGGTTTGATAGTTAAATCACCTCTAAAATACGACTGAAATGGAGCTTAAATATAAGAAAAATCGAGCGAGAAGATTTACTCTTTACTTCCGACCTTAATTAAACTTCTCAGTACCTCGGCAACGCTCCAGGCTTGGGCAAAACAACCCCGGGGATTGTATGGCGGTGTAGCGTCAAAAATTTCCGCAATATTTCCCACACAGGTGTGATTTAAGTGTTCTTCTAAACCTTTTAGAAAACATCTCGCATTTTCGAAATCATTTGGATATACCTTTAACCACGCATCTATAAAATGGCCTATTAACCAAGGCCAAACTGTTCCTTGATGGTAGGCGGCATCGCGAGATCTGAGATCACCTTCATAAGTGGCTTTAAAATCAGGGTGAGTCGGGGAGAGTGTACGTAGTCCCACAGGGGTGAGGAGTTCTTTATGAATAATATCGACGACAGTTTGCCAACGACTGATTTCCAATACGGGATGTTTTAGCGAAATGGAAAAAATTTGATTGGGTCTCAGCGAAGAATCTTTTTTTTCGGTATGATCAATGCAATCTATCACGTCGTAAAGATAATTTCCCTCAGGATACCAGAATTTCTGATTAAAGGATTCTTTAGCATGTTCCGCATTTTCACCGTATTTTCCTGTCCACTCTTCCATAAGTCTCAGAGCATTATACCATAATGCATTTATTTCTACAGCTTTACCTCGTCGTGGAGTAACGACCCAATCACCGACCTTGGCATCCATCCAGGTTAATTGCAAATCGTTCGCCCCTTGAGATAATAAACCATCTTTATCAACTTTTATCCCAAAACGTGTGCCATTCAAATGATGTTCGATAATTTCTTTAAATTTGGGGATGAGAAGTTCTAAGGTATAAAAATCCTGAGTTGTTTGTAAGTAACGATCGGTAGCGTGAAAAAACCACAAACTGGCATCCGCGGTATGATATAAGGCTTCATTTTGTTTATCAGGAAACATATTGGGTATTAAGCCATCTTTAACATAGTGAGCGAAAGTTCGTAAAATTGAATAGGCCAGATCTGTTCTTCCGGTCGACAATGTTAATCCTTCTAAAGAAATCATGGTATCTCTTCCCCAATCGGTGAACCAGGGGAAACCGGCGACTACAGAGCCCGGTTCTTCACCGGCTGCCTGCAAGCGAATGATTTCGCGAAACCGCGTTATTGGTTTAAAAATAAATTGATCGGCTGCAAATACCAATTTTCCGATCGTAGTATTAGAGATAGTGCTCAATGAGCTTGCAATGAGTCCGGCGGTTTTTAATACATTTTTTCTACGTAATTTTTCCTCCTGCCAGGCTTCGGCAGGAGATAATGCTTCGATAGTTTCCCAATCCTCCGCAGATACCACAAACGTTATTTTTTTATTGGGAATAAGCTCAATACTATAACAGCCAGGACTTATTAAGCTACCTATTGATTCATAACCTCTCGCTGCTTCATACTCGTAATACACTTTTTCCAGTTTTTTTAATTCCGGAGTAAAAGGTATTGTTTCACTACATAGCATCCGCAATAATGGAAATGTCGGGCAAGATATTTCATAGCGATTATTATGTGAATTAATAGAATATTCCTCATGCGGAATAGAAATATTGACTGGACTTTCATAATTACGAAAATGAAGAAAAGGGCGCCATTTTAGATGAACTGGTTTGCCAGACATAATTTGGTAGGTGATATGCACTGTGTTCTGGTGATTGATTAAATGGAGTCGCTTTTCAATAATGGTATCATTAATTTTATAATACCAAAAAGGGATGCCGTCTTTTAATTTGAACTCGGTCAAAGGTATATCGGGTAAAGCTTCGTTCGGACCCTGTCTTTGCTGGGTGAGAATAATTTCCTTTTTATTTTGTACAATACTCTCTTCTACATGATTGAGTAAAATTGTTCTGCCCAAAGGAGCATGTAATGCAGCTATGAGCAAAGCATGATATTTTCTCGTCAAAACATTTGATATAGATCCGGAAGCAAAACCTCCAAGAGCATTAGTCATAAGCCATTCTTTGTGAATTAAATCATCCCCTTTAGGATCTTTAATAATAGTAATGATATGTGGCATACGATTATTCCTCTCTAATTTTTAAAACCATTGCAGAATGACCGGCTATCTTCCAGTGATTGATCTGCAAGTGAATGGCGCCTCCACCGCCGTATTCTATTTCTTCACTCGACCATAATACTTCCCAGGGTCGGTTGTTTGGATACGCTACTAAAGGCTCTGGGGCTGGATCTAATGCATAATCTAATCCAAAATTTATAATGATCAGACGGTCATCTGTCTCAGGACCAAAGTAACGAATTAAAAATAAATCTGGACCAAAAACTGCGCCATCGACTTTTAATTTTTGACATTGTTTAAAAATCTTATCATTTTTTTTAATTTTGATTAAATCTTTATATAAAGCATATATTTGAGGGTTCTTTTGACTCCAATCTAACTGACAGCTTTTAAAAACCTTTGGATCAGAACAATCGGGAATTTGTTGATCCGCATTCGAATCAGAAATTGAGAGAAATTGTTTAAGGTAATTCCGGCGACCTTCGCTTATAGCTTTACTGATTTCAGGGCTGTGATCTGAAAAAAATAAAAAAGGTTTTTCTGAACCAAATTCCTGTCCCTGAAATAGCAAAGGGGTATTGGGAGATAATAATAATAAACAGCTCATCGCTCGATAGTTACCAGGATCAGTTTTTTGCTTAACTCTTTTACCATCAAATGAATTCGCTAACTGATCGTGATTTTCAAGATAGATGACCATGGATTGATGCGGTAAATTGTAATTAGGAACGCCTCTATTTTTGTTCTGCCATGAACAAAATTGTCCCTGATATAAAAAACCATATTTCATCAGTGAAACAAATTCCTGCGGGCTACCCTGATAATCAGAGTAATAAGCTTCTTTTCTACCGGTAAGTCGAACATGAGCACTGTGATGAAAATCATCGTTCCAAAGAGCATCAAATCCATACCCATTGGCTTCATAAGGCATTAATAATTGAGAATTCTGGGGTTCGTCTTCACCGATAATGATAGTAGACTTTTGGGAGCTTTTTTTAACCGCAAAAGATAAATCTTTTAAAATATGAACGGGGGTATCACTGAATAAACAATAAGTAGCATCAATTCGTAGACCATCAAAATGAAATTCGCTTATCCAGTATTTAACATTGGTTAAAAAGAATTCGCGGGTAGAAAAATTGTCAAAGTTTATAGAATTTCCCCACTCAGTCATTTTTATTTCTTTTATATATTCTTTTGAAAAGTGAAGTAAATGGTTATGTTCAGGGCCAAAATGATTATAAACTACGTCTAAAATCACCGCTATTCCCAGCTCATGCGCCTCGTTAATGAGCGCTTTTAATTGATCGGGCGAACCATAAATATGCGCGGGGGCAAACAGGTTGACACCATCATATCCCCAGCCGAATTTTCCGGGAAATTCATTTAAGGGCATTAATTCAATGATAGTGATACCAAGCTCTGCGAGTTCTTTTAAGTGAGCGGCGGCTTCACTAAAGGTTCCGGAGGGTGTAAATGTACCGATATGAATTTCGTAGATAATTTGATTTTCAAGGGTTATTCCAGGCCATTGATTATCTGTCCAGCGATATTCTGTATTAACAATGCATGAAGGTCCGTCCGGGCCTAAGGGTTGATAACGGGAGGCGGGATCCGACCACAATCCAGGTTCATTCGGGAACTTAAATCGATATAAATAATTTTCACCAACGTCAGATAAAAATAAGGAAAAATATGAATTTTTCTCTTTTTCCATCGGATATTCTTTTGTCGATCCTGCATTTTCTATAACAAGATATACGTTTTGATGATTAGCGGCCCAAACCCGGAAATGGGTTCCTTGTCCGGAAACCATTTCAGCTCCAATGGGAAGTTTTCTATTATATTTGGACATCCCTATATATATAGTACATTTATAGCGAGTCGTTTGATCCGGAGCCTAAATGCTGATTCCAATCGGCCAATGTTTTCCTTTTAGCAATAATATCGCCGATTAGAAAATTATAGGTTTCATCGGGGTAAAATTTTTCAAAACCGCTGCCATGAGTAAAAGTGAGCTCTCCGAACACAATCCGGCCATCTACATTATAAAGATCCACGCGGACATGCTCATGTCCTTTGGCTAATTGACTGACTATTTTTACCATTTCATCGAAATTTTCCGGACGTTTTAATATTCTGAGGTTGGCCGGATACTTGATGGTAAAGGGCAGCCGGCGCCACTCAAGATCATAATAAATACGCGAATGTTCTTCACTGAAACGGTCGATATCAACCTGGATAAAATACAGTTCGCCATGGAAACAAAAAAACTTGTAGTCCAGTAATTCCCCATTGCTATCTACTAAAAATTCTTCGGCAATAATTTTCGGTTTTATTTTTCGGTAATGCGCCTCTAACGACCCTTTATAAAAATTTTTGGCAAGCCACCAGTTAAGCCTTTTGGTGGCAATTTTTCGGTCAAGCTTCTGTACATCCTGAACCAGAATATTCCATGCACAACCATGATTAGCCTTTAAAACAAATCGGGAAGGTAAACTGTCATAGTCGATATCTTTGGCGTTTTTCCAAACGCCCAGTAATTTCGCTAAATATTTTTCACCGATCAGGTTGGCGACATGTGCGCGAACGGCATATTTATCCACCAATACGCCTAATTTTTCGCTTTTTTTGTCAACCTTGCAATGCTGAATGTAGGCGCTGAAGGTGTCAACATAATCAAAATCCAATTTTCGATTATAGACCTGATAATATTTCGCTGAAATAATAGCTTTATTTTTCGTACAGTCTTTTTGAGAAAACAGTCTGGATAACAGCCGCTTTAGGTATACCATAATTAAATCCTGGAATTAAAAGCCAAAAAAAATGTTGAATTAATATACCATACTCACTATCCGGCTTCAATTGCTGCAAATCCAGTTGCTATTTGGTATATTATATCGCGCGAGGTATAAATAAATTGCTCTAACAGTCATTGCGAGCGTGAGCGAAGCAATCCAGTACAGAGCGTTGATCGAAGTACGAACTGGATTGCTTCGCCTTACGCTCGCAATGACGACTGAAACCAAAAGACTTATCTGAAATACTGCAGCAATTAAAAATTGAGGGTGATTTTATGATTGAACTATATTACTGGCCGACTCCCAACGGTGACAAGGTTGCGATCTTTCTTGAAGAATCGGGTTTAGAATATCAGTTTATTCGTATAGATATTTTTAATAATGAGCAATTTTCACCTGATTTTTTACGAATATCACCGAATAATAAAATTCCAGCTATTGTTGATCATAACCCTAACGACAAAGGACAACCGGTCAGTGTATTTGAGTCCGGGGCGATACTGCTTTATTTAGCTGAAAAAATCGGACAGTTCTTGCCGCAGGACTTTAGAGTACGTTTAGAAGCGTTAGAATGGTTATTCTGGCAAGTGGGAGGATTGGGGCCTATGTCTGGTCAGAACCATCATTTTTCGCGATATGCGCCAGAACGCATCCCTTATGCTATTAATAGATACGTAAAAGAGACGACGCGCCTTTATAATGTATTAGAAAAACGTTTAATAGGGCGCGATTTTTTGACAGGGGAATATTCTATCGCCGACATGGCAATTTATCCCTGGGTCGCATTGTATGAGTGGCAATCCCAAAATATTGATAATTTTCCATCGATTAAACGCTGGTTGTTCAAGATTCAAAATCGTCCTGCCGTTCAAAGAGCCTATGCCAAAGGTGGTCCGGGTGGCAGTCATTGATTGACAGGAAGCTTCAGGATTTTATCTTGATGGATTCTTCATGTAAGGCAATGATTGAGGCTATAACAGCCAAATGAGTTAACGCTTGAGGAAAATTACCGCCCATAAGTTTACTTTTTGTAAAATATTCTTCGGAAAAAAGTCCCAGGTCATTGCCGGTAGAAATTGCCTGAATGAAAATTTCCTCAGCTTGAGTTAATTGGCCTTGACGTGCTAAACAGATTACCAGCCAAAAAGTGCAGGCTAAAAAAACCCCTTCTTCTCCCGCCAGCTCATCAGTGTAAGAAGGATACCTCATTAATAATCCATTTTTGCCGAGTTCTTTGCGAATAGCTTCTACTGTACGGATCATTCGAGGATCCTGATAATCAACAAACTCGAAAATAGGTAACAGTAATAGGGAAGCATCCATCTCCGGAAATCCATACGCCTGGGTAAAAACTCCCCGATGTTCATCATAGCCATTTTCTTCAATACTTTGGCGAATTGTGTCGCGCACTTTTTTCCAATCGTCCAGATCTATGCTTTTATTCATGCTAATGGCCAGACGAATTCCGCGGTCCAGTGTCACCCAGCACATGGCTTTAGAAAAAACAAAATGACGCGGCTCACTGCGAACCTCCCAAATTCCACAATCAGGAGACTCCCAGATTTTAATCACAGTATCAACAATTCCAGTCAAAAAAAGCCAATAATCATCATCAGGAGAACATCCCTGTTCATGCCAAAGCCATGCTAAAAGCAGTAACTCCCCATAGACATCGAGTTGTAATTGCAGGTGTGCTGCATTGCCTACTCTTACTGGCTTGGAGCCTCTGTAACCATCCAGATAATCTAAAGTACGCTCAAAGAGATGCCGCCGCCCGTCCACTCCAAATAATGTTTGCAGTTCTGCGGCAGAGCCTGCACAGCTTCGTTCAATAAAACGGCGAAAACCATCGGCTTCTTTGATAAAACCTAAAATCCCTAAAACGCGCACTGAAAAACAGGAATCACGTATCCAACTATAACGGTAATCCCAATTCCGCGAACCTCCGAGGCTTTCGGGAAGAGAAGTCGTGGGCGCAGCGATGATAGCGCCAGTCGGGGCGTAGCATAAACATTTTAAAACCATAGCAGAACGTAAAGCGAGCTCGGTATATTTCCCCTGAAAATTAGCCTGTCGATTCCAGCCTGCCCACCAATTGACGGTTTCAGTGAATCTTAATTCCTGTTGTTGCAGGGTTGGTACATAGACAACACATTCGTCCAAATCTTCCGGTTTGGCATAAACGATAGAAAGATAATAATTTTGTTGTGTATTTACCTTAAGTAAAATGGATAATTTATCCCGGCAATCCATGCATATCGGCAGGTTTGTTGATATTAATAAACCATCACAACCACCAATCGCAATAAAAGAATTTTCTGAATATTCCCGAATCCAGGGTTTGATGGCGCCATAATCAAAGCGGGGTACAATGGTAACTTTTAATTCCACAGTGCCACGAATGGGTTGGATCATACGCAATAACTGATGATAAGGATGATGTTCACCACCACTATGCATAGTAAACAAGTCAATCAAACGCACTTCTCCTTCATCCGTTTGAAAACAGGTTTCTAAAATCATCGAATTATTTAAGTAACGCCGAGAAGTTTGAAAAGCGCTGGTAGGGGATATTTGACAAAATCCGGCGTTATGCCAATCCAATAATCGACCAAAGCAACTGGCAGAATCAAATCTGGGCATGCAACACCAATCAATAGAGCCATGCTTTGAAATTAAAGCACTGGAATGACAATCCCCTATAAGAGCATAATCCTCAATTGACGGAGGAGAATTTTCTTCTAAAGCCATAAATAAAGAAACTCATGTCTAAGAAAAATTTCTGATCTTTAATTGTAGACCAATAATACCGTTTTTCCCAATCAACATTCTGATTTTAGGCTAATCCGTCATTGCGAGCGCCAGCGAAGCAATCCAGTGCAGGGCATTGTTCGAAGTGCGAACTGGATTGTTTTGCTGGCGCTCGCAATGACTATTAATCATTGTCATGATGACGTGGTCGTAATATATTTTGAGTTAAATTTTTTAAAAAAATCATTACTTGTTCTGAATCTTCAAGATGATATTCCGCATAAGTTTGATCAGAATGATTACCTACTAAAATACCAATAGCGTGGTTAGGTAGAATTCGAAAAGCATCCTCATCGGTGAGGTCATCCCCCAGGTAAAGGATGCGTGTATTCGGTTGATTAAATCCTAAAATTCCCGCCAGCCATTGAACTGCTTTGCCTTTGTCCCAATCAACATTGGGTCGAATTTCTAATACTTTTTTCCCTGTACTGATTTTAAGTTGGGGATAATTACCAACGGTATGGCGCGTAATTTTGAATAGAAGATCCACATCTTTTTCCGCAGTAAATCGGTAATGAATTGTATCCGTCAACCGCTTAGGTTCAAATTGAAGCCCCGGAATTTTTGATAAATTAGACTGAAGTTCGCGGTAGCATTTCTTCAATATCGGTAAATACTCGATTCCTACTTCATACTGAATAGAGTCCGGCGGCGGCCCTTCAATATCAAAACCGTGATTTCCGATATAATATAAATTAGGCAAATTCAACAATTTCTGTATATTATGTTTATCACGTCCGCTAACAATTCCTACAGGCGTGACATGTGATAATTCCAGAATTACTTGCCGAATTTCTTCACTGATGATGGCTTGTTCAGGATGAGGCATAATAGGCGTTATTGTCCCATCGTAATCCAAAAAAACAATTAGCCTGAATTGTGTTAGATGTTTCATTAAATCGGCGGAAACAGCCAACGCATCAGGGAGCGTATGATAATCTTTAAGACGCCGAATCGTGGGGTTCATCAAATCATTATCCTAAAATGATATTTTTATGAAGAATTCCTGGCACCGTTTATAAATGAATAAAAAATTTAAATAAAAATGATTGAAAGTGCCTACTAATATACTCAAAATGATCAGGTTTTCGGTGTTATAGCGCCCAGTGACCGGTGAGATTGAAACGTTCTGACTGAGAAAAGCCGCAGGAATACTCGTTGTATTTCAAGGTTTTTCGAAGGAAGAACGTTTCAAAATCGCCGGTCAATGGGATGCTAGAACACCGAAAACCTAATCGCTTTGAGTATAAACATTATAACAAAAAATAAGCAGTAATTCGCCAAGATTGGGTTTATGTGATTTAATTATTTCATTACCTAAATTTAATGTGAGATTTATGACTAAATTTTTACCACAATGGTATCAGGAAGCCATTATATATGAGCTTCATATACGAGCTTTTTTTGATAGCAATAATGATGGTAATGGAGATTTTATTGGTCTCATTGAAAAATTAGATTATCTGCAGGATCTTGGCGTAACGGCTATCTGGATGCTGCCTTTCTATCCCTCGCCATTAAAAGATGACGGATATGATATTGCTGATTATACTCGGGTAAATCCCGCTTATGGTCATTTAAACGATGTGAAATCTCTAATTTACGAAGCCCACCGCCGTAATATTCGTATCATTACCGAACTCGTCATGAACCATACTTCAGATCAGCATCCCTGGTTTCAACGTGCCCGCAAGGCAAAATCAGGCTCTAAATGGAGAAATTTTTACGTTTGGAGTGATTCGGGCGAAGAATATAAAGATGCGCGAATAATTTTTAAAGATTTTGAAAGTTCTAACTGGACCTGGGATTCTGTAGCCAATGCTTATTATTGGCATAGATTCTATTCACATCAACCCGATCTAAATTTTGAAAACAAAGACGTGCAAAAAGCGGTATTAGGCTGGATAGATTTCTGGTTAAATTTAGGTGTAGATGGATTACGCCTGGACGCAGTCCCTTATCTATATGAAAAAGAAGGAACCAACTGTGAAAATCTTGAAGAAACACATCAATTTCTAAAAATAGTGCGCAAACATATTGATGAAAATTTTAATGACCGGATGCTGTTGGCTGAAGCGAATCAATGGCCCGAAGATGCGGTAGCCTACTTTGGACAAGGTGACGAATGTAACATGGCATTTCATTTCCCGTTAATGCCCCGAATGTTTATGTCGTTACGAATGGAAGATCGTTTTCCGCTTGTCGATATTATCCAGCAAACTCCCGCTATTCCTGCCAACTGTCAATGGGCTATTTTTTTAAGAAATCATGATGAATTAACTCTGGAAATGGTCACGGACGAAGAACGTGACTATATGTATCGATATTACGCTGAACATCCAAAAGCACGCATTAATTTAGGAATTCGCAGGCGTTTAGCGCCGTTGTTAAATAATAATAGAAAAAAAATTGAATTATTAAACGCATTACTGTTTTCTTTACCGGGAACTCCGGTGATTTATTATGGTGACGAAATTGGCATGGGAGATAATTTTTTCCTGGGAGACCGGAACGGCGTACGCACACCCATGCAATGGGAGCCAAATAAAAATGCCGGGTTTTCAAAAGCTCACCCACAAAGTCTGTATTTACCTTTAATTGTAGACCCCGAATATCATTATGAAACCGTCAATGTCGCTAATCAACAGAATAATACAGAATCCTTGTTATGGTGGACCAAACATCTTATAGAACTTAGAAAAAAGTTCCCGGCATTTGCTTTAGGTACTATACGGCTTTTATTTCCTGAAAATCCTAAAATTTTTGCATTCATCAATGAATATCAAACTCAAACAATTCTAGTCGTTGCCAATTTTTCCCGTTACCCAGAACAAGCCGAACTGGACCTGACTGAATGGGAAGGAAAGGAACTGTTTGAATTATTTGGACATACCAGTTTCCAAACTATAAAAAACACACCCTACACAATTTCACTAAATGCTTATGGATTTTTTTGGTTTTTAATAAAGCAAAAAGATGACCAAACCGCAATGGCGGCCACCTATGTAACGCAGAAATTAGATTGTTCCGATTGCGAAGACTTATTACAACCAGGAAATCGTTCCGATCTTGAGAAAATATTGTCTTTTTACTTAGTCAAACAAAGGTGGTTTGCAGCTAAAGGACACAATATTAAGAAATTAAAAGTAATCGAAATGTTATCCATACCAATGAAAAATAAAAATATATTTACGCTTCTCATTCAGGTTAATTTATTCAAGGATGAAGAAGAAATCTATTGTCTATCTATTGCTTCTGTCAATGAATCAGAAGCCAAACTATTAAAGAAACAATATCCCCAATCGATTATTGCTAATTTGACAAAATCAAATAAATATTTAATTGATGCTTATTTCAAACGTGAGTTTACATTAACACTTCTGAACAATATTGCTGAAAATAAAAAAATTAAAGGATTAAACGGTAAATTAATTGCAAAGTCACTCCATAAAATTCGCTATAAATCTAAATTAGAAGCACAACCGATTAAAACCGAGCAAAGCAATACTTCTATTATATTCGACCAGAGTTTTATTCTAAAGAATTATCGGCGCTGTCAGCAGGGAATCAATCCGGACATAGAGATCGGGAAATTTTTAACGGAAAAAGCCGAATTTAAAAATACACCACGACTTCTGGGATATACTGAATATAAAGATGAACGTACTGAGACTATTATACTCAGCGCATTACATGAATATATACCTCATGAATATAATGCCTGGGATTATACCCTTGAGAATGTAAACCGTTTTTTTGAAATTGCATTATCTGTGAATCCTGTTAAAAGAGCTGACTTATATATCCCATCGCCGCTGCGATTATTCGGCCCTCCAATTCAGGCTTCTGAAGAAATAAAAGAATTATTAGGTGAATATATTCATTTAATTTATTTATTAGGGCAAAGAACTGCAGAAATGCATGCTGCTTTAGCTTCTGACGATAAAGATGAAAATTTTGCTCCGTTACCCTTTTCAACTCTATATCAGCGTAGCTTATATCAATCTATTAAAGGGCTGCTTGGAAGAACCATTCACCAACTTAATAAAAAAATTCCCCAAATGGATGAATTCAGCCAGGAAATAATTTCTTCAGTATTGAAATCGCAACCTTCTATAGATGCTGTACTTAAAAAGTTATTAGAGAATAAAATATCCGGGATGAGAATACGTTGTCACGGTGACTTTCATTTAGGACAAGTTCTATTTACAGGTAAAGATTTTTTTATTGTTGATTTCGAAGGAGAACCGGCTAGATCGCTGTCGGAACGCCGAATTAAACGTTCACCTTTACGTGATATAGCCGGTATGCTGCGTTCTTTTCATTATGCTACACAAGCCGATGTCATGAACAAATCTAACGAAAATCTGGAGTATTGGGGGAAATTCTGGTATGGATGGTGTTGCGCTTATTTTTTAAATGGCTATAAAAAAGTTTCTTCTCAGAATAATTTATTATCTCCGAATGCTGAAGAAAATTCTATTTTATTGCAAGCCTTAATGCTAGAAAAAACTATCTACGAAATTAATTATGAATTAAACAATAGACCGGACTGGTTATTAATCCCCTGCAAGGGTTTATTAGATTTATTACAATGAATCACAATAAATTGGGTGATCTGCATCAATTAGCCAAACTATATAATATTCAAACTGCTTATTATGATTCCTTCAGACAAAAGAAATTCGTAGAAAAAGAGACTTTATTAGCTATTTTATGTGCTTTTAATGTTGATGTAAACTCAGAAAAAGAAATAAAAAATGTTTTATTGGAAAAATGCAATGCTATTTTTCAAAAAATATTGCCCCCGGTTACGGTAGCCTGGAACGGTAAATTAATAGTAAAACTACTTCTTCCAGAAAAATCTAGTCATTCCAATATTCATTGTCATCTTTTGTTGGATGATTCAAATAATATAACCTGGACTCATTCCCTCTCCAGGAGTGAAACATTGCAAAAAAAAAGCTTTGATAATAATAACTATGTAGTCAAATCATTAGAATATTTAAAAAATTTACCTTTAGGCTATCATCAATTAAATATACAGATAAAAGAACGTAATTATTCTTGCATGGTAATTTCCGCACCAAAACACGCTTATATATCTAAAGATAAGCAAAAAAAATGGGGATTATTTGCTCCTATATATGCATTGCGTTCCAGAGCTAATTTTGGAGCCGGTAATTTGGCTGATCTTAACCTGTTAATGAATTGGGTTGCTGATCATGATGGAAATTTAATTGGTACCTTGCCTATTTTTTCACAATTTTTACAAAAAGATTTTGAATCAAGTCCATATTCGCCTATCAGCAAATTATTTTTCAATGAATTCTATTTAGATATTGTTAAAATACCCGAATTTTCAAATAATATTACCGCTCAAAGATTGTATCATAATAAAGGTTTTCAGGAAAAAATAAAAAAATTGGAAGCGAATTCCCTTGTTGATTATTCTAAAATTTATTCTCTCAAGAGAAAATTAATTGAAATTTTATCTAATGAATTTTTTTTGAGCGCTGACCTGGAGCGCCATCAAAAATTTGAATTATTTTGTAAAAACAATCCCGGAGTCATTGATTATGCAAATTTTCTTGCGGTTCATGAAATACAGGGGAAGCCATGGCCTTTATGGCCAGATAAATTAAAAGCAGGCATTATCCATGATGGTGATTACCAACCTCAAACCAAAAATTATTTTCTTTACTGCCAGTGGCAAATTCAACTTCAAATTAAAGAATTAGCGGACGAGTTTACCAGAAAAAATGTTGATTTGTATTTAGACATGCCTTTAGGAGTTCATCCTAATGGCTACGATGTGTGGAAAAATCAGCATTTATTCGCTCATAATTTGCAAATAGGGTCGCCGATAAATGCCGTGTTCACCAAAGGACAAAAATGGGGATTTCCACCTTTAATACCTCACCTTTTAAAGAAACTAATTATCAATACTTTATACAAACTTTGCGCCAAATAATTCCTTATGTAAATTTATTGAGACTCGATCATGTCATGGGATTGCATCGTTTATACTGTATTCCCAAAGATTTCAAAGCCAGTCAAGGCGCCTATATTCATTATTCAGCAGAAGAATTCTATGCCATTATATCCTTGGAATCGCAGCGCTATAAAATAGAAATCATAGGTGAAAATCTCGGCAATGTGCCGCATTACGTCAATAAAAAAATAATAAAACATCATTTATATTCTATGCGTATCCTCCAGATGAGATTAGCGCCTTTAAAAAAAATCTTACGAAAATTCGGAATGAAAGTATAAGCAGTTTAAATACACACGATATGCCTATGTTTACCGCCTACGTGCAAGGTTTAGACATTATATCACGAAGGAAAAGCAGATTTTTGTCAAAACTGACCGCAGCTGAAGAATGGCAGCGTAGGAAAACGCTCAATCCGTCTGGAAAAATGAAATTATCGATTCATCAATTAAAACACATATTACAGGATTCATTATACAGATTGGCCAATGATCCCAGTAAATATTTATTAATCAATTTAGAAGATTTATGGCTTGAAACTATGCCACAAAATGTTCCCAACTCTGGAAAGACCTATCCCAACTGGCAAAAGAAATTTAAATTTAGTTTTGAAAAATGGACCAAAAACAAATTTCTATGTACTACAATTTATAATATTTCTCTGATTCGTAAAGAGATAGGTAGTATGTCTAATCATTCTTTGATGACTAAAGAAGATATTTATCTGTTCAATGAAGGAACGCATAGTCGGCTTTATCAAATTTTAGGATCACATCCCGCTTTCGATGAACATAAAAAACCCGGATTTAATTTTGCGGTTTGGGCCCCAAATGCTTCTCAGGTTTATTTAATAGGTGATTTTAACGGCTGGAATAAAAAATCCCATCCCTTACATCCAGAGGACAGTTCGGGAATATGGTGTGGTTTTTTTGGAAATATCGCTATTGGGCAATGTTATAAATATTACATTGTCTCAAATCAGGGAAATTATACCTGCGAAAAAGCCGATCCATTTGGATTTTACTTCGAAACGCCGCCTTGTACCGCAACAAAGGTTTGGGTAAATAATTTTTCCTGGAATGATGATGTATGGATGAATTCAAGAGGATTCCGTCAAAGTCATCAAAAACCGCTCTCTATCTACGAATTACATCTCGGTTCATGGCTGAGAATTGGGAAGGGGATAACCGTTCCCTAACATACCGAGAGATCGCCAAGCCATTAGCTGAGTACGTTAAAGAAATGGGATTTACACATGTAGAATTTATGCCTTTATGCGAACATCCATTTTTTGGGTCATGGGGATATCAGACTACTGGATATTTTGCGCCAACCAGCCGGTATGGAAATCCAGAGGATTTTCAATATTTAATTGATTTTTTACATCAAAACGAAATTGGCGTCATTTTAGACTGGGTCCCCTCGCATTTTCCAAATGATGAACATGGATTGTATTTTTTTGACGGTACTCATCTTTACGAACATGCGGATCCAAAACTGGGCTACCACCCTGATTGGAATAGCGCGATTTTCAATTATGGAAGACACGAGGTCAGAAGTTTTTTAATCAGCAGTGCAAGGTTTTGGCTTGAATTTTTCCATATTGATGGATTAAGAGTGGATGCAGTCGCTTCCATGTTGTACCTTGATTATTCACGTAAACCGGGAGAATGGATACCTAATAAGTATGGTGGCAGAGAAAATCTTGAAGCGATAGACTTTTTGCGTCAGCTCAATGAAACCATTTATAAAAATTTTCCTGACGTGCAAATGATTGCTGAAGAATCCACTGCATGGGGAATGGTCTCCAGGCCTACTTATTTGGGCGGCCTTGGATTTGGTTATAAATGGGATATGGGATGGATGCACGATACGCTTTCATATTTAAGTAAAGACCCAGTTTATAGAAGTTTTCACCATGACCAGATTACTTTTCGTATGCTCTACGCTTATACAGAAAATTTTATTTTACCTTTATCACATGACGAAGTGGTGCACGGTAAAGGATCTCTTATCGGAAAAATGCCAGGAGATGATTGGCAAAAATTTGCAAATTTAAGGTTATTATTCGGATATCAGTATACCCAACCGGGTAAAAAACTAATTTTCATGGGAGGTGAAATTGCGCAATGGAACGAATGGTCTCATGATACCGGTATGGATTGGTCTTTATTAAAATATGAACGACATCAAGGAATAAAACTTTGGGTTCAACATTTAAATCATTTATACCGCAATGAACCTGCGTTGTATGAACTAGACCATGAATACACTGGTTTTGAATGGATAGATTGCTCTGACTATAACCAGAGTATCTGTTCTTATTTAAGGTACTCACGCGATAAAAAGATTTTATTAATTATTGTAAATGCAACGCCAACTACTCACTTCCAGTATAAAATTGGGGTACCTTTTCAAGGAATATGGCATGAAATATTAAATAGTGATAAGGAAATATATGGCGGCAGCGATAAAAAAAATGAGAATGACCTGAAGACATTTCCGGAAGCTTTGCATAATCGTGCTCATTCCTTACAACTCATACTTCCTCCGTTAAGTGTTATTATTTTAAAACCGGATCAAGTCTGATATGAATCATTACATTTGCATCCACGGACATTTTTATCAACCTCCTCGGGAAAACCCCTGGCTCGAAACGGTCGAAAAAGAAAATTCAGCCGCGCCGTACCATGATTGGAATGAACGTATTACTGAAGAATGTTACCAGCCCAACGCTCATGCAAAAATTTTGAATGAAAAAAAAGATATAGTGAAAATTGTTAATAATTATTCAAAGATAAGTTTTAACTTTGGACCTACTTTATTATCCTGGATTGAAGAGAAAAATAGAGAATTATATTTAGCTATTATTAAAGCGGATAAGGACAGTCAGCAACAATTTGAGGGTCATGGTAATGCTATAGCACAAGTTTATAATCATATAATATTACCTCTTGCCAATACGAATGATAAATTAACACAAATTATTTGGGGAATAAGGGATTTCGAACACCGCTTTAACAGGAAACCGGAAGGGATGTGGTTACCGGAAACGGCTGTAAACTTTGATTCTTTAGTCCTTATGGCCGAACAGGGAATTAAATTTACAATTTTAGCTCAACACCAGGCCAGACAGATACGTAAAATCGGTAGTGATGAATGGCAAAAAGTTCAGCCCAAACTTATTGATCCCACGATGCCTTATTTGCTTAATTTACCTAACAATCGCTCAATAGTGATATTTTTTTATGATGGCAAGGTTTCTCAGGAAGTTGCTTTCTCGTCTACTCTGGAGAAAGGTGAAAATCTTGTGGGCAGTATGAATAACATATTCACTGATCAAAAAAATAAAGTGCAGCTTGCTCATATCGCTACTGATGGGGAAACTTATGGGCATCATCATATTCACGGTGATATGGCCTTAGCTTATGCATTAAATTATATTGAACAGAATAATTTTGCCAAATTGATTAACTACGGACAATTTTTAGCAAAATATCCACCCAGCCATGAAGTAGAAATTATTGATAATAGCTCATGGAGCTGTATTCATGGAATAGAACGATGGAAAAGTGCTTGTGGATGCAATAGTGGGGAACATAGTAATTGGCGACAAAACTGGCGTGCGCCTTTACGTGAGGCCTTCGATTGGCTTCGCGATAAGCTATGGGGATTATATTCACAAAAAGGCCTTGAAATATTTAAGGACCCTGTCAAAGCCAGAAATGATTATATCGATGTTATATTATCCAGATCGTCGGACTCGTTATCTGTTTTTTTTGCAAAAAATGTCAACCACGCTTTAAATGAAGAAGAAACTGTCAATGCTTTAATGTTATTAGAAATACAACGAAACGCAATGTTAATGTACACAAGTTGTGGTTGGTTTTTTGATGAATTATCCGGGATAACAACAGTACAGGTAATCAAATATGCAGCAAGAGCGATACAGCTTGCACAAAAATATTTTCCTGAATCATTAGAGCATACTTTACTTGACAAGTTGGTGAATTGTAAAAGTAACATAAAACAATATCAGGATGGAAAATTTATATATTTAAATTTTGTAAAGCCACTTATTATGGATTGGGATGATATAGTTTCTCGTTATGCAGTTACCACCTTATTCGAAAATTATAAAAATAATTCTACCTTTTTCTGCTATAATGTCGAAACATTAAATTATAATCAATATAAAAATGGCAGGGCTAGTTTGAATATAGGACTTAGTATATTTATTTCGAAAATTACAACCGAAAAAGTGAGTTATATATTTACCGTAATTAATTTTGGCGACAAAAACATATGTTGCAGAGTAAAAAAATTCAATTCTTTCGAAGAATATAATACGATAATTAAAAATTTGATTTCAGCATTTAATACTTCCGATATGGTTTCTGTCAGTAATCTTATTAATAAATATATGGAGACTTCTCCCAGTGTCTGATTCCCATATGCCCATAGCGACTTATCGTTTACAACTAAACGCTGATTTTCCTTTAAAAAAAGCTACAAGGCTTATATCGTATTTAAAAAATTTGGGTATTTCGGATATATATGCTTCACCACTAACGAAAAGCTCACCTGAAAGTAAACATGGATATGACGTAACTAATCACAATTCTCTTAATCTTAAGATCACGAATTTTAATCAATTAAAAAATTTTGCTAATATTTTACAAAAAAACAATATGTTTTTACTTATGGATTTTGTTCCCAATCATATGTCTACTTCTAAAGAAAACAAATGGTGGGAAGATTTTTTATTAAAATTAAAAAAATCTCCATACAAAGATTTTTTTGATGTAAATTTTATTAATAATAAACAATTTACTTATCGTCGATTTTTCGATATCAATGAATTAGTATGCCTTAAAATTGAAAATAAAAATGTTTTTGAAGCCGTACATAAATTAGTGTGGAAGTTATTAAAAGAAAACATAATTTATGGGTTACGTATTGACCATATTGATGGGTTATATAATCCTGCCAATTATTTTAAAAAAATTCAGTCTGATGCCAGGAAAATTTTGAATAAAGAATTTTATATTATTGCAGAAAAAATATTAGCAGCTGATGAAATAATACCAGCGCAATGGAAGATTAATGGAACGACCGGGTATGATTTTCTTAATATGATTAATTCTATATTTGTAGATAAACAAGGGTATTTTAAATTAGTAAAACATTATCACGCATTTACTGGTATTAAACATTCATGGTTAGAAATGCGTTACCTATGTAAAAAACGGGTCATCCGGGAATTATTTAAATTTGAAACAGAGCTACTGGCTCATTCTATATTTAAAATAGTGAAACTTATAAATCCTTTAAAAATTTCAAAGCGAAAAATATATCAACGGATAATAGAAGAGATATCTGCTTCTCTTCCGGTTTATCGTACATATATTAATTCTGCGCATATCAACAAGAATGACAAAATTTATTTAAATCAAGCATTATCTATTACCAAAAAAAAATTAAGGGGTAAGTACACATCACAATTCAATATTGTAAAGAAAATTTTACTCATGAGTAAAAAACGCTTTAAACCACATTGCCTAAAATGGATCATGCAATGGCAACAATATACCGGCCCTATTATGGCGAAAGGATTTGAAGATACCACCTGCTATATTTATAATCCGTTAGTTTCTGTCAATGAGGTGGGCAGCGATCCTGGCATGACAAAAAATTATGGAAATATATCTTATTTTCATTTATTTTTACAAAATAGATGTCGTTTCTCACCCTATTCTTTAAATGCGACCTCGACACATGATACTAAACGGAGTGAAGATATAAGAATGATAATCAATGTATTATCAGAAATTCCAGAAGAATGGATTAACCACTTAACTCTCTGGGATAAATTAATAACGCCGCTAAAAGTAAAAATGTTTAATAGCTACATTCCAGATCTAAATATTGAGATTTTTTTATTTCAAAACCTTTTAGGCGCGTGGCCAATATCTATCACAAGGTTCAAAAACTATATGGTTAAAGCATCCAGAGAAGCTAAAATCTATACTTCATGGAAACAACCCAATAAAGTTTATGAATCATCTTTGGTAACTTTTATCAATTCTTTACTTATCTTCAAACCTTTTCTAAAATCTTTCCTTCAATTTCAGAGAAAAATCGCATTTTATGGGGCCTTAAATTCGCTAAGTCAATTATTGATTAAAGTTACCGCGCCGGGAATCCCGGACTTTTATCAAGGAACTGAGTTATGGAATTTAAAATTGGTAGATCCCGATAACCGTGATCCAGTTAGTTTTGATAAAGCCATCAGTAACATTGCTTCATTAACGGAAATTTCTTCTGATCTAATCAGGAATATCTGCAATAATTGGTCTGACGGCCGCATAAAGTTATTTCTTGCTTATCATAGTTTACGCTTCAGGAACGAAGAAATAGCACTATTTCAGTATGGTAATTATATCCCTATAAAAGTGAAAGGTGTATTTAAAAAAAATATTTTTAGTTTTTGCCGATATTATCAGAATAATTGGGTAATAATTATTATTCCCCGTTTTATTACCCAAATTACTCAATCATTAGTTATGCCTTTTAGTGCCAATACCTTGAATAAAACAGTACTGATTTTACCTATTAAAAGCCCTTTACGCTGGAAAAATATTTTAACTAACGAAGTTATTTATTCAGAAATAAAAAATAAACTAAATCAATTATCGGTTCAAAAAATATTTTGTAATTTTCCAGTGGGATTACTTTTTGGATCTTCCATTAATTAATTAGGATGAATTTATTATGTTTAAAGAACTCATTAATATCACGGATAAGGACAATAAATTTGGGCATCAGCGAATTATTATTGAGAATGTTAATCCTGAAATCGATTGTGGCAATATTCCGATTAAACGCTGTATTAACGATGTGATCGTTGTCCAGGCAAAAATTTTTGCTGAAGGGCATGATGAATTGGGGGCTTCGCTTAATTTTCGCTCTGCAAAGGCAACAGATTGGCAGTCTACGGAGTTTCGTGCATTAGGTAATGATCTTTGGGAAGCGAGTTTCACCGTCACTGAATTAAGTTATTATTATTA
Organism: uncultured Pseudomonadota bacterium; assembly: GCA_963712715.1. Classification (GTDB taxonomy): domain Bacteria; phylum Pseudomonadota; class Gammaproteobacteria; order Coxiellales; family Coxiellaceae; genus JAFEDN01. Next base: position 106,670 of record CAVQJI010000020.1, on the reverse strand, counting down.
TACTATAGTGAGCTGGATCAATTACTTTTCCTCATGGCGCAGGAATTTAGTGCGCTGGCAGGAAGCTCATCAGGATATATCATTAGAACTGCGTGTCGGCGCCGAGCTCATCAAATCGGCATCTTCAAGAGCTAATTCTGCAGATTCCCAAGCATTACTTTATTTCTATCATCGTTTGGGCGAAGTTTCAGATACCAAACAGGCTTTTGATTGTGCTCTAAGTGATGAATTATTACAATTAATGAATAAGTATCCAGATACTGAAAATCTCACTGAGTATCCGAAGCAATTACCAATCGTTGTCGAAAGAATTAAATCCCGCTTTAGCAGCTGGTATGAATTATTTCCGCGCTCTTTAGGAAAAAACCAGCAACATGGGACCATTCAAGATCTTATTAGACATTTGCCCTACATTTCCAACATGGGTTTCGACGTATTGTATCTCCCTCCCATTCATCCTATTGGTAAAACTTATAGAAAGGGCAAAAATAATGCTCCTGTCGCACAACCTGATGAGCCAGGAAGTCCATGGGGAATAGGATCTGAAGAAGGTGGCCACACCGACATTAATCCTTTATTGGGCACTATGGAGGATTTTAAGCAACTAATTTCTAAAGCGAACGAAGTAAATTTAGAGATTGCGTTAGACCTTGCATTGCAATGTACACCCGATCACCCAGTTGTCAAGGAAAATTCTCAATGGTTTAAAAAACGCCCTGACGGTTCCATACAATATGCTGAAAATCCCCCTAAAAAATATCAGGATATTTATCCTATTTATTTTCAAACAGAAGATTGGAAAAATTTATGGATAAACTGGAAGAACACAGTCTTTTTTTGGATAAAACAGGGAGTGAAAATTTTCCGGGTTGATAATCCACATACCAAGCCATTTATTTTTTGGCAATGGTTGATCAGCGAAGTCAGATATTTGTATCCCGATGTCATTTTTTTATCTGAAGCGTTTACACGGCCAAGTATCATGTATTATTTAGCTAAAATCGGTTTCAGTCAGTCTTATACTTATTTTACCTGGCGCAATAATAAAGCAGAAATAATCCAATATTTAACGGAATTAACCAAAACACAGGTACATGAATATTTTCGCCCTAATTTTTGGCCGAATACTCCTGATATTCTTCATGAATTTTTGCAGGCGGGAAATCGTCCAGGATTTATTATTCGCGTGGTTTTAGCGGCCACTTTGGCTTCCAATTATGGTATTTACGGCCCGGCATACGAGCTCTGTTTTTCAGCCAATAGAGAACCAGGCAGCGAAGAATACCTGGATTCTGAGAAATACCAGCTTAAGGAATGGGATTTAAATCAACCTTTGAGTATTTACGAAATCATTAAAAAAATTAATGTTATTCGTAAAAATAATCCCGCCCTGCAGGATAATCTCAGTTTAATATTTCATCCAATAGAGAATGAAGAGTTGATCGCTTATAGTAAAAGTACTCCTGACAAGAAAAATGTTATTTTGGTGGTGGTTAACCTGAATCCGCATCATACCCATTCGGGAATGACTAATCTATCCGTTTCAGAATTAGGAATTGATGAAAATGAGAATTACTCTGTCCATGATTTATTATCGGATGAAAAATACATTTGGCACGGAAAAAAGAATTATGTAGAACTTAATCCAAATAAGTCACCAGCGCATATTTTCCAAATCATTCCTATTGTTAAAAATGAAAATAACTTTCCGGAATACCAATAGAAGATTGGATGTAACAGGAAAGCACTACTATAATTTAAATAGTTTTGGAGGAGATGAAAGTCAATGGGTAATCAACATGGACGTTTAATATTAGTGTCAAATCGATTACCTGTAACCTGCGTAAAATTAAAAACTAAAGGTTTTAAATTAAATACAAGCTCGGGGGGGCTGGTTGCCGGTCTTGGGGAAATCCACAAGGCTGACGAAGTTTTATGGGTGGGTCATGCGGGAATTAATCCTTCGGAAGAAGATTTTACGGTTTTAAAAAACCAGTTAGAAAAAGAGCGGTTAATTCCAGTTAATATTCGCAAAAAAGAGTATGACTCTTTTTATAAAGGCACTTGTAATAATGTGATTTGGCCTTTATTTCACTATTTTCCAGATAAAATGCATTATAATAACGACGACTGGAAATCTTACGAATCAGTTAATCAAAAATTTTCCCAAAAAATATTAGAGATTGTGCGACCTGGCGATCAAATTTGGGTGCATGATTATCAATTGATGTTACTTCCCGCTTTATTAAGACACGGGAATCCGGATTTATCCATTGCCTATTTTCATCATATTCCATTTCCCTCAGCGGATTTATTTCGAATTTTATCATCACGTAGCGAAATTCTTCGCGGATTATTGGGGGCGGATATTATTGGTTTTCACACCTACGATTATGTACGTCATTTTTTAAATTGTGTTAACCGTATATTAGGAAACCATAGCCACATTGATGAAATTCTTCATGAGGGAAGGCGAATTAAAGTGGTCGCCAATCCGTTAGGTGTTGATGTCAGGATGATACCCAACAAATCCGAAGGTATAAAATTAAATAAAGAAGTTAAGTCCCTTTATGATCAAATAGGTGATCGTAAGGTTATTTTAGGAATTGATCGACTGGATTATACCAAAGGTATTGCTGAGCGATTAATTGCTTTTAGAGAATTTTTAAAGCGGTACCCGGAATACATCGGTAAAGTGACCTTTATTCAAATCAGTGTTCCTACCCGAATGGAACTAAAAAGTTATTGTCAGTTACGTCAGGAAGTGGAAAGGATTGTAGGTCAAATCAACGGGGAATATGGCTTTCCAGGTTACATTCCTATTCAGTATTTTTACCGTTCTTTTTCTAAAGATGAAATTATAAATTTTTATAAAATCGCCAGTATCGCTTTAGTCACACCTCTTCGTGACGGGCTTAATTTGGTCGCCAAAGAATACGTCGCTGCGCGGGATGACAATGACGGAGTATTAATACTGAGTGAAATGACGGGTGCAGCTTCAGAAATGGGAGAAGCCCTGCTGGTAAATCCGTATGATGTGGATAGCTTTGCAGAAACTATTCATAAGGGTGTTACCATGCCTGCATCGGAGCGTGGCGAACGTATGACAGTTTTACGTAAGAGAATCGTGGAGCATACCAATCTCGTGTGGAAAAGTACGTTTATTAAAAGCTGGGAAGAAATTGTTGAAAAAAATCATAAACATTCCCAGCCATTAAGTGACCATTTGCAATCTCAATTAATTAATGAAATTTTTTCCGCCGATCGTTGTTTTATCTTTCTGGGTTCTGATAATACAATAATACCTCATGATGAATTCCATCAATTATTAAAAGAATTATCCCGGAAAAAAAATATTGAAGTCACTTTAATGACTGACAAAACCAGGAATTTTTGCGATTCTGCTTTCAACGGCCTGCGATTAAATTTAGTTTCGGAAAATGGCGCTTTAATTCAAATGAATAAAGACATAAATAATTGGCATTCATTTTTTAATTTGGAAGAATTTCAATCTATCGAAAAAGATGTTTTGCACTTATTGCAAACCTACGCTCAACATTTGCCTGGTTCGTATATAGAACGGAAACAATTTTCAATAGTTTGGCATTATTGGCAGTCTGATCTACTTTTGGCTAAAGAAAAATCTAAAGATTTATCCGCTTTATTGGGACAGCTTCTTGAGAATACTCCTTTTATCATTTATACCGAAAATAATAAACTGGAAATTCGCCATTTGTTAGCCACTAAAAGTTATGTGTTAGAGAAAATAGGCCGGGAACTGGGTATCAATAACAAAGATGCTCTGATCACTTTTGGAAATGATGATAGTGACGAAGAAATGTATAAACTATACCCGAAACAGAATATTGGAATTCATGTGGGCGCCCCTAATTTATTTGCCAAATATCATCTGCCTTCAACTCAGGGCGCCCATATTTTTCTGCAGAATATTATTAGACATTCTTCTTAGATTTTTAATTCAAAAGAGCTTTTTTCAGTCTGGTTTGCAGAATCTGGATTATTTTTAAATGGGCTACTAAAAACAGTCTGATTTAAAATATTGAGGTATCCGCCCATTTCCTCCACCCAGCCCTTTTGCTTTTGGTTAAGGGTGTTGTCCTTTTCCCAAAGTCGATAAAGACGCTGATACGCATGAATATTGAGTCTGGATATGGACGAACTGTCCTTGTGCCGCCCTTCCAGGTAATTCAATTCTTCGTTCAGGAGTTGCAGTACCACGGGAATCATGGCGGGGGATTGCCATTCCCTTAAAATATCGTTAAAATGGGTCACAGATCGAATGGTCATATTAGCCTCCCTGCTAAAATTTTCTAACTAATCGAACTAAGTATTATAGTTGTAATTTCCTGGAAAAAAAATCATACTTTCCCGCTATATATTGTAATATTTGATTTATTTAGAACGTAAGATAATCTTTGTATCTTGACTTTCTTCTTTTAAAAATGTATAGTTCACACCGCAATGAATTTAATTTACTTAAACTTGACAATTAGATAAGGTATAAACAGATGAAACATGAGATTAACTTAAATTATTTAACGCCAAAAAAAACAACTCTCCTGGCTTTTGAGCAAATTAACGGTCAAACTTCTTCAATGGTCCCACGCGAAATAAAGGGGGCGGAATTACGTTTTCCAGTCGTTGACGATACAAAAAGGGCTCTTGATCTAAAGCTCCTGGATTCATTGGCAGACTACAAATGGGGAAAAAATGTTGTAAGCTGGGAACCGTTGAGCAACATGAACGGGGAAAAAGAGGAACTTAGGAAATATATCATTGAATTTAGAAATGCCGCGCTGAAACAGGATATTCCTGCCATTCTTGAATTACTGGGTATTCCGAAGGATTTAGAACAGATAATTTTGGAATATTCGGTAATGGATTCTTCGGGTAACTCCGCAGAGCTTAACTCCTGGGTCCAGCTATTGTGCGGAGATGATTCTAAAGATTTTAAAGTTTCCCCCTATTTTCCATGGGCCCGTAATCAGACTCTTACCCAGTCCCTGGTTGAAAATGAATTTTACAGTCCATTAAAACAAAAGCATTTATCGGCGATATCATTATTTCTGCCGCATCTGGCGAATATTTTGAATTTGCCAACAGACATCATTAACCTTATTAGTGATTATATAGATATTGGAGAAAGTACTCCTAAACGGGTTGAGGTTGTCAATGCAATAAAATCCTTTATCGATAGCTATGGATCAACTTTGAGTAAAAATAAAGGATTAGCTTCTAATGTTGAGCTTTTCACGCATGAGGCTTATAGTGCAATCTCATCCATCCGTAATCGTCAAGATTCAGCTTTTGAACCAATGAAAAAAAATGAGCTTGTGGTAAATCAATTCCCAATAAACAATCCCTTAGACTTTCTGGCGGTACTGGTTACTCAGCCGGTTTTTCGCTCTAACCAGAATGCTCCAATGACGTTATTGGAACTTATATTGCATAATTTTGATTTGCTTAGTTTGGGTCAAATTAGAGCGATTTCCGAATTTTTTCAAAAAGTAAGAGCTTTCTATGAGAGTTCATATATCATAGCAATGAACAAAGACGCACTCACGCAGAATTCAACCCCAAAAAAAGTTATGTTTCCTTTTGAGCAATTCGGTCCTCGTTTCCCTGTTACGGCATTGCAGGACGAAAAAGGAGAATTACGATTCACCTTTTTGCCGGAGAATAGTATACAAAGGAATTGGAGCCTTCAGCTATTAGAAGCATTAGGTGATTATTCAGCAGACAGTAAGCTGGAGGGGATATTTGATAAGATAAGACCGAATTTGGATATTGCAAGACCATATCTTCCGAATTCTGCGGTGAGGTCGTATGGTCATAACCCATATAGAGATTATGGTTATCCGGTTCATTTTCCCTGGAGTGTCAATGATGAAAAATCCCGATTGACCGATTTTTTAATTGAAGAAAAAATTTGCGGATCACTAACACGAAAAGATCTCATATCAAGAATTCTGCCGGTTGTCCTCCCGTTACCAAGTGTACTATTTGATATTATTAACGGTTATGCACAGGAAGTACAGCTTGGTCAAGAGTCGGTCATTAACCAGATAGAAGCATTTATCAACGAAGTGAGGAATGCTTTTACTACAATGTGCGGTTTCCTGTATGAATATGAGCTGTTAAGGTTCGCATTAATTGCGCTGAAAGCCATTCGCAATAATTCAGGTTTTGAACCCTTTGAGGCAAAGATTCTTCAAGGTCAACTTCCTGTTAAAAATGCCTATGATTTCATGACCATATTGGTAACTCAACCGGTGTACAGCCCAGGAAGCAATCCCCGGACCTTCTTTGAAATAGTGATAAACTTCCTGGACCATATGAAACCATCCATGATCCAGCAGGTTCCCGAATTTTTTTATGGGGTGAAAGCTCTTGTGGATAGCGCTTATATCTTATCGGGGAATATTCCTTCACACGTGGGATTCCATTTGACCTCTGACATGATAAGGTCCTTTTGCATCCATGTAGATCGTAATCTAAAATTGGGTGATAAGCTTAAGGTAAAAAATTCTGAAGGGGAGTTGGCGCCGTTGCATAACAGGGGAGAAAGGCCTGTATTACTGATGACAGTATTAAAACTGTTGAATGAAAATGTAAATGAAAAGAATATTGCTTATAATGACCAAAACGGTTTTATTCTTTTCCTTTTAAAGGCGGACACGTGTGTACGTTTATTAAATTATCATAAAAGATCTGAAGCTCTGCGTTTAGTTTATGAGTATATTAATAACCAGAATAAACCGAAAAATTTATTGTCCTGGTTTAGGAATAATCCCGATCGGACTAAGGAAGCGATAGTTTTGGCGAAAAGGCTCGTAAATACTCCCCATTCAGAGCATTCACTCATCAACGAAATCAGGCAATCACATTTATTCAGAACGAGCGAACCTTATGCGACGGTATTGCATCAGGTTAGAGACACGCTGGAAAATGATCTGACATGCTCCCAGACTGTGGCTTCATTCCTGTAAGGATTCCTATAGGAACCTGCTTTGAATCCCCCTTCGCAAAGGAGGGGGTATTTAAATTTTTTGCATAAATTCGCATTAAAAAAACTTGACAATTAGATAAGGTATGAACAGATGAAACATCATGGAATTAACTTAAATTATTTAACGCCAAAAAAAGCAACTCTTCTGGCTTTTGAGCAAATTAACGGTCAAACTTATTCAATAGTCCCACGCGAAATAAAGGGGGCGGAATTACGTTTTCCAGTCGTTGACGATACAAAAAGGGCTCTTGATCTAAAGCTCCTGGATTCATTGAGAGACTACAAATGGGATAAGAGATGTTGTAACCGATGAACGGTTGTACATGATGAAGGGGGAAAGAAAGGAACTTAGGAAATATATCATTGAATTTAGAAATGCCGCACTACTGAAACAGGATATCTCTGCGATTTTTGAATTACTGAATATTCCTCGGGCTTTAGAAGAGATTGTGATTGAATATTCAATGATGAATTCTTCGGATAACTCAGAAGAGGTTAGAACCTGGGCCTGGCTATTGTGCGGAGATGATTCTAAAGATTTTGAAGTTTCCCCATCTTTTCCGTGGAGTCCTAACCAAACTCTTACCCAGTCCCTGGTTGAAGATGAGTTTTACCGTCCATTAAGACAAAAATATATATTGCCAATATCATTATTTCTTCGGCATCTGGCGAATATTTTGCATTTGCCAACAGAAATCATTAACCTTATTAGTGGTTATATAGATATTGGAGAACGCACTCCTAAACGATCTAAAGTTATCAGTGCAATAGACTCCTTTATCGATAGCTTTGGATCAACTTTTCGTAAAGCTTGCGAATTATCTTTTGATTTGAGATTTTACGTGGAGGCTTATAAAGCAATCTCATCCCTTTGTAATAATCCAGCTTCAGCTTTTAAACCAATGAAAAAAAATAAGCGTTTGGCAAATCAATTCCCAATAAAAAATCCCTTAGACTTTCTGGCGGTATTGGTTACTCAGCCGGTTTTTTGCTAATTACCAAATGCTCCCATGACGTTATTGGAACTTATATTCTGTGATTTTTCTCTGCTTACCATTGGTGAAATTAGAGGGATTTCGCAATTTTTTCAACAAGTAAGAGCTTTATATGAGAGTTCATATATCATAGCAATGAACAAAGACGTATTCACGCAGAATTCAACCCCAAAAATCATTATGCTTTCTTTTGAGCAATTCGGTCCTCGTTTCCCTGTTACGGCATTGCAGGACGAAAAAGGAGAATTACGATTCACCTTTTTGCCGGAGAATAATTTACAAAAGAATTGGAGCCTTCAGTTATTGGAAGAATTACGTGACTATTCAGCAGAAAGTAATGGGAATTATATTTAATAAAATAAACCGAATTCGGATATTTTAAGGCCATATCTTCCAAATTCTGCAGAGTGGTGGTTTTACCAATAGGTAGAGATTATGATTATCCGGTTCATTTTCCCTGGAACATCAATGATGAAAAATCCCAGATTGACCGATTTTTTAATTGAAGAAAAAATTTACGGATCACTAACACGAAAAGCTGTCATATCAAGAATTCTGCCGACTGTTTTCCCGTTTCCAAGTTACTGTTGGACATTATTAACGGTTATGCACAGGAATTACAATCTGATCGAAGTGTGGCTCATTAATCAGATAGAAACATTTATCGACGAATGAGGTATATACTTACCAAGAGGTCTGGTTACCGATATGAACATTTGATGGTAGTTATCGCATTAAAGGCGCTGAGAGCCATTGAAAATAATTCAGGTTTTAAACCCTTTGAGGCAAAGATTTTTCTAAATCCTCCACTTCCTGTAAAAAATGCTTATGATTTCATGGCTACACTGGTAACTCAACAGCTACCTTCTACAAACAACATTCCCAGGACTTTATTTGAAGTGGTGATTAACAACCTTGATCTAATGAAGCCGTCCATGATCCGGCAGGTTCGCGAATTTTTTTATGGGGTGAAAGCTCTTGTGGATAGCGCTTATATCTTATCGGGGGCTGTTCCTTCGCACGTGGGATTCCATTTGACTCCTGACATGGAAAAGTCCCTTTATATCCATGTAAATCGTGATCTAAAACTGGGTGATAAGCTTAAGATAAAAACTTCTGAAGGGACGTTGGCGCCATTGAATAACAGGGGAGCAACACCTGTATTACTGATGACAACATTAAAACTGTTGAAATGAAAATGTAGATGAAAAAAATGTTGATTTTAATGGCCAAAACGGTTTTATTATTTTCCTTTTAAAGACGGATACGTGTGGACGGTTATTAAATTATTATAAAAGGTCTGAAGCTCTACGTTTAGTTTATGAGTATATCAATAACCAAAAAACCGAAAAATTTATTGTCCTGGTTTAGGAATAAACCCGATCGGATTCATGAAGCGAAAGTTTTAGCGGCCAGGCTTGTAAATACTCCCCATTCAGAGTATTCACTCATCAACGAAATCGGGCAATCACCTTTATTTAGAATAAGCGAACCTTATGCAACGGTATTGCAGCAGGTTAAAGACACGCTGATAAAAGATCTGAATTGCTCCCAGACTGTGGCTTCATTCCTGTAAAGACTGCTGTAGGAACCTGCTTTGAATCCCCCTTCGCAAAGGAGGGGGTATAGTCATTCCGAATGAATTTTCGATATCGTCATTGCGAGCGTTAGCGAAGCAATCCAGTACAGAGCGTTGGCTGGAGTACGAACTGGATTGCTTCGCTGACGCTCGCAATGACGGTTGAATCTAAAAATCATTCGCGATGACTATATAGTCATCCGCCTGAGTTTTAGAATTTTTAGCATCTCATTGACCGCGACTCGCCGAGTCGCTCAATCGCCAAAGCTTGAAATACAGGGAGTATTCCTGCGCTTTGGCTCAATCGCAACTCGGCGATTGCTTGGTCACGAGGCACTAAACTCAGGCGCGATGACTATATTTAAATTTTTTGCATAAATTCGCATTAAAAAAGTAAATTACCCACCTGCCGGTTGCCGTCGAATGTTGACACAAAAGATAGTCGTTAGAAAGATAATCTTTGGTCTTGATTTCCTTCTTTAAGTATGTACAATAAATAGGAATTTCTCAGAATTAACAATTAGGTAGAGGTATCACCAGATGAAAAATGATATTAACTTATATTTAACGCCAAAAAGCTCTCCTGGCTTTTGAGCAAATTAACGGTCAAACTTCTTCAATAGTCCCATGCGAAATAAAGGGGGCGGAATTACGTTTTCCAGTCGTTGACGATAAAAAAAGCGCTCTTGATCTGAAGCTCCTGGATTCATTGATGGACTACGAATGGAAAAAAAACATTACGTATTGGGTACCAATGGGCAACGATGAAAGGGGTAAAAAGAGTATCTTAGGAAATATATCATTGAATTTAGAAATGCCGCACTGAAACGGGATATTTCTGATATTTTTGAATTACTGGATATGCCGAAGGTTTTAGAACAGATAATTTTGGAATATTCGATGATGAATTCTTCGGGTAACTCCGAAGAGGTTAACTCCTGGGCCCAGCTATTGTGCGGAGACTTATTCTAAAGATTTTAAAGTTTATCCCTATTTTCCATGGGCTCGTGACCAAACTCTTACCCAGTTCCTGGTTGAAGATGAGTTTTACCGTCCATTAAAACAAAAACATATATCTCCGATGTCATTATTTCTGCCGCATCTGAATCTGCAGAATATTTTGAATTTGCCAACAGTAATCATTAACCTGATTAGTGGTTATATAGATATCCTGGAAGGTACTCCTAAAAGATCTGAGGTTGTCAGTGAAATAAGATCCTTTATTGATGGCTATGAAAAAACTTTGCGTGACAGTAACAGATCATCTTTTGAGTTTGAGCTTTTAAAAGAGGCTCGTAGTGCAATCTCATCCATTCGTAATAATCCAGCATCAGCTTTTAAACCAATGATGGAAGGTAAGCTTTTGGCGAATCATTTCCCAATAAAAAATCCTTTAGACTTTCTGGCGGTACTGGTTACTCAGCCGGTTTGCCGCTCTAATCCGAATGCTCCCATGACGTTATTAGAACATCTATTGCATAATTTTGATTTGCTTGAGTTAAACCAGATTAAAAGGATTTCCGTATTCTTTAATAATGTAAGAGCTTTATATGAGAGTTCGTATATCATAGCAATGAACAAAGACGTATTCACGCATAACTCAACCCCAAAAAAAATTATGCTTCCTTTTGAGCAATTCGGCCCTCGTTTTCCTGTTACGGCATTGCAGGACGAAAAAGGAGAATTACGATTCACCTTTTTGCCGGAGAATAGTTTCCAAAGGAATTGGAGCCTTCAGCTATTGGAAGCATTAGGTGATTATTCAGCAGAAAGTAAGCTGGAGGGTATATTTGATAAAATAAGACCGAATTTGGATATTGAAGGACCCTATCTTCCAAATGCTGTGGTGAGCGGTTTTCCCCATAATAAAAATAGAGATTATGATTATCCGTTTCATTTTCCCTGGAATGTCAATGATGAAAAATCCCGATGGACCGATTTTTTAATTGAAGAAAAAATTTACGGATCACTAACACGAAAAGATCTCATATCAAGAATTCTGCCGGTTGTCCTCCCGTTACCAGGTGAACTATTGGACACGATTAACGGTTATGTTCAGGAAATACAGCTTGGTTAAGAGTCGGTCATTAACCAGATAGAAGAATTTATCAAGGGAATGATAAATGTTTTTAGTACATTGTGCGGTTATTTGTATGAATATGAGCTGTTAAGATCCGCATTAAATGCGTTGAAAGCCATTCGCAATAATTCAGGTTTTGAACCCTTTGAGGCAAAGATTTTTCAAGGTCAGCAACTTCCTATAAAAAATGCTTATGATTTCATGGTCATGCTGGTAACTCAACAGATGTCTAACCCGCATGACAATCCATGGACCTTCTTTGAAGTAGTGATAAATTTCCTGAGCAGGGTGCAGCCATCCATGATCCGGCAGGTTCCTGAATTTTTTTATGGGGTGAAAGCTCTTGTTAATAGCGCTTATATCTTATCGGGGAAGTTTCCTTCGCACGTGGGATTCCATTTGACCTCTGACATGATAAGGTCCTTTTGCATCCATGTAGATCGCGATCTAAAACTGGGTGATAAGCTTAAGGAAAAAAATTCTGAAGGAGAGTTGGTGCCGTTACATAACAGGGGAGAAAGGCCTGTATTACTGATGACAGTATTAAAACTGTTGAATGAAAATGTAGATGAAAAAAATATTGCTTTTAATGACCGAAACGGTTTTATTATTTTTCTTTTAAAGACGGATACGTGTGTACGGTTATTAAATTATTATAAAAGGTCTAAAGCCTTAGGTTTAGTTTATGAGTATATCAATAAACCAAATAAAACGAAAAATTTATTGTCCTGGTTTGAGAATAATCCCGATCGGACTGATAAAGCGAAAGTTTTAGCGGCCAGGCTTGTAAATACTCCCCATTCAGAGTACTCACTCATCAACGAAATCGGGCAATCATCTTTATTCCGAACGAGCGAACCTTATGCAACGTTATTGCGGCAGGTTAGAGACACTCTGGAAAATGATCTGAGATGCTCCCAGACTGTGGCTTCATTCCTGTAAGGATTCCTATAGGAACCTGCCTTGAATCCCTCTTCGCAAAGGAGGGGGTATTTTAGAATTTTTTGCATAAATTCGCATTAAAAAAGTAAACTTATCCACCTGCCGGTTGCCGTCGAATGTTGACACTAAAAGATAGTCGTTAGAAAGATCAAGGTCTGTTTTGACAATTCATAAATTATTTATAATTCCGTCATTGCGAGCGTTAGCGAAGCAATCAAGTACATAATTTAAACAAAAATGCGAACTGGATTGCTTCGCTAACGCTCGCAATGACGGTTATTTAATGAATTGTCAACAGACCAGATAATCTTTGGTCTTGATTTCCTTCTTTGAGTATGTACAATAAATAGGAATTTCTAAGAATTAACAATTAGGTAGAGGTATCACCAGATGAAAAATGATATTAACTTAAATTATTTAACGCCAAAAAAAGCAACTCTCCTGGCTTTTGAGCAAATTAACGGTCAAACTTCTTCAATAGTCCCACGCGAAATAAAGGGGGCGGAATTACGTTTTCCAGTTGTTGATGATAAAAAAAGCGCTCTTGATTTGAAGCTCCTGGATTCATTGATGGACTACGAATGGAAAAAAGGCGTTACGTATTGGGGATCATTGGGCAACATGAAAGGGGGAAAAGAGGATCTTAGGAAATATATCATTGAATTTAGAAATGCCGCACTGAAACGGGATATTTCTGATATTTTTGAATTACTGGATATGCCGAAGGTTTTAGAACAGATGATTTTGGAATATTCGATAATGAATTCTTCGGGTAACTCCGAAGAGGTTAACTCCTGGGCCCAGCTATTGTGCGGAGATGATTCTAAAGATTTTAAAGTTTCCCCCTATTTCCCATGGGCTCGTAACCAAACTCTTACCCAGTCCCTGGTTGAAGATGAGTTTTACCGTCCATTAAAACAAAAACATATATCTGTGATGTCATTATTTCTGCCGCATCTAAATCTGCAGAATATTTTGAATTTGCCGGCAGAAATTATTAACCTTATTAGTGATTATATAGTTATCTTAGAACGTACTCCTAAACGATCCGAGGTTGTCAGTGAAATAAGATCCTTTATTGGTGACTATGAAAAAACTTTACGTGACAGTAACAGATTATCTTTTGAGTTTGAGCTTTTAAAAGAGGCTAGTCGTGCAATCTCATCGATTCGTAATGATCCGGCATCAGCTTTTGAACCAATGATGGAAGGTAAGCTTTTGGCGAATCATTTCCCAATAAAAAATCCTTTAGACTTTCTGGCGGTATTGGTTACTCAGCCGGTTTGCCGCTCTAATCCGAATGCTCCCATGACGTTATTGGAACATATATTGCATAATTTTGATTTGCTTGAGTTAAATCAAATTAGAAGGATTTCCGTATTCTTTAATAATGTAAGAGCTTTATATGAGAGTTCGTATATCATAGCAATGAACAAAGACGTATTCACGCATAATTCAACCCCAAAAATCATTATGCTTCCTTTTGAGCAATTCGGCCCTCGTTTTCCTGTTACGGCATTGCAGGACGAAAAAGGAGAATTACGATTCACCTTTTTGCCGGAGAATAATATACAAAGGAATTGGAGCCTTCAGCTATTGGAAGCATTACGTGATTATTCAGCGGAAAGTAAGCTGAAAAGTATATTTGATAAGATAAGACCGAATTTGGATATTGCAGGACCATATCTTCCGAATTCTGTAGTGGGAGGGCATGGCAAGTAATGGATATAGAGATTATGATTATCCGGTTCATTTTCCCTGGGACATCAACGATGAAAAATCCCGATTGACCGACTTGTTAATTGAAGAAAAAATTTACGGATCACAAACTCGAAAAGATATCATATCAAGAATTCTGCCGGTTGTCCTCCCGTTACCAAGTATACTATTGGACATTATTAACGGTTATGTACAGGAAGTACAACTTGCTCAAGAGTGGGTTATTAATCAGATAGAAGCATTTATCAAAGAAGTGAGAAATACTTTTACTACATTGTGCGGTTTCCTGTATGAATATGAGCTGTTAAAGTGTTTCCTGTATGAATATGAGCTGTTAAAGTTCGCATTCATGGCGCTGAAAGCCATTCGCAATAATTCAGGTTTTGAACCCTTTGAGGTAAAGATTTTTCAAGGTCAACTTCCTGGAAAAAATGCCTATGATTTCATGACCACGCTGGTAACTCAACCGGTGTCAGGCCCGCAAGGCAATCCATGGACCTTCCTTGAAGTAGTGATAAACTTCCTGGACAGGATGCAACCATCCATGGTTCGGCAGGTTCCCGATTTTTTTTATGGGGTGAAAGCTCTTGTGGAGAGCGCTTATATCTTATCGAATAATATTCCTTCGCACGTGGGATTCCATTTGACCCCTGACATGGTAAGGTCCCTTTGCATCCATGTAGATCGTAATCTAAAACTGGGTGATCAGCTTAAGATAAAAACTTCTGAAGGGAAGTTGGCGCCATTGAATAACAGGGGCACTAGACCTGTATTACTGATGACAACATTAAAACTGTTGAATGAAAATGTAGATGAAAAGAATATTGCTTTTAATGACCAAAACGGTTTTATTCTTTTCCTTTTAAAGGCGGACACGTGTGTACGTTTATTAAATTATCATAAAAGATCTGAAGCTCTACGTTTGGTTTATGAGTATATCAATAATCCAAATAAAACGAAAAATTTATTGTCCTGGTTTGGGAATAAACCCGATCGGACTAAGGAAGCGATAGGTTTGGCGAAAAGGCTCGTAAATACTCCTCATTCAGAGTATTCACTCATCAACGAAATCGGGCAATCACCTTTATTTGGAAAGAGCGAACCTTATGCGACGGTATTGCAGCAGGTTAGAAACACGCTGATAAACGATCTGGATTGCTCCCAGACTGTGGCTTCATTCCTGTAAGGATTGCAGTAGGAACCTGCTTTGAATCCCCTTCGCAAATTTTTGATACAGAAAAATAATTTTCGCAGAAAATTCTTTGCGCCATGGGGGATCGCAAGGGGGAGCATAAGCTTCGCGCTCCCCCGTAATGAAGAGCATCGGCTCCGCCGAGCGGAGAATCAAAACAGGAAGCGGGTACCGCTGTACTCAGCGGGAGCCGCTGATATCTTGACTTTCTTCTTTTAAATATGTATACTTCACACCGCAATGAGTTTAATTTACTTAAACTTGACAATTAGATAAGGTATAAACAGATGCAACATGAAATCAACTTAAATTATTTAACGCCAAATGAAACAACTTTTCTGGCTTTTGAGCAAATTAACGGTCAAACTTATTCAATAGTCCCACGTGAAATAAAGGGGGCGGAATTACGTTTTCCAGTCGTTGATGATACAAAAATGGCTCTTGATCTAAAGCTCCTGGATTCATTGGCAGACTACAAATGGGGAAAAAATGTTGTAAGCGGGGAACCGTTGGGCGACATGGACGGGGAAAAAGAGGAACTTAGGAAATATATCATTGAATTTAGAAATGCCGCGCTGAAACAGGATATCCCTGCGATTTTTAAATTACTGAATATTCCTCAGGATTTAGAAAAGATTGTGATTGAATATTCGATGATGAATCCTTCGGGTAACTCCGAAGAGGTTAACTCCTGGGCCCAGCTATTGTGCGGAGATGATTCTAAAGATTTCGAAGTGTCCCCCTATTTTCCATGGAGTCCTAACCAAACTCTTACCCATTTCCTGGTTGAAGATGAGTTTTACCGTCCATTAAAACAAAAACATGTATCGCCGATATCATTATTTCTGCCGCATCTGGCGAATATTTTGAATTTGCCAACAGCAATCATTAACCTTATTAGTGGTTATATAGATATTGGAGAACCTACTCCTAAACGACCTCATGTTGTCAATGAAATAATATCCTTTATCAATGCGTATGGATCAACTTTGAGTAAAACTAACGAAATATCTTTTAATGTTCGGTTTTTAACGGTGGCTGACAATGCAATCTCATCTTTCCGTAATAATCCAGCTTCAGCTTTTGAACCAATGAAAGAAGATAAGCTTTTGGCATATCAAGTCCCAATAAAAAATCCTTTAGACATTCTGGCGGTACTGGTTACTCAGCCGGTTTTTGGATCTAATAAGAAGGTTCCCATAACGTTATTGGAACATATATTGAGTCATTTTCATCTGCTTAACTCAAGTCAAATTGAACGGATTCCCATGTTCTTTAATAATGTAAGAGCTTTATATGAGAGTTCGTATATCATAGCAATGAACAAAGACGTATTGACGGACGAAAAAGGAGAATTACGATTCACCTTTTTGCCGGAGAATAATTTACAAAGGAATTGGAGCCTTCAGCTATTGGAAGAATTACGTGATTATTCAGTACAAGATAGGCTGGGAGGTATATCTGCTAAGATAAGACCGAATTTGGATATTGCAGAACCATATCTTCCAAATTTTGCGTTTAACATGATGGGGGCGGGTTGCCGTAAACGAGATAGAGATTATGATTATCCGGTTCATTTTCCCTGGGACATCAACGATCAAAAATCCCAGCGATTGACCGATTTTTTAATTGAAGAAAAAATTTACGGATCACAAACACGAAAGGATCTCATATCAAGAATTCTGCCGGTTGTCCTCCCGTTACCAAAATTACTATTGGACATTATTAAAGGTTATGCATCGGAAGTACAACCAGCTCAAGAGTGGGTCATTAATCAGATAGAAGCATTTATCAATGGAGTGATGACTGTTACCAGGCGCCGCAATTGCACGTATGAATCTGCGCTGTTAGATCTCGCATTAAATGCGCTGAAAGCCATTCGCAATAATTCAGGTTTTGAACCCTTTGAGGCAAAGATTTCTCAAGGTCCTCAACTTCCTGTAAAAAATGCCTATGATTTCATGACCATGCTGGTAACTCAAATGGTATCCAGCCCGGCAGAAAACTATCCCCGGACCTTATTTGAACTAGTGATAAACCTTCTGCACAATATTCAGCCATCCGTGATCCGCCAAGTTCCCGAATTTTTTTATGAGGTAAAAGCTCTTGTGGATAGCGCTTATGTCTTATCGAAAAATATTCCTTTGCGCGTTGGATTCCATTTGATCCCTGACATGGAAAATTCCCTTTATATGCATGTAGATCGTGATCTAAAACTGGGTGATCAGCTTCAGGTAAAAACTCCTGAAGGGAAGTTGGCGCCGTTGAATAACGGGGGAGCAACGCCTGTTTTACTGATGACAACATTAAAACTGTTGAATGAAAATGTAGATGAAAAGAATGTTGCTTTTAATGGCCAAAACGGTTTTATTCTTTACCTTTTAAAGACGGAGACGTGTGTACGGTTATTAAATTATTATAAAAGGTCTGAAGCTCTGCGTTTAGTTTATGATTATATCAATAAACCGAAAAGTTTATTCTCTTTGTTTAAGAATAATTCGGATCGGACTCAGGAAGCGAAAGATTTAGCGTCCAGGCTTGTCAATACTCCCCATTCAGAGTATTCACTCATCAACGAAATCGGGCAATTATCTTTATTTGAAACGAGCGAACCTTATGCAACGGTATTGCAGCAGGTTAGAGTCACGCTGGAAAATGATCAGAGATGCTCCCAGACTGTGCCTTCATTCCTGTAAGGATTGCTGTAGGAACCTGCTTTGAATCCCCCTTCGCAAAGGAGGGGGTAAATTTTTTGCATAAATTCGCATTAAAGAAGTAAATTACCCACCTGCCGATAGCCGTCGAATGTTGACACAAAAGATAGTCGTTAGAAAGATAATCTTTGGTCTTGCAGCGGCTCCCGCTGAGTACAGCGGTACCTATTCCTGTACTTCCAGATGTGACATTTAAGGTATTATCTGATAGACTCATAATATGGTAAAGAAAAAACCAAATGTGAAGTTGTCTAAAGTTATAGATGAGACAATTAAGATGTCGGAAAAATCCGGCAATGGTATAGTGCGAATTTCGGTCAGCGTAGATGCCAAGGGTAAGTTGGGTAGATATAGCTTTGCCTATATTAATTTTCGGCTTTGTGGTGTTGATAATGGGCGTGTGCTGGGCTATGACAACGATCATAGCCGCCATCACCGTCACTATATGGGGAAAGAAGAACCCGTTGAATTTGCCCGTTATGAAGACATCGCTGAACAGTTTGAGAAAGAGTGGAGAGCATTACATGAAAAAGCCAAAAAGTCTTCTTATTAATACCGGCTCTGTAGATCAATTTTTTGATACTCTAAAGAGTACAATGCGTGCTGCAGATGAAGGCAAGCGCCTTAAGCCGTCATATACATTTACTTTTGAAGACCCTTCAGAGATGTTACATTTTTTGAGCGAAACTAAAATTAGTTTGATTAAAACTATTCGGCGTCATCCTGATTCTATTACCAATATTGCCAAAGCGATTAAGAGAAATCGGGCGGCGGTGTATCGTGACATTCATGAATTAGAAAATTATGGTTTTGTAAAAACTTCTGAAGAAATTAATCCAGGCCATGGACGACATAAAATTGTGACAGTGGTTGCCTCTGAGTTAAAGTTAGAGGCTCGCATTTGACCCCTGACATGGAAAAGTCCCTATGCAACGGTATTGCAGCAGGTTAGAGTCACGCTGGAAAATGATCAGAGAGGCTCCCAGACTGTGGCTTCATTCGTGTAAAGTAACATTAAACTTTATGATAAAAAATATTATTTTTGATATCGGCAATGTCCTCATTAAATGGCAGCCGGCTGAAGTGGTGAAGGATGTTTTTCCTGATGAAGATGCTGTCATATTGACTCAATTAATATTTAAATCCCCCTTATGGCTTGATCTTAACAGGGGTAAAATGACTGAAAAAGAAATCATTCAAATTTATCATCAGACATTAGGCATTGATATTGCAAAACTCAATAAACTCATGCAAATGATTAAAGAATCCATGCTGCCAGTGGATGGTAGTTTTGATTTGTTGTTAAACCTTTCTCAATCACACTATTCTTTATATGCCCTGACGGATAGTGTGCATGAAATTATGGCTTATTTAAAATCAAAATATGATTTTTGGAACCTGTTTAAAGGAATTGTTTGCTCGGCAGATGTCGGTTATCTCAAGCCCATGCCCGAGATTTATATGAAACTGATACAGGAATATGCCATAAATCCGGCTGAATCAGTTTTTATCGATGACCATCCGCCCAACGTTGAAGGCGCAAGGTCCATAGGAATGAACAGTATTCAGTTTTTTAGCGCCAGGCAATGCGTGAATGAACTCAACACAATTTTTAATGAGAATTAAATACAATACCTTGACTTTAATCTCTTTCGCATAATAAGCTCTCACACAAAGTTTTTTCTCAGGAGGAGGTGTCAGATTATATGGCAATTTCAAAACGGACTTTTTTTGCCGGCGTGTTTGGTAACGCTTTGGAGTGGTATGATTTTACCGCGTATGCTTTTTTCGCTCCCGTGCTGGCAAAATTGTTTTTTCCAACAGACGATCCCTACGTTTCTTTATTAATTACATTTTCCGTTTTTGCTCTCGGATTTTTAGTGCGTCCATTAGGCGGGTTGCTCTTCGGTTTTATCAGCGATCGTTTCGGACGCCGTAAAGCTTTAATTATCTCTATTGTTTCTATGTCATTTCCGACGTTATTTCTGGGTATTCTCCCCACGTATGCAACCATTGGTTTCCTGGCGCCTTTAATATTAACAATTCTGAGAGTGGTGCAGGGAGCTGCCGTTAGCGGCGAGATGTGTACTTCCGCAACTTATTTAATAGAACATGCCGGAGAAAGAAGGCGCGGATTGGCCGGAAGTTTTGTAATGTGCAGCGCATTTCTGGGTATGACACTGAGCTCGGCCATGGCGACCTTCATTACCCACATTACCAATCCTCAACAACTGTTGGTCTGGGGATGGCGACTGCCTTTTATCGTCGGAGGAATCATTGGTGTAGTGGGATTAATAATACGTTTGGGGTCTATAGAAACACCCGCGTTTCAGGAAGCGGCAGCCTCCAGAGGTCAGGAAACCGCAACTTCCGTACTGACACATTTGGGATATATCTTTACACATTCTCTCGTATGGTTATCTATTCTACTGGCTGCCCTGATGGGGGTGGCCGACTGGTTCCTGATTGCCTACTTCAATACTTTCCTGACTCAGACGGTGGGTATGCCTTTGCCCACAGTGATGAGTATTAACCTGTTTATATTATGTATTTTCACTCTGCTGTTACCACTGATGGGATTACTTTCCGATAGCGTTGGACGTAAGCCAGTATTAAGGGCTGGGTTTATTGCTTTTATCATTCTCAGTTATCCCATTTTTCGGCTGCTCCATCATGGCACCATTGCCAGTGTTTTGATTGGTGAGCTTTTATTTGCGGTTATTCTGGCCCCTGTCGCTTCGATTATCCCAACTTCTTTAGCCGAACTGTTCCATGTCCGGATGAGAAACACCGCGATGGCTCTGGGCTATAATCTCAGTCAGGGCTTTTTCGGCGGTACCGCGCCACTGATTGCGATACTGCTTGTGGTTAAGACAGGAAACCCTTATGCGCCCAGCTTTTATTTAATCTTTTGCGCTCTGATTTCCTGGTGGGCGCTATCCCGTTTAAAAGAAAGTTATAAAACCGAATTACACTAAAAAACGCATTAGAAGAAGTTCTTTGATGACCGAAGGGTTGGCGAGCGTTGAAGTATCGCCGAGATTCTCCGTTTCACCATTGACAATTTTGCGCAGGATTCGCCGCAGTATTTTGCCGGAACGGGTTTTGGGCAACTCCGGAGCCCATTGAATATATTCCGGCGTCGCGAAAGCTCCAATTTTTTGCCGTACCCAGTTTACTAATTCTTTACGTAGATCTTCATTCGGTGTGACCTGCGCCAGAACCGTCACAAAAGCATAAACCGCCTGGCCTTTAATGGGATGAGGACGCCCGACCACTGCGCTTTCGGCCACTAAAGGATGCGCTACGAGGGCATTTTCAATCTCGGCGGTGCTTAGACGATGTCCTGAAACATTTAATACATCGTCAATTCTGCCGCTAATCCAGTAGTAACCATAGCGATCGCGTGATGCGCCATCTCCCGTTGTGTAGAAACCAGGGTGAGGCGATAAATAAGCCTGCTGGTAGCGTTCGAAATTTCCATATATGGTTTGTAGTTGTCCTGGCCAGGGCTTTGAAATCAATAGTTCCCCCGTGCCTTCTCCCTCGATGATTTCGCCCTGATCATCGACAAGCACGGGAACAACTCCGAAAAAAGGCCAACTGGCGGCGCCCGGCTCCAGAGGGGTGGCGCCGGGCAGGGCAGTAATCATAATGCCGCCGGTTTCCGTTTGCCACCAGGTATCGACCACGGGGCAGCGTTTCTCACCGACAACTTCGTAATATCATTTCCAGGCTTCAGGATTAATGGGTTCGCCGACCGACCCTAAACATGTCAGGCTTTTCCGGCTGGTTTTTAAGACAGGGTCATCCCCGATGCGCATCAGGGAGCGAATCGCCGTGGGCGCGGTATAAAAAATATTGACCTGATATTTATCGATTATCTGCCAAAACCGCGACGCATCGGGATGAGTGGGAATACCCGAAAATAGCAGGGTAGTGGCGCGATTGGACAAAGGGCCATATACCGTATAAGAATGTCCGGTCACCCATCCCACATCTGCGCTGCACCAATAAATGTTTCCAGGTTGATAATTAAAAACAAGTTTGAAAGTCATGGTCACATACAATAAATACCCACCGATCGAGTGGAGGATGCCTTTCGGTTGACCGGTTGAGCCTGAAGTATAAAGAATAAAAAGTGGATCAGTGGCGGCCATTCTTTCAGGCGCACAATCAACGCTGGCTTTTTGCATGGCGAGCGTATAATCAACGTCCAGCGGAGAATGCGACAGCAATTCCATTTGAGTATGTCTAACCACCACCACGCATTGCACTTGTGGACATTCTGCGAGGGCGATATCGACATTTTCTTTTAAAGGGATTAATTTCCCACCCCGATAAACAGCGTCTGCGGTGATGACTATTTTGCAGCCTGCATCGTTGATGCGGTGTTGTAACGCTTCCGGCGAAAATCCGCTGAATACCACGGAATGAATGGCGCCGATGCGCGCGCAGGCCAGCATGGCGATCGCCGCCTCTGGAATGTTGGGCAAATAGATACAGACCCGATCGCCTTTCTGGACACTTTGAGCCTTTAAAACATTGGCAAAACGACAGACGGCTTCAAACAGTTCGCCGTAAGTTAACCGCTTGACGTGGTTCGGGATCGTCGCCTTCCCAAATAATGGCGGTCTGATGCGCGGATTCAGGTAAATGACGATCCAGACAGTTATAACAGGCATTCAGTTCAGCTCCCACAAACCAGCGTACCGGCGGATGGCGCAGATCGCCCTCGATGACCTGACTCCACGGCTGAAACCAGTGTAGATATTGGAGCGCCTGTTCATGCCAGAATTCCGCAGGATTTTCAACAGAGCGCCTATACATTTTCGGATAAATGTCGGCGGTGATCCACGACTCTGAAGATAAATGAGCGTCTATCAGTTCGCTCTGACAATTCGAATATCCTTATGTGACTCGACTTTACCATTTTAGATAAATCCCAAAAATGGCAAGTTATTAGCGAGCGCTACGAAGCAATTCCGGGAGTTCGAACTTTGATAATAGAAATTCTGCTACTGGATTGCTTCGTTAGCGCTCGCAATGACTGTATTTTGTTCGATGGTGATCGAAATGGCTAAAGTCGAGCTTAAGAGCGATCTCCCCCTTGACATGTTCGAACATCGGCTTTTAACCGAATGCAAGATATTTACCATAATAGAATTTCGAATTCGCCGAACTTCCTAAGCTGTTAGTGAAATTTGCTGAAACTTAAAAATAGTTTAAAATACTGGGTTTTCTTTCCCATATTAAATTTTTACTATGGAGATAATATGAAAGCCCAGGTGATTAAAAAATTCGGAGATCCTTCGGTATTTGAATTAATAGACACTGCAAAACCCACTATCAAAGCAGGACATGTACTCATAAAAGTATGCGCAACCAGCGTCAATCAGATCGATTGTAAAATACGAAAGGGATTAGTCCCTGAAATAGCGCCAGAATTTCCCGCTATTCTGCATGGCGACGTCGCTGGAGTGATTGAGGCGATAGCCAGTGATGTGAAAAATTTTAATGTGGGAGACGAAGTGTATGGCTGCGCAGGAGGCCTAAAAGGTTCCGATGGAACGCTCGCTGAATATATGCTGGCAGACGCCCGGCTCCTGGCGAAAAAACCCCAATCTTTAAGTATGCTGGAAACAGCTGCATTACCCTTGGTAAGCATTACCGCGTGGGAAGCTTTGTTTCAAAAGGCTAAATTAACTAAAAATAAAAAAGTACTTATCCATGGCGGAGTTGGGGGTGTCGGCCATATTGCCGTGCAGCTGGCCAGATGGAAAGGGGCGAAGATTTTTACTACCGTCATGGACCCAGAGGATTTTCAATTAGCCAGGTCATTGGGCGCTGATGAAGTCATTAACGCTAAGGAAGAAGCGGTGGAACAGTATGTGCAGCGGTTAACCCGGGGGCGCGGTTTTGATCTGGTTTTTGATACCGTGGGCGGTCCCAATTTGGATCGTTCGCTCGTTGCAGCCGCCACGAATGGTACCGTGGTGACAACAGCGGCGCGTTCAACCCACGATCTGACACCTTTACACAATAAAGCACTTGGTTTACATGCCGTTTTTATGTTGTTGCCCATATTAAAAAATGTGGGGCGTCAACAACACGGTAAAATTCTCGCTAAAATCGCTGAAATTGTTGATCAGGGGAAGCTCAAGCCCCTGATTGATAGTCATCAGTTTAGCCTTGAAACGGTTCCAGACGCTCATGCTTTATTGGAATCCGGCAAAGCCCGCGGCAAAGTGGTTATAAAAATCAGCTAGTAAACTGTCTAGCAAACTGTCTTTTCCCGGCTCATTCTGCTATGATATTTCATAAAGAAAAAATACAAAAAAGTCGGAAAAAAAGAATAATATGAACACGACCGCGCTGGAAATTCATTCCCTGATGAGTTTTCCTTCTCCTGCTGATGATGACTCTGCAAAAAGTCCGGACCTCAATGAATTGTTGGTGAAACACCCGGCCGCGACTTTTTTTATGCGGGTTTCAGGCTCCTCAATGCATCACGCCGGCATTCATGATAAAGATATTCTGGTAGTTGACCGCAGTGTCGAACCTGTTCATGGCAAAATAGTGGTGGCGGCACTGGAAGGCCGTTTGACACTGAAAAAACTTAAAATCCACAGTGGCGCGGTCTGTTTAATAGAAGAAAAGGAAGGTTCCCAACCGCTACGGGTGGATCCTGAAAAGGGAATTTATATCTGGGGCGTCGTCATTCATGCGATTCGTTCTTTATGACGGTTTTTGCTTTAGTTGATTGCAATAACTTTTATGTCTCTTGCCAGAGAGTATTTAATCCTGCGCTTGAAAATCGGCCTGTCGTCGTCTTATCCAACAACGACGGTTGTATTATCGCCCGTTCCAATGAAGCGAAAGAATTAGGCATCCCCATGGGCGCTCCCTATTTTAAATATCGACCGTTTTGCGAAAAAAATAAAGTATTCGTCTTTTCATCCAATTATGAATTGTACGGCGATCTGTCCCAACGAGTGATGACGTCACTGCGGCATTTTTGTCCGGAACTGGAAGTTTATTCTATCGATGAAGCCTTTTTGCGCCTGGATTCTGTGGGGGGTGATTTAAAGGAATTTTGCGCGGTGATCCGTGAAAAAATAAAAATGTGGACCGGGATACCCGTTTCTATCGGCATTGGCCCCACCAAAACGCTTGCCAAGGCAGCTAATCGAATCGCCAAACGCAAAACTCTCTGCGGCGTCTTTGATTTAAGGGCTGCCAGCGTCCGCGACGCCATTTTAGCGCAATTTGAAGTTATCGATCTCTGGGGGATCAGCCATCAATCCAGCAAAAAACTGGCAAAACTGGGCATCACCACGGCAGCGCAATTACGGGATAGCCCGGCGGACAGAATTCGCCGTCATTTTGGAGTGGTGGGAGAACGGCTGATGATGGAACTTAACGGTATCTCCTGTCTGGGAATGGAAAATGTTAAACCGCGAAAAAACATTATTTCTTCGCGTTCTTTCGGTAAAGTCGTGACTGACCTGGTGGAACTGGAGGAGGCGGTTAGCCACTATGCATCTATTGCTGGCGTTAAATTGCGTAAGCAACAGTCCAGGGCGCAGGGAGTTTACGTGTTTCTGCAAACCGGTTTGTATCATTCTGGAGAAACGCCATACAGCAATGGAATTTTTTCCGGCTTTGCGCAGCCCAGCGCGGATACCGGTTTTATTATTCAGGTGGCGAAAAAATTGCTGAAAAAAATCTATATTCCTGATTTGCGTTATAAAAAAGCGGGGATCATGTTGACAGATATTGTCCCTAATACTTACCAACAATATGATTTACTGATCGGCGCCGATAGCCGCGATAAAAAAGACCGCCTGATGCAAACTCTCGACATTATCAATGACCGCATGGGCAGGCAGTCTGTCTTTCTCGCCGCCGAAGGCATCCACCAGCCATGGCGAATCAATGCCGAACGAAAAAGCGCACGGTTCACCACCCAATGGCAGGATATTTTAACTATTCAGGTATAGCGCGCCGCCGCAGGATACCTACCCCCGGCCGCCGACTTCTGGTAGATTATCCATCCGAAGCCGGTGGCGGCCACGGCCATTAGATCTGTGCAGGATATTGACAAATTTTAGAGGCTGTGTTAGTTTCAGGGATGGTTAATATTTGTTCAGTTTGACTTTTTGATCACTGATGGGGGCATCATGCAGGTAAATAAAAATTACGTAGATGGCAATAATTCATCCGTTGCTGAAATCACCCTTAAAGCCGTCATTCTGGCGGTCATTCTGACTGCCATTTTATGCGCATCCAATATTTACCTGGCATTAAAGCTGGGCCAGACCATCGCCGCTTCTATCCCCGCGGCAGTCATTTCAATGGGCCTTCTGCGCTTCTTTAGGAAAAACAATATCCTCGAAAATAACATTGTCCAGACGGCGGCCTCCGCCGGAGAAGGTCTGGCTGCGGGCATTTCTTTCGTGCTGCCCGCGCTGGTGATGACCGGTTACTGGAACTATTTTCATTACTGGGAAACGGTATTGCTTTCCGCCATCGGCGGGCTCTTCGGGGTGCTGTTCTCCATTCCTTTACGTCGTATTATGTTAAATTATCCGTCGCTAAACTTTCCCGAGGGCAAGGCTATCGGCAATGTTCTCAAGGCAAAAGAAGCCGGAACCGCGCAAATGTACAAACTGGTGCAGGGTGGGGCGATAGGCGCCATCATTACGTTGTGTCAGACCGGATTTAAAACGCTTTCCGATAGCGTGCAATTGTGGACAGTGACCGGTAAAACTTTCATCGGTATGGGAATTGGTTTATCTCCGGCGCTGATCGGCGCGGGTTTCATTATCGGCATGCAGGCCTGTGTGGCTCTGCTGGTTGGAGTGATCCTCGCCTGGCTGATAGGCCTGCCTATTTTGGGGCATTATTATGGTTTGCCCAGTGCCGCCAATCTTTATGATATGGCCATGATGGTGCGCGCGCAACACATCCGCTACATCGGCGTGGGCACCATGCTGCTTGCCGGAGTCTGGACCTTATTCAAGTTGATCAAACCGATTGTTTCCAGTATCTCGGCTTCCATCAATTCCTTAGGCCTGGCGCGGCGAAATGCGAATACTCCTGAAAATAAAGTGCCCCGGACTGAACGGGATATTCCCTTTCATTTCGTGCTGATCGGCATCGTGGTACTCGCGGTATTCACTTTTTTCGTGTTACTTTTCCTCTTAAAGCTGGATCAATTCAGCCCGGCGATGCACTATGGGCTGTCCGCCTTCGCCGTCGTTTACATTTTAATCATAGGATTTTTTATCGCGGCGGTTTGTGCTTATTTGAGTGGATTAGTGGGTATGACCAACAATCCACTGTCGGGTTTGATGATATGCTGCGTACTTCTGGCCTCTTTAATCCTGTTAGCTGTATTGGGCGCTGTTTTACAGCATAATCCAGCGACCATCAAAGCCGCGGTAGCCATTGTACTGATCATTACCACTATCGTAGCCGCGAGTACCGCTATTTCCGGAGAAAATATGCAGGACCTGAAAGCCGGACAAATGGTCGGCGCCACGCCCTGGAAACAACAGGTGATGATATTGGTGGGGGTGTTGGTGGCTGCGTGTGTCGTCGGTCCGGTATTGGAATTATTATTTCAGGCTTATGGCATTGGCGGCGCTTTTCCAAGGCCCGGCATGAATCCGTCGCAGGCGTTGGGCGCTCCGCAAGCTGCGCTGATGACCGCCATCGCCAATGGCGCTTTTGGCCACTCTTTGCCGATGACTGACATCAGTATCGGAATGGTTATCGCGGTGATTGCGATTATCATCGACGAACGCCTGAAAAAAGTGGGTAAGCGGTTGCCGATTTTGGCGATAGGCATTGGTATTTATCTGCCGCCGGAAATTCCGACAGCCGTGGTGATCGGTGGATTTTTAAATTATCTGTGTAAACTGACGATCACCAAACGTGTTTCTCCGGCTGAAGCTCCCGAGGCTTTGGACAAAGCTTTCAGCAGCGGCACTTTAGTGGCCTGCGGTTTAGTAGCAGGCGCCGCGTTAATGGGCGTGATCCTGGCGATTCCCTTTGTACTGGCAGGCAGCTCCGATGCTCTGACTCTGGTCAAGGCCAATTTTGCTCCCATCGCCTCCGTGCTGGGTATTATTGTGACTGCCTGGCTTTGTTACTGGCTGTATAAAATGACGTGTAAATAAATTATTTCTTTGGACTGCTCATAAATTCGATAGCGTTTTGGTATTCCTGGTCGGTACAATCATTGCATAATCCTTTGGGGGGCATGGCATGATTGCCGTTGCGGACTTTCGAGACTAATATCTCCATGGTTTTTTCTTCAAGATCCTTGCCGCCAAGAGCTGGAAATTGGGCCTTCGCCTGGGCGGCGGATACTTCATATTTTTTTTGCCAGGCAGCGATATCGTGAGCTTGTGGCGCATTTGGAAAATTGACGGCATGGCAGGTGGCGCATGATTGCTTAAAAACTTCCTCTCCGGATCGGGTTGGTTTGTTTTCGTCAGCGAGCGAGACGCCCGGGACGGCGATACTCATGCAGAGGAAAGCTGTGATTGCAGTGAATCGTATAAACATCCGGTTTAATCCTTGATGAAATTGGGACTGCAATTATATCGGCAACAAAATAGCCATGCAATGTTGTCCCGCGGACAGGCCGCGGGACGACGGTCTTTTAGAGTTTTGGCTGGACTGCCGATTCGGAATTTTTGGCTGTATGAGTTAACCGTACAGATGTACTAGACCAGTTAAAGCCGCTGGCCAGTTTTGTTGACTGATAGGTTGTTTTTTTGGTTTTCGCCACACTTAGAATATCCTTAAATTCAAGAAAGCTGCCAATCTTGCCGGCGACATTTCCATCCAGGCTTGGCTTGAATTCATTGCTGAATTCCAAAATCGCCGCTGTCGCTACATGGGGTAATTCCACAGGCGTTTTTCCTATCCATTGTTCAAATAAAGTCCCGCCACTGATCTTTTTTGCCGACCTGTAAATTGTTTTTGAGGTTAACGCCACATTGACAACATCATTAAATGGAAGGTAGCCGGCAACCATGCCCGCATGATCCTGAGCCAAAAATGGCTGTATTTTATTGCTGAATCCCGAAAGCGTGACCGCGGCCCCCACAATACAAAGATAGGCTCTTGAAACATATATGTTAAAGTTAAATTGAAGCATAGGAGGATCGAATCCCAAATCGTGATGGTAAAGATTCATTGAGCAAAATAATTTGAAAATAGCCTGAGGCGAAAATATGATTTTCTTAACTTTTTCAATATTTTCAGGGGTATTTAAACGACTAAGCTGAAGCATTGTAAGACAATTCTTTGCATCCAGAGAGAATTTTTCTTCAAGATCTATTAGAGATTCATCAAGTATAGGACGTTTGGACATATTGTTTACTCGCTTTTTAAGTTTAATTGTTGCATTCAATTGCACATCTCTTTTTCGAAGATGCAATTTTTACCTTCCGTAATGCCTGTAGTGACTTCCATTTTGTCTGGCAGTATAATACAATAGTTTCTTACATAAATCAATAAATTTTTCCTACAAAAATGTATTTTCTATTATCGTTGGGGAGCGCGCATGGCCGAGGCGGTTGCGGCTATTGCCTTATCCGCAAGATCGAGCGCATCACGTTTTTTGGGTGGAAACAGGGAATAGTGCATTCTGTTAGAGCATCGCTCGGCGGCTTTTACTCCCGCTTTTATACCGGCCGGACCTGCGATTGCTCCTATAAATCCGCCCACTATTTTTAGAACGAGGGATGCGGCAAAAATGGCGATATGTAAAAGTGTATTAACGGGGTTAACTTTATTTTCTCCGGGGGGAGAGAATTCCTTAGAATTTTCAATTTGGCTTTTTATTCCGCGCAGATCAGCGATAGGATTTGCAGATTTCAACACGGCTGTTTTCAATTCCACCGCGTTGGCCGAAGTTTTTCTGAGTGCAGTCGGAACATTTTCAGTCACAATTTTAGTGATATCTTTGGCGATTGAAGTCTGTTCCATGACTTCAGTGAGGCGCGCCTGAATTTCCGGAGTGGTTTTTTTTGCCGAACTGATTTCTGTATAAATTTCTTTTTGAATATCTCTTCGGATGCCCCTCATGGACTCGCGAAATTGAGCATAAATTTCATGACTGGGGATTTTGCTAATCTGCCCGTCCAGAGTCTTCAATAAAATGGCAGTGATAAAGACTATTTTCGAATGCATATCCAAACCCGGCTTTTCGAAAATTTCTGCAATATCACTGTTTTCTAAAATGTCTATTTTAGCGTATAAATCAGGATAGCATTGCGCGAATTTTTCTTCATGATCACTATTAACAAAAAATTGGGGGTGTTTTATGTATTTATCCAGTTCGGATATAAAAGGCCGCTCTTCTTTTTTATACAGGATATCCATGGAAGATTTGCCAAACTTATATTCGAAACGTTCCGGAACGGCTTGAGTAATGGCATACATCTCAATAAATTGTTCTGTGGTACATTTGTGTTCCTTGACTTTCGGTCCAAGAATTTCCAGGGTTTTTTCTTTACCGATGGCTTTATTGAAAAACTCTACCAATAAGTTTTCAGTGATCAACCCCGGTATAGAGTTACGAAAGTTTGCACCTACTTTAGGGACGCCTGCTACCTGGCTATGCGACCCGTAAACCGGATAAGCCTTTATGCTGGATAACTGATAGTAAGGCATATCGGGATTTACTGATAATTCCGGGATATCGTGGACTCGATCGAGAGTTTGCGGATGAAATTGCTGGCGTGGATCACCATGAGCGTATAACCTGACATCTAATTCAGCAGGAGAATAGCAACGGGTGTTCTCATCGGTCTCCCCAGCTTTCTGTCCCGCGACGGAATCAATCTCGAATGAACAAACTGGAATGTCGATACCCATTTCGAAAAGTCGCTTGCGGATATGATCAACTGTTACAGCGCCCCGGCTCCAGCCGACGAGGACGATTTTGGTGTATTTATCCTTCTCGTCTTTTTTTTCTTCGTTTTCAAGAATTAAATTATCATCAACGATTTTTTTGGGATTGTCCTTGACTTGATATCCTAAATTGCCTAATTTTGCGGAGATGATTGCGAGGGCTTTATGAACGTTATCATAACGGCCTTCACCCTCGGCCAGACCCTTCAGGACGCGGCCGACAGGTCCATTGACGGCTGGAGTATTGACTCCATAAAAATCTTCGCCAAATTCTCCCATATTGGTAGAATCGTTCAGGAAAGATTTTACTGTTTCTTTATCTTTGCCTAAAACAGGGCTGTTTTTCCCGGGGGTGTTGGTGACACTGCCGCAACCGCGCAGAAAAAGTTTGTCATCTGCGAATTTTCCTGGCGGATCTTCACTGAAAATTTCTCCCTGCAAAAAATCCAGAACCGATTTGGGTTGTTCAGGTTTATGCGATCTAATATCAATTGCACGGGCCTGAAGAAGATTATAAAATCTGGCTATTATTGACCCATCTTTTAAGTCATGGTCAGTACCGTCACAGAAAATAAATAGAGTTTTTCCTTTTTTCATCTTTTTCTCCGAATTACTTTTTTCGTTCTAATGATTTTAGATTATCTTGTAATTATTAAATTTGTCTTAAAATCTATCGGATTTTTGATGAAAATAAAATTATCGTAAAAATATTTTTCTGAATCCGTATAAAATATTTTAATTGATCAATGTTTGAGTATTATATTCGTTGCAAATTTATTGTTTAGCGAGTAAATTAATATGAGTTTATTGTTTACGGAATCTAATTCATGCAGCGCGAGATTTTGCTGGAAATTTATGAACTCATGCTTAAAAGCCGAATGCTGGAAGAGCGCCTGATTAATATGTTCAAACAAAACCAGGGCTTTTTCTGGATTGGCGGCCCCGGTGAAGAGGCATTCAATGTACCATTAGGTATGCTGGTTAAAAAAGGTCAGGGGTTGGATTATGATTATCTGCACCTGCATTATCGCTCCAGCGCCATTCTGTTAGCCATGGGGATGGATCCTCTCGACGCTATTCGCCAAATGAAAAATACCGCTACGGATCCGCATTCGGGCGGCAGAAATTTTTCCAGTCACTACTCGATGCGCCGCTGGAATGTCGCTCCCATCACATCGCCGATTGAAGTGCAATACGTTATTGCCATCGGCGCCGCCATTGCGCAAAAAAAACAGGGCGGGGATGCCATTACCATTGTCAATGGTGGCGATGCCGGTACTGCCGAGGGCGATTTTGCTTCCTGTCTGGTGTGGTCATCGCGCCCGGGAAACGAATTGCCGATTCTCATTATCGTCACGAATAATCAATGGGGAATTTCCACAGCGGCGTCAACACAGCATGGAGAAAAAAATATCGCTGACCGCGCTAAAGCTTTTAATATCAGAAGCCGCGTGATCAACGGCAATGACGCCGTCGAATCATATACCGCGGTTAAAGAAGCCATGGAGTATGTGCGCAAGGAAAGAAAACCTTTTTTACTCGAAGCCAAAGTTTCGCGTCTTTACGGACACAGTTCGGCGAGCGGCGCCATGTTGCAAACGCATGAGGAAGATTCCCTGACGCTTCTCGAACAAAAATTGATAGCCGCAAACCAGTTATCAAAAGAAAAAATTCAGGCTATGCGCGGTCGGTATGAAGAAGATTTCCGGTTAATGGCCGAGCAGGTAAAAACAGAGCCGCAACCCGATCCCGCCTCAATTTATGATTTTACGTATTGGCAACAAAAAGGGCCCTGGGGGTAAATACAGTATATGGCAACATTGGCTCAGGCAATTCGTATGGCATTACATTATGCCGAGGAAAATCTGCAATTAACGAATATTTTTGGCCAGGACGTTGGCCCGCCACTGGGTGGTGTATTCACCGGAACGCAGGGTTTAAAGACGGCCTGGAACACACCGCTGGACGAGCGTGGCATCGTCGGCGCGGCTATCGGTTTGGCGATGGCGGGTCAGCGGTGTGTGGCTGAAATTCAGTTTTGTGATTACATCTTTAACGCCCTCGATTTGCTGATGCTGGCCGGTAAAACCTGCTGGTCCAGTTATGGGGACTGGAATTTACCGATGACGATAATGACTCCCGTCGGCAGCGGAATTCGTGGCTCTATCTATCATTCACATTCTTTCGACGCGATCATGACACACATTCCCGGATGGAAAATTGTCATGCCTTCCAATCCAAAAGATGGTTACGGTCTACTTCTGAGTTGTCTGCGCGACCCTAATCCTACCATGTATTTAATGCCGAAGGCTTTGATGTATCAGAGTGGTGAAGAACTGATCCCCGGTGAACCGGCCAGCGGATTAAAAGCATTAATCGATAAACCGGTTAATAAAACCGAAGCCGAAACCTGGCAACCGAGATGGCCCGAAGGATTAACCGACTACACCGTGCCCCTCGGTCAAGGTAAAATTGTTCGTGACGGCGCCGATATCACCGTGGTCAGTTATGGACGCCTGCTGCCGGTTTGTATCAAAGCCGCTACGCGGTTAGCAGCAGAGGGCGTGAATGCGGAAGTGATCGATATGCGATCGCTATGGCCTTACGATTGGGAGTTGATTTCCAAATCCATATTAAAAACGCAATGCGTCGTGTATGTGAACGAAGATACGGAAGTGACTAATTTTGGAGAGCATTTAATTCGTCGCACGATTGATGAGCTTTTTTATCATTTGGCTGCGCCGCCGAAATTACTCGCTGGCGCATTTATTCCGGGAATTGGGTTGGCGCACAGTCTGGAAATGGCCAGCGTTCCGCAACTCAATGATATTATCAAAACCGTTCACGCAGTCATCGCTGCGAAGGTATGACTATGACAATAGCCAGTCCATGGATTGTGATTAAATTTGGAGGCACCAGTGTTTCCACAGAGAAAAACTGGCGCCATATCTTAACGATAATCCGCGGTCATTTGTCGTCATCCCGCCGCGTGCTGGTCGTATGCTCTGCCATCACACACGTATCGAATAAACTGGAGGCGCTGCTGACGGCCTCTTTAGTGGGCGAACATGCAGAGTTGCTGGCGGAGCTGGAAGAAATCCACAAGCAGTTATGCGCGGCGCTCAATGTGGATTTTGCTGCAAATCTGGCGGCTTATTTTAAGCGTTTGGCGCAATTGGCGGAAGGTATTTCCCTGATTGGCGAACTGAGTGCGCGAATACGCGCACAGGTGATGGCCTTTGGTGAATTAATGTTGACGGTCCTCGCGGCATCATTCCTTCGCTCGCAACAATTGCCGGTGGATTGGCAGGACGCGCGGCAGTTATTAACTGCGGAAACCGATACCCTTGCTCACCACAGCGCGACGTATTTAATGGCGCGCTGCAGCGCTCTTCCGGATGCCAATTTATTAACGAAATTAAACACTCTTTCACCATTGGTTATCACTCAGGGATTTATCGCCAGCAATTCCGCGGGAGAGACCGTTTTGCTTGGACGCGGTGGATCTGATACTTCCGCTGCTTATTTTGCTGCGAAAATAAGTGCGGAATTTTGTGAAATTTGGACGGATGTCGAAGGCATATTTACCGCGAATCCCAAACAGATTCCCGAAGCGCGTTTGTTGAAACAACTGGATTACGACGAAGCACAGGAAATTGCTTCCATGGGCGGCAAGGTTTTGCATCCGAATTGCATCCCACCGGTGAAGCAACGGCAAATTCCATTATATGTGAAATGTACATTCCTGCCGGATCAGGAAGGCACCAAAATTTCTCCTTCGGATGAAAAAGCCGCGGTGAAAATTAAATCGGTGATTTGCAAATACGGCGTTTCACTGATTTCAATTGAGACCGTCAGTATGTTGCATCAGGTTGGCTTTTTAGCGAATATTTTTAACTGTTTCAAGCACCGGGGACTGTCCATCGATTTGATTTCAACTTCAGAGTCCAGTGTCACCGTTTCTTTGGATAACAGCGCGACTGCCGGCGATTCGGCGTTAATTCAGTTATTGCTGCAGGATTTGTCTGCATTTGGCAAAGCGCGTTTAATGGGACCCTGCGCGACGGTCAGCCTGATTGGCCACCATATTCGAGCCAGCCTGCCAAAATTGGGCGAGGTATTCGAGGTATTTGCGCAGCAGCAGATTCATCTATTATCCCAGGCCGCCAACGATCTCAATTTAACGTTCGTCGTGGATGAAGATCAGGCTGAACGCCTGGCTCAAAAAATTCACGCGTTATTGATTGAAACAAACGGGCATAGTCACTTGCCAAAATCAGCGACTGCAAAAACTCGGGAGGCGACGCTATGGTGGGAAAAGCAGCGAAAACAGTTATTGGCGCTGATGGAGCAATACCAGGAAGCTTTATATGTTTACGACCCAATTGTTTACAGGAGCGCGCCAATCAGTTAATCAATTGCCGGGCGATAGATTGTATTTATTACGCCATGAAGGCCAACGGTAATGCGGATATTTTACGGCAGTTCTTTCAGCTGGGCCTTAGTTTTGAATGTGTGTCGTGGAATGAAGTATTATTTGTGCTGGATTTATTCCCAGAAATCAGCCGGTCGCGGATTTTATTTACGCCAAATTTCGCCCTCCGAGAGGAATATGAAAATGCCGTTCGTGCGGGATTGTGGGTCACTCTCGATAGTTTATATCCGCTGCAGGCCTGGCCTGAAATCTTTACCGGACAAAGGATTTTACTGCGCTTTGACCCGGGGCAGGGGTATGGTCATCACCACTATGTTTGCACCGGTGGCAGCGACTCCAAATTTGGCATCCCCCTTTCGGAGTTGATGACGCTTCTCGAATTGGTAAAACAGCATCGGGTGACGGTGATCGGTTTACATGCGCACGTGGGCAGCGGTATTTTGCGCGAAAAAACCTGGAAAGAAAATTATGTCACTTTGGCGCAGTTATTGCCGCATTTTCCAGACGTCACCGTAATTAATGTCGGCGGCGGGCTGGAGTGACCGAAAATTCGGGTCAGACACCACTGGATATCGACGCGGTAAACTCATCGTTGTCACAGGCAAAATCCGCTTTTCCGGAACTGCAAATCTGGATGGAGCCGGGAAGATATTTAGTTGCGCAAGCCGGGGTCATCCTCGCCCGTGTCACGCAGGTGAAAGACAAAAATGGCGTCATGTTCGTGGGGATTGAAACCGGCATGAATTCTTTAATACGTCCGGCGCTGTATGGTTCTTATCATGAAATCGTAAATCTGACGCGACTGGATGAAAAACCCGCATTGACCGCGCACGTCGTCGGCCCAATTTGCGAATCCGGCGATATCCTGGGCTATTCGCGCATCCTGCCAGAAACCCGCGAAGGCGACGTCTTCCTGATCGCCAACACCGGCGCCTACGGCCGGGTTATGGGCTCCCACTACAACCTGCGTAACCCCGCCCGTGAATGCTGGTCAAAATAAGCATACACTTTACTGCCCTTTATATCTCGTTGCACATTTAAGTAATCTGTTAAACCTGGTTTCCTCAGTAAGATCTTTAAAATATGGAAAAAATTGACAAATTAAATGAGTTAATAAAAAAACTGGCTATTATCAGCCGTAATAGCCATGATATTTATTGGATGAGCACTTCTGATTTTAAAACCTGTGTTTTTCTGAACGATGCTTATGAAAATATTTTTCGATATCCTAAAGGCATTATATTAAAGGATTTAAAAGTCTTCTCCAGTTATTTAAAACGAGCAGGTCATGAGTGTTATACACCCTTTTTTAGAGATGTAATAAAAAAACCCAACAAGAAGGCCCAAATGCAACTTATAATGAAACATTTCACATCATTCGAGGTTGTGATGGCCGCATAAGAACAGTCAATGATTGTGGTCATCCCCTCTATGATGAACACGGCGAACACCTTGGTTTCTCGGGAGTGGCCAGAGATATCTCTTCTGATCCTAATTCCCGCAAGCAACTACCTAATCTAATTACTAATTTTTTTCAATTAAGTGATAGAAAAAAATATTACTTAAAAGGAAAATATAAAAAATATTTACTTATCGCCCCGTCAAGCCCAGCGCCTAATCTGCTTCAGGGAAAGACCGCCAAACAAACCGCAAAAATTTTAAAACTTTCACCCCGCACGATAGAAGAAGTTATTGGAAATATTAAAGCTAAATTAGGTTTACATTATCGTTCAGACATTTTTGATGCTTTAATTGAAAGTGATTTTATCGATATTCTAATCAATTAAAAAACACTCTTTTAAAAAATTATCCCGTATTAATTACGTATAGTTTTTTACTGCACTCTAAATTATATTAAATCCACAATAATATTTTTAGGAGAATATAATGCATTTTAATTTTTTTAAATGTTGCAGAAGAAGACCTAATCTGGAAACAACTCCTTTATTACCACTTGAAATAAAGGTAACAACAGATAGTAAAGATCAGAAGCAAAGCACTTTCAACCGGTTGGAAATGATAAGAGAGAAACTGAGCAGCTATGACAGAAAAGCGGCCATTAAAGAGCAGAGGTGGATTATTTTAATGACTATGATTATAGGAGCAGGGTGTATCAGTGGTGCAGCTCTCTTATTCAGTAAAGCATGGAACATTCAAATATTATTGAAGCAAACATCATTTAATTTTGATCATCAGCCAATTAATAACAGTACTTGCCGGGAATTATATCCAACATTTAACATACCAGACTACTGCACTTCACCCTATACGTCCACTGCTCTCATCCAAATATTAACTAGCCGTCTCCTCCTGGGTACCAGGTTTAATTCAATTTTGCTCTGATTTGGTTATGTCTTATTGTGATTTAGAGGACTCGCGAGTATGGTTTGAGATGCCGGGCGGTATATTAAGCGTTGCCGGACTTATCTTTTTTGGGGTAGGTGTAAATTCCTGCCGTTCGCTCAGTAATTGCAGTACTGAGTTGAAAAGCTCCAAAGATATTTTTGTCGACAAGATTCTGACTTCAGAAGAACAGGATTTTCTGATAGAGGAGGGAATTCATATACATGATAGCTCTACAGTAAGACATATTATGAACGAAATTAACAATATAAAACTACAATTTATTATGCGGGACAAGCCACCTCTCGGTATGCTATTTGGTAATATGGTCAAAGAATATATCCATCCCAATCAGCCCGCCAATGACGACCCTGATTACGATGCATATACCTTTTGTTCAGGTTTCGCGAATACATAGGATCCGCGTGTCTACTCACATGGCCCCGGGATACGCAGGGTCTGACCCTGACTGTTCCCTCGCTACGCCTGATGGTGAAACATCCGGGTTAAAGATTAATAAAAATCCTTTGAATGGGTTGTTTCCGGTTTTGAGTCCTGTGGAGATAAAGCCGGTTGAAATAGGGTTAAATTTGATTTGGAAAAAATGTGATTCACTGATCTTGATAAGTATGCAATCTCTTCAACCAATCGGGGGATTTTCTTGATATTTTCCATATAGTCTTTAGCATTTATGGCTGCCGATGATAATTTTGTGCTGGATTGCAAATCAATTAAAGAAACTTCTGTTTGCTTTACCTGCTCAATCAGTAAAAGAAGAGCTGTCGCATAAGATCGTAGTTGTGGATTTTCATTTTCCGCAACCGACTTTAAGTACCGGACAATACTGAATACTTCCATGGGTAAGTGAATTTCAGGATTTAAAATACTTTCAATTTGATCTTTGAACGCCCCGGTGTCTTTCCCCGGAACTGGAGTTTTTATTTCTGCGGAACCAGGTATGATTTCATGAAAAACTTTAATTTTTTGACCAATGAAATTTGTGAAAGATTCGATCAAAGAAGCCAATTCCTGGTGTAGAAATAATTTCTGTGCTTCAGTCAATAATTGACTACCCGTTTTCTCATCAATATTGGTGTGTAGCATACCGTGAGTAATCAATCCAGACTCTACAGAAGAAACCGCCTGATTAAGCTGGTCTGCTTTTAATTGCTGATTTAATTTTGGCAATATGATTTTGTTTAATCCAAGTGAAGGAACGACAGGAATCCTGCCAATATCATAGTCCTTGAAAAACTTACAGAAATCTCCTAATTCTATTTTAGAAATATCGCTCAGATAGTCACTCGTGTGAACTACGTTTCCGGTGACAATCGATTTTGAATATTTAAGACTATAATAATTCCACGGATTTCTAACAGAAATAAAGTGTTTACCTTTGATGGTTTCACAACCTATAACTGTATAAACGTGACCATCTGCTAATCCTGGCGGAGGGTTATCCGAATGAGTGGCGCAAGTGACTAATGATTTTTCGCGGAGCGCCTGGCTAATTCTTTCAAATATATTCACTTCATGAAGGGTATATTGTCCACTAAATAATGGACCACTAAAAAGATGGAAACTTTTTGCCCCCTGTTTAATTTCTTTATTAGAATCCAGACATGATGAAAGCGTGCTGCGAGCAGGTTCCTCAAACTTTTTAATAATATCCTGTAAGGAAGGAATGACAAATGTTTTAAGCGCGTTCTCAAATCCATCCTGACTGGCAATGGGAGTTTTATCGAAATTCTCCAATGCTGATAAACTTTTTAGACGCGAAGGGTCTTTATTAATTTGCTGCAGGAATAAAATGATATTGTCATCATTTTGAAATAAAAAGCGCAGCAAAGAATCATTCGGTAGCTGTTTGGCAAGGACTTCCTGCGATTCTGCCTTCGTTGTTTTTTCGTCAAATTTCCCTATTTCAGCCAGCAACTGCTTCAGTTTAAGTTTTGGCAGGCTGTTGCTATCCGGCGCCAGCGGATAACTCTTTGCTTCTACACCGGTCAGTGCCTGCATCGCTATGTATGGATCGCCACCCGATCCGTAACTGGTCATAAAAGAGGGGCAGAAAGTCTCACTCGTTTGATTGTCATTAGTCCCCAACGTCGCATAAGCGCTTTCTAAAGCATGTAGCCACAATCCGCCATCATGCTTTGAAACCTGTCCCAGGCCGGCATAAAGAATTTCATTGGGAACATGAACGAAAACAGGCGCGAATTCTCCCTGGGCATTCTTCTCATAAAATCTGACTGTGACCCCTTTTTCATCCTGCTTCATCATACCCATGATATATTCCGGGCCACCCTCGGTAGCCAATATCGCCTCAATCGAGGCTAACAGGAAGCAATTGCCTAACGACCGCTGTCTGGTCAGACCAGAATGGGGTTTGACAGTAAAGAGCATCTCGGAAGAAGGTTTCAGTTGTTTCCGGGTAGCCTGTAAGTCCGACTCAAACATAAAACCCTTAGCCACTGTTTCAGTTTTTTCTGATACTTCAGGACGAAATTGCCATCCCGGTTTTTCTTCTTTTATTCTTGCAAAGACCCTCACTTCACATATTTGTGGTTCCCCAGGATCCTGTGTGGGGATGGGCGTGGCCAAAACTTCTGTCTCTTTATCAAAAACGTATTCAATTGGAATATAGTATTCGCGCTCTACAGATTGACCTTGCTCATCCTGGCATGGTTTTGCATATTGAATATGACCGAGTTCTTTCGCAAATGAGTTATTGAAACGATTAGCTTCTT
Source organism: uncultured Pseudomonadota bacterium (assembly GCA_963712715.1). GTDB lineage: Bacteria > Pseudomonadota > Gammaproteobacteria > Coxiellales > Coxiellaceae > JAFEDN01. Next base: position 65,955 of record CAVQJI010000020.1, on the reverse strand, counting down.
TTAATGCCTGTGTCAGAACAGGAAGGACAGTGTGACCGTCTTTTTGCAAATCAATTTGCCCGCTGACCCGGTTTTTAAAATATTGAAGCGCTTCTTTGGGTAACCTGATTTCCACTTTAGAATTGGCAAATTTATCCTTCTGAAAAAACCGCACGACAATCTTATCATCATTTAAATTTAAGACGACACAATTCCGGGATTTCTTCGGCAGCAACCCCGCATGCGGTTCTATTTTGAAAAAATAGACTGGAATTTCTATTAAAGTATCAGTCTCTGAAAGGGTAAATTGGCATTGATCCCTGGCTGTTTTAGGAGGAGAAGCCAATAAACATACCGGATTTTCAGAGGTGCTTTTTTTAGCAATCATTTCTAACGCAGGCCGGCGGGCAATCTTTTTTAACATAATATCTTCTGGAATAACCAGGTTTCCCCGCGGATTATGACCGGTAACTTTAAGCTCTTGATTTTTTTCTTTATTTTTGCTCATTTTTAAACCCAGGTTTATGTACATTTATTAAATTTTGTATCTATTATACATTATGTCTGGTTAAAAAACAAGCACGTTGTGAACCTCTCGTCGGAAACGTACCGTTCGCTGCTATCTGGATTTAATGTTTTCTTAAGGATTTTCCTTTATACTGGCCAAATGACTAAATTAGTAGCCATAACTCCTTCTTCCGCCAGCGCCGGTCCGGGTCCGGTCTCATTGCCGGTCTTCGCCCGATTATGGAAGTATATAACTCAAGATACTGATATATATAGTTTTTTATCAAAAAATATTATCTCTTCGTATACCTGGGAAGAGGCCGTAGTTCACGGTTTGCTGGGGGTGCTGCTAATCAGTGCACTGACCCTGTTGGCAATAAATCAGGTCTTTTTCCATTTTACCGTCTGGCCTATTCCCATGGAGATGTTCACGGGGGTGCCGCTATTACTTTTAATATGGCTGGTGATCGGTCATGTGCATAGAGCCAGATGGCCGCGCTTCGGCCTGGTGGCGATAACCTGTTCAAAAATAGGTCTTTATGTGACGGTCTGTACGCTGTGCTGTATGGCGATATTAACCACGCCGTTTGCCATCATTGACCATCATTTAGTGCGGTTCGACCGGTCCTTGGGAGTGGATGTTACCCATCTAATGGCTTGGGCCTATCAATATCCGTTTTTACTCAAAGTACTGACTTTTAGTTATGATAGCTGGTACTTTCAAATTATTGTCACTCCCCTGATCATGGCGCTGTTAAAGAAATCAGAGGTCATTAACCGCTATTACATGGGCGTTTTTATCAGTCTGGTGTTTATTACTTTCATTTTCTATTTCTTTCCGACTATCGCTCCGGCGGGGGTGATGCAAAGTCCGTATTTTGGCGAGGATCAATATCATTTAGTTCAACGTTTTAATGAAATACATCAGCGGTTGCCAATAACGGTTTTTGATGGTGGGGTTATCGGGTTTCCTTCTCCCCATGTTATTCTGAGTTTACTGGTGTTAGTGGCGTGGAGGAAAATAAAAATCGTATTTTATCCGCTCATTATTTTAAATGCTTTCCTTATTTTAGCGACGATGGCTTTAGGGTACCATTATCTGGCCGACGTGTTAGCCAGCGCAGTGATTGTGGCGCTTGTACTGACCGCGATCCATTTTCTCTATAAGAAATACTTTCATATCCAATCTTTGGCGATCAAAAAATCCTGATACAAACGCGCTTCCGGACTGTCAGGCTCACAGCGCCATTGATAATGCCAGTGCACTTGTGGGGGCAAAGATAATAGAATGGATTCGGTTCGGCCACCGCTCTGCAGCCCGAATAAGGTGCCGCGATCATACAGTAAATTAAATTCCACATAACGTCCGCGCCGGTAACATTGAAAATCACGCTGTCGCTCTGTGTAAGGGGTATTTTTACGGCGCTGCACGATAGGGAGATATCCCGATAAAAAATGCTCACCCACACTCTGCATCAAATTGAAACATTTATCAAATTCCCAACATTTCAGATCGTCGAAAAATAGCCCGCCGATTCCGCGCGCCTCCTCACGGTGAGGTAAATAAAAATATTGATCGCAGGCCTGTTTGAACTGGGAATAAAGAGCTTCCCCAAAAGGCTCACACGCCTGGCGGGCATTACGATGCCAATGCTGGCAGTCTTCCGCGTATCCATAGTAAGGCGTTAAATCAAATCCGCCTCCAAACCACCAGACCGCTTCAACCCCGGGTTTTTCTGCAATAAAAAAGCGCACGTTGAGGTGGACGGTGGGGACATGAGGGTTGGATGGGTGAATAACCACTGAAACACCCAGAGCCTGAAACTCGCTGCCGGACAGCTCAGGATTGCGAGCGGTGGCTGCCGGAGGCAGTTTGCGGCCATGAATATGGGAAAAATTGATCGCGGCTTTTTCAAAAACCTTTCCTTCCGAGATTACCCGGGTTCGGCCACCACCGCCGTGGGGGTATTCCCAAAGATCCTCCAGAAATTCAGCCTCTCTATCTTCGGCAATTAAAGCGTGGCAGATAGAATCCTGTAAACGGAATAAATAATCTCTGACTGTGGCTATTTTAGATTCAGGAGGACTCATGTGAATATTGTAATCAGAAACCCCAATTAGGTAAAGAATTTTTCCTTACCCGATGGGGGATCGGAAGGGGGAGAGAGCTTCGCTCCTCCCCCTTCATTCCGAGCATCGGCAAAGCCTCGCGCAGGATCTGGAAAGAAGCAATTTTCGCTGTACTCAGCGAAAATAAATTGTAATCAGAAACCCCAATTAGGTAAAGAATTTTTCTTTACCCGATGGGGGATCGGAAGGGGGAGAGAGCGGAGCGTCTCCCCCTTCATTCCGAGCATCGGCTCCGCCGAGCGCAGGATCTGGAAAGAAGCAATTTTCGCTGTACTCAGCGAAAATTGCGGCGGGCGCAACACCAAATGTCTATTTTTTGTATGCCTCGAGTCAGGAGTAACTGGCTCAGTTGGCGAGTGGTTTGGCCGGTGGTCATCACGTCATCCACAATAGCCACGTGTGCGAATTTCAGATCCTTTTCCGCAGAAAAAGCTCCGGCCATATTACGGCGCCTAATAGGTGCGGAAAGCCGGGTTTGCGGTAGAGTTTTTTTGTGCCGGTGACAATGGTCATAGAGAATGGGGATGTTAAATCGCTTACTGAGAGGTTTGGCAATTTCTACGGCCTGATTGAACCCACGCTGGCGAATACGCTGATGATGTAAAGGAACCGGAATAAGACATTCCGGAAGGGAATTTGTCTGATCGCTGACTGCATTGATCAGTAATTCTCCGAGCAGGCGCGCGTAGTGCAGGCGCTGATGAAATTTCAATTGAATGATCAGCGTTGATATTGGCGGCTCATAAAGAAAAGGAGAGATGCAGGCTGTAAACCCGGGCGGATTGCTTAAACAGGCGCCGCATTGACTGCCCGTTTCAATAGGCAGAGCGCAGCGCTGGCAAGCCCGCCTATTCCAGGGCAATCCGCGTTGGCATCCATGACAAAGCATTTGCCCGGCGGACAAAGCCTCAGCGCATAAATAACACCGCGAAGGGAATAACCATTCACCGAAATGAGTTATTAAAGTGCTTATTTTCATAAGAACATCCTGAATATTTCCCCCGGCCCTTTCAATACAGTAATATAGTCATCCCGAATGATTTTTAGGCTTTGTTTCGTGATTCGTCATCCCGCGACTTGATCGCATAGGCGTCAGTTTAAGGATTTTTTTCCCAAAAGACGCCGTCATTGCGAGCGCCAGCGAAGCAATCCAGTACAGAATTTCTACAAAGCTCGTACTGGATTGCTTCGCTGGCGCTCGCAATGACGGCTAAACTTCCTTAAACTGACGTCTATGCGGTCAAGCCGCGGTATGACGTGCTCTTGTCATTCAGTACCATCCCTAAAATTCAGGCACGATGACTATATATGCTAAAATGGCGGATATGATGAATAAAATGACTCCTTTATTGGACCGCCGGGCTGCCATTGCGGGTTTCAACCGCGCCGCCAGCCAGTACGATCAGATGTCGGTATTGCAGCGCGAGGTTGCGGATCGACTGTTTGACCGTCTGGAGTGGATGAAGATTGAGCCCATGACCATTCTCGACATCGGCGCCAGAACCGGCTACACCACCCGGTTTTTACGCGAAAAATTCCCATCGGCGCAGATAATCGCCACGGATTGGTCGCAAAATTTATTAAAGTTAGCGGGTTCTTCAGGCGCCATCAGGGTATGCGCTGACCCCGAAAGGTTGCCGTTACCTTCTCAGGTAGCGGATCTGATTATCTCCAATCTCACCTGGCATTGGCTGGATGACCCCGGTCACTGTTTACGGGAATGGCGGCGCCTGTTGAAACCTGGTGGATTGTTATTATTCACCACGTGTGGTCCGGATACTTTTTATGAACTTCGCGCCAGTTTCGCTGGTGTTGACGAGCAGGCGCATGTACACCTGTTTTTGGATATGCACGATATTGGCGACGCCATGATGGCAGCGCAATTTGCCGATCCGGTGATGCAGGCTGAGCGCCTCTGTTTCACTTATTCTTCCCCCGCTAAATTTTTCCGGGATTTGCGCGCCACGGGAGTAACCAATGCGCTAAAATCGCGCCGGCGGAGTCTTACGGGGAAAAACCGTTGGCGACGCATGCTCTCGGAGTATGACAAATTTTCAACTCCAGACAGCGGTTGGCCCGCTACCGTGGAAGTGATTTATGGTTTAGGCTGGGTGGGTGGAGATCCGCCCGGCAGCCATCAGAACGGGCAGGGGGAGGTTGTCATCCCTGTGAGCCATATCAAAAGGAGAACCGATGAACAAAATCCATAAAAGCCCTGAAAAATGGCGTGCGCAATTAACCGCCGAGCAGTACCGGGTTACCCGGGAAAAGGGGACGGAAAGAGCATTTACCGGCGAATACGTGGACTGTCACCAGGAAGGTGTTTATTACTGTGTGTGTTGCGGTCAAACCCTGTTTGGTTCAGAGGATAAATTTGATTCCGGTTGTGGCTGGCCCAGCTTTACCCAGCCATTAAACACGGATGGCGTCGCCGCCCGGCAGGATCTTTCCGCTGGAATGGTGCGCACCGAAATTCTCTGCCAGCGCTGTGACGCGCATTTAGGCCATGTTTTCGACGACGGCCCCGGGCCAACGCATCAACGCTACTGCATTAATTCTGCCGCTCTGAAATTACGCCCACGTCACTCCCGCTGACGCCACTAACGACCCCCGTCTCATGGGGGCAGGCGTGGCTCCGCGCTCTCCTTCGATCCCCATCGCGAAAGAACTTTACCATTTAGACTCATTTTAACCCCAGTTTTGAGTTTCCAGGCAGCACAGATTCGTCATCCCGCGACTCGATCGCATAGGCGTCAGTTTAAGGAATTTTAGCGTCATTGCGAGCGCCAGCGAAGCAATCCAGTACGAGCTTTGTAGAAATTCTGTACTGGATTGCTTCGCTGGCGCTCGCAATGACGGCGTCTTTTGGGAAAAAAATCCTTAAACTGACGCCTATGCGATCAAGTCGCGGGGTGACGTGCTTTTACGTAGGTTCATTTTAGACCACCATTCCAGAAAGCCTCCCACCAAGCCTTCGCTAAAAATGAAATTTTTCAAATTTAAGCATAATTAATACTAATTTAATATTAATAGTTTATTATATATAAAAATTTAAACGTACATAAGCCTATAGAGAATAAGATGAAAAAAAATACAGAAATCACCAGTATTGGAGTTACTGATCAACTAGCCATTGCTCACGCTTCCAGGATGATGATGATGGTTTATGGAATTTGGGCTTACAGTTTGGAGAGTCCTGAGACAGCCATTGAATCCAAAACCTTGATTAATGAAAAAATCGTAAAATTTGATTATCTTTCCAAAGAAGAATTGACTAAAAAAGTTGATTCTATCCTTAACGAAGAAAAACCTGAACCTCTTAAATATTTAATCGACTCGCCTACTCAAAGAATCGAAGAGATTTCTTTACCTGACTTGAGTGATCTTGGCCCTTATGAAATAGAACATTTCTACGGCTATACTGGCCTTCCGGAGGAATATCCCAGCCTGAGTTCTACAGTCAATGAAAAGGCGTTAAACAAAGCAGCGGAATCTTATATGGGTTCAGTGCTTTTATTTGGGGATGAAAAAAAACCTGAAGACCAAAAACTGTATATCGTGTTTCGAGGCAGCCGTGGAGGAAATACACAATTGGGAAGCATTATCGCCGCCACTCGAGGTAAAGGGACTCCTGACTGGGTAACGGACACCGATTTGGGTCCAAATTTATCAGTTAAAAAATCGTTGGGGTCAACACTCCATTTCAATGTTTTTTCAGGAAAACGTTTTGAAATATATATGCACTCTGGTATTTCCAAGGCTTATTATTCTTGCAGGCAGGGAATAATTCAATGTCTAAAAAATTTGAAAATAAATAATTTGAATAATTGTAAAGGGAAAATCATTGTCACCGGACACAGTTTGGGAGCTGGTCTGGCTACTGCTTGTGCGGCGGATCTTCGCCGTATATTTGCAATTGGCGATAACAGGACATTCAGTTTTCAATTTAGCGATAAAGAATTGTCTATAGACGATCCTGCTAAACTAACCTGTATTTCATTTAGCGCGCCGGCGATGGGCAATGATTTATTTGCAACAAAATATGCTGAATTGGTTCCACAAAACCTGCGCGTTTTGATTGATAGCGATCCGGTTACGGCGGAATTTAAATCAACGCTTAACATTCATCATGTACACGGCAAAGTAGATTTAGCCGAATTATCAAAAGAATTACCTGAAGGTACGCTACCTAAACATTTGCAGTTTGGTTCTTTACTCGATGCCAAGGCCCACGAACCTAACCGGGTGATGGAATTAGCTAATCTGCTCGCTGATCAAAAACACATTGTTCCCACTATGCGGACAGTATCTAAAACTGATTTGCTGTTACATGCCAATTTCAGCTCGGGACTGATCGAAATGATTAATTGTGTGTCGAGTAACAAGGATAGTAAAGATCTGGAGTCACCGAAAAATAAGTTGTTGGCAGCGTATGAGGAATTACTGAATGACCTTTTGGATCTTAACGCAGAGGCAGTAAAGTTTAGCAGTCTGTCGCGATTTCATGGGGATGGGAATATAAAAGAGTATATTAAATTACTTGAAAAAATCATTGCTGTCAGCGATAAGCTGCTCAAAATTCCAGTAGATAAAGGGCTGAGCCGCGATCTATTGGCCGCTTCTGTCAGAAGAGGTGTGGCTTACATGAAAAGTGTAACTCAAAATCAAAAAGAGCTGCTTTCAGACAAAGCTCCGGCATTAAATCGCCTGCATTTGCCACGTATTTTCGTGTCGTCTTTAGGTAAATCCGGTTTTTCAGGTTCGTCAGAGACCACACACGATATGTCCTCTGGGAGATAGAGTGCCCGGTTTTCATCACGCCGGTTCACTGATGCGTTTTTTTCTGGCGGAGTGATGCCGCTCACGGCGGTCTACGTCCACGTACCGATCGGTGATGAGTCCGGAGCTATGACCGGCGTCGTCGCGAACGTGGTCACGTGGACGGTGTTTAACGTCATCCGAGATTCCGGTATGCCGCAACCAATGAACAGTGGCTTCCATTAATGTTTCGGCTTCCTCGGTGAATCCATCCTCGCGCAGCCTTTCCATGGCATAGTCAAAACAACCCTGAACAATTCTGCGGACATAATTGGTGCTGCAGAGCGGTTCATTACTCTGGGTTTTGGGAAATAGCGGCGCCTGATCCGCAGGAGTCGGCAACAATGTCAATTTTAGAAATTGACGCCAACGTTTTAATGCCGCCAGCATCGCATCGCTCACGGCGATTTCCCGTTCTTTATTGCCTTTGCCTACTGTTGTAAACCACCAGTTACCATCGCCGTCGCGATGAAAATCGCTCATTTTCGGCGTCCCAGCGTGAGGAGGCTGTTAATTCTGAAATGCGTAGATACATGGAATAGAGCGCCGACATCATAAATAAAGTGCGTTCGTGCTGATGAGGCTCCAGGGCAGCCATGATTTCCGCGCTTTCAATCACGTACTGCCATTGCAATTCCGACAGGCGCCTGATTTTTTTAGCACCCTGCTGTTTATGGATAAATTTACTTTTTTGACGGATTAGGGCCACAGGATTTGTGAAAATATATTCTTCCTGTAAAAGATAATTGAAAAAAGTGCTTAAAATTGGAAAAATTTCCTTGATGCTGCCATGAGATAAATTAAATCTTTTCGAACTGGGAGATTTTCCTAAACGGTGCGCCGATTTGGAAACAGTCGCGACGAACGGCCGCCATTCGGGGTTAGGGATGCGCATGCCGTCCATAATAATAAATCGGGGAACTTTGACAGTACCTATCCATGCGAGCGGAGGGTGTTGACAAAATTCAATATATTGCTCAATATCGCTGCGATTAAGGTTTTTTAAACATTTATGGGCAATGAGAGAACTCCATTGCAGCAACCTTTCAACCTCCCGCCGGTACGAATTAAAAGTTCCTTGACTGCCTCGATAACATTTTAAAAAAGCGCGGGTATAGCTAAAGTCTTCGGAATTGACGTTCTGATTGAGGGCGAAAGTAACTGGCGTTGAATCTATCTGCTCGAGACTGTCAAAAAGAGGTAATGGAAGTTTGAGTATTTTCATGTCCTGATTTTGTCTCAAACAGCGAAAAATGGCAATAGAATCTCATCCACCTAAAAATTTTCCCAGAGGAGTGAGCGAGCGAATGTTATTACAGAATATTTTCAAAATAGATATTAGCGGAATGGCGATTAATGCTCCCGTAACTCCCCACATCCAGCCGCCGAAAATAACGCTGGTAAAAATAATGACGGGATGTAACGTTAAACTTCTGCTCAAAACCAAAGGCACAATAAAGTTACCCGTGAGCGAAGTGATAACATAGAAACTAATGGGTGGTAACAAAATCTGGGTAACATCATTAAATATAATGAGAGAGGTAATCGCACAAAGAATGGTACCGACCACGACACCGATATAGGGAATGAATTCCAGAACTCCCGCCAATATGCCCCATAAAATTGGGATAGGCATTTGCAGAAAATACATGACGGTGGAGATAACCAGTGCCAGTCCGATGCCCGTCACCGTTTTTATTAATAGAAAATAAGAAATTTGCTTTTTTATATCCCGAGCGATAATGACCGCTTCTTTTTTTTCTTCAATGTAGGCTGGATTTCAATAGTTTTTTTCAGAAGGAAATCTCCGGAAGCCAACAAAAAATATAAAATAAAGAAAATCACTCCCAGCTGCGCAAAAAAATCACCCGTAGAAGTGAAAATTGAACTGAAAGGACCGGCGCCGGAGGGTTTAACCGTAACAGTCGAGGTCTGTTCTTCTGGAGAAGTCGTCGTTTTTTCAATTTGCTTGCGGATACTAAAAACGCCTTTGATAGATTTTTCAATCGGTTTTTTTAGTATCTCTATTTTTGAAGAGATTATGGCAAAGTTTTCTGGACCCTTCGCCAGCCATTCATTCGCCGGTCCTGATAACCGGTAAAAGCCATAGCCGATCCCCCCCAAAAAAACCAGAATCACTAACAAAGCGCTGATGGATTCAGGAATATAGAATTTTTTCAATAATCGTACCAGCGGCGTTAATAGAAAATTTAATAAAATAGCGACAACGATAGGTAAAAAAATGGCTCGGGCAAAAAATAAAGTATAAAAACAGGCAAGAATGAATAACCCATTTAAGGCCCTTGCGCCTTTCCGTGGGCGTAGTTGATCAAAATACTTGCGTGGTAAGGGTCTATAGTTCATGTAATTAGCATAGTCAATTTTATGGCTATTTGCTCAGTATCCGCATCGCCCTTTTAAGATATTTTATAATTTTAGTCTATAATTATATTTGGAGAATTCTACTGGGAGAATGAGTATGTCTTTAATCATGATTATTCTGGTCCTAATTGTTGTGGGTGTTATATTGTGGTTGATCAACGCCTTTATCCCTATGGCGCGGCCGATCAAGGCCATATTGAATGCGGTTGTGGTCATTTGTGTCATAATTTGGCTTTTATCGGTATTCGGGTTAATTGGCAATGTACCGTTCCATCTTAAATAATTTATGAGTTTGACAGGCAGGTGTTGGTAGCCTAAAGTTATTTTACTATTCAGCGATTTTATTGCTGAAATCAAGGGAAAAAACGATCTCAACGTTTTTTTTTCAAGAACTAAATCTAAGGAGATTATAATGGAAATTCGATGCTTGAATCCGCAAAACAATAACCAGGATGAAAAACCCCAACGTCAAAATAAAGGACAGAATCGTCCAGACCGTGATGTTCATCGTGAAGATCAACGCAAAAACCCCAATCAGCCTCGTGAAGGCGGTCAGAGACCAGGTCAAAGCCAGGATCAAAACCGGGACCGTCAAGACCGTCAGTAGAATTTTAGCTATCTAATCTAATCCGCAGCGGCTGTACTTTTGTTTTTGTTAAGTACGGCCGTTGTCGTTTTAGGGGGTCTTTGTGCTATACTTAATCAATAGTAAAATTGGAGTCAAATTTAAGGAGTAAATATGAAAAAAGTAATTACCTTAACGGTGGTAGCGGTCACTGCCGCTGGCCTTGCCGTTTCAGGATGTACCCCCGGAAATAATGTTCCTGGTTCTACTGCCGCTGGTGCGGTGGCGGGTGGATTAGCCGGAGGATTATTATTTAAAGGCAGCGCGGCTGGCATTATTGGCGGCGCCCTGCTCGGTGGTATTATAGGTAACGCAATCGGTAATCAGATGGATGCCCGGGATCGCGCTTATATGCAAAACGCCATTATCGTCACCCCTGTACATCAAACCGTGGTGTGGACGAACGAAGATACGGGCGTAACTTATCGGGTCACACCCACGAGAAATTACTATTATGAAGGCAATTATTGCCGCGAATACACCAGCCGGGTTTACTTAAATGGACAATGGCAGACAGCGTATGGACGTACCTGCAGATATCCTGATAATTCCTGGAGAATCGTTAGCTGATGCAATTTATAGAAATTATATTATGGTAAGTGCGCCGTTTCCTAAAATAAGGATGCGGCGCTTACGCCATCCCGCCAATTTACGCGCGCTGGTTCGCGAAAATCGTTTATCCGTCGATAATTTAGTGTTGCCTCTTTTTATTAAAGAAGGGCGCGACATTAAAAATCCCATTCATTCGCTCACCGGACATTATCAATTCAGTATTGACCGTTTACGCGAGGAAATTCAGGAGATCACCGATTTAAATATTCCCGCAGTTATTTTATTCGGCATTCCCCTGCATAAAGACCCGCAGGGTTCGTCGGCGTTATCCAGTCATGGAATTATTCAATCCGCTATTGCTGCCATTAAAGAATGGGCGCCGGAATTAGTGGTCATTTCCGATTTGTGTTTCTGCGAGTATACCGATCATGGACACTGTGGGGTCATTGCTTCTCATCAGCGGGGAGAAGTGATTGTCGATAACGACGCCACCCTTTCATTATTGGCACAACAGGCGGTCAGCCATGCGCGCAGTGGTGCGGATATCATTGCTCCCAGCGGGATGATGGATGGTATGGTGCAGGCTGTTCGTCATGGCTTGGATCAAAATGGATTTATGCACACTCCGATTTTAAGTTACGCAGTGAAATATGCTTCGGCTTTTTACGGTCCTTTTCGTGAGGCAGCCGGTAGCGGGGCCCCCCAGCACGGCGGCAGACAGACTTATCAGATGGATCCGGCGAATGCTCAAAACGGTATCCGTGAAGCGGAGCTGGACGTCGAGGAAGGAGCGGACATGCTCATGGTAAAGCCGGCCCATACTTATCTCGATATGATATATCGGATCAAACAACGGTTTCCCGCTATTCCCCTGGGGGCTTATCACGTCAGCGGAGAATATGCGATGATCAAGGCGGCGGCCGCGCAAGGATGGATAGACGAAGAACGCGCCATGCTCGAATCGCTGATTGCCATCAAGCGCGCCGGCGCTGATTTCATTATCACTTATTATTCAAAAAAAATAGCTTTATTACGCTGATATGTGGGGAAATACATGACTAAAAATATTTTTATTGGGGCAGACGGGGGCGGTACTAAAACCAAAATTATTGTCGAAAACGAAGAGGGTTTATTATTGGGTCAGGCCCGAAGCGGCCCAGCCAACATTCGCAATTCAGTGGATCAGGCCTGGACTTCGATTGACGCCGGTGTAAAAGAAGCTTTAAATCAGGCCAATCTGGATCCTGCCGACCCTAATTATCATTTCCATATCGGACTCGGCCTGGCAGGCACCGAAGACCCAGTCGCTTCGCAGGCATTTTTATCCCGCCCTTATTTTTACACGACTTTATTACTGGATTCGGATGCCTATGCCGCGTGCCTTGGAGTCCATGAGTGTCAGGATGGCGCCATTATTATCATTGGCACCGGCGTGGTGGGTTACGAGTTATATCAAAATAAAAGATACGTCGTTGGTGGCTGGGGTTTTCCTCAGGGCGATACCGGCGGCGGCGCCTGGTTGGGTTTAGAAGCCGTGCGATTAACTTTTAAAAACATTGACGGCCGGGTAGAGGAAACGCCGTTATTAAAAGCGGTTTTTTCTCATTTTGACAACGATATTGGTAAAATCATTTCCTGGTCGACGAAAGCGAGGCCTGTGGATTTTGCCTCACTTGCCCCCATCGTCATCGAACATATCCAGAGAGAAGACCCCCATGCCCTTACGCTGATTGAATCTGCCGCCAAAGAAATTGACCAGATCGCCTGGGCGATGGATAATCGTTTGCCCGAAGGACACCCGATACTGCCCTGCTCATTACTGGGAGGAGTCGCGCCGTTTATTCAACCGCGCGTCGGCGAAGCTTTAAGAAACCGGCTGGCGCCACGAAAACACGATGCGACAAAGGGTGCTATTTATATGATCCGTCGTAAAGTCCTGGGTGAAACCCGCGCTTTAGATTAGGTACGCAGGGCTTTCGTCATTGCGAGCGTTAGCGAAGCAATCCAGTTCGTACTTTGGAAAATACTCTGTACTGGATTGCTTCACTAGCGTTCGCAATGACGGTAAACAGTCCCTAATACCCTCGTTTGCTGTAATCAGTTAGAATAGTCGGCATGGAACAGATTGAATCCGTTTTGCAAATTTTAGTGGCGACCATTCACGATAATCTCGCTTTATTATTGGGTATAGTCATTGCTTTATGGATATTGCAGCTGATAAATAAATTATTGGGATACCGTCTCAATTATTTGGGTATTGTTCCACGTACCGGCAGGGGTTTGATGGGCATTTTTTTTTCTCCGTTCCTGCACGGCGATGCCAATCATCTTTTTTTTAATACTATTCCACTATTGGCGCTGGCCTGTTTTGTATTAGTCGGTGGCCAGCCGTTATTTTGGCGGGTGAGTATCAGCATTATTCTGATATCCGGTTTACTTATCTGGTTATTTGGCCGTAAAGCCATTCACATTGGCGCCAGTGCTTTAATTACGGGTTACTGGGGATATTTATTAATAAACGCCTGGCGTCAACCGGGAGTGATGACGGTGATATTGGCAATCGTCTGTCTGTATTATTTTGGCGGCTTGTTTTTCGGTTTATTTCCCACCAAAGAAAAAGTATCCTTTGAAGGTCATTTATTCGGATGCCTCGCCGGAGTGGCTACTAATTATTTATTTCCTATGTTCTAAGAGGTATTTTATGCCAACGATACGAATGATTCAGGAAGCTTTACAGGCGCCCGCGGTCGTTGCGAAACAATTTCAGGCCAATGAAGAAATATGGGAAGATTTGTGCCGCCGATTAAAGAAAATCGAAATTCCGTACGTCCTGACGGTGGCGCGAGGCAGTTCCGACCATGCGGCTACTTTTGCCAAATATCTCTTCGAGACCCAGTTAGGATTGACGACAGCTTCCGCCGCGCCATCCGTGGTGACGCTTTATCAAAGCCGCCAGAAACTCAAAAATTGCCTGGTTTTGGCCTTGTCGCAATCGGGAGAGAGCCCTGATATCTGTGAAGTTTTTGCCGCGGCGCGGCAGCAGGGAGCCATTACGGTGGCTTTGGTCAACCGGGAATCTTCTCAATTGGCCAAAATCGCCGAGTATGTTTTACCTTTATGGGCAGGCGAAGAGCAATCGGTGGCGGCCACCAAAAGTTACATCGCCATGTTAGCGGCCTTATTACAGGGTGTCGCGATCGCAGCAGAAAATGCGCATTTGCGCGAATGTTTGCGCAGATTACCCGATTTATTGCAGGCCAGTTGTCAAATGGATTGGTCTATTGGGGCTAAAATTCTGCATGACCAGCAGGATTTATTGATTATCGGTCGGGGTTTTGGTTTCCCGGTAGCTTTGGAAGCGGCGTTAAAATGCAAAGAGACGGCGGCCCTGCACGCGGAAGCCTTTAGCGGCGCCGAAGTCCAGCACGGCCCCATGGCCCTGGTGAGAGCGCATTATCCGGTATTATTGTTTTGCCAGGACGATGTGACTTTTAGCGCCAATACCGCACTGATGCATAAACTGTATCACCTGGGAAGCCGCACATTAGCCATTTTACCTAAAAATCTGGAATCCGCTGATCTGGCGGGTATGGCGACTATTTTACCCCTGCCGCCCAGCGTCCATGGGTTACTGGATCCCGTGCTGGCCATTCAGGCTTTTTACCTGATGGCAGCTGAATTGGCAGCTTTAAGAGGGTATAATCCTGATCAGCCAGCGAATTTACAGAAAATAACCAAAACGCGCTGAGCTTCTGACTTTCAGAGCGCGGTATTCGTCATTGCGAGCGTAAGCGAAGCAATCCAGTACAATGCTTGGTGCTAAGTAATTGATTTTATACACGCATTGAACTGGATTGCTTCGCTTGCGCTCGCAATGACAAAAATTGTCGTGTACAAAACTTTTAGAGATTTATGGCGATGCAAGCTGATTTATTAATTTCCGGGCTAACCGTTCATTCAGCGCAGGGTGTTTGGCCTGGTGCTTCGGTATCCATTCAGAACGGCGTTATCGGTGAAATTTTTCGCGGTGAAGCGCCGCGATCTTCCGGGCGGCGCCTGGAGTTTCCTGCGTCTTATCATTTGGCGCCGGGCCGAATTGATATGCATATTCACGGAGCACAGGGCGCTGATGTGATGGACGCCACCCCGGCAGCTCTCGATCAAATCCGCCAGTCTCTGGCCGCAGAGGGCGTGACCGGATTTTTAGCCACCACGGTCACCGAGTCTATGGAAAAGATTAATTTAGCACTTCAAAATATTGATAATTATCAAAAAAATATTTCAAAAGCTGTTGCCGGAGCTGAAATTTTGGGAATTCATTTAGAAGGTCCGTTTATTTCTCCGCGGCGCCCCGGCGCTCACCGCGTCGAACTGCTATTGGCGCCGGACCTGAATTTATTTGACCGCTGGCAGGCTTACGCAGGGGGTTGGATTAAATTGGTCACTATAGCCCCTGAACTTCCCGGCGGCATCGAGTTCATCCATCATCTGCATCGTCTCGGCCTTATTGCGGCAATTGGTCACAGCGATGCTGATTTTAAAACCACCGGCTCTGCGGTGGCAGCCGGTGCGCGGCACGCCACACACCTGTTTAATGCCATGCGGGGTTTTCATCATCGTGAGCCAGGTTGTGTGGGGGCGATATTGCAGAACCCTCTGGTGGTGGCTGAATTAATCGCGGACGGCTATCATTGTCATCCTGCCGCCCTTGACATGGCGTTTCACCTAAAAGGCAAAGAGGGTTTAGTATTGGTAACCGACGCCATGCGCGCTAAATGCTGTGGGAGCACCGGCCCGTTCGATTTAGGCGGACAAACCGTCATGGTTCAGGAAGGCGCCGCGCGCTTAAAAAATGGTGTACTGGCGGGCAGTGTTTTGACGATGACGCAAGCAGTAAAAAACATGCTGCGTTTTACCACGGCTACACTCGAAGACCTGATTTATTTAACCAGTATTAATCCCGCAAAAGCGTTAGGTATTGGCGAGAAAAAGGGGACTATTTTTCCCGGTAAAGACGCCGATCTTGCCGTTCTCGATGATCATCTGGAAGTGGTATTGACCGTGAGTAAAGGAAGAATTATTTATCAACAAGAAGGTCATATATGTTAATTCCATCGCATAATCCGCGCGTATTTACGTTATTTATAATTATAGTGTCTGCTATCGGCGGCGCTTTATATGGTTATGACCTGGGAATTATTTCCGGAGCGTTGGCTTTCATGCACCGGGACATCGTGATGACATCCACGCAGCTTCATATTATGCCTGGCGCGGTATTATTCGGCGGGGCTTTTGCAACATTGGTGACGGGACCGTTATGCGACTGGTGCGGCCGGCGCAAAATGATTATAGCGGCGGCCATTATTTTTATTCTCGGAGTTGTCGTCATTTCTACCGCCACAAATTATACAGCGCTGTTAACGGGACGCTTAATTCAGGGGGTCGGAGTCGGTATCGTCACAATCGCCATCCCGCTTTATTTAGCGGAAGCGGTACCGTCGGGAGTGCGGGGCGGCGCGATTTGCACGTTTCAGTTACTGCTGACGGCAGGCATTTTGTTATCCAGTTTAGTTGGACTTTTTTTCACAGATTCGGGTAATTGGCGGGCGATGTTTTGGTCGGCGTTGGTCCCGGGAATATTGCTGTTTTTCGGCGGCTGTCTTTTGCCCGAATCACCTCGCTGGCTCTGTTTAAAAGGGCGTTTTGATGAGTCGCTGGCGGCGCTGTTAAAATCGCGCGCCCCGGGCGTCGCCAGTCATGAATTGGCGCAGATGCAATCGGCCATCAATGCCAGCCAGCAGATCGTAGGAGGAAAAAGCCAACCTTTGTCCGTATGGCAGAAAAACTTTATGCGACCGCTCCTGATAGTTTTGGCGGTGGCGTGTTTGAGTCAGCTCACCGGTATTAATTCTTTTTTACAACTGGCGCCCACTATTCTCAAAAATGCGGGTTTGGGTTCTGACACCATCGCCATGCTGGGAAATACCGCCATTACCGGGTTAAATTTCTGGGTGACGGTGATGGCTTTACTATTAATCGACCGTGTCGGTCGCCGGGTTTTATTATGCGTGGGTACGGCAGGCATTGTACTTGCCCTGGTGTATTCCGGATTTATTTTTTACTATCTGCAGCCGGGCGAATTAAAGGGAATATTATTACTGATTGGTATTTTAGCTTTTATTTTCTTTTTTGCTATCGGTCCCGGCGTGGTGATCTGGATGGTCATTTCAGAGTTGCTGCCGCTACGCATTCGAAGTTCCGGCATGGCTTTGGCGTTGTTTTTAAATTCAATGGCTTCAGCCATCCTTGCCACGGTATTTCTGGGATTGGCGGAAACTATTGGTTATTATGGGGTTTTTTGGTTGTGTGCGTTTTTCACTTTGCTGTATTTTTTAACGGTATTTTTCTTTGTGCCGGAAACTAAAAGCAAAACTCTCGAAGAAATCGAGGGCCACTTTTCATCATAGATTCATTTTAAATTCGATAATGTGGGATAAGTCCCGGAGTGAAATCACTCCGTAGAGACGTTCATTTTCCATTACCAGCAGACGCCCGATTTTTTCAGTGACCATTTTTTTCAGGGCGTCCACCACACTGGTTTGCGCATCACAGGTCATTTCTGGCGAAAGGGGCTTCATGACTTCCCTGACAACGGTGCGGGACCAGTCTTCACGGGGAATTGTTCTGATTTCATCAAAAGAAATGGATCCCGACAATTGATTGTTTTCCGTGACCGGATACATTTTGTAATAATGCTGGTGAAAATAATTATCTACTAATTCCTGCAGACTCAAATTCGGCGGTACGGTAATGGGATTAGGCCTGGTATATTTTTTAATTTTATCATTGTGAAATACTTCCTGAATGAGAAAATTTTGATAAGAGGCCTGCGCGGCGTTTTTTAAAAAAAATCCGATCAGGCACATCCACACGCCACTGATCAAAGCACCCTTGATAAATAGTAATATTCCCAAAAAAATAAGCGCCCAGCCCCATCCTTTCCCCCAAAAGCAGGCGACCCGGGTGGCCCATTTAAAATCTTTTTTCCAGCCCCACAGTATGGAACGAAAAATGCGTCCGCCATCCAGAGGGAAGCCCGGTAAAAGATTAAAAATGCCCAGAAGAATATTAATGAAACTAAGATAATGAACCACGCCATTTATTGCCACAGGCCACCCGGCGCTGACTCCCAGTCGAAAGACTAAATAAAAACAGGCTCCTAAAAAAAAGCTGGCCACCGGACCGGCGGCGGCCATTAGAAATTCTGTTTTGGCTTCAGCCGGTTCCTGACTCATTTCAGCGACGCCGCCGAAAATAAATAACTGGATACCGGTGATCGGCAAGCCATATCGACGCCCAACCAGAGAGTGGCAAAGCTCATGAAAGACGATGGAAAAAAATAACCCCAGAGCGCCGCATATTCCCATAAGCCAATAGATCAAAGGCGTCAAACCCTTATAAACATACGGAAAATATCCCACGGCCAGAGTCCAGGCAATGAGAAACGCCAAAAAAAACCAGCTCGGATTAATTCTGACTTCAAAGCCAAAAGGCTTGAATAAATAAATATTCGAATTTTTTTTACCGTGATCCATAACATTTAATATTAGTATTAACTACTTGATTTTTCAATTTTTGAGTAGACAAGACAAGGGGGTCAAGTCTCGAATCGTGAAAAAATGGCTTACAGTATTTGAATAAGCCCTATTTTTTCACGATTCGAGACTTGACCCCAAATTCTAATTCAACCAGCCGCATTGACGCCAGGCTTCATAGACGATGACCGCGGCGGCGTTGGAGAGATTTAAACTGCGGCTGTGAGTGCGCATGGGAATGCGGATTTTTCGGTTGTCAGCGAATTGGGTCAAAATCGCCGGGGGTAAACCGCGGGATTCAGGACCGAACAAAAATCCGTCCCCGTCCTGATAAGCGACATCCGCGTAATTTTGCGTGGCTTTCGTGGTGCACGCAAATAAACGGGGTAGGGGTTTTAGTCTGAGAAATTCATCAAAATGAGCATATTCAGTAATTTTGGCCCATTCATGATAATCCAGACCGGCGCGCTTTAACTGTTTTTCGCTCAAATCAAATCCTAACGGATGAATTAAATGAAGCTGGGCGCCGGTGTTGGCGCATAGGCGAATAATATTTCCCGTATTCGGCGGAATTTCCGGCTCAAACAGCACAATATGAAACATGCACTCATTCCTGACTATAACTCATTTCCGGCATTGTCTTCGTCGGTGGGTGGATTTTCGGTTTCGGTCGTGTAAGGGGGGAAATTGGTTTCGTGTCTGTTTTTTTCCAGTTCATGGTTACGGCTTTGTAAATAAGCGCTGCGCATAAAAATATAAGGATCAAAAGCTTCATCAATTAATTTATCCGCGGGTAACAGGTTCGCACGTTTGTTAACCATACTCAGGGCGAAGGCCCCGTAGCTATAATATTGCGGTGAGATATAATTGAACGGCCAGGTCGCGGCGGCGGGGATTTTGCCGAATGCATCGCGCGTCGTCGTTGGCCCAATGAAAGGCAGCACTAAATAAGGTTGCGGTTTTAGTCCGTACGGGCCTCCCCAATAAGCTAACGTCATCCCAAAATCTTCGTGGTGCTTGGGGAGACCCGCGCGGGAAGCGAAATCAAAAAGTCCGCCGATGCCAAAAGTGGTATTCAAAATAAAGCGCCACATGTCAGCGGTAAAATAGGCGAATTTAGCCTGCAGCAGGTCATTTGGAATGGTGGTGAGCATATCGATATTATCAAAAAAATTAGTCACGCCTTTATGGATAGGCGTGGGAGTGACATGATCATAAGCTTTAGCAATGGGACGTAAAATCCAGTGATCGAGTCTATCGTTAAAAGCATACATCTTACGGTTAAATTTTTCATAAGGGTCGACATTTTGCGGCGGCGCCTGAGGCGGTGCGGTATCAATATCCTCTTCATCCGCAGCAGGTTCTGAAGTGGATTCTGACGTTGGCGCTAGCGTTGACGTTGTAGCCGGAGGATCAACCGGCGAAGTGGATTGACTGGAAACTGAAGTATTTTTTTGAATATCCTCTGGAGCACTGATTGTTGCAGGTGCGGACTTAACCGGAGACTTTTGGCTGGCGCAGCCCATCAGGAGAAGGGTACTTAACAACGTTAACAACAGACGCCCATTTTTCATCGGATATCATCCTTTAAACAAAAAAAAGAGTATAAACAATTTAGGTCATTTTGTCATCTATATGATATAATTCCGCAGGGCTCCCCGCATTAAAATTTGTACAAAAATGGTTATTTTGAGTGTAAATACATCGTCATTGCGAGCGTCAGCGAAGCAATCTAGTTCGCACTTAGCTCAAAGCTCCATACTGGATTGCTTCGCTGACGCTCGCAATGACGAAGCACAAAAGACTTGCTCCCTGTTTTGTGTAAATTTTAATGCGGGAGCCCTGTATAATTCCGGGAGTTTTAAGGAGTCACCATGGCACGCATTCATATTTTAGGAATTTGTGGAACTTTCATGGGCGGTATTGCATTAATCGCTCGCGAACTGGGTTATGAAGTTTCGGGATCTGATCAAAATATCTATCCACCGATGTCTGAAACCTTACAGGCGGCCGGAATTGTTATTCAGGAAGGTTATGATCCCGCGCATCTGCGTCCGCTTCCGGATTTACTGATCGTTGGCAATACCATTTCACGGGGTAATCCCGCGATGGAATATGCTCTCAACAAAAACCTGGCATACATATCC
Organism: uncultured Pseudomonadota bacterium; assembly: GCA_963712715.1. GTDB lineage: Bacteria > Pseudomonadota > Gammaproteobacteria > Coxiellales > Coxiellaceae > JAFEDN01. Next base: position 45,220 of record CAVQJI010000020.1, on the reverse strand, counting down.
GGTCCGCAATGGCTCGCTGAAACCGTCCTCAGAAAGCGTCATGTTATTGCTGTGTCGGGAACTCACGGTAAAACCACGACCAGCAGTATTTTAGCCTGGATTTTAACGCAGGCGGATCTTAAGCCCGGCTATCTGATCGGCGGAGTGCCGTTGAATTTTCCGGTTACGGCGGCGTTGGGTAAATCACCTTTTTTCCTGATTGAAGCCGATGAGTATGACACCGCCTTCTTTGATAAACGTTCTAAATTTTTGCATTATCGTCCGCGCACTTTAATCATCAATAACCTCGAATACGATCATGCGGATATTTTTCCGGATTTGGAAGCGATTAAAAAACAGTTTCAATTGTTATTACGCACCGTGCCTTCCAGTGGAGTAGTGATTTATCCGGCGGATGACGCCGAGATTTCGGACGTCCTGGCGCGCGGTTGCTGGTCGCCCACCCAGACCATAGGCACCGCGGAAAGTGTCTGGCATGTCCGCAACAAAAACGCGGACGGGAGCCGTTTTGAACTCTGGCATCGTGATCAGAGACTCGGACTGGTGAAGTGGTCGATGATTGGCGATCATAACGTCCGTAATGCGCTGGCCGCTGCCGCGGCTGCTCATGAAGTCGGAGTGACCAGTGAAGCAGTGATCTCGGGATTGAAGAGCTTTCAGGGTGTCAAGAGGCGTATGGAGGTGCGGGGCATCGTCAATGAGATTACTGTTTATGATGACTTTGCTCACCATCCGACTGCCATCGCCACCACGTTATCGGGATTGCGATCCCGGGTTGGGGAAAAACGCGTTATTGCGGTTCTGCAGTTTGGTTCTAACACCATGAGTGCGGGCGTACACCGCGACCGGCTCGCACAGGCCCTCCAGCCGGCGGATAAAGTGGTGCTATTACGGCCCGAGAAATGGGATATTAATGGTTTATTGCGAGAATTGGGCAGTAAAGCAATAGCCTGTGACCGTGTAGAAACTATTATTGAACATTTGATGAGTGTCGTTCAATCCGAAGACCACATCCTGATTATGAGCAATAAAGGTTTCGAAGGTATTCACCAGCGTTTATTAAAACGCCTGCAGACAGTCCTTTTGGGGGTTCCTTAGGGATTGTTGTTGCGGCGGGCCAGACTATACGCTAACCATATCCCGGCGATAACGCCCAGTCCGCTCGCCATGCCCAGCAGGTGTGGTGAACTATAGCTCCTGCTTGCAAAAGTATGCATTGCAAAGAGTGTGGTTGTCGAGCACGTACTCACACTGGTCACCAGCACCCACCGGTGGTTGAGAATCGCCTTCATTAATCGAAAAAATTGTGAATAACCCTTTTTCATGTTCCAGTACTTTAAATTCTATTTTTTAAATCTCTAATAATTAATTTCATTTTTTCATATTTAGATTAACGCAATATTAATATCGCGATAAAAAAATAATGCCAAAGGAGCCAGGGAATATAAACCGGATTCTTAATGGTTTCTTAAGAAAATTGATTATTTTTTTGTTTAATGTATTTTGTGATATGATGGCGACAAAATTTGTTTGTAACCATCAGATTAGGGGGTGAATATGCGGGCTGTCGACGTGGCTGATTATTTAGAAAAAGCAAGATATTCTGAACCAGAAGATTCATTTTGGTGTAGAAAAATATCGATACCTCTTTTGAATTGCTTATTGAATCATTCCATCATAGATAGAACATTGTCAGTGGTCATTGCCGGTGGAGCGGCCGCTATTGCCTATAAACACGGTTTTCTGGAAGAGCTGTTTGGAGAAAGGGGAGGCAAAGCCGCCGCCGTATTCTGTAATCTGGTGGCGAATACCGCTATTTTCCTCGATTTTAGATTAAGCGATGGTTTGGTCCGTGGCATCAGAGCGGAAAGACGCCTCCGGACTCTGTCGTCCTGTGTAAGATATCCAATTTTAACGGCCTGGTGGGGAAGTACCCTGATCCTTCTGCCAAGCGGAGTGATCGCGCAAGCCTGTTTGACGGGTGAAGGCCTGCCACGGGTACCGCAAATCATTTTGGCTTTTCTGGGAGGATTAGGATTTTTGGCGACCCGGGGCGCGACCTTTTCCAGACTGACTTTGCACTTTACTGTCGACCCCGATGCGCCTAAGCCTTCTTCCAGACCTCCTTCCAGCCCAACTTCTTCTTCATCTTCTTCTTCATATCCCGCTTCCGACTTTTCTATAAATCCGCCTCTCCCGGCTTCCTGGGGGCATACTATGCTTGAATATTGTTTACCCCTTGGCAGTCGAAGCAATCTGCCATGGGATGAAAAAATAGTGGATGTGTTAAGTAGCGCCTGTACTCTCTCATTTATGGTAGCCGGTCGCTGGGTGTGGACGGACATGTACCGGCTAAAATTGGTCAAAGGTTTGCTCGATTTGGGTTTGGATCTCTGTGGAGATCAGGGCTGCAACGATGGCTATCTTTATTATGTGACCTCGCTGCTCTCCTGTCTGAGTTATTTTTATTTTTATTTCCCGGCCCAGGACGCCGCGGGGCATTTCTATCGCTTTTGCAAAGGACTCTTTAATTATTTGGAAAAAACAGGTTGTCCTCAGTGGGCGATTCTCATTTCGTTAATGGTCAGTCTGTTTTTGATAGGCACATGTGGTTTGGGTTCAGAAACCGGTCTGGTATTCTCCCGCGTCCTTGTGGGCTGGTATCTGGCTGAGATTTATTTTTTTCTGGTAAATACTCCGTCGCTCCTTAAAAAACTGGCTGAATATCTGATATCAAAAGTGGTTGGAGTCGATAATTCTGAGCATCCCACGTTATCTTTTACAGGCTATTCGCTCAATTCTTCATCGGCCCATCGAGACCTTCATGGCCTGAAAAAACCGTTAATGGTTTACAGCAGTATAGACATCAAAGAAAAAGCGAAAGAAGTAAAAGAAATAAATATGGCAGACCAGGAAATCCCTGAGAAAGAAAAATCATGCTGCAATATCTTTAGAGTTTGGGGAAGAATCAAGGAGAGATATTATGGAACATCCACCCGTGAACCAAACTATTCTGCAGTGAATGGATACTAATACCGTTTCCATTTAGTTTTGACTGATTGAATTTGTCATTGTGAGCGTAAGCGAAGCAATCCAGTTCAGACTTTGTAGAAATTCTGTACTGGATTGCTTCGCTTACGCTCGCAATGACTATTCTTGCAACCGGTCAGAATTAAATTGAAAAGGTACTAATTACTTTCGGACGACAGTATAAATATATCGCCGTTCCAGCGCAGGCTGCGGATACGTTCCGGTTGCTGATTATAAGAAATACGCACAGACTGGAATTTAATATCTTTCACCAGAACATCGCCCGATTGTAAGTGAATGTAGCGGTGAGGGAAACGCCATATTTTTTCCGGTGGAGTGTGATAAGTCAGACTGCCCAACCACAGTGACCTGGAGGAATCGTCAAATTTTATCCCGGATTCCCACAAGCGCAATTCCAGAATATCGGGCGAATTAGCCAAATGTTTGATGAGAAACATCGCCGGTGGTTTATTCCGGTAAAGCAGGGGTAACAGCGGCGTGTTGTCTTCCGGTTCCAGACTGGTGAACCGTTGCAGGGTGGTATCCACCCGCGAGCGTTTTTCAGCAGGCTGCCAGCCTCGATTCAATAAAAAAGTTCTAATATCGTCCAGCCGCCCCGCCCACTGAACGTTAAATGGCTGGACGGGCCGTCCAAACCGGTCCTGACGGTAAAGGGGCGCATATTTTGCCGGCTCCTGCCACCATTTTTGAAAATTTAGAGTTAATGCCGGCCATACGGGTTGGGTATCCGCAAGAGTGTGCCGGAAAGTCAGGAAACCGACTACGATCCAGGGCGTCAGAATGCTGAGAGCGAGAATAATAAACCAGTGTTTCGGCGGCATTCGCAAAAGAGCATTGGTTTTAGGCATGCGACGATAGGACAGCATCATCAGTAACAATACACTCAGCCCTAAAAGCCAGGCGCCTAAAATATCGGTCAACCAGTGCTGGCCTAAAAAAAGCCTCGAAACGCCGCACAGGAGAGCGATGAGAACAAAACATGCTGCCGCAGGTTTACGCCAGCCGCGAGAAATCATCCCGAGGCTTAAAAAAGCAAAAAAACCCAATACCGCCATACTCATGGTCGTGTGGCCGCTGGGAAAAGAAGAGCTGGGATCCACGCTGAATAAGCCCGCGGGCCTGGCTGAAAAATAAATGCTCTTGATTATCTGCACCAAAGCTGCACTGAGAAATCCCAGTAGCGCCAGGTGCGCTGCCGCCCGAGTCTCCTGCCAAATTACGCAGCCCCCCGGCCGCCAGGAAGCTGGCGATAAGCAACGCTTCGGGATTGCCTAAGATCGTAACAAAACCCAAAATTTATCGACTGTCGGCGAACGAAAACTTTGTGCTAAATAAAAAAGTGGTTCGTTTAGGCGAATAATAAAATCCTGATAAATGACATTGAACCACACGAACAAAAATAACAAGCCGCACAGCAAAAACAATAATATTAATTTTAACTGCCGATAGTCGTAGGGGTGAGGCTGATTACGAATCATTCGGACAAAAATGCCGGCCTTTGGACTGCTTAACCAGTTCCACCACAATTGAATGTGGTGGTTAATGGCGCGGGATAATTGTTTGAAAAAATATTGTAACAACCAAAAAATCAGCCACAATCCGGCGATAATGGCTAAACCGGATAAAAATACTTTGGTCATATCGCCGTGAGAAAAATCCATGGCCAGAGCCCCCAGCAGAATGCCAGGCGCCATGTAGATCAATGACCACATAATCGCGGCGAAAGCCGCCGGCGGCAAGAATTTTTTCCAGCTATAGCGCAAAATTCCTGCGATTAAAGGCATTGCCGCCCGGGTTGGGCCGATAAACCTGCCAATGATGTACTTTTTCCGCCGTGTTTGATGAAAAAATTCTCACAATAATTAAGATATTTGACGAATTTCGAGAATGGCCACATTAAACGGATTTTTTCGTGATAACGATTTCCCAGCCAGAATCCCAAACAGTCTCCTGAAAAGCGCTCCCAGGATAGTGGCGATAATGGTTTCCAGCGGGGGCAGGACTGCGCTGCCGATCAGGGCGCCAATCGCGGTCATGGTGACGGCGCCGGGAAATAAAGTGCCCAACACCGGTAGGGATTCAACCAGGGCGGTGAGAAAGGAGAATAATATACCCAGCTCGGGATGTTGGCGAAGGTATTCCATCAATGGCTGAAGGTAATTCTCCATATCACTATCACTTCCCGTTCTGCGTTTGCATAACGACTAGCGGACAGCTTCGCCGGCGGCTTGTTTGTCGGCGTGATAGGAAGAACGGACCAGCGGGCCGCTGGCTACGTTGGTAAACCCAATCTGCCGGGCAAATTCGGCATGTTCATCAAACTCTGCCGGAGTGACATAACGATGCACCGGCATATGATGTGGGGTAGGTTGTAAATACTGCCCCAACGTGACCATATCCACGTCATGTTCCCGCAAGTCCTTGAGAACCTGCCGAACTTCTTCCGGGTTTTCCCCCAGGCCCAGCATGATACCGGATTTGGTGGGGATGTCGGCGCCAAACCGATTTTTGAAATTTTTTAATAACTGCAAAGACCATTGATAATCCGAACCGGGACGTACGGCTTTATAAAGCCGGGCGATAGTTTCGATATTATGGTTAAAAACGTCGGGCAACGCCAAAGCCAGTTGGTCGAGAGCCTTGTCCATGCGTCCGCGAAAATCAGGCGCCAGAATTTCAATTTTAAGATCCGGTATTCTGGCGCGGGCGAGAAGAATACAGTCCCGGAAATGGCCCGCGCCGCCGTCGCGTAAATCGTCGCGATCGACGGAAGTGATCACCACATATTTGAGGTTCATCAGCGCAATGGTTTGCGCGAGATTTTCAGGCTCCTCAGGGTCCAGAGCATCCGGACGGCCATGGCCCACATTGCAGAAAGTGCACCGCCGCGTGCATTTATCGCCCATTATCATGAAAGTAGCGATGCCGTGGCTGAAACATTCGCTTAAATTAGGGCAGGAAGCTTCTTCACACACGGTCACCAAATGGTTGGCGCGCAGCAGGTTCTTAAGCGCAAGGACTTTATTATCGGTGGGCAATTTGATCCTGATCCAGTCAGGCTTGCGCAGGGGCGGGGCCGTGATTTCCACTTTCACCGGAATACGCGCCAACTTGGCCGCGCCTAACGCCTTTTGCGAGGGGTCATATTGTTGAGTGCTCATACCTTAGCTTCCTCCAGGTCACTTCTGGCTTGAGTATACCTGAAGCAGCGCAGAAAGGCAGCGGTCAGGGGAAGGTGAATTTTTTCGCAGGTCAGATTCGGCACAAACGAGCTCATTTGCACCATATTGAGTCCCTGGAAGCCGCAAGGATTGATATAAGAGAATGGCGTCAGATCCATGGCGACGTTAAGGGCAATCCCATGGTAGCTGCAGCCGCGTTTCACCCGCAGACCGATAGAGCATATTTTACCCGCCATTCCCGCTGAGTACAGCGGCAATGGCTTCCTGTTTATATCCTGCGCATCGGCGGAGCCGATTGCTCGTTTCACGTACACGCCGGGGGCATTCTGACGTGTTTGTCCGGCGATTCCGTAGCTTTCCAGCAGCTCGATCACGCACTGTTCCAGAGTTGAAACCAGGCCGCGAATCGTTAATTTTCGCCGGGATAAATCCAGGAGGGGATAAACGACTAATTGGCCCGGGCCGTGATAAGTAATCTGGCCGCCCCGGTCTGTCTGGATAACGGGAATTTCCCTCGGGTTTAAAACATGCTCGGCCTTTCCGGCCAAGCCTTGGGTAAATACCGGCGTATGTTCCAAAAGCCATAATTCATCGGGAGTTTCAGTGGTGCGTTTCTGTGTAAAATCGCGCATGTCCTGCCAGATTTCAGGATAGGGATAAATGCCCAGTCGACGTACAATCAGAGTCATATCTTCTCTAAATATCAGTGAATTAATAAATCATTAATATTTCGATTATACCATATCAGCCAGTAATAATTCTGAAAGTAATAAATGGGTAAGTTATGCAAAGAGAAGATATAGACAATCATCAGACTTTAAACATAGTGGACTTTCTTAACAGTATGGATCCCGACCCTCTGGAGACAGAAGAGTATGGGATGGAAGAGAAATCACTCTTCAGTGCGGATAGCCCGCTCGGTAAATTTGAGAACAATCTGAAAAATGCCATTAAAGAGATGAACGAACCTGATTTTACCGTGCAGGTGGAGGGACCGGAGTTACCAGTCGGCAAGGCTGATATCATCGCTATATTCCAATGGTTACTGGACAATATGATAGAGTTGAGGTCATTGACCGATGAGAATCCCCTCAGATTTCAGGCCAGGAGTGAATTTTATCCTCTGCCAATAACCATTCATTTAATCAGGGAAGATTCTTCCGATATAACTCTTATTCTGGATCCAAACAGTAAAAAACCGCGCGTGTCGGTGGATCAGCCGATGGAAAAGTATCCTGAAATCAAAGACGGCGAAAAAGCCCGCAAAATTATCGGTAGAGGGGGCCAAAAAATCGTTCGTTATGCCTGGTGTTATGAGGCTGAGTTCAACACTTTCAGTGCCTGTGCGGCGAATATTTATAAGGGCGAATCCATGGTATCGCAATTTTATGCTGTCAGTGGATCCATCTATCAGAAGGATAACCCATTTCTCGTGCCCACGAGATTTGGCGCGGACTATGAGGGTCATACTTCACGGGACAAGGGATGGTCGAAAGCGATTAGTTTTGCCGCGCTGGCGGATGGCACCTTTTATGATTTAATGAATAATCTGGAAAACTCCGCACTGGATATGGGGGATGTTTTATGGATTTATTACGCGTCGGTCAGCGCATTGGCGGAATTTCACCGCAAAAAACTGGTGCACAGAGATGTCAAACCGGATAATTTTTTATTTTTTCGCACGTCAACGGGAATTCACCTGTGTCTTAATGATTTTGATCAGGCTATGTCGCAATTTATGGCGGAATATTCTCGGGAAATAATCTGTTTTCCGTATTATGCTTTTGACGCTCCTTTTTTTGCTCCTGTTATTGGAATAAAAAACGCATTGTTGCGGGGAGACATACCGGATGATTTAAAGGGAAGCACAAAATCCCCGGAAGAGCAGGTCCGTGAGAAGGCCCTGGAAAATTTCCCTCAGTTAAAAGAATCCATTAATTTAATTTTAGACTCCAAACACATTATTACAGTCAATACGCCTAACCACCCAAAGTCTGATATATGGGCGCTCTGCAAGATATTGAAAATGTTCAATGAGAAAATTAAGCTGTATTTTCCATCTATCCCACCGATATTGACGGAACTGGACGATCTGATTGATAAAAATTTTCGTGCCGGTTTTGAGAAACGCATGGATGGAACTGAATTATTATCGGAGATAAGGAAATTGTATAAAAATCTGTTTGCAGGCCCCGTAAAAGGGATGGATGAAAAAGACCGTATCGCTTGCCGGGTTAAATTCAATAATCAATTGGATCAAATGAGAGCGCAGACTTCACTCGCGCTTTACTCGTTAGAAAAACTGGATTCCGGGAAAGAGCAGTCAAGGCAAGGTACTCAGTTCATTAAAGGTGAGCTTGAGGAAAAAGTTAACAGCTCTTCCAGCCAGAGCCCGACCCTGAACCCGCCGTTATCCAGAAATATTCAGGGTAGTTTTGCTGTAAATGTTCGAAAAAATTCGGATCCTTCATTGATGGTAGCGGAAGTTGCAGCAATTCCCGGTGAATTTTAACTATTTAATAGAAATAAACCTGCCTTTATTAAAGATAATTTTCGTAGAAAATTCTCTGCGCGATGGGGGATCGCAAGGGGGAGCAGCGCGCAGCGCTCCCCCTTCATTCCGAGCATCGGCTCCGCCGAGCGCAGGATATAAATAGGAAGCAATTGCCGCTGTACCCAGCGGGAATTGCTGGTTGACGCATACTTTTGTTAACTTAAGAAATCGCGTAATATAGGGCTTATGCCTTTATCCCGATTAAAACTTAAAAAAAATGAAGAAAGACGTTTGCTGCAAGGCCATTTATGGATTTACAGCAATGAAGTCGATACATCACAAACTCCACTGAGCAGTTTTACGTCCGGGCAGCTAGTGGATATAGTGGACCATCGCGGGCATGACCTTGGGCGTGGCTATATCAATCCGCATACTTTATTATGCGCCCGGTTGCTTACCCGAAATGCCGGGCAAATAATTGACGAAACTTTTTTTGCCGAGAGGATACAATCGGCGCTGCGCCTGCGTGAAAATTTATTTTCGCAGCCATATTACCGGCTGATTTACGGGGAATCGGATTATTTGCCGGGTTTGATCGTGGATCGTTATAACAACCTGCTGGTCGTGCAAATCACTACCGCGGGAATGGAAAATTTGCGGGAGCAGGTAGTTTCGGCGTTGCGGCGAGCGCTTAATCCTGACGCGATTTTATTGCGCAACGACCACGGTATGCGTCTGGTAGAAGGTTTGCCGCAATACGTGATGTCTGCCTGGGGCGAACCGCCTCAACAATGTTTGATGGAGGAGAATGGAGTTTCATTCCGGATAGACCCGTGGACCGGTCAGAAAACCGGCTGGTTTTATGATCATCGTGAAAATCGCCGGCAATTACAGCGTCTGGTTCCAGGAAAGTGCGTGCTGGATATGTTTACTTACGCCGGCGCCTGGGCTATTCAGGCGGCCGTTTTTGGCGCGGCCCAGGTTTGGGCGGTGGATAGTTCCGCTCCGGCGTTGGCCCAATGCGCGGAAAATGCCGCATTAAATCAGGTGAGTCATGTCCTGAAAACCTGTCAAAACGATGCTTTCGATCAACTCCGTCAATTTGCCGAAGAAAAAATGCAATTTGACGTGATTATTTTAGACCCGCCGGCATTTATCAAAAAACGCAAAGATTACGCTCAGGGATTTTTAGCTTACAAGCGTTTAAATGCTCTGGCTATGCAATTACTGTCTGCGGATGGTTTTCTAATCTCAGCTTCCTGTTCACACCATTTGTCCATGGAAGATCTTCGGCAGGCGGTGTTATCAGCCGGTATTTCCTCCCACCGAAATTTACAGATTATAGCCCGTGGCCATCAGGGCCCCGACCATCCCCTACATCCCGCGATCCCGGAAACCGATTATTTAAAAACCCTGATTTGCAGAGCGGTGGGATAGGTTCTACAGTCAAACGAAAGCCCAGAGCATGCATAATCGCATCTAAGGTTTGGAAAGTTGGATTACCTTTATTCCCACAGCAGAAAAGGAGGCAAAGCGGGGGGGCCATTCTCTAATAGTTGAATTCTTTTCTTCTCAGAAAAAGAGAGTTGAAATAAATCAGCAAAGCTTAATCTGTACAGTGAATTTTTGAAAATCCCTGGGGAAGGTCTCCATAATGGAATGCAAGTAGTGGCCTCTCGCGTTGAACAAAATTGAACAAAATATTGACTTTCGGGTGATTTAGTGACATCATCAAAATAATAGCTTAACAAGAAGGTTAAATATGTATTCTTCTTCCAGATTATTGCCTTTCATTAACGTGCCCAGTGGCCCGAGCGGTCAGGGTCTCATCCGACTGTCACTGCCTGTCCTGTCCCGGCAGGTGGCGTAGTATTGCCAATTTGCCAGGGCAGGTAAAATCCTTCTCTTAAAAATACTTCCCATGTCATCACTCAGGAATTAAGTGATTTTTTTAATCTAACGGACTGGATAACTTATACTCCCAGTGGAGAAAGTTATGAAATCCCATACCGATTTAATTTATAAAGTTAGAGACATACTATTAGAAAATCCGCCACTGTCAGATGATAAATTTATCGAGAAATTTAAGGAATATTTACCCGAGATTACTCAACATTTTCAATTCAGGGATCTTCGGATTATGGACTATCTCAGTGATGAATATTATGAGGAACAACGCACTCCAATAGCCATATATCATCTCCAGCTTGTAGATAAAATCCTGAATGATGCCGAGGAAAAAAACGCGGAAAAACGCCGGCAAATAACGGAGTTATTCATTACCGGAACCATAGATCCATCGGACCCGGTCATGAATCCCGCCGTCACCCGCTTCCGGGAAGAAGTCGCCATATACTATGACGATGTCTGGGTGGCGTTCAGACGTATCAGTGACTTCTACTCTCAATCCATGGAGCATCCGGATCAAATGAATGTCTGGGACCAGATTTTCAACGGCAGTTTATTTAACCAGGATCACGTTGACGCTTTAAGCTATCAATTGCCCCAAAAATTAATTAAGGATTTTGCTCAACTTATCCAGATTTTGTTCGAGATAGATCCGCAGACCGTGGCCTTATTGCAAAACTGCATTGAGAAAATACAGGCTTATTCAAGCCAAAATAAAATTGAATTTATCTTTGATTTCCTCGAAAAATTATTTATATCCGGAAGTCAGAATGAAATTTCTTCGATACAGGATCGGGAATATGATCGCCTCGAACAACAGGAAAAAAAATATATCCGGTTTCTTTATAATTTCTATGTAAAAAATCGCGATGAGGAAGCGCAACGGCAACAGAACGACCAGCCCACGGAAAGTTTTTCCAAACTTTGCCACTCTATTATTTATGATAAAGATTTTATATTACCTGAGGATTTCAGAGACCTGCCGGAATTGTCTAAAAATAAATTGTACTTTCTTCACCGCGATATTAAATATTCATTTGTTAAAGATGAATTAATGCAGGCTCATGCGAAATCGCAGGCCCGTCTGGACCAAATTGCCAGTTTGATCCAGAATTTAAGCACTTATTGCGGATGTCCATTGCCCATCGCCGCCAATTATCCGCTATTAGCGGGCGCTTCGAAGCGCGAAAAATTTTTTCATAAACCTTATAGTGAACAGCGAGTTGCACCCATCCACGCCTTTGAAAATCACGTTGTGTCGATGGAACTGCAAAAACGGCGTAGCCGCGCCTTAAATGTCAAGGACATGGCGAATTTATTTTCGGGCGGGCTATCGCTGGGCGAGGGCGCAGTGGCGGGGATGGGCAATTACCAGATGATTGTGACATTAAACCCCGCTCTCGCAGCCTCCGTCATTGCGCCCACGCTGGTGGGAAGCGCTGCCTGTAATTATGCCATTGTCGTCAATGATACTGAAAAAACTCTCGACATCATGGCTGGCGGCTTAACCCAAATGCACACCAATGCCGACAACGTCGAATTGGGGCGGAGTCGAAAAATCCTGTTGTGGGTGTTCTGCTTTGTTCCGTGCTTCATCAGTGGCCTCTGTTACGGAACCCTGGGAGGATTATCGGTCATGAGTACCGTCAGCCTGATTTTGGGTTTTGCGGGAATTTCCATGATCCCGGTGGTGGGCTGGATTATTTTTGGAATTGTGGCAGTGGCCACCCTTGCCACTATCTTCTCCATTTTGTTTGAACTAACCCGGGAAAATATTGCCAATGGCACGCGGGCGGATGTGGAAGACTATTTTAATAAAAGATTTTATTGGCCAAAAGCCGGAACCATAAAAGATAAAACTTTGGCTTTTTTCAGTAATTTTTTTAGTGGATTACGGCTAGTCGGTTCTGTGGTCCTGATTACCGGTTTATTGTTTCTAACCAGCGCTAAACTTTTTTCAGCAAGCATAATGGCGGCTTTTGTGAAATTTACCTGGGGCGGTTCAGCTGCGGAAAAACTTGCCAGTTCCCTTTCTTACATCAATGCTTCGGTATGGCTTTATTTTAACTTTAAAAAAGGTTCGTTTTTATTCGATTTATTGACTCCTCGCAGCGCGGCAAAAATAGTTCCTTACATCATTGAAACGGCCGTACGCACAGTTATATTCATTGTGCCGGCGCTGTTGTGTCTGTTGGTTAAACCCTTCGTCTGGCTATGGTCGAAAAAAGCAGGCGCGGATTGTGACAGGTGGTTTGAAAAGATGCTGGATAACATGGCCCCGAAATGGAGTTCGGCATTTATCAACAAAAGTATTTCGGGACGTACTCATTCCGGCGTCGACGACATCTGCGAAAATAACGGGCCGGTACAAATTTCCGGAGGCCTCATTAAATGTACGCTGGCGCTTTGCAAACAGGCGCCCTATATTCCGGAAATGACGGTGCGATTTGCTTTAGGAGTGGTTTACAAGGCTACCTGGCCGCTTCGTAAAATCGTCAGAAGCATTCACAATTATGCGTGTAAAAAATCTCCCGGATACCGAACTTTTAGCAATGCGGTTGGACTTAAACCACGGTATCAGGAATCGTATATGGGCGAAATAATCGTGCCGAAGGCCACCCATTTTGTCGTCAGTAAATTATCGGCTGCCGCCCACTGGTTACAGCAAAAGATTCACAACTGGCGCGGAGCGGGAGAAGTGGGCCCTAATCGTGCCGGAGCGGATAGTGTGAAAAAAGCCAGAAATTATAAGAAAAATACCGCCAGTGTCGCCGTTGGCGGGAATTCTTTGGGTTATGCAGGAATGTTTGCTCAAGGCGGGGCAGGACAGTTGCCAGGTTTTTTAAAGCATACGACAGACACCACGCAGGAACTTTTGGCGGGCGGCCCCCAACTAGTTTGTACAGAGGCGCTCAATGACGGCGCCTGTAAAGCCATACTGGAAAAGAATGAGCAAATTCCGCTTAAAATAATTAATAAAAAAATCCCGGTCACAGCGAAGCATCTGGTCAATGATTACCAGGATGAAAAATCGAGGCTTTCCCGTTCAAGCATAGCCTTTTTTAAACATGACGGCGCTTCCCCCTTATCTGCAACTTCAGCGTTGGAATTAGTGGTATAATCTGTACACGACAAATTCGTCATTGCGAGCGTGAGCGAAGCAATCCAGTACGAGCTTTGTAGAAATTCTGTACTGGATTGCTTCGCTCACGCTCGCAATGACAATAGGATTAAGGACTTGACCCCTTCTCCATTTTCGTATCTATTATGGGGGGATTAGGGAGGAGCCGAGTCATGTTAAAAAACACCATCGACAATTATGGCAGCGTGGCCAGGACTCTGCACTGGCTGATTGCTGTGCTGGTCATTGGTATGTTGATATTTGGATTTTTGCTGGAGAGCATACCCAAGCCCATTCGAGGGGAAATGATTGGTTTGCATAAATCAATCGGATTAACGATTCTCCTGTTGATACTGCTTCGATTAATTTGGCGCTTTATCAATATTCAGCCGGTTTTGCCCATTAGCGTACCGCCCTGGGAACAGATCGCCGCGCGCTCGGTACACATTCTCTTTTATTTAGTGCTATTGTTGATGCCACTCAGTGGCTGGATCATGTCTTCTCTGGACGGACATCCCGTCTTTTTTTGGAAATGGTGGAACTGGACTTTGCCGTTGCCTGTCAACAAAACCCTGGCCAATGATTTTTTTAACGTCCATGTCACCATTGCCTGGATCATTATCGCTTTACTGGTGTTGCATATTGGTGCGGCGCTAAAACATCATTTTATTGAAAAAAATAATGTTCTGCGACGAATGTTACCAGGATATAAACCTCCTCATTTTTTTAGCGAGTAAATTTTATGCCGAAAACCCTTTATTTAAAAGATTACCGTCCCGCGGATTTTCAAATTGAAAACGTGCATCTTCATTTCGATCTGCATGAAGAAAATACCGTCGTAAAAAGCGTCTTAAAAATCAAACGCAACCCGGCAGCTGAAACACCCAATGCCCCACTGGTTCTCAACGGTGAAGAGATGACTTTGCAGGCAGTGAGTATAGATGGTAAAACACGGTCCGTTGATCAGTTTCAGGTAGATGATCAACATCTCAGTATCCCGAATGTGCCTGATGAGTTTATTCTGGAGACAGAAGTGTTGATTCAGCCTCAAAAAAACACCAGGCTCAGTGGACTCTATAAATCACGCACTAATTTTTGCACCCAATGTGAAGCTCACGGTTTTCGACGCATCACTTACTACCTGGACCGGCCTGATGTGATGTCCCGCTTTACAACCACGATTACTGCTGATAAAAAACAGTATCCATTTTTATTGTCCAATGGCAATTTGATCGAGAAAAAAGATTTAAGCAACGGGCGGCATTGGGTACATTGGGAAGATCCGTCGTTAAAACCCGCTTATTTATTTGCCCTGGTCGCTGGCGATTTTGACGTCCTTGAAGATCATTTTAAAACCCAATCCGGGCGCAATGTTGAATTAAAACTTTATTTAGAACGCGGTTTCCGCGACCAGGGCGATTTTGCCTTAACCGCGCTAAAACATGCTATGAAATGGGATGAGGAAACCTTTGGCCGCGAATACGATCTGGATATTTACATGATCGTTGCGGTGAGCGATTTTAATATGGGCGCTATGGAAAATAAGGGGCTTAATATCTTTAACACCAAATATATTCTCGCCAAACCTGAAACCGCGACTGACCAGGATTATGCCGCGATTGAAAGCGTGATAGGCCATGAATATTTTCATAACTGGTCTGGAAATCGCGTCACCTGCCGGGACTGGTTTCAGATTACTTTAAAAGAAGGGTTAACCGTTTTGCGCGAGCAGCTTTTTTCCGAGGATATGACCTCACCGGCGGTAGCGCGCATCGATGAAATTAACGTGTTGCGAAACCGGCAGTTTCCCGAGGATGACGGCCCGAATGCACACCCGGTCCGTCCCGAATCCTACATAGAAGTTAATAATTTTTATACGCCCACAGTTTACAGTAAAGGCGCGGAAGTGATTCGCATGGTTCGCACCCTGTTAGGCCCGGAATTATTTCGCAAAGGCATGGATTTATATTTTAGCCGTCACGACGGTCAGGCGGTCACCACCGAAGATTTTATTCAGGCGATGGCAGATGTTTCCAAAAGAGATTTTACCCAATTTTTTCGCTGGTATCGTCAAAGCGGTACTCCGCGTTTACAGGTGCGGGGCGAATACGATCCAGAACAGAAAAATTTTGCTTTAACGGTCAAACAATCCTGTCCGTCGACGCCGGGCCAGCCACATAAAGAATTGTTCCACCTCCCATTGGCGATGGGGTTAATCGATAAAGAGGGCCATGATTTGCCGTTAAAATTAAAGAACGAGTCTGCGGCCGTCATCGGCACGAAAATTCTGGAAATTCACGACAACTGCCAGGATTTTGTTTTTACCGGTGTAGCGCAAAAACCAGTGCTTTCACTATTACGAAATTTTTCAGCGCCGGTAAAGCTGGATTATCCCTATACGCCGGAAGAACTGGCATTATTAATGACGAATGACAGTGACATCGTGGCGCGTTGGGAGGCATCCCAACAGTTTGCGATAAAACACCTTCTGGATTGGGTCACGGCATTGCAAAATAAGCACCAATTACAGCAGTCTTCGCTGTGGCGCGATACCTTTTCGCAATTACTGACGAATAAGAGTGATGATTTACATTTACTGGCGAGATTATTGACCTTGCCTTCGGAGGGCTATTTAGCGCAGTTTCTTGAACCGGTTGATGTGGAAAACATTCATCAGTCCCGAGAATTCGGCAAGAAACACATAGCCAATGATCTGGAAAAGCAATTTCTCGATGCTTATCATCACTTTCTGGATAGTTCCCCCTATGTTTACAACACCGCGCAGATGGGCCGGCGCAGTGTCAAAAATTTAGCGCTGGCCTATCTGGTTAATACGGGCAAAGAACAATATGCGGATTTAGCCGTAAAACAGTTTAAAACCAGTGACAATATGACTGACACCATGGGCGCTTTATGGGCATTGAATAATTATGAGGGAGCGCAACGTCAGCTGATTCTGGAGTCGTTCTATGAAAGATGGCACGATCAGCCACTGGTGGTGAACAAATGGCTGGCCTTGCAGGCCAGTTCACAATTGCCGGATACTCTGAAACAGGTTGAGAAATTATTAAAACATCCGGCGTTTTCAATTAACAATCCGAATAATGTTTACAATTTAATTGGTGTGTTTGCCGGTAACACCATTCATTTTCATGCAAAAGACGGTTCAGGTTATCAATTTATTGCTGATCGGGTTATTGACATCGATCCTAAAAATCCGCAGGTCGCTGCGCGAATGGTGGAAGCATTGACCCGCTGGCAACGTTTTGATAAGAATCGCCAGCAATTAATGCGCGCACAATTACAGCGAGTTCAGGCAAATCCGCAAATCTCCAACGACGTTTATGAACTGGTCACGAAAAGTTTGCCCAGCAATTATCGCTGAATACAGCGATAATTGCTTCCTGGTTTATATCCTGCGCTCGGCGGAGCCGATGCTCGGAATGAAGGGGGAGCGCTGCGCGCTGCTCCCCCTTGCGATCCCCCATGGCGTAGGGGTATTTACATTTAAGTTTTTTGGGTTTAAAGTTCGGTAGTCAAAATTATTATTTATAATCTCAAGAGGAGAAAGGGAATGAGCAGGCGTGCACCAAATGAATTTGAGCTTGAGAAATCGATACGCAGAAAAAATATGTTTTCCGGTAATAGTATAGGAAATTATCTGCAATCGATTTGGGCACTAGAGAAAAACAATATCGAACATTCCGAAGAATCTGCCAGATTGAAATCCATATTTAATTTGCACTGGGCGATACGGCTGGGTGTTGATGTCTATGAAAAACCTATCCATCAATTAACTATCCATGAAGCGCTGTTTGCCATGGGCCGTATTTTATACGTTAACGTGCTTCTATCCATAAACGAGGGTCCATCGGGTGAAATCGCCAAACGGTTATCTGTCAGCCATTATCAAATAATCGCCTGTTTAAGGCAGTATCACGATCGATTGAAACAAAAGGAAAGAGAAAAAGCAGAAAATAATTTGGATCCTTTTTCCCTGACCATCAATTCCTATCCCGATGAAGAGGATGAAAAAGTCATTGTCCGCAGTGATTCATACAATAGTAATTCCAGCTACAGAAGTTTTAATTTTGGATATTCTACTTATGACCCACTTCCCGATTACCAGTGGTGGAATGGTTTTGGCAACGGGATGCAGCAGCATCATGATCCGTTGATGGCGCTGGTTTCTCCCAGTTACTCCAGTGGAGAAGCCTGGGGTTATATCGTGGAATGGAACTTGCGGGCTACCATGGATATGGTAAACCTGACCGCAGACGGCATTCACCACGTGATGGAAAGTCTTCCGCAGGTTATGGGCGAAGCAAAACATATCATCGAGGCCGGAGGTCATGCCATCGAATCGGGAGTTTCAGTCCTCCGGCACGATGTAATAAACGTGGGCCATAATATAGCAAATGGTGCACAGAATTGTTGCGGCGACGTCGTCCACAGTTGGGCCGATTGCTGTACCGGTGTAGGTCAGGGATTGTGCGATTGTTTAGGCGGCGCCGGACATTGCTTGATTGATAGCACCTGCGGTTTTTTCAATTCCCTGGACAGATGTTTTGGCGTACTGGGTGACTGTCTCAGCAACTGCGGCGGCATTATTTGCGATTTCAGATGTGATTGCAGTGGCGGCGGAGGCGAGATATGCAGCGGCTGTTGCGCGGGTTGCTGTGCTATTGGGGTGTGGTGCAGCAGTTTATGTTCCTGTTGCCCCGCGTCGTCGAGTGATGACGGCGGATTGCATCAGGTTATCCATACTTCCGGATTGGGTAAAACCGGTGCCATGCACGTATCCTTATCCACCAGTAAACTTTTTGCTCCTGGCGTCGGCACCTATTTAACGGGCGCTTATGTGCTCGCGTTTGCGCCGCCGGTTCTCTATAATTTATGGCATTCGGCCGTAAAATTGATTAAAGGCGGAGATCATAAAGAAACCGCCAGCCGGGATCGCAAGGCCAGCGCCCAGGATTTACTGATAAAATCTTCACTAGGCGCCGCAGCGTTTTTTGGAGGTATTTATATACCGTGGGGCGGTATTCATACAGCGATTTCGTTCTCCATTATGACGACTTATCTGAGCCATCAATTATCCAAAACATGGCGGAAGAACAACGAGAGGCATACTTTTGGCGATTTTCCTCACAAACCTCAAAAATATATCCCAGGCCGTGCCGCTCTGGAGCAATTGTTTTATTCGAGCGAAGCGGTGGAACAGCCGGGCCTTGATTTAGAAACGCGGAAAAAATTTTACCAGGATGCATTAACGGAAGCCTTGAGGAATTCAGGAGGGGATGACGGAAAGGAAATTTCTCCGGGACGTTCGCAGGCAGCTTTTCTCGCCGCACAGGAGCGATTGGATAATATTGGTTATATAATTAAAAACTGCGCAGAAGCCGCTTTTAGTGAAAAATCTAATGTCCTTAAGACCCACGGTATCTTCTCTCATGGATTTTGTGGGTTATACCGCAGTTATCGCGGTCTATTTGGCGGTCATTATGATCAAACAGATCAACACAAGAAGCTCTTATCTGCCATCCAGGGCCTACGTGAAGGCAGAATAACGGAGACTGCAGAATCATATAGTTATCAGCCAATGTAACCAGGATGTTGTTGTGTGACAATATTCGGTGAACCCGTTATGTGTCATTCCAGCATTTCCTGTAGTCTGCAAAATAAGGAGCGGCAATGGACGCCGGATTTTATACGGAAATTTGTGATTCAATCAAGCAGGTTGATCCCGAGGAATGGCATAGTTTAATAGACGCCGATCTCGATTTAGCCATGGATCAACGATTAATCCATTTACTGGAAAGAAGCCTGAGCGGACAGGCGCGATTCTGGACAGTGCTGGTGCGAGACCGGCAAAAACAGTTAATCGCGTGTGCGTGTCTGAGTTTATTTCAAACTGATATCGTGCAATCCGCCTCCGGTTTTCTGCAGACGATGATTCAACGACTCAGACAAAAATGGCCGAATGTTTTAAAATTAAAAGTGCTTTTTTGCGGGTTGCCATTACCTTGCGCGCATTCACATTTTCGCGTCCGCGAAGCCATCGATTTGCAACCCATACTAAAGATATTAAATAAGACCATGACGGTTATTGCTCGCCGTGAAAAGGCCAGTTTATTAGTATTAAAGGAACTGGATGCCATTCAGGATGCACAACTGAATAATATTCGGGGACTGGGATTTGTGCGCGGAGAGCTGGAGCCGCTCTATCAATTAGCGGCCAATTTTAAGGATTTTAACGATTATCGCGCGGCTTTGCGTTCACCTTACCGGAACCAGATTCAGGCGAATGTTAAAAGATTTAATCAATCCGGGCTGAAAGTAGAGCATTTTTTGGATTCAGAAGAAATTTATTCACGATTTAACGACGCCGTTCACCGTTTATATCTCAACGTCTGGGAAAAAGCCAAAGAAAAACTGGAATGTTTTTCGCTGGATTTTTTTCGTGAAGTGGCCAGATCGCTACCTAATCAGGTGGCGTTTACCCTGATTTCGGACGATCAAAAACCGGTAGCTTTCGCACTCGGCATGATTGGAGCAGACACGTATTATAATCTTTATGTGGGCCTGGATTATGACTATAATGAGACCGCCGATCTTTATTTTAATTTGTTTTACCATGAACTGGACGTAGTATTTCGATTCAATAAAAAGAAAATTTTTTTGGGACAAACCTCGGGCATGTTTAAATCGCGATTGGGCGCCGCCCCTTCCGCACGTTTTTTTTGGGTACGCCCTTTAAACCCGATTTTAGCTATGATCTTTAAATATTTTCAATCGATAATTTTTCCCCGTATAAATCCCATTAAGCAAAACCAGGTGTTTAAGGAAAATATATAAGTTTTCCATTTCGCGTCATTCTACTAAAAAAGGAATAAAATATATGACATCGGTCATCCATCAACCCCATGATAAATTTTTCCGACTATCGATGGGCGAACCCCGGGTTGTAACGGAGTTTTTTACTGAACATTTACCGCCAGCCGTGCTAGAAAAAGTAAATCTTGCAGCACTCAAACTAGAGAACCGAACCTTTATTGATGAAGCTTATAAAGATACTGAAGCAGATGTGGTCTACAGTACACAGATAGGTGGCATGACTGCATATTTATATTTATTGTGCGAACATCAAAGCAGTGTAGATTCCTGGATGGCCTTTCGGCTTTGGATATATATCACTCGGTTGATGGAAACTCACCGGAAAAAATATCCTGAAAATCCCTTGCCATTAATTTACCCCATGGTGGTCTATACGGGTCAAGAACCTTGGAATGCGCCGCTGGATATTTTCTCATTATTTGGCGAGCATAAAGATTTAGCTCAATCCTGGCTACTGCAGCCCTTCCATCTGCTCAATATCCATACTATCCCTGATGATGATATGCGTAAAAGGCACTGGTGCGGGGTGGTCGAATTTGCTCTAAAAAACAAAAAAGTACGGGATTTTCAAAAATTTTTAAAAACACTGCTGCCCTGGTTAAGAGAACTCGAACAAAACGGCGATGCCGGCTCCTCTTTTATTAGAATTGTGTTAAAATATATTCTCGATCGAACAGAAGCTGAAGATAAACAGGAATTTATTAAAGCTGTCCGTAAATATCTATCACCAGTGTTTGGAGATGAAATTATGACTTTAGCCCAGCAGTTTAGATTAGAAGGTCAACATCAAATGATGACTACCTTATTAAAACATCGGTTTAACCAAATACCGGAATCTTATCTGGTTCGTCTTGATCAAGCTGATAATGACACTTTGCTCATCTGGAGCAAAAAAATCTTAGACGCTAAGACCTTAGAAGAAATATTTGAATAGATTTGCAGCAATTCTCGCTGTATTCAGCGGGAACTGCTGATAGATTTGATAAAAGCTTGACCTATGCAAATAAATCCGATTTCTGCATTAAAAGATAATTATATCTGGATGCTGGTCGACGCAGAGGCCTCCGCTGCCTGGGTGGTGGATCCAGGAGAAGCGCGAGGCGTGCTCGACACTTTAAAAAAATTTAATCTTGAATTAAAGGGAATTTTGATTACCCACCATCATCAGGATCATTGCGGGGGAATTGCTGAATTACTCCACGTTTATCGGAATATTCCTGTTTATGGTTCTATTCATAGCGCTAATCAATACATTAATTTTCGCGTAGAAGAGGGTAAAACCTTTTCCTGTTTTTCCCTAAAAACTCAAGTACTGGAAATTCCCGGACACACGCTGGATCATGTCGCTTATTATATAGCAAATGCCTTATTTTGCGGCGATACCCTGTTTAGCGTTGGTTGCGGCAAAGTTTTTGAGGGGAGCGCGCAACAGATGTATGATTCTTTATCTAAACTCTGCCGTCTGAGTGACGATACAAAAATTTACTGTGGCCATGAATACACATTGGCGAATTTAAAGTTTGCCATGCTTGTCGATCCTACCAATAAACATCTTCAGCAAAAACTTGACACAGCCAGGAAGGCTTTGCAAATAAACGGTAATACATTACCGGGACTTTTAGGAGAAGAGAAAAAAATCAATCCTTTTTTGCGCTGCACCGCCCCCGAAATCATTGCTAGCGTGGCAAACCATACCGGCAAACGCCTGAACAATCCTGTTGAAGTCTTCCACCACCTTCGCGAATGGAAAAATAGTTTATAAGGGGTCAAGTCTGAAATATTAAGCAGATATTATCTGCTTAATATTTCAGACTTGACCCCCGTTGCTATATTTGTCAAACATTAGCCATTGCCTGTGAACGCGATCTGGCAAACAGGCATGCCTCATGAGACGTTGCAAAGGATGTTGTTTAATTCCAGCAGTCTGTGATCGGAGAAAAATTCGGTGTGGTGTTCGGGTGCGGGGAAGGGCGCCAGGGTGATGCCACTACCCTGTACCGAAGTCATCTGGTGCGTAGAACCTTCTATAAAAGCGTCAACGGCTTTAGCGCCCATCAGTGCTGCTATTTTGCGGTCCAAAACGGTGGGGGAACCGCCGCGTTGAGTGTGACCCAAAATACAAACGGTATAATGTATGCCGGTTTTAGCCTTGATTTCTTCAGCCAACTCCACCGAATGTCCCGTTTTGCCGCCTTCGGCGACCACGATAATCGATGCCATTTTATGCCTTTGGCTTTGCTTAATCTGATTGATCAGCACGTCTGTACTGATAGGAAACTCCGGCAGCAACACCATTTCCGCGCCGCCGGCAATCGCGACATCCACTGCCAAAAAACCCGAAGCGCGGCCCATGACTTCAATGAGAAAATTTCTGTCAGTGCTAAAAGCAGTGTCGCGAATTTTATCAATGGCCTGTAAGGCGGTGTTGCGGGCAGTATCAAAACCAATGCAATATTCGGTGCCAGGAATATCATTGTCGATAGTGCAGGGAATGCCGATAACGTGGATCTCGGTAGGTTCTTCCGAACTCAACAAAGTCGCTCCCTGGAAACTGCCGTTGCCGCCGAGAACAATTAAGCCGTGAACGCCCTGTTTTTCCAGAAATTTTCGGCATTTATCTCTAACCGTTTTCTCAAGAAATTGTGGGCAGCGGCCCGTCTTTAAAAAAGTGCCACCGCGTTGCAGGCAATTGGCTACGGATTTTTGAGTCAGGGGAATCAATGCCTCGTTGACCAGTCCACAGTATCCGCCTTCCACACCCAGCACGTCAATGCCTTTAGCAATGGCGCAGCGGGTCACCGCGCGTATCGCCGCGTTCATACCCGGAGCGTCACCGCCGGAACAAAGAATTAACAATTTTTTAGTCATATTTTATTTTACCCTGGCGCCGTCATCTCGCGACTTGATCGCATAGGCGTCAGTTTAAGGATTTTTTTCCCAAAAGACGCCGTCATTGCGAGCGCCAGCGAAGCAATCCAGTACAGAATTTCTACAAAGCTCGTACTGGATTGCTTCGCTGGCGCTCGCAATGACGGCTAAAATTCCTTAAACCGACGCCTATGCGATCAAGTCGCGGGGTGACGACAGTGTATTCTATTTTAAATATCTGCTGAAATAATTTTCAAGCAGTTCCTGTTTCCCGGAAACCGGCTGCGGATTCAGCGAATGGTCTATAGCATAGCGGCTAATGTGCGCGAAATCCTGCTTTTTATTCATGATATCCGCACCAAGGCCCTCTTTCCAGCCCTGATAGCGTTTCTCGATGAAGGATTTAAAATACCCACTTTCAATCATGTTGGCGGCAATCAACAAACCGCGGGCGAGGGTGTCGACGCCGCCGATATGGCCATAAAATAAATCTTCCAGATCAACACTTTGCCGGCGTAACTTCGAGTCGAAATTAAAACCGCCGTTCGTAAAACCACCGTGCGTTAAAATAATATAAAGTACATGAGCAATTGAGTCTAACTCATTGGGAAATTGATCAGTATCCCAGCCCAGTTGTGGATCGCCACGGTTGGCGTCGATACTGCCGAAAATATTATGAGCGCAGGCATACGCCACTTCCTCGGCGAAACTATGTCCGGCCAGAGTCGCATGATTGGCTTCAATATTCACCTTGTATTCTTTTTCCAGGCCATATTTGCACAAAAACGCCAGAACGTGGCCACAGTCAAAATCATACTGATGTTTAGTGGGTTCGCAGGGCTTGGGTTCGATGAGTAATAAACCTTTAAATCCGCTTTTATGTTTGTATTCCGCCAGTAAAGTTAAAAAGCGCGCCAATTGTTCGGTCTCCCGGCGCAAGTCGGTGTTCAGAAGAGTGTCGTAGCCTTCGCGTCCGCCCCATAACACATAATTGGCGCCGTTCAATTGTTGCGTGACGTCAAAAGCCGCTTTTACCTGAGCGACGGCATAGGCAAACACCTCGGGGTCTGGGTTCGTGGCGGCTCCCGCCATATAGCGGGGATGAGAAAATAAATTGGCCGTTCCCCACAATAAGCGGATGCCGGTTTCCTGCATTTTTTTGCCGATGTACTCGGCGGTTTTGCGCAAATTGTCGATGCTTTTTTTCAGACTGTCGCCTTCCGGTGCGACGTCGCGGTCATGGAAAGTAAAGAATGGTAAATTAAGTTTGCTGATAAATTCGAAAACGGCGTCGACGCGCATTTTGGCGCGTTCGTGGGGATCGGTGCTTTTCAGCCAGGCGCGGTTGAAAGTACCTTCTCCGAATCCATCATTGCCCTGCCAGCAAAAAGTGTGCCAGCAGCAGACCGCCAGGCGTAAATGTTCAGCCATGGTCTTACCCAGAATCACCCGATCCGGATTATAGTACCGGTATGCCAGCGGATTTTCGCTATCGGGACCTTCGTATTTAATATGAGCTATATTGGTAAAAAAGTCGGACATATCAATTCCCTCTTAATTTAATGCGTGAAAGGTTGGTTTGAGCTGCTGGTAAAGTGGATCAAATAGCCGCTGTTTTTTACTCAAACCCGGATAACTCTCTGCAACAGGATAAATAATATGCTCAATTTCCGGCATTGGGAAGGCTTCCAGGAGTTCTTTTCGAAGGGAACCCCCCTCCTTACGCGCACTGAATTCTTCCTGATGCCCACTAAGCCAGGCGAGACGCGCCGCGCCGAAAGCAGCGCCGATGGCCGCCTGTTGACGATATAGCAGTGGACGCTCCAGAACATTGGCAAGGATTTCTCCCCAGTAAACGCTGCGCGCGCCACCGCCGATCACAGATACCGTATTGATATTGACTCCCGCATGTTCAATCACTCTCTGACCCTGCGCAAAGGCGAAAGCGCATACCCTCCAAAACCGCCTGCACCAGTTCGGCGGGGCCACTGGCAGGGGTCAATCCCACCAGCGCGCCGAGGGCCTGAGGGTCGTTATAAGGCGTTCGCTCTCCCGATAAATAAGGCAGAAACAGCGGAGTTGCTTCGGGACGATGCTGTTTGGCCAGATCGATCAGCGCGCTGGCATCAGCCTGGCCGACCACTCCGCCAATCCAGTCAAGGCAACTGGCGGCGCTTAAATGCACGCTCATTTGATGCCAGCGTCGCGGCAGACAGTGGCACATGGTATGCAGGGTTTCCTTGGGATTGGGGCGAAACTGATTATCGGCGACAAAATAAACCCCGGAAGTTCCCAGCGACAAAAAAGCCTGACCCGGGTCGATGACGCCCATACTGACGGCGCTGGCGGCATTGTCACCGCCGCCGGCGACGACCGTGGTACTGGCGGAAATTCTCCATTCTTTGGCGATTTCCGGGGAGATAAGAGCGGTGACCTCGGCGCCTTCAAACAATTCCGGCATGTGATGTTCATTCAGACCGGTGGCATTCAGCATGGGCGAAGACCAGCGTCTGGCGCCGACGTCCAGCCACATCGTCCCCGACGCGTCGGAAAGATCCGTCGCAAATACTCCGGTCATTTTTAAGCGCAGATAATCTTTGGGCAGAAGCACTTTATGAATTTGCGAGAAAATCTGTGGTTCGTTCTCCGCGACCCATAACAATTTTGGTGCGGTAAAACCCGGCATAATCAGATTACCGGTGATTTCGAGCGCTTCAGGAACCCGCGTCATCAGAGTCCGGCATTGCGGGGCAGAGCGGCCATCGTTCCACAGAATGGCGGGACGCAACGGCTGATTTCGCCGGTTGAGCAGCGTCGCCCCATGCATTTGTCCCGAGAGGCCAATTGAGCGCACCTGCTGCCACTCCTGGGGATAGTTTTTTTGCAGCGTGAAAACGGCTTCGCATGTCGCCTGCCACCATTCGTGCGGATCCTGCTCGGACCACAACGGTCGCGGGCGACGCACCTGTAACGGCTGACTGGCGGAGCCAATGATCGCCTGCGATTCATCAATCAAAACTATTTTAACACTGGAAGTGCCCAGATCGATTCCTAGATACATATATCTCCATCAGGCAGCGTTGCGGCTGGCATTGGTATTGGCGGCCAGAGCTTTTAAAATCATTTCCTTATAAGCAGCGGCCAGCTCCGGATTTTTATCACCCAGTTTTTTTAATTCAGTCATGGCGAATTGTTGAATAATTAATAAAGGCAACACAATTTCCTCGCGCATCCTGATCGATTCGCGATTCAGCGGATCTTTTTCCAGTAAAGAGTTTTGTGTGGAAATTTTTTCCAGTAAAATTTGCGTGAGTTTAGCCTCTTCGTGTAATCGCTGCCAGAATTTACCGAATTTTTTGTCTTTGCGCATATATGCCGTCAGCGGGAAAAAAGTTTTGCATAAACTCATCATGGTATTTTCGACTAATGTGCGAAAGAACAGTGATTGCTGGTAAAGCTGAATCAGTTGCGCCTCTTTACCATCATTAATTAATTTGTGCAGGGCGGAACCGAAGCCAAAATAACCGGGAATATTCTGCTTTAACTGACTCCACGAACCGACAAAAGGAATAGCCCGTAAATCCGCGAATTCTAATCGTGCGGTTTTTTTGCGGGCCGCGGGGCGGCTGCCGATATTGAGTTCACCGTAAAATCGCAGCGGCGTCATCTCTTCCAGATAAGGCACAAATAAGGGATCTTCTTTCAGTGACATATAGGTTTTTTGGCTTTCATTTGACAACTGTTGCAGAATTTCCATATTCGCTTTGGAGAGATCGTTGGCGGATTCCGGGAATAATAAATCATCAATTCCCGCGGTAAATAACTGTTCGATATTGAATGTGGCGGAAGCTTCAGTGCCAAAGTTAGAGCTGACGGTTTGCCCCTGAATCGTTAACTGCAGATCGCGATGATTGATTTTACTGCCAAGGGAGCGGTAAAAATGATGAGTGTTGCCGCCGCCGCGCGCCGGCGGGCCGCCGCGGCCGTCAAAAAAAATCACTTTAATGCCCTGTTGCGCGGAGATTTCGGTTAAATTTATTTTGGCTTTATAAATCGACCAGTTGGCGGCCACGTAACCGCCGTCCTTGGTGCCGTCGGAAAATCCGAGCATAATGGTTTGAACATCGTGACGATTCGAGAGGTGCGCCCGGTAAAAATCGCATTGATAAAGCTCCTGCATAATCGCCGCGGAATTTTCCAGATCTTTAATACTTTCAAATAAGGGCACGATATCAACAGGAATTTCTCGTGAAAAATTGCCTGCCAGATGTAGCATGGTTAACAATTCCAGCACATCCAGCGCCGATTGTGAATTGCTGATGATGTAACGGCATAAACCTTTTTCACCGTTGGCTGTCTGCACGGGTTTGATAGCCGCCATGGATTGAATTGTCCGCATAAATTGCGGGTCCGCGGGCCGGGCAGGCAGGGTATAACGGCAACGGCTTTTTATGAGCTCACTGAGGATAGCGGTTCTTGCTTTGGGATTTAGCTCATAATATTTTTTAAATTTTTCATTTTTGAAGTCGTTCAGCAAATGTTTGAATACCTGCCGGTGTACGGGGGCGTTTTCACGCATGTCCATCGCCGCCAAATAGAAACCAAAACAATGCACTTTGGTGATCAACGGATCCAGCTTTTCTAAAAATAATGAATCGTGATCGACGATTAACATATGACGAAGCTGCGTTAAATCATCCAGTAATTCCGCGGCGGTCTGGTAAATTTCCGCAGCCGGTTTCTTTTGGTCCATGCTCATGCGGGTATTTTCGATTTTTTGGCGGATCAGGTAACAGTTTTCCAACACTCCCTTAAACGTCAGCCTTTTGCCGAGTTCGTGACAATCTTCCGCGTACATTTCGAGAACGCGGCTTTTCAATAATTTGGCGACGGCGAGTGTGGTTTCACTGTCGACGTTGGGGTTACCGTCCCGATCTCCGCCTGGCCAGAATCCTAATTCCACCACAGGATGCGTCAGCGGTTCGGAATGATGGAATTGGCGCAATGCCGTATCCAGTTGCTGATGAATTTTCGGAATGGCCCGGTAAAAAATATTTTCGATGTACCAGACTAAACTGTGAGCCTCTTCAAACGGCGTGGGTTTATGCTGATGTTTAAAGGAAGTTTTTCCCATTTGCCAGAGCAAATCGCTAATTTCTTTTAAATGATTACTCTGAATGGCGGCTGTTAACTGGGTAATGATTCCCAATACCGGATAAGGATAAAATTGCGTGGGATGGGCGGTCAGCACAATTTTGACGCGGTAATCCTGAATCTGGCGAATAAACGCGGCTTCGTGTCCGCTGTTAATGACTTTATTAATCAGATTAGTCAGAGTGCCAGGGCCGTCGAGATGATGGGTCGTGGTATAAGCGGCATCTTCCAGAGCGTCAAAGAGTACAATTTGACGTTCGACAAATTGCAGCATTGTGAACAGGACTCTATTCTTTTCAGTGGAAGGGATATGATTGAGATTTTTTGTAAAAAAGCTGTCGACGATTTCGCTGGGATGTTTGCCTCGTTGAATTTCCCTCGCGCAGTGTTTGGTAAAGAGTGTCAGCAGGGTGCCGACTTCCTGCATTTTTTGAAAGGGTAGAGTTAAAAACAGGCTATTGTACAGGGAATATTTAAGCGCGACATTATCATGAAAATTAATCAATAATTCATCCATGCTGTGTTTTTATCTCCGTTTTGCTCTGTCATTAAGTTGTTAATTTTTTTTGGACCGCTATATTTTTCAGTCGCACATAATAAGGCAAGCCATCAATATAAGGCGGATGATCCTCGCCCTGAATCAGCGGCAGTAGATACCGGCGGCAGTCGTCGGTAATTCCGAAGCCGTCGGGGCTAATAAAGTGTTTGGGCATCTTTTTTTCCACATTGGCCACACTGGTTAACGGCACCGAACCAATATCCCACTGATAAGGTTCATCCGCCAGGCGTCTAATGGTCAGCATAATATCGGTTTCGCCGGATGCGGCCCGTTCAATGGCGGCTTTGCCCAGGGCGTAAGCCTGCGCAACGTCGGTGCTGGAAGCAATGTGCCGCGCGGAACGTTGTAAATAATCCACAACCGCCCAGTGGTATTTGTAACCTAAATTGTGTTTAATCAGTCCGGCCAGCGTGGGAGCAATGCCGCCCAATTGTGTATTCCCGAAGGCATCGCAGATGGAACTGTGCGTCAAAAATTCTCCGTTCTCCTGACGCAGGCCTTCGGAAGCGATAATGGCGCAAAATCCATATTTTTTAACGCAATCGCGTACGCGATTTAAAAAATTTTCCTGCTGGAACGGTACCTCTGGAAATAAAATAATATGCGGCGCGTGGGCTTCGTCTTCCGCTGCCAGTCCTGCTGCCGCGGCTATCCAACCGGCATGACGGCCCATGACCTCCATCACGAACACTTTCGTTGAAGTCGAACACATGGAGGCGATATCCAGACCGGCCTCACGTATAGAAGTAGCTACGTATTTGGCGGCTGAGCCAAATCCTGGGCAGCTATCGGTATGCGCCAAATCATTGTCAATGGTTTTAGGAATACCGATGCAGGTAAGCGGGTAGCCCTTTTGCCGGGTAATTTGCGAAATTTTTAAAATAGTGTCCTGAGAATCGCCGCCGCCGTTATAAAAGAAATAGCCTATCTGATGAGTTTTAAACACTTCCAGCAGGCGTTGATAGTCGCTGTCGTCCTCTTCAAATTTTTTTAATTTATAGCGGCAGGAGCCGAACGCACCCCCGGGAGTGTGGCGCAGGGCGGCGATACTTTGCGGGTCTTCCTGGCTGGTGTCAATCATTTCTTCTTTCAGCGCGCCGGTAATGCCATTGACGCCCGCATAAATTTTTCCGATGTTCTGGGGAAAATGCCGGGCGGTTTCAATCACCCCGCAGGCGCTGGCGTTAATAACGGCTGTGACTCCACCGGATTGTGCGTAAAAGACATTTTTAATTGCGGACATTAATTATTTCCTCCAATCCTTGGGATGTTTGGGGTCCATACAGCGGCTGAATCAATTTGCCCTCTGGATTAATAACAAAAGTGGTGGGAAGTACATTAGGAGCGGGTAATCCCAGTGTTTTTGCGGGATTAAGCTGCAGAACCGGAAAGTGGATGCTCATGGAGTTGACCGCGGATAACAAATCATCTTTAGGAAGATTGTCGTAGTTGATCCCCAGCAGCACAACATCTTTTGAATGGCGTTGGTAAAATAAATTGAGTTGCGGAATTTCCCTGGCGCACGCTTCGCACCATCCCGCCCAGTAGTTGATAATAATCCATTTATTCTGCCAGTCCGCTGAGTTAAGGGCCCGCCCATAGACATCCAGGAAGACCGGGGTTGGCCGGCCGCCAAAGGCGGCGCAGGCCAGTAACGCCGGGACCAGCAGGATCAACCAACGTAACTTCATAATTAGGAATTGATTAAAGCTTTATAGTTTTTAACTAAATCTTCGGCCTTGTACGGATAGGTGAGGACACCCGCCCAATTCCCGTCAGGGTTAAATAAATAAATTTGCGAACTGTGGTTCATGCCGTAAGTATTGGGCTCCTTGCCTGGCGTTTTAGCGTAGTACATACCGATGTCTTTGCTAAAAATATTTAAATTTTCCGCGTTGCCGCTGGCTCCCGTAAAATTGGGATTAAAATTTTTAACGTATTTGTGCAGAACATCGGTGGTATCGCGCTCAGGATCGACGCTGACAAAAACAACTTGCGGCAATTTATCGGCGGGAAGGTCCTTTTGTAACTGTTGGTTCATTTTGTTGAGTTCGGTCAAAGTCAGCGGGCAGACATCTCCGCAATGGGTGAAGCCAAAAAACACGTACGTCCAGTGGCCTTTCAGGTTTTCATTGGTCAGAGGCTGACTGGTATCATCTGTTAACGTAAAAGAGCTAATGGTTTTAGGAGCCGGTAGCATATTTTGATTAGGAGGTTCAGGTACATTTTTGCTCGCCGTTGGTGTTGCCGGCTGTTCCGCGGCTTTTTGTTTGGAATGAGAGTAAATGCCCAAAGCGGCTAGAATAATAATAATCACGACAATAACGCCAACTATTTGACGATTTTTTTTGCGGGGTGGCTGAGTCTTCATAAAAATCCTCCGGTTAATGAAGACGCTATCATAATTCAATACGAGTAGTTTGTCATCATGGGCCATGGCTATCGGGTTAGTCAATCATTGAGTGTTAGCTGGTTGACTGTAACCACTTCCGCGGTATTCCCGGCATCCGCCCATCTGGCTCGCAGGTCCTCACTGGCGGGGCCTGCCAGAGGCGGGCCTGGCCACCGTGCTCACTCGCGCGTGCGAGTAGGAGTGCTTTTGGAAATTATTCATAAATCATATTTTCGTTCTTTGAACAGATACCGCCCGCTCGCTCCGCGCGCTGGCCAGGCCCGCCTCTGTCACCCGCCTTCGTAGCGAATGGGCGGATGGCCGGGAATACCGCTAACTGCCACGACTTCTTAAATGTCAGGAATAAAATCGAGTAGTATTACAATTGAATCGCAAACACCCACTTCATCATAGGAATGTTTGACAAATTATTAATAATATTGGGGTCAAGTCTCGAATCGTGAAAACAGAATTTACGGTATTTTGGATAATTTAATTCTATTCAAAAATACCGTAAATTCTGTTTTTCACGATTCGAGACTTGACCCCTTTAACGTGAACCTCATTCATGAGCAATTTTGGCTATCTCATTCATCAATGAATCAGAAAAATAATACCCTAAAGCTTTAAGATTTTTTATCAATGGTAAAATCTCTGGAATCAGCTGCGCCGGGTCTTGATTTATCAAATGTGCATTCTTTAACAACAGATTCAGGAATAATTATTGAGCCTAATGCCTTAACCAGAAGAGGTAAATGTTCTATACGGGCAAAGGCAATTAAAGGGCTCGCATCTGCCACAATAATGGGATTATTCAAAATCTTTTAATTCCTGTTGCAATTCTTCGGTCGAGTAGGTTACTACTGGAATACCAAAACTACCAAGCCTTTCTATAAATGCTTCTAGCGAAATATCAGCCAGTTTAGCAGCTTTCTCTAACGAGAGAGCATTCTCCTGGTAAAATTTGATTGCCAGGGCCTGTTTAAGCCCTAGTTTTAAAAGATCTTCACTAAAGGGGACGGCGATAAAAACCGGTCGGCCATGTTTGGTTATTAATGAAAGTTTGCCTTCCTCGGCCCCATGGATCAATTGTCCGGTATGCTCGCGCAAGTCTCTCACAGTAAAAGTGTCCATTGTTTGTTCCTCATATTGTTCTATCAAATGATAGCACAATTTTTGGTAGCTAGATAGGTCAGTCCTATCATCCGTTGTCAAATGTAAAATTGACTATTTTAGCGTTTGACGATAAAATAGTCGGATGGATAAGAAACGGTATTTAGCGCCAATTGTTGGGCTTTGGTCATCAGGGTCAAGTCTGAAATTTTAAGCAGATCCTTTGTTCATGAACTGCTTAAAATTCCAGACTTGACCCCTTAATTTTCTCGCCGAGCTGGCTGGCTTTTTTTCCGGCGTAGAGGGCGCACACGCCGCTAGCCCCGCGTTCTGCCGTCTACGACGCGTCAGTCACGGTCCTGCCATGTGCACACGCAGACTTCATTGCCCTCGGAGTCTGCCAGATCCAGAATGCTCGCGCATGGTCGTCGCTGACGAGCCTGCCGCTGGCCGCGAGGGCGGCTTCGACTCGGGCAACGGCATCGTCGTGCGGAACAGTCAGATCAAGATGAATTCTGTTGCGCTGCGTGCGCGGTTCGTTCATCTGCTGGAACCAGAGAGACGGACCGCCAGCGGACGGGTCCACTAGGTCGGCGGGCGCAGGGACGTGGTCATACCCGATACCGCCTTCCAGAACGGGCGCACTGCGGGGATGTCCATCGCATCGATCGCGATGGCAAGCGACTGAACCGAATGATGAGCAGGGTGCGCGACCGTCTGGTAACCGGCCGTGCGAACTGCCTTCGTGATAGAGCGGGCTAGATCAACGTCCTGCGGAGTCACCCCGAATTTGCCGCGTTTCTCCAGTGTGAATTCCACTCGGCCGGCGGTCGCGCGCATGCGCAGATGGTCGTTCGCGTGTGGGCCGGCGATGCCGACCGCAGCGCGGATGACTTCGCACGCGTTGACGAGAGAGCCGACCGTGACAGCGGTGGTGAGGCAGTCGAGGAGGTACCGCCAGCCGAGGTCTTCAACTGCCAGCGACGCTTCGCTTTCTGTCAGTATCGTGTCAGCCATATGGTCATGCTCTCCAGTGTCATCGTGGGCTTCTCTGCACCCTACGCGGTCGTTTCGTGGAGGCGTGGTAGCAGTGGAGCCAGTGCTAGTCAACGCGGAGCTGGACAAGGAACGAGCCGTCTTCGGCGTTGAACTCGTGCCGGAGCAGGTCAAGGTCATCCACGTTGGCCAGCGTGGCAGAAAAGGTTCCCGCCGGGCACAGGTCAGCCGGGGCTGCTGGCGGCCGGGGAGTAGCTGGAGGCTCTGTGCCGTCTGATGTCGCGGCTGGCAGTGCGGGCCGCGGTGACGGTGATGCCGGTCTCGACGGCGACCTGGCAGGTGTCCGGTCCGACGGTCGTCGTCATTCCTGCCGATACGCCCTGGTGGTTACTTGGTCATCTGAAGGATCCGCCGATGAGGATTTGCCGGAAGGGGCTGGCGTCGGGGAGGGAGTTGTAGATGCGGACCGCGTCCATGGAGACCCCGAAGCGGCCGAGGTTGTAGGGGGTCATGCTGCCAGAGCCGCGATTGAGTGAGATCGTTCCCACCGGCTTGAAGTCAATCGTGACCCACAGCTGAGTACCGTTCGGCAGGTTCACCTTCTTCACCGCGGCCGACAGGATACTGAAGCCGCCACAGCCGCTGAACTGTGTCTCGTCCGCGGCGGCCGTGCCGGTGGGAGTCTGGCCGTTGATCGCCGGGCCGCTGAGTGGCTCTGCCAGTTTCCCGCCGGTCTGGCAGCCGCGCGGGCTGGGTGCCGGTGGGCCGGTCACGGTGAGCGAGAACGTGCCGGTCGCTGTTGACCCGGTCGAGTCGGTTACGGTCACGTTGAACGTTTGTGTCCCGGTAGTGGTGGGCGCGCCGAGCAGGAGCCCGGTGGGTCGTAGCGTCAATCCGGCCGGGGGCGACCCGGACCATGTGTAGGGGGGTGAGCCGCCGTTGGCTTCGAAGCTGGTGGTGAAGAAGTTGTTGACGAACACGTTGCTGCCCGCGCCGATGTCACACACGCCGTTGGCGCAGGTGAAGAATTGCGTGTCGATCGTCAGCGGCGGGTTGGTGCCGGTACCGGTGCCGGTGAGCGGGACCGTCTGCGGGCTGTTGGCGGCGTTGTCGGTGAAATTCAGCGTGGCCGTCCGCGTCCCCGTCGCTGAGGGGTTGAAGACGACCGACATGCTGCAGCTGGTTCCGGGGGCTAGTGTCAGGCCCGAGCAGCCGTCGCTGACCTCGTTGAAGTCGAGGCCCGTCTGGCTGATCGATACGCCGTTGATGAACAGGTTCGCGGTGCCGCTGTTGGTCAATGTGACCGACTGCGGCGCGCTCGTCGTGCCGACGGCCTGCGAGCCGAAGGTCAGCGAGGCCGGCGTGAACGTGACCGCTGGCGCGGCCGCATAGGCAGGGGCCGCCAGGACACCCACTGCCACGAGCGCGGCCGCCAGTGCCGACGACAATCTCAGAAGCCGCATCTTGCACCCTCCTGTATCGAGTGAACCCGGCTGGTTGCTACGGGCCTGGGGCGCCCGGGCCTACTACCCCTTGCACGGGACACGGAGGAGACACGCGCCTGGTTCAATCTGGCTGTGACCTTGGCCTTGTCGCTGGCCGCTCGGGTACTTCCTGTTTGAGGCTCCAGTGTGGTGCGGAGCGGAGACGAGGGCGGGGGAGCACTGCCGGAAGAACTCGCACGGGTTGTTACGTGGTTGCTCGTATCGCCAGCACAAGTGGCAGAGGACCCTGGAGACGTTCACTCCGGCCGGAGGACGAGCGCTCCTGGCAAGTGGCAAGTCGGTCGGTGGGGCGCTGGCGATGATCGGTGGCGTCGTCGCTGGGGTCCAGGTGCTCATCGCCGCCGGGGTGATCGTGTTCCATTAGGCCCCGGCTGACCACAAGGGTCCGTCAGGCAGTCGAGTGACTAAGTGAGCGACAACCGGCATGAATGCAGACGAACTGCCGTGAACTCCGGCGCACTTCGCGCCCCAGGTCGTAGCACACATAGTTCGCCACTCAGTGCTATGCTGACCTGCCAACTGTCCACCCGCTCGCTCCAGATCGCTCACAACTGCCGAGCGCAGAGGAGCGTGCCTGGTGCCAGCCCTCAGCACCAGGCACGCCCGGCTTTGCGTTACGGGGTGATGGTCAGGCTTCCGACGCGCTGCTCGCTCATGGACCAGGAGTAGGCCGACGGGCCGCCCGGACCCTGGAACACAGTCGCCCACGCTTGCACGTGGTCGCCCGCGTTGTTGATCTTGACGGCGCTGATGACGCTGCAGCTGCCGGTGGTGGCTGTGCTGGCCTCGTTCTGGACGTCGCCGTAGTTGCCCGCGTTGACGTCGGTGCTCGCGGTGGTGCCGGACCCGCACAGCACCTGCGCTCCCTGGGTCAGGTTGTTGAAGCTGATCGTCAGGTTGACCAGGTAGTTCCCCGGCGGCAGGACCGGGGAGGTGGTGAGGGTGGTGTGCACGTTACCGGCGGCGATGGCGACGTTCTGGTTGATCGCGTGCTGAACGTACGTGGCCGGCAGGGTGGCGCTGGCGGGCATCGCAGCCGGCCCGGTGCCGGCGCTGGCCATGCTGACCCCGCCGAGCGCGGCCGCGGTGGACGCGGCCAGCGCGGCCCCCGTGATCAGGGCCGTTTTGAGGCTGAACTTGCTGAGTTGCATCTGGTCCTCCGTTGGGGTTGCCTGTCCCGGCTTCGTCGAGACGGCTACTGATTTCGTCGTATTGCGCGGCGGTCATGGATGGCGGGTTGAGTAGATTCCGAGTGCCATGAGTTCGCCCCTGGCTCGATGATCGGTACGGCTGATTGCCTGGCCGAGGGCGATGGCCGGACGGCCGCTGGCGGGGTCAGCCCGCGGCCGTCCGGGCCCCCGCGGTCAGTGCAGCGACACTGGACCTGATGCTTTGATGACCTGCTGGAACGAGGATGGCGGCAGCGTCGTCGAGCATTTCCCGCCGGACTTCGCCCCGATGGCCAGGATGCTCAGCTGGTAGTTGCCGCTGCCGCTGAGGTTCGCGTACGCGCCGGTGCCGCTGCCCAGCGTGTAAGTGCCCTTCAGGTTGATCTGGAGCAGGCACGTCGTGGGGTTGAAGTGCTGCGTCCCGGTCCCCTTCGAGTGGGTGATCTTGAACGTCCCGTTGGGGAACGTGACCGTGTCGGTGGAGTTGGTCGTGCGGGTGTCGGTGCCGCCGGCGGTGAACACGCCGTAGGCGATCACGCTCGACGTCTTCGCGGTCTCCGACGTGGTCATGATCTGGACGTGCTCGGTCCCGGACACGGCCGGCCGGGCGTGCGCGCTCGCGGCCGAGATGCCGGTAACGGCGACGGTGGCCGCGGCGGCGGCCGCGGCCGCTCCGGTGACCAGCTTCCTGCGGTACTTCAGCATGATGGTTCCCCCCGGTAAAACGTTCTGGGCGTGAGCCCCGCGGCTGCGGGTACGGGAATCACCCTGGCGGACCGGGCTTGCACGGGGCTTGACTCTGGCTTGCCGCCGGCCGCGGC
Organism: uncultured Pseudomonadota bacterium; assembly: GCA_963712715.1. Taxonomy (GTDB): domain Bacteria; phylum Pseudomonadota; class Gammaproteobacteria; order Coxiellales; family Coxiellaceae; genus JAFEDN01. The sequence goes on along the minus strand of CAVQJI010000020.1, from coordinate 7,990 downwards.
GAGAGCGGGGTCAGCTGGGCGCGGCGATGGCGAGACGGTTCAGCACGGACTGCGCCTTGCGCTCCGCGGGCCGCTGGTTCATCTCGCGCGCCATGGCCAGCCCGGTGCCGGCGGCTTGCGCGGCTGCGGACATGTGCCCTAGCAGCCCCAGCGCCGTTGCGCGCAAGATGTGCAGGTCCGGAGCTGTCCAGCATTCTCCAGTCCGGGCCGAGCAGGCCAGGCCCTCGTTGGCGGCCGCCATGCTGCCTCCGGGTCACCGGCTGCCAGCTTTGCCTCGGCCTCCAGCCGGTACCAGAAGTGCCGCAGCACCGGCATGCCAAAACGTGGCGCGTCAGCCACCGCCGAGGAGATTCGGCGGCCGCGTCTGGCACACCCAGGTGTGCCCAGGCCCAGTTGGTGAAGATCCGCCCCTTGCCCACGAATTCCCGGTAACCGCGGCGGTCCGCGAGGTCCAGTTCGGCCCGGGCGAACTGCGCCGCCCGTGCCGGGTCGCCGCGGACCACCGCCAGCCAGGTGTGCTGGTGCAGCACGTAGAGGCTGGTGAACTCGTCGTCAACCAGTTGCGCCCGGGCGCTCGCCGCGTCGAGGTGGGCGTCCGCGGCGCTGGCGTCGCCGAGTATTTCGCACGCGGCTGCGGCGAACACGTGGCCCCTCACTTCCGGATCGAAGTCCGTCACGGCAGCCCGGCTGAGATCGCTGCGCGCCGCGAGCGCCAGGACCGACTCCATCCTGGCGCGGGCCTCGGTCAGCTGGCCGGTGAACCAGGCCACGGCTCCGCGGATGGACTCCACGGCCAGCAGCGCGGGGGGCTCGCCGTCGCCCATCCTGGCCGCGACCGCGTCGGCCAGCCCGAGCGCCTGGCTGAACTGCGCGTTGATCCAGTACGCGCCTGCGCAGTGCCACAAGGCGCGCACGCCCGCGTCGTCCAGTGGCAGCCTCCGGACCAGCGCGCTCGCGGCTTCGAGTTGCTCGCGGGCGGGCGGCGCGGCGTATCCGTGCAGCATCTGCTGCAGAAAGCCGAGCCGGGTGCGCACCTCGAGGTCGTGGCGGTCCCGCACTTCACCCGCTGGCATGGCCGCCACCAGCTCGGCTGCGGCGTCCAGGAGCTGCGCGGCTTGCTCGAAGGCGAGCCGCCCGCGTGCCCATTCGGCGGCGTTGATCAGGTACGGAAGCGCGGCGCCCGGGCCGGTAACCGGCACGGCCGCGCGCGCGTGCCGGGCAACCTGCAAAGGGTCGGTGGACGCTGCGCCCCGCAGCGCAGTCACCATCTGGGCGTGCAGTCGAGCCCGGCGCAAGCCGTTCAGGTCCTCGTAGATCGTCTGCCGGACAAGGTCGTGTGAGAAGCGGAGCCGGAGCAGCCCGCCGTCTGCGCTGTCTTCCAGCAGCAGGCCCGCCACTATGGCGGTCTCGACCACGTCCAGCAGCAGGGGCTGGTCGAGCTGGATGGTGCGCTGCAGCAGGTCGAGCGGGAACTCCCGGCCGGCGACCGCGGCCACCGCGAGCACGGCCCTGGTCTGCTCCGGGAGCCGGGCGAGCCGACGGCCCATGACCTCGTGCAAGCGCTGGGGAAGCCGTTCTGCCGCCACGGCCACGTTATCGAGTGCGCGTTCGGCGGACAGCATCCGCACCAGTTCGCCCAGGAAAAACGGGTTGCCGCCGGTCCGCGCGTGCAGCACCGCCGCCACCTCGGGCGCGACCGTTCGCCCGGCGATCGCCTGCACGCAGGCGGCAACCGCCTCGCGGTCCAGGCCGCTCAGCGTGATGTCCTCCACCCGGGGCATCGTGGCCAGCCAGTCAAGGGCCCGGCCGAAAGCGGATCCGGCGGGCACGTCGTCGCGGTAGGCGGCGACCAGGACGACAGGAGCCGTGACCAGGTGCCGTGCGAGCAGGGTGAACAGCTGCACCGACGCCGCATCCGCCCAGTGCATGTCATCGAGCAGCACCACCAGCGGCCGGCTGGCCGCGAGGGCCGTCAAACCGCTGGCCAGCCCGTGGAACAACCGCGTCCGGCCCAGCTCCAGATCCGCTGCCGGCTCGGCAGCGGCAGCGGCAGCAGCCCGGCGAGCGAGCCGTCGAGCAGCCCGAGCACATTGCCGTGCGGCTGGAACGCCGCGGTGACCGCCTCGGGGCCCCCCGTTTCCACCAGCTCCCGGAAGACCTGCAGCCATGGCCAGAACACCGGGGGCGTGTCCGGCCTCCGGGCAGCTGCCGGATGCGACCGCGGCGCCCGTGGCACCGGACCGGCGGGCCACCTCGCGCAGTAAAGCCGACTTCCCGATCCCGGCGCTGCCGCGCACGAGAACGAGCCGTCCCTCGCCAGATTGCAGGTCGGCCAGCACGCCATCCAGCCGGGCCAGCACATCTTCCCGGCCCGCCAGCGACGTCCGCGCGGCCGGTACGGGGGCGCGTCCGCGCCGGGACCGCCCGCTGCCGCCTGAACACAGGCGGCAACGGCTGCGGGTCGAGTTCGGCGGACTGGCTGAGGATCAGCTCCTGCAGGCGGTGCAGCTCGGCCCCGGGATCGATGCCGAGATCAGCATCCAGGCGCTGCCGTGCCCGCTGGTAGGAACCCAGCGCGTCCGCCTGCCGGCCACAGCGGTACAGCCCCAGATGAGCTGCGCCCACAGCCGTTCCCGGTACGGGGTGCTCGGTGAGCAAGGCCTCGGTCTCCGCCACCCGCCGCCGCCTGGCCAAGCTCCAGCTCGGCTTCAAGGCCCTACCGTCCAGGGCTGCCCCTCGACGAGGTCATCCGCCGGGTCAACCCCGCGTCGCGGCCCCGCTCGGCGCGGGTCCTCTGGAGGTCGTCGCGACGGTCGCTCTTTCCGACGTGCAGGCCCTCGAGAGCCACCCGGGGTGGAGTGCCTACCCGATGCGGGGCACCTATTGCCAGGGCGTGGCCTGGATCATCGGCACGCTCGCCAGCGCGGTTGCGTATGCTCATGCACGCGAGATCCATCACCGCGATATCAAACCCGCCAACATCCTGCTGACACTCCACCACGGCCCGCAGCTCCTCGACTTCAACCTGGCGTACGACCCCCATGCCGCCGAGCAGGCCGAGGCGGCCTTGCGCGGGGACGCTCCCCTACATGGCCCCCGAGCAGCTCGAAGCCTTTATCGATCCCGGCGTGGTGGAATGCGGTCTGCGCCGGCGTCGACATTTACTCGCTCGGCCTGGTGATGTTCGAGCTCCTGACGGGCCAGGCGCCGAGGTCCCCGATCAGTCGCTCCCCCTGCCCGCGCGATCCGCAGCTTGCTCGACGGCCGCATCGATCAGCTTCTCTGCCCCGGCGGCTCAATCCGGCCATCCCCCACGCCCTCGAGGCGATCACGCTCCGCTGCCTGGCATACGATGAGGCCGACCGCTATCCCGGTGCCCAGGGCTCGCCGACGACCTGAGAGGTTCCTCAAGGACCAGCCCCTGCGGCACGCCGTGAACCCCTCCATGACCGAGCGGCTGGGCAACTGGAGCCGCCGGAACTGGTACATCCTGGCGGCCAGCGTCCCGCGGGCTCGGTCGGGTCGTATGCCACGGCACAGTACCTGACCCCGCCCGAGCGGAGTCGAGCCTTCAGATCGCGAAGCAAGTCCTCGAGAGCGGCGACGACCATCCGCGTGCCCTCCGGTTGCTCGGTCCCCTGGCCGAGGACTATCCCCGATCTCCACTGGTTCTGTTCTATTACAGCCTGGAGCTGGCTCTGGCGGGCCAGGTCGACGATGCGGCCAGGCGCTATGTCCAAGCGTTGCAGGACCCCGAGCCGAGGCCGTGTTCGACGACTGGGTAGAGATCCTGGCCGGTGACCCAGTTCGAATTGCTGGAAATGAACTCAGCGGGGGCAGCATCCCCGGTCCCAAACAAAAACCACTCGCCTATCGCGATCTGGCCCACAAGGCGTTTGCGACCGCGATCCACCTGGGTTCGACGAAAGAAAAGATACTCATCCTGGACGCGCTCTATGACGAGGACAACAAGAATTATGAGCTGGCCTTGAGCAAGCTGACGGGCTCATCGACCGCGTCGAGGCCTATCCTGGGGCCAGGCGGATCGAATCTTTGAACGACAATAACTGTTACCTCTACCGCGCCGCGTCCTGATCCAGCTAGGGGGTGAACGGCTCGCCCAGAGTTCGCCGGAGGCGCTGCGCGAGGCCCAGTCTTCGTATGACAACGCGATCGCCGACCTCGACCAGGGCCGGAGCGTTATCGCCGCCGAGGACGTTGAGCGCCGGTATGACCTGGACATGCATCTCGCGTCTGCCTGGATCGGGGTCGGTCTGGTCGCTCTCCGGCAAGCGGGCTCGACGACGCCCAGGTTTCCTACAGGCAATCCAAGGATATCCTCGATCATTCCAGGGATATCCTCGATCGAAAGGGCAACGCACTTGGCTCGAAGCTGACCTTCAAGAAGGTCGAACAGCGGTTGGACGAGCTCGATGGCGCTGATCGGCGCGAACCTCCCCGCAGCGCGTTCAAGCCGCTCAACGTGACCACCCGCGGCTGCTCGGCGAAACCATCACCTAGAGTGTCCATAGGGAGACGCACACGCCGATTCGTACGGGGCCTGGGCGGTCCCGCGATCAGCCACCGCAACCCAACGGTCTTCGCGAGCGAGACACTCTTCAATGTCGGATTCAATCAGCCAGATCTGGGCAGGACTTCGCGACGCGGGCATGCCGGATGTCATGCTTTTTTTGCCCGATGGCACGGCCAGCCGTTCCAACTGGGACGAGACCGCGATGATCGGCCCTGTTCGCGTGGCGTTCTTGGGCGACCAGGAACGGAAGATCGTACGGGTGATCCCGGTCGAGTCGTGCATCGGGATCGGGATTGCCACACCCAAGGGGATCGATACCAGTTGTTTCCGCGGCATGGTCCAGACCCGGCTTTGTGAACGGTTCCGCCCGCCCCGTTGTTCCCCCGCGGCCGACCGGCGCCGTCATTCCGAACGCGGGTGGTAGCGGGCATGGACCCGCGGAGCCGGCTCAGCTCCACGCGGGTGTAAATCTGGGTGGTCGCGATCGAGGCGTGGCCGAGCATCTCCTGGACCGCGCGGAGGTCGCGCCGCCGGCGAGCAGGTGCGTGGCGAAGCTGTGCCGGAGCGTGTGTGGACTGACGTGCGTGTAGTCCGGCGGCCCGCGCATGGCCTTGACGATCCGCCAGAGGCCGACCCGCGACAGGGGCCGGCCCGACGGGCGACGAACACGGTCGAGGTCTCCGGCTGCCGCACGGATAGCGCTGGGCGGTCGCGCTCGATGTACTCCGCGAGCGCTGTCGAGGGCTCTCGACCCAGGGGGACGATCGTTCCTTGTTCCCTTTCCCGACGCAACGCGCCACGCCCGCCGGCGAGGTCGAGGTCTCTCGGGCCGCAAGCCAACGACTTCCGAGGCCCGACAGCCGGTCGCGTACAGGGTCTCGAGTGCCGCCGGTCGCGCCGGCCAAGCCTCGTCTCGCACCGGGGGCGCCCGAGGAGCCGCTCGACGGCCGCCGGACCCAGCACCGTCGGCAGTCGATCCCAGACCGCCGGGGGCATCAGGAGTTCGCGACGTTCTCCGCGCGGCCTTCAAAGATAAGGAACCGGAAAAAGGTCGACAGACTCGCCAGATGTCGGCCGACGCTCGTCGGCGCGAGCCCGCACCGCGTCAGGAAATCGACGTAACCCGCCAGACTTCGATGCCCAGTTTCGCCAGCGGCCCGGCCGTGCTCTTGCGCCAGCCGTGAACCGCATCAGGTCGCCGCGGTACGCCGCCAGCGTGTGCGGAGAGACGCCGCACTCCGACATCAAGTAGTGCAAGAACGGGCCGATCGGGTCGCGATGGGCGTCGGGACGGACGGCGGCCGGCATGGACATGGCGCTGAGCCCCAGGCGACGAACATCCCTCACCTCTGTTCAACCATCGGCACGGCAGGGGTTCGGTCTGAAACCCTCGTTCGCGGATTCGCGTTGCGGGGCGGTTCAGGCCTCCCGCAAGCCCCTGCCGCCGCAATCCGGCTCGGGCCCGACCGCCTGTCTCTGGAACCCGCCCGGCCGTTCTGCTAAGTTGGCGGACGAGCGAGACCGCGCTCCGATCGTTCGTACGGAGCAACGAGGATGGGGGAATGAGCGAGGCATACGATCGGCGGCCTGGTGGCGTCGCTGAAGCTGGGACGCGCTGAGGGCCGGGACCTTCACGCTGGCCAGTGGCCGGACCTCGCACTATATCGACTTCCACTGTCTTCTGACGATCCGCGACCTCGGCGTCGAGCCGCTTTCTCCCTGAGCGCAACCCCCAGAAAAACCAATCGGAGACCGCAGGCGTTGGAGACCAGCCTGCATCGCCAGCTCAAGGAACGATACGGCCCGGCGGCGGGGGGCCGGCTCGAGGTCGCCCTCGAGGGCTACCGGATCGATGCCATCGCAGCCGACGGCGCACTGGTCGAGGTCCAGTCGGGGCCACTTGGACCGCTTCAGGCGAAGCTCCGATCGCTCTTGCCCGCGCATCGTACGCGAGTGATCAAGCCGGTCGTGATGAGACGCCGCCTGATCCGCCGCTCCCGGCGCGACGGCGCAGACCTGTCGGCCCGGCTCAGCCGGCGCCGGGGTGCACTCGTCGACGTGTTCGACGATCTCGTCGGGTTGGCCTCCCTGCTGCCGCACCCGAACTTGAGCCTGGACGTCCTCGCCGTCGAAATCGACGAGGTCCGCCTGGTGCAGCGGCGCCGCCGTCTGGGATACACCGTGCTCGATCGCCGCCTGAACGTGGTGGTCGCGACGGTCCGGCTCGACCAGGGATGCGATCTCTGGAGTTGCTGCCCGGCGCCCTGCCCTGCCCCTTCACGACGGGCGACCTGGCCGCCCAGCTCCAGCGCCCCCTCGCCTTCCGCAGCGCGTGGCATATTGCCTCCGCACGGCGGGCGCAGTGGCCATCGTCGGCACGCAGGGAAACCGCCGGGTTTATGTAGCTGCACCCTCTCGATCGAGCCGGTCAAGTCGATCCGCGTTTCAAGGAGGATCGCCGATGTCCATTGCCACCCGGTAGACGGCCCCCCCGGCCAGGACGAGATGAGTACCCATCGTCGGATGGACAGCCCATGGCGGAAACCGGCATTCACGTCAAGGCGATCTTCCAGTTGTTCGTGTTGTTCGAGGATCACCTCCCCGCAACGGACTTCATCGCCGCCGATATGTACTGGTACTGGGAGAAGGACCATCCCGAGTCCGCATCGCGCCCGACCTGATGGTGGTCAAGGGGGTTGGCCGGGCCCAGCGCCGGTCTTTCTTCACCTGGCGTGAGGAGGGCCGTGCCGTGCATCGTCTTCGAGATGGCCTCCGAGCACACGTGGCGGGAGGACCTGGGGAGAAGCGCGGCGGTACGAGCGGCTGGGCGTGCGGGAGTATATCCTGTTCGACCCCGAAGGGTGAGTACCTGCGACCGCGCCTGCAGGGCTTCCGCCTGGTAGAGGGCCGCTACGAGCCGATCGTGCTGGACGCGGAAGACCGCCTGCGGAGCGAGGAGCTCGGGTTCTTGATGAGGCCGGAGGGCCTGGTGCTGCGGTTGTTCGACGCGACCACCGGCGCCTCGGTGCCGGCCCGCCAGGAGCGGGTCGAGCAGGAACGACGGCGTGCGGACTCCCTCGCCGCGGACTTCGAGCAGGAACGACGGGCAGGACTCCCTCGCCGCTGATTCGAGCAGGAACGACGGCGCGGGGACTCCCCTCGCCGCGGAGGTCGAGCGGCTGAAGGCTGTCGCTGGAGCCGTTACGGAGGCGGAGCAGGTTGGCGGCGGCTCGGCGGAGTGAACCAATGGCGATCGGAGCGACGCGATCCCAGATCGAGGCGGTTAACGGTGATGGTGCCGTGACTGATCGTGTTCGGAACTGCGCGGCCGGAGGTCGACATCGAGGATGCCCTCGACGCCGCCTCCGGTCGCTTTCACGTCAACCGCCTTGTGGGCCGGTGGCGGCCGCCGGGTTGGACCCAGCACACCCCCGTGCCGAACCCATCATTCCGACA
>CAVQJI010000019.1:0-55818 GCA_963712715.1 uncultured Pseudomonadota bacterium | reverse complement strand
GTCTTTACCAATAAACACCGAACTGCCATTAAGGCTTTAGTGTATGATGGTTCCGGCTTTTGGCTTTTCATCAAGCGATTTTCTGTCGGTAGATTAAAATGGTGGCCGACCACTTTCGAAGATGCTCACCGCATTAAACCGGTCGAACTCCTGATCTTGTTCAACCAGGGACATCCTCTCCAGGCTCGATTGTCCGAGCCCTGGCGACGGGTCACTCCTTCGGTTTCACCCGTTAGGCCGCCAGACGTAAACACATCCTGGCCAACGTCTGCCGATAATTCCACGGCAGCCAGGCCTCAGGCTCCTTAAATACCCACGACTTATAATCTTGTAAAGCGACCAGATACTCATACGGATTTTCTCCCGATAACGCCGCCGTCTGGATTAAACTCGTTAAAATACTGCTGATCGTTGCGCCATGCTCCGTCTTGTAAAACATCGCCGCTTTACGGCCTCGGATTGGGATTTTGAGCGCCTGTTCCACAATATTATTGTAGACAGTCTTCAAATGCACCTGGTGCGGAATCCCATCATGTGTATTTTACGGTGACACACTGTTTTCACCCATTGTATCAGCAGCAGTTTCGCCTAGTTGAACACCGCCAAAATTGGGGTGAAGACAGAGTGATTTACCTAACCGAAGCTGGTGAATTAAAATCACTTCCTGCTAGCTGGACAAGCGTATTGCCAGAAGATCCTTATATTACCTTTTCCAAATGGAGTGCTTTTTTTCATGTGAATTACCTTTTGGAGCTAACCACACTGATTGAGCATCTGAACCAGAAACTCAGCTTAACGGGCAATTAATGGCGTGCGCCTGGCTTGTGATGGATTTTTCCCATCCATGGGAAAAATCCACTCGCACAACGGCGCAACCTATTAGCCGCAGAGCCATCCTTGTCACCCGCGTTACGCGACCTCACGGCCACTCCACACGGGATCTCAAATGACTCGACGCCGACTATAGATTTTTTGTGTTCGCTCCCGCTCAACAAAAAAATCGTCGGCTTCTACGGACTACTCGCCATCGCCTTCGGTTATCCATGGCTGGCAGTGGAGGGATCCTCATGATGTCTCATAAATAACGCCGGTATTGTTACAATATATATGCCGCTTATGTTATGCGGATTATATTTTTAAATATTAATAATACTGATTAATTAAGAATAAAATTATAAATATTTAAAATAAACCTTGACTTTATTATTAAGTAGCGACATAATTAATGTTACTCAATTAACTAAAGGAATTTACCATGAGTAAGAAAGACATCAATAAAGCAAAGCAGGATGCTTTAATGAAACAGGGGGCGCTAAATCCTCATCCTGAAAAAGTTATGGATCCGAAATTTCATGAAAATGATTTTTTTGACGCCAATGATCTCGTCCAGGTCAAATATGAGATGCTACGCCTTGTTGAGCAATCTGAAGCAAACATTACTGATGCGGCCAAACGATTTGGATTTTCCCGGATTTCTTTTTATCGGATTAAGCAATCATTACAGGCAGAGGGTATTTATGGGTTAGCTAAACAGCAAACAGGACCAAAAGATAGACACAAACTTTCAGAACCTGTTATGCAATTCACTGATACCCTCATCAAAAATAATCAATCGCTTCATGCCCGTGCCATGCAACCATTAATCAAAAAGCAATTTGGCATCACTGTGCATATCCGAAGTATTGAGCGCGCATTAAAACACAGAAAAAAAAACCGTTAATTTTACCAATAAATAATAAATCCATGTCACTCAAAAAAAATTTATATTCTCACATTAATGATTATGAGTCCTTACGCCATCAGGTGTTGCTTTTGCAATATTCAGAATTAAAAGAACAATTAGATTATATTTTATTTATAGAGCGCGGAATGTTAACATGGGCAAAAAGTAGGGTTATTTCCAACATGCCGACACTTCCAGCCCACAAAATTAAAGAAGACAATAAACGCGACGCGCTGGATGCTTTTATTTCTGTTCATCCTGACATTCATTCTGGCTTTGTTTCTATTTTATCAGACATTGCATTTCATTATCATTTACAAGGAGTTAATTATGTTTGAACAAAAAAATTATGTTACTACTGATCATTTAAATCGAAAAGCATATCTTTATATTCGCCAGTCATCTATCAAACAAATTAATGAAAATCAAGAAAGCACGAAGCGTCAATATGCATTAGAAGGTCGTGCGATTGCCCTTGGATGGCCAAAGGAACGAATTATTATTATCGATGATGATCAAGGATTATCAGGTAGTACTTCTACAAAAAGAAAAGGATTTCAGCAGCTTGTTGCTGAAGTAGGCATGGGTGAAGCGGGTGTGGTCATGGGACTGGAAGTTTCTCGTCTCGCCCGTAATTCATCAGATTGGCATAAGCTTATTGAAATCTGTGCATTAACAAGCACATTGGTTCTTGATGAAGAAGGAATCTACAATCCAGCTCACTTTAATGATCGATTATTGTTAGGATTAAACAGTCCCAATTCATAGTCCACCTCTTATTGAATTCCAGGAGAAATTTTAATAAATAATTATAAGCAAATCAATAGAAAAAATTATTATACTTAAATTTTAGCTAATCTGCCTAAAGCAGCATAGAACGGATAGCTCATTAACAGTTTCTCGTTATTGCCTATTTTTTAAGATATTTCACACTATGGCTTATTTAGATGGTCATTATTGGCAGTCACTATCACTGTAGGGAAATACCATACTAATCCCTGCATCCCAGATATTTGAACTTTTTAGCGGCTATCATAAATAACATAACAGTAGGATAACGTTATTGTTATGTTATTTTTACCAACGGCTGCTATAGAATTAAACATGTTCCGTGAAGCAGTTATTAAGTATTACTCTCATGGTTGAGTGGACTGGTTGGATTTAGGAAATTCAGCAGATTAGACCTGACAGCTTCAGCATACTGCGTCAGTGATGACGCCAGACACGGTACTCATTCAATTATTACAACATCGCCTCTGACTGATTCCATTCATCCATTCAAGTATCCAGAGGGTTAATTTCTTTAGCGCCGACCACTTAATGAAGTTGTTGTTTTTCTATCAATTTTAATTTGCTCACATGAATATTATGGCGGCGGCTAATATAGAGAACATGATGTTCTCGTATTTTTCTGCCGTGAGCACTGCGATGTCCCTCGCCATTTAATATTTCTATAATTTCCTGGACAGTGTGTTCATGCGATAATGATTTTATTCTTTCAATCACTTCATCTGCAGTTCGAGGAGCCCACGCTCCTTGCTTGACTCGTTCAATCGTTTGAGTACTGATAGCGCCAGAACGCCAGGTAATGCGAATTTCGATTTTCCCCGGCGTAGTTATTCCATCTAGTTGAACTTCTGTTATTGCATATCGAAGTAATTGCTTGCGTTCTCGATTGGTCGTCGTAGAAGCGTACCAAATTTTAGGAAGATCTTTGACTACAGCCATCATCTCTTTTTCTTCTTCCAGCGTTAAAGAAAATCGTGATTGTTTATTAGCTTCTTCATAATTTTTTTCTAACTTTTTTAATACTTCCAGTTTTTCATTCCATCGCCGTTCTAACTCTGATGCCACTAGACGGTTATTGGGATCAACAGAATCGTATTGACGTTGAGCTAATTGTGCATCATATTGCGCTTGCGTTAATTGTTGCTCCCATTGTTTTTTTAGCACCTGTTTTTCAATTTGAATTTTCTCTAACGCTTTTTTAGCAATTTGAAATTGAGTAGGAGACATCGCTTCTAAAAATAAAGAAGTCACTAATTCATCGATCGATTTTGAACTCATCGACTGACAAATATGAGGAGCACCATTAGAATAATTTTTCCAGCATATATAGGAAGGTTTTCGCTGTTCTTTCACAGAATAGCTATTCACCCCCATTTTAGATCCGCATCGACCACACCACACTATCCCTTGTAATAAAGCCGATCCTTCCCGAGGCGCTCCTTTGGTTTTGGAACGAAACCAATTTTGATGCAAACGTTTCTGATTATTCATATATTCATCTAATGAAATATAATGTTCATGATGATTTTGCAAAAGGACAGGCCATTCTTCCAGAGGACGAAACCTGGGCTTTGATTTACCTGTGGTCGCATACTGAGTTCCATCGTATTCACGCTCCCCATAACTATAAATGCCAGCATAGGATGGATTTTTTAAAAATCTCACCATCCCTCCAATAGTCGGTTCTTTCCAGTTGAGTTCGCCGTTTCGAGGACCACCCCAAATACGAGCGGGAATCTTCAAATTTTCTTTCTTCAGTACCAATAATACTTGCCTGGCGACGCCTAACTGACTAAACAGTTTAAATATATAATTTAATCTTTCCTGGACCTGGAGATTAGGGTCTTTAGTCCATTGTCCTTTCTCATCCCTAATATATCCTGTAGGGATCGAGCGATTTAACTGCCCTTTTTTGGCTTTATTCCAGCGACCTTCATAAAGACGAGTTCTTAAAGTAAAAAGCTCTGCCTCAGATATAGTCCCCTTCACGCCCAGCAACAGCCTGTCATTCGGGTCTCTAGGGTCATAGACTGCTGATTCGTCTGCAATTAAGGTCTTAGTGACACTACAAATTTCAATGAGCCGGTGCCAATCACTGCAAGAACGTGATAAACGAGAGGCTTCCAGCATAAACACTATACCCACTTGTTTGCCTACAATTTCAGAGGCCAACTTTTGAAACCCTTCTCGATGCTCTGTAGACTTTGCCGATTGTCCTTGATCATTATCAATAATGTCAATGAGAGTTGACTCCCATCCGAGTTCTATGGCCCGTTGACGCAAATTATATTGTCGCTCCGTGCTTTCTCGATTGTGAACCACCTGAAAATGAGTCGACTGGCGAATATAAACGCAAGCTCTACGTTGACGATGATGATCATGAATTTTAGAAAGAAAATTAGTCATTTTATATACTCACTTCTTGTGTTCTAAATTTTGATGGCAACGAACAATGCGCAATGACAGTTCAGCCATTAAGTAGATAAACTCTTCTTTCTGGGCTCCTGTTTCTTCGAAGGTTTGTAGCGAGTCTTTAGATAATTCGCCAGATCCTTCAAAACGGCCAGTGATAATATCGGTGGTTCTTCGGTAGATTCCAAAACCACTAGAGAAGGAAGATTTGTTTGCTCCCACATGACGGACAAAACCATCCCATCTTTGCTGCGAATCCGAATCCATGGCTTCCCCTCCCGCCAATAAATACGTTCTATTGTGCCTTGTCGACCCCAATACTCACTTGATTCTTGAACAATTGTAGCCATTTGACCCAAAAAAGCAATATATGGTGCTTTATATTCTTGTGCTGAAAGGTACGATGAGTGAAGCAGAATTATATATGATAAGAGCACGGTTAAGAGGTGGCATATTAAATAAAGCAAGACGTGGAGTTTTACAATTAGGGTTACCGTTAGGTTTTATTTATCAAAATGAATTAGTAGTTCTTGATCATAACCAGCAAGTTCGAGATAGTATACAATTATTTTTTAGCATATTTGAACGTACTGAATCTGCTTATCATACTGTAAAATATTTTCGTACTCATCAATTAAAATTTCCACGACGGCCACGTACGGGATTAAGTAAAGGGGAATTAATGTGGGGAGAATTGACTCACTCGCAAGCATTAAAGATATTACACAATCCACGATATGCAGGTGTTTTTTTCTATGGCAGGACACAACAGCGTCGCTCATCTGATGGCACCTATAGTATACGTACTATACCACGTGAACAATGGTCTGTATTTTTACCTAACACGCATATCGGATATATTACCCAGGAAAAGTTCGAACACAATCAGAAAATTTTGCTTAAAAACGCACAATCTCATAGAAAAGAACATTCTCAACGCCCGCCCAGAGAAGGTCCTGCTCTTTTACAGGGGATCGTCGTATGTGGATTATGCGGTCGCCGCATGACTCTTCGATATCATGAACGAAAGGGACAGCTTTATCCTGATTATGTGTGCCAAGCGGTAGGGATACAGACGTCTAAATCTATTTGCCAAAGTATTTCTGGAAAAGCGATTGATAATTTTATAGGAACGGAACTTATTTCAATGATGACACCGGTTGTTCTTGAGATTTCTTTAGCCATACAACAACAGCTAGAATTACAAATGCAGGAAGTGACGGCATTAAGGAAAAAGCATGTTGAGCAGGCCACCTATGAAGCCGATCTTGCACGACGTCGTTTTATGCAGGTTGATCCTGAAAATAGACTTGTTGCGAATACATTAGAAGCAGAGTGGAACGAAAAATTACGTCTCTTGCGGCAATCTCAGGAAGATTATGAAAATAAATTCAAAAAGGATCGTTTATTTTTAGATAACGAAAAAAAAATCGAAAATTATGACACTTGTTTCTGATTTTCCAAAATTATGGACAGATCCGAATACACCTATTAGAGAACGTAAACGTATGGTACGCCTTTTAATTGAGGATGTTACTTTAATTAAGAGCGATAATATTTCTGTAGGTATACGATTCAAAGGCGGCGCTACAAAATCAATGGTTTTACCTCTACCATTAAACGCGTTTATGGCGAGAAAAACAAATAATGAAATCGTCGAAGAAATCGATCAATTACTAAATAAACATACGGATCCTGAAATTGCTGATATACTCAACGAACGTGGTTTTAAAACAGGAGATAATATGCTATTTACACGGATGGCTATTTATCGAATTCGAAAAAGTTATAAACTATTAGATCGACGTTCACGCTTAATTCAGCAGGGCATGTTAACGCGTAGAGAAATGAAAAAGATATTAGGTGTAGATGATGTGACATTGAAAAATTTGAAGGACAGGGGGGTTATCAAAGTATGTTCTTATGCGAACACTCCTGAAACAATATTGTATGAGCCACCTAATGAAAAGTTGACAAAAAAACTTAATCGGCATAATTGCCAACAAAATAGGAGATCGGAATGAAAAAAATAAATACGGAAAACCGCAGTGAGTGCAGTTTGAACCCTCGTGGTTGTCGATGGGCGCCCCGGGAACGACTAGAAAACGACGCAGTGCTTTCCAGTGCTTTAACAGATAACGCATCGCTTTGCCCAGCGAACTGTTCGGCTCGACCTGTTTTTCATCGAGTTGCGCTTTCAGCCACCGATTCAGTTCCAGCATCACCGGTTTGCTATACTGGCGATGATACCGCCAACGTTCCATCGCTGACATCCCTTGGGTTTTTTCCTCTACCTCAAACACCACCGCCAAAGATTTCATCACCTTTAAACACGGTTCAGGGAAAAAATCCAGTAAATCGCGAAACTTTCTAAAGCCGTGTCCCAGGCAGTTGCACAGGATCGTTTTAAATGACGACGGAATATTATTATTAGAGGCATCACACATTTGAATGATGTCCGGTTTAGCCGGATCACGATGACGCAATATCTCTTCTAAATTTTCACCCGCATGACGGGTTCCCGTATAATACAAAGCAATCGTATGGCCTTCCGCTTTGGCCATGATACCACTGGTTTGCATCCCGGTACGGACCTTATCGGGGTGAGCCTGATTGTCCTGAATCACCGAGAGTATTTTGACCGAAGTATCGTCGTTGTGGACTAACTCTCCATTGGCGGCTTTTTTTTCCAGGAGCTTGACCACTGGATACCCCGCATCGGCAACCTGCTCCACGAGATCGAACTGGGTGGCGTCCGGTAACGGAAATCCCAGTAAACGTTGTACCTGTTCCTGGCGGTAAAAGGGAACGGCCACATAATATTTCTGAATCGCTAATTGTGCTTTAAACGCCGCATCATATTTTTCCTTCGACGCCTCCGGTGGTAATGGGGCTGTCATCACATCACCGCACAAATTGCAACGTAACTTCTCTAAAATATAACGGTGAACCGTGGCTAATGCGTTACCGGTGATGCGGATCACCACACCGGGATTTCTGAGCGAATATAAATGTCCACCGCACTGGCCAGGACATTCATCACCGGCTTGCACGGTGTTCAAAGAGACCCGGATATGGATAGCTGTGGTGTAGCCCGCTTGTCCGATGCGACCGTGACCCTTGCGGATGTTGCGAGTGGCTTCCGGCGTAGGCTGGGCCACCAGATCGCTGGGGAGGTTGTCGCCACCCGTGTCGGTTTCCTGGGGATGATCATGAGCAGTCGCCTCATTCGATGTGTCAGATGAAGCAGTCGTTGCAGCAGATTGTCCCAACTCAGTCGATGAATCTGCGCCATCTTTCTTTTTTTTCTTCTTTCGGTGATTGCCGCCTTCGCCGAACAGCATCCGCTGGAGGTTACGAATACTGATGTTTTTTTCCCGAATCGCTTCGGGCAGCCATGTGGCAAACTCAATGCAACCAATCATCAGTTCTCGGGTTTCTTCGCTTAAATTACTGGTTTTAATTTCACGAATGGCGGCATCCACTTCATCCCGTGATTTGCTGACAATTTTCGGTAGTTGATGAGTCATGTTCATGCCAAATCCCTCTATGGCTGTCATAACGATCCTGTTATGGCAAAGGAGTTTGTATCAGAACATTTTAAAAATCAAGTGGCCACCATCTCATTCCAAAATTTCAGTCAGATTAAAAAATGATGTCCCGCAAATTGATCATAAAGAAAAAATTAAGTTAATGCACGCAACTTTGCCGGAAGGACACAGAAAACCGCGCAACTATTGCAAGCATTCCTGGCTATGCGTAGCAATACACAGAATGATGAGCATGTTTTTCTAAATCATCGAAAACAACCACTCACACGTTTTGGTGTGCGTTATTTATTAGCAAAATATTGCGATTTAGCGAGAGAAAGTACACCAACACTGGTAGGGAAGAGATTGCATCCACATAGTATGCGTCATAGTACTGCTATTCATCTTCTTAAATCTGGAGTAGACTTAGTCACTATTAGCCGTTGGTTGGGTCATACAGACGTTAATACAACATACCGCTACATGAGCATTGATATCAATATGAAGCGTGAAGCTATTAATAAAGCTGTGATCGATGAAAATTCAACAACGGTGGCTACTTGGCGTTCCGATGCGTCTATTTTAAAGTGGCTAGAATCTTTGTAGTTTTGTTAATAATTAATGTGGAGTAATTCTTTAAATAGTATTGAAATTTATAGAAAATATTCGATTACTTCACATTAATAAACTCTCAACATTTATCGGAAATGCAAAAATTAAAGGCCTTGGAACAGCAGATGGCGGAAATGAAATTGGCGCATGAACAACAACTGGCTGCCGCTGTGGAAAAAGAACGGCAATTAGCCGCCGAAAAACAGGTAGAAATTGAGCGAATAAAACAGCAGCATCAAGCCGAATTAATGCGCGCACAGGATGACCTGAAACGCCAACCGCTGATTCAAATCCCGCCATCAACGCTGCCGCCATTATCACAAAACCCCTTTACGATTATCACCCCTCAGCCCGTCATCCCGCGACTTGATCGCGGAATCCAGAGCGTAGATGAAAAAGCTTTAATCCAATTGCTGCAATATGTCGCCGAAGGCGAACAGGACAAAGCCGAAGCATTAATACAAAAAGACAAAAATTTACTGCTGTATGCGGGAACGATAACCGATTTATCAGGCCGTGAATTTAAGCAGATTACGGCATTTCAATATGCTTTATGGGCGATGGACTGGCACATGTGGACGATGATCCAGAAATATCTGCCGAAAGAAGCGCAAGCCCAGCAGTTCCAGGCATTAGAGAGCAAGGGGACGATGCATGGCAAACATTTTAACTTGCAAGGCTTGACCGGCGCGTTGCAGACGTATGTGGATAATGCTGAAAAAGTTTGGAAGTATGACCAACGAGCAGATGATCATTGGTGTAAAGTGGTGGGAAGAGAACAAAAATTGTTGCCTGTGCATGTGGTGAATGAATATTGCCGCCCAGATCGAGCGTTTGAGCCATGCCCATCAGAATGGGAGGCGAAATTGGTGCGCACTCGTGAATTAGAAATATGGGATCGCGTGCAATCTAAATACGTTAAGGGTTCCTGGTTTATCCCCTCATCTTCTAAAGATGACCTTGGACTCACTTATGCTTTTTACAGATGTAATTACGTCGTGCCGGATTTAGGGACCTGGGTCGTTGGGGAAGGGTGGCAGACCTCAAAGCTCTCCAATCCTTGTGGAAAACACGCACGCAGCAATTAGGGTCACTGAAATCTCAATTATTATCCACAAACAGTCAAGATCAGGGATTAAAAACAGAATTAAAAGAGCTGAAATATGAGACGCCGGTTCAGTCTCCGAAGTTAACACCGCCGGTATCGCAGATAATTCCGCAAATTTTGATACCTCCGCCAAAACCCAAGGCCAGCCCTGAACAATTAGCGTTGCAAGATCAATTGATTGCCGCTTGTAAACAAGGAGACGTGAAAGCGGTCGAAGCGTTATTCAAACGAGGCGCGAAACCGAATATCGCTAACGCCAAAGGCGAGCAGCCGTTCGGGGCAGCGGTTTGGAGCATGTGTCCCGACGTTGTCAATGCATTGCTGCAACAAGCAGACGGCGTTGCTTCAATGATTTGGCAAGAATGCGAAAAACATAATCTAAAATATTATCAGGAAGTATTTATCGTACCTAAATTCGATCCGCAAACTTTTGGTGACTGGAATCAGTTGTTACAGAAAATGGATCTCACTCCTTTTATCAAAGCATTTCATTTAAAGAAAGTTGATGAGCTTTGGCATGATAATGATTCGAGTTCGTGGGAAAATTTGAAAAAATATGTGGCAGAGCGGGGTGTGGGAGGAAGGCTAGTTTGGGCATGGACGCTCGAAACAGAGCAGGGATATGCAGGTTTCAGAACACAGATTAAAAAAATGATAGAATCCGCAATACAACCCACGGCAACGAAAACATTTCAGTCCTGAGTTCAAAATGCAAAACCGAATCACATTTCATGTAAGAAAAGGAGCTCATCATGATCAGACCATCCGACCTAACTGAATCCCCAGAACTGGCCAGTTTGCGCCGGCAAACTGAAATCAGGGAACGGCAAATTCTGCTGAAAGAATTTCTCGGCAGCGTCAAAAAAATGATTAAAGAGCAGGCGACGCTGCATTTGCCCAAAGACCTCGACAGTCTGCAACGATCCACCCTCACCCAGCCGCAGGTCTTTATCAGTTACGCCTGGGAAGCTACCGGAACACCAAAGCTTACCCATTTACAGACACTCTTGTCCCAACTGGAAAGTGATTTAACAGCCGCCGGAATCATCACCTGGTATGATAAACAGTGTATGAACGGCGACATCGAAGAGCAGATGCGCGCCGGCATCGAAAAGAGTCAACATGTGTTATTAATGGGCACTCATCGTTATGCAGAACGCACTCAGCCCGGCAGCAAAACCAACGTGCGCAAAGAACTGGACTTCACCCTCGCCGAAGCGAAAAAAAGCCCGGATTTCCTGCTGCCGCTGATGCTGGAAGGCGATTACGGGACCACTTTTCCCACCGTGGGCCGCTATCTCATCCGTGACTGCAAATCCTGGTATTCTTTGGAACAGGGACAGTGGCAGTCTCAGGAAAAATACATCAAAAAGTCTCACTAAACCGGAGTCAGAGGGAATTTTGTATTGTCTGTTGGGGTTGAATCGCCGTGAACGGACGTTAATTAAATATCGCCAGGCCTGTTTGACGCAATATCAGGAAAAACAAAAGGCGTTGATGAATGCGTTAGAATTATTGTCTCAACGGATACCACTCGGATATCAAATCCAACCCCAACCGCTCTCCTCGCCCTTCCATTCAATTGACGCCGGTGCTGCAAATTCCTTTCGAGGCGTTAGAATACGACAAAAAAGCCGACAAAATCGGTAGCGGCAGTTACGGCGAGGTTTACCGCGGCTGGTGGCAAGGCCAATATACCGTCGCTATTAAAGAACTGACCGGCAGCCTGACCGCCGACGCCGAAAAAGATTTATATCGCGAAGCCGGCATTATGGCGTATGTCACCAAGGAGTCCAAAGAACCCTATCCCGCCGTGCGACTGTTTGGACTGGCGGTAGCAAAACCGGATTACGCTTTGGTGATGGAATATCTGCCCCATGGCACGCTGTTTGATTTATTACAACGTCAAAGCGAAGCGAAATTACCCTGGGATTTACGCTACCAACTGGCAATTGATATTGCCGATGGGATAGCGCTGTTGCATCGTCAACACATTCTGCATCGCGACCTGAGAAGTCATAACGTCCTATTAACCATTACTGACGGACGTTTGCGAGCCAAGCTCAGTGATTTTGGCTTATCCACCGTGAAAAGCAGCGTCCGCGCCACCACAACCAGTAAAAAAACGGACAGTGTCGGCACGCGGGCGTGGATGGCCCCGGAATTACACAAGCGCGGCGGCCAGTCCTCTCCGGCTTCGGACATGTACAGCTATGGCATGGTGTTATGGGAATTACTGACCCACGCCATACCGTTTGCCGACGCCCAAGGAGACGCCAGTTTGATTAGTGAATGGATCAGTAAAGGTGAAACTGAAACGATTCCCGGCGAATGCCCACCCAAATTGGCGGCATTGATCAAACAATGCTGGTCGTTAATAGTAGAAACGCGGCCGACGATTGAGACTGTGCAGAAAGAATTAAAAGAGCTGGCGGCAGCGTATCCATTATCAGCACAGACGCAGGCCATCATCAAAAAGTTGGAAGAAAATCAGCAGAAACGCGAAATCCAGTGGAATACACGCTGGCAAGGAAAACGTCGGGATACTGAACAAAAGCAAAAAGAAGAATTGCGCGAAGTAGAAATCAAAAAACAAGCGGAAATCGATAAACTCCAGCAACAGCACCAGGCTGAACAATCAGCGCTGCAAAAGCGAATGGAACAACTGAAATTATCCCAGGAACAACAATCCGCCCAACTCGCTGCCGCTGAGGAAGAAAAACGGCGATTAGCCGCAGAAAAACAGGCAGAAATTGAGCGAATAAAACAGCAGCATCAAGCCGGATTAAAGGGGACACAGGAAGACCTGAAATGCCAGACACCGACTCAAACTCCGCAATCAACGCCGCCACTGCAAACCTTTTCGTTGTCACAAAACCCCTTTACGATTATCGCCCTTCAGCCCGTCATCCCGCGACTCGATCGCGGGATCCAGAGCGTAGATGAAAAAACTTTAAACCAATTGCTGCAATATGTGGCCGAAGGTGAACAGGACAAAGCCGAAGCATTAATACAAAAAAACAAAAATTTACTGCTGAATGCAGGAACGGTAACAGATTTATCAGGCCGGGAATTTAAGCAGATTACGGCATTTCAATATGCGTTATGGGCAATGGATTGGCACATGTGGACGATGATCCAGAAATATCTACCCAAAGAGGCGCAAGCACAACAGTTGCAAGAATTAGAAGCCAAAAGCACCGAACATGGTAACCATTTTAATCTCAAAACGGCGAGTGATTATTTGGAACAATCCTGGAAGATTTTTCCACAAAAAACAGATGTCTGGGCTAGAGTAATGGGCGAAGTGCAAAGGGGTTTCCCTGTACATGTGGTGAATGAATATTGCCGAAGTGACCGTTCATTTTATCCATGTCCCCAAGAATGGGAATCGAAGTTTCTACGGACACAGGAGTTGGATGTATGGAATCCACGCCAAGGAAAATATATCAAAATTTCATGGTTTAAATCTTTCTCACCTGAATATGAGCTTGGAAAAAACTATGCCTTTTACAGATATAATGAAGCGCGTCCAGCGTCAGTGACTTGGGGAGGGGGTGTCTTCCCCTCGCTGGGTTTACGTCCTTGCCTTTGGGCAGATTTTTACGCCCTCCAATCCTTATGGAAGACGCGCACACAGCAGTTGGAGTCTCTGAAGTCTCAATTATTATTCACGGTCAGTCAAAACCAGGGATTGAAAACAGAATTAAAAGAACTGAAATACGAGACGTCGGTTCAACCTCCAAAACTAATGACGCCGGTATCGCAAGTTATTTCGCAAACTATCATGGCTCCACCAAAACCCAAAGTCACACCTGAACAATTGGCGCTGCAAGATCAATTGATTGCTGCCTGTAAACAAGGCGATGTCAAAGCAGTCGAGGTGTTATTCAAACGAGGCGCGAAACCGGATATCGCCAATGCGAAAGACGAGCAGCCGTTGGGAGCAGCAGTTTGGGGCATGTGTCCCGATGTCGTCAATACCCTGCTTAAACAGGCAGGCGGCGTGGCTTCAATGACTTGGCAGGAATGCGAAAACCATAATTTAAAATATTATAAAGAGGTGTTTATAGTAGAAAAATTCCAACCACCCATTTGGGGAGACTGGTATAACTTATTGGTAAAAATAAATGATAACTTATTTCTTAGAACGTTTCACTTGAATCAAGTTAACAAAACGCTTCCAAAAGATGAGCCGATGGATTGGAAAGAATTAAAGGAAGGTATAAAACATCAATATGAATCAACAAAGCAGCATCTATATAAGAGAACTTCGTCACGACTATATTGTAATGTAGGACGACCAAATGAAATTGTTCAAACAGAAGCTGGATATACAGATTTCAAAACACAGATTAAAAAAAGCATAGAATCCGCAATACAACCCACGCTGGGGAACACTTTTTAGCGCAAAGTTGCACTCGCGTTAATAGCCATCTTTTCCATTTCAGCACCCAAACGCAATAACGCCTGCTGAACCTGTGTAAATCGGGTTCTCGCCTGGCTGTGCAGTTTTTCAGTTTTGATTAAAATTAATTTGTGCGGCGAGCCGGTGTGTTGCGTTTCATGGGTCACCGGAATATTCAGGCTTTGAATCGCCTGATGAATGTGTTGCCGGCGTCCTTGCGCCAGGGGCCATATTTTCTCTTTTTCGCAACGGGATTCTAAAAACCGGGTCAACACGGCACAATCCTCACATTCGCAGGTTATTTTTTCCTGAATCGACCAATCGTCCGGTTGACGCAGTCCCCCATCACTTTCCTTTTGCAACCCGGCATAAAGATAATTCAGCAGTTTTTGACGGCTGGAGGTTTCGCAATCATCGATCAGCGCCATCAACTCCAACAACGGATAACATCGTGGATCACTGACGAGATGATCCACTATTTCATTCATGAGTGCTTCCTGATGAACGATTCGACATGCTTTCAACAGGTCATGAACATATTGAATGAGTTGTCGCATCGCTCTGGATAATTCAGAGCGATAATGAATCCCTTTGTTCCCGGCATAACGTGTTTGCAGTTGCCGCCATTGATACGCCAATAAAAAATCAATCAGGGGTTTATGGGCGTGATTTTTCACCAGAATATTGACGAGCGGTAGAATATGTTCACAGGGTTCCACACGATCCCAGGTATCTTTCGCCTGCGACCAATCGTGCAGAATATCCAAGAACCAGGGAACGCCATACGCTTCAATTAAAGGCAAACAGAGTGTGACGCTCTCCGGTGTCAGCACTTTGATCATGAACGGTTGCAATATTTTCTGGCTTAATTCCGCATCCTGGAGTAACCCGGCCAGTTGCAATACTTCACCCAGCAATGCGGCATCCGCTCTGCGGAGATATTTCGGCCACAGCGGCAGCAGGCTGCGCACGATCTCCGGCCCCGGCAACGGCAATGCTCTTCCCGACTCATACGAATGAATGAGTTCCTGTATCACACTGGCAGGATTGTTCTGAAATAACATGGGATAGTGATCGGCTTTGCGCCAGAATACAATGGCGGCCCGATGATACCAGCGCTCCAGGGTATTGCCATAATTGCCCATCCATCCCTCATATTCGGTCTGAAACGGTTTAAATTGATCCGTCGGTTTAGTCCAGCCCAGTTCGTCTTCACTCACACCGGCTTCTCTCAAATTAACCGGATGACCCTCCCGATCCAGCCAATGCCGCAACGCAATCTCCTCTTCAATCAACTCGATCAGTTCAATCGAACTTTCAGAGTATTCCGTCACGGTTTCTTCTTCATCATCGTATTCATAGCGACGACGACCCCGGGAAGAGCGGGAATCATCAAACTCCTCGGCGCAACTCCAATGTTCCCGAATATCGACCAGCGTTAAATAAATCTCCAGCCCTGCATGATCCGCTGCCCGTTTCAGACTGTCTGCGCGGACATAATCAGCATTTTTTAAGTGACGCCAGGATAATCCCGCCTGCGTGTATTCATGATCCAGTAAATAAACTCCTTTCGGTGGAATGTAGTCCGGCTCCTGTGAATATTGCGCATCGGGAAAATAATCTGTCAGCGCCTGCATTAACGCCTGATTTTCAGCGGTATGAATGACTGAAGGAACCGATCGCACGGAATTTTTGAGGATCAGGTGATAAGTCAGCGCCACCCGGTAACCGCTTTTGACCGGCTTCACTTCATGATAACAGTCGGCATAAAAGGCAATAAAATGCAGTTGATCGGGAGAGAAACGACTGGACTGAATCGTTTTTTTAACGCCGCGATGATCAATGATTAAATTTCCTCCGGTGTGAGCAGACGGTAACACCATGACCATCGTGGCCACCATTCCATTACATTTTTCGGAATCCTGGTGGGGATGAAAAAATTGCCCCGGCTCGTAGATCAGCAAATCATGCAAATCCGCCTGTAATTCGGAATTTTCCGGCAATCCCAGGTCTTTCCTTAAAGTTTCGAGGACGGGGTGAAGGGTTTTATTCCATTCCGTTTCTTCAATCCGGATTTCACTGGCCGAAATTTTCCAGACGTCCCGGACATTTTTATCCAGCACGGTTTGATCACGCCAGCCGAAATGCGCGGGCTGGGCCAAAGCAATTAATTGCCGGACACAGGTTTCGGTTAACGGCCATTTTAGCAAACCCAATCCCTTGATCTCTAAAGACAACGCATTGGCCGGCGCCTGATTTTTTCCCACAAAAAAACCCGGTTCACGAATGGCCGATAACGCGGCGACAATTTCCTTCATATATTTTTCTCCGTGGTATAAGTCCCGCTCATTCTACGAAAAATATCGCCGTCTAATCAGCGATTAATGATTCCAACAGTAATTTCTCAGAAACCCGGGGCATGTCATTCCCGCGCAGGCGGGAATCTATCTTTGACGAAGCACAACTGCTTGTTTAAAAATGGATTCCCGCCTGCGCGGGAATGACAGCTGCCTTTATTGCCCCGGCTTTTGGAGAAGTTACTTCCAACATCAATGCCTATAATATATCCCAGTCATTTACCCAGAAACAATCGTTGGAAACTTTGACAGGCGGGTCAGGTCGTCGCCATTAGCAGCTTGCGAAGCAAATCGTTATTGATAATAATGGCGAAGTCCCGTAAATGAATTGGCACAATAAAATCATCAGGAATCAAGGAGAATCCGACCCATGCAAAATCCCCAAAAATCCGGTTCATCGTCCGGTCAAACCCCGTCTTCCCACCCTGTGTTACAGGACAGTTCGTTAGTGACGGCCTTGCCTTTCTCACAATCCCAACCGGCGGATACAAAATTGAATCAACCGACCGGGTCGGTGCCCAAGACAACAGAACCCCCACCCTTCAATAATCCCGGCGGTCAAGTGTTACTGGATTTCACCATTCAATTCACCGACCTGACCTTTGGCGCGCTGCTGGGCCAGGGCGGCTACGGTAAAGTCTTTGCCGGTGAGTGGAAATTCAATAAAGTCGCGATCAAGCAATATACGGCCCAGGATTTCAGCGAACAAACCCGGCTGGAGATTCGTAAAGAAGCGATGGTGATGGCGAAGGTGAGCACGCAATCGGATTATCTGGTGCGGTTGCGCGGCATGATTTTAGAAAAGCCAAATTATTCGCTGGTGATGGAATACCTGCCGGGCGGCGATTTGTTCCATCTGCTCAAAAGCAGTGAACCCCTCACCTGGCCTCGGCGTTACCAGATTGGCTTGGATATGACCATTGGTCTGCACCATCTGCATGAACGCAGTGTGTTGCACCGGGATTTAAAGAGCCTGAATGTACTGCTGGATGGCGCTGGCCGTGCAAAATTAGCCGATTTTGGGTTATCGACGTTAAAGACGAGTTCAGCCAGTACCACGGCGGGAGGATTTAAAGGGACGGTGTTGTGGTCCGCGCCAGAGTTATTTAAGCGAGGAGCCAAGGCGACGGTATTCTCGGATATTTACAGTTTGGGGATGGTGTTGTGGGAATTGGCGAGCCGAAAAATTCCGTTTGCGGATGCAGCGACACCGGCGATCGCGGTGACATGGGTAGCGCAGGGAGAACAGGAAGTCACACCAGAAGAAACCCCTGAAAAATTTAAACAATTGATTCAATCGTGTTGGGATAAGGAACCCTCGAAACGCCCAACTGCGGACGTGGTGGCCAAACGGTTAGACAGTTTATTGCGAGAGAGTATGCCGGATGAAAAATCTTCCTCACCGGAGATCGGCTCAGGGAGAATCGAATGAAGCCGAAATGAAAAAGCTGTTGGACGAAGTGATGCGGCTGAAATTTGAAAAAGCGGAAGAAGAACGACGACGTTTGCTATTAGAAAAAAAATGGGAAGACAATGCTCGTTTGCAGGCGGAATTAGATCGCCGCCGAGCGGAAGAACTCAAAGAAATTCAGCGGCAGCCGCTGGAACCTAAAGACAAACCACTCCAGACACCGCCCAAGAAAGAGCAGGAATTGAAAAAGCTAACGCCCCTGCCGTCGTTATCGGGAAGTTCTCAAACCTTGATGCCTGGGCCGAAACCCGCACTGAAACCGGAAGATCAAAAATCCTTGAGCCTATTGCTGCGCTATGTGGCTGAAGGTGAGCAGGATAAAGCAGAAGCATTGATTCAAAAAGATAAAAATTTATTGCTGCACGCAGGAACGGTAAAAGATTTATCGGGCCGTGAATTTAAACAGATTACCGCGTTTCAATATGCGTTGTGGGCGATGGACTGGCATATGTGGACGATGATTCAGAAATATCTGCCCCAAGAAGCGCAAGCCGAGCAGTTCCAGGCATTAGAAAGCAAAGGCACGATGCACGGTAAACATTTTAACCTGCAAGGCTTGACCGGCGCATTGCAGACGTATGTGGATAATGCTGAAGACTGGAAGTATGATCAGCGAGCGACAGATCATTGGTGTAAAGTCGTGGGCGGCGAACAAAAATTGTTACCAGCGCATGTGGTGAATGAATACTGCCGCGCCGACCGTCCGTTTGAACCCTGCCCATCAGAATGGGAGTCAAAATTACCTCGGACGCTTGAATTGTACAGATGGGATGGTACGCAAAGTAAATCAGTGATGGGATCGTGGTTTGTTCCCCCATCTTCTAAGGACGACTTGAGATTGAACTTTGCTTCTGACAGGTGTCTTGGGGGTCGAGGGCGGCGGGCTGTGGTGTGTGCTGTCGCGTGGTTATTGTGTGGACGAGGAGTGGCCCGCGCAGACCTCAAAGCTCTCCAATCCTTGTGGAAGACGCGCTCGCAGCAGTTGGAGTTGCTCAAGTCCCAATTATTGTCCGTTACCACTCAGAAGCAATTCGGGTCGTGATGATCGGGACCTGAGTGCGATCCAGGAAATTCTTTGGAGGATATCCATTGAAATACCAGGCAGAACATTGGGCTTGTTATGGACTGGGCAATTGTTTTTGATAATAATAGCCAAAAGTCCCATGAAAACCGTTTGCAGAGTAAAACCATCAGGAATTATTTAAATTAAGGAGAATTTGAACCATGCAAAATCCACAAAAAACCCCCGGCTCATCATCCAGTCAAAGCCCCTCCCCCCAACCCTTTTTGCAAGACAGTTCGTTAGTCACTCAGCTCCCTTCACAGGGTCAAAGTCAGTCCCTGACATTGACATTACCGGATTTGAAAGCCGATCAAAAACTATTGTCACCGCCGAAACCCACCTTAGCCCAATTGGATTCTCAAGGCAGTCTGCGGATTAATATCACCCTGCCGGCCAGTGCGCTGACGTTAGTCAAACTGTTAGGCGAAGGCGCGTACGGTTCGGTGTACGAAGGGGTGTGGAATGACCAACCCGTGGCGATTAAACGGCTCAAAGCGCAGCATTTGACCGAAAAGGCCCTCGAAGAATTACGTCAGGAAGCGCAGATCATGTTCCAGTTGGGAGTGGAATCCAAATATATCGTGCCGCTGAAAAAAATCTGTCTGGAAGCGCCGCATTATTCTCTGGTGATGGAGTTGATGCCGAAAGGCTCGCTCTATCAGTTATTACACAACGGCCAGCCCTTACCCTGGCCCATCCGGTTTCAGATTGCCTTGGATACGGCGTGGGGCCTGAAAGATTTGCACGGCTATTCGATCTTGCACCGGGATTTGAAGAGTTTAAATATTCTGCTGGATGACCGGTTGCGCGCGAAGCTGGCAGATTTTGGTTTAGCGAAAGTGAAACAGGAAACCAGCAGTCAATCCACGATTGCCAAAGGCACGGTGTTATGGATGGCCCCGGAATTATTCAAACGCAAAGCCGAAGCAACCGCAGCGGCAGACATCTGGAGTCTGGGTATGGTGTTGTGGGAATTGGCCGCCAGAGAAATTCCCTTTAAAGACGCGCAAAACCAGTTACAGGCGATGGGCTGGATTGAAAAAGGTGAAAAAGAAGAAATCCCTCAAGATTGCCCGGCGGAATTAAAAACGATCATTGAATCCTGTTGGGATTTAACACCCTCCAAACGGCCCACGGCTATTCAGGTAGTGGAGCGACTGAAACCGCTGGTGACAAAAACCAGCAACCAGGAATTAAAAAAACCTGAATCAGCGCCATCAATACCGGGTTCAAAAGTCAAGTCATCGGAAATGCAGAAATTGAAGGCTCTTGAACAGCAAATGGCGGAAATGAAATTAGCGCATGAACAACAACTCGCTGCGGCTGCTGAAAAAGAACGGCAATTAGCCGCAGAAAAGGACCAACTGGAAGCGAAAAAAAAAGCGGAAATCAGGCGGATAAAACAGCAGCACCAGGCGGAATTAAAACGCAGTCAGGAAGAAAAGCTCAAGCTGCTCCCTCAAATGATCACTACACCCACAAAACCCCTGTCAATACCAGCCGTATCGCAGATTATTCCACAGACCTTGATGTCCGCGCCAAAACCGGCGGCCAGCGTGGAGCAATTGCAATTACAGGATTCACTGATAACTGCCTGTAAACAGGG
Source organism: uncultured Pseudomonadota bacterium (assembly GCA_963712715.1). Taxonomy (GTDB): domain Bacteria; phylum Pseudomonadota; class Gammaproteobacteria; order Coxiellales; family Coxiellaceae; genus JAFEDN01. Next base: position 34,739 of record CAVQJI010000019.1, on the reverse strand, counting down.
AGATGCCAAAGCAATGACAGCCTTATTAAAACGGGGCGCAAAACCGGACATGGCTAACGCCCGGGGAGAACAGCCATTGGGAGCAGCCGTCTGGGGCATGAACCCGGAAGCAGTCCGTAAACTGCTGACACAGGCTGGCGGCATTACGTCAATGACCTGGGAAGAATGCGAAAAACATAATTTAAAATACTACCAGGAAGTGTTTATGGCGCCAAAATTTGACCCTCAGACTTTTGGCGAATGGAGTGAATTATTGAGAAAAATCGACTCATCGCCCTTCCTGCGTGCCTGTCATTTAAAAAAGGTGGATGAAGTATGGCAGAGTAATGATTCGAGCAGTTGGACCCGTTTAAAACTGTTCGTTGCGTTCGCACAAAGAGGCCTGGGCGAAGCATCGATTCTGGCAATCACCTCGACAGAGAAGGGGTATGCAGATTTCAGAATACAAATTAAACAGGAAATAAAGGCGGCCCCCCATTCAAAGGAATTACGGAATGATTCTGATGAAGACTGGAGCAGCAGTGAGGATGATACGAATAACCAACCCGGTTTGGAGCTGCAACCCACTGGTGTCTCATCCGGTTCTTCAGCACCGTCATCCCTGTCGCGAAATCCGCAAACCCTGATGCCCGCACCAAAACCCAGAGCCACCCCTGAGCAATTGGCGCTGCAGGATCAACTCATTGCCGCGTGTAAACAGGGAGATGCGAAAGCGGTTGAGGCGTTATTCAAACGAGGCGCGAAACCGGATATCGCCAATGCAAAAGGCGAACAGCCGCTAGGGGCCGCGATTTGGGGCATGTCTCCTGATGTCGTCAACACTCTGCTTAAACAGGCGGGCGGCGCTGCGTCAATGACCTGGCAGGAATGCGAAAAACATAATCTTACCTATTACAGGGAAGTGTTTATCTTACCTGAATTTGATCCACAGACTTACAGTCAATGGGATCAGTTGTTACAGAAAATGGATCCCAGTCCTTTCATCAGAGCATTTCACCTAACGAAGGCAAATGAACAATGGCATGATAAAGATTCAAGCTCATGGGAAAATTTCAAGCAGTACGTAGGATCCTATGGAAAAGGAAAGCTGACCGAGAGACGAAAGACAATGTGTCGGGAAACGGAGCAGGAATATAGACGCTTCAGAACACAAATTAAAGAAGGGATAGAACGTGCAGCGCGTCCAACGGTGGAGAAATATTTTTAGCGCAAAGTTATACTCGCGTTATACCGGCTTCTGACCTGGCTCCGCATGCCGTTAGCAGCTTGCGGAGCGAACAGGTTTTGATGATAATGGCCCGGTCCCAAATTATTGAAACAAGGAAAATCAGCCATGCAACATTCCCAAAACCCTGGTTCATCTGTCCATCAGAAATCTCCATCTGACCGCCTTCTCCCATCGCAGAATAATACATTGGTGACAGACTTAAACCCCTCACAGCCACGCCAGGGCGATGCCAAATTCCGCAATCCGCAGTGGTGGAAATCCAAAAAAAAACCTGCGTCAGTGAATCAATCCCCCAAAATTGTGCACTGCTGGAAAATGGCCTACGGCGAACTGAAGTTCGAGCACAAATTGGGCAAAGGGGCGTATGGTCAGGTGTTCAAAGGGATTTACCGGAAAGGTCAGGTAGCGATTAAAATTTATAATTTTGAAGCAAACTTCACCCTCAAAGAAAAAAAGAGTCTCTTCCGGGAGATCCGTCTCATGCAAAGCCTGCACTCGGAATACCTGGCAGGATTGCGGGGGGTGTGCCTGAAGCTGCGTTACTGCCTGGCAATGGAATATTGTGCAGGCGGCAGCTTACGGGCGCGATTAAATCAGACAACCGAAGCGATTACCCTCACTGAACAGATGCGTTGGGCGATGCAGATTAGTTACGGGCTGTATCAACTGCATCGCGTCAACATCGTGCACCGGGATTTAAAGAGCAGCAATATTTTGCTGGATTCCCTGAATCACGCGAAAGTGTCGGATTTTGGCTTATCCCTCGTGAAATCACTTTCAACCCTTCAGACGGATATTTATTATCCCTGGATGGCCCCGCAATTATTTCATCATCAAACCCATTCAAAAAAAACGGATATGTACAGTCTGGGAATGATTTTGTGGGAAATCATCAGCCGAAAAGAGCCCTCTCCCGCTCAAAAGAAAACCGCCATGGTCAGCATGGGGATAAGCGGCACACGGGAAACCCTGCCGGAAAATTGTCCTGAATTATTCCGCTTAATGATTACCGCGTGCTGGAATGCCCATCCCAAAAAACGCCCCACCGCCGGCTACGTGGGCGATCAATTTAGAGCGGCGCTGAAGAGTCTGGAAACCGTGCCTGCGATGGTTAATAGCGCCAGCGATGCAGAAATAAAAAAACCACCCGCAAAAATCGAACAACCCGAATTAAAAAAAAAATGATCCAGACATATCTGCCAAAAGAAGCGCAGGCGGAACAATTCCAGGCATTAGAAACCCAAGGCACGGTGCATGGCACGCATTTTAGCCTGAAAGACCTGACCGACGCCCTGCAGGCGTTTGCAGATAATTATAATCACTGGAATGAGAATAAACGTGAAAAACATTGGCGTAAGGCAGTGGATGGCGCACAAAAAAAATTGCCCATGCATGTGGTGAATGAATATTGCCGCCCCGACCGGGCGTTTGAGCCATGCCCAACAGAATGGGAGTCGAAGTTGCCGAGGATACAGGAAGTTTCCAAAATATGGAATGGCAGCCCTTCAAAAGAGGTGAAAGGATCGCCGTGGTTCCCCCTCTCTTCTTCGGAAGACGGCCTTGGACTGATTTATGCTTTTTGCAGGTATCAATGGCAGACTACACAGACATGGCGCGGTTATGCGGGAGAACCTTTGGCCGTGCGGGCGCTTCCGGCCTGTGTGGCGGACCTTAAAGCGCTCCAATCCCTGTGGAAGACGCGTACGCAGCAGAGGGAATCCTTGCAGTCAACATTATTATCCACGGCCCATCAGGGTATTGAAGACAGATCATCCCGTGATGAAGCCAGGCTGAGAGATCAAAAATTAAATAATCCGGGCAACCCTGCATCACCCCTTAAATCTATTTTAAAAACAGAACCCACACCACGGGTATCCCAAAACCATTATGGTCTGACCGCAGCGCCAAAACCCATTGCCAAACCGCCCAGGTATGTCGCCGAAGCTGAACATGAAAAGGCGGAAGACCTGATCATGAAAAAATTGAAAACAGAATTAAAAGAACCGGAATACGGGACGCCGGTTCAAACTCCGAAATTAATATCGCCGGTATCGCAGATTATGCCGCAAATTTTGATACCTCCACCAAAACCCAGGGCCACTCCTGAGCAATTAGCATTGCAGGATCGATTGATTGCCGCTTGCGAAAATGGAGATGAGAAAGCAGTCACCACGCTGTTAAAACAGGGTGCAAGACCAGATGCCGCAGGTGCACCCGGCTGGTTTTCCCCTGGTAAACAACCTCTGGGCGCGGCAGTTTGGGGCATGTGTCCTGATGTCGTCAATGCATTACTGCAACAATTGGGCGGCGTTGCTTCCATGACCTGGCAGGAATGCAAACAGCATAATTTAAAACATTATAAAGAAGTATTTATCGTGCCTGAATTCAACCCGCAGACTTATGGTGACTGGTATGAGCTATTGCAAAAAATGAATTTCAATACATTCATCAGGACATTTCATTTAAAACAGGTTGACAAGAAATGGCATAATAACGACACGGGTTCCTGGGAAAATTTGACATGGCATGCGGACAGGTTGTGGTACCAAAACGGGTTGAACAGAGAATCACATGATGGCAAGTGCGTGTTTGATCAGACGGAACAGGGGTATGCCAGTTATAGAACACAGATTAAAAAATCCATAGAATCCGCCATACAACCCACGTTGCGAAAAACATTTCAGTCCTGAGTTGCATACACAATCCTTTCTTGCATCCGCAACCGCGATCATGAATAATTCCTTTCGTCCCAGGAAAACAGGAAAATTTTTTATTTAACACGCAGGAGCCGCAGCGATGATACGATCCAACACAACGAAAAATCCCTCCCCATCCGGTCAAGCCTCCCTTCTTCAGGACAGTTCCCTGGTTACCTGGCACGGAAGCAGCCCAGGCGTACAGCCCCTCTTCCTTCCCTCCGAACAGAAAAAGCAGTCGCCTGACCAACCACCCGTCCAGGAACCACTCAGATCGCCGGTCAGTCCGGTATCCGGCGGCGCGCGACGATGGGAAATTCAGTATGGCGAACTCAAGCTGGAGCACAAATTAGGCCACGGCGCATTTGGCGAAGTCTTCTCCGGCAGTTATCGCAAAAGCAAAGTAGCGATCAAGCAGTATGATTTTCGGGGAAAACTCCCGTCCGAACAAGAGCAGATGCTGCTGCAGGAAGCGGATATCATGGAAGGATTACGCTCGGAATATTTAGTCGGTTTCCGCGGCGTCTGCCTGGACCCGCGCTACTGCCTGGTGATGGAACTGTGTGAAGGCGGTACGTTGCGGGCGCGATTGGACAAAACCAGTGAAGCCATCACACCCTTCGAGCAGTTGCGCTGGGCGATGCAGATCGGTTATGGGCTGTATCAACTGCACAGCGTTAAAATCATCCATCGGGATTTAAAAGGCGAAAACATTTTGCTGGATACATTGAATCACGCCAAAGTCGCGGATTTTGGCTTATCGATCGTAAAGTCGAATTCCGCGAGCCACTCGAAAAAAGGCACAGGCCGTGGCGGGGCCGGAACCATTCCCTGGATGGCCCCGGAATTACACGAAGATCAACCCAATTCCAAAGAAACCGACGTGTATAGTTTAGGGGTGGTGTTATGGGAAATCGTGAGCCGGAAAATGCCGTATGCGGGATTGGTGATCGGTCAAATGATCTCTAAAACTGTGCAAGGCAAGCGCGATCCGCTGCCGAACCCGTGTCCCGAAGTGTTTCGATTAATGATCACGGCATGCTGTGATTTGGAAGCGAAGCAGCGCCCGACGGCGGAACAGGTTGGTGATCAATTCGCCGCGGCGATACAAAGTGTGGAGAGCATTCCTACATCACTGCCGATAGAATCGCCAAAACCCTCCTCCATCGTTGACATCCGTGAAGAAGAAATGAAAAAGCTATTAGAAAAAGTGAAGCAGTTGGAATTAGAAAAAGCTCAAGAAGCGCAGCAACGCGCAGAAATAGAGAAAAAATCTGCAGAAGAAAAACGGCGATTGGGAGCGGAAAATGAGCGAATAAAACAACAATATCAGATAGAATTAAAGCGTTCAGAAAATTTGAAGCATCAGACATCAATTCAAACTTCGCAATCAACGCCGCCGCCACTAGCACCGTTGTCACAAAACCTTTTTACGATTACCGCCCCGCAGCCCATCATCCCTGGATCACCGCGCACCTCATCGTTATCCGGGAATTCATCGACGTTGACACCCCAGCCCGTCATCCCGCGACTTGATCGCGGGATCCAGAGCGTAGATGAAAAAGCTTTAACCCAATTGCTGCAATATGTCGCCGAAGGTGAACAAGATAAAGCTGAAGTGTTAATACAAAAAAACAAAAATCTATTATTGCACGCCGGAACAGTAACCGATTTATCGGGTCGTGAATTTAAGCAGATTACGGCATTTCAATATGCGTTGTGGGCGATGGACTGGCACATGTGGACAATGATTCAAAAATATTTGCCACAAGAAGCGCAAGCCGAGCAGTTCCAGGCATTAGAAACTAAAGGTACAGCATACGGTAAGCATTTTAGTTTGCAAGGCTTAACCGGCGCGTTGCAGAGGTATGTGGATAATGCTCCGAAATGGCATTATGACCAGCGAGCGGTAGATCATTGGTGTAAAGTCGTTGGTGGAGAACAAAAACTACTGCCTGCACACGTGGTGAATGAATATTGTCGCGCTGACCGTCCTTTAGAACCCTGTCCGCAGGAATGGGAATCAAAATTACCGCGAACGCTTGAACTGTATAGATGGGATAGTACTCAAAGTAAATCAGTGATGGGTTCGTGGTTTGTGCCTCCGTCTTCCAAAGATGGTCTTGGTCATAATTTTGCTTTTTTAAGATATAACTTGCTCGGCTTGGCGCGTCCGGTGGGGGGTTCGGACGGATGGGTGCGGGCTGCCGACCTTAAAGCTCTCCAATCCTTGTGGAAGACGCGCACGCAGCAGTTGGAGTCTTTGAAATCTCAATTATTATCCACAACCAATCAAGACCAGGAATTGAAAACAGAATTAAAAGAGCTGAAATACGAGATGTCGGTTCAAGCTCCAAAATCAACGCCGGTATCACAGATCATTTTCCAAACTATTTTGCCACCGCCAAAACCCCAAACCACTCCTGAGCAATTGGTGTTGCAAGATCAATTGATTGTCGCTTGCAAACAAGGAGATATGAAAGCGGTCGAAGCCTTACTCAAACGAGGCGCGAAACCGGATATCGCCAATGCTAAAGGCGAACAGCCGTTAGGAGCGGCGGTTTGGGGCATGTGTCCCGATGTCGTTAATACTCTGCTTAAACAGGCGGGCGGTGTTGCTTCAATGACTTGGCAGGAATGCGAAAAACATAATTTAAAATATTATCAGGAAGTATTTATCGTACCCAAATTTGACCCGCAAAGTTTTGGTGATTGGGATCGATTGTTACAGAAAATGGATCCCAATCCTTTTATACGAGCATTCCATTTAAAGAAGGTGGATGAGCAATGGCATGATAAGGATTCCAGTTCGTGGGAAAATTTGAAAAAAGCAGTAAAGGCACGAGAGGCGTCGATGGGCGTGCGAGCATACGACGGATGGTTGGCTTGGATAAGGGGTGAAGGGGCGGTGGCAGCGAATGTTATGACCGAATCGGGGTTTGTAGATTTCAGAACACAGATCAAAAAAAGCATAGAATCTGCAATACAACCCACGTTGGGAAAAACATTTCAGTCCTGAGTTGCCTATGCAACCCTTTCTTGCATCCGCAACCGGGATCATGAATAATTCCCTTTGTCCCAGGAAAACAGGAAAGTTTTTAATTTAACACGCAGGAGCTGCAGCGATGATACGACCCTCAACAACGGACAATCCCTCCCCATCCGACCAAGCCCCCGTTCTCCAGGACAGTACTCTGGTCACCTGGCAAGGAGGCAGCCCAGGCATACAGCCCCTCTTCTTTCCTTCCGAACAGAAAAAACTGTCACCCGACCAACCACCCGTCCAGGAACCACCCAAATCACCGGTTAGTCCGATACCCGGCAGCGCGCGGCGATGGGAAATTCAGTACGGAGAACTCAAGCTGGAGCACAAATTAGGCCACGGCGCATTTAGCGAAGTCTTCTCCGGCAGTTATCGTAAAAGCAAAGTAGCGATCAAGCAGTATGATTTCCAGGGAAAACTCGCGTCCGAACAGGAAGAAATGCTGCTGCAGGAAGCGGATGTCATGCAAGGATTACGCTCGGAATATCTGGTTGGTTTCCGTGGCGCCTGTCTGGACCCGCGCTACTGTCTGGTGATGGAACTGTGTGAAGGCGGTACTTTGCGCGCACGATTGAATAAAACCAGTGAAACCATTACGCCTTTGGAGCAGTTGCGCTGGGCGATGCAGATTAGTTATGGTCTGTATCAATTGCATAGTGTCAACATAATCCATCAGGATTTAAAAGGCGAAAACATTTTGCTGGATACATTGAACCACGCCAAAGTAGCGGATTTTGGCTTATCGATCGTGAAATCAAAATCCTCCAGCCACTCGAAAAAAGAAACAGGCCGTGGCGGAGCGGGAACCATTCCCTGGATGGCGCCGGAATTGCACGAAGACCAACCCAATTCCAGGGAAACCGACGTGTATAGTTTAGGGGTGGTGTTATGGGAAATCGTGAGCCGGAAAATGCCATATGTGGGATTGGGAATCGGTCAAATAATCTCCAAAACCGTGCAAGGCAAGCGCGACCCCCTGCCCGATCCCTGCCCGGAAGTGTTTCAATTAATGAGCACGGCGTGCTGTCATCTGGAAGCGAAGCAACGCCCGGCAGCGGAACACGTGAGGGATCAATTTGCCGCAGCGATAAAAAGCCTGAAAAGCGTTCCCCCCACCCCTGCCGACAGAATCGCCATTATCGCAAAACCCGTTTACGATGACCACTCCGCAGCCCGTCATCCCGCAACCTGCGAGTACGCAGCAGTTGGAGTCTTTGAAATCCCAATTATTATCGACAACGAATCAAGATCAGAAATTGAAAACAGAATTAAAAGATCTGAAAAACGGGATCGCGGTTCAATCTCCGAAATTGCCGCCGGTATCACAGGTCATTCCACAAACTTTGATACCTCTCAAAACCCAGGACCACACCTGGGGAATCGGCGTTGCAGGATCAACTCATTGCCGTCTGCAAACAGGGAGATGATCAGCCCAACTACATAACAACCGCATGTGAAGTGTCCCTCCATGCCGTGATATAGAAATAGACCCTCGGCATCCCGAAGACCTATGATTTTCTGCGGATTTACGTCGTGCAGAACCGACACATGAGAGCCATTATAGAGAAATGAATATTAAAGTCAATAATATTTTAAAAATTCAAATTAAATGATTCTGAGCTGAAAATTTCAAAAAAATTAGCGGAAGCATCGCGAATGATTTTGATAAAAATATTAACAGGCGATGCTGTCATCTGGAACACAAAAATAATGAAAAACAGACTGTCACCTGTGAAAGATGACGGCGTGAAAGGAATTCTGATTTTAAAATGAAAGAGTTATGAATTTAACGACATCGCGTCACTCTAGAAAACGGGGTTTTCATACAGTGACGCGTAATGATTGACCTAAGTCAAATTTTGAAATTCCAGACTGCTCGGCAACATCTACCAATCCTAAGATTTTAGCTTGTCGAGTCACTCAAAATTGTGATAGTTTTTCCTCGTCCCAAAATAACATAAAAAAATCGTTTATGGACACGGAAAATCAAACCGATTTATCTAAAGGAGTTAACTATGATTAGGCCATCCAACTCAACAGAATCTGTTGAACTCATCCAACTGCGCGAGCAGGCTCGGCAAAACGAAATCAAAGAACAGCAAATCCTGCTGAAAGAATTTCTCAGTAATGTTAAAAAAATGATTAAAGACCAAGCAGAACTGCATTTGCCTAAAACTTTAGATGAAAAACAACGCTCAATGATCATCCAACCACAAGTATTTATCAGTTATGCCTGGGAAGTCGCCGGAATTTCAAAATTAACCTCAAAATTAACCCATTTACACAGTTTTCTAAAGCAACTGGACGATGACTTGGAGGCGGCAGGGTTAATACCATGGCTGGATATACGGCGTATGACCGGCGATGTGAATGAACAAATGCGCATCAGCATCCTAGACAGCCAATATGTGCTATTGATTGGTACGAACCGCTATGCTGAACGAACTAAACCCAACAGTGATACTAACGTACGCAAAGAACTCGACTTTACTATGCTGGAATCTAAAAAAAGTCCTGATTTTCTTCTACCATTAATGGTAGAAGGCGATTATGAAATAATCTTCCCCAAATGTGATCTCTATTTAATGTCTGAGTTTAATATTAAGCATTGTGAGGAAATCAAGGGCAATGCTGTTATTTTAACTAACCAGAACACAGCTTATTTTATAATTAGTAATCAAATCGTCATGAATGAAAACAAACCTCAAACTGTGCAAAGTATCAACCGGCAAGAAATACCCCCTTGTGACTCGGTAAAACCCATAAAATGTATTTTCACAGAGGAAAAAGAAAAAATTATTAATGAATCTGTGTCAAAAGGAAAGCACACTCCTTTCCATAATATTAGTAAACATCTCATCCGCGACTGCCGCTCCTGGTATTCCCTGGAACAAGGCACATGGCAATCTCCAGAAAACTACATCAAAGAACTCACCCAATATGAGCCATTAGGCATTCTGCCCAGCGTACTGGGGCTGAATCGCCGTGAAAGGCCACTGATTCATTATCGCCAAGCTTGTTTGAAAGAATACCGAGAAAAACAACAGGCGTTGATGAATGCATTGCAATTGTTGTCAAAGCGTACTAACGCCCCGGATGTCAAACTCAGCCCCAACCACCACCTTCCTAGCCCTCCTATTCTATTGACTCAAATTCCCTTTGATACCTTAGAATATGATAAAAAAACTGACAAAATCGGCAGTGGCAGCTATGGCGATGTGTATCGCGGCTGGTGGCAAGGGAAACATACAGTCGCCATTAAAGAACTGACTGGCAGCCTGACCACCGAGGCTGAAAAGGATTTATATAGGGAAGCCGGCATTATGGCGTATGCAGCCAAAGAATCCAAAGAACCTTATCCCGCTGTACGGCTGTTTGGATTAGCCATAGAAAAACCGAATTACGCACTGATCATGGAATATGTTCCCAATGGCACACTGTTTGATTTATTACAATTACACAGTGAAGCTAAATTACCGTGGGACTTGCGTTACCAGTTGGCGATAGATATTGCCGACGGTATCGCGTTATTGCATCGTCAGAATATTCTGCACCGTGATCTCAGAAGTCATAACATTCTATTAAACATTGTCGGGGGGCGCTTGCGGGCAAAACTCAGCGATTTTGGATTATCCACAGTCAAAAACAGCGTGCGCATACATTCCACTGTCACCAAAAAAACCGAGGGTCTCGGCACACGAGCGTGGATGGCGCCGGAATTGCATAAACGCGGCGGTCAATCCTCTAAAGCATCCGATATTTATAGCTTTGGGATGGTATTATGGGAGTTACTCACTCACGCCACCCCTTTTGCCGAGGCTCAGGATATCAGTCAGATCAGCGAGTGGGTGACGAATCGCGAGACCGAAATCATTCCCAGCGACTGCCCACCCCAATTAGCAGCATTAATTAAACAGTGCTGGGCGTTCAAACCGGAAGATCGGATTCTTATGGGCGACATTCAAAAAGAATTGGCGGTATTAGCTCTGACGCATCCACTCTCGACGGAAACCCAGGCCGTCATTGCAACCTTAGAAAAAAGTCAGAAAGAACGCGAAACCAAATGGAATGCTCGCTGGCAGGGAAAATATTCGAAGACTGGACAAAAAAAAGAGTTAAGCGAATTAGAAATCAAAAAACTCCAGCAACAGCACCAGGATGAACAATTAGCTCTGCAAAAACGATTGGAAGAAAAAAATGCTGAAATTAAACAGATAAAAAAACGATATCAAGAGGCACAGCAATTAACGTTGCAAGATCAGCTCATTGTGGCCTGCAAACAAGGGGATGCGAAAAAGACAGCGGCCTTACTCACACTAGGTGCGAAACCAGATATCGCAAATGCTAAAGGCGAGCAGCCTCTAGGGGCGGCGGTTTGGGGGATGTGTCCCGATGTGGTCAACGCCTTGTTGACACATGCCGGTAAGGTTGCGCCGATGACTTGGGGAGAATGTGAACAACATAATCTGAAACATTATCAAGAGGTGTTTATAGTACCGAAGTTTGACCCACAGACTTACCAAGAATGGAATCAATTATTATTTAAAATTGACTCGAATCTATTTATCCGCTCGTACCATTTAAAGATGGCTGAGCACGGGCATCATATACATTATATTACTGAGTGGGATCAGTTAAAGTCGATTGCGCAGATGGAGTTTATAGAGTCACAGCTCAAAAGACCGAAGTGTCGGTTTGGGTGGGTCGTATATGTGTCGCGGGCAACTGAGCAAGGGTGTATAGGCTATAGAGCACAGATTAAACAAGGAATAGAGTCCGCAAAGCAGCCAACGACGAAAATAAATATGTTGCAACAGCATCAGGCAGATTTAAAATTTACACAGCAAGACCTGAAATACGAGTTGCCGGTTCAACCGCCGAAACCAACGCCACCTCTACCGCCAATATCACAGATTATTCCGCAAACTTTCGTAGCTCCGCCAAAACCAAAGGCCAGCCCTGAGCAATTGGCCTTGCAAGATCAACTCATTACGTCTTGTAAACAAGGCGATGAGAAAGCCGTCAAAGCATTACTCCAACAATGCGCAAAACCGGATATGGCGAACGCCAAAGGTGAGCAGCCGTTAGGGGCGGCGGTTTGGGGTATGAACCCTAATATTGTTAATATATTGTTAAAACAAATGAATGGTTTTGCAACAATGACTTGGGATGAATGCAAAAGCCATAATTTAAAATATTATAAGGAAATATTCATTGTATCGGAAATTTCTCCAAAAAATTACGGTGAATGGCATAAGTTGTTAGAAAAACTAGATTTATCATTTTTCCTCCGCGCCTGTCATTTTCAGCAAGTTCAAAGTAGTAATATAAATCTAAAAGATCTAAAAATAACAAACTGGTATGAACTAATGAAGTATACAAAGAGTAAAGATGTGGTTTGTGAAAGTATTCGTTTTTGGAACGACGGAGTGATGGAAATTGTGAGGAAATCAGTAGCACCAGCAACCGAAGCGGAATATATTAAATATCGAGGACAGATTAAACAAGGCATAGAGTCCGCAATACAGCCAACGGTGAGAATAAATTTTTAGCGTAGAATTAATTGGCAATAAAGTTAGCAGTTATGATTGTGCAAAATATACATGCTTATATGCAAAGTACCTACGACGTTCAGAGGTAAGCTTTAAGTACTTTGCAAATATTGAGTTTGATCGAAGAAGAAATAATCTATAGGTATTTTTCGGATAAACATAAAAATATAAACAGGAATTTCCGTGACTGTCCCTTGTCATTTCCCGCTATCCCTTGTTTCCAGTGACAAACTTGATGAAATTATTATTTAAATTGAAAGTGTTAGAATGACTATTTTCGCTACGTCACTGAGTAAAAACTCAGTGACGTAAGCGTATAGTGGAAATTGATAATCCGGCCTCCACTGGAGTAATTCGGTAGTTTTACTCAACTCCCTATGACATTACTTTCAAGACATTCCCTTGCCCTAAGTTTTCTTTCTGATCATTTGTATCTTGAATAGACGACCCTGTCCTCGGTAAGAGAGGTTCAATCAATTCTTGTGAAGCGAGAGGAGGATGGTTTTTTCGATCTATCACAATTGCTATAGGTAGATCTGCACGCTCCTCTTGCCTCCTGTTAAACATTGCGCTGGTTTTCTTCCTGGTACAGCAAACACAGCAATAAGCCTTACATTTATCTTTACCGGTGGAGGGATGATACCGCCAAAGTGTTAAGGGATTACCATTTTGGCGTCTCACTTCTTGACTCCAAGCGGTGACAGCTCGTGAAGAAATTCGCGAAATATTACGATCAAAAGTTTTGAGATCAAGCTGGACTGGCCATCCTCGGCTAAAACAAAGCAACCACGCTAATAAACCATTACCGCATTTAGCGGATGCTAAGTAACCTTGTACGCGAATAATTTCTCCTATGCACACAGCAAAACTTTGACGTTGCTGGTCGTTCATTTTTTCATAAAAGTGATCGTACTTGTTTAATTCATTAATCAATCTTTCGATTTTTAATTTATAGACATCGCCATCTTGACGATCAAAGTCATGGTAATATAAATTTAATACCTTCCTTAGATAATTGGCTAGATCATGAGCTTGACGGTGTTGTGCGGTGGTACGCCGCCACCAAAAGTAGCCTCCCATTGTCAGCAGTACGCCGCCCAGTGTGCTTAAAGCGCTTAACCAGGCTTGATAATTAATTCCTGCCACTGTTTGTAATTTAAAACCCGTTTGTGCGGTTAATCCACGGGGATCGCTGGCTTTCACCACAATGGATTCAGTCGATAAGGTTTTAAACAGACCCGCAAACCGATGCGCAGAAGCATTAAAGGTAATTTCGGACGGCAAAGGAATATTTCCTTCTAACACCGCATTCCAGGACAGGGGGTTCCCATCCGGGTCATGAAAAGTATCGGGATCTAGCGTAAAGCTAAATCCTTGGTTTTCCTCAACGGTATGGTCGGGAATGCTCTTTTGAACAAGTGGGCGACGATTCAGTGTGATATTAGCTCTTTGTGGGACTGTCCAAATGCTACCGTCACTCACATTGAACGCAAAAGTGGGTGTGCTGTCACTTCCATTTTGTACAAATTGTACATTCCCAGTGGTCACTTGTGATTGCAAAAATTGCTGAATAGCAAAACCCGTATTACTGCTGTATTCAAAATAACCGGCGGTCACGTTCGAGACACCGAACACTAAATTCACCGCAGGGGTTTCTCTATCTTCTGCGCTCAACTCGTTGGGGGTAATCCGAGTGGCTTGCCCCTGATCGATGATAAAGGGATTAAGTGTCAACACCGGTGCATAGTTAAAATTAATGACCGCTGGAACAGAGGGAATCGTGATACGCCCGTCGCTGACTGCTAGCCGATAGCTGGGGGGATTACTTGAGCCATCATGCCAAAATTGCATTTGCCCATCGACCACTGCTTGCTGGATAAAATCGGTAAGATTACTGGCAATCAACGTACTGCCATTGAACTGCTTAAAACTACCGTACTGCAATGCGGTGATCACAAACCGTAAATCCCCTAAAGCCCCATCGGGATCTGTCGCACTGAGCATACTGGGGTTTAAAGTTAAGGGAACACCCTGGTTAATGGCTAAAAGATTATTGACCAACGTGGGGGCTCGGTCAAAATCAATCTGACCTAACACACTAAAAGTATTGACCTGGTCATTAATGGATAAAGTAAAAGAAGGATCGGAAGCGCTGCCATCCGGCATAAACCGGACTACCCCCGCTGTGATATTCAAAGGGTTCCACTGCATCACCTGGGTTCCATTAATCCATTGAAATCGACCATTTTGCTGATTGTTAACGGAAAGCGTTAAATAACTGAGTGGGCTTTCACGGTCAGTGACCGCCAAATAATCGGTAGTGATGACTAAAGGTTGTCCTTGATTAATAGGAAAGCTGTTATTAATAAATACTGGATGCGCATTAAATTGTACAAAGCCGGGTAAGGTGCGCGCATACAGGGGTTCATTCACTTGTAGCTGATAAACGGGGACTTCGGCCGACCCATCGTGCACAAACTGTACTTTGTTTTGAGTAATATCTGCCTGGGTAAATTGTGTGATGGGAAAACCCGGTTGCAATACCCATTCAAATCGGCCATGGAGGAGCGTGGATTGCACAGAGTACTGTAGGCCACTATTGTCACGTTGCGGATCTAAATAAGTCAAATTAAGATGCTGTACACCTAAGCGCAAAGTTTGACCTGAATACAAAGGCAATTGCTGCTTAGAAACTGCTAATCCACCCCCAAATACCACATAACTTTTACCTGTCTGAGCGCGACCCCCCGGGGATGCTAGATACGCCCCAACCACCAAATCCGCCACGCCATCTCCATTAATATCGCCAGCACTGCTTACCGACGCACCACTAAAATCACTTACTTCGCCTTCTAACACAAACCCGCGATAGCCATCGCTGAGACTTCCCAAATCCAGAACCCCATTACCCCAGGCACTCCTATTCTGCGACCCAAGCACCACATAACTTTTACCTGCCCCAGCACGACCACTCGGTGATGCCTCAGGCGCTCCAATCACCAGATCCGCCACCCCATCACCATTGATATCCCCCGCGCCACTCACCGACAGACCACTCCAATCATTTCCCGCTTCGCCTTGTAACACAAACCCACGACGGCCATCGCTGAGACTTCCCAAATCCAGTACCCCATTACCCCAGGCGCTTCTATTCTGCGACCCAAACACCACATAACTCTTACCTGCCCACATGCGACCACTCGGAGATGCGTGATACGCTCCGATCACCAGATCCGTTACACCATCGCCATTGATATCCCCCGCGCCACTCACCGACAGACCACTCCAATCATTTCCCGCTTCGCCTTGTAACACAAACCCACGATGGCCATCGCTGAGACTTCCCAAATCCAGTACCCCATTACCCCAGGCGCTCCTATTCTGCGACCCAAACACCACATAACTCTTACCTGCCTGCGCGCGACCACCCGGAGACGCCATAAACGCCCCAATCACCAGATCCGCCACACCATCGCCATTGATATCCCCAGCGCCACTCACCGATCTACCACTGAAATCACTTGCCGCTTCGCCTTGTAACACAAATCCACGATAGCCATCATGCAGACTACTGAGATCCAATAATCCATTTCCCCAGGCGCTCACATTCTTCGACCCAAAGACCACATAACTCTTACCTGCCCACGTGCGACCACTCGGTGATGCGTCAAGCGCTCCAATCACCAGATCATCCACGCTATCACCATTGATATCGCCAGCGCCACTCACTGACATGCCACTGGCATCATCTGCGGTCTCGCCTTTAATACAAACCCCCGATAGCCATCATGCAGACTACTGAGATCCAGTAATCCATCTCCCCAGGCGCTCACATTCTTCGACCCAAAGACTACATAACTCTTACCCGCGTAAGGGCGACCACTTGGTGAGGCGTAATACGCTCCAATCACCAGATCTGCCACACCGTCTCCATTGATGTCACCAGCACAACTCACTGACCCGCCACTTCCATCCCACACCGTTTCACCCTGCAACACAAAACCGCGGCGGCCATCGCTGAGACTTCCCAAATCCAGTAACCCATTCTGCCACGCGCTCACATTCCGCGTCCCAAACACCACATAACTCTTACCCGCGTAATAGCGGCGAGCACTCGGTGATGCGTAAGGCGCTCCAATCACCAGGTCCTCCATGCCGTCCCCATTGATGTCGCCTGCGCCACTCACCGAGATACCACTGCGATCGCCTGCCGTTTCGCCTTGAAGAGCAAAAGCATGTTTGCTATCTATCACCGCACTTAAATCCACAACAGCATTGTATTGATGCTGTTGCAAACCGGTAAAATTTATTTGTGCAGTTAAACCAAATGAATAACCCATCGCTACCTCTAAACCTAAACGATAACTGGGTGCAGCATCACTTCCATCATGAATAAAAAATACTTCGCCACTCACGAGTTGCTGCATAGTAAATCGCGGAATACTTTGGCCAGGTGGATTTTTCCAAATCAATTCAAATTGCCCACGGGTGACATTACCTATCGAGTAAGTTCCTGCTAATAGCTTTCCCGCATCCCGTACCCCCAGCAAATCAGCCCCTAATTGTGCCCTCTGCCCTTGGTTCAATGACAATACCCCTCCCTGTTGATTAGAAAGACCCCACACCACGTAACTCTTACCCGCGTAAGGGCGAGCACTCGGTGAGGCGACAGGCGCTCCAATCACCAGGTCCTCTATACCGTCCCCATTGATATCGCCTACGCCACTTACCGAATGGCCACTGTAATCACCCGCCACTTCGCCTTGTAACACAAATCCTCGATAGCCGTCACATAGACCACTAAGATCTAATAATCCATTTCCCCAGGCGCTCGATTCCGCGACCCAAATGCTATGTAACTCTTACCTGCCCACATGCGACCACTCGGTGAGGCGTAATTCGCTCCAATCACCAGATCCGCCACTCCATCGCCATTGATATCCCCCGCGCCACTCACCGACATGCCACTGGCATCATCTGCGGTCTCGCCTTGTAATACAAACCCCCGATAGCCATCATGCAGCTTCCTGAGCTCCAATACCCCGTTTCCCCAGGCGCTCACATTTTTCGATCCAAAGACCACATAACTCTGGCCTGCCCCAGTGCGACCACCCGGGGATGCCCCATACGCTCCAATCACCAGATCCACCACACCATCGCCATTGATATCGCCAGCACCATTTACTGAGTGACCACTCTTATCACCGGACGCTTCGCCTTGTAACACAAACCCTCGGCGTCCATCATTCATACTACTCAGTTCCAGTGAACCATTTCCCCAAATACTTACATTCTTTGATCCAAATATCACATAGCTCTTACCTGCCTGCGTCGCACGGTCGCTCGGTGATGCGTTAGGCGCTCCAATCACCAGATCTGCCATACCGTCTCCATTGATGTCGCCAACACCGCTTACCGACGTGCCACTCTGATCACCTGCTGCTTCACCTTGTAACACAAACCCTCGATAGCCATCACACAAACTACTGAGATTTAACACCCCATTTCCCCAGGCGCTCGCATTCTTCGATCCAAAGACCACATAACTCTGACCTGTCCAATTGCGACCACTCCGCGAAGCGTAAGGTGCTCCGATCACCAGATCTGCCACACCATCTCCATTAATATCCCCAGCACCACTCACGGATCCACCACTCCCATCACCTGCCACGCCTTGTAACACAAATCCATGACGGCCATCACTAAGGCTTCCCAAATCCAATATCCCATTCCCCCAGGCACTCACATTCCGCGAGCCAAACACCACATAACTTTTACCTGCCTGATAGCGAAAACCCGGAGCCCCCCACGCCCCAATCACCAGATCCATTACACCATCGCCATTGATATCCCCCGCACCACTCACTGACCCACCACTGTCATCACCTGTTGCTTCGCCTTGTAATACAAATCCATGACGGCCATCACTAAGACTTCCCAAATCCAATATCCCATCCCCCCAAGCGCTCGCATTCCGCGAGCCAAACACCACATAACTTTTACCTGCCTGATAGCGACTACCCGGAGACGCCCCCCACGCCCCAATCACCAGATCCATTACACCATCGCCATTGATATCCCCCGCATCACTCACTGACCCACCACTGTCATCACCTGCCGCTTCGCCTTGCAGAACCAAACCCAGTTGCGGAACACCACTGCTTAATGCACTCAATTCACAAGCTCCATTGGGGTAACAAAACTGTAGGGGCATGGTATTCGTTTCTTGTGAAGCCGAAAAGCGAAGAGGTCTAGCACTTGGCGTTGATAAAAGTTGTCGTTGGATAGAGCGAGTTCTTTCCGTATCAGTCTCTATAATAGAGTTTGCCTTGTCTCTTCCTTCTTCATTGACTTCTAACTCAACACTGGCTCGTGTCCTTTCTTGTAACCGCCTCTGCGCGCCTTGGACACGGTCCTTGTCGACTTCAACGATCTCATCCGCTGTATCGTCTGCTTCATGGTTGAATTCGATGAGCGTTGGTGTAGGTGACGAAAACTCAAGTTCAGAAAATTCAGCACCAGTAAACTCAGATACTTCACTCCATCCATGGGAGGGTTCAGGAGGACTGGAGGGGTTAACCGGTAAAGGGCACGCCGGTCGTATTATCAACCAGAGTCAAGGCCCCTGCTTCTGCATTTTCTGACCACAGGCGAGCACCACTGCGCATCAACCAGTAACCGCCTAGGGTTACTGTCATAAATCCAAGCGTTCCTTTGACAACTTGCCACAAAGAAGGACTCCAAGAGCGAGCTTGAGAAGGGATCTTATTAGATTTAGATGGCATGACATTTCCTCCTGAAAATAAATGAGAACATCTCCTTACAGGAGGAGGGATTTCTACTGCATAAAACTTATTTAAATTTTAAAAACAACTCCGCTCAACCCAGCGGAAATTTATTGCAAAGCTACTACGACCTGCAACCTACTTACAGTAAAACAAAATCCTACCAAGCGCAATTAATCCATTGGCGCGAAAAAATAATTAGGAAGGAGAACTTACATTCCCTAAAAGGAATAGGAATAGGAAATATTGCTTGGTAACACCTACTGAACGGAAGGTTATAATAATGGCCTTATTTTCTGAGCTACGACCTGAAAAATTGTGAAACTTTTGCTATGAACTTGTATCACCAACGTCTACACAAACGCTAACCTGAATTGAAACGTCCGTCAAAAGCAACCGCTAGGCCAAAATTAATAAGCCTGAAATAATCTTACAAAACCTCAGTTTTGAATTATTGTTGTTGAATCAACAGCATACGTAAAAGCACGATGCACTGGATCCCGCGATCGAGTCGCATAGGCATCAGTTTAAGGAATTTTAGCCGTCATTGCGAGCGCCAGCGAAGCAATCCAGTACGAACTTTGTAGAAATTCTGTACTGGATTGCTTCGCTGGCGCTCGCAATGACGGCGTCTTTTGGGAAAAAAATCCTTAAACTGACGCCTATCCGATCAAGTCGCGGGAAAACGAATCTGTGCTGCCTGGAAACTCAAAACTGGGGTTACAAAGGCTCCAAAAAGTGTGACGCAATCCTTCTACATATCTTCTACATGTAATTTTCAGGATTTTGGATTGACTATATAAGTCTTTGATTTTAATGAAGCTGGCGATCGGAATCGAACCAATGACCGGCTGATTACAAATTCTGGCTGAATGAACTGACTTTTTTTCTATAACAATAGGTTGCTAAAATATTTTGTGCTAATTGCAAGGAAAGTGGTTTAACCAAATAGTCATCCATACCTACTGCTAATGCATTCACTTTTAACGCGGCATCATCATGGGCCGTTAAAGCAACAATAGGTACGTGTTGATGACCATTTTTCTGTTCCCGAATCAACTGTGCAGCCATCATGCCATCAATTCCAGGGAGGCCAATATCCATCAAAATTAAATCGTAGTGGTTTTTTTGACACATAACAATACTGTCTTCGCCAGTGGTGGCAACATCGACAATACAGTTTAATTGTTGCAACAAGGTTTTGACAACCCGCTGTGGTAGAGGTGAATCCTCAACCAGCAGTATTTTTTTTCTATTCATTATTTTTGTCCTTGCAGAATGTGGGGTGATAACGGCGTCGTCAGTGGCAAAAACACTTGAAATGTCGTCCCTTTATTGATTTGACTGTTGACTGCGATGTCTCCGCCCATTTCTTCAATGAATTGTTTGACAATTTTTAATCCCAACCCGCTGCCTTTATACAGTCCTTTGTTGCTAGGGATGACTTTAGAAAATTTTTCGTAAATTAAATCTATTTTTTCCGCAGGAATTCCGATACCACTATCGCGGATTGAGAAGCGAATGACTATTTCCCGCTTTGCATGGACTCGTTTTTCCGCCCGAACATGAATTTTAACATAGCCTTGGGTTGTAAATTTAATCGCATTACTGATTAAATTGATGAGTACTCGCTGAATCCGATAGACATCGCCCAGCACCACATCAGGGAGAGATTTTCCGTAATGCACGGACAACCGAATTTTTTTCAATCGTGTTGCGGGTATTTGCATTTGTAAAATCGAACGGATTAATGCTTTCAAAGAGAAGGGCTGATGCAGGACTGGACGGGAACCGTATTCGACCTGCGCAAAATTCAATATTTCATTGCAATAATCCAGCAACTCTTTAGCGGCATGAGCGATTTCGTTTAAATGAGATCGAATATCGGACGGAACCGCCATATGGGTTGCCAATAATTCGGTCATGCCATAAATACCGCTGATCGGGGTACGGATGTCGTGCTGCATATTGAGAATAAAATCACTCTTTAAACGGTTGGCGGTTTCGGCTTTGTCTCTTTCGATTCGCAAAGCTTGTTCGGCTTCCTTCAGGTTGGTGATATCGACGTAAATACCCAACACTCCGGAAATTTTATCGCGATCATACAGTGGTACTTTGCTGGTTAATAAAAACATATCTTTGCCATCGAGTTGCCGTTGTTTTTCTTCGATATTGGTTTTGGGTACACCGCTCTGTAAAATTTCTTGATCGTCGCGAATAAATTTTTGAGTCTGTTCTCGATTCCAGGGTAAATCATGATCGGTTAAACCAACGATTTCATCCGGGTGGTTTAATCCCACTTGTTTTGCAAAATTATCATTACAACCCATTAATTTGAGATGAGAGTTCTTCCAAAATACAAACCCAGGGACTTTCGTCACAATATAGCTGAGCGTTTCTACCCGTTGTCGAAGGGATTCCGTTTCACTGATGTCTTCTCCGATCAATAAAACAAGCGGCTTCGTACTCTTGGTTAATAAGGTAAAAATATGCCAACGGATCATTAACCATTGATGATTAGGAAGCCGGATTTTTTTGATCGAATTTTTTGATGCAGGATTCCCTAAATGCCGGGGCAAAACATTTCTGATACTCTTTTTCTCAAAGTAGTGCCTGATTTTTGCATTGGCATATAAGACTCGATTGTTTTTCACCACCACCAAAAAATGGAGCGAATTTTCACAAAAAAATTTGAGAACGGATAATAATAAACGGTCTTCCATGACGATGCCTCTGATCAGTAGTGTGGTGTGGGTGGTAAATCACAGGGTGATTGGAGTGTGGATACGTGACGAAAAATTCCTTGACCCTCCACCCAGCGTGCTAAATCTACTGGAGGGGACATGGGATTCTGGCGTAGATATTGAATGAAAGTTCTTATTTGTAACCGCCCCAACCGATGCTGCCATACCGAATCGCCCTGTCGGATAATCCAATTCGCTAACATGGTTTGATCCAGGGCTGGAGCAATGGGATTTAAACCATTTTTTAACCCTGGATTCG
This sequence comes from uncultured Pseudomonadota bacterium, assembly GCA_963712715.1. GTDB lineage: Bacteria > Pseudomonadota > Gammaproteobacteria > Coxiellales > Coxiellaceae > JAFEDN01. Next base: position 12,432 of record CAVQJI010000019.1, on the reverse strand, counting down.
TCAGTAATTCTTCTCCCGCTTTCAAAAACAAAGCAAAGATGGCATCCAAATACATGACTTCAGTGGGATAATCCAGGATAAAATTAGCGGGTTTTTTGCGGTTGAGAATTCGGTCTGCGGCAAAGCGTGGCCCAAAATCGTCCCCGGTACTCATATTGGCTAACAAGGCTACGCGATCAAAATCGCTTTGTGAAAAATACTGAGAGATCGCATTTTCTACACCCGTAGCCGTGACCACCGCCCACATTTGAGGAAGAACGGCTTTGATTTTCTCAATATTTTCTGAAATACGGTGATTCAAAAATAAACCGGAATAGCCTTGTTTCATCGCCTCCATATAGGCTTCTGAGGAAATGTCCACCACTACAATATTTTTCTTCGGCGTCCCTGCGCTCTCTAAAGCACAGGCGATACCTTTACCCACTTTACCGAAACCAAAGATCATAAATCTATTTCGTGAGAACAGTTGATCGGAATTCACTAAACTCAGCAGTGTGGTCAAATACAGCCGATGATGAGGTGATGGATGTCGAGACCATGTGCCATTCAGTACCAGCGCAGCAATGGATTGTTGTGCGAGGTGATGAATCACCCGCACAAAACTATCTCCCGTTCCTAAACCGGTTTCAATGACTTTGGTTTTGGAGGAATCGACGGTAATGACCGGAAATTTCAGATGGTCATAATATCGGATGGTGTGTGGGTGAGTTCCGCCATGCCATGATGAGGGATGAGATCTTTCATACCCCGCGCCGCAATCATAGATCATATCGTAATACCCCTTTTTCTTTTCATCGGGAATCACAGGTAAAAAGGAATTGAGCCGCCAAGACCGTCTGTAAGGTGTTCTGATGAGTGACTAATTCTCCCGATACCGTGACTTCTACCTGAGCGCCGGATTTCAATAGCGCGGTGATTAACGCCAGGGTGATTCGCGTTAAATGGACGTTGATTAAACCTTTTTGCCTTTCATCGGCTGGCGCTGCGCCCATTCGGTTTCCAATTGGTGTAAACAATAACGGTCTTTAAGAGGAATATGCTTTTCGTAAGCGTCCCATAGCGGCTGATGAAGGTGGGGGTATGAATAGAGCACGGACTAACAACCACCTGGCGATGCCTTGAATTGAACGGTTTCGCCTCGTCCAAGAGGAGAAAAAGGGGTTTCGCTTAAAATATTTCTGACAAATGAAGGTCTTTCGCATATTTTCTCCTACGGGACTGGTGTTTTTTCTGTTCAATTGGATTGATTATGTTAAAATAATGGCCAAACACCAGTGCCCATGGGAGAATCTTGAAGGATTTCAGCCCCATGCGGCACTGACGCACGGACTGGTTCGTATTAATCCTACGATTCAATGGCTTGGGTTCATCCTTCTGAACGGTTTTGCCTGAACAGGCAATTAGGGGTCGAGCGCATATGTAGTCATGCACCCGCATGGATTTTTCAAAAGGAATTTTGCTTCGCGAACGTGCGAAGTCATACACAAGAATTGAATTTTCAGTTAATATTATCACAGCCATGTAATAAGTACCTGCTTATTATTTGGTTAGAGGCTCCAGGTGTTTGAGCACCTGGATGTCTGGCTAGGGAATTATAAACCCCTTCAATTAAAATGCAATCGGAAAATTTTTGCTTGAATTCCTTGACAAGGTTTGATCAAAAAATATCTTTCATTGTAAAAAATTAATTAAGCTATTGGGATTTATTCAAAAATTCTATCAAACTTATGGAATGAACGGTCATCTAACCAGAGTAAAGTTAGGCAATTCGAAATAATCTAAACTACTTTCTCAATATAGACAGTTAAAGTATAGAATTTTTAAGCCAATAAAAGTGTATTATAGACTTATGTATAACAGTATGAATTCTGGTAAGGTTCAATCTAATTTTTTATTTTCTCCGATGAGTAAAAGTTATTGGCTATCCTGCATCAGTGCCTCCAGCAACATAACCGGCTCCAGGCAGACGCCTGATTGAGTTGTCATCGGCAATATCTGCGTTCAGTAATGCCTCTTCCGCTGGTCGAGAAGAGCGGCAAGAGAACCATTCACACCATGAGCGGCGCTTTGGCGATGAGCTATTAATAGCTGAATCGCTACCAGGCGGAGTTGATAACTCTGGTTCGGATACAGGAATTTCTTTGCCCAGATGCTTTTCCAGTACTTTATCTTGCAACTGCGGTAGCAAGGCTGCAATTTGTCCTACTTTCTCCTCCAACGCCACTATTTCTTTAGCATCAGGACTGCCAAAATATTTCGCGCATTTAGTAATCAGGTATTTTTCGATGTCTGTCATCAGAAAAATCACCAGTCCGACAAACGCCCAGCGAAAAACACCGATATATTGGTCGGTGAAATCTTCACCCCAGGAGTCTTGAAGATCGCCGCGAATCATCGTGTTGGCGGAACCGGTGGTCATAAACGAAATCCATAAATTCGGGGCCAGCAATCCGCCGAAAAATATTCGGGCGCAATATTTTAGCGGCCACGAAAAAGTCTGTTTACCACGGAGAAAGTGATCGCAAAATCCAGGTTAGTCTGCGCCTGGAGACGGCCAATGTTGTGGAACAGCACACCGAAAGCCCAGTCGGGTATCGCCGCTAAAGCCCATCCTATTATAACGCTCTTGGTCAAGATAGACAGTTCGATACCTGCGTTAGACAAATATCCCACCGCTTCTCCTAACACCATCGCTCCGCCGATCTGACCGATCACATTGAGAAAAAACGGATAAGCGCAGGCTGGTTGAGGCGAGCTGACCCGGTAGTTTGTTTATAGTCCAGCAATTCCGAGATAAACGAGCTGTCTTCCAGGGCGGAGATTCTCTTGAAGTCCTCACTGAGTTTCAATTCATAACCGGGGATACAACCATATTTGCGAACAGGCACAAAGCAATCATCGATTAAATGGTCTTTTTTGGCCATCAGCGTCCCCACGATTTGAGCTTTTAGCTGGGCTTTATCCGCGGCTGCCCGCGCTTTAGATTTTTTTTCAGCTCTTTCCCAGACGGATAACCGGCGGTCGTCAATTTTTTCTTTCAAGTATCTGGCGGCGAAAATAGGTGCGCCGTACCATTGGTTAGTCAAAATGATTTGCAATGGCCGTAAATGCGCTATTGAATTGGCGCCCAGGATAACCACAACCAACGCCACACGACCAGGCGTATCGTAGCGGGGATCGCCGGTGTTTATCAAAGGGTATTTAACCAGCGGGGTGGTCAACGGTATGGCGGAAAGCCCTGAAATGACACCAATGAACCAGTCGCGCCAGCGCACTTCTTCTTTCGATAATCCCTGGAGGATATCGCTTAATTCATCCGGGATAATACTGGCCGCTCGGGTTAGAATAAAGTCCATGCACGCCAGATAGAATAAGCCCGTGGTGGGTATCCAGCTGCTGACAACTTGCGTCCATCGAAGCGCCGGAATATCCGGCAAAGTATACGGTGGCTTATCGTTATAATTGGGATGTATATAAGTGACCGGCGAGGCGAGTGTTACAAAGGCGACAGTTCCATGGATTAACGCATCTCGCCGGGTCAACGGCTGTCTTCGTGATGCGTATCTGACAATTCGGGTCAAACTGTTTTCTTTATCTTCAACGTCAGCATTGAATGCTTCGGACGTTCCTGATTGAGTTTCTGGCAATAGTGGGAATGATTCTGCCTTCATTAGGGTTCTCCTTGTAGTATGGCGTGATTGATAGAGCTATGGAATCAAATTTTTTGTAGACCCTCAATGTCATCTTTTCTGATGACGGTTACGTAATCGGGAATTTGGTTTTTTTCGAATACCTCACCCGACAGTATGTACAGACGAGTGAAACCCTGTTCATGCAGTTTTTTGGCGATATCCAGGCCGCGCAGATCCGCCGCTGCAAAATTATTGTCGAGACAAATCCTGGTATCTTTGGCATATTTGGATACATTTTCCAGAAAATGATAAGGGTCATAATATTTATCAACCGTTTGACCAGTAAAAACAAACATCACGAGATTTTGTACAAACTTTTCGTCGTCGTCGACGAGGATTAAATCCACTGATTGCAGAACAGTCCCCTGCTTTTCAGGTTCAGCCGCTTCACTGATTTTAATCGGAATTTCAGAGGCCAGTTGTTTGGGTAAAATTTTAGTTCCGGTTTTGGCAGCCTGGTTTTGAACGATCTGATGTGCGTAATGACTAGTCACCAGAATAGAACGCTTTATCCCGCTTTTCGCGACAACATGCAATCCGTTCAGTTCCTGTTTGAGCAATTCATAGTCCGTTAACAAAAACACATGCTCCTTTTGATTTTCGGATAAGCTTTCGATAAACGATAGCGCTTCGTTGCCGATAGTAAAATGCCTTAATTGTAGGTGGATTCTTTTAAAACAGGCTCGAAATGCGTGTCCCATGCCCCATGAATAGAAGTATCATCGTCCAGAATGACAATAGTATCCTGTTTGCCCAAGACAATTTCTTCAGCGATCCAATGAGGTGTTTTGATTCTTGGGAAAGTCAATGTCATTTTAGTTCCTTTTCCCGGTTTAAAATCGATAGCCAGCTCACCCTGATTGTGTTGTAAGGTTTCCTGTACCTGGGTTAATCCGATACCATGCCCGGATTTTTTTCCAGCAGTCACGGCAATGTGACTCATGATTTTATCGACTACTTCCACTGGCATCCCTTTGCCATTGTCCTGGCACCTGGTTTAACCCATTCGGCGTTGGCGCTCAAGTTTCAAATCTACTTTACCCTTCTTTTGGTCGAACGCATCTACGGCGTTATTGATTAAGTTGGAGACCATCCTTTTAAAAGCACTGGGAAAAATTTTAATAAAAGAAAAATGACTGTTCTGACTGAAATCATAATCAAATTTAACGGCCAAATTCTGGTATTGATATTTTTTTTCTGTCAAAAGTTGCAATAAAACTGCGGTGACTAAAATAGGTTGTCGTTCTTCATTTTCTGAATCCGGTTCTTTTTTCTGATATTGACTTAACAGGTGATTGGCGATGTCTCCAATTCCATTAGCAGCTTCTCTTAATGCAATTCGATCAGTTTCTGGAATTTCTGTGCAGGATTTGACAATCATCAATAAACTGGCGAGTGGTGAGCGAATATCATGCGCAACCTGGTTGGCCATTTTCATGAATTTTTCCTGTACTTCCATTAAATTTTTTTGCACTTCGTTTTCAAGTTTTAAGCGTTCTGCTTCTTTTTCTGCGGTAATATCAATACCAGTAACCACTAATCCAATGATTTTTCCATCATCATCACGCAAAGGTGCTTTAATAGCATTAAAGTATTTAATTGACCAGTTGTGGCGTCAATGATTGATTCTTCTTGGGACAATGGGATCCCTCTACGAATTACCTCTTCATCGTGTCGCTTGATATGGTCAGCTATTCTTCGGGGGTATATTTCATAAGCTGTTTTTCCAATATAATTCTCTCGGGAAACTCCAATAGCTTTCGCTCCTTGATCGTTGATCCCTAAAACTACACTATTTATGTCTAACCAAGCCATAGGGGTAGGAAGATTTGAAGCGACCATATCAAGATACTCAAGAATTTTTGTTCTTTTTTTCAGTCTTTCAATTTCTTTTTCTGCTGTAATATCAATAGAAGTACCTACTACACCGATAATATTTCCATCATCATCCCGCAATGGCGCTTTAACAGCAATATAATATTTGATTTCCTTGGTATCTACCGTTTCAATCATTTCTTCCTGAGAAAGAATCTTGCCACTTTCAATCACTTTATCATTATGCTTTTTTATATGATCTGCCATTTTATACGGATAGATATCATAAACACTCTTGCCAAAATAGTTTTCATTTTTAATTCCTATGGCCTTTAAAACCAATTCATTTGCACCTAAAATTACGCAATCTCTATCCACCCAATAAATAGGGGTCGGTAAAATAGGTGCAATCATTTCCAAGTATTTTCAGCACTTTTGGCTTTTTGGACATTGTTAATCTCCATCTTAAGGTATTGGCTAAACATTCCGTCATTAACAGTTACCCATGTGAACCCTAGATGTTGTAAGATCGCATGTGTTATTTGTAAAATTCGTCTAATCATTAGGGGGGTATGCCAGTCGTTTAACCATCCCTGATGCACTAAAAACCGATCAAGCACGAGTGCTTGTTGAGCTGGATCTCTCATTCGGCCAACTATGTTATCAATAAAATGAGTAATTGACACTACTTTGACTTTAAAGAAATCATTTTTGGAAAAAAAATGGGCTAAATTAAATGGATTAGGGTTAAGCACATGATATATTTGATTTTTTAAGAATTCTTTATCAAATAGTCTAATAATCGCTTGAGAGGTCAAGTCAGCGGGAGATATTTCTACCGTGCTAATTTCGTTAGCTATGATTCCCAGTATTGAGTATGCACTTAATTCGATTAAAGAATCCATTATCTTCGCTATTCTCTTGGACGCGATGATTATCAGCCATAAAAGCCAGATTCCCTGCACGTAAATATTGCTGCTTATCCCATATTGCCGATAGTTAATAACAGCTTCTCCCCCTGACATTTAGTTTTTATGTAAATATTACGTTGACTCTCTACATTATCTGGCAAATCGTCTTCTGTAAAAATAGTTTGCTTACAATTCAGCGGACGAATTCCATCAAATACCGAAATCGTAGAAATATAATGAAAATCTTTTAATCGAGTTAATTTACATAATTCTAATAAATTAATCGTGGCCTGTACATTGGCTGAATAAATATTGTTAAGCTCTCCATAATGTTTGGTTATGGCGGCGGAATGAATAATGCTATCGACTTGCGTCACTAGTGTCTGATAGTCTGTTGCTGATAACGCTAAATCATTCTTTTCGATATCCGCTGCAAAAATGAATAATCGTGAATTAAGTAGAAAATATAATGTTTTATCAAAATAAAATTGAAATTTTTTATTGATTCGTTCGTAGGCAGCACTATTTGACTGCGCTCGCACTAATAAAAATACTTTATATTCAGTTGAATTTAATATTTCATTGAGAAGGTTACATCCTAAAAATCCGGTAGAGCCGGTTAATAGAATAGTATTTAATGATTTTTTTTGATAGTTCTCATGTATGCTATCAATAGATCGTGCGTATTCATTCAATTTTTCCTGTAACAATGGGTTAATTTCTTGGTCATTTTTTTTATTTTGATAAATCAATCTGATTTTCTCTAAATTTCTAATTAAATTATTTTTTTCTAATGAAAATTTTTTGGCAATTTTTTTTGGTGTTTTTAGATTATAAATATCGGAAACATTAATATCAAAATTATCTAGTAAGCCAGATACTAGTGTAATAGCCTTGATTGAATTTCCTCCTAACCTAAAAAAATCATCATTAACCCCAATTTTTTCTAATCCTAATATTTTAGTGAATTCTTCACAGACCAATTTCTCTTGATAATTGACAGGCGCTATATAAGCAACGAGATGGGAAAAATTAATTTCAGGTAAGGAATTTCTATCTAATTTACCATTAATGGTTAATGGCAATTTATCCAAATAAACTATCACACTGGGCAGCATGTATTCCGGTAACTGTGTCGCTAGATAATTTTTTAATTTTTTTTCATCTAATTTTTTATCCGCTGTATAATAAGAAACTAAATATTTATCATTGAGATAGTCTTTAACTAACACTACTACCTGTTTAACTTCTGGATGATGAATTAGTTTGCTTTCTATATCGCTAAGTTCTATGCGATATCCTCTTATTTTTACTAGAGAATCATTACGACCAATATATTCTAAATTTCCATTTGGAAGCCAGCGTACCATGTCTCCAGTCTTATAAAGACGTGTATTTTTCCCTTTTATTTTTTCCTCGTCGGTTTGAAATGGATTAGCGATGAATTTTTCAGCCGTTAAATCTGGTCTACAGAAGTAGCCCCTCGCTAGAGACTCACCACCGACCATAAGCTCACCAATTATCCCGATGGGGAGGAGGTTCAAGTGATTATCGACCACATAACATTTAACATTACTGATGGGTTTTCCAATAGGGATGTCATTATATTTTTTATCCACAATAAATGAGGTAACATGTACGGATGTTTCCGTTGCTCCGTACGCATTAATAACATTAAAGTTAACCAGCTTAAATTTATTTAATTTTTCTCCTGCAACAATTAGGTGTTGTAAGTAATTATTATCAAAATTTAAAAATAATTCAGCAAATCGGGTTGGTAAGAACCCGAAATTAATCTTTTCTTTATCAAAGAATCGTTTCACACTGAAAATATCTTTTCTTTCTTGATCTGGAATAATATGTAAAGTCGCACCTGATAATAAGGTAGGAAATATCTCAATAACAGAAGCATCGAAACCAAATTCTGCATATTTAGAGGAATGTGTGGTGCTAGTTATAGAAAACGCATTTAAATAATGTAATATTACGTTAACTATGGCTTGATGCTCTATCAAAACTCCTTTTGGTTTGCCGGTGGTGCCTGAAGTATTAATCATATAGGCTAAATTATTTGATTTTATCAAAGGCTTGGAGTACCTTAAGAAATTGGGAATCTCTTTATTGATATCAATTTTTATTGTGGAGGCATTGATTCCTGCGGCTAAATGAGGCAATGTCAGTAAAAATTTGATATCGCTATCATTAAGAATATAATCAATAAGACCTACCGGTGTATTATGTGTGATCGGTAAATAAGCTGCTCCTGATTTTAATACAGCCATTACAGCTATAATCATTTCTAAACGATTGTCTATTAAAATACCAATAATATTATCCGTTCTAACTCCTTTTTCAATTAGGAAACTAGCTAAAGACTCTGCTTTATTATTAAGTTCATAGTAAGTTAATTCCCCATTAAATGCTTTTACCGCTATTTTATTGGGATATTGGGAAACTATCGCGTCAAATAAATCAATTAAAGTCTTATCTGAAGGATAGTAAACATCCGTATCATTGAAATCGCATAACAGTAATTTTTTTTCTTCAGTAAGTGTTAGGTCAATAGTAGATAATAGCATAGACGGATTTTCTAGCAATTTATCTAAAAAATTAAAAAAACGGGACAATAGAGAAGCAGAAAGATATTCCGGAAATAATTGAGAAAAAATATCACAGGTGAAATAGCACTTACCTCCCTGTTCTCGGTATCTGATACTCAAATTTGCACGTGCAATTGTGTAATTTTTCATTATGTAATGCTTATCCTGAATAACCAACACATCGTGAGCGACATTCGCGTTGGTAAAACTGGGTATTGAGCCTATATCCAATTTCTCACGGAAATTAATTTTAGCTGCCATTTTGTAGATGGTATTGTTGTTTTTCCAGATATGAATTAATGAAAAATAAGTACTGTCCGTTACAAGCTTCACGGGAAGTGTGACTCTATTGAGAAGACAGCCATCGATAGATTTTATCAGTACGAATACTGACCGGGTAATTTATCAGTGCATATTTTTGGTTAAAAATTTTAGTTGTAAAAACTCCCCAAGCTAACAGCATCAAATTATATGTGCTGATCTGATTCTGTTTGCTAAAAGCAGTGAGTTTTTGCATGATATCGTTTGGTAAAATATCCGTGTAAAAAAAAACCATATCTTTATTGTTAAGGGGATAATTTATTTCGGCGGCAATTTCATTGACTTCTTTAATATATTCGTTAAGCTCAGGGTGTGCATCTGCTTCCTGGAGGGGGTGTTCATGGAAAATTTTTAATATATATTCATCGGCGCTTTCTAAATTTACTTTTTCGCCAGCGATTAACCGGTTTAATTCCATTATAAAATGGCTTAGGCTCAAGCCGTCCATAATGATGTGATGAACGTTGAATAGGATGACACAGCTCTCTTTATCATTAAAACGGATGATATTTAATCTGACGGAAGATTTAGAAGTAATATCATGCGGTTCTTTTATCAGTATTTCCTCAAGTGCTACAAAATCTGTTGTCGATGAAGTGAAAAAATGGGTCTCAGCAGGTAAATCATCATGAATGCATGCCATGAGTAGGCCATTTTCAAGCTCGAAAGTTTGTCTTAGATATGCTTTAAGCCGGATGAGTTCCTGCAGTTTTTTTAGCAACAAATCGGCACTTTCTGTATCACTTAATTGATAGGAAAAGTTGATATTGTAGCGAGAGCCGCTGGGATTTATTTGCCATGCCAGGTAAAAAGGCAACAAACTGTTATGCGCGGCGTATTTTCGCAGCATTTCAATGCACTCCCGTTAACGATTGGAAAATTTAGCAAACGATTCAGGGTAGAAGCTCCCTGGGCAAAACCCATTGGAATGCGGTTGCCAATTTGCAATAACTCTTCCTGAGATAAATGTAAGCGGGTTGCGTTTATATTTTCTTCCAGGTGATCAACGCATTTTGCTCCGGGGATGGCGACAATGTGATCGCCTTGGGCTAATAGCCACGCTAACGCAATTTGAGCGGGAGTAGCGTTTTTGCTCCTGGCAATTTCTTTCAGGATGTTAACGATAGATAAATTATAGTTAATGTTTTCTTCCTGAAATCTTGGCAACCATCTACGCACATCATCTTCCGCAAGAGAATCAACGGAATGGATCGTGCCGCTGAGAAAGCCCTTGCCAATCGGCCCATGTGCTACAAAACCAATATTCAGTTTTTTACAAAGCGGGATGATTTCTTTTTCGGGTTCTCTACCATAGAGAATATTCAGATTGAATGACGGTGAGGGGGAATATTTATGCGCTTTGGAAATAGTAGCCGCACTGACCTCTGAAAGTCCGATATGACGTATTTTACCTGCTTCCACCAACTGAGCCAATGCCTTCATGCTGACTTCTACAGAGGTATCAATATCAATCCGATGAAGGTAAAATATATCCAGATAATCGACACCTAATCGTTTTAGGTATCATCGCAGCATTTTTTGATATAATCAGGTTTTCCATTGACACCCAGAAATGCCCCATTGACGGAATCTCTGATCATGCCGCATTTGCTGCCAATGACGATCCGATCTCTAAAACTTTTAATCGCTTTTCCTAAAAGACAATCATTATGACCAAATCCATAACAATCTGCCGTATCAAAATGAGTAACCCCGAGTTCAAAAGCTCGATGGATGGTTTTAACAGAATCTTCGTCATTCGTTTTACCATAGCATTCTGACATGCCCATACAACCAAGCCCCAGTGCCGATAGCTGGAGATGACGAGAACCGACCTGGCGTTTTTCCATGATCAACTACCTCTATTATGTTAAACTGTTTTATTTCTATGGGACATTTTATGGTAATATATGTAGTTGGTAGATGTCTAGCTGAATTCATGGGCTAGTTTGCTTATAAAGCAAAAATCAATAACTTAGAAAAAAAGATATTCTCTAGGAGCGGGGGAGATGATAGATAACTCTTTAAAGGATGATCAAGATAAACTCGATCAATTAGCAAAATCATGGTCGCGGTTGGTGAATTGTATTACTCATGATCTAACAACGCCTCTGGCTATTATGCGTATGGGTAGTTCAAATTTGGATAAAATTTTGACTATTTTATGGGATGGATATCAGCTTGCGGTGAAACACAACTTGCTTCAAGCATCCCAAGCAGAGCAAAAAAGCATTCAAGATGCAGTTGATCATTTAAGCCTATCGATTCAAGAAAATGCCAATAAGATGCAAGAATTCCTCAACCTGCTTCATCCCTACACTAAGCAACTCCTTTCAACTTCTGAAGAAACCATTCCATTGTCAGCTAAAGCAATGGTTCAAAAGGCCATCCAAGCTTATCCCTTTGCAGACGATAATGAACGTCTTTAATTCACACTGATTTCCCCTGCGATTTTACTTTTCATTGCGCGCCTATTTTTATAGATAGTTTACTGGATAATTTATTTCACAATGCCTTCCGGGCTATCCAGGAAGCCCAGAAAGGTCAAATCAATATTTGGACTGAAGAAACAGAGAACGGTTACATACTCCATTTTAAAGATTCTGCTTTGGGGAGATTAGTGAAGATAAATTGGCACATTTATTTCAGCGTTTTTTCTCAAAACATAATAATAAAATTGTTCCCGGACTCGGTTTTTGTCGATTAGCTTTATTACAAAGAGGGGGAAACCTTCTTTGTCAATCTATTGTGGGTGAATATACTGATTTTAGTATTCAAGTTAAAAAATAAAGATTATTTTTCTTGAGCTTGTAAATATTCAGCATAGGTCAGAATATCTTTAGTCGAGAACGGATAGGTTTTCGTACCATTAATAATGGCATAATAGTAAGTTTGTTGCCCCTTAATAGTTTGGGCTTCTTCAAGACGCCAGTCTTTGGATGGTGCGAGTTCACTTTTTTTATTATGAAAATAGACTAATCCCTTGCGATCTTTTAATTTTTTTATAATGTCTTGGGAAGGTTCATTATCGTGAAGGGCAATCTCATACAACGTTTTCATGTCGTCACTGCTTTTGACGATAATCCTAATAAT